>NZ_CP085988.1:750000-2195000 GCF_020736365.1 Clostridium sp. M62/1 | reverse complement strand
ATTTTGCCCGTAAGATAGTATGATAAATACAATGCTGAAACAGCAAAGATAAGGAAACCGTCAGACATTCAAAGGAGGCTTTCGTGAATCTGAAGCACGCACAGTACATTATGACCATATTGCAGGAGGGCAGCATCACCGCAGCGGCGAAGAAGCTTTTTATCTCCCAGCCCTCCCTGAGCCAGGTGGTGAAGCTGGCCGAGACAAACCTGGGAGCCCCGGTCTTTAACCGCTCCACAGATCCTATCTCTCTCACTCCGGCCGGGGAAAAATACGTGGAGGCCGCCAAGCAGATCCTCGCCATCCAGCAGAATCTGGAAAGGGAAATCGAGGAAATAAGGACGGAGGAGCACGGAAAAATCCGGTTCGGCATTCCGGTCCAGAGGGGGATGCAGCTTCTGCCCCTGGCTCTCCCTCCTTTTTTTGAGAAATACCCCCATGTGGACATCGAAATTCTGGAACAGGGCTCCAGCCGCATGGAGGATCTGGTTCTGAACGGAAGCGTGGATCTGGCCTGTATGACAACTGTGGCCCGCCGTGAGGAGCTTTCCTACCACCTGCTGGAGAGCGAGGAGCTGGTGCTTCTGGCCGCAGGGACAACTGATCTGGCAAAGCGGATTCCAAGCGGAACCCCCATCTCCATCACCGAGGCCGGACACGAGCGTTTTATCTCCAATAAGCCGGGCCACAACGTGCGGACCATTCAGGACAGTCTGTTTATCGCAAGCGGCATCCATCCGAAGATCCTGCTGGAAACCGGCAGCATTGAGGTGGAAAAGAAGGTGTGCCTGGCCTGCGGCGCCGTGATGCTCTGTCCCAGAAGCTATCTCGACGACATCAGAGAGTCCGGATGCCAGGCAAGCATCTATCCCGTTTTAAACTCCGCGACGGAGCGGCACTGCTATATCTGCCACAAAAAAGAACTGTACCTGACGAAATATATGCGTGATTTCATCGGGATCCTTCTCTCCTGCGTAAAGAGGGAGCAGGAAGTCCAGGACTCAAAGCCCGGCACTGTTTCTGCAGTCTGAACGTCCCGGCCAGGAGCGTTCCGGGAAACTTTTCCGGAAATGTTTCCGGAAAAACTGCAGAAATTTTTTCAGACGGACTGAAAAAGAAACGAACTGGAAAAAAAGACGGACTGGTAAAAGAAACGAACTGGCAAAAGAGACGGACTGGAAAAAGAGACGGACTGGAAAAAGCCGGAAAGCAGAAAAGCACTCCCTCGAAAATTGGGAGATAAACTCCGCCCTTTCCGGGGAATGCCCTCTTTCAGGCTTCTGTCCTCAGGCTCTGGCCCTGGACGTACCTTCTTATCTTCTTTATTTATATTTATTTATAATTCAAATTCTGTTTAAAATTCAAATTCTTTAACCTTTCTCACCACATCCATAATAGTGCCGTCACGGCTCTCGATAATTCCCACCACACGGTGGTCAAACTGAACCGGCTCCGGCTTTCCGGTGATGGCGTAGGCTCTGTCCCGCAGCTCCTCGATGGTGCAGAACGGCAGCTTTACCCTGCTCTCCCTCATGCAGTCGATGAGATCCTGGCGCCTTGGGTTAATGGCAATTCCGTAATCAGTGATTACCACATCCACCGTTTCCCCGGGAGTCGTAACCGTCGTCACATCCGTGCAGACAGCCGGTATTCTGCCCTGTAAAAGAGGAGTGATGACAATGGTGCACTTGGCCCCTGCTGCCGTATCGGGATGTCCTCCCTGGGCCCCTGTGATGACTCCGTCGGAGCCGGTCACCACATTGCAGTTGAAATTCACATCCACCTCAAGGGCAGCCAGGATCACAAAATCCAGCTTGTTGACATAGGCCCCCTTGTTAAAGGGATTGGCATACTCAGACGCGGAGATCTCCACATGGTTCGGGTTTTTCTTGATGGACTCGATGGCTCCCAGATCAAAGTCCTGGGTGTCCACCAGCGTCTTTATGAGCCCCTTTTCCAGAAGCTCACACATGGGGGTTGTAATTCCTCCCAAGCCCAGGCCCATGGTGATCCCTCTCTCCTCCATGATTTTTCCCAGAGAAATCGTGGAGGCGATGGACGCTCCCCCCACTCCCGTCTGATAGGAAAAGCCGTCCCTGAAATAGGGCGTGTGGATGACAAACTGGGTGCAGTAGTCGGCCATCATCAGCTTTCTCACATCTGTGGTGGGCTTGGCCGCTCCCGTGGCGATCTTAGCCGGATTTCCAATGGCATCCACCACGCAGACATAGTCCACATTTGTCATGGAAATGCTGGCCGGAATGTTTGGGAAGGGCACCAGACAGTCTGTAACTGCCACAACCTTGTCCGCATACTGGGCGTCCACCATGGCATAGGAAAGCACGCCGCAGTCGCTCTTTCCCCCGTTTGGCCTGCAGTTTCCGTACTCATCGCAGGTGGGCGCGCCGATGAAGGCAATGTCAATGTGCACCTCGCCGGACTCAATGGCCCGCACACGGCCGCCGTGGGAGCGCATAATCGCCAGATCTCTGAGCTTTCCCGAAGATATGGCCTGTCCGATTTTTCCCCGCACGCCGGAGGACTGAATGCCCGTCACCGTCCCGTCCTCGATGTAGGGCACGATCGCATCATTGGCCTTTCCCATGGAGCTGGCGCAGATGGTGATGCCCTTTACTCCCATCCGGTGGACCTCTTCCATGACCATGTTCAGCACATAGTCGCCTTCACGGAAATGATGGTGGAAGGAAAGTGTCATATTGTCACGAAGCCCGCATTTTTCCAGGGCCTCACGGATGGAGTCCACCATCTTCGACCGCTTCGGGTCAGACAGGGCCCGCACTGTTGGAGCCGCTTTTTTGTACTCATAATTGTCGTAGGCATATGCGCCTTCAAAGGGCTTCTTTCCAGTAGCCTTTAAGATTTCTTCCGGTATCTCTCTGCCTGCTTTATTGATCATCTTACAAATCCCCCTCATAAACGCCTGACGCCTTTGCCAGGGCCAGAGTCCTCCTTGCCCCGTCATAGAAGGCAATGTCTATCATTTTTCCGTCAACGGTAAACACGCCGATTCCCTTTGCCTTCTTCTCGTCAATCTCCCTGACTACCTTTTCGGCAAAGATGATCTCTTTCTGGGTCGGAGTAAAAATCTGGTGAACGACTGCTATCTGCCGCGGATTGACCAGCGATTTCCCGTCAAAGCCCATGCGCTTAATCATCTCCGTCTCCCTTGCAAACCCTTCCATATCGTCCAGGTTCGTGAATACGGTGTCAAAGCACTGGACGCCTGCAGCCCGGGCGGCCATGATCATGTGCTGTCTGGCCCCCATAAGTTCCACGCCCGTGCCGGTGATCACTGTCTGCAGATCCTTTGTGTAATCGCCGCCGGACAGGGCAATTCCGATCAGGCGGTCGGAAGCCTCGCAGATCTCCAGGGCATTCAGCACACCCCTGCAGGATTCCAGAGCGGCCATCAGAAGGGTGCTGCCCTCCGGCCGTCCAAATTCTCTCTCTGCCGCCAGCACATGCTCCTCCACTGCCCGGACGTCCTCTGCCCGCTCTGTCTTGGCAATCCGGATCGTGTCAGCCCCTCCGGCCACGCAGACGCGGATATCTTCCTTCCAGTGGGGAGTGTCCAGTCCATTAATGCGGACGACCCGCTCCACACCGCGGTAGTCGATCTCCTTCAGGGCGTGAAACAGGGAATACCTGGCCGCGTCCTTCTGGTTTTCCGCCACTGCGTCCTCCAGATCCAGCATAATGGAATCAGGGCCGTAAATGTACGGATCCTTGATAAGTCCCGGCTTCTGGCAGTTTAAAAACATCATGGAACGCCTCAGGCGTTTTTTATTCGGATGACTCATTACCGGATCACACCTCCCCATGGAAGATTTTCCGAAATACCGTTTGCCCGGTATACGGCGCACTCTACCCTGGCCTTGAGGGTACAGTCTAAGGCCCCCTTATCTACTACCGTCACGCGGGCGTTTGTCACCTCCAGCCGTTCCAGGGTTTCCAGAACCACCGCCCTGATCTGCTTTCCAAACTGATGAATCACGCTGCTCTCAATGGTCAGCTCAATTCCTTCCGTTCCCGGTTCTACTGTAATCTGCGCGTCGCTGGACTCCAGGGTTCCGGCAACTGCTGCTCTCTCAATTTTCATGGCATTTCCTCCTTTGCAGAGCCAATCTGTACAGTTTTCGCTGTATCTGATACTGCTATGGTATCACCGGCCTTCCCTAAGGGCAAATACATAAAGGCCTATGAAGCACATAGGGAAAATCCTATCCGCGCCCGCACAAAAGCAGCCGGAAAAAGGTTGTACTTCTCTGAAAGTTTCATTATAATAGGGGAGATTGATCTTAACGGGCGGGTATTTCCCGCATCTTTCACTTTCAGGAGATTTTATGAAAACAGACCATACAAGCGCGGAGAAAACACTCCGCTTTTATGAAGTTACCGTCGAGGATATGATGAATGCCAGAGAGCGGAGAGCCGCCGTCCAGGAAAGGCTCATCGGCCTGTACGGCCTCCCGGTAGTGAGCTTTACCCTGAACATACCGGGGCCTGTAAAGGTGTTTCGCGGGGTTCCCAGCTTTTTTGAGCGAGGTGTGCAGGCTGTGAAGCAGGCCCTCTCTGACGCCGGGATCTCCATCCTGTCACAGGAGAGCATAGAGGAACACACAGGACTTGAGCTGATCTTCTGCGCAGACGGGACACCGGAGGAGCTAAAGCGCATTACCTCGGCCGTGGAGGAGGCAGAGCCGGCCGGAAGGCTTTATGACATCGACATCATCCGGACAGACCGAAGCAAGGTTTCCAGGGAGGACATCGGACTTCCCGGGCGCCGCTGCCTCCTCTGCTCAGAGCCGGCCCAGGCCTGCGCCAGAAGCCGCCGCCACTCGCTAGAAGAGCTGACGGCCTGCGTCAGACGGCTCATTCTCGAGGACAGCTTTCTGAACTGCATTCTCCAGTCTGCCAGGATGGCCCTCATTGACGAGGTTTCAGCCACTCCCAAGCCAGGTCTTGTGGATCTCCGTGACAACGGCTCCCACAGGGACATGTGTTTTCAGACCTTTCTTGACAGCACAGAGGCCGTCGTCCCCTATATCCGGGAAATGGCTTCTGAGGGACTGCACTGTGAGGATCCCTCCCTCCTGTTTGGGCGCATCCGCAGAACAGGGCTGCAGGCAGAGAAAGCCATGTTCCGGGCTACAGGCGGAGTCAATACCCACAAGGGAATGATCTTCTCCATGGGACTTCTGGCGGCTGCAGCCGGATATCAGTACGGCAGGCAGCTCTCAGAGAGGATTTCCGGGCAGCTTCCTCCATCTGCTTCAGGAGAGTGGGACCTTTCTGTCCCGGACCTTCTCTCCCTGGCAGGAGAGCTCTGCAGAGAGGAGACAGAAAGAGACTTTGAGGCGCTGAATAAGAGGGCAGAAAGCAGAGGGGAAGACCGCCTTTGTCTCTCCCACGGGGAACGGCTCTATCTGAAATACGGCTGCCGGGGTATCCGGGGAGAGGCAGCTGACGGCTTTCCTTCTCTCAGTCAGATTGCCTGCCCCGCTCTTACAGGTGCGGCCGCATATGCAGAGCTTCTGCGTCCCTTTCCAAAGCCTTCCCTCTCCCTTTCGGACAGAGTCTCACAGCCGGACCGCGGCTCTCTTTCTGACAGCGGACTGGACGGGAAGTGGAATCTTGTAAGACTCCAGACCCTTCTTCACCTGATGGCCCGGGCAGAAGACACCAACGTGCTTCACCGGGGAGGCCCTGAGGCCGCCGCCTACGTTCGTGAGGAGGCTGCCGCCCTCCTGTCCGGCGGCGGTGTGTTTGCAGAGGACGGGCTTTGCAGACTGGCACAGCTGAACCGTGATTTTATCTCCAGGAACATCAGCCCCGGAGGGTGTGCGGATCTGCTGGCCCTCGCCGTCTTCCTCCTTCGCCTTTCGGATCCCGGGGAGGACAGCTTCCAGGCTCTAAAAAGTGATCCGGCACAGTAAAACAGCTATAAACGAAACGGAAAGGAGACTCTTTTATGGCATTTGACGGAATTGTCATCGCATCTTTGGTGCATGAGTTTAACCGCACCATTGCCGGCGGAAAGATCGCCAAGATTGCCCAGCCGGAAAAGGACGAACTTTTATTTACCATAAAAAATAACAGAGAAAACTACAGACTGCTTCTGTCTGTCAACGCAAGCCTTCCTCTGGCATACCTGACGGACGGGAATAAGAACAGCCCTCTCACAGCCCCGAATTTCTGCATGCTTTTGAGAAAGCACATCGGAAACGGGCGTATTGTCTCTGTGACCCAGCCGGGACTTGAGAGGGTCATTGAATTTGAAATTGAACATCTGGACGAGATGGGAGATCTCTGCCGCAAGAGGCTCATGGTAGAGCTGATGGGAAAACACAGCAACATCATTTTCTGCACCATGGACGGGGTCATTATCGACAGCATTAAGCATATCTCTGCCCAGGTAAGCTCCGTGCGGGAGGTTCTGCCGGGCAGAGAATATTTTATTCCCCAGACCACCGACAAGCTCAATCCCCTGGCCGTGGACGAGGAGGAGATCCGGGCCGCCCTCTCAGAGTTTGCCGGTCCTGTGGGAAAGGCCGTTTACTGCCGCCTGACAGGAATCAGCCCTGTAATGGCAGAGGAATTCTGTCATCTGGCAAGCATTGACTCCTCCGTCCCCGCCGCTGACCTGTCTGAGGCAGAGCAGATCCATCTGAGCCATACCATTGCGCTTGCCATGGATTCGGTGAGGGAGGGACAGTTCTCCCCCTGCATTCTCTTTAAGGGAGACGAGCCTTCCGAATTCTCTGCCCTGCCCTTTACAGCTCTGGCGCCGGGATTTTCCCTCAGAGAGTATCCTTCCATGAGCCAGGTGCTTGAAACCTACTACGCTTCCAGGAGCACCATCACCAGAATCCGCCAGAAATCCTCTGATCTCAGGCGCATCGTCCAGACCGCCCTGGAGCGAAACTACAAAAAGTACGATCTTCAGCAAAAGCAGCTGAAGGATACGGAAAAGCGGGATAAATTCCGCATTTACGGGGAACTCTTAAACACCTACGGCTATGAGCTGTCCGGCGGGGAAAAGGAGCTGTCCTGTCTCAACTACTACACAAATGAGACCATAAGGATCCCTCTGGATGAGACGAAAACGGCTCAGGAGAACGCCAGAAAATATTTTGAGAAGTACAATAAGCAGAAGCGCACCTTTGAGGCCCTGACGGAGCTCATACAGGAGACGAAGCGGGAGATCGACCATCTGGAATCCATCAGCGCCTCCCTGGACATCGCTCTGAAGGAGGAGGATCTGACGCAGATCAAGATGGAGCTGACCGAATACGGCTTCATTAAAAAACACGGCCCCAACATGAAAAAGCAGAAAATCACAAGCCGTCCCTTCCACTACCTCTCCTCCGACGGCTTCCACATCTATGTGGGAAAGAACAATTACCAGAATGAAGAGCTGACCTTTAAGTTCGCCACGGGAAACGACTGGTGGTTCCACGCAAAGGGGATCCCCGGTTCCCATGTCATCGTAAAGAGCGAGGGCAGAGAGCTCCCTGACCGGGTATTTGAGGAGGCCGGGGCTCTGGCAGCCTTCTACTCCAAGGGACGGGAAAATGAGAAAGTGGAGATCGACTACATTCAGAAAAAAAATATCAAAAAGGTGGCCGGAGCCGCCCCAGGCTTTGTCATCTACCACACCAACTATTCCCTGATCGCCGAGCCGAGCAACCATTTCACAGAGCTTTAATCAATGGGAAAGCCGGGCGCGGCTGTAAAGCAGGTGCTTTCCTGTCAGGCAAAAAACAGAGCAGACGAAGTTCCTTCCCGAAACCTCGTCTGCTCTTTTGCTGTTTATGGCTCTGTTTCTTCCCTTCTGCCACAGGGCTTCCTCTGCTTCCACAGGAAACGAACCAAATAGAGGGCGAGAAGCAGAATCCAGGAAATTCCCTCTGCATAGGCAATCACCATATTTCCCCAGACGGAAACGCACAGGTAAGAGATGAGAATTCTCGAAGCCAGGGCTGCTATGCCTGCAATACTTGAATACAGTACATCCCCGCAGCCTTCCAGAAATCCCCGGAAAGCCATGGCAAAGCCGTAGACAGTGTAGAAGCCTGCAATACTCCTGAAAAAGGACGCCCCGATGGCCGTGGACTCCTCTGTCACACCGAACAGGGCAATCAGAGGCCCTCCCGCAGAAAGGATCAGAAAAGTCAGGCAGATGGACACGCAGAGCATCATGACGGAGCCTGCAAAAAGCACCTTCTTTGCGCGGGCTCTGTTTCCGGCCCCCATATTCTGGGCTGTCACAGTGGAAATACCGGAGCCGAGATTGATGATGGGAAGCAGAAGGATGGAATCTACCCGGTAGGCAGTTGTGATGGCAGCCACCGTCTGGGTGCCGAAGCTGTTCATAAAATTCTGCAGCAGCAGGTTTCCGCAGGAGTTGACACTGGACTGGATTGCCGGCGGCAGTCCCAGCTGGAATCCCTGCACAAGAATCTTTTTATCCACCAGCTTCTCTTCCCTGGAAAAGCGCAGAATCTCATATTTCCTGCCGGCATAGCACACAATGAACACAGTCATCAGAGCCTGTGAGATAACCGTGGCAGCGGCAGCTCCCGGCGCTCCCATCCTGAGTCCTCCCACAAAGGCCAGATCTAAGATCACATTGGCCGCCGCTGACACCAGCACAGACAAAAACGGTGCCCGGCTGTCGCCAAGGCCTCTCAGGACGGCAGAATACACGTTGTAGATGGTGATAAAAGGAATTCCCGTGAGAATAATCCGAAGATACCCCTCTGAAATATCGAAAATATCCTCCGGCGTGTGGAGCAGCCGGAGAATCCCGTCTGAGAGCCAAAGCCCTGCGGCGGCAGTCAGAAGAAAGAGAACCCCCAGGACAATGGAGAAGGTGGAGAGAATCCTCCTCAGGGACTCCCGCTCCCCTCTCCCGTACTTCTGGGCCGCCAGAATGGAAAGTCCCAGCGTCAGTCCGGTGATCACCATAACAAACAGATTTGTGATGGTTCCCGTGGCTCCCACTGCGGCCAGCGCCAGCTCCCCCTCAATATTTCCCACAATGAAGGCATCCGCCCAGTTGTAGAGCTGCTGCAGCACTCCGCTCAAAATCAGCGGAAGACTGAAGCCTGCCAGCGTAAACACAATATTTCCCTTCGTCAGATCTCGTTCCATCTGCTTCCTCCCAAATGTAAGCGGCGCCCTTCCTGCGGCTGTCGTTTCTTTCTTATGCTGTTTCTTCCTTATGCTGTATCTTTCTCATGCCGTTCCTTTTCTTTGCGCCGCGGCTGTATATGGAATTTTAGCACAGAGGGACGGAAACGGTCAAGCAGTCAGCAGTCCCTGCAGGAGGGGAGCCCCGGGGCCCGCAAAAAATCGGTACAGAGGGGCATGATTTTTTTACAGAATGTGGTATGATGAAAGAAAAAGAAAAACAGAAACGCAATCATATTGAACGCAGAAAGAGGCTTCCCCTCCGAACGTCTTGCCTAGTAAATGACTTCCTATCCGTCGTCAGGCTGGCAGTCTCATACAAAAGTGAAATACTGAAATTTGAAGGAGAAAATTATGAGAAAAATTCCGTTAAAATATGTGTGTATCATCTCCTGGATTTCCTGGGCGCTGGGAATTATACTGATTCTTTTGGGCTGCTGGCTGAAACTGCTTTGGCTGGTTATCGCTGCCATCTTTGAATTACTGGCTGCCATTGTTTTTATCGCCGTTTTCAACCGCTGTCCCCATTGCGGCTGCTTTTTAGGACACTCCGGCGGCTGCTCATTCTGCCCCCATTGCGGCGGGCCGCTGAGAGGGCAGCATTGAGATGAGAAGGCAGCATTGAGATATAAATAGATTAATATCCGAAAATGCCGGCAGGCAGGACAGCTTACCCAGCCATAAGCCCTATCAGAAAAGCTGCCGCCGTAAGCGCCGCCAGAAATATCACATTCCACTTGGTAAATACCTTCAGAAACTCTCCCTTCTGCTGCGCAAATTCTCTCGTATAAAACTTGTATGTAATCAGACTTGCCAGGGAAGCAATCAGCGTCCCGAGCCCTCCCAGATTCACTGCAGTGAGCAGAGGCACAATCTGCTCCGTAAACCCGGAGAGCAAAATAGCCGCAGGCACGTTGCTGATAATCTGGCTGGCCAGAATGCCTGTGAGGAGCTCCCTGCCCTGGATCATGGACATCAGAAGGGAGCTCACCTGGTCAATGCGCTTTACGTTTCCGATGAATACGAAGAAGCAGAGAAAGGTCAGAAGGAGCATATAGTCGATCTCCTTCAAAATTTTCCGGTCGCACAGGTACACGGCCGCGGCCACGACACCAAGAACCGGCAGGTAGGGAAGCACCCGAAAGACTACAAGGAAGCAGAGAATCAGAAGTCCCAGATACAGCCCCAGCCGGCGAAAGAAGATCTTTACCGGAAGATTCAGGGCCCCCATGCTCACCTCCACCCGGATTCTCTCCTTCTTTTCAAAAAAGAGAACGGCGCAGAGCAGGGCTGCCGCCAGAACCGTGTAGGGGAGCACCGCCCCCAGAAACTCGCTCATGGAGATGCCGGAGATGGAGTACAGGTACAGATTCTGCGGGTTTCCCACCGGCGTGGCCATGCTTCCCAGATTGGCCGCGATGGTTTCCAGTACCGTGATCTTTAACAGGTTTTTCTCCTTTCCCGTCATCCGGAACACCAGAATGGTGAAGGGTACGAAGGTGATAAGCGCCACATCGTTTGTGATGATCATGCTGGAAAAGAAGCACAGAAACACCAGCACAGAGGAAAGCCTCCTCACGTTCCCTGCCCCGGCCAGGAGCTTCTGGCCAAGGAGGGTGAAGACTCCGATGGACTGGAAGCCTCCCACCACCGCCATCAGACAGAACAGGAGAGCCAGAGTCCTGTAGTCCGGGTAGGACAGGTACACCGCGTCCGGCGGTACGAAGGCCATGGATGCCAGGGCCAGGACAGCCGCGCAGCAGAGAACCGTTTCTTTTTTGAAAAATTCAAGACACGCTTTCATATATTTTCCTCATTTTCTGAATTTCCCTTGTTTAAGTTTAGTTATTTTTTTGGGGGCCTTATTTTTTGAAATATCTGATTCAGGCAAAGTTCAGCCTGGATTCAGCCAGTTTTACGCCGAAAAGGACTGCCGAAGCTTCACTCCGGACAGTCCTCCTAATGTTTGTATCGAATTGTAATGTCTTATCTCAGCTCTGTCTTTCCGCCCATGTACGGTCTTAAAACCTCCGGGATTCTCACAGAACCGTCAGCCTGCAGATTGTTCTCCAGGAATGCAATCAGCATACGCGGCGGAGCCACTACCGTATTATTCAGAGTGTGGGCAAAGTATTTGCCGTTCTCTCCGTTTACACGGATCTTTAACCTGCGCGCCTGAGCGTCTCCCAGGTTGGAGCAGCTTCCCACCTCAAAGTATTTCTTCTGTCTTGGGGACCATGCCTCCACATCCACGGATTTCACCTTCAGATCAGCCAGATCGCCGGAGCAGCACTCCAGTGTCCGCACTGGAATATCCAGAGAGCGGAACAGATCGACAGTATTCTGCCACAGCCTGTCAAACCACATCTTGCTGTCCTCCGGCTTGCAGACAACGATCATCTCCTGCTTTTCAAACTGATGGATTCTGTATACGCCTCTCTCCTCGATTCCGTGAGCGCCCTTCTCCTTTCTGAAGCATGGGGAATAGCTTGTCAGCGTCTTTGGAAGCTCTTCCTCCTTCAGAACCGTGTCGATAAACTTTCCGATCATGGAGTGCTCGCTGGTTCCGATCAGGTAGAGATCCTCTCCCTCGATCTTATACATCATGGCATCCATCTCTGCAAAGCTCATAACGCCTGTCACCACATTGCTGCGGATCATGAAAGGCGGAACGCAGTAGGTGAAGCCTCTGTCGATCATGAAATCCCTTGCGTAGGAGATCACGGCAGAGTGGAGTCTTGCAATATCCCCCATCAGGTAGTAAAAGCCGTTTCCGGCAACCTTTCTGGCGCTGTCCAGATCGATTCCGTTAAAGCGCTCCATAATCTCTGTATGGTATGGAATCTCAAAATCCGGCACAACCGGCTCGCCGTACTTCTGAACCTCCACATTCTCGCTGTCATCCTTTCCGATCGGAACAGACGGATCGATAATGTTCGGGATCGTCATCATGATCTTTGTGATTCTCTCGGAGAGCTCCTTCTCCTTCTCCTCAAGCTCAGCCAGACGTGCCGCGTCCTCGCCCACCTTCTTTTTGAGCTCCTCGGCCTCCTCTTTCTTTCCCTGAGCCATCATGGCTCCGATCTGTTTTGCAATCTTGTTCTTTCCTGCGCGCAGATCGTCTGCCTCCTTCTTGGCAGCGCGGTTTTCCGCATCCAGGGCAATCACCTCGTCCACTAACGGCAGCTTGCTGTCCTGAAATTTATTCCTGATGTTCTGCTTTACAATCTCAGGATTTTCTCTGACAAATCTTAAATCTAACATATTTTCCTCCTGCGGCGGTTCTGAGAAGCCGCCTCTGTTTTCATAGAACTGTCCTCGATTATACTACAGTTTTCTTTTTATGAAAAGACTATTTTCCCCTTTTCCCTGCTTTTTGACAGCGGTTCAGCCTCCCGCCGGGCAGCTACCCTTTCGTCCGCTGCCCTGCCATGCGCAGTAGGGACGGCAGACACTCCTCAATACACAGGCCCTCTTTCTCGGGAATCTGAAGCTCCTCTGACCGCTCCACACACTTTCGTGTAAAGGAGGCGGCCTTCTTCACACATTCCGTAAGAGGGAAACCTCTGACCATCAGGGCAGCTGTCACGGCGGAGAACACATCCCCGGTTCCATGCCTGCGGCTCTCCACATACTTGGAGCTTAAGAATACCGGCTCCCGGCCTTTCTCGAGAACCACGTTCAGAATGGAATGCCCCTTCTCAACGCCGGTCAGCACCACGGCTCCGGGCCCCATAAACAGGAGTTTGTAAGCCAGGTCGGAGAGCTCCCGTCTGCTCCACCCCTTCTCCCTCCAGGGAGTTTCTGTGAGAATGCAGGCTTCCGTCAGATTCGGCGTAATCACATCTGCATACTGGATAAGTTCCCGCATCTCCTCACAGAGTTCCGGCGTACAGGTGCAATAAAGGCTCCCATTGTCCCCCAGCACCGGATCCACAAGAAGCTTCGTTCCCTCCTGTTTAAAGTGGCTGATAAAATCTGCCACAATCTGCACCTGCCTGACAGAGCCCAAAAATCCTGTGGCAATGCTGTCGAAGGCAAAGCCCTGCTTCTTCCACTCATCCATATACGGCACCATCCGCTCTGTATAATCATCAAAATAACAGCTCTGATATCCGGTGTGATTGGACAAAATGGAAGTGACCACCGGGCAGCACTGGATTCCCAGAGCGCTGATCACAGGAATAGCCGCTGTAAGGGAACAGCGGCCATATCCTGCCATAGAATTAATCATTGCAATTTTTTTCTGTCCTGTCTCGTTCATCTCGTACTCCTTATGAAAGCCTTAAGAGAAGGCCTGAGGTTCTGAGCACCGGGCGGGCAGCCATATAGATGAAAACAGAAGCCACAGCGGAAACAACCGCATTGATGGATGTGGAGGCCACATTCCAGACGAGAGCCAGCTCTGCGGCCGGCTTTCCGATAATCAGCAGCTTATAGTAATAGCCAAACAGCGGATCCGCAATCACATTAAAAATCAGGCCTGCCGCTGATGCCAGAATAACGTATTTCAATATATGCCTGCGATCGGTGCTGGCAGTTATTTTTCCTATCCGGTGCGCCACAAAGCCTGTGATGAGGCCGATGCAGAGCTTCAGGATAAAGGTCTTCGGCGCATACACCACGTAGACCGGGTCAAAGAGATCTCCAATGGTCATGCCGATAGCTCCTCCCAGCCCTCCGTAGAATCCGCCGATGAGAAGCGCTCCCAGCACGCAGACCGCATTTCCCAGATGGATGGATGTGGCGTCGCCTCCCGGAAGCGTCAGACGAATCTGGCCAAAGGTGAACACCACATAGGAGAGGGCTGCCATGAGCCCCGTCATCGCAATTTTGTAGGCTGTGTCATTTTTTCTGTTCATAATTTCTGTCCCTCCTGTCAGCCGGCTCCCCGGCTGTTCCCGTTTCCGGAACAGCTGCCGGGCTCCGGCATTCCTTTCACTGATAATCTGTATCTTATCACAGGTCTGTACCTATTCAAACATGCAGTTTTCAGTTTTTATAAGAGGTCAGTTTTTGCAGAAATTCGGTCAGCCGGAACGCTCCCTCATGATGGTCAGAAGCTTTTTAATCATGGCTCTCCACACAGATCAGGATCCCCTTCCGGAAGAAGAGAGTTCCCTCCTCTTCTGCCAGCTCATTGCTGATGCACAGGCTTGTGCCGATCCGGATATCCCGGTCGGAGAGAGGATACTTAAAGCCCTTAAGGGTGATTCCCTCCACCGACTCAGTCAGAGGGAGAAAGGAAATATATTTGCCGTAAATCCTGTCCCTGAAAAACGGTGTGCAGCCGGGGCCTGCCAGATAGATTCTGTTCCTTTCGTCGTAGATTTCCGCTCTGATTCCATCCACAAAGGTCTGGAAAAGAAGCTGAATATTTCCCAGGGCGTGATCCATCCTCCCGCCCAGGGCGCCCAGAATGTCTATCCTGGTAAATCCCTTCCGCTTTGCCATCCAGAGAGCCAGCTCCGTATCCGTTTCGTCCTTTTCCGGCCGGTGAATCTCAAGCTCCACCTCCGGCTGCTGCCGGTAGCTCTCAAACAGACGGCGATCCACGGTGTCCAGATCCCCTACAATCTCATCCGGCGTAATGCCCAGAGCCGAGGCTCTCTCGAGGCCTGCGTCCACCGCGATCACACAGCCGTATCTGCGTGCAGCGATAAACTGTCTGGCAAACGCCAGATCCATGCTGCCTCCGGTGAGGATGAGACATGTTTCATCCAAGGCGCTGTCTTTTGCCTGAGCCCCGCTTTCCCTTTCCGGAAAGTCCTGCATCCCAGACTCCGGCGCTGCCAGGCTTTTCTTCTTAGTATTCTCTGAATCTGCCACGCGTATTCCTTCTCTCTTCCCGCTGTCCTTCACTCGTTCGATGTCTTTCACTCTTCCTCTGTCTTTCATTCTCCTGCTCTTTTTGCAGCCGCTTGGGCACAGCTTACCAAATCTTTCGGATCAGTCGTACTCCCTGAAAATTTCCAGAAATGCCCTGGTGTTTGCAGCCGCATCTCCCTTAAAAACTGCGGAGCCTGCCACAATCACATTGGCGCCCGCCTCAATCACCTGGCGCACATTGTCAAGGCCCACGCCGCCGTCCACCTGAATATCCAGGTCAAGTCCCCTCTCATCGCTCATTCTGCGGAGCTCTCTCACCTTTTCCAGAGTATAGGGGATGAATTTCTGACCTCCGAATCCCGGGTTTACCGACATAATAAGCGCCATGTCGATCTCTCCCAGAATGCAGGAGAGGGTGGACACAGGGGTAGCCGGGTTCAGAGCCACAGCGGCCTTCAGGCCCAGCTCCTTAATCTGGTTCACTGTCCGATCCAGGTGACAGCAGGCCTCCTGGTGCACACAGATCAGATCGGCCCCCGCCTTTTTCATATCCTCCACATAGCGGCCCGGCTCCTCCACCATCATGTGGACGTCGAACACTCTCTCTGTCAGCGGGCGAAGTCTCTGGATCACAGGCATTCCGAAGGAAATGCTGGGCACAAAGGCCCCATCCATCACATCCAGATGAATATACTGGGCTCCGGCCTCATCTACAGTCTGAATCTGCTCCCCCAGATGTGAAAAATCCGCTCCCAAAATTGACGGTGCTAATCGTATCATAGTCTAATATCTCCTTTTATCCTTCAGCTCCTTATACAAAAGCAGGTAATTGTCATAGCGGCTGCGGCTGATCCGTCCGGCCTTCACTGCCTCCTTCACTCCGCACACCCGCTCTCCCACGTGGACGCAGCCCAGAAAACGGCAGCCATCCTCCTCTGCGGCAAATTCCGGGAAATATTCCTTCAGCTCCTCCGGCTTTATGTCCTCAATATACATGGAGCTGAACCCCGGCGTGTCCATCATGTACGTGTTTTCCTCCACGAAAAACAGCTCGCAGTGACGGGTAGTGTGTTTTCCCCTCTTGATCTTTTCGCTGACCACGCCTGTCTCCATGCAGGCATCAGGCTGAATGAAATTCGTCAGGGAGGATTTTCCCACCCCCGACGGCCCTGCCAGAACCGTTGTCTTGTGGCGGATCAGCTCATGGATCTCCTTCAGCCCGGCCTCTTCGTAGGTGCTGATAAAGTGGATCTCATACCCGGCCGGGCCATAAATAGCCCGCAGTTTCTCCATCTCCTCCTCCGAGGAGAGATCAATTTTATTAAAGCAGATAACAGCCGGTATCTGCTGGCGCTCCATCATCACAAGAAAGCGGTCCAGCAGATTGAGGTTTGGCATAGGCTCCGTGATCGCAAAGACCACAAGCGCCTGATCCACATTGGAGACTGCGGGGCGGATCAGGGAATTTTTCCGTTCCAGGACTGAGACAATATTTCCCGTTGCCTCCCTGTCATCGAGAATCTCAAACTCCACATTATCTCCGACTAGCGGCTTGATCTTCCTGTTTCGGAACACACCCTTTGCCTTGCATTCATAGACTCTCCCCTGTCCGTCATGGACATAGTAAAAGCCGGCAATTCCCTTGATTATCTTTCCTGTCATCCCTATGCGTCTACCTCCATAAATTCCAGAGGATAAGTCTTCAGCACTCTGTCGTTTGTCACATCGCGGATCTGAAGCTCTCCTGTGAGAACTCCGTCCTCTCCTGTAAGCTGATAATGTACCGGAAGCGTGACGTCTCCCTTCATCTCCCTGGCGTCCATAACTGTCGTCGTTCTCTTCTGTCCATTTACCGTCTGCACCATAACAATCTCAACCGTGATTGTGGTGGAAGCGCCTCCCGGGCCGAAATTGTCCTTAAGGGGATAATCGTCATTGACAATGGCCACATACTTTGTCCCCTTGCCTATACTTACAACATAGCTGACTGCGCTTCCCTCAGGCACCTCCTCATCCTTCAGCGGAATCTGGCTGATGATCTTTCCCCTGGAAACCGTATCACTCTTCTGTGTGAGAATCTGCTCCTTTGGCGCTACTGTAAGGCCTGCCGCTTCCAGAAGCTGTGCCGCCTCCTCCTCTGTTTTTCCGGTCAGATCAGGCACCGGCACCATAGTAACAGCAGGGCCTGAGCTTACATACAGACGGATCTCGCTTCCGGGAGAGGCACTCGTCGGCTCGTACCGGATCACCTGATCCTTTATGATGGTGTCGCTGTTTTCAGACTGAAGCGATACCTTAAGGCCTTTGGCTTCAAGAAGGTTTTTGGCATTTGTTCCATCCAGAGCCTCAAGTCCCAGGGCAGTCAGATCGATCTGTGACGCATCTGTCTCTTCCTCTGTGGAGGACTCCATTCCGCCCTCACCTACGACAACTCTGATTGTGGACTGCTTATCCACCACAGTGCCCTCTTCTGTCTTCTGCTCCACCACGAGCCCTTTCTTCTCCTCTTCCGACGCAGTATAGCTGTAGCTCAGCTTCAGATGGTTCTCCTTCGCCTTCTCCTCCGCCTCATCCTCTGTCATTCCAACGAAGTCCGGAACCCTTGTTTCCGTGTCCTTAAGCCCTGAATCGCTTTCGCCGGACTCCACCGCCGGAAGCGTCAGCTCTGTGTGGGAACCGGAATTAAAAATCCCACCAAGCTTTGCAAAGATCACAACCAGCACTGCCACGATGATGATGGCCACTGCCACGCCGACCGTGGTGAGCAGTTTTTCAATCTGGGGGTTTACATCTGCGCTTTTTCCTCCTCTGCCGCCCTTTTTGCCTCCCAAAGTCCGGCTGGAGCCGGAACCGCCGTAGCCTGAGCTGCGGCCCCTGTCATAGCCGTAGTCCTCCTCATAGTCATAGTCCAGGCTCCGTCCGTCCTCCGCGGCATCCTGGCGTCCGTAGCCGCCGGAGCGCCCCCGCTCGTAATCTCTGTCATACTCCTTATCATAGCCGCTGTGTTTCAGTTCTCGGCCGCTTTCCGGCTCCTTCCTTCTGTCATAGCCGTGCTCCCTGTCGCCTCTTCTCTCATGCTGCCCGCCGGAACCCGGCACATCCCGGAGACTGTTGCTCTGGCCGCTCATGACAATGGGGCCGGTACTGCGCCTGGGCGCGCTCTTAATCTGGCTCAGCTCATCCCCGGAGATCACCATCGTAGGCGAGGAGGTATCCACCTCCGGCTCCTGAGCCACGAAGTCGTCATCCGGATCCACAAGGGCATGGCGCAGATCGGAGATCAGCTCATAGACATCTGCATACCGCTTTTCCGGCTTCTTCTGAGTGCATTTCATGATAATGCGCTCCAGGCTTACCGGTACCTCGGGATTCAGCCTGGAAGGCGGGGTGATGGGCTGTTCCAGATGGGCCAGCGCTATGCTCACCGTATTGTCTCCGTCGAAGGGAACGGTTCCCGTCACCATCTCATACATGGTAATTCCAAGAGAGTAAATATCCGTTCTGGAATCGCTGAAGCCTCCTCTCGCCTGCTCCGGCGAGATATAGTGCACAGAGCCCACAGCCGTCGCCCCGATGGTCTGGGTGGTGACAGCCCTGGCAATGCCGAAATCTGCCACCTTTACCTTCCCGTCCCTGGAGATAATCATATTCTGAGGCTTGATGTCCCGGTGGACAATATGCTGATCGTGGGCGGCTGCAATTCCCTGAGCCACCTGGAGCGCAATCCCGATGGCCTCCTTGGAGCCGAGCCTTCCCTTTTTCGTAATATAGCTTTTTAAGGTGATCCCCTCAATCAGCTCCATGACAATGTAATGGATGCTTCCCTCGTCCACAACGTCATAGACACTCACAATATTTGGATGGGAGAGTCCTGCCGCCGCCTGGGCTTCCATCTTGAACTTCTTCACAAAGCCTGCGTCGGAACTGAATTCTTCTTTTAAAACCTTGATGGCCACCAGCCTGTTGAGCTTGTGGCACTTCGCCCGGTAGACCTCTGACATTCCGCCGGATCCAATCTGTTCAAGAATCTCATATCGATCCTGAAGGTACATTCCCGGTCTAAGCATCATAATCCGTCCACCTCACTTATCTGGGGATCGATCAGGACCACTGCAATGTTGTCCTTTCCCCCGTTCTGATTGGCTAACGCAATAAGCGCTCTGGCCTTGCTCTCAAGAGGGCCGGGAAGGAGCACCAGACGGAAAATGGCAGAATTGTCCACCATGTTGGAAAGCCCGTCAGAGCACAGGAGAATATAATCTCCCGCCTTCAGGCTCACCTCAAAAAAGTCCACATCCACATGGTCTGCAATTCCCACTGCCCTCGTGATAATGTTTTTCTGTTCTCTGTACGCGGCGCTTCCCCGGTTCATCTGCCCCAGGGAAACCATCTCCTCCACATAGGAGTGATCCCGTGTTACCTGGCGGATCCCCTCTCTCTCAATCAGGTAGAGACGGCTGTCTCCCACGTTGGCCACATAGAGGGTAGCCCCCTCTATGGTAGCTGCCACCAGAGTAGTTCCCATTCCGCTTAAGCTCTGGTCTGCCGCAGCTGCCTCATAGATTTTCCGGTTGGCCTCGGCAATGCCGTTATTTAAAGCCGCCACCGCCGTCTGGTCGCCGCAGTTTCCTATGTAATCCGTCAGGCTGTCAATGAGAAGCCTGGATGCGCGGTCGCCGGCCCTGTGGCCGCCCATGCCGTCTGCAACGATAAACAAATTTGAAAGAGGTCCAATCGGTTCCGTTGTGGCAAAGCGCGAATCCTGATTCACTGACCGCACCCGCCCGATGTCCGTCAAAGCGCAGGCTTTCATCTTCCTTACGTCCTTTCCTTCTCAATATAACTTTTGCGAAGCTGCCCGCAGGCCCCGTCAATGTCGCGGCCCATCTCTCGGCGCACGGTCACATTGATGCCCCGCCTTTCCAGATAATTCTTAAAGTCCTCTATGGCCTTCCGGTCAGACTGCTTATAATCTCTCTCCTTGATCGGGTTTACCGGAATCAGGTTTACGTGGCCGTGCTGGTCTTTTATTAGCTCTGCCAGAGCCCTGGCCTCTTCCAGGTTGTCGTTGACACCCTTTACAAGGCTGTACTCGAAGGTCAGTCTTCTGCCGGTCTTCTCAAAATAGTAATGACAGGCATCCAGCACATCCCGGAGGGCATAGCTCTTTGCCACAGGCATCAGGGTCTTTCGCACCTCGTCGTTCGGCGCGTGAAGAGACAGGGCCAGAGTCACCTGCAGCCCCTCCTCGGCAAACTGGCGGATGCGCGGCACAATGCCGCAGGTGGAAACCGTCACATTTCTCTGGCTGATATTCAGACCATTCTCATCAGTCAGAAGATGGATGAAGCGAATCAGATTGTCGTAATTGTCCATAGGCTCTCCTGAGCCCATCACTACCACATTGGAAACCCGCTCTCCCGTATCCCTCTGTATCCTGTAGATCTGTTCCAGCATCTCGGAAGGCTTCAGATTTCTCTCCAGGCCGTCAAGGGTTGACGCACAGAAGCGGCAGCCCATCCGGCAGCCCACCTGAGAGGAAATACAGACAGAGTTCCCATGCTTATAGCGCATCAGCACGCTCTCGATCACGTTTCCGTCAGAGAGCTCAAACAGGTATTTTCTGGTTCCGTCCACAGCCGAGATACGCACATCCACCGGCGTCAGTGAGGCGTAAAAGCACTGCCTTCCAAGCGTCTCCCTCAGTCCCTTGGAGAGGTTCGTCATCTCGTCAAAGGAGGCTGCCAGCTTGACATGCATCCACTGGTAGAGCTGCTTTGCCCGAAAGGGCTTCTCTCCCATCTCCTTCAGATACGCTTCCAGCTCCGGAAGCGTCATGGACTTGATATCTGTCTCTGAAACCGTTCTGCCTTCGGACTCCTGTTTTTCGTTTTTTTGTCCTTCTGTCAGAAATCCTTCTGCTAAAATTTCCTTCCTGTTCTCACTCATCTTTTCTACCTGTCCTCTGTCCGTCTAAATGCGGCAGGCCTTAAGTCCTGCCGTTTACCTGCCCTCTTCCTTCCGCCTGAATACGGAGATAAAAAAGCCGTCTCCCGGGTAAAACCCAGGAAGAAGCTGCACATATCCCTCTTTTCTCGTATCGCGGCAGAGGGTTTTTGCCAGCTCCTCCCCGATCCGCTCCGTCAGATCCACCGGCTCAAAGGGCAGATTTTCCAGTATCCAGGCCGCATTTTCCTCATTTTCCGCCCGGTCAATGGTACAGGTGCTGTAGACCATCGTCCCCCCCGGCTTGACATAGCGCCAGACAACCGACAGGATCTCCCTCTGAAGCCCGGCCAGGGCAAGGGTCTGCTCCCTGGTCATATTGTAGCGGATGTCCGGCTTGCGGCCCATAATTCCAAGTCCGGAGCAGGGCAGATCCGCAATAAGCAGATCCGCTGTCTCCTCAGAATCTCTGTCAAATTCCAGGGCATCCTGAACCCTGGCCTCTATGTTGAAAAGTCCGGAGCGGCGGATATTATCCTCCACCAACGCAATCTTTGACTCACTCAGGTCCCGGACCTCCACCATCCCTGTACCGTTCAAAAGCTCCGCGATATGAAGGCTTTTCCCTCCCGGAGCTCCGCAGACGTCAATGACATGGCTGCCCTCCTTAACCCCTGCCGCGTCCCCGGCCAGGGAGGAGCTGAGATCCTGCACCTGCAGAAAGCCGTCTGCAAAGGCGTCCAGCCCTTCCAGATAATCCACATTTTTTAAGAATACCACCTGATCTGAGTAGCCGCTCTCAATGACCTCCACCCCCTGTTCCCTCAAAGATTCCAAAATTTCCTCCCTGGGGGCCTGGTTCAGATTCATCCTCACTGTGAGAGGTCTCTCTCTCAGGAAGCTCTCCGCCATCACCTGAACAGCCTTCCTGCCGTATTCCGGCTCCCACTGGCCGAGAATCCACTGGGGCAGACAGTATCTGACGCTGTCGTCAGGCCAGCTTATCTCCTCTTTCTTCCGGGCAATATTCCTGAGAACTCCGTTTACAAAGCCCTTAAGACCTGAGAAGCCTCTTTTTACTGTCAGCTTCACCGCCTCATTGCAGGCCGCCGAATCCGGAACCCGGTCCATGTAGCAGATCTGGTACACCCCCATCCTGAGGATCGTGCGCACGGTCGGTTTCATCTTACGCAGAGGGGTGCTTGAAAATGACTCAATGATAAAGTCTATCTGCATCAGCCGCTCCAGCGTCCCGTCTACCACTCTCTTGATAAAGGAGCGCTCCTGCTTTTCCAGATACTGATATTTTTTCAGGGCATTCAGGAGAACCACGTGGCTGTACTGTTTCTTTTCCAGCACCTCCATGAGAATGTCGGCGGCAATCTCTCTTGCATCCGGCATTCTCTGCGGGCTCCCGGCCTTCTTCCCTTCTCTCTGCTTTCCGTTTTCCGGCTTTCTGCTTCCCGGTCTAGTCATTATTTCTTCTTCCTCCAAACAGTATGATAAGGCGCAGAAGCTGGAGAATCGAACCTGCCGCTGCCGCAACATAGGTCAGGGCAGCCGCTCCCAGAACGCGTCTTGTCCCGTCCACCTCATTTCCGGAAAGAATCCCTGTGGAGTCCAGCAGCCTGACTGCCCTGGAGGATGCGTTGAACTCAACCGGAAGGGTGACAAGCTGAAACAGAACTGCCAGCGAAAACAGGATAATTCCCAGCTGGACGATGGGGGAACCAAAGCCTCCGATAAGGATTCCAATCAAAATCAGCGGCCAGGAAATCTGTGAGCCGAAATTGGCAATCGGCACCAGCGCGCTTCTGAAATTTAAGGGGGCGTAGCCGACTGCATGCTGAATGGCATGACCGCACTCATGGGCTGCGACTCCGATAGCTGCCACTGAGGTGGAGCTGTAGACGTCATCTGACAGATTCACCGTTTTGGTCCGGGGATCATAGTGATCCGACAGGCTTCCCGGCACGCGGCGGACTGTCACATCGTAAATCCCCTGGCTGTTTAAAAGCCTCTGGGCCGCCTCCGCTCCCGTCATCCCTGTCATGGAGCGCACCTTCGAATACCTGGCAAAGGTGCTTTTGACCTTGGCCGAAGCCGCCAGCGAGAGGATTACGCCAATTAAAACCAGTATCATTGTCGGATCAAAAAACGGGTAATACCCATAACCATAGTACATAGATGAAAGACTCCTTTTCTCAACTAAATCATTTACTGCCGCCTGCGGCCCTGCTTTCCCAGCTTTCTACTCATTTTCCCCTATGGCTCAAAATTTATCCCTGACAGAGGATCTCCCCTTCTTCTAAGGAAAATCCCCGAAGGAAGGACGCCGCGTCCATGCGCTTCTTGCCCTCGAGCTGAAGCTCCTTTACTGCCAGAGCGCCATCTCCCGTCCTGACGAGAAAACGCTCCTTTTCCACCTTTATAATCTCTCCGGGAACTCCCTCAAATGTCCCTTCCAGCACATCAGCGGCCCACAGCTTCATGGTTTTTCCCTTGTAGCCTGTATAAGCGCTGGGCCACGGATTCAGCCCGCGGATCAGGCGCTCAATCTTTGCCGCGCTCTGCGTCCAGTCAATATTGCCCAGGGACTTGTCAAGCATGCCTGCGTAGGTCGCCCCCTCCTCAGGCTGCTTCGTGCGGACAGCCGTTCCGTTTTCCAGGGCTTCGAGAGTTTTTAAGATCAGCGGCCCTCCTGCCCTGGAGAGCTTTTCAAACAGGCTTCCTCCCGTCTCATCCTCCGCCAGGGGAATCACTGTCCGGTCCAGCATATCGCCTGTGTCAAGGCCTACATCCATCATCATGGTGGTAATGCCGCTCTCCTTTTCGCCGTCAATCACCGCCCACTGAATCGGGGCCGCTCCTCTGTATTTGGGGAGCAGAGATGCGTGGATATTGACACAGCCATATTTCGGAAGCTCCAGGATCTCCTTTGGCAGAATCTGCCCGAAGGCAGCCACCACGATGGCGTCCGGGTTTATCTCTCTGAGCGTCTTTAAAAATTCTTCGTCTTTCTTTATCCTCGCCGGCTGGTAGACCGGAATCCCGTAGGAGAGAGCCTTCTCCTTCACGGGAGTCATCAGGACTGCCTTTCCTCTGCCCTTTGGCTTGTCGGGCTGTGTCACCACAGCCGCCACCTCATGCCCCGCCTCTACCAGTGCCGTAAGGGGGGGAACTGCAAAGTCCGGCGTTCCCATATATACAAGTTTCATAAGCTTACCAACTCCTTAGCCTTCTGTCAGGTTCAGTCCGGGATTTTCCCCGTCCTGCCTCTGCTTTATTCTTCCTCGAAATCTGCATTTACATCCTCAAGCTCTCCCTCTACCTTGTCCACATAGAGGACTCCATAGAGGTGATCGCATTCGTGGCAGATGGCTCTTGCAAGCAGTCCCTCTCCCTCCAGCACAAACTCCTCCATCTTTTCATTGAGAGCCTTCACCTTCACATAGTCAGGCCTTGTGACGGTGCCGGATTTTCCCGGAACACTCAGACAGCCCTCAGGCCCTGTCTGGCTTCCTGACGTCTCGAGGATCTCCGGGTTAATCAGCACATACTGATTTCCGTCCTCCACATCAATGACCACAATCTGCTTTCTGACGCCGACCTGCACAGCCGCAAGCCCCACGCCGTTTGCCTCGTACATGGTGTCAAACATATCCTCGATAAGCTCTGCCGTATGGGGGGTCATCTCCTTTACCGGCTTGCACTCTTTTCTGAGGATTTCATCGCCAATGGTTCTGATTTCTCTGATTGCCATATCTAAACTCTCTCCTTTTTCTGCTTTATCTTATCTGAATCTTGTCTGGAACATAGATCCTACCATACATCATACTGCACGGACACGGAGCTGAACCGGGGATTTGATTTCTGCAGGGAATCGATACATTCCCGTATCCCGCCGATTTCGCCGTACACAGGCTCAGACGGCCTCTGTCCGCAAACGTCCATCCCGTCATATCCTCCGGATATGCATCTCTCCGAGGGATGCGCACTCGCCGCAGGAGTGTTCAGGCTCCCTTCGGGCGCCGGCGGCTCGGCGCAGATATAATGCCGCTCTGCGGCCATTATATCATAACTTTGACTCTTAATATATAAAATTTTTCTGTATATATCATTAACTTTGTAAACCGGCGCGTTGACCGGGCCGATCAGCTGGAACGGCACCCGGCGGCGGGAGAGAATCTCTTCGGCCCTGCTTAGAGCTGCCTCTGTGAAGGCTTCAAGGAGCGCCTCGTCCCTGGCTGCAAAGAGAACTGCCGACATCCGGCAGACAGGCGGATAATTCATCATTCTCCTGTAGGCAATCTCCCTGCGGTAGAAGGCCTCGTAATCCTGTCTGGCCGCCGCCTCAATACTGTAGTGGTCCGGACTGTAGGTCTGGATTACCACATTTCCTCCCCGCTCTCCCCGTCCGGCCCTCCCGGCCGCCTGCACCAGAAGCTGAAAGGTGCGCTCGGCGCAGCGGTAGTCCGGCGTGTTCAGGGACAGATCCGCCGCCATGATTCCCACCAGGGTCACATTCCTGAAATCGTGGCCCTTCACAATCATCTGGGTTCCGATCAGAATATCTGCCTCTCCGCCGGCAAAGGCCGAGAGAATCTCTTCATGGCCTCCCTTTTTTGACGTGGTATCTGCATCCATTCTGAGTACCTTTGCCCCCGGAAACAGTCTCTTTGTCATCTCCTCCAGCTTCTGAGTTCCCGTTCCAAAGCCGGCGATATAGGGAGAGCCGCAGGACGGGCATTTCTCAGGCATGGGAACGGAGTAGCCGCAGTAGTGGCAGCAGAGTCTTCCGTTATTGTGAAGGGTCAGCGACACATCGCAGTGAGGACATTTGACGGCCTCCCCGCAGGAGCGGCAGGACACAAAGTTTGAGTAGCCTCTCCGGTTCATAAAAAGCATCATCTGTTCCCCGCGGCCAAGCCTGTCCTCCATCAGCTCTGTCAGCCGCCTGCTGAACATGGTCTTGTTCCCTGCTTTCAGCTCCTCCCGCAGATCCACCGTCTCCACCTGCGGCAGGCGGCTGTTTTCTGCCGCCCGCCTGGTAAGCCTTAAAAGCCCGTACTCTCCCTGAAGAGCCCTCGTAAAGGATTCCACAGAAGGGGTTGCGGAGCCTAACACCACATCTGCTCCGCAAAGGCGGGCGCGCAGTCCGGCCACCTCCCTGGCATGGTAGCGGGGCATGGTTTCACTCTTATAGGCCCCCTCGTGCTCCTCGTCAATGATAATCAGTCCCAGGTTGGAAAAGGGGGTGAAGAGAGCCGAGCGGGGGCCGATCATAATGTCCACCTCTCCCTTCATGGCCCTCTCCCACTGATCATACCGCTCTCCCTGGGACAGTCTGGAATTGATAATGGAGATCCTGCTGCCGAACCTCCGGTAAAACCGCATAACCGTCTGGTAGGTCAGGGCAATCTCCGGTATGAGCACAATGGCCTGCCGCCCCATGGCAAGAACTCTCGACAGCATTTCCATATACACTTCCGTCTTGCCGCTTCCTGTAATTCCATAGAGCAGCCACGTTTTCTCCCGGCCCTCTGACGGTGCCTGACAGTCCCCGTGTCTTTCCCGGTAGGAACCCCAGAATTCCTCCACGGCTCTTTTCTGTTCTTCGTTTAAAGGCAGGATATTGGAGGAAGTCCCTTCTCCCTCTACGGGATTTCTGCTGATTTCCTCCCTCACCACCTCCACCACACCCTTCTCAATCAGAGGCTTCAGGGAGGACGCGGTTATATTTAACTGGTTTTCCAGCACCTGCGCCGGAATCTCCGGCTCCTCCAGAAAGGCCTCATAGAGGCGGATGCGGGCGCGGTAACTCTTTTTTCTGGCCTCGGAGAGGGCTCTTAAAAGCTCTTCCTCCGAAAGCAGGCAGCGAATGGTCCGCTTTTCTCTGGCCTTAATCTTCTGCTTTACCGGAAGCACGGTTTTCAGGGTCTGATTCATGGTGGCGCCGTAGAGGCGCTTCATCTCCCAGGCAAGCTCAATTAGCTGGGATTGGACTGACAATCGGTCAGCCGAAACCCCAGCTATCTCCTTCATCCGCGAAATATCAAATTCCGGTGTGTCCGTCACCTCCACCACAAACCCCCGGCGGATAGAATTTCCCTTTCCGAAAGGGATTTCCACCTGGACGCCGGCCCTGACAAGGGACTTAAGCTGCTCCGGGATGATGTACTGAAAGGTGCGGTCTACCTTTTCATGGGAAATATCGATGATAATGTTTGCGAAGGTGTGCTTCATATGCTCATCAGCCTTCCGTCTGCTGTCTGCCGCCGTCATTCTCCCCGTAAAAGAGAAGAGCCGTCTCTCCCAGTTTCATGCTGTTGGAGCCTTTAAAGAGAACGCAGTCCCCGGCAGATAGCTCCCTCTTTAAGAATTCTGTCATCTTCTCCCTGTCCGTAAAGGCTGCCGTTTGGAGAGAGGGCCTTCTCTCCCTGGCTCCCTCACCGATCTCCCCGGCCAGCTCTCCGAAGGTGACGAGAAGCTCCACCTTCTCCCCGGCCAGAAACTCTCCCACCTCCCGGTGGAACCTTCTCTCGTCGGGTCCAAGCTCCTTCATATCGGCCAGCACAGCCACCCTGCGCCTGGCCTGCCCGAAGGAGGACAGCACGCGAAGGGCCGCCTTCATGGAATCGGGGCTTGCGTTGTAGGTATCGTCGATGACCGTGATCCCCTGCTTTTCCCTGATCTGCTGGCGGTTTTTAAAGCCGGTAAACTCCCTGAGCTTTTCCGCCGCGGCCTCCAGGGGAACTCCGTTATAGTCCGCCA
This sequence comes from Clostridium sp. M62/1, assembly GCF_020736365.1. Lineage (NCBI taxonomy): Bacteria > Bacillati > Bacillota > Clostridia > Eubacteriales > Clostridiaceae > Clostridium > Clostridium sp. M62/1. Next base: position 2,167,235 of record NZ_CP085988.1, on the reverse strand, counting down.
CAGCCAGAGCTGCCAGGGCGTTCAGAACATTGTGCTCTCCCATAACAGAGAGGGTGACGGGAATGCGGCGCTCACCGTGAACCATGGTAAAAGACGGGCAGCCCCGCTCCAGCCTGATGTCCACTGCCCGGTAGTCGGCATTCTCTCCCGTTCCGAAATACACGGTTTTATGGCCCTCCCTGGCCCTGCTTATGCCCAGCAGATCATTGTCCCCATTCAGGAAAACAGGGCCGTCTGCCCTCATGCCGTCCTGGATCTTCAGTTTTTCCCTGAGGATGTTTTCCCGGGTGCCGAGGTTTTCAATATGGGTTACCCCCACGTTTGTAATCACAGCCATATCTACCGCGGCAATCTGGGCAATCACCGTCATCTCTCCCGGCTCGCTCATGCCAAGCTCCAGAACTCCGATCTCGTCTGTGTCTGAGATCTGGGAGAGGGTGAGAGGCACTCCCACCTGGCTGTTGTGATTGGCAGGGGTCTTAAACACGTGAAAACCCGCAGAGAGAGCCGCTGCCACCATCTCCCTGGTTGTTGTCTTGCCGACGCTTCCTGTGATTCCCACTAACGGAATCGTCAGGCGGCTCCTGATATAGGCTCCCAGCTCCTGTAGAGCCCTCCTTGTATCATCCACCTGGATAAAGGCTGCCCCGGGCCACCTTTTGGCTGCAGCCTTCACCTCCTCGGATTCCTCGCTGTGTTCTGAAGTAAATACGGCAGCCGCCCCCTGCTCAAGGGCCGCCATAATAAAGCGGTGGCCGTCCTGCTTCTCCCCGATCAGCGGAACGAACAGAGCCTTCTTTCCGGCTGTGCGGGAATCTATGCTTATGTAAGCAAGCTGTGCGTCTGCATCTCCGGAAAGCAGCCGTCCGTGGCTGGCCTTCACCGCATCTCTGACAAATATATTCTGCATCGCTTCTACCATCCTGTATCATAACCTGTAAAGACTCTGCCGGGTTTCCGGGCAGAGCCTCATAAATCCGCCTACAGTCCCAGCTTCTCAACCGTCTCCAGCACTACCTGCCTGTCTAAGAAGGGATAGCGGACACCCCGGATCTCCTGGTAGTCCTCGTGTCCCTTTCCGATAATGGCGATCATATCCCCGTCATGGGCATGGGAGATGGCAAATTCAATGGCCCTTCTCCTGTCCGGGATCTCGATATACGTTCCGCTTGTCATGGAAAGCCCTACCTTAATATCCGTCAGGATGTCATTCACATCCTCATATCTGGAATTGTCCTCTGTGATAATGCAGAAATCTGCCAGATTTCCGCCGATCTCTCCCATGGAATACCGCCTCTCCTTGGCCCGGTTTCCGCCGCATCCGAAGACGCAGACCAGGCGTTTCGGCTTATAATCCCGGAGGGTTTTAAGCAGGCTCTCCATGCTGACTGCGTTGTGGGCGTAGTCCACAATCACCGTCATCTTGGAGGACTTGTAGACGATCTCCATCCTGCCGTCAATCTTTAAATGTTCAAGCCCATGGGCCACCTTCGGCTTCGGAAGATCTAAGAAGCTGCACAGGGCAACGGATGCCAGGGCGTTGGCTGCATTAAAGCGTCCCGGCACGTTCACCTTGACCTCCATCTCATAATTTCCCATCACCTGGAACACAAGGCCCACAAAGTCGCTTCCCGACACATAGCGGATGCCGGAAGCCTCAAAGTCTGCCGGCCGCTCAAGGGAAAAGGTGTGGATTTTGGCCTGGGCTCCCCTTATGATCTCCTCAAAATGCTCGTCATCCTCATTGACAATGGCCGTCTTGCAGTTCTTTAAGAGCTGCTTCTTATAGTGAAGGTACTCCTCAAAATCTGCGTGCTCTCCCGGACCGATATGATCATTGGAGATATTTAAGAACAGGCCGTAGTCGAAGGTCAGGCCGTCCACCCGGTGCATCAGATAGCTCTGTGAGGAGACCTCCATCACCATGTATTCACAGCCGGCCTTCACCATCTCATCGAAATACTGCTCCAGCAGATAGGACTCAGGGGTGGTATTTTTTGTGGCATAGTGTTTGTCTCCGATCACTGCCCCGTTTGTGCCGATCAGACCCACCTTTTTTCCGCAGGCCTCCAGAATGGATTTAATCATGTAGGTAGTGGTAGTTTTTCCCTTTGTGCCCGTCACACCGATGGTGACCATCTTCCCTGCCGGATAGCCAAAGCGGGCGGCTGAGAGGAGAGCCAGGGCATTCCGTCCGTTCTCCACCCGAATAACCGTCACATCCTCCGGAATTTCAGAAACCTCCCTCTCAACCACCAGGATCTTTGTCCCTGCCTTCAGAACATCGGGGATGAAGTCGTGAGAATCCACATTGGTCCCCTTCATGCAGACAAAAACCGTATCCTTTCCGGCCTTCCTGGAATCGTAGACCACATCCTCTGCCGGCACATCCAGCTCTCCCTGAACCAGCTCATATTTCAGTTCCTTTAACCAGTCGCAAAACATCTTTTTTCCTCCCTTTTTATCATACGCGGGAATGCCTCATAAGGCGCACGTGTGAATGATATTCTATAAACCTAGTAGCCCTGCTCCAGGAGCTCCTCGAACTGCTCCATGCTCATCAGAACCTTCCGCGGCTTCGTGCCTTCATCCTCTCCCACTACTCCGGCCTCAGCCAGCTGATCCATGATGCGGGCCGCCCGGTTAAATCCGATCTTTAACATCCTCTGAAGCATTCCGATGGAAGCCTTGTCCTTCTCAATAATAAACCTGGCCGCCTGCTCAAAATAGGCATCTCTGTCATTTGCGCCGTCAGGCCCTGCCCCGGCTGCCGGAGCATTCATCTTCTTTTCCACCTCGGGATCGTACTCTGTAGTCATCCCCTGCTCTGCCAGAAACTCCACAACTCTGGAGACCTCCTGGTCAGATACAAAGGCGCCCTGGACACGCTGAGGCTTCTGGATTCCCTGAGGATAGAAGAGCATATCGCCCTTCCCCAGGAGCTTCTCGGCCCCGTTCATATCGATGATCGTCCTGGAATCCACGCCGGAGGACACAGAAAAGGCAATTCTTGACGGAATGTTTGCCTTGATCAGTCCGGTGATGACATTGACAGACGGTCTCTGGGTAGCGATTACCAGGTGGATTCCGGCTGCCCTTGCAAGCTGGGCCAGACGGCAGATGGCATCCTCCACCTCTCCCGGAGCCACCATCATCAGATCGGCAAGCTCATCCACGATAATGATAATCTGCGGCAGCTTTTTCGGCTTGTTTTCGTCCTCAATATCCTCAATGGATTTGATTTTTTCATTGTAGCCCTTCAGGTCACGGACATTGTACTTTGCAAATTTCTGGTAGCGCTCTGTCATCTCGGCCACTGCCCAGTTGAGGGCGCTGGAGGCCTTCTTCGGGTCTGTGACTACCGGAATCAGAAGGTGGGGGATTCCATTGTATACGCTTAACTCCACCACCTTCGGGTCGATCATGATCAGCTTCACATCCTCCGGATCCGCCTTATAGATCACGCTCATAATCAGCGTATTGATGCAGACGGACTTACCGGAGCCTGTGGCTCCCGCGATCAGGAGGTGAGGCATTTTTGCAATATCGGTCACAACTGTCTGCCCCGCAATGTCTTTTCCCACTGCAAAGGACAGCTTGGAGGACGCCCGCTTGAATTCCTCTGATTCCAGAAGATCTCTTAAAAGCACTGTTTCCGTTTCCTTGTTCGGAACCTCGATTCCCACTGCCGCCTTGCCCGGAATGGGAGCCTCGATTCGGATGTCCGCGGCAGCCAGGTTGAGCTTGATGTCGTCGGACAGGGACACGATCTTGCTGACCTTAACACCCTGTTCCGGGTGCAGCTCATATCTGGTGACAGCCGGCCCGCAGCTGATATTGGTAACTGTAACACCGACGCCGAAGTTTCTCAGGGTCTGCTGCAGCTTGATAGCGGTATCCTTATACACCTGCTCGGAGCGTCCCGCCAGGGGTTTTCCCTTCTTTAAGAGATCAAGCGGAGGAAAGACATACGGCTTTTTCTCCGGCTCTTTCTTTGGCGGCGCCGCAGCTTCCCTGCTCTTTCTGCGATCCATCTGCTCCCGGACACTCAGTTCTTCATCCGGGATGCGGCTGTATTCCGCCCGCTTCTTTTCGATGGTTTTTCGGATCTCCTCTGTGTCTGTCTCTATCACCTTGCCGGATGCCGTAACCACCGGCTCTGCTTCCTCCGGAATGAAAAAGGTAGTGCGCGGCTGTGGCGCGGCCCCGTCAGACTTCTCCTCTTCGTTCTCCCGGCTCAGATGATCCCGGACAGCGAAGAGCGCATCCCTTCCGGCCAGATCCCCGCTGTCAAAGTCTGTCTCCTCTTCTCTGCTGCTTTCCGGTTCTTCGTCTATCGGTTCGTAGCAGACATCCTCCCCGCCGGAATATAGGGTATCGTCCGCAATACTCATCTCAGCGAAGGTTCTGGTGTCTCTGTCTGCATAGATACTCTTTAAAAGCGCTTCCTCTCTGGCCGGAGTGTCCTGATAACGGGCATCCGGGTATGAAGTGACTGTATCATCCTGGAAATTCTCCGCCTCGTTTTCCTGCATCTCCTTAAATAATTCCCTGGCATGAGGAGAATCCTTTCTCCGACTCATCAGAGGCCTTGAACTGGCTTCCTTTCTCTCTCTCTCTCCGGACTCCTCATGGCCGGGGCGCGTTTTCTCTTCTGGTTCAAAGGACGGAATATCCTCTCTCTCTTCCCAGGCCTCCTGTCTTTCGCTGCCTTTTAGCGGCCTGAAGGCGTTTTCCTTCTCTTCCTCCTGTATGTAAGAGTCTGTCTCCCTGTCCGGCTTTCCGTTCTTCTCCGAGAAGGCCTCCACTCCGCCGAAAGCTGCCGGCCTGTCCGCCTGCTGCCCCGGCATGGTAATACTTCCCCGGAAAATATCGGCCGAATCTAAAGGTTCCCGTTCCTCCGGCTCCAGGATGTAATCCTCCGGCTCCTCTTCATAGCCTCGGCCGTATTCAGAGTCATATTCCTCTTCATATTCAGGGCTGTATCTGTCTGCCCGTCCTTCGTACTCCTCTTCCTGATCACCGCCGTAGTCCATATGCTCCGGATAGCCTGTGAGGGTAACGGCATCCAGGTCAATGCCCCGGGCCTTCTCCTCCCTCATGCGCCTGCGCTCTTCCCTGCGCTCCTCCCGTCTTTCCTCATAGAGCTCCAGACGGCGGTCCATATCATCTCTCGCATACCTGTAGGCACGCCCGCTTCCCTTTTTCACAGCTCCCACCAGGGATTTCTCCGTAATGCACACCACGCCGATGGCAAACAGAACCAGCAGAATAAGGTATGCGCCGATGGTTCCCACCGTAGACCCCAGCAGCAGAACAAGGGCGCCTCCCACAAGGCCGCCGCACTTTCCTGAAACTGCATCCTGCTTAAAATAGTCGAGAAGTCCCAGCTCTTTTGCGTAGCCTCCGCCAAAGATCATCTGGGCCAGACCGCAGAGGGCAACTAAGGTCAGCACGGAGGCCGCCAGCTTGATCGCGGCTCTCCTGTTTCCCCTGTTGGAAGCATAAAAACAGCTTCCCACGCACAGAAGGACGGGGAACACATACCCCAGCTTTCCGAATATTCCCAACATGGCCTCCCGGCAGAAATCGCCCACCACGCCGCAAAGGTGAAAATTGCTCAAAAACAGAAGCACCGATACCGCAAATACAGCGATAATCGCCACTTCTGTCACAATAAAACTGTTTTCCTCCGGTTCCTGCTGCGCTCCCTTTCGGCGGCTTGTCCCCCTGGCTCCTGAGTCTGTTTTGGAGGAAGAGCCTCTGGCTCCGCTCCCTCCTGTTTTCTTTCCTGTCTTTCTATCTGTTTTTGCAGAGCTTTCCCGGCCGGACGATCCCGCCCGCCCTCTGCTGTTTTTCGCTCTCGATCTTGGACTTTCTGATGTCTCCTGTCGTTTCCTGCTCGTACCTGCCACTTATCTAAGCCTCCAGATTCTATTTCTTTATCATTTCCCTCTGCTCCAGACTGCAGCATTTTCGGGAAACCGAGCCAATTTGCTGCGGCTCTCTTCTGTGAATGCTCACACGCTTAAATAAGTATACATAAATTTAGGCGAAAATGCAACGCATTAAAATTTTTTCTTTTTTTCAATTAATTCATTCAATTTTGTCAATGCTTCATGGATTCCTCCAACCTCATCGATCAGTCCTTCCTTCACTGCCTCCTCGCCCACCAGGACTGTTCCCAGATCCTTGGTCAGCATCTTCGTGTTCAGCATCAGCCCTTTCAGCTGGTCATAGGCAATCCTTGCATGCTCTGACACAAAGCTCAGAATCCGATCCTGTATCATCTCAAAATAGTCATAGGTCTGAACTGCTCCGATGACCATACCCGTCATCCGAACCGGATGGATCATCATGGTTCCCGTAGGCACAATAAAGGAATAGTCGGAAGCCACAGCCAGGGGCACTCCGATGGAATGGCTGTCCCCGATGACCAGGGACACCGTAGGCCGGCTGAGAGATGCGATCATCTCCGCCAGAGCCAGGCCGCAGCTCACATCCCCTCCCACCGTGTTGATCAGGATCAGCATCCCGTCCACCTGATCGTCATCCTCAATCTCCGCAAGCTTTGGCAGAATATGCTCGTACTTCGTAGTCTTCGTATTGCTGGACAGATTCTCATGTCCCTCGATCTCCCCTATCACAGAGAGCAGGTGAATTCTGTTCTTTCTCCTGTTGTCGCTTAAGAGCACCTGTCCCGTTTCCTGTATCCGCTCCTCCTCTGTTTTCAGCTGTTCGTCCAGGCTGCTCCTCTCCTCTGAATCTGAAACGGACGAATCCTGCGCCCGCATCCTCTCTCTGCCCTCTTTTCTGCTCGGCAGGCAGATAGTTTCCCTCTCGTTTAAGTAGTCCATTTCCATCCCTCCATTTTTGTTTTCTTCAGCTGAATGGAGCTGGCCTGTTTTTCAATTACAGCATCCTTTTTCCTCTCAGCCTTCTAAGCTGAAGCGAGACTTCTGCTGCCTCAGCTTTTCCGGATTATTCTTCCCCGCAGAATTTTTTTTATTCCCAGATGACGTCAGGTATACTGCAGCTTTTCTTATGGGAGGCATAGGAATTTTCATATTCGATCTTTTCAGAAGATTCCGATATAATAGGAAGAAACAGCTTTAAAGAAGGGAGATAACCATGGCAGAATACCAGATCAGCGAAATCCGCCAGACAGACAGCCGTGCTCTGGCTCAGTTCGACTCTCTGCTGCGAAAAGAGGGGATTCGGAGAGATAAAAATCTTGACTACATTGCCGGGCTCTATGATGAGGACTATCACCTGGCAGCCGCAGGAGCCTGCTTCGGCAGCACACTGCGCTGCATGGCGGTGGATTCCGCCTTTCAGGGAGAGGGGCTGTTAAACCAGCTTGTCACCCACCTTGTGGATTTTCAGTACAGAAGGGGGAACATCCGCCTTTTTTTATACACAAAGTACAGCAAAGCCGCCTTTTTTGAGAGCCTTGGCTTTTACGAAATTGCACGGGCCAGAGGGGAGGCCGTGTTTATGGAAAACCGGCGCAGCGGCTTTAAGGGCTATCTGGAGAATCTGGTCAGGGAGACAAAGGAAGCCCTCGCGGATCTTCCGGCACAGACGCAGGCTTTTCAGAAACCTGGAGAGCAGCTGCCCGCCGGAGCCGTTGTCCTGAATGCCAACCCCTTTACGCTGGGGCATCAGTATCTGCTTAAGCAGGCCAGCTCCTCCTGCGGCGTCCTGCATGTGTTTGTAGTGTCAGAGGATGTGTCCCTCTTCCCCTTTTCTGTCCGGTACCGGCTGGTAAAGGAGGGATGCTCCCGCCTGGGCAATGTGATCTTTCATTCCACAGGCAGCTATCTGATCTCAAACGCCACCTTTCCCTCCTATTTTCTGCAGGACGAGGAGAGTGCCATACGTTCCCACGCCAGGCTTGACGCAGAGCTGTTTTCCTCTATCGCCGATGCTCTCTCCATTTCTGTCCGCTTCGTAGGAGATGAACCCCTCAGCCATGTAACCGGAATCTACAACGAGGTTCTTCTGGAAGAATCACGGTGTCAGGAAAAGGCGGGAAAAGGCTGCCGCCTTGTGATCCTGCCCCGCCTGGAAAGCGAAGGGGCTCCTGTGAGCGCATCCCAGGTCAGGAGCCTGATCAAGGAAGGCCGGTTTCAAGAGCTTCAGAGCCTTGTGCCGGAAACCACTCTGCGCTACCTGCTCTCCCCTGAGGCAGCCCCCGTCATCCAGGCTATTCAGAGCGCTGCACAGGTCAGGCATTATTAAGAAACCGTCTGCTGTAACTGAAGAAGCCGGAGCTAAAAAAGCTCCGGCTTCTCTCTTTTCTGCATATTCTCTTTCAGCTTTGCGTCTTTTGCCGCTCTGCTGCCTGTCTTCTCTCTCAGCTTCTTTTCCTTTAGTCTCCAAGCACGTTGACAATCTTTGCAGGCGTGCGGTAATTCCAGTTGGAGATCTTGATTCCGCTGCTCGGGTTGGATGCATGGACTACCTGTCCATTGCCGATATAAAGAGCTACATGGTTGATCGTTCCGCTGCTGTCAGTGTAGAAGATCAGATCGCCCGGTCTCTTTTCCGAGGAAGAGATCGCTCTTCCGCAGCTTGCCTGTGAACCGGAGTGGTGCGGCAGGCTGACACCGAAGTGTGACATAACCGCCATGGTAAATCCGGAACAGTCGGCGCCGTTTGTAAGGCTGGTGCCTCCCCATACATATGGATTTCCCAGGAACTGAGTTGCATAGTTGGCAATCTGTGTTCTCTTTGAGGAAGTAGTGCCTGAACTGGAACCTCCCTTGCTTCCCGAGCTGCCTGTGCCGGAGCTTCCCTTGCCTCCGGAGCTTCCCGAGCTCTCCTCCATAGGAGTGAACTCAATGGCTTCGTTTAATGCATAGCGCACATCCACATATTCGGTCGCCACGTAGGCGGAGGTTGTATCCAGCTCGATTTCCACCCAGCCGTCCTGCTGGCTTAATACATTATACCTCTCACTGTTGGAAATCTGGGTCCAGATGGGGGCGTCCGTCGTCGGCTCTGTTCTGGCATTCAGTCTGTCTGTGGAGACAATGGCCATCAGTTTGGCCTCCTGCAGGGCCTCATCCTTGGCAGCCTGTCCTGTGAGAATGTACTCGGAGCTTACATATCCTGTTACCGGGCCGGATTTAATCTTGTACCATTTTCCGTCCTCCGTGGTCTCCAGGATTTCACCGGCGGATTTGCTTGTCATCTTACCGATGATCTTTCCGTCCTCCTTCGGCTCCTGTCTGATATTCAGATAATTGTTCACATTGGAAATACCAATGTTGTCATACATATTCAGAACCATGGTGCGCAGATCCAGCTTTCTCGCCTCATTGAGGGCATACCGCTGCTGCACATACTCGGAGGAAATATAGCCGGCCGGAATCTTGATCCACCCGTCCTGCTCCTCCTCTATGGTGTAGCGCTCATTTCTCAGCACCTGTTCCAGCACCTGAGCATCCTGATTCGGCTCGCTTCTCACGTTCAGCTTATCTGCCGTGATCACGGCCATCTCGTCTACCAGATCAAAGGCCGCTGTCTTCGCCTCCTCCCCGGTCAGCACATATTCAGAGCTGATGTACCCGGTCAGCCCGCCGGAAGTAACCTGATACCATCCTTCTGTGGAATCATCCAGAATCTCGCAGGCGCTTCCGTCCAGCAGTTTTCCGATAATGTCCGCATTCTGATCCGGGCTCTCCCGCATATTCAGATAGCCGGTTACCTGGACAATTCCCAGATTTTCGTAGGACTCTACGACGGAGGCCTTCTGCTCGTCAATTTTCTTCTGCTCCTCGTCCTCCTCCATCAGCTCGCCCTCTAAAGCTGCGGCCTCTGTTTCATCCGTCCCCGCGCTCTCGAAGACTCCCTCAATGTTCGAACTGTCAGCCGAGCGTCTCGTCCCCAGCTCAATCCTTCCTCCTTTTGCAATCTTGCCTGCCAGCACAATGAGCAGGATCACAATCACACATCCCGCTGCAATCAGAAAGTATTTAAACGGATCTTTTCCGTTTCTTTTCCTCCTGGCTTTCTTCAGCCTGGCAGCGTAGTCATCCGGTTTGTTAATTCCCATTCTTATCGCTCCATTTACTGTAGTCTTGACTATCGAGCCATCTCGCGGCCAATCCTGCGCGAAAGGCCAGAAGCGCTGCTTCTGTTTTTTAATATGTTACGAAATTATTACAATCTCAAAACATCTACAGGGAATTATATCATATCTTGTCGATAAAAGCGACTGTAAAAAAATAAATTTATTATAAACGCCGCTGTCTTTCCGGCATCTTACCGCAAAACAGACGGCACAGGCTCAGTCTCCCCACGGAATCAGTCTCCCAGCATATTCACAATGCGGTACGGAGTTCTGTAATTCCAGGTGGAAATCTTGATTCCGCTCCTCCTGCTGGCTGCGTGGACAATCTGGCCGTTTCCGATGTACATGGCCACGTGGTTGACAGTTCCTCCGCTGTTTGCATAAAAAATCAGGTCTCCGGGCCTCATCTGGGAAGACTTGATGGGCGTGCCCTGTCTTGCCTGCTCCCTTGAGGTTCTCGGAAGCGTAATTCCCGCCACATGGCTGTAGACATACTTTACGAAGCCAGAGCAGTCGGCTCCCGTATGGGGATCGTTTCCGCCCCACACATAGCGGTTTCCCACAAACTGCAGCCCGTAGTTTACCATCTTGTTTCTCAGGGACTGGTTTCCGTCCAGAGGGCTGAACTTGACTGCCTCCGGCAGCGCATAGCGCACATCCACATAGTCAGTGGAAACATAGGCTGTGGAGGTATCCAGCTCGATTCCCACCCAGCCGTCTAACTGCTCTGTGACAGGATATCTCTCGTTGTTGGAAATCTGCGTCCAGATTTTAGAATCCTGAGACGGCTGTTCCCTGACATTCAGGCGGTCTGTGGAGACGATGGCCATCAGCTCCGCCACCTTTAAAGCCTCATCCTTCGCCGCCTGGCCTGTGAGAATGTAGTCGGCGCTCACATAGCCCGTGACGGGGCCGGATTTGATCTTATGCCATTTTCCGTCCTCTGTGGTTTCCAGGATTTCACCGGCTGATTTGCTGGTCATCTTGCCGATGATCTCGCCGTCCTCGCTGGGCTCCTTGCGGATGTTCAGATAGCTGTCCACGCTGGAAATTCCCAGGTGATCATAGAGGTTTAAAACCATGGATTTCATATCCAGCTTTCTGGCCTCATTGAGATCATAGGCAACTGTCGCATAGTCGGCAGAGATATATCCGTTTGAGATCTTAATCCATCCGTCCTCCTGACTTTCCACCAGATACCGCTCATTTTCAAGGGCCTGTCCCACCACATCGGACTCTGTGCTGGGCTCTTTCCTGATATTCAGCGAGTCTGCGGTAATTGTAGCCCGGAGCGCAACCTCCTCCATGGCTTTCTTCTTTGCCTCTTCTCCGGTCAGCACATACTCCGAGCTGATATATCCCTCAATCCCGCCGGAGGAAATATGATACCAGCCCTCTGTGGAATCATCCAGGATCTCGCAGGCTCCGCCGTCCTGGAGCTTGCCGATTACATCGGCGTCTGTGCTGGCCGTCTCTCTGACATTCAGGTAACCGGTTACCTGAACCATACCCAGGTTCTGGTAGGATGCAATCACTGCCTCTTTCAGTGCCTGCTCCTCCACTTTTTTTATCTCCTCCTGCGAGAGAGTCTCCTCTGCAGCATTTCCCCCTGGGTTTACCACCTGACCCTCTCTCTTTCCCAGAAGGCGGCTTCCTGCAAACAGAATTCCCGCCAGGATCACGACAGCCGCAATCCCGATGAGGGCATACTCCCGATACAGTCCCCTGCGTTTTTTATTTTTCTTACTGATGCTGCGGTCCATGCTCTGAAGGATGCCGGCGCTGCTCTCTGAGGACTGACCGCCCAAATCCTCCTCTGCAGGACGTTTGAAAATACGGCGCTCCGGCCGGCCGCCGTTAGGGGCCGTCTCCTCTTCTCCCTCCAGATCCAGATCCTCCAGAACCAGAGTGTCCAGATCCAGCTCGTCTGTGCTGCTTTCCTGCTCATGGATGTCTGCTGCACTGCCGCCGCCTGCTGCATCCCCCAGCTTTCCTGACTCCTCCGGCTTTCCTGACTCCTCCTGGATTGTTTCCTCTAAATTTTCCAAATCCTGTTTATCATTCATTTATATTCTCCGTTCCTGTCTCAAATTGGTCCACGGTTTTTCTTTTCCCTGCACTCACAGGGCAGATTGCTGCGTATGATTATATCATTAATCCGGCCTGTTGCCAACAAAAAAGAGGAGGATTTTTCCCTCCTGCATCCCGGCAGTGATTCTTTTTCCTCAAAAGATTCGGAGCGGACAAAGACAGGTCCGGGAACGTCAAAACAAGGGCGGCCGGAAACCCCCGCATCTTTTCCTCTGCGTGGTTTCCGGCCGCCGCTGCCTGTAAGACCTGCCTTTTGCGCTTTAATCCTTCGAATGTCTTTCATCTGCTGCAGTTTTTCTGCGCCTTCCCATTCCCTATCTGGCCAGCATCATCCTGTCATTTGCGAACTCGCCGCCGCTGGCCTGCTCAAACTTCCTCAACAGGTCCTCTACCTTTAAATGTTTCTTTTCTTCTCCCGCCACATTGTAGATAATCTTTCCCTCATGCATCATAATCAGGCGGTTTCCGATGTGGATGGCATCCTTCATATTGTGGGTTACCATCATGGCAGTCAGCTTCTGACCTGCCACCATCTGCTCTGTCAGCTCCAGCACCTTGGCCGCCGTCTTGGGATCCAGGGCCGCTGTGTGCTCATCCAGAAGAAGGAGCTTTGGCCTCTGAAGCGTAGCCATAAGAAGGGTGAGAGCCTGCCTCTGTCCGCCGGAAAGAAGTCCCACCTTGCTTGTCATCCGGTCCTCAAGTCCCAGACCGAGCTGAGCCAGAAGCTCTCGGTAGAGCTCCTTCTCACGGCTCCTGATCCCCCAGCCAAGGCCTCTCTTCTGCCCTCTGCGGTAGGCCAGAGCCAGATTTTCCTGAATTTCCATGTTGGCCGCCGTCCCTCTCATGGGATCCTGAAACACGCGGCCGATATATTTGGCCCGCCGAAACTCCGGCTCCCTGGAAATATTCACCCCGTCAATCACGATCTTTCCGCAGTCAATGGGATAGACGCCGGCAATCATATTGAGCATAGTAGATTTTCCGGCTCCGTTGCCGCCGATGATTGTACAGAAATCTCCCTCGTCCAGATGGAGATCTATGCCGTTCAAGGCCTTTTTTTCATTGATTGTCCCTTTGTTGAAGGTCTTTCTCACCTTTGTGATGGTCAGCACTCTTCCTCTCCTCCTTCCGTGTAGGCCATTTTCTGCCTGTATCTGGCCATCAGGACGGGGATCGCCAGAGCGACCACCACGATAATGGCTGTGAGGGCTTTCATATTGTCCGAGTCAAAGCCGAGTCTCAGAACGACAGCCCTGATAATCTGGTAGATAACAGAGCCTGCCACCACGGCGATCAGCTTCCAGTAGAACGGCACCAGCCTTCCGAGAAGCACCTCTCCGATAATAATGGCCGCCAGGCCGATGACAATGGCTCCTGTTCCCATCTGGATATCCGCATATCCCTGTCCTTGGCAGACAAGGCCGCCTGAAAGGCCCACCAGGCCATTGCTCACCGTCAGGGCCAGCAGCTTGTAGCGGTTTGTGTTGCCCCCCAGAGCCCGCACCATATCCTCGTTGTTTCCGGTTGCCCTCATGGCGCTTCCCAGCTCTGTACCGAAAAACCAGTAGAGGAACACAATGACTAATACCGTCACTACCAGTCCTGCCAGAATCATGGACTGGCTCTGGCTGATCCCCAGAGTCTCCTTCAGCCAGGAGAACGGCGTTTCTGCCTTTCCCAGGTTCATGTTGCTCTTTCCCATGACCTTCAGGTTTACCGACCAGAGAGAAATCTGAGTGAGGATTCCCGCCAGAATCGCCGGTATCTCAAACACCGTATGCAGAATTCCCGTCACCGCTCCGGCAATCATTCCGGCAATCAGGCAGATAACGAGGGCCGCCACCGGATTCATCCCCTTATCTACCACCATGGCTGCGCAGACGCTCCCTCCCAGAGCGAAGCTGCCGTCTACGGTTAAATCCGCAATGTCCATCAGGCGGAAGGTAATATAAATTCCAAGAACCATGATTCCCCACAGAATGCCCTGTCCCACCGCTCCCTGAAGGGATGAGAGAATACCTGCCATACTACTCTTCCTCCAGCACAGACATATCGATTCCAAGCTCTGCAGCCGTGTCCTCGTTAATCTTCAGCTCACAGTCTGCATTGTCCATGTATTCAATCGGCATGGAAGCAATGTCTGCCCCGTTTGCAAGGATGTCAACTGCCTGCTCGCCTGCCATATAGCCCAGCTCATAGTAATCCACTCCGTAGGTGACAAGGCCGCCCTCATCCACCTGACCGCTCTCTCCGCAGATCGTCGGGATCTTGTTCTCATTGGCAATCATGGCTACCGTCGCATATCCGGAAGCAATAGTATTATCCGTTGGCGTGTAGATAGCATCCACATTTCCTATCATGGACTCCACCACAGTCTGGATCTCATTGGTGCTGGAAACTGTGTAATCCTTGTACTGGATTCCCGCCTCCTCTAAAGCCTCCTTTGCCATCTCTGCCTGAATCTCGGAGTTGGCCTCTGCGCTGCTGTAGAGGATTCCCACTGTCCTGGCATCGGGCAGGAGCTTCTGGAGCAGATCGATCTGGGCCTTTACGGGAGTCAGATCGGAGGTTCCTGTCACGTTGCAGTTTGGCTTTTCGTTGGATTCCACAAGACCCGACTCTGCCGGATCTGTCACTGCGCTGACCACAATCGGGATCTCGTCCGTCATTCCTGCCACAGCCTGTGCCGCAGGAGTCGCAATGGCAAAGATCAGATCGTTTCCGCTGTCCACCAGCATCTGCGCAATCGTCTGGCAGGCAGACTGATCTCCGGAAGCATTCTGCTGATCGAGCTGCACGTTGAGCCCTGAATCCTCAATGGCTGCTACAAAGCCTTCGTTTACTTTGTCAAGGGCCGTATGCTGGGTGAGCTGAAGCACGCCAATCTTGAACTCCTCACCTGAATCAGAGGCTCCTTCCCCTGCCTTGCCCTCAGACGACGCCTCCTGCTTCGTCTCCGGGGCGGCGCTGCCGCTCTCTGTGCCTGAACCTGTATTTCCCGAGCAGCCCGCCATAGAAAGAGCCATCACTCCCGCCATGGCCGCCGCAAGCATTTTTCCTGTTTTTCTCATAACATCTCCTCCATTCCAACTGGCATTCCCAGTTTCTTTTCTCCAGAATTCTTTTTTCGTTTTCAGGTTTACCGCAATCTTACTACACATTTTCCGCCGCGTCAATTTTATTTCTTTAATATCCCACGAAATCAACGCGTTAAAGCACAAAATCAGCATTTTGCATAATTTCAGGTGCCTGTTTTTGTGTAAAATAACAACAGGTTTTATGTACCTGCCCCACCGCCTCAGATTTTGCCCGCCCCTCTGCAGCCGTCCGGGATCTCATATCCTGAAAATCCCCGGTACAAACCATAAAAAATCCCGAAAAGTTCAGACGAAGTTCTTACACCTGATAAGTCTGCCGGGTCAGCTCTGGCAAAAAAGGGAAGAAAGCTTTTGGCAGCTGCTGTTGCTGTGAAGCCAAAAACTTTCTTCCCTCTCCCTGTCTATTCTTTTGCGATGGGAAGCCGCACAATAAAGCTGGTGCCTCTCTTTCCCTCCTCCTGACTGGAGACAACCTTAACAGTACCGTGATAAAAATTCACAATGTGTTTTACAATGGAAAGGCCGAGACCCGTGCCGCCCTGCTTGCGGCTTCTTCCCTTGTCCACCCGGTAGAAACGCTCAAAAATCCGCCCAAGGCTCTCCTTCGGAATTCCCACTCCGTTGTCTGAAACGATCAGAACCATATCCTTCCGCTCTTTTTTCAGGGAAAGCCACACCCTTCCCCCGTCCAGATTGTATTTGACCGCATTGCTGAGCAGGTTTGTAAACAGTTCTTCCATCTGCCTTGCATCGGCACAGATCAGGAAGTCATCTGCATCTGTCTCCACCTGAATCCGCCTCTCTTTGGCCATCCCCTCCACAGAGGAAGCTGCCTCCCTGGCAATTTCCAGGGTACGGATATCTTTAAGCTCCGCCTGCGCTCCCCCCGACTCCAGGCGGGAAATCATGAGAATATCGTCAATCAGACGAGTCATGCGGACTGCCTCTTTCTTGATCCTGCTAAGGAAATCCTTCCGCATTTCCGCATTGTCAGCCATGGGAGTGTCCAGAAGCTCCACATACCCGCGGATGGAGGTGATCGGCGTTTTCAGCTCATGGGACGCATTGCTGAAAAACTCCTGGCGAATCTGCTTTTCCTGTTCCAGGCGGTTGAGATACTCCCGAACATTTGTCGACATACGGGTCGTTGTGTCCGCGATCACATTGATCTCCGGGTATTCGCATTTTTCAAAATGAAAATCCGTGTAATCTCCGTTCACCTTTATCATCTCTCTGGATATTTCCAGAAGGGGCTTGGTGATGGACTGGGAAAACCGATCCGCCTCCAGCACAGAGCCTATGAGGGCAACCGTAAAGCTCAGAAGAATAGCCGGAAGAAGCATGATCGTATACTCCCTCATTCCCGTATAGGGAACTGCCAGTCTGAGAATACAGTCTGAGTAAGAGGACTGAATAGCTACATAGAGCATTTCCTGTCCCAGGGTTTTGGAGCGGCGTCTTGCGTCTCCCACCCCATCCTGCAGGGCTTCCTGAATCTCCTCCCTCTGCATGTGGTTGTCCAGCTCTGATGCATCCCTTACCCCAGTGTCAGCCTCGACCACGCCATCGGGCCGGATGATCGTCAGACGGCTGTTGTTCAGACTGGCGGCCCTCGTAAATTTCTCTGCCTGAGCCTTCAGATCTCCCTCATACTCCAGGGCGCTGTCCATGGTTTCCAGAGTGAATTCCATATCTTCCCTGCTGTTTTTCAGGATTACGCTGCTCGTCACTATGTAGAGAATCACGCTGTTCAGTGCCAGAGCCATTATGAGAAGCTGAATAAATTTTCTGAATATCGCCGTTTTCATTCTGTCTTTCCCCCGATTTTCCCGCACTTCTGCAGTCTGCCGTCAGCTGATCCGGTACCCAACGCCCCGGACCGTCTTTATACTGTGTCCTGCCTCCCCCAGCTTCTGCCTGAGAGTCTTAATATGCATGTCGAGCGTTCTCGTCTCTCCGTCATAATCATAGCCCCAGATTCGATCGAGGAGCTCCTCCCTTGTCACAACTCTGCTGGTATTTTCCATCAGATAGCAGAGAAGCTCGTATTCCTTCAGGGTGAGCTCCACCTCCTGGCCGCGCATCCTGACCTCCCGCTTCTCCAGATCGATGGAAATATCTCCCACAGACAGGTTTTTTTCCTCCTGCTTGTCGTCGCTGAAACGTTTCAGCAGGTTCCTGATACGCGCAGAAAACTCCAGAATTCCAAAGGGCTTTGTCATATAGTCGTCTGCTCCCCCGTCCAGTCCTGCCACCACATCCAGCTCGCTGTCCTTGGCCGTCAGCATCATAACGGGAATTTTCTTTGTCTCTGCAGCAGCCTTGAGTTTTCCCACTGCAGCCATCCCGTCCATTCCCGGCAGCATCCAGTCAAAGACAAAGAGGGAGGGGAGATCCCCCTGGGCCTCCTTCACCGCTTCCAGAGCCTCCTCAGCTGTTTCGAATGAGCGCGTCTGGTATCCAAAGCTCTCCAGCGCCACGCAGATCAGGTTTCTGATATTTTCGTCGTCTTCTGTCACATAAATCAGGTGCTTCATTTTACTGTATCTCCTCTTTCACATAGCCTGCAATATTTCTGGCATGATCGGCAATTCTCTCGTAGTTGCTGATAGCATCGAGGAAGATCACTCCGCTCTCGGTGCTGCATTCCCGGTTGGAAAGACGCTCCATGTGAAGCTCCTTTAACTCTTCCTCAAGGCTGTCCACCGCCTCCTCATACCGTGCGGCCTGGCGTACTTTTGAAAGTTCCTTGTGTTCTCTGGATTCCACAGCCGTCTCGACAGACTGCAGGGCTGCTCCGGAAATCTTCTTTAAATCCTCCTCCCCGCTCTCTGAGAAGGGACTGCCTGTTCTGATGACTGTCTGGGCCAGCTCTGCCAGATTTTCCGCGTGATCGCCGATACGCTCAATATCTCCGATTGTGTAGAACAGATTCTTTACCAGCAGGTGCTGGCTGTCGTTCAGGGAAAGATTGTTGATCTTAACCAGGTAGTCTGTGAGAACCGTATCCAGGTGGTTCAGCTTTTTCTCATTTTCAAAAACCTCGTTGCAGAAGGCCTCGTTCCTGTCTGTCAGGGCTGCCGTGGCAATCTTAAGGTTAGCGATGGCAACCTTTCCCATATTGATAACTTCCTTCTCAGCCGTGTCAATGGCAAAAGACGGAGACTCTAACAGTCTGTCGTCCAGATGGCGCAGAATATCTGTCTCCACATCGTCCTCGGTCCGCTCACTCTTCTTTTCCTTGACAATGGCGCAGGCGGTCTTTACGAGAAGCCCTGCAAACGGGAACAGGATAATCGTGTTGGACACATTGAAAATGGTGTGAAAAATCGAGATCCCCACACTGTCCGCACTGGAAGCCGCAAAGGACGGGTTCAGGAGGAACACAATAAACATGATCGTTCCAAAGAGGATCGTTCCGAATACATTAAACAGCAGATGAATCACTGCCGCCCTTTTTGCCGTACGGCTGGCTCCCACTGAGGAGAGCAGAGCCGTGACACAGGTTCCGATATTCTGGCCCAGGGTAATAAATACGGCTGACTGCCAGTTTACCATCCCGTTCAGCGCCAGAGTCTGAAGGATTCCCACAGATGCGGAGCTGCTCTGGATAATAGCGGTTACCACAAGACCCACGAGAACCCCCAGGAGAGGATTCTGTCCAAGGGTCTGGAAGGCCTGAGAAAAAACAGGCGCATCCCTGTAGGGCTCAATGGATGAGGACATGAAGGAAAGGCCGATAAACAGAAGGGCAAACCCTATCAGGATCTCACCGCCCTCCTTCTTTTTGTGGCTTTTCGTGAACATCACAAGGAAAGCTCCGATGAAAAATAAAAACGGAGCAAAAAATTCCGGTTTCAGCACCTCCCCCCACTCGCTCATGGATACAATCCAGCTGGTGATCGTGGTGCCGATATTGGCACCCATAATAATTCCAGTGGCCTGGAGCAGATTGATGAGCCCTGCATTTACAAATCCCACTACCATAACCGTAGTGGCAGAGCTGCTCTGGATAATGGCGGTCACGATTGCTCCGGCAAGCACTCCAAGCAGCCGGTTATTTGTGAGGACTCCCAGCATGTGCTGCATACGGCTGCCGGCAGTTCTCTGAAGGCCGTCGGCCATGGTTGCCATTCCGTAGAGGAACATCCCAAGGCCTCCGGCAAATTGAAACAGCATCCCCAAATCTGATATGGACATGATTTTTCTCCCCTATTGTAAAACTTTTATTGTAAAATCTATTGTAAAAAGTATGTTCTAACTATATCAGTTCTATGTAAAGTCCGCTCACAGCTTAATGTAAAATTTCTGTAAAAACGCGTCTGGCGTTCCTGTAAAACACCGCCTCGATCTCAGAAGCCGCAAATCCCTGGCGGTGCATCTCATCTGCAATTTTCCAAAAGGCCGCCGGCGAATCCACTTCCAGTTCTCCCGTGATGCCGTCAAAATCTGATCCAAGGCCGATGCACTCAATTCCTCCCACATTCCTGATATATTTCATCTGTGACACCATATCCCTCACAAAGCTCTGCCCGTCCCCTTTTTGCATAGACTGGCTGGCACTTAAAAAGGCCGGACAGAAATTGATTCCCATAACCCCTCCCCGGTCAGCCAGGAGACGTATCATCTCATCTGTCAGATTCCTCACATTGCCAGCCGCCCCCCTGGCATTGGAGTGGCTGGCGATAAAAGGTCTTTTCGTGTGCTCTGCCACCTCAAAAAAGCCCGCATCTCCCAGGTGCGACACATCGATAATCATTCCCAGTCTCTCCATCTCCTCCAGAAAAGCGATGCCCTTTTTAGTCAGCCCCTTTTCTGTCTCCGGCTCCATGATTCCTCTCTCAAAGTCAATCCTGTTGGGCCAGGCCAGATCGTTGGGGTAATTCCAGGTCAGAGTCATCATCCTGGCTCCCCTTTCGTAAAATTCCCGTAAAATCTCTGTCTCTCCCCGGCACACTGCTCCCTCCTCTATAGTCAGAAGGGCGGACATCTTCCCCTGATTCTCGTTTTTTAAAAGATCCTCAGCCGACAGGACCGGAGAAATCACATCCCTGTTTTTTTCCATCTCCCTCCAGAACAGATCACAAACGGCCATACTGTATCTGTAGGGATCCGGCTGGGTTTTCAGATTCGTAAAAATCGCAAAGCACTGAATAAGCGCTTCCCCAGCCCTCATCCTCTCCAAATCCAGATGGCCGCTGTTTTTTCTCAGTGATTCCCCTGTATTTTCCGCCCCAAGATCGTAGAGACGTGTAAGGGTATCACAGTGCATATCAATATATTTCATACGTCCTTCCTCCTGTTCACACTATACACTGATTGTAGCATGAACAGCCGGGAACGGCAACCAGAGACAGGCTGCAAGATCGCCTTTTCTGGTCTGACGGACTTTTCAGCCAAGGGCTCAGCCGATCTCCAGGTAGGCGCGGAGCGCAGGAAGCCTCTTTTTTGCCGTCTCGATCCCTTCTCTGTGAAGGGCCCGCAGCTTTCCGAGATTCTGCTCAAGCCTGGAGACGCGCACCGGCTGCTCCGGCCGGATCACAAAGATTCTCCCAGTTTCCTCCAGCCGGTCAATTTCCTCCTGCATCCGGTTATAGCGCTCCGGTACCTCATAGAGGGAATCCAGAAGTTTTGGCAGAGGCGCAAAATAGCGCTCATAGGCGCGGACAGTCATCCGGCTCAGGGGCTTTTTTCTGTATCCTTTGTTTCTCGTAAGCACGAGAACCACTTTCTCATACCCCAGGTCCATGGCCCTCTGATAGGCGATGGGAAGGGAAATTCCGCCGTCCAGATACTTTCTGTGGTTCACTGTCACCATCCGCGACAGAAGCGGCATGCTGGCGGAAGCCTGCACTGCCTTTATCATCTCCCCGCAACGGCTTTTCTCGAAAAACTCCGGTTTTCCCGTCCTGCATCTGGTGGCAACCGCCTCGAATTTCTGAGGCGAGGCAAAAAATGCCTGGTAATCAAAGGGAATCAGCTGATTAGACAGCTCCCCAAAGACAAAATCAAAGTTAAAGACCAGCCTGTTTTTGAGCAGGCTTCTCATCCCCATGTACCGCTTATCGTGGAGAAACTCCTCATTAATCCGAAGCATCCTTCCCTTCTGTCCGGTAATGTAGTTCATGCCGGCCATTGTCCCGGCAGATACTCCGTTTACATAGGACATCACAATCTTTTCTTCTGTCAGTACGTCCAGGACCCCGGCGGTGAACATGCTGCGCAGGGATCCTCCCTCCAGTACCAGTGCTCCTTCTGTCATTGTCATCTTCCTCTAAGCTCTCCAGTCTTTCATTTCCTCCCATCTGCCCGCCCGGCTCCCAGCAGGCTCTCACCGCCATACTATGAGGCAGGAAGGCATATGGTTCATGGTTTTACATAAGAGGTGCAGCCAGCCTCAGAGCCTTTCCCGCAAACCTCTTGATAAAAGGGTAATTATGGCAGTCAGCCACTGTAATTTCCCTGCATTTTTCCAGAGTACGTTTAAAATCCGTCTCCACCTCAGCCACTACCGGATGCTTGTAGAAGTAGGAAGCACACTCAAAATGAAGGTAAAGGCTTCTGAAGTCCAGATTGATAGTTCCCACCACAGCTTTCTCATCATCGGAGGTGAAAACTTTCGCATGTACAAAACCAGGCGTGTACTCATAGATTCTCACCCCGGCTCTCAGAAGCTCCTCATAATAGGAGCGGGCCAGCAGGTAGGCCGACTTCTTATCTGGTATATGAGGCATAATAATCACGGTTTCCACGCCTCTCTTGGCCGAATACTGCAGGGCATTGATCATCTGGTCATCCAGAATCAGATACGGCGTCATAATGTGCACATACCTCTTGGCATGCCCCAGTATATCCAGGTACACCTGCTCTCCCACATTCTCTTTGTCAAGAGGGCTGTCGCCATAGGGGATGACGAAGCCGGAACGGTCGAGATTCGGCAAAAATTCGTACTCAGGCTTCCTCAGGTAACGATCATAATCTTCTTTCTCCCACTCCGTCACATTCCACATCTGCAGAAACATCATCGTAAATCCTGTCACCGCCTCGCCCTTCAGCATGACGGCCGTATCCTTCCAGTGACCAAACCGCTCCTTCCTGTTGATGTATTCGTCAGCCAGGTTTACGCCTCCCGTAAAAGCCGTATGGCCGTCAATCACACAGATTTTCCGGTGATCCCTGTTGTTCTGATGGGTGGACAGAGCCGGACGGATAGGAGAAAACATCTTGCACTTGATTCCTTTCTCCCGAAGCGTCTTGGGGTAGGCATAGGGAAGCAGCATCAGGCAGCACATGCCGTCGTACATAACCCGGACTTCCACTCCCTCCTTCACCTTCTCCTCCAGGATTTCCAGAAGACTGTTCCACATCTCTCCCCGCTCCACAATAAAATATTCCATAAAGATAAAGTGCTCAGCCTGTTTCAGCTCCCGCTTCATCTCCTCGAACATGTCCTCTCCGAGAGGAAAATACTTGGCAGCCGTGTCGGCATATACGGGAACGCCGGCATACCGGTTCATATACTTCACCAGATTTCCCTGGCTGGAGCTTATCTCATTAAAGCGCAGTGCCGTGGCCTCATCCTGTTTCAGATAGGGAGCTGTCTCGGCTGCCGTCACCTGGAGCCTGAGCCCTATCAGTTTGGTACCCACCTGCAGCTTCACAAACAGATAAAACAGAACTCCGAACACAGGAAACACCAGGATAGGCACTACCCATGACAGCTTGATGGTACTGCTCTCATCTGCGCTGATGATATAGATCAGAACCACTGCGCTCAGAATCACCGAAGCTCCATAGAAATAGAGCGTATAATCTTCCAGCCACGAAATTCCCAAAAGCAGGACAGCCACCTGAATCAGCAGGAACAGAACCACAAAGGTCGTTCTTCCAAACACGATTCTCAGCAGTTTTTTTCTCTTTTTCATCTCTCTTTTCTCCTGTATATCCGCCTTTCCCCTCAGGCCCTTCCTGTGCGGAAATTCAAAGGAACGGGGCGCGCCTTCAAGCCGCTCCCCGTTCTCTCTGCCTTACTTCTCATATCCTCAGCTGAGATTTTCTCCCTGCTCCCCTCCTAGTCCTCAAGAGCCTGGCGAATATCCTCAATAATATCGTCTGCATTTTCAATGCCTACACTGAAGCGGATCATAGCCGGATCCACTCCCGCCTCCACAAGCTGCTCGTCTGTAAGCTGGCGGTGTGTATGGCTGGCCGGATGCAGGACGCAGGTGCGCGCATCAGCCACATGTGTCACAATCGCTGCCAGCTTTAATTTATCCATGAAGACAGATGCTGCCTCTCTTCCTCCCTTTAACCCGAAGGAGATTACGCCGCACGTTCCGCCTGGCATATATTTTTTCGCCAGCTCGTAATACTTGTCTCCTTCAAGCCCCGGATAATTGACCCAGGCCACGTCCTCTCTGGATTTTAAGTATTCAGCCACCTTTAAGGCATTTTCACAGTGGCGCGGCATTCTCAGGTGAAGCGTCTCCAGGCCGATATTCAGCAGGAAGGCATTCATCGGAGCCTGAATGGAACCCAGGTCCCTCATCACCTGTGCGGTAGCCTTTGTAATATATGCGCCCTTTCCGAATTTCTCCGTATAGATAATTCCATGGTAGGAGGCATCCGGGGTGGTAAGGCCCGGGAACTTGTCCTTGTGAGCCTCCCAGTCGAAATTTCCGCTGTCCACGATACAGCCGCCCACGGTCATGGCGTGGCCGTCCATATATTTCGTGGTAGAGTGTGTGACAATATCGGCTCCCCACTCAAAGGGACGGCAGTTGATCGGCGTGGGAAAGGTGTTGTCAATGATCAGCGGAACGCCGTGGCTGTGAGCCGCCTTGGCGAACTTCTCAATGTCCAGCACCACCAGGGCCGGATTGGCGATGGACTCGCCGAAAACGCATTTGGTATTGGGGCGGAAGGCTGCATCCAGCTCCTCCTCAGAGGCATCCGGATCCACCAGTGTTACATCGATGCCCATTTTTTTCATGGTGACAGTAAAGAGGTTTGAAGTGCCCCCGTAAACGGTAGCTGCGCAGATAAAATGGTCCCCTGCCGAGCAGATATTGAATACAGAGTAGAAGTTTGCCGCCTGTCCGGAAGAAGTCAGCATGGCTGCCACGCCGCCCTCCATCTCACAGATCTTGTTTGCCACTGTATCATTCGTCGGGTTGGCAAGCCTGGTGTAAAAGTATCCGTTCTCTTCCAGATCGAAAAGACGTCCCATCTGTTCGCTGGTGGAATACTTAAATGTCGTGCTCTGGTAAATCGGAAGGATTCTTGCCTCTCCGTTCTCCGGCTGCCATCCTCCCTGAATACACGTTGTCTCGATTGAACGCTTTTTGCTCATACTTATGTCTTCCTCCTCTGTCCGGCCCTGAGGCCTTTCTACTTCCTAGCGCAGTCTGAACCCTCACTGCCCGTAGTACCTTATCTTTCTTCCCTTCTGCCCACGGACATCATACTCCGTCTGCGGCGCAGAAGCGGCCGAAATGAATGTTCAAACTTGTTTTAGTCTATCACAAAATGCAGTTGGCGGCAAGAGGGGATTCAAAGGAGATGCCCCGGAGCTTTTACTGCTTTCCCTGCCGCTTCAGCTTATTGTAGAGATCAAAAATCAGAGAACCCGTATTTTCATACTCAGCCGGGTATTCCTCCGGCCCGATCTCCACCCTGCAGGACTGATAGCCGTTGATAATTCTCGTATCGTTCTTTCTGTTTTCTCTGGTCCCAGAGCCGTAATTCAGATGCTGGTGTCCGTGAAACATATATTTTGGGTGGAACTCGTCCAGGATCTCGTGAAAACATTCAAAGCCCCGGTGAGGGAAATCCTCTCCGTCCCCCAGCCCCCTGGCAGGGGCATGGGTCAGGAATACGTCGATCCCGTGGTATTTCTGAATCTGACGCTTCAGCTTCTGGACTCTCTTTTTCTGCTCCTCCTCCGTGTACATGTAAATGCCGTCCGGCTTGTACCGCAGGCTTCCCCCCAGCCCGGCAATGCGAAGCCCCTTATAGTTGAACACCCGCTCCTCCACGCAGATGCAGCCCTCCGGCGGATGTGCGCGGAACCGGTCGTCATGGTTTCCCATAATGTAGACCACAGGGGCATGTCCCATTGTCACAAGAAATTCCAGGTAGGAGGCGCTCAGATCTCCGCAGGAGAGGATCAGGTCCACATCCCGCAGCCTGGAACTGTCATAGTGATCATAAAGCGCCCTGGACTCCTCATCCGCGATAATCAGAACCCTCATTATTTTCGCTCCTTCCTTCTGCCTCCCGGCTGTCCGTCGCATCATTTCCGTCTGTCTCCTCCGGCTCCTCCACCTCTACTCCGAGAGCCTCCAGAAATGCTCTTGCATCATCCTTGAATTCGTCCACTGAAGGGATCCGCCCGACTACATTTTCATTGAGCCAGTCCATCTTGACGATCTGAAAAGCGCTCAGTGGACCGCTTCCCTCTCCTTTCAGCTTTCCCTTTCTGGTGCGTATCTCCCCGTCAAAAGGCGACAGATTCCCCTGCACAATCTCCTTCTCAAACAGATCAATCATTTTTTTCGTCCCGTAGGGGATTCTGGATGAGAGAAGGACGCTCACCACGCCGGCAGACATTCCAAGGAAATAGTTGACAGCCCTGCCGCTGCCTGTGATCTCCTTTGAGTTAAAATTCCCGTCCATCACAGAGTCCACAAGCAGGGAGTAATACCTTCCCCAGTCGATAAACGGCATGGCCAGATTTTCAAATACTTCCTTTTTCCGGTTGTACCGCAAAAGGCCGAACATGCGGCTCTCCTCTGCGGGCAGCTTGAGATCCGGGCCGGATACAATCGAAAATCTGCCCTTTCGGATCTCCCTCTTCCACCCGGTTTTCTTAAGGTTTGACCATTTCAGGTAAACCTTTGCATCAGGCCGGATCATCTGGGCTCCGATAGCAAAGGCATTGATATTCGCCACGGCGCCGTAAACGGGATAGTCTGCCACATAAGCGATCCGGCTGTCCTCAGCCATGGATGCGGCGATCATGCCAAGGATAAACTTGGCCTCATACATTCTCGCATAATAGCTTCTGATGGAGCGGTAGGAAGCGTTGACCGAACAGTTCAGGATCTTAACCTCCGGATGGTTGACCGCAGCCTCCAGAGCCTGGCTGCGCATCTGCGCAGAGGTGGTGAAGATCATGTCGTTTTTCTGGAGCACCGCCTTTGCCAGCGCATCTTTGACCGCCTCTTCGCTGCCGCAGTTGTTAAACACTGAAACGGATATTCGGTTTCCGTACTTTGCCTTCAGAGCCTGCCAGCCCAGCTCATGCCCATAGGCCCAGGCTGAAGTTTCCGGCTCCTTGTCATTGATAAAGGCGACGCGGAACTCTTTCTTCTGCTCTGCGCCGGGGAGCAGATAGCCGAAGAGGCCTCCCCTGTCCCTTTCGCGCTTTCCGTCCCGTTCCACCACCTCCTCATCTTCGATAAGGGCCACCTTTTTTTCCTTCTTTGCAAGCTCCAGCTCCTGCCATACCCTCTCAATCCTGGCCCGGATCTCCCCGTCGCTCTCCTCCAGAAGTCCGCCGTAGCCAAAAATCTGCAGATAGGTTATGAATGCATCGCTCTCCTCGCTCAGTTCCTCTTTTCCCGCCTTTTTCTGATAACAGCTGCAGAACCGGGCAAAGGCAGCGCGAAGCTCCCTCACATGGGCCTCCTTCCAGTTGCTCACCAGATCCTCGTCGAACCAGTCTGCCAGTCTCCGGTAGGACTCCGGCTCTGAAAAGAGAAGATCAAAAATTCCTGTCACGCGGTTAAATTCCGCATACTGATAAAAGGCTTCCGTCTCCTTCTTTCCGTCCCTCCTAGGCAGAATGCGGATAATCTCGGCTGCAATTCCCGCGGCCCCCACATACTTCATGACGCTGGCCCGCTTATTTCCCTCCCGGACATAGAAATGGTTCATATACTCGTAGACTTTAATGGGGTCGCGGATTCCCTCTGAAAGCTGAGCCATATAGAGCTGCTCCCATTTGCTGGAAAACTCTGTCTTTTCCGACAGTATCGGCATAAAATTACATGCAAAGCTCTCCGAGCGGGCTGCCGTCTTTGTGCCCGTCACCCGGGAAAGGGGAATCTCAAACACGCCTATGGGTATTCTTCCCGCTGTCTTCGTGTGGGCGAGCATCTCGTCCAGAGCCGGCAGGTAGGGATACCTTCCCTTTCCGGCTGCCTCCCGAAATGCCTTAAGCCCCGCACGTCTGGCTTTCTTGTATTCCTCTGCTGATGAATGGTTCATTTATTTCTCCCTCCCCCTACTTTTCATCCTCTCTCTGCTCCCGGGTCTTCGGCTCTTTAACATCGCCGCCGTCCGGCACAGGCAAGTCAAGCTTTCCAGGAACAAGCCCCAGCAGTCCCCTGAGTACCCAGGCATTGTACCAGGCACAGAGGGGCAGGGCAATGAGAGGAGGAAGGAAGGCTATCTGCGGAAAATAGACAAAGCAGAGAACTATGATCAGAAATACGCATCCATCACCGATGAGCATCATCACCGTCTTCGGAAGATTTTTAAATCCGGCTATCACTGCGTTTTTAAACGTCGCGGCGAGAGGGTTGTAGAACCTCGCCTGGAGTGGAAACAGATACAAAAACAGCACAACATAGACAAACAGCAGGTAAATATAAAGCGCCCAGCCTGCAAAGAACAGAATTCCGCTCCCAAGCGGCGTGCCGGAGATCTGCCGGAGAAACCATCCGTCATACCAGAGCAGGAATCCGACCGCCCCCATAATCAGGGTCATGACAGCTCCCTGAGCTAGATTCTGTCTGAAGCTGTGAAAAAAATTTTTTATTGTACTGCTGTTGTCGTTTTCCATCATCTTAAAGCACACATAGTGCATGGCGCACAGGGATGCCCCTGCTGTGATAACCGGAATGCAGCAGACAAAGGTCAGAAGCGTCAGAAGAATCAGGTCGCCCACCCTTCCGACCGTCTGCCAGAATCCATTGTCTGTGTCAAAAATACGCTCTATCATCGTTTTTCCCTCATTTTCTTTTCTCTAATCCCTGCAGCTGTCTTTTGCTTTCCCTCATTCAGGCATGTACAGCCGCTGCGGTGCGTTTTTATATGTCTTCTTCCTCAATATTTTCCGCCTTCTCCTTCACATACTCGTGCACCATAAGTCCCAGCCTCAGCAGCATGGCGTCCTCAAAATTTCTGATATTCAGTCCCAGCAGTTTCTGCAGCTTGTCCAGCCGGTAAACCAGAGTATTTCTGTGAATATAGAGATGTCTGGCCGTTTCTGCAATGTTTAAGGAGTCGTCAAAGAACTGGCGGATCGTCATCAGAGCTTCCTCGTCCAGCTCGTCGGGCCCTGCACAGGCAAATACCTCGTCCAGAAACTTCCTGCACAGAGGCATAGGGAGGCTGTAAATCAGCCTCCCCATCCCCAGCCGGTCGTAGGCCACCACATGGCTTTCCCTGCTGAAGATACGCCCGATTCTCATTGCCAGACAGGCCTCTCTGTAGGATTCGGAAAGTCCGCTCAGCTTTTTGGTAGGAGTCCCAAAGGAGAGACAGGCATCCTGCATCCCCTCCGTATTGATCACGTCGACGATATTGCGCCCTATCTCCTCCAGCCCCTCTGTGCTCTCTCCCTCCCGCATCGTTCTTACGTAGACATACTTTCTGTGGGCTGTCTTAAACAGAAAGCCGCCTGCCGTTTCCCCGTAGAGGGGGCGAAGAATCTGAAGAATCACGTCCGAATCCCCGCCGTCCTCTCTGGTTTCTATCAAAAATACCGTTCTTGACACTCTGCCGTCCAGCCGAAACCGTTTTGCCTGATCGTCCACATCGACCGGGAGAAGGTGTCCGAGAACCACACGCTTTATAAAGTTTTCCCTGTCAAATCTGTCTTTCTGGAAGCGGATTAGCCCTGAAATCTGGAGAGCAGCCAGGCGCAGACAGGTGAGAACATCTCCGCTTCCCCGTCCAGCCAGAACAAATTCTGTCTTTCCTCTGTCAGCAACCTTTACCAAGCAGAGCTCTCCAAAACTCTGAAAATCTGCGCCTGAGGCGGCAAACTGTTCCGCCCGTTCAGTATCCTCCCGGCCGGGAGGGCAGGTGAACGCCGTCATCCCACCTCCCGGCCGCAGCAGCATCAGCTCTATCCCTGTTATTTTCTTTATTTCTTCCAGTGTCGTTTGAAATGTGCTGTTTGAATTCAACCTCTTCCTCCTGCCTGTGCCTCTGTTTTTTATCCTGCCTGCTTCTTTTAATCCAGAAGGCTTTCCCTGCATCCGCCTCCCCTGTTTGTCTCTGCATCACCGCAGCTAAACCCGCTGTCAATGCTGTGGGCAATCAGTCTGGCTCTCAGCCTTCTCTTTCTGCATATCGAATCCCCTCCGCAGTCATTCACATCTTCCGGGAGTACAAACCGGATTCCCTTCACCTGAATATCACAGCATTTTTTCCCGTTCTGTGCCGGGATAGTAAAAATTTTCATTCCGCGCTCGCACTCTTCTCCGTTCATGCCGATTTCGGTGAGAATGGCTGCCAGCGCGGTCCTCTTTCCGGGGCATACGTTTCTGACAGTTGCATTCAGCTCTACGATTCTTCCAAGTCCTTCCTGGCAGATTCTCCCCACATCTACTACCTCCACGTCCTGACATCCGTCGATTGTGAAATCCACTGCCTCAGGAAAGTGATCGGGCCTTACCTCCCCGCAGCACTCCACGTGAACACATGGATTCGGGAATGACACTTCATTTCCCTCTGCATCGCAGTATCTGATGCAGTGGTTGACGAATTTCCGGCCTCCTTCCTGGGACACGTCTCTGATATAGAACTCCAGAACCGCCCCCTCACATTTGCGGCAGCCCAGACTGTCAATCTTCCACTGGAGTGTGGTCGTGTTGATCATGGTGGCCGTTCCCTTGGTCGGTGTCAGAATGCTCGTAATGGCAAAGTCGCTGTTTACTTCCTCGTTAATTACAATCTTTGTGGCCCCGTGCCTGCAGCCATTTTTCATAAGGCGCTCAAATGCTGTCTGGGCTTCACCCAGCTCCCGAATCTCGATGATATGGGAATCGGACGGCCCTGAAGCCCACGAGCGGAGTGCTTCCCGGTTTACCCCGTCAGGGGCGGCAATTCCGATACAGTAAACAGTAACTCCCGCCTGTCTGGCCTCAGCAGCTGCGCTGTCAGTCTGACTCCTGAACGGCGTCTGCCCGTCTGTAATCAGGAAAAGCATTTTTTCACCAGGCGTTTTCATATCCAGCAGCTTCACAGCTGCCCGGATCGCCTCTGCCTGGTTGGATTTTCCGCCGGCAGTCAGTCCCTCTGCCGCCCTTGCCGCCTGCTCCACAACAGGAGAAAGCATAGAGTTCACGGTTGCAGTATCAGAGAAGCTCACAAGCCCCACTCTCTTTTCTCCTGCATATCCCTCCGGCTGTGCAGACTCTCTCTCCAGAGTCTCAATAAAGGCCTTGATCCCCTTTTTCGCAGCCTCAAGAGCCGACCCTTCCATTTTCGCGGAACGGTCGATTGCAAATACAATGTCATGAGATTCCTTGCCGATACAGGGACAGGCTGCCAGTGACAGGGTTACCTTAACGGTTCCGCCGCACTCAATTCTTTCCTCACTCACCCTCTTATTTGCATTTATAATTCCCATAAAAATATCCTCCTCATTCATCAAGCTGGTTCGTCCAGCTTTACCTTATACTATGAGAAAAGGGACAAAGAGGTGAATTTTTATGGCAGACGCAAAACCGCAAAAGAGGACACCGCCTCCCCGGCGGCATCCTCCCCCTGCGCTTGCAAGGCGCACGCCTGCGCGCGCCTCTTTCCTGCGCTGTTAATTAAAAATTGCGTTCTCTGTTTCAATGTCAAAGGCATGCAGTTTCTCTGTATCCATATACAGGTTAACGCTGTCGCCCGGTTTTACACGGACAGAAGGATTTACTCTTGCCGTCCAGGTTGCACTGTCCATATCGAAGTACAGGAAGGTTTCAGCTCCCAGCATCTCGTATACGCGGATGGTTGCATGGAGGCAGGCATCCTTGTTTGCACGCTCAATGTCTGTCTCGTCGTGCAGATCCTCCGGACGGATTCCCAGAGTAATCTTCTTGCCGATGTAACCCTTCTCCTTTAAGACAGCCGCTCTCTTTGCGTCCAGGGTAATGCTCTGTCCGCAGAACTCCAGCACTACACTGCCGCCGTTCTCCTTTACATCTGCATCCACCATATTCATCTTCCTGAGCCCTGCGGTTAAGAGACTCCGGAACGATCGGGCTGTGGCACAGCACCGGACCTGCGCCGAGCCTTACCGCTCCGGCATCCTTTTCTGTATATCCAAAGGGATAATCCGTACAGTAGGTAACATCCACCACAATGGCCAGATCCGGCTTCACCCTTCCCGCAGTAAAGTAGGCGCCGTTTTTCGTCGTCTCCTCTCCCGCTGTGGCAACGCAGTAGAGCCCGTTTTTAGCGCCTGCTGCCTTAGCCCGCTTGAATGCTTCCATGATGATGAATACGCCCAGGCGGTCATCCAGCGCACGGCCTGCAAATCTGCCCCCAGAGAGCTTTTCAAAGCCAGCGTCAAAGGTAACGGTATCGCCGGGCCTTACAAGCTCCAGAGCCTCTTTTTTAGAACCGGCTCCTATGTCGATGGCCAGGTCTGTCACCTCCAGCTTTTCCTTTCTGCACAGCTCCCTCGCTCCGTTTACAACGCCTTTCACAATGCCTTTCTCTGTGTGAATCTGGACTCTGTGTCCCGGATAAGTCTGTGGAATCACTCCTCCCCTGTCAATCGCATATAAGTACCCGTTCTCATCCGCTGTCGTGATCACAAGGCCGATTTCATCCAGATGGGCTGTCACGAGAATTCTTTTCTCGGCCTGCGGGTTGAGCACTGCGATCGTGTCGTCGAGAATGTCTGTGATCACCTCGTCTGCACAGCCCTCCATCTCCCGCTTTACCGCCTGGCTTCCCAGACTGATGGCGCCTGAAACAGTCACGGCATCCAGAAGTTCTTTTAAAAATGCTTCGTTTTCCATTACTCCTCCTCCTGATTTCTGTCATCAGCAGATATCTCTTTTGTCTGCCGGCATTTTCCTGATCTGCTCTCCCGTTTCCTTTCATTGTCACAGCCGGACAGCAGATTCTGCCTATCTGATCTTATCTGACCCTTTCGGGAATGTCAATAGACAGCCCAGCATTTCCCCGGATTTCTGCCTGCAAAAGAGACAGGCGAAACGGAAGCTGAAACAGCTCTTACTGCGCCTTACTGTGCCTCTGAACCTTTGCTTTTCGCCTGATATCCTTCTCCCCATATCCACATAGCATCCAGAATCGGTTTCAGGCTGCGGCCCAGCTCAGTCAGGCTGTACTCCACCCGCGGCGGAACTTCTGCATAGACGCGGCGGCTCACCAGCCCTTTTTCCTCCATATCCCTCAGCTGTGCAGTCAGCACTTTCTGGGATACGCTGCCAATGGATCTTTTCAATTCCCCGAACCGCTTTGTTCCGGGCATTAAATCCCGCAGAATGAGAACCTTCCATTTATCTCCGATTAACATGAGCGTCGTTTCTACCGGACAGGCCGGCAGTTCCTTTGCTGCCTGCATTTTACCACTTCCCTTCAATAGTTTCCTTTTGGCAACTACAGCGCAAAAAAACGCTTACAGCACAAATGAAATTATAGAGCTATTATAATCTTCCAGATAAAAAATAGCAATCCTTAAAACACACGCTTCCGCCTGAACAGCGAAGCCGTTTTTGAGGACAGCACGGCCGCCAAAAGATGTACATTCAGGTTCCCTCAAAGCCGCCTTTCCCCAAAAGTGATTTTCTGGCTTTCCGCATCCACGACCGCATCCACTCCAAAGGGGATGATGCAGCGGGGAAGGGCGTGGCCTGCATTGACATTGTACACCACCGGAAGAAGCGGATTGTCTATACATTCAGCCAGAATCCGCTTATACGCTTCATAATATGTCTCGTCCATGGGTTTTCCGACTATCACTCCGCTCACTGCCCCGAACACTCCGGTATCCTTTGATGCAGTGACTGCTCTCTGATACTTCTCCGGCGCCATCTTTTCCTCGCTTGTCTCCAGAAACAGAATTTTTCCCTTCCACTCACTGGCTGCCGGAAACAGACCGTACCGTGTGCAGAGCTTTGGCGAATCTGCATACCTCCCCCCGTCGAACATGTCAAATATGGTATCGAGACATCCGCCGAGAATTTTTCCTGAAAAAACAGCGTTTCCCTGCAGCAGCTCAAATCCTCTGTCGGGATGCTGTTTTAATCGGACTCCCATCTGCTCCTCCCCAAAATCTGTTCTGCTCTCATACCACACCCTGCTGGGACTGATCTCTTTGATTCCTCCCGTTTCAATCAGCTCTTCAAAGTACTGTCTGGTATAGGGGAGCATCTCGGGCTCCAGCTCACAGACATCCGTGAGAAAAGACTGGCCGTAAAAGGTTTTAAGCCCCATTTTGTTCAGCATAAAGTGATTCATAGTGGAATCTGAAAAACCGAGAAAGATCTTATCCCCGACTGCCCTCTTCAGCTCATCATGCTCAAACAGATAAGGGAGGAGCCTGTAGGTGTCATCGCCCCCTATGGCGCACAGAATCATATCGATCGCCGGATCGCGAAACGCCGCAAGCAGATCCTCGGCCCGCTTTTCCGGATGTTCCCTGATATAATCAATTCCTTTTTTTGCATGTTCCATAAACCGGACTTCCAGCCCGTATTGTTCCAGCCGCCTGATTCCAAGCCTCAGCTCATGTCTGACAAAAGCCTCCCCTAGCATTCCGCTGGACAGGCTGACAATTCCAACTGTTTTCACCATCCCGCTCGCCTCCCTGTGCTCCATTTTTCAGGAAATTATATCATCCCTGTCCGAAAACCGCAAATAATTTCCCCTTCCGTCTGTCCCGGAGTTTTAATTTATGGTATAATAGCCGCAGAGCGGTTATTATACCTGCGCCGAGCCGCTGGCGCCCGAAGGGAGCCAAAACACTCCTGCGGCGAGTGCGCATCCCTCGGAGAGATACATATCCGGAGGATATGGTATAATGGCGAGGAAGGCGCATGCCATGCTTGCATGAGCATGCATTTGACGAGCAGCTCCATCGAGACGCTAGTCGAGATGGTATAATAGCCGCAGAGCGGGCATTATACCTGCGCCGAGCCGCTGGCGGCAAATTTCCTGCCTCTGTCCATACAGACACGGCAGACCAGATAAGGAGGAAACCATGACACCGTCAAATGTCTATTTTACCACATTCAGAACCACATTCCACGAAAACCTGCTCCAGAAGCTGGAGCGCCTTGTAAAAAAGGCCGGCATGCTGGATCAGATCGATTTCAGCAACAAGTACGCTGCCATTAAAATCCATTTCGGTGAGCCGGGAAATCTGGCCTATCTTCGCCCGAACTATTCCAGAGTTCTCGTCGATCTGATTAAGAAAAATGGCGGCAAGCCCTTCCTGACAGACTGCAATACCCTCTATGTGGGCGGCCGCAAGAATGCGCTGGATCATCTGGATTCTGCCTATATGAACGGCTACAATCCATTTGCCATCGGCTGCCACGTCCTGATCGCAGACGGACTCAAGGGAACTGATGACATTCTCGTTCCAGTTGACGGGGAGTATGTAAAAGAAGCCAAGATCGGCCGCGCCATTATGGATGCCGATATCTTCATCTCTCTGAACCATTTTAAAGGCCATGAGTCAACAGGGTTCGGAGGAGCTCTCAAAAATATCGGAATGGGCTGCGGCTCCCGGGCCGGAAAAATGGAGATGCACAACGCCACAAGTCCCTTCATCCTTCAGGATCAGTGTATTGGCTGCCATGCCTGCGAGAGGGACTGCGCCCACGGCGCCATCTCCTTCCCGGAAAAGAAGGCTTTCATCGACGAGAGCAAGTGCGTTGGCTGCGGCCGCTGCATCGGCGTCTGTCCGGTAGACGCAGTAGCAAACCACTGTGATGAGTCCAATGATATTCTGAACAAAAAAATCGCCGAGTACACGCTGGCCGTGCTCAAGGGACGCCCCCACTTCCACGTCAGCCTTGTAGTGGACGTATCTCCATACTGCGACTGCCACGCAGAAAATGACGTGCCCATCGTGCCGAATGTGGGCATGTTCGCATCCTTCGATCCGGTTGCCCTGGATATGGCCTGTGCAGATGCAGTCAACAGGCAGCCGGTTATGGCGGGAAGCGTGCTGAGCGAGAGGGAACACTGCCACCACGATCACTTTACAGACGTGCACCCTGAAACCAACTGGATGGTGGCATTAGAGCATGCCGAAAAGCTCGGAATCGGTACGAGAGAGTACAATCTCATTACTATCTGATAACGGTCCGGCAAAAACAGCGGAGTGCCGCGGACATAAAACAGAGACAAAGACGGAGAAAATCAATCTTTCTCTGCAGCACACGGAATGGCCGGTTCCGGCTATTCCGTGTGCCCGGCATTCCCCGCCGGCATTCTCACCTGCTTCCAGGCTCTGTATATCTCATTCTTAAAGGCCCTCTCCTCCCGGATAGCCGGAAGATTTAACAGGCACTTCTTTTTTCTCTCCCTTTTATCTTCCTCTGCCCTGCTTTTGCAGTCCCCGGTGTTTTCTTCTGTTTCCATTCCTTCCCTTCTTAAATATCCGGTTTTCAAATCCCCGGCTGAAAGGCAGAATGTTTCCCGGCTGTCCTCAAACAGCTCCGGGCGCATCAGGTAGACAGCCGCCGTCACGTCCCAGTTGTAAAATCCCTGTATCCCGTAGTCTTCCTCATTATACTGAAACCAGTAATCCGTCTTTTTTCTGATGTATTCTGCCGCGCCCTCTGTCTCCAGAAACAGATTGTCCCGGTAATCCTCTTTTGTAAACAATACTTTCAGACAGTTATTCCCGGTTATGACAGACACCCGCTTCCCTTCCGTCAGAACGAGAAAGGCAGCCTGGGGGTCGCAGGAAAAGTTCAGCTCATCCATCTTCTTTTTCTCAAACAGAAGAGGCTCTGTGATCCCTCCCATCAGCACAATCTCTCCCGCCTTTTCAAAAAATCCGGGATCCCGCTTCCACGCTCCCATCAGATTTGTAAGGGAGCCGGTTGCAAGAACTGATACCTCCCCCGGATAGCGGTTCACCGTCTCGGCCAGGAAATCGGCAGCCTCACTGCCGCTGCAGCCGGCTGTCTCTGCCCCCCTCCTGACCGGAATTCCGGTCAGACCAGTCTCTCTCACCACGGTTCCTATTGTGTCCCATACCACATCCATCCTGCTGTTTCCGTAGGAAGCTGTAATTCCAAGCAGCTCTGCCTCCGGACATCCCAGCAGATAGAGAAGAGCCAGGCCGTCGTCCACATCACATCCTTCAACTCCCATGGTACAGTCACAGTCAAATACAATACGCTTCTTCAATTTCTATCCCTGCCCTGCTTCCTTTTTTTAAACCGAGCCGCTCAAACTCCCGGCTCATCATCTGACTGCGGATCTCCCCCTGAGGCGTGTCAAGGAGAATTTCCGCCGTCTCTCCCATAAAAATAATCTCGCGAATAAGGAAATCCCCCTGCCCTGTCAGCTTAATTGAGAAGGGCCGGACCATTGCCTCGCACTCCCCTTCCCTGCCGGAAGCAGACAAAGGGGCCTTTAAAAAGCCGCAGTCAAAGATTCCTCCCTGCGCAGTTCCCCTCAGATAATTTGCCCGTCCGAAGTATTCTGCCGCTTCCCAGGACGCCGGGCGCCAGAAAAGCTCTTCAGGGGTACCACACTGAAGGACACTCCCTTCTTTCATCAGCACGATTCTGTCTGACATCTGGAGAGCCTCCCTGCTGTCATGGGTAACGAGGATGGTCGTAATTTTCCTTTCCCGGTGGATCCTTCTTACCAGGCTTCCCATCTCGGCTCTCAGCCTCTCGTCCAGACCGGAAAAGGGTTCGTCCAGGAGTAGAACGGACGGCTCCGCTGCCAGCGCCCGCGCCAGAGCTACCCGCTGCATCTGCCCGCCGGAAAGTTCCCTGATCTTTCTCCTCCCATACCCGGTAAGCTGCACCTCATCTAACAGCCTCTCAGCCTCCTTCTTCCGCTGTTCTCTCGAAAGGCCGCGAAGCTCCATGGGAAAGGCGATGTTTTTCTCCACCGTCATGTGTGGAAACAGTCTTAAATCCTGAAATACAATTACCGTTCCCCGCTTTTCAGGGGAGACAGTGAGAAGGGATCTTCCGTCCAGCCGTATTTCCCCTGACGCGGCCTCTATAAGACCGGCGATGCTCTTTAAAAGCGTACTTTTCCCGCAGCCGGACTCGCCCAGCAGAGAAACAAAGGCGCCCCGCTCCGCCCTCAGGCTGAGTCCGCGGAGAATTTCCTCTCCCTGAAGGCTGACCCTGAGCTGTTCCACCGACAGCCCGCTGTCTTCTCTATTCATAAAAACCTCCCTCCATGTCTCCTGCCATCCGTCTGGCAATCCGCTCAAACAGCCCGAACACGAGAAGCGTCACTGCCAGAAACAGCGCGCTGTAGATGGCGGCCATATTCCGGTCCCCGCTCTGCAGATAGGGGACCATGACAACTGAAAAAGTCCTGACCTGACCGCCTCCAATCAGCAGTGTGAGGAAATACTGGCTGAAGGAAACAATGTAAGCCATGCCGGCTGCAGACAGGATCACCGGGGCCATAACCGGCAGAGAGATCCGCCGGAATGCCTGCCAGGGCGATGCCCCGAGAGTCCGCGCCTGCTCTTCCAGGGAACGCCCTGCGGCCTTTGTCCCCTCTGCAATCAGACGCACTGCATAGGGCAGGGAACAGATCAGATGGGAGATGGCCACCCCTGCAGCAGTATTGTTCAGTCCCATTCGGATGAACAGGAGCTGAACACCCATGGCGAACACCGTAGACGGTACCATAAACGGCAGAACTGTCAGAAAGCTCACCAGAGCCTTGCCGCGAAAGCTGTAAAATACAAGGGCTCTGGCCGTCATAGTCCCTATGACAGCTGACAGAAAGGCCACTGATGCCGACAGGAGGACACTGGAGAGCATGAGACGCCCCAGCTCTCCTCCGCGTCCAAAGACCTCCCTCACAGACCGAAGAGAAAATACCTGGGGAACCAGGTCAGGCCAGGCCCACCGCTCTGCAAAAATCCAGACAGGAAGCGTCAGAGCCGGAATCAGTATCACTGCCATTAGAACTGCAGTCAGGCTGTTCGTGACAATTCCCGGCCTCTTTTTCATCTGTGTTTTATCCATCTGCATTTTATTTATCTGGGCTTTATCCATCTGCTCCTCCCCCCTCTCCCGCCTGAAGTCCTTCTCTGTTCCCCCGAGAGCTTCAGCCTTCGCATCTGCCCGTTCATCAGTGCATAATACAGAGCTGCGCTCAGCAGTGAGATAACGATAATAATCCCGTTCAGCGCCATGGCATAGGGGCGGTTTCTCAGATCCGGGTGAAGATACTGCTGATAGGCCAGTACAGGCAGAGCCCTGGGCTTTGTGGCGCCAAGCAGCATAGGCAGCTCATAGGCCCCCAGAGCGAACACAAAGATAATCAGAAATCCGCTCATGATCGTATTCCTGCACAGCGGAAGGGTAATTTTGAAAAAGGCAGTCCGGGGCGCCGCTCCCAGGTTGACGGCAGCCTCTCCAAGACTCCTGTTGATATTTGCCATCAGTGAGATAACAAAATAGATCATAAACGGGAGCTCCTTCCACAGATAGCCCAGAATAATGCCTGCTCCGTTCTGATCATAGATCAGGGCGGGAAACTGCTGCTGGTTTTCTATCCACCCGAAACTGTATAAGATGCGGGCTGCAATGCCGTTTTTCGACAGAAGGCTTATGAGAAACAGCGCCGTCACTGCATGGGGGACAATGATGGGAAGCTCTATCACCCTCATGGAAAGTCCCCTGGTTTTCCCTCCCATCACACAGAGCCCGCAGAAAAATACGCCTCCTGCAGTTGCAAGAAGCGCAGAAAGCCCGGCAGTTTTCAGGCTGAAGAGGACAGACTCCATCAGATCCGGCCTCAGAAAGATCTCCCGGTAATACCGAAGTGTCGGCTCCGTCAACCCAAAAGCTGGAATCACCCCAAAACTCTGGGTGATTCCAGCTATCAGGCCTGCCACAAACAGTATGGCAAGCAGGATCTGCGGAGCCAGCAATAAATATGGTGCCAGCTTGTTTTTCATTACTTTCCTACTACTTCCTCCATCCAGATTTCCTCAATAATGGGAACCAGCTGCGCCGGCATTTCCGGAAGCCGCCTTGACAAGAGCTCATCCTGGGGAATGATCCCCTCTCCCAGCTCTGCCCCGTCAAAGGCTGCCCTCTGCTCCTCTGACAGCTTTTCGTAATCCAGAACCGGAATCACCCTCAGCGTTTCATAGCGATCCGCCTGTATTTCAGGAGAAAGCATCTCGTTAATGGCGACCATGGCCCCGGCCTTATTGCCGGAATTGGCGGCAATGGCCATAAAGTTTGTGTTTCCGATGGTTCCCCCGTCAAACAGAAAGCTCTTTGTCGTCTCTGTGTAGGTGCCGTCCTCAATTTTCAGCGCTGTGCTGTAGGCGTCATAGGTCATGCTCAGGACAACCTCCCCATCGGCAAACATGTTGTCGAGGGTGGTAGAGGAGTCGGGGAAGGTCTGACCCTGATTCCACAGCCAGGGATTCAGCTCCCTCAAATATTCCATCGCCGGCCTGACAGCCTCCCGCACCGTTTCCTTATCTGCCTCCATGGTTAGAAAAGGTTCATAGCCGCAGATTTCATAGATGATGTTTCTGACGAACACGCTGCCCGTAAAGTCGGGAAGGGCCGGATACGTCACCATGCCGGGATATTTCTGGACAAATTCTTTAAACTCCCTGGCATTCCCCGGCAAATCAGGGGTTACCGCCGTGTCGGCAATCAGCACCATCTGCGCTTTCCCGTAGGGGGCTTCATATCCTTCCACAGGGTAAGCAAAATCAAGAGTCACATCCTTGGATGTTTCGTCCACATATTCGCAGAAATTAGGCAGTCTGTCCGTAAAGGGGCCGTACAGCAGATTGTTTTCCCTTGCTGACTGGAAGTTTTCTCCGTTAATCCAGATCATGTCAATGCTTCCGTTTTCCCCGCCTGCCTGGATTTCTCCGGCAAGCTGGCTCAGCACCTGATCAATGTCCATGGGGACACGCTCCATGGTGATGTCGTATTTCTCCTTCATCACAGGGGCAAAGGAATGGTCCAGCCAGTCGTTGAGTTTTTCATCTCCGCCCCATCCATAAAAGGTGACGGTTGTGCCTCTGGCAGCCTCCTTCATTTCTTCAAAGCTCATGTCCTCAAGAGCCGGAAGGCTCTCTTCCCCCGACGCTTTTACTGATGCCTCTGTGCCTGCTTTGCCGCTGTCTGCAAGCTCTGTTTTCCCTGTCCCTGAACAGCCTGTAAGCGCCAGAAGTCCCAGAACAGCAGTCAGAATCCATCCTGCAGCAGTCTTTTTCATTTCCGTTGTTTTTTTCATTTCCGCTGTCTCATCTTATTCTGTCACAAAGGCTGCCTGTACATCGGCATCCTTCGCGCCATTTTCGATAATAAACAGATTATTTGTGTCAAAACCTGCATCCTTCATGACAGAGACAGCTGTCTTGGCGCAGTTATTTCCGCTGTAGCAGAGCAGATAAACTGGTTTTTCCTTGTTCATCTCATTTACTGCCAGCTCATACATCTCTGTCTGAGCCTTGGAATCCTCGATCTCCTTTAATCCAACCTGAAGGGAGCCCTCCAGATGTCCTTTTGCATAGGTATCATCATCGCGGACGTCGAGAATCTGAATATCAGAATTTCC
This sequence comes from Clostridium sp. M62/1, assembly GCF_020736365.1. Lineage (NCBI taxonomy): Bacteria > Bacillati > Bacillota > Clostridia > Eubacteriales > Clostridiaceae > Clostridium > Clostridium sp. M62/1. The sequence continues at coordinate 2,126,162 of NZ_CP085988.1, read as the reverse complement.
CACAGCCTCCACTGCTTCCTTTCCTGTCACATACTGCCAGTCGATACTTTCCTCTGTGCGGTTTGTGGTAAGCGCGTCCTTCTCCTTAGCCAGAGCCTTAGCGCCTCCCTCTACCGTATAGATCAGAGAAGCGTCAATTCCTGCATCCTCCAGAACTCCTGTGGCTTTCTGAGCGCCCCTCTGTCCGCTGTTGCAGATAATATAAATCTCTTTTCCGTCAGACAGATTCTCCTTAGCGTAGGCAGTCATATTCTCGGCAAGGGATTCATCCTCCAGCGGGAAAATCGGGCACCATTCGGAGCCTGCCACTCTGCCTTCTACATAATTTCCCCATTCCCTGACATCAAGAACATGGGTTTCTCCTGTCTTTGCAGCCTCCACTGCATCAGCCGGAGCGACAAACTGGTATTCGCTGCCCTCTGCTGTCTTTTCCTCTCCTGCCGCCTCTGACTGTGCTTCGCTCTCCGGTGCCTTTAAAGCTGTCTGGGCCGCAGTTTCCGCCGCGGAAACTGCCTGCGTACTCTGGGCATCCTTAGAGCCGCAGCCTGTGGCCAGCATTGCTGCCGCTGCAGATACTAATAAAACCGCTGTTAATTTCTTTCTCATGATACAGTTCCTCCTGAATTTTATCCTCATTGATTATACGGGCTATCCGTTTCACCTTCAAGTCCGTCCCTATTGAAATATCTGATATAGCTATAGACCGTTTCAATAGGTATTTCTTTTTACTCCGCAATAAAGAACTCCTGAGGCTCCTGCTCCGGCGCATCCTCCGGAAGGCCCTTCTCCTTTACAGGGCTTTCAGGTCTTTTATGCCACTCGTACCAGCCTCCATCGTACATATGGATATCCTCCCAGCCCATTGCATAGGCATAAAAATACGTCTCACTTGCACGCCAGCCTGTTCCGCAGTGGAATACCACCGTCTTATCCGGCGTAATTCCCCAGCGCTCCCATCTGTCTTCCATCATCTCGTAATTAAACATCGTATTGTCCACGTTGCGGAAGTCTTCCATGCTGTACGGATCAGAACCGGCATAGCCAAACCTGGAGCCTGCAATATCGCCTGCCTCTCCGATATAGGTGTAGCCGCTTATATTTCCCAGATATTCCTCCCAGCTTCTGATAGAAGCGATCACTGAATTTTCATCATTCACCACCTGAAGCTCCTCCTCATAATCGAAGATGATGTCAGGGTTAGCCGGAACCTCTGTGCCGAAATCTGCCTGTTCCGGCTGATGTGCCTCAGTATCCCAGGCCCGGCCTTCCAGGGCCCAGAGCGTCTTTCCACCGTTTAACAGGCGCACATCCTCCACTCCTGCGTATTTCATAAGCAGTCCGGCTCTTGCAGCAGCTGTCGTCGCTGCCGTTGTTCCGTAGAGCACGACTGTGGTATCTTTTGTGATTCCCAGTCCCTCGAGGATGTTCTGAAGATCCTCGTCAGAGGGGCGGTTCCAGAACTTGAGCTGCTCCTCCATGGGAATTACCTCATAATCGGCAAGAGCTCTCGGGCCGGGAATATGATTGATCTCATCTGCATTCACATTAATTGCTCCCGGGATATGGCCCTTGTCATACTCTCCCTCCTCACTGGCCAGCGATACCTCTACAATCTGGAAGTCTCCTCCGTCAAAGGTTTCCGGCGTTTTTCCGTCTGCCAGATCCTGCACCCACTGAGGATGTACGTACATCTCATAATGCTCCAGGCTCTCTGTTTCGCCTCCGGCCTCCACATAAGCCTCATATCCGCCCTCCAGGACAGACAGATTCTCAAAACCGATTTCCCTGTACTTTTGGACAGTCTCCTCAGATACAGCAGAATTGCTGTACAGAACCGTCTCTTTTGCCGGATCCAGTCCGCGGCGCTCCAGCTCCCTGTCCATAGTTGTCCCTATAGCGGAATCCTTCTCCAGATCAATGGAAAGCCATGATTCAGGGAAGTCCACAGCACCCCTAATATGTCCTCCGGGCCCTTCTTCTGTCGTCCAGCCGATATACTGCTCCTCTGAACGGATGTCAATAATCTGAGCCTCCGTATCTGCCAGTTCCTCAGCTGTAACCGTTCCTGTCTCTGCCTGGGCCTCTTCTTCTCCCAAAGCCCTTTGTGTCTCCTCCTGGGCCTCTTTCGTCTCCTGCGCCTGTGTCTGGGAATCCGGCGCCGGAGCAGAGCATGCTGCCGTCACAAGTGCCGAAGCTGCTGCTGCCATCAATACTCTCCACTTTCTCATCGTTTCCTAACTCCTTTCATTTTTCGTTTTGTTCCTTTTTTCAAAAGTGTTATCTATGAGTAATTTTAACAGGTATCCCGTTAAAAGTCCCGTCGCGTACAAAAGAAGGGTATCTGTCCATCCTGTCCTCAGATAATTCTCATAGCTTCCCGCCATATATTCGCCGAGGCTGAGTCCTCCCAGAAACTGCCTGTTAAACCCGTAATAGAGCAGAAAGGAAAGGGGCTTAAGCAGAAAAGTCCCTCCCAGAACGGTCAGCAGGTACCGGACAATGTGGAATCTTTTTCCGTGCCATAGGATGCCCACTGCCGCCGCTTCCGCCATCTGAAATAAAAGTACATAGGGAATCACGCCGCTTCCCATACCGATGTTGTTGAGCACAGCGCTGGCTGCCGCTGCGTAGCATGCACCTCCCACCGGCCCAAGCCCCATACTCACTAAAACCACCGCAACATTATTGGCATAGATCAGCTTTCCCACAGATGCCACCATCGGCAAAATCGCTGTAACTGCCGTAATCACTGACGCAGCCGCCACAAACACGGCCGCCCGCATAAAGCGGATTCTGTCTCTCTGTTTTGTTGTATTCTTTTCCATGTCCTTACCTCGCTGCCTGTACCAGACGCTCAATCTGTTCCAGAAAGCCATCGTCCAGATACGCCTCCAGTTTTTTTGCCGTAGTTTCATTTACAATGGCCTTTCCCGGCTGTCTGTACTGTACCCAGGCCATTGCGCACCAGGAAATGCCGCGAAGGCAGGTCACCGGAATGTACACCCTCGTCCTCTCCCGGATTCCCTCTGTGTCGAACCGCCCGTTTACCCGGCGGATATACCCGGATACAAAGTCTTCCATCTCACGGCTTTCCAGGATCACATCCGTCTTCCAGAAGGTGGTGGTAGGCGCCAGAAAATGTCCCAGATCCTGGGCCGGATCGCCGTACAGAGGCTTTTCCCAGTCAATCAGATACGTCTCTTCTCCGTCTTCCCCCACAAGGAAGTTTGTCGAATTCAGCTCTGTGTTAATACAGCACCGGACAGGCGGTTCTCCCAAAGCGTCAGCACTCTTCCATCCCAAATCCAGGAGCCTTCTTATCTTCTTCTTTTTATCCTCCGGGGCCAGCGAAGATTCCATGAAAATCCGGGCCATCTCCTCACATTCGTCAAGAATGGCCCTGAGAGGCTGTTTCGGTGCAATCAGCCCATGGTCAGCCGGGATGGCTGTGCTGTGAACATCTGCCAGGCATTCAGCTGCCTGCAGCAGATGTCTTCTGTAATCCAGCGCTTTGCCCGGAAGATATTCCATCACCATCACTCCGTTTGAGAGAACACTCCGGCTTGCGTCTGCATAGAGAGGCTTTGGCGTACGCCCCGAGGAGCTTAAAAGCTCAAGAGCATGGGCCTCATATTCTATCTGGCGCTCCAGATGCATCTGGCTTCCAAAGTTAATGCGGAATACCAGACGTTTTCCCGTAACCGGATGGATAAACCAATAGTTTTTATTGTACTCTCCCTGAGCTAAAGGCCTGTACCGCTCCGTCACCTCCCCAGGAAGTCCCAGAGCGTTCCGATAGTTCGCCCTCTTTACATAGGCAGACAGCTGAGGAGCCAGTGCCTCCTGCAAAGGCCACAGAGGTTCCCCGCAAGGCGGCCTGTACTGTTCCTCTGCCCCAGTTTCCTTTGGTTTCTTTTCTTTTTCCTGTTCTTCTTTCGTCTCTTCCACTGTCGTTTCTTCTAATCTCTTCATCATCTGATTCTTCTGCTGTTCTCTTGTTGTTTTCCTGCTGTTCTCTTGCTGTTTTTTCGCTGTTCTTCTGCTGTCTTTGGTTGTTTTTTTCTGCTGCCCCCGTTTTTTTCTTACCTCACATCCCGGTACAGCCTGGCTATTTCCTCTATGGGCACCTGCTCCCGGTACATTTTTCGCAGACGGTTCATGCTCCACATCACGCGCAGTTTCGGAATCGTTCCCTTGGGAAATCTTCTGTCAGAGGTGTAAATTCGTTTTCCTGCCATCCCCAGGCGGACTCCCTTTTCCTTTAAGGTCAGAGAAAACTGATAGTCTTCCATAATCGGGATCTCCGGGAACATTCCCACCTCAAAAAACAGATCTCTGTCTACAAATATTCCCTGATCCCCAAACATCACCTTTCTGTCCTTTACCCGGTGGTTGGAGATCACGCGGCAGGTAAACATGAAAAAATTCCTGGAATGAAAGGCAATGCCGAAGCATCCTGCCCGGTAATCCCTCATCACCCGCCGTATCTCCTCCAACGGCTTTTCAGGAAGCTCGCTGTCGCAGTGAAGGAAAAACAAAATATCGCCGCTGCTCTTTTTCGCCCCCTCATTCATCTGGGCGGCCCGCCCTTTTTTGGAGCAAAGCACAGTAAATTCCGGCCAGATCATCTCTGCAGTACCGTCTGTGCTCCCACCGTCTACAAAAAGGATTTCACAGCTGTTCCTATACGGCCACAGCTCCTTCTGCAGGCTCTCTATGGTCTTTCTCTCATTGTAAACAGGAACGATAACAGAAATTTTGCTGATCTTTGCAAGATAACGCCCTGTCACACTTTTTTTCAGCCTTTCCTCCCTGCGCATTCTCTCCCTGAAGCCCCGCAAATCATCAGGAGTATCCAAATCGTGCAGCGTTTCCGTGAACCCGGCGCTCAGCCCTGCGCTCCTTAATTCTCTCAGTGTTTCCTCAAGCACCCTGCCGTGGCCGTACTCTCCAAGCCCAAACGCCTCCCTGTGAGGTTTTTTCATCCCCACCAGATAATATCCCCCATCGGCCGTCCTGCCGAATACAAGATCCTTTTCCTGAAGAGTCCAGAATGCCTTTCTTATACAGCTCTCCCCGATCTCCGGCACATCTGTGCCAATCAGTACAGCCGCCTGTGCTCCTCTCTCAAACACATCCTCAAAGGCGTGAAGCATCCTCTCCCCCAGAGTTTTTCCGCGCTGTACAAGATACTCCTTCTTCTTACCCATCAGTTTCTGAAGCCTCAGGACCTCCCCATCCTCCGGCGCATAGCTCACAAAGATTTCAGCATTTCCAGACTCGCACACCCTGACAATATCTCTGAGAAAGCAGGAGTGGAGCATGGCACACTGTTCCGGTGTCAGATGAGGCATCATCCGGGTCTTCGTCTTTCCCCGCACTGGGATTCTCGTGAAAATAATAATTGCCTGTCTCATGCCTGTTCTCTTTTCTGCCTGTCCATATAGATATTGCGGGCCAGCACAATCAGAGCTGACAGGGCAAACAGAATGAACAGCCCTGTGACAAACAGCTTTGCCCCTCCGGTCAGCATTCCCCCTACATAGGAATAGACAAGAGTCGCCGGAAGCTGCCCGATTCCGGTGGCAATAAAAAACGCTCCGAAAGACATGGAGGTAAGCCCCGCTGCATAGCTCACAATGTCAAAGGACATAAAAGGCAGCAGGCGGCAGATGAGAACGGTATTTTTTCCATATTTCTCAAAAAAAGTGTCAATCTGCCTGAGGCCTGTCCGGCTTGTCAGCCTTTCAGCCGCGTCTCTGCCAAGTACCCTGGCAATGACAAAGCAGACGGCCGCTCCCGCCATGGCACTCGTCCAGGAGAGAATAGCTCCCCGCCACCATCCGAAGAGACTGGCATTTGCAAAGGTCAGCAGAAAGGCCGGAAGAGGCGCTGCCACAGACTGAAAAACCATCAGCAGAAAGGATATAAGCGCCGCATATCCCCCGTAGGATGCAACAAACTCCCTGACTGCTGTAAAATCCCCGCTGGCAAACATAAAGAGCACCTCATTCACCCCCTGCTTCACAGAAGGGATCAGAGCCCAGGCTCCAATTATGGCCGCAATTACGGCCAGCAGCAAAATTCGTTTTATCCAGTTGCGTCTCTTTTTCATCACACGTCCTCTTTCCAGTACTTAAATTTCATCCTGTTTGCCAGAGAATGGGCGGTATCTGCCCTCTCTCCGGTTCCGAGTATTTTTACCAGGATATGTTCTGTGTCCCCGTATCCCTTTCTGATCAGGCTTCCCGCGCAGGAGGCACAGTAGACAGCCAGGTGTTTCCCCTCTCCCAGTTTCCCTGCCATCCTGTCTGAAAGTTCCCTTTCGCGGCCGGATGCGCCGCCTCCCAGGCCGCAGCACTGCCCCTGCCCGCAGGAGGCCGGAGGCTTGTCCAGGAAATGGGAAATCTGCCCCAGAAGCTCCCTGTCAGCTCTGTCCGGGCACGGCAGAAAGACAGAAAGTTCTTCCTCTATCTGCCGTCCGAGGCCCAGCTCTCTCAGCTTTTCATAGATCCCTGTCACCTTCACATGGAGACGGCCCTTTAAAAAGTGGAAGCAGTTGGGACAGAGCGTGACGATTTCCTGAATCTTGCTGTCCCTGAACCTGGTATCCAGTTCCCGCAGAATCCGTTCCTCCTCTGCCACAAGCCCCAGCTCCGCCAGAGGCTTTCCGCAGCAGTCAAATACCGTTCCCATTCCGGCCTCCCTTCTGAGAAGTCCTGCGAGATATTTCGTAGTCTGTGGATAGAAGGACGGGAAATTGCATCCGGGGAACAGTACGCTTCCCTCCGTCTGATTCCTGTAATTCTTAAAGAGATACCTCTTTTTTTCAAACAGCAGAAGCCCGGTACCCTTCTCCCTCAGCTTTCCTCCCTGCTGTTCTACCCGCTCTCTGCGCATATCCAGGACAATCTTTCTCCCGTCAATTCCCAGGGGACAGATCTCCGAGCATTTTCCACACAGAAAGCAGCTGTAGGCAAGCTCTCTCAGCCTCTCTGTATCTCCGATATCTATGTTGTATTTTCTCAAAAATTCGCACCTGTCCCTGCACAGATGGCAGTGGATGCAGGCGTCTGCGCCTGTTGTTTCCTGCTGCTTCATGGGCCCTATCTCCTGTCCTATCCTGCTGTCTCTTCCCGACTCTCTCCGTCCACATATCGTTTTTTCAGATAAAAGCCTGCCACAGCTGCGAAAGCCGCCAGTCCGGCCGCTATCCCCAGGCAGAGCGCCCTGTTTTTTCCATCTGCCAGTCCGGCTACTCCCACTGTGTACATTGCCGTTCCGGGAAGCATGAACAGAAAGGACCCGACCGTATAGGGCACAAAGCCCATATCTGTGACTCCATAGGCAAAATTCTGAAGATTGTATGGAAAAACCGGGATCAGCCGCGTGATCATCAGGACAAACATCTGATTTCGTCCATTTTCGTCAAACAGCCACTTTTTCAGATACCTGTTCTTCACAGCCAGAGGCCGGATACTGTCCCTCAGGAAAAAACGTCCCGCCAGAAAGGCAGCGCAGGCCCCTGCCGTGGCGGCTGTTACACAGAGGGCAGTTCCCAGAACCGGGCCGAACAGAAAACCTGCCAGAACCGCAAAGGTAACTCCCGGCAGAGCCAGAAACAGACTGCCGAAAACTGTGAACAGAAGATAGAGCCCTGACGCCAGAAGCAGGTTCTCTTCCACCGCTTTTTCAAGAATCGCTGCCGCCTTCTGGCTCTGAATCAGCTCTGCCCCTCCTGACAGCCGCCCTATAATCAGAGCCGCCCCTATGCAGACAGCAAAAATCCATATCTTTTTTCTGTTCATTGCATTTAAACCTCTAATTTTCATGCCATTTGCAGGATGAGTCCTGCTGCCTTTTCGTTCTGTCTGTCACGGTTTCTCTGCTTTCTTTATTCCTGTCTGCTGCATCGTGTTTTATTCTCGCTTTCTTATATGTACAGATGCACTGTTTTCTTCCGCATCACTATATAACTATATTTCGGATTCCGTCCAAAAGCAAATTCATAACTTCTATAAAAAATGTTCTTTATAAACTTTTTCTATAAATCAGAATATCTGATTTTCATAGAAGGACTGCAGAACTTTTACGGGCTATTTTCCGCAAAAAAGCAGAGGCTCTGCAGCCCGGGAAAACACGTTCTCCCTCTGCAGAGTCTCTGCTGTCTTTTCAGATTTATAACTCTGATTTTCCTGTTATATTATAACAAACTTTATCTTTGCTTATCTTTTGTTATCTCAGGTATCTCCTATTTTTCCCCTTTTACTCTGTATACCTCTTTCACAGTCTTTAAAAACCTCTTTGCAGAGCGGGAGAGCTGACAATTCCTGTTATAGACCACATTAATGTCCCGCCCGGCCCTCTCGCTGGGGATGGGGAAGGCTAAAATTTTTCCGCTTTCCGTCTCCTCTCTCACGGCCAGGCTTGAAATCACGGAAATTCCCAGTCCCTGAATGACTGATTTTTTAATTGTCTCCTGGTTTCCTATGCTGGCTACAACATTCAGTTCCTCCGGCATAATTCCCAGAGAACGGAACTGTTTTTCCGCCTCCTTTCTGGTGCCGGAGCCCTCCTCTCTCAGAATCATATGTTCCTTCCTGATCCAGGAGATATCCTTTGAAGTGTTTTTTATACTCCTGTATTTTTCTGTATTGGGCGTGATAATCACCATCTCGTCCCCGTAAAAAGGAAGATACTTGCAGTGCTTCTTTTCCAGCACAGTTCCCGTAAAGCCTATATCAGCCCTGCGCTCCGCAATCTGCTCTACCACCTGGCTGCTGTCCATCTCCGTAATCTTCAGCTGCTCTCCAGGGTATTTCATGTTAAATCTGGCTAAAAGAGGCGGCAGAAGGTACTGAGCCGGAACCGTAGAAGCAGCGATGGCAACACACTGCTTTTCCTCTCCTCTCCACTGACCAAACTCCTCCTCTATTTTCTTCTCCAGATCAACCATCTGCTTTGCATGAAAAAATAATCTCTGCCCCTCTTCTGTCAGTCCCACTTCCTTCGTATTTCTCACAAACAGCCTCACATCCAGCTCCTTTTCCAGTGACAGGACATGGGCGCTGACGGTGGGCTGAGTAAGGTACAGGCGCCTGGCAGCCTTTGAAAAACTGCCGGACTGCGCAACCTCTACAAATGCTTCCAACTGTTTTAAATTCATCCGTATGTATCCTTTCGCTTTCTCCCCTGCCAGCCATCTCGTAACAATACGGACTTCTGCAGCTATCCAGACGCTGTTTTCAGATGCCCGGCCGCACAAAGCCTTCCATTATTGCTTCTCCGTTTTGCATCTGCCCACGGCTGGTTCACTGCGCTTTTCTCCACGATACTATAAAGACAACCGGATCAGTTTATCGCTCTTTGGTTCAACTGTCCCTATTACAGAAACTGCTGTGTCCATTCCTGCTTTTTCCAGATTCTGAAGGAGCGTTCCCAGATCTTCTCTGGCCACGCTGAACAGAAGACCTCCTGACGTCTGAGGATCGTACAGCAAGTCCAGATAGTACTCCTCCACGGAGCCAGCATCCACCTTCTGCCCAGAGTATCCCCTGTTTTTGTAGGTCCCGGCAGGAACCAGCCCCATCTTAGCATAGTCAATGGCATCTTCAAAATAGGCGATGTCCCGGACTTTCAGCTCGAAGGTCACCTCACTGGCAGAGGCCATCTCTGCGCAGTGTCCTAGAAGGCCAAATCCCGTAATATCCGTACATGCAGAGATTCGGCAGCCATCTGCAGCCCGTTTGGCCTTCTTATTCAGTGAAGCCATAACCGTCTGCGCCTCTCTTACAGCAGAAGCGGAAGCAATATCTGCCTTGATCGCCGTGTTGATAATGCCGCTTCCGATCTGCTTTGTCAGCACCAGTACGTCTCCCGGCCTGCAGCCGTAGTTCTTGAAAATTTTATCCGGATGTACAAAGCCGGACACACACAGGCCGTATTTAGGCTCATCATCCTGTACAGAATGACCTCCCACCAGAACAGCCCCCGCTTCCTTCACCTTGTCCGCGCCTCCGGCAAGGATCTCTCCCAGGATTGCCGGGTCCAGACAGTTTGGAAAGCCTACAATATTCAGCGCTACAGCAGGCTCACCTCCCATGGCCCATACATCGCTCAGGGAATTTGCCGCTGCGATCTGACCGAACATGTAGGGATCGTCCACAATAGGAGTGAAAAAGTCCACGGTCTGTATCATTGCAATTTCATCAGTTATCTTATAAATAGCCGCATCATCGGATGTCTCAATTCCAACCAGCAGGTTATCATCATGAAATTTCGGCAGCTTGCCCAGAACCTGGGCAAGGGTCTCAGGACCTATCTTTGCCGCTCATCCCGATGTCTTGCTGAGTGCAGTAAGTTTTACCTCTGTTTTCATACGACTTCTCCTTTCTTTTCAATATTGGCTGCGAAAGGAGACGCCCGTCTGTCCCTTCGCTTCCTGCGCAAAAAAAGATAGAATACGACTTCTATCGATCGTATTCTATCATTCTTATCGGAAAATTAAAAGATAAAATTTTATAAACCCTTTATATTCTTACAAAAGCTGGCTGATTGGGCCTGCGGCAGATATTTTCTCTCCTGCTCTGCTGTCCCCGAAAACAAGAAAGAATCCTGCAAAGCAGGATTCTCCGCCTGCGGCGGGTCGCGAAAGCGGCATTTTTCCTTTCCGCCGCAGTGCGTTCCCGCGGAGCGTTTTTATTTAACAGGGAACGAAGTTCCCTGTTAAATAAAAAATCAAGGGGCACTCACAAGCGAAACCCCTTGACTTTAACACATTCTCAATTAGTCCTCAACCTTGATGATCTCTTTCTTGTTGTAAGAACCGCAAGCCTTGCAAACTCTGTGAGGCATCATTAAAGCGCCGCACTTGCTGCACTTTACTAAGTTTGGAGCACTCATCTTCCAGTTAGCTCTGCGGCTGTCTCTTCTTGCTTTGGAAGATTTATTCTTTGGACAGATAGACATGGTTTACACCTCCTTAAATTGTTTGTAGATATCCTGGATAACTGCCATCCGTGGATCGAGCGACGTTCTGTCGCAGGTACAAGTCCCATAGTTGAGATTCGTTCCACATCTATTGCAAATCCCCTTACAATCTTCTCTGCAAAGGACTTTCATAGGCAAACCAATCAGGATCTCGCTGAGAACTAACTGGTCTACATCCAGATTATAACCGTTTAAATAAGGTTGTTCATCCAAATCTCCTGCCTGCCCGGCCTCCGGTTTATCCGTCTCCAGTTCCCTGTCAAGCGTGAGCTCACAGACATAGGCCACCGGTTCAAGACATCTGGAACAGGGAATCTCTACTGTCACTTCTGTGCTGCCCTCCAGAAAATACTTTCTGGCCCCTGTGTTTGTAACAGTCAGATCAAATGGACTTTTAGACACAATTCTGTATGTCTCTCTGCCCATACTGACCTCCGTCAGTCCTATCTCAGCGTTATAAACCTTTTTCTTGCCTTCGCAGGTAAAAAGTTCAGATAAATTAATCAGCATATTAATCTCCTAATACGCACTATGCTATTATACATAGACGTCTGTTTTTTGTCAATGGTTATTTTGTATATTATTCCATTTTTTATCCACAAACCCCAGGAGAAAACAGATTTTGAGCAGAGCAGAAAACTCCCTCCCTGTCAGATTTTTACACCTGTCTCCCGGCTTACTGCTTCATCCAACAGACTTTTCTGTACGCAGCACAGCATGAGCAACCAGTGAAGTCTGCTCATGCTGTGCAATTTCTCTATGTTCCGCTCCGTCTGCGCAGGTTTATTTTACGAGAGCCATTGTCTCTCTGGCGATAGCCAGCTCCTCGTTTGTCGGAACCACAAATACTCTCACCTTGGAATCCGGTGTGGAGATTTCTCTCTCAACGCCTCTGCAGTTATTGAGCTCCTCGTCAATGGTTACGCCCAGGTAGGACAGGTTCTTGCAGACATTCTTTCTGCAGTTTGCGTCGTTCTCGCCGATACCTGCTGTGAAAGCGATAGCGTCCACGCCGTTCATAGCTGCCGCATAAGCGCCGATGTACTTGATTACGCGGTAAGCGAAGATGTCGAGCGCTGCCTGAGCCTTGTCGTCGCCTTTCTCAGCTGCCTGCTCAAGGTCGCGTCCGTCGCTGGATAAGCAGGAAATTCCGAGAAGTCCGGACTTCTTGTTGAGGATTGTCATCATCTCGTCGATGGTCTTGTTCTCTTTCTTGGCCACGAACTCGATGATAGCCGGGTCAATGTCTCCGGAACGTGTACCCATTACAAGTCCCTCGAGAGGAGTAAGTCCCATGCTGGTATCAACGGATTCGCCGTTCTTTACAGCAGAAAGGCTTGCGCCGTTTCCTAAATGGCATACGATAATCTTGCAGTCATTGTATGGCTTTCCGATCAGCTCAGCAGTTCTCTTGGATACGAAGCTGTGGCTTGTTCCATGGAAGCCGTATCTTCTTACCTTATACTTCTCATAGTACTCGTATGGAAGGCCGTACAGGTAAGCTGTCTTTGGCATGGTCTGGTGGAAGGCTGTATCGAATACACCTACCATCGGCACATTCGGCATAAGCTCCTGGCATGCGCGGATACCGATAAGGTTTGCCGGGTTGTGAAGAGGTGCCAGATCGCTGCACTCCTCAATGCCCTTGATAGTTTCTTCTGTCAGAAGTGTAGAGGTTGTGAATTTTTCGCCGCCGTGTACGATGCGGTGTCCGACAGCTCCAACTTCATCCAGGCTCTTGATCACTCCTGTCTTTTCATTTGTCAGAGCCTCGATCACATATTTGATTGCCTCTGTGTGGGTCGGCATAGCCTTCTCCGTCTTTTCCTTCTCACCGTCAGCAGGCTGATATGTGAGGATTCCGTCGATTCCGATTCTCTCACAGAGTCCCTTTGCAAGGACATCCTCTGTGGCAGCATTGATTAACTGATACTTTAAGGAAGAGCTTCCGCAGTTGATAACTAAAATATTCATCGTTTATAATCCCTTTCCCATCAGGACGCCCCGGCATCCGGCCGTACGCCTGTTCTCCTTTCAGGCACAGACGGATTCGGGGCTGTCCTCTATAAGTTATATGAAACTATTACATGTGCAACTTTTGATTTCCGATTTTCTGATAGAACCCGCCTGCAGGATTATGACATCTGAGCCTGTACAGCAGTAAGAGCTACTACGCCGACGATATCTTCTGCAGAGCAGCCGCGGGATAAGTCGTTAACCGGTCTTGAGATACCCTGAAGCATCGGGCCGTAAGCCTCTGCCTTGGCAAGTCTCTGAACCAGCTTGTAGCCGATGTTTCCACAGTCCAGATTCGGGAAAATAAGAACATTTGCATGGCCTGCAACGGTGCTTCCCTTTGCCTTGGATTTTGCAACCTCCGGTACCAGAGCTGCATCTAACTGAAGCTCTCCATCCAGATCAAGCTGCGGGTACTTCTCATGAGCGATCTCAACTGCCTTCACTACCTTGTCAACGAGGGCATGCTTTGCGCTTCCCTTTGTGGAGTGGGACAGCATGGCAATAACCGGCTTCTCGCCAACCAGAGCGCGGAAGCTCTTTGCACTGGAGTCAGCGATGGCTGCCAGCTCCTCAGAGTTCGGATCCTGATTCAGTCCGCAGTCAGCAAATAAGAAGGTTCCGTTTGCTCCATACTCGCAGTTCGGAACATCCATGATAAAGAAGCCGGATACAAGCTCTGTGCCAGGAGCTGTCTTTAAGATCTGAAGGGCAGGTCTTAAGGTGTCTGCTGTCGCATGGCATGCACCTGCAACCAGACCGTCTGCATCCTTTTCCTTAACCATCATAACACCGTATGTGATGTAGTCTGTTCTTAAGATCTCCTCAGCCTTCTCTTTTGTCATTCCTTTGTGCTTTCTCAGCTCAAAAAGAGTCTCTGCATAGTGGTCAAACTTTGGATCTGTATCAGGATCAACTACCTTTAATCCGGTTAAATCAACTTCCAGCCATCCGGCACCGTCCATGATCTTCTCTTCCTTACCAACCATGATGAGGTCTGCAGTACCCTCCTCAAGCACCTTTGCAGCGGCAATCAGAGTTCTTTTATCTTTGCTCTCAGGTAAAACAATCGTCTGTTTATCCTGTTTTGCCTTTGCTTTCATTAAATCAATAAATGCCATGGTTATTAAACCCCTTTCATAAAGATAAATGTATTTTCTGTTTTACATTATATAACATGTGTTTATTGTATACAAGAGATAAATGTCGATTTTTCATTAATTATTTTTTTAACAGGTTTGTCTCTTTTTTAACTCTTTACGAACCGCCCTTTCCTATATATAATGTACCATATCCTTCGGCGAAATTCAGAGCCCGGCTTTCCTTTTAAACAGATTCTGTCCCTCCGGCCTGCCGCAGCCCGTGGTACAGAAGTCAGTGCTTTTTCATCGAATCGGCTTGGACGGCGGCAGCCAAGTTTCACAGAAAGGCAGAATTCATCATGCATGTAACAGGACTTATCACAGAATACAATCCCTTTCACAACGGCCACCTTTTCCATATCAGGCGCGCAAGAGAGGTGGCCGGCGCAGATTTCCTCATAGTGCTCATGAGCGGCAGCTTTGTCCAGAGAGGGGCACCTGCCATTTTTGACAAATACAGCCGCGCCAGAGCTGCTCTTCTGTGCGGCGCCGATGTGGTTGCGGAGATGCCTGTCACCTTTTCCACCGCGTCGGCGAGGGAATTTGCCTCCTATGGGATTGCCCTTTTCACCGCTCTGGGCGCCGTAGATTCCATCTGCTTCGGAAGTGAGTGCGGTGAAATCGGCCCGCTTTTTCAGACAGCCAGACTTCTGGTACAGGAACCTGAAGGTTTCAAGGAGGCCCTTGGCAATGCCCTCCGCCAGGGAAAAACCTACCCGGAGGCCAGAGCCGCGGCCCTCTCCTCCTTCCTTCCCGGCAGCGACCTCCTGTCCACTCCCAACAACATCCTGGGAATTGAGTACTGCCAGGCTGTACTGCGGCAGAACAGTCCCCTGTCCTGCCTTACCATCAGGAGAGAAGGAAGCGGCTATCACGACAGCTCCATCTCGGGAACACTGGGCTCCGCCCTGGCCGTGCGAAGCGCCCTGGAAGAACAGGTCCCGGCCCCGCACCTTGCCAGCCTGGTTCCCCCCTGCACCATGGAATCCATCAAAAAAGATGTGCCGGTCTTTCTGAATGACTTTTCCTCTCTATTAAATTACCGCCTTCTGACAGAAAAACAGCCGGAGCAGTATGCAGAGCTGAAGCCGGAGCTGGCATCCAGAATCCGAAAGCTGTCCCCCTCTCCCGTTTCTTTTGACGAGAGAATTAAGGAGCTGAAAAGCCGTCAGTTTACCTATACCGGCATCAGCCGGGCCCTTCTCCACCTTGTCCTGGGTGTGCGAGCAGATGCCGCAGAGGACTTAAAGGCCGCAGGCTACGCCCCCTACGCCAGAATCCTGGGCTTCAGAAAAAGCGCGGCCCCTGTTCTGAAAAAAATCAAGGCAAATTCCGCCATCCCCGTGATCACCAAGCTGGCCGGTGCAGAAAAAAAACTGGACCCCAGAGCCGCATCCATGCTAGCTCTTGAGATCCAGTCCTCTCATCTCTATCAGTCCGTGCGCCTTGAAAAGGCCGCATGGGGCCGTGCAGGCGGCAAAACAGCTGTCTTTCAGAATGAGTATACCCAGCCTGTGGCAGTAATCAGCTGAGAGAATACAGCGCCTGACCTTTTTCTGGCTGTCCAGCGCTCAGGGCAGCCTCATACCTGCTGATTTTGCTGCTGCCTTGAAAAGCGGCCTATATGGCCCCGTCCTCTCTCAGAAGCCGCTGCAGCGTCGGCTCTGCGTGGAGCCCCTGAATCAGTTCCTCAAGTCCCTTCTGTTTTTTCTTTTTTCCCTGGCGCACTGCCCGGATCATAATATTCTTCGGCGTGTGTTCCATATCGATAAACTCTAAAATCTGCGTCCGGTATCCGGCCTCCTCTAAAAGTCCCGCACGAATTCCGTCTGTGAGGAGGGCCGACATTCTCTCCTTCAGAAGTCCATACTGAAGCACAGGAGCCAGAAAATCATTTTTCACCTGCTTATTCAGCTCATGCTGGCAGCAGGGTACAGAGAGAATGACTCTGGCCCCCCAGCGGACAGCCTTGGCCAGGGCGTAGTCCGTGGCCGTATCGCAGGCGTGGAGGGTCACAACCATGTCCACCTGGTCGGTTCCCTCATAATCTGCAATATTGCCGTGCTCGAAGGTGAGATTCTCAAACCCGAATTTCTGCGCCAGGCGGCTGCAGAGGGCAATTACATCCTTCTTCAAATCCAGGCCCACAATGCGCACCGGATACCCCTTTATCTCCTTCAGATAATAGTACATGGCAAAGGTGAGATAAGATTTTCCGCAGCCAAAATCAATGATTCTCGTTTCTCTGGAGGGATCAAGCCCCGGCAGAATATCCTCCACAAATTCCAGGAATCGGTTGATCTGTCGGAATTTGTCGTATCTGGCTTTTACCACCGCTCCCTCCTTTGTCATCACTCCCAGATCCACGAGGAAGGGAACCGGTGTTCCCTCCGGGAGCACATAGTTCTTTTTCCGGTTGTGGAGGGACAGGCGGCTGATGTCCTCCCGGCTCAGCCCGTCTGCGCAGATTCTCGCCGCTTTCTTCTGGCCTGCTGCCCTCTCCTTTCCGTTTTTCTTTATCTTTACAGTCACTGTCCCCTTTTTGCTCACCAGCACGGTCCCGCTGCCTAGCTTTGACTGGATCTCCCCGTTTCTGTAGAGGGTCAGGAGCTGCTCTTTTACATATCCGGCCGCCTCTTCTGCGCCCATATTCTTATGAAAGGCCTGCTTTTCGGTAAATTCCTCTGCCTGGAACTTCAGCTCTCCCTGCAAAAGCAGAGGACGGAGAACGAGCTTTAAAAACCCGTCCTTCGTCCTGGGATTGCTGAGTATAATCCGTTCCAGACTTTCATTGAGGAAAAACAAAAGAGCCTCGTCCAGCTTGTTTTCATTTTCCATCTTTGCCTCCGTTTCTCTGCAGGAAGGCGGCACAGACTGCAGAAGCCCTGCTTTCTTTTCCCGCCTGCAAAAGCTGCCCTTTTCTCCCTCTTAGTTTTTAAAGCTGTGAACAGGGGCAGGAATTCTTCCCGTCCTTTTTACAAAGTCATCACACTTAAAACGGTTGACAGGCATAACCGGCGCATAGCCTAACAGGCCTCCGAATTCTACCGTATCCCCCACGCCTTTCCCGATTACAGGAATAAGTCGGACGGCTGTGGTCTTCTGATTAATCATACCGATAGCCGCCTCATCTGCAATGACTCCTGCAATGGTAGCCGCGGAGGTATCCCCAGGAACTGCAATCATGTCAAGGCCCACGGAGCAGACGCAGGTCATCGCCTCCAGCTTCTCAATCGTCAGAGCCCCTAAGGTAACCGCATCGATCATTCCCTGATCCTCGCTGACCGGAATGAAGGCTCCGCTTAAGCCGCCTACGTAGGAGGAGGCCATAATTCCGCCCTTCTTCACCTGATCATTTAACATGGCCAGAGCCGCTGTCGTTCCCGGAGCTCCTACCCGCTCTAAGCCGATCTCCTCAAGGATCTCAGCCACACTGTCGCCTACGGCCGGTGTCGGAGCCAGGGACAGATCAATGATGCCGAACGGCACCCCAAGGCGCTTTGCCGCCTCCTGGGCCACCAGCTGGCCGACCCGGGTAATCTTAAAGGCTGTCTTTTTAATGGTCTCACACAGAACCTCAAAATTCTCCCCTCTCACCTTCTCAAGGGCAGTCTTGACAACGCCCGGGCCGCTGACTCCCACGTTGATGACAGCATCTGCCTCTGTGACTCCGTGGAAGGCTCCCGCCATAAACGGATTGTCATCCGGCGCATTGCAGAATACCACCAGCTTTGCACAGCCTAAGGAGTCCCTGTCTGCTGTAGCCTTTGCCGTTTCCAGTACCACCTCGCCCATCAGGCGGACTGCATCCATATTCAGACCGCATTTCGTGGAACCTACATTCACTGAGCTGCATACACGCTCCGTAGCTGCAAGGGCCTGGGGAATCGAGCGGATCAGAAGCTCCTCCGCCGTTGTCATGCCCTTGGATACCAGGGCAGAGTAGCCGCCGATAAAGTTGACGCCCACTTTCTGGGCAGCCCGGTCTAAGGTCTTTGCAATACTCACAAAGTCCTCTGTGGTTCTGCAGGCACCTGCTCCCACCAGAGAAATCGGAGTCACTGAGATTCGCTTGTTGACAATGGGAACGCCAAATTCTCTTCCAATCGCATCTCCTGTGGAGACAAGGTCCTTCGCATAGGAAGTAATCTTTCTGTAGATTTTTTCATTAATCTCATCCACTGTGCTTCCGCAGCAGTCCAGAAGGCTGATTCCCATGGTGATCGTGCGGACATCCAGCTTTTCGTGGTCAATCATGTTGTTGGTTTCATTGACCTCCAGCATGTTAATCATCATTGTATTTCTCATAGTTTTCTGTCGCCTCCCTAAATTCGATGCATGCTGGTGAAGATCTCTTCTCTCTGACAGCGGATGGAGGCTCCGATTCTCTGGCCCAGCTCATCCATCTCTCTTGCAATTTCGTCAAAGGACTTGGGGGACTTGGCAATGTCCACAATCATCATCATGTCGAAGATTTCCTTGACGATAGTCTGGGTAATATCGAGAATATTGATGTTGCTCTCTGCCAGGTAGGTACAGATATTTGCTGCCATACCCACATCATTTTTTCCTACTACGCTGATAATAATTCTGCTCATGTTGGTTCTCCTTTTTTTCTCTGATTCTTTACAGCCCTTGCTTTAAGCCTTCCGGTACACAGCACATGCTCCGGACCTCTTTCCCCGCCTCGTTTTTTAAACGGGAAGGCTTTTGTCCTGTCCGCCTTTTTGCTAAACCGTGACGATCTCTGACACTGCATCGCGCCTTGCCACTGTAATAGGAAAGTCGCTGGAATGGTAGGGCGTATCGCTCTCCGTAATCTCCAGCTTCACGGTTTCATAGGCCAGCTCCTCATAATTATTTTCCTTGCTCAGATGGCCGAGAAAAATATGCTTTAAATTGTCGTGAAGGATACAGCTTAAAAGCCTCCCTGCATTGTCGTTGGACAGATGGCCGTAGTCTCCCAGAATTCTTTTTTTCAGATAATAGGGATAGGGGCCCGCCTCCAGCATTTTTATGTCGTGGTTGGACTCCAGAAGGATCGCATCCAGTCCCTGCAGATGGTCAATAGTATACTGGGAGTAATTGCCCATGTCTGTGGCAACCGCCACAGACTTTCTTCCCTCCTGAACCCGGTAGGCCACCGGATTGGCCGCATCGTGGCTGATCTTAAATGGCTTGATGTCCAGATCCCCGATACGAAAATCCACATCGTGGACAACCGGACGAAGGAGCTCTTCCGGGTAATCGCCCAGGCTTTTCATCCCCTTTATCTCCTCCAGGGTTTCCCTGGTGCTGTAGACGGGAACTCCGTATTTTCTTGCCAGGACGCCAAGTCCTTTTACGTGGTCTGAGTGCTCATGGGTGATCAGGACTCCGTCAAGCTCGCTCCCCTTTATACCAATCTCATTTAACCCCTGTTCAATCCTCCTGTTGCTGATCCCCGCATCGACCAACAGGTGCGTGTGGTCGCTCCCTATGTAAATACAGTTGCCGCTGCTCCCGCTGGCTATACTCACCATTCTCATGCTTCTGCTTCCTCTTTCAATATGGTTTCTATCTGTCTTTTCACGTCGGCTACGGTCTTGTTGTTGTCAATCACCCGGTCCGCCATGGCCCGAAACTCGGACTCCGACTTCTGGCTCCTCATAATGTCCAGACATTTTTCTCTGCTGTATCCGCGGCTCTTCATCAGGCGGCTGATACGGTTTTCCTCTGAGGTAAAGATATACCACACCTGGTCAAACAGTCCGTTGTGCTCCTCGTCAAACAGGGCCGCCTCCACAATCACCAGCTCCTTTCGGGAGCACCGGATGCCCTCCTCGATCGCCTGCCAGACCGTAGGATGCACAATGGAATTTACCGTCCCAAGGGCTTCCCCGTCGCCAAACAGCCGCTTTGCCAGAGCCTTTCTGTCAATGCTTCCATCCTCTGAAAGGAAATCCGTTCCAAGGGCCTCCACAATCCGGCGGTAGGCCGGCATTCCCGGCTCCATCACCTGATGGGCGATCTCATCCGCAATCAGAAGCTCTGCCCCGAAATCTCTCTCAAGGATTCCCAGAACCTCACTTTTTCCTGAACCGACTCCGCCTGTAATCCCTATTACCTTCATCTCTTCCTCTTCCCGTCTGCCTCCGCCTGCGGGAGACAGACGCTTTTTTATCGTTCTTTATTTTGATCTTTATTTATTTTGATCGTTCTCTATTTCGTCTCAAACCAGGAATTTCCCGTTTTCATATCTATTTCCAGGGCCACTCTCAGATCCGCCGCATGCTTCATCTCCTCGGAAAGAATCGTCTGCACCCTTTTAAGCTCCTCCTTTTTTGCCTCGATCAGAAGCTCGTCGTGAACCTGAAGCACAATTTTCGATTTCAGGCCCTCTCTCCTGAGTCTGTTGTCCACCCGGTTCATGGCTATCTTGATAATATCGGCAGCCGTTCCCTGAATGGGGGAGTTCATGGCCACCCGCTCGCCGAAGGAGCGCTGCATAAAGTTTTTGGAGGAAAGCTCGGGAACCGGACGCCTGCGTTTGAACATGGTCGTCACATAGCCCTTCTCCTTTCCCTCCTCCACCAGGCGGTCCAGGAATTTCTTCACATCCGGATAGGTTTCAAAATACCGGTTTATATATTCCAGCGCTTCCTTTCTCGTAATGCTCAGATCCTCGCTGAGGCCAAAGGCGCTGATTCCGTAGACAATCCCGAAGTTGACAGCCTTGGCGTTTCTTCTCTGGAGAGGCGTCACCTCCTCAAGGGGCACATGGAATACCTCTGAAGCCGTAATGGCATGGATATCCTCAGCCTTCCTGTATGCCTCAATCAGCCTCTCATCTCCTGACATGTGGGCAAGCACCCGCAGCTCAATCTGGGAATAGTCAGCGTCCACAAACACGCTTCCCTCCTCCGGCACAAAGACGCGGCGGATCTCTCTTCCAAGCTCCATCCGCACCGGAATATTCTGGAGATTCGGCTCTGTGCTGCTTAACCGCCCGGTGGCAGTGATCGTCTGGTTGAAGGTTCCGTGAATCCGCCCGTCCTCCCTGATATAGCCGGCCAGTCCGTCCGCGTAGGTGGATTTGAGCTTGGTCAGCTGGCGGTAGTCCAGGATTTTCTGCACCACAGGATACTCCGGTGCCAGCTTTTCCAGCACGTCGGCGGCTGTGGAATAGCCGGTCTTTGTCTTTTTCCCGTAGGGCAGCTCCATCTTGCCGAACAAAATTTCTCCCAGCTGTTTCGGAGAGTTAATGTTAAAGTGCTCCCCTGTTTCCCCGTAAATCTCCTGTTCCAGCCTCTCAATCTGGACTCTCAGCTTCTCCCCGTAGTCGTGAAGCTCCTCCCGCTTCACACAGATTCCCGCCTGCTCCATGTGAAACAGGCTGAAAATCAACGGCATCTCAATGGTATAGAAGAGCTCCTTCATATCCAGCTCTTCCAGCTTTTTCATCAGCCTCTCCCTGGATTTCCAGGCGGTATAGGCCATATGGCAGATGCACTGCTCCGCCGGGTTTAACGCGGTCCGGATGGAAACCTTCCCCGCTGTTTGTTCCTCTCTGACAGGCTCTGTTTTTTCCTGCTTCTTTCCTTCCGTTAAAGATTCCTCTGACGAATCCATAAAGGAAAACAGGCTCATCTGTCCAGATTCCTCATCTCCCGGGCTGCTCTCTGTCTCGTCAAAGGGGGTTGCCCCCTCCGTCTGTTCAAAGTCTGCAAACCCGGCTGCCCGAAGACCCTTTTTCTCAGCCTCGGCGGTCGTTTCACCGTCCCCCTCTTCCTCAGGTCTCTCTAAAAGAGCCTGTGCAAAGCTCTTCTTTCCCATCAGATCCGCCCGGGACGGAACGGTCAGCTCCAGAAAATCTCTGGCCAGATCGTCGTAATCGTAGGTATCCTTCAGAGGGTTGATCAGGTAGCCTGCCACCCCTGCGTCAAACAGGAGCTGGCCGCAGCCTTCTTCCTCTTTCCCTTCCGGACTCTTCCCGTCAGGTCTGTCACACTCTGTCTGCGCTGCAGGGAGAAAGCCAAGCTGGCTCTTCAGATCGAGAAAGCTCATTCTGACTCCCGAGGCGATCAGTTCATTCAGCTGTCCGGCCAGGTACTCTCCCGTCACATCCCCGCCTGTCTCGAGGCAGTAAATATCTGTCTCCCCAAATGCCAGTCCCAGCGCCTGCACGCTCTGCCCTTCCACAATCAGCTGCGCGCCTGCGTCCTTTGCCTTTCTGGCCTTTGCAAAAACAGCCTCCGCGGCCTCGCGGCCGGTCACAGCCCGAAACTGTTTTTCCACCTGATTTTCCGTTCTGGCGTTTGCGTCGAACCGGAGCAGCAGGGATTTGAATTCCAGCTGGCTCATCAGCTCATAGGCCTGGGGCGTGTACAGCTCCCCGATTTTCGCCTCTTCCATGGAAAACTCCACAGGACAGTCTGTGCAGATGGTAGCCAGCTCTTTGCTCATCTGCGCCATGTCATAGTGCTCCCTGAGAGCCTTCTGGGCTCTCGGCGGCTTAATTTCATCCAGGTGGGCATAGGCATTCTCAATACTGCCGTATGTGGTGATAAGGGCTGTGGCTGTCTTCTCGCCGATGGAGGGGACTCCCGGGATGTTGTCGGACGCATCTCCCATCAGTGCCTTCACATCAATAAACTCCTTCGGAGTCACCTGATACTGTTCCTTCACATCTGCCGGATAAAAATCCTTAATCTCCGTACCGCCTCTGTTCGTTCTCGGCATCCTGATTTTCACATGCTCGTCCGCCAGCTGAAGCAGATCCCGATCTCCTGAAACGATGGAAACCTCGGCTCCCTCTGCCGCACACCTTCCCGCGATGGTTCCCAGCACATCATCTGCCTCATAGCCCGGCACAGAAAGGATCGGGATTCCCATGGCCGAGAGCACCTCCTTGATCACGGGAACCTGCTCTCTCAGCTCCTCCGGCATGGGCTTTCTCGTCCCCTTATAAGCCTCATACATCTTGTGGCGGAAGGTCGGCTCCTTCAAATCAAAGGCCACTGCCAGGCAGTCGGCCTTCTCATCCTCAATTACCCGGAACATAATGTTCAGGAAACCGTACACCGCATTCGTATGGAGCCCTCTGGAATTTGTCAGCTCCGGCACACCGTAAAAGGCCCTGTTCAAAATGCTGTGTCCATCTATCAAAACTACTTTTTCCATGCTTTTCTCTCCCTGATTGAATTTAAGCCTTTCTGTCCCTGATTAAAAGAACCAGATCCGAAACTGCAGAAGCACCATTACCGCCATGGCCATGACACTCAGCGTATTGACCGCATACCTGAAAACGCGGAACATCCACATATGACTGACCTTCATATAGGAATCCTCTATTTTCCGTTCCAGATCTCCCGCAATATCGTAGGTTCCCGAGCCATTGTCAAGCTGCTTAAGGCCCACATCTACCATAAAGTATATTTCCAGCTCCTCCCGGCAGTTGGGGCATTCATCAATATGGTTTAAAAACGCCTCCAACTCATCGCCGGACAGTTCGTCCCTGATATACGGCGTCACCAGACGCTCTGCCTCCTGACAGGTCATATGCCTCCTCCTTTTTCTGCCCTTTTTTACAAATCTGCCGCTTTCCGCTCTGAAAAGCCCTGCAGCCCATAAAAATCTTTTCTTATCATACAATAAGAAGCCCTCTTTTTCAAGGGAACCTTTTTCAGTTTGACAAATATGGGCTGCACCTCTTTCCCGAATTCTGTTTTTCATGGCCTATGTCTCCTTTTTTATCTGATACTCTTTAGCATGAGCACAGAGGAGGGAAAACATTCCACATGCCAGATTCTGCAGTACATTCCTTAAACAAATATTATAAAGCATTGGATTTTCTGGGATATAAGACGTACACTCTGTCAAATCAAACGGCAGTACCGTATAAAAAGAAAAACAGATGGGCGCATAGGTTAAAAAGGGGAACGCAGACAGGTGAAAATAGAAAGAGCGCCTGCCTTCTCAAAAAGAAGACAAACGCTCCTGCCCCTGCCAAGGAGTGCCGGCTGTGGGACTTGAACCCACACGGTGTTGCCACCAAAGGATTTTGAGTCCTCCTCGTCTGCCATTCCGACAAGCCGGCCCGCTCGTAGACATCATCATTTTAGCAAAAAATGTAATTCATTGCAACCGTTTTTTTAATTTTTGCATTAATTTGTATATTTTTATGCTCGTCTTCTCTACTCCATCAGACAGAAAGCAGCCCGGAAGCAAATAGCCATTCCTTCCGGGCTGCGCCGCTCTGATATAGAACAGAATTTAGATTTTTCCTCCCTAATGGTGGAACAGACGGATGCCTGTAAAGGCCATCACCATGCCGTACTTATTGCAGGTATCAATCACATTGTCATCCCGCACAGAGCCGCCCGGCTGGGCAATGTACTTTACGCCGCTCTTGTAAGCTCTCTCAATATTGTCGCCGAAGGGGAAGAAGGCATCGGAGCCCAGGGTCACGCCCTGCATTTTGTCAAGCCATGCACGCTTCTCCTCTCTGGTGAATACCGGAGGCTTTTCCTTAAAGATCTTCTGCCATGCCCCCTCAGCCAGCACATCCATATATTCCTCTCCGATATAGACATCAATGGCATTGTCCCTGTCGGCCCTCTTGATTCCATCTACAAACGAGAGGTTCAGAACCTGGGGAGCCTGACGGAGGAACCAGTTGTCTGCCTTCTGGCCTGCCAGACGGGTACAGTGTACCCTGGACTGCTGCCCTGCCCCGATTCCGATAGCCTGTCCGTCCTTCACATAGCAGACGGAATTGGACTGGGTGTATTTCAGGGTGATCATTGCCACCATCATATCGATTCTGGCACTGTCGGGAAGGTCCTTGTTCTCTGTCACAATGTTTGAGAACATCTCTTTATTGATGTCCAGCTCATTTCTGCCCTGCTCGAAGGTGATGCCGAACACCTGCTTTCTCTCAATCTGCTCCGGCTCATATTCCGGATCGATCTCGATTACATTATAATTTCCGTTTTTCTTGGACTTTAAGATCTCAAGCGCCTCCTCCGTGTAGCCAGGAGCGATAACGCCGTCAGATACCTCACGCTTAATCAGTCTTGCCGTGTCCCCATCGCAGACATCTGACAGGGAGATAAAGTCGCCGAAGGAGGACATACGGTCAGCTCCTCTGGCTCTTGCATAAGCGCAGGCAAGAGGGGAAAGCTCTCCCATATCGTCCACCCAGTAAATCTTTCTCAGGGTCTCATCCATGGGAAGGCCCACTGCCGCTCCTGCTGGGGATACATGTTTGAAGGATGTGGCTGCCGGAAGCCCTGTAGCCTTCTTTAACTCTCTGACCAGCTGCCAGCCGTTAAAGGCATCCAGGAAATTGATATAGCCCGGTCTGCCGCTGAGCACTCTGATAGGAAGCTCGCCGCCGTTCTCCATAAAGATTCTGGATGGCTTCTGGTTCGGATTGCAGCCATACTTTAACTCTAATTCGTTCATATTGTCCGCCTCTTTTCTCTATTCGTTTGCATTTCCGTTCTTATTGATAATTCTGCTTCTCTTCTCGCCTGTGGCAATGTCGATGTAGCGGACAAACAGGGATACCTTGTTGTCCTCATTTAAGCTCTCCCAGAGCATATCGGCAAAGGCGTCCATATCATCCGGGATCTCCACAGGCTTTGGCTCTCCCTCAAAGCTCGGGAGCGGATTTCCGTCGTGCATGTAGGTGTGGATAAACCTTCCCTCTCCCGGAAGAGGATTCTCATAGGCAAAGGTATACCGCAGGCAGGAGTCCGGACATCCATTGTCACTCTTTAAAATAGACATGGCAAAATTGTAGTGTCCGTTCTCAATGTGCATGATTCCAGATATACGGGGAGTGTAATTCGGCCCATCCGGCTCAAACTCCCGGCTCCTTAAGGACTGCTCAAAGGTGAGCTGGCGATCCATTCCCTCATAGATGGTGTCTGTCTGATCCCCGTTTGTGACAATGGTCTTGTTGCCCAGCACACGCACGGGAGCATAAATGATCAGGCTCGGATCCGTCAGCTTGGACGGATCGAATGCCTGGGTGCGGATTCCCTCCCCGTCCTCCACGAACACGCGGTTTCTGCTGTTTTCACTTCTTCCCATAATAAAATAGGCGGCCACTGCCTTTGTGCCGTCAGCGCTTCTTCCAATCACGATTCCCCGTCCCGGATAAGCATTATTTTTGAGTTCTTCAGAAAGTGAGATCTTGTTCACCTTTTCATCCTCCCTTTGCGGTAATTTCTAAAGTTTCTGTCCTTATTATATACCATCCCACTTTTTATTGCCAGTTATAAAATCTGAAGTGTTTTTAGAAGCCTTGCTTATAAAAAGTTAAGAATTATTAATAGAAAATATCTGACATTTCATGACAAAATATTGTATAATGACCGCAGAGAGGTCATTATACCTGCGCCGAGCCGCCGGCGACCAAAGGGAGCCAAAACACCGCTGCGGCGAGTGCACATCCCTCGGAGAGATGCATATCCAAAGGATATGCTGTAATGACCGCCAAAAAGAACCTTGCAGAAATGCGAAACAGGCAGCTTTCCGCCGCCAAAAAGGAGGAACCACTATGCGAAGAAAACATCTTTTCCTTGCAGCCCTTCTGCTCGCTGTTGCAGTCACCGGCTGCAAAAAAAAGGAGACTATTGATCTCTCCAGCCTGCACACCACGGAAGCGGCAGAAATTCAGGAAAATGAAACTGATACACCAACAGAGGGAGGCACCCTTGATCTGACCACCGACAAGGACACAAAGGAGTCTGAATCTTCCGGAAGCAAATATTCTGTCACCACTTCCATGGAAACCTATTCGGAGGGAGGCGTGTCTATCCAGTATCCCGCCCTCTCGAATCTGTCTGACAGCGAACTGGAAAAGAAAATTAACGAAATGCTCCGCACAAACGCCATTGCTGTGGCAAAGGCCAAGGGCCTTCCAAAGGAAGGCAGCACCCTGGATGTAAAGGCTACCGTGGAATCTTCTAACTTAAAGCGCCTTGTGGTGTCCTACAAGGGAACTCTTAAATCCTCAGAGGGCACGGAGCGGATCTTCTATACCAATACTGTGGATCTGGAAAACGGTTCCAGCCTGCAGCTGTCCGACTATGCAGACGCCTATACCATCGCAGGCTATCTGGCCTCCGGGGAATACAGCTTTGCCGAGGCGCCTCAGGGGGATGAGGCCGCCGTCAGGGCCTACATAAACGGAGAGGGAAGAGATACCGACTACTATTATAAAAAGCTCTCATCTGCGGATTTTTCAGACAGCGATGCATATCCTGAATACTGGAGCTTCGAGCGCCAGGGCGTTATCTTTGTGGCCGTACCTGTCAGCCAGGAGCTGGGCAGTTATGCCTTGATTAAGTACAGCCCGGACAACAAATAGGAGGGCAGCTCAGAAAATTCTTCCGGCCATGCATTATAAGCGAATATTATAAAAAGGAGATATCATCCATGGAAAATGTTACAATTTTTGATCACCCTCTGATCCAGCACAAGATTTCCATATTAAGAAACAAAGACACAGGAACGAACGAGTTCCGCTCTCTCATTGAGGAGATTGCCATGCTCATGGGCTACGAGGCTCTCCGGGATCTGCCTCTCGAGGATGTGGAGGTGGAGACACCGATTGAGAAATGCATGACTCCCATGCTGGCCGGCAAGAAGCTGGCCATTGTCCCCATTCTTAGGGCCGGCCTTGGAATGGTAAACGGCATTCTGGCCCTCGTTCCCTCCGCCAAGGTGGGACACATCGGCCTTTACCGCGATGAGGTTACCCACGAGCCTCACGAGTACTACTGTAAGCTTCCAGACCCCATTGACCAGAGAATCATCGTGGTTACCGATCCGATGCTGGCCACGGGAGGCTCTGCGGTGGAGGCTGTGGATTTTATCAAGCAGCACGGCGGAAAGAGCATTAAATTTATGGCCATTATCGCCGCCCCTGAGGGCTTAAAGCGCCTGCACGAAGCCCATCCTGATGTTCAGATCTATGTGGGCCATGTGGATCGCTGCCTGAATGAAAATGCCTACATCTGTCCGGGACTGGGAGATGCAGGCGACCGGATTTTCGGAACAAAATAGAGAAACAGCAAAACAGACAGAAACCAGAAAGAACGGCAGGGGAACGCACCTCTGCCGTTCTTTCTGGTTTCTGTCTGCTTTACTTTCTGCCTGCTTTGCTTTTTGTCTCTTTGCTTACTGCTCCCTCTTTTCTGCCACTTCTCCCTGTCTCTTGTAGATGGATCTGGCATTTACGCAGCCGCGCACGCTGGAGAGCGGGTAAATATTGGACTCTCTGCCGATTACCGTGCCGGGATTTAACACAGAGCCGCAGCCCACCTCTACCTGATCGCCTAACATGGCTCCGACTTTTTTTCTTCCCGTCTCAATCTCTCCGTCCTCAGCATGGATTTTCACCAGAAGCTTATCGGATTTCACATTGGAGGTAATGGAACCGGCGCCCATGTGGGATTTGTAGCCCAGGATGGAGTCTCCCACATAGTTGTAGTGGGGAACCTGCACCTTGTCAAAGAGGATGACATTTTTTAACTCTGTGGAATTTCCCACCACAGCTCCCTCTCCCACCAGAGCGCTTCCCCGCACAAAGGCGCAGTGGCGGATCTCAGCTCCCCTGCATACGATCAGAGGGCCGTTTAAAAAGGCGGTAGGGGCAACCTTGGCCTCTTTATGAATCCAGATATTCTCTCCCCTCTTCTCGAACTCCTCCTCCGGAAGCGTGTTCCCAAGTTCTTTTAAGAATTCTTCCAGCCCTGCCAGAGCCTCCCAGGGATATGTAAAACCTGAAAGGTACCGGGCTGCCATTGTATGGGTCAGATCGTAAAGGTTCTGTATTGTCATCTCAGTTTTTTTCATTGATGGTTCCTCCTGTCTTTGCACTCTTTTTTCTGCTATTTTTCACATTTTTTCCGGCTTTCTCCGCACTGGCGGCTCCCTTTCCAGGGAGCTTTTCAGCACCTTTGTAGCTTGCTGCCGCCAGCTCGAACTGGCGCCTTAAGCCTGCCTGGTTGGCCGTGTGGACTGCCCCATAGGTGCGGCCGGCCACAAAGCGCTCCAGCTTTTCCATGTACTCCTTTTCTGTGATGCTTCCCTCCGCAACATAGGTCAGCCCCTTCTCCCAGCTGGCTGTCAGCTCCGGGTTCAGAAGCTGGCGGATGGAAGCATTGACCACCTCATAGATCAGCTCTCCAAGGAGGGTAGGCGTAATCACCTGTGTTTTCGGATTCAGAGACAGATAGCTGATGCTCATGAGCTTTTTCAGGATCTCCGCCCTGGTGGCGCTGGTTCCGATTCCGCTTCCCTTGATCTGCGCCCTCAGCTCCTCATCCTCAATAAGCTGGCCTGCATTCTCCATGGCCAGAATCATGGAACCGGAGGTATACCGCTTGGGCGGCGAGGTTTCCCCCTCCTTTATGGCCAGCCCGGAAAGGTCCAGAGTCATGCCCTTTTTCAGCTTTTCCAGCATAGCTGCAAAGGCTTCATCTCCGATCACCGTCTCCTCCTGACGGCTGTCGCCTGCTGACTGCTCCCCGCCGCTTTCTCCTGCTGCACCGGCCGTATCTTTTGTGCCCTCTGCATTCTCATTCTTTTTTCTGATGCCGGAAACGTCCGCCACATTCAGATACCCCGGTTCCTTCAGGAGCTTGAAGTTTGCAAAAAAATGCTCCGTTTTCGCGGCAATCTCCAGGCTGTACTTCCGGTACACGGCAGGCGGATAAAAGATGCTCAGAAATCTCCTCACAATCAGCTCATAGACCTTCGCGTTCAGAGACGGCAGATTTCTCACCGCCCCTGTCTGTCCAGTGGGGATAATCGCGTAGTGATCTGTAATCTGTTTGTCATTGACATACCTGGTCTTTGCGATGGTCTTCCAGGCCGTCCCCTGGAGCACCTCAGCCGCAAAGGAGGCACAGGGCGAAAATCCCTTCAGCCCGGAAAGATTCTTCCCGATCTCCTTCGCCACCGCTGTGGAGAGGACTCTGGCGTCTGTTCTCGGATACGTCACCAGCTTCCTCTCATACAGCTCCTGCACAATTTTCAGTGTCTGGTCAGGGCTTATCTTGAACATTTTCGAGCAGTCGTTCTGCAGCTCCGCCAGGTTATAGAGAAGGGGAGGATTCTTAGTCTCCTTCTTCTTTTCCACGGAGA
Source organism: Clostridium sp. M62/1 (assembly GCF_020736365.1). NCBI lineage: Bacteria > Bacillati > Bacillota > Clostridia > Eubacteriales > Clostridiaceae > Clostridium > Clostridium sp. M62/1. The sequence continues at coordinate 2,095,869 of NZ_CP085988.1, read as the reverse complement.
AAACTGTTCCCGTCACAGGCCCCTCTGCAGACAGCCAGGCGATCAGCTCCTCTGCCTTCTCCCTCTCCTTAAAACCGTTTTCCCTGTAGAGAAACGGTGACTGAAAGTACCGTGAGCCCTGGACAGCCCGCCACTCCGCGCTGATCTTCATGGACTCCCGGGTGAAGGTTCCGATCACGCGGTAAAAGGGAGTTTTCACGAAATTTCGAATCTCTCTCTCCCTTCGGACGACCATCCCCAGCACACAGGTCATCACCCGGCCCACAGAGACAACGGTCCACTTGCTTCGCAGGAAGCTGGAGATAGATGGCCCGTATTTCAGCGTCAGGGCTCTGGAAAAATTAATTCCCATCAGGTAATCTTCCTTGGCCCTGAGGTAGGCAGAAGCCGCCAGATTATCGTATTCCTTCAATTCTTTGGCCTCTCGGATTCCTCTCAGGATCTCCTCCTCTGTCTGTGAATCAATCCAGACACGTTTTTCCTTCTTGCCGTGGACGCCCGCCATCTGAGCCACCAGGCGGTAAATATACTCTCCCTCCCGCCCGGAGTCGGTGCAGACATAGATGGTGTCGATGTCGCTCCGATTTAACAGGGTACTGACAGTCTGAAACTGCTTCTTTACCCCGTCGATGACCTGGTACTTAAACTCTGCCGGCAGAAACGGCAGAGTTTTAAGGCTCCACCTCTTGTATTTTATGTCGTACTCCTCCGGGTAGCTCATGGTTACCAGATGGCCGACACACCAGGTCACAACTGCCGTTTCCGATTCGATATATCCGTCTGATCTCCGCCCGGAAATTTTCAGGGCATTGGCAAATTCCTGGGCAACGCTCGGTTTTTCTGCTATGTATAAAGCCTTCGCCATTTCCGTCTTCCTTTCTCTTCCCGCCCTGCATTTCGTTCTGTTCATCCCTTAACGGCGCGGACCTTATTTTTCGTTCAAACAGGCAGGGAATCCCAACACGCCTCCCGCCTTGGGCTCTCCCTGCCTGTCTCCTGCCGCAGCATTCCGGACCTCTTCTTTTCTGAGGCAGACCGGACGCAGCTGCCTTCCCTATTTCACATAAAACTTATAGATCGTCTCTGTCCGTTTCTCCTGGCCCGCTCTGATAACCGGCGACGGGAACTGAGGTTTGTGAATCGCATCCGGGTAGTACTGAGTTTCAAAGCAGTAGCCATGCCGTCTGCCGTACACAGCCCCCTCCTTCCCCGGAAGGCTGGAATCCAGATAGTTTGCCGTGTAGAACTGGACTCCCGGCAGATCCGTCCAGGTTTCCATGGCCCGGCCGCTGGCCTCATCCCAGGCCTTCGCAGCCAGGGAAAGTCCCTCTGCCTCTCTCCTGATCACCCAGTTGTGGTCAAAGCCGCTTCCAAAAACGAGCTGCTCATAATCATTCTCAATATCCCGCCCGATGGCTTTCATCTCTGTAAAATCCATAGGCGTTCCCTTTACCGGAAGAATGGTTCCGAACGGAATGGATACCTGGTCGGCGGGAGTGAAGCTGTCCGCAAAGATACGGACCTTCTGTCCCATGGCCTCCCCCGTATTGTGGCCTGCCAGATTGAAGTAAGCATGGTTCGTCATATTCATGATCGTATCAGCATCGGAAACTCCGCAGTAGCGGATATGGAGCTCGTCATTTCCTGTCAGGATATATGTAACGGAAACCCGGAAATTTCCCGGAAAGCCCTGATCTCCGTCCGGGCTGTTCAGCGTAAAGCAGATGGAGATGTCCTCCCCGTCCTCGGTCACTCTGGCATCCCAGATTCGGTTCCTGTAATAATCATTGCCGCTGTGGAGATTGTTGGGCCCGTTATTGACCGTCAGCTCGTAGGTCTGCCCATTCAGCTCAAACTGGCCTCCCCCTATCCTGTTTGCATTTCTTCCCACGATTTCGCCGAGATGGGCCTCGCTCTTCAGATAACAGTCCACTGAGTCATACCCCAGCACGACGTCGGCAAAATTCCCATCCCTGTCCAGAACCAGCATAGAGTGCCAGATTGCCCCCAGATCGAGGAACCCGGCTGTCACCCCGTTCCTGTTTTTCAGCGTGTAGCGATACACGGTTTTTCCGTCCGGCATAGAGCCGAAGGATTCTTTGATATATGGCATAATACCTCCTCCTGAACCTGTGGTTCCTATTGACTGCAGCAGTCCAGTCTCCTGCCTCACGGCAGCAGACTGAACTGTCACTGCCAGCTCAACTTTATTTTGCCTGAATGTAACCCTGGGCAGTCAGCAGCTCTGCACAGAGTACTGCTCCGCCGGCAGCGCCGCGCAGCGTATTGTGTGAGAGGCCCACAAATTTATAGTCGTACACCGTATCCTCTCTCAGGCGCCCGATGGAGACTCCCATTCCCCTCTCAAAATCCACATCCAGCTTCACCTGAGGACGGTTATCCTCCTCCAGATACTGGATGAACTGCTTCGGAGCGCTGGGAAGCTCAAGCTCCTGGGGAAGCCCGCTGAAGGCTCTCAGCTTCTCAATCAGCTGCTCCTTCGTAGGTTTCTTCCTGAATTTTACGAATACGGCCGCCGTATGTCCGTCGAGTACCGGAACACGGATGCACTGGCAGGTGATCACCGGCTCGCTGGCCTTTACAATCACTCCGTCTTTCAGCTCGCCCAGAATGCGCAGAGGCTCCTGCTCGCTCTTTTCCTCCTCGCCTCCAATGTAGGGAATAATGTTCTCCACCATCTCCGGCCAGTCCTTAAAGGTCTTTCCGGCGCCTGAGATAGCCTGATACGTGGTGGCCACCACCTCGTATGGTTCAAACTCTCTCCATGCAGCCAGAACCGGAGCATAGCTCTGGATGGAACAGTTCGGCTTTACTGCGATAAACCCTCTCTTTGTTCCGAGGCGCTTTTTCTGGAATTCGATCACCTGAAAATGCTCCGGGTTTACCTCCGGGATCACCATAGGCACGTCCGGCGTCCAGCGGTGAGCACTGTTGTTGGAAACGACAGGAGTCTCTGTCTTTGCATAAGCTTCCTCAATGGCGCGGATCTCCTCCTTTGTCATGTCCACAGCGCTGAACACAAAATCCACGCCGGCTGCAACCTTCTCCACCTCATTGACATTCATCACCACCAGTTTTTTTACATTCTCCGGCATGGGAGTCTGCATTTTCCAGCGGTCGCCTACGGCTTCCTCATATGTCTTTCCTGCCGATCTGGGGCTTGCAGCCACCGTCACCACCTCATACCAGGGATGCTCTGCCAGCAGGGAAATAAATCTCTGTCCAACCATTCCCGTTGCACCCAGAACGCCTACTCTCAATTTCTTTTTCATTTCCATAACCGTTTTCTCCTCACTCCCGGAACAAAGTCCGTTCAAAATTCGTACTTCCATATCCTACAACAGATCTTATGAAAAATCAAGTTTTATCCGTTCGTAAAATACATTTGTCTTTGTGGGGCGGACATTTGCTTCTATTTTTCTGTTCCGTATTCCGGGAAAATAGGAATCAGCTTCTGCTCAGCCACAGACACAAGACCCAGATCGGACATTTTTACATCCGGAATTACAGGAAGAGCCAGAGTGACAATCCGAAGCAGAGGATTTTCCATATCCGTAAGTCCCAGGCTCCTCTCCACTTCCTTCATGGCAGCTGCCTCCCTGGAAAGCTCCTGAGCCTCCAGCCTGGTCATAAGTCCTGCCACCTCCAGCCTCAGTGTATGAAGGACCTTTCCGTCCTTCACAGCCGTCATTCCGCCGCCGCATGCGATCAGCTCTCTGGCAGCCGCCAGGGCATCCTCAGGCCTGAAGTAAACAATAGTCAGGTTGTGGGAGTCGTGGGAAACCGTGGATGCCACCGCTCCCTCGCGAAGTCCGAAATTGCGCACAACACCCACTGCCCTGGTTCCCTTTCCGTGCCTGTTAATAACGGCCACAAAGGCTTCATTTTCTCCCAGGACTACCATTCCGTCCTTTACCTCATGCTCCTCCTGTACACATCTGGTAATGCTCAGAGTCTTTCCTGCATATTCCATAACGCTCACAAGAATTTTTCCGTTTTCACAGGGACATTTCAGGCAGAAATCGTCAAGATCCACTTCCCCTGCCTTCATGGAATTCTGCTTTTCTATCTCAAAGCTCTTCTCCTCAACAGGCGCGATCAGTCTGCCGTCCTCTGCCACCAGCTTTCCTCCGAAGAATACGGCCTTGGCCCACATACCCTCCAGATCGTCGAGAAGCACCATATCGGCCGTAAAGCCGGGGGCTACGGCGCCCAGATGGCGGATTCCTGTTTCCCGGGCCGTATTGATGGTTGCACTCTTGATCGCCAGAACCGGATCCATGCCGCAGCTGATGGCTTTTCTGACCACTGCGTTCATATGGCCTACGTGGAGGAGATCATCACTCTCTCTGTCATCGCTGCAGAGGGTCAGTGTGTCAAAGAACCGCTGATCCTTGATTCCGTCCCAGATAGCCTCCACATTTCTCGTGATGGAGCTTTCCCTGGCATCCACATACATGCCGTTTCTGAGCTTCTTTCTGGCCTCCGGCCCGGTTGTAGTTTCATGGCAGGTCCACGGTCCTCCGATCAGATAAGCGGAGAGCTGTCTTCCTGTCACAGACGGGGCATGTCCCTGCAGATACAGTCCGTTTTTCTCAGCGGCCTCAATAATATCCATCATCCGGTCATCCCCGTACATCACTCCGTAAAAGTCCATGACCTCTGCCAGTCCCACCGCTCTCTCGAGACCGGCCAGAGCGTCGATATCCTCTGCAAAAAATTCAGCCCCGGCATTCTCACAGCCCGGCACTGCCGGCACACAGCTTGGGATGTCCACAAGCTGGCGCATGGGAAGATCTCTTCCCGCATCGTGCATGTAGACAACGCCCTCCCTTCCATAGACATTAGCTATCTCATGGGGATCGTGAATAATCGTCGTGGTTCCGTGGGGGATCACCGCCTTGGCAAAGTTGCGGGGCGTCATCATGGAACTCTCAATATGCATGTGAGAGTCGATCAGTCCCGGAATCAGATAACGCCCCTGCCCGTCATACACAGAGGCAGCCTTGTAAGGTCCTGAAAGCTCCTCATCCTCCACATGGGCGATAAATCCATCCTTTACATAGACAACTGCCGGATAAATCTCCCCTGTGAACACATTGACAAGGCGGCAGTTGCAGATCGCCAGATCTGCCTCCTCCATTCCCAGTGCAGTCCTCAGAAGCGCTTTTTTGTCCTTTGGTTCCAGTCGAATCATAGTTCCTCTCCTTTTCTCTTTATTGCCTTCCAGAAGTCTCCATTCAGGCAGTCTGGAAATTTACTGTGTCAAAATGATATAAAATATTCTAACGGTCTGTCTTTTCAGTGTCAAGAAAAGTGTCTGAACCTTTATCAAAAATTCTCTGACAGAGGGTTCTGTATCTGACAGAAAACAGCCAGCAGACCTCCCGGCCTGCTGGCTGTCCTGAATTCTTTCAAACTTTTGCTGTCTAAGCAGTTTCGTTTTGAATCATCAGTGCACAATAGCGTCGATTTCCTCTGCGGAAAGGCCTGCCGCCTCTGTTACCTCGATCTCGCCGGACTGAATCTTTCCAAGGATCTCCTGCACATTGTCCACGTTCTCCTGTCCAATGCTGTTTGTCAGATTATCATTGAATACGATGCCCACTGCGTCCTCAGCCAGTCCGTATGTCACATTCTCGCCAAACGGAACGCTGGACGGATCCTCTGCATATGCCTTGCAGATATTGAAGAGAGCATTGTCCAGTCTCTTCAGGCTGGAAGTGATAACTGCAGACTGAAGGTTGCTTCCCTCGAGAGCCTTGTACTGGTCGCTGTCCACACCGATTGCCATTACGCCGTCCTTCTCGGCAGCAGCCTCGATGACACCGTTTCCTGCACCGCCTGCTACCTGGAAAATAATGTCTGCGCCCTCGGAAATCTGTGCATTTGCCAGATCCTTTGCCTTTGCTGTATCCATGTAGTCACCTACATAGGCAGTCAGAATATTGATGTCTGGATCTACATACTTGGCACCCTCTGCGTATCCTACCAGGAAATTGCTGACTGTGGTGCTCTCAACGCCGCCTACAAAGCCAATGGTTTTGTCTGTGTTGGCTGCATTCTCACTGCTTGTATAGTAGGCTGCCACAGCGCCTGCCAGGAAACCGGACTGATTGGAGTCAAAGAGGACGCCCAGTGTGTTTGTCAGCTCTCCGCTTGAAAAGTCCAGATCCTGATCAAACAGGATAAATTTTGTGTCCGGATACTCTAACGGGATGGTCTCAAAGTTCTCCTTATTCTGGAAGCCTGTTCCCACGATGATGTCTGCTCCTGAGTCAGCGGCGTCATAGAAAGCTGCCTGCCACTTTGTAGTGTCATCTCCCATCTCCACTACATTGACCTCGTACTTGTCGCCTAACTCCTCCTGGACTCTCACAGAACCCTCATAGGCAGACTGCTGGAAGGAGAGGTCCGTCTTTCTGCCGATGCAGAGCGTCAGCTTAATCTTCTCTCCGTCCTGTCCCTCTGCAGCCTTGGAGCTGCTGTCTGCATTACTGCCGCCTCCGCATGCGGTCAGGGAAGCTGCCATGGCCGCTGTCAGAGTAACTGCTGCTGCTTTTTTCAGTAACTTTTTCATAATTTCCTCCTTTTTGGTTAGCTGGTTGTTCATCTATCATAATCCCTGCACCCGGCAGGTTTCTGATCCGCTCATGCTGTCCTCCCTGGGATATGCCTGCCAAAGGCAGAGCCCCGGGAAACAGTCCGGACTGCTACAGAGAGCTGTCCGCCTTCTTCTTCACCTTGTAGTAGAAGCTGAAGGCTACATAGAAAATGATGATGGATGCATATGGGATGATGGTAATCAGATATGGATCCACATTGTTGTTCTGCAGATAGATCGAAATGCCGCTTCCGAACCCGTAAAGGATCGAACTGACCATCCCCATCAGGGCATTTCCCGCTGCCATAGCGTTTGTGGCCAGAGCCACGTAGCCTCGTCCTGCCACCATATTTGCCGTAAAGCGGTTGACATAGCCCATGGAAAGGTACATTCCTCCCAGGGATGCCAGGATTCCGCTGATAAACATAGCCTGATAGCGCACACGCTCCACGTTAATTCCAACTGAGCGGGCAGCCTCGGCTGACTCGCCTACAGCCCGGATCCGGATTCCGAAGGCTGTCCTCTTTAACATGATAAACATGATGACAGCGATAATAAATGCCAGATAGGTCAGACAGTTATGTCCTGACAAGATCTGTCCCAGCCCCGGAATGTCCTTAAGCACAGGAATATCCACTGCCGGAAACGCTGCTGAGGGCAGAGAATTGCTGGCATTTTTATCTCCTGTCAGAGAGTAAAGACAGAAGACAGAACCGCCGGTAGCTGCCAGGTTGAGGGCTACACCCGTGATAACCTGATTTGCCTTCAGATGCTGGATAAAGTAGGCCAGCAGCATTGTGTACAGAGTTCCTGACGCAAGGCCGGCCACAGCTCCCACAAACAGGCTACCCGTAAATCCGCTTCCCAGCACGCCGCAGAGCGCGGAAATGGTCATGGTTCCCTCCAGTCCCAGGTTTAACAGGCCGGAGCGGCTGGCGATCAGCGCAGCCATGGTAGCCAGCAGAACCGGAGTCGTACAGCGAAGAACCGTAAACCAGAAATCAAGATTCGCCAAAAATTCCATGTCTTCTCCTCCTTAGTTTGCCCCTGCGGCCTCTGTGTCAACCGCCTGGTTCTGCAGTGCCTCTCTCTCTTCCTTGCGCTTCTTCATCCGGTACATGAACCGCTCGGATGCAATCAGCATGATGATAATTCCCTGAATGATCGACACAATCTCAGAGTCCACATCACCGCCTCTTGACATAACAAGAGCGCCGCTTCGGATATAGGAAATAAAGAAGGCAGACACCGGAATCATAAGAGGCCTGGTTCCTGCAAGCAGGTTGATCAGGATTCCATCCCATACATAAGTCTGAGCTGTAATCCACTGAAAGTGCGTGTACATTCCAATCATCTGAACTCCGCCTCCAAGTCCGGCCAGCATTCCGCCGATCAGCTGGGAGCCGAGAATGATTCCGCCGATTTTCAGTCCCGAATATCTGGCAAAGCTCGCATTGGAGCCTGTGATCTGAAGCTCTCTTCCGAATTTGGACTTGTCCATGAGCAGCCACATCAATACAACCACAGCAATCATAATAAAGATGCCGTAGTGGGTGCTGGTTCCCTTAATCAGCTTTCCGAGGGTTGCCGTTTTCTGGAAGCTGACAGAAAAGGAACCGTTTGTCTCATCCAGGAAGAAGGCACGGATCAGCCAGTATCCAAAATTAAAGAAAATGTAGTTCATCATAAGAGAAATAACAAGCTCGTTGGCGCCTGTCTTTTTCTTAATAATAACCGGAATAATTCCAATAACGCCTCCCACCAGAGTCGCTGCAGTCAGAATGACTAGCTGATGTACTCCGGCCGGCATCGGACAGGCGATTGCCAGCATAGCCGCCACAACTCCTGAAAAATAGAAGGAGCTGTCAGCTGCCATGGAAAACAGACCGCTTTTGTGCATGACATTGATGGCAAGACCGCAGAATACGAGGGGAATCATGGTCTCCACTGCATTAAAGAAATTTCTCTTCGTGGAAAACGGTCCCAGCAGGAACTTATTCAGAGCGGTCAGCGGATCGTCGGCCACTGCAACTATGATGAGCGCCGCAATAACCAGGGCAATCAGGATAGAGGTGAGCACCCGGATGACGCCGTACCAGTCAAACTTTTTCTTTTTGTTCATCTCTTACGCCTCCTGTAATTTTTCCGCAGAGTCTTCCTTTAAGCCCAGCATGTAAAGTCCCAGTTCCTCCTCTGTGGTACCCGGGACATCGTGAATCACGCCTGCCACCTTTCCCTGGTGGAATACAATGATGCGGTCGCTCAGAGCGCGCAGCTCCGTCAAATCTGCACTCACGAGAATCAGAGATTTCTTTTCATCCCGCATTTCCAGAATCTTTTTATGGATAAACTCCATAGCCCCCACGTCCACGCCTCTGGTAGGCTGGTTCAAAACAATCACATCCGCCCCGGCAGTAAATTCTCTGGCTACAATGGCCTTCTGAACATTTCCTCCGGAAAGGCTCTTAATGCTGATATCCAGGTTCATGGTCTTGATGTTAAAGTCCCGCACACAGCTCTGACAGTAGTCCTCAATGGCCTTTGGCTTTAAAAGACCGCCCTTGCCGGACAGCTTCTTTAAGCTGGTGGCAATCAGGTTGTCGCGCACGCTCATCTCCGGCGCACAGCCATTTAAGTTTCTGTCCTCCGGTACATGGGCAATTCCCAGTTTCCGGCTGTCAGCAATCGACAGTTTCGTAAGCTCCTGCCCTCTGTAAGTGATAGAGCCGCTCTCTGCCTCCATATTTCCGGTAAGGATTTCCATCGCCTCTTTCTGTCCGTTTCCCTCGATGCCGGCGATTCCCAAAACCTCCCCGGCCTTCAGGGAAAAGCTGAGATTGTCCAGCTTCTTTGTGCCGAATTTGTCGGTATAGCTCAGATTCTTCACGGTGAGAATCTTCTCCCCGAACTCCTGAGGCGTTTTTTCATACTCGATTCTGACATCTCTTCCCACCATCAGCCTGGAGATCTCTTCCAGTGTGATATCAGCCAGCTGGTAGGTACCGATGGAACGGCCGTCTTTCAGGACAGTCAGCCTGTCGCAGAGATATTTCACCTCATTCAGCTTGTGAGAGATGAATATGATCGTATATCCCTCTTTTTTCAGATTCAGAAGCTGCTCAAACAGCTCCTCCGTCTCCTGGGGAGCCAGAACGGCTGTCGGCTCGTCCAGAATAATAATCTTCGCACCCCGGTACATGGTTTTTAAAATTTCCAGCTTCTGCTTCATTCCAATGGAAATATCCCGTACTCTCTTTGTGGCATCCACATGGAGATTATATTTCTGAGAGATTGCCTCCGTCTCCTCAATAGCTTTTTTCTGATCCACAAACAGGCCTTTTTTCTTCTCAATTCCAAGAACCAGATTCTCAGCCACTGTCAGGGATGGCACGAGCATCATGTGCTGATGCACCATACCGATCCCATTCTCGATCGCTTCCTTGCTGGAATGGAAATGGACCTCTTTGCCGTGCAGGAAAACCTTCCCGCTGGTAATCTCCTCAATTCCGAACAGCATCTTCATGAGCGTGGATTTTCCAGCGCCGTTTTCTCCGACCAGGGCATGAATCTCCCCTTTATTTACACTGAAATTAATGTTGTAATTTGCCAGAACACCGCCCGGGTAAATTTTTGTCAGGTTCTCCACCCGTAAAATTTCCTCTGCCATGATTCCTCCCTTTATCCTGCTAAACCCTATGCCAGCTCCAGAGCAACCTCCATCATATTGGTGAAGCTGGTCTGTCGCTCCTCAGCTGTCGTAGCCTCACCGGTCACTGCAGAGTCGGAAACAGTCAGAATGCAGATGGCATTCACGCCTGCCGCTGCCGCATTGCTGTAGAGAGCCGCAGCCTCCATCTCAACGGCCAGCACTCCCATCTGAGCCCAGCTCATTCCCGTCTGCGGAAGATCAGGGTTGTAGAACATGTCGGAGCTTAAAATATTTCCCACGTGTACTTTTAATCCCTTTTCCCTTGCAGCTTTTACGGCCTTTTCCAGAAGTTCAAAGCTGCATATACAGGAATAGTCACCCGGAAGGCGGAACTGCTTTACATAGTTGGATGTCGTGCAGGCTCCCATTCCGATTACGATGTCGCGGATTTTCACATTCTCCTGAAGAGCGCCTGCTGTTCCGACGCGAATCAGGTTTTTGCATCCGTAGAAGTGGATCAGCTCATAGGAATAAATCCCTATAGACGGGCAGCCCATGCCTGTTCCCATTACGGAAACACGTTTTCCCTTATAAAAACCGGTGTATCCAAACATATTTCTGACCCCATTGAACTGTTTTACATCCGTGAGAAAATTTTCTGCAATATACTTTGCTCGGAGCGGATCACCCGGAAGCAGAATGGTCTCTGCGATCTCTCCTGCCTGTGCTCCGATATGGGGGGTTGGTACTCTGTTCTCTTCCATCTTCATTCCTCCTGAAATATAAATAATCAAAATATGATATATTCAAAAACTGTAGTCTGACAGCTCTCTGCATGCAAGTTACAGTTTTTTTTCCAACTATCTGCCTTGCTGCTTAAAATGCTCTTATGCTTCATCTGCCCCGGGCGTATCGTGAAGCCACCGGTTCAGGTAAAACTGTTTTTTCTCCGCGTAATCTGTATTTTTGATTTGCAGCTGCGGGGTTGTGAGGATCTCCTCAACAGCTCCTGCTACCACTCTCGCCGTGTTAAAATAGGCGTTCTCCTCATTGACTATCTCAAACTCGGAGCTGTGGATCCGGCCCTTCATGCCTGAAAATCCAAACTGGACAGAGGGTATCAGATAGCCCAGATCTCCAATATCGCCGGATGCCCCGGAAATCACATGCTTTACAATCTGATCCTCCCGGCAGAGGGAAAGCATCTGGCGGTGAATCACCTCTGTCAGCCAGGGGGACTGCGAAAACGGCATATAGCCGGTTCTGTCTTCCACCTCAGCCGTAAGCCCGAGGGCCTGGGCACAGTGGATGACACAGTCATCGAATTTTTTATTGGCCTCCAGGAGAGCCTCCAGGGTATTGGCCCTGATATAGCTTTCCATCACCACCTCCTCAGGGATGGTGTTCACGCTTCCGCCGCAGGCCGTAATAACCGGATGGATCTGGATCCCTGCCTCTGCCGGGAACTGATCCTTCATATAGGCGATCGCATCCATGGCCAGGCTGGCCCCGTGCAGGGCATTCCTTCCCAGATGAGGTGCCGCTCCGGAATGGGCGTTCTTGCCATGAAATAACGCCTTTTTCACTGTAAAACCGGCCAGCGTGGAGTCAATATCAAACAGGCGGTTGCCGCTGTCCCCGTTAATATGCATGGAAATGACGCAGTCCACATCGTCAAACACGCCCTCAGCAATCATGTTCTGCTTACCGGAAAGATAGCGGATTTTTCCTTCTTTTTTCAAACGTTCCCGGCTCTCAAAGTCGATAAATTCCTCTGCCGGAGTGGCAATAAAGCTGACCCTGCCCCCGGAGGCCTCCACAATCCCTCTGTCCTTTAAAAGCTTCATCACATAAGCCATAACCGCTGTCTGAATGCTGTGTCCGCAGGAGTGAAAGGCAAAGGATCCTTCCTTCCCCTGAACAGACAGAGCATCCATATCCGCCGCCAGGGCAATGTGATACTTTCTGCCTGTCCCGACCGTGGCCCTGATGCCGGTGACGCTGAGCCCGCTCTCATACGAAATCCCATTTTCACTCAAAAAAGAAGTGAGAATCTGATTTGATTTCACTTCCTTAAATCCCAGCTCCGGGCATGCAAAAAGCGCATGCCCCAGCTTTACCAGGCCATCTCTGTCTTTTTCTGTTAAAATAATGCTTCCGGCATTCTGTTTTTCCATTCTCTGCTCCTGTCTGAATCACTTGTCTGTGTATGGCAGTTGTAATGCTGCCGGTTCTCTGACCGTATAAATTCTATCTGTTTTCTGAACCGAGCGTGCTCCTGCGGCACTTCTTTCCCTGATCGGACAAAATCATCTGCGTTTTTCTATCATTTTTCGCAGTTATATATTTTTTAATGTAACATGTATACAGAAGAAAGTCAAATATCTTCGCATTTTCTGCTCTTCTTTTAGAGACGGACCTTGTTTCCCTTTCCATCCCTGCGTCCCTGCTTCAGACGGTTCAGATGCACCTGCTTTTCTTTATAGGTAATGACACTTTCTGTATTCGCTCCCAGAAGATAAACCTGCTCCAGAGCCTCGCCGCGGCCCAGCTTGATTCCGCGCACGCCTCTGGCATTTTTCTTCTGAACTGAGATTTCATCCATGGCAAAGCGCAGGAATACGCCATTGTCCGTCTGCAGAACCACCTCGGAAGCCTCATCTGCCGGCTGGACGCTTACCAGGCTGTCTCCCTCCTGGAGCTTTGTGGCAGCAACCATCCGGTTGTTTGTCTCAAATTCCTCTCCCGGAACACGCTTTAACATCGCATCTCTTGTGGCAAAGAGGAAGAGCTTTCCCTGCAGGGATGATGCGTTGGTGACAAACACCGTCTGTTCCTTTGTGCCGTCAAATTTACACAGATTGTCAATCGGTGTACCCTTATCCCTGAGCTTTCCGAGAGGAATATCTGTCACCTTCACCTGATGAAGCACACCTGCATCTGTAAACAGACAGATTCGATCCGTATTTAAGCAGCAGATGACATGGGGATTTTCATTTTCTATGGTTTCTCTGTTTCTGTCATAGGTGGAACGGTCTACAATGCGGCTGTAGCCAAAACGATCCATGACAAAGACCACTTCTCTGACTTCCACAGCGCTCTCGTCATATACGGCTTCCTTGCCGTCCTCGATGAGCGTGCGCCTTGGGCAGGCAAATTCCCTCTTAATGGCGGCCAGATCCTCCTTTATCACCTGGTCCATGGTCCCCTTGTCAGACAGGATCTTCTCGTACTCCTTGATTTTTCTGAGTGTCTCTCTGTGTTCTTTTTCAAGAGCCAGGATTTCAAGGCCAATGAGCTTATAGAGACGCATTTCCAGAATTGCTGAAGCCTGTTTCTCCGTAAAGCGGAGCTTTCCCGCATCCTCTTCCAGCTCCGGTGTCTTAAACCGGATCGCCGAGGTATCTCCGTTTATCAGGCAGGCCCTGGCATCCTTCAGATTCCTGGAGCCCCTCAGCACTGCAATAATCAGGTCAATCACATCGCAGGCCCTAATCAGCCCCTCCTGGATCTCCTTCTTCTCCAGCTCCTTCTCCAGCAGGACGCGATACTTCCGCGTATTGTTCTCATACTGGAAGTCCAGATAATTTTTAAGGATTCCTCTCAGATTCAGGGTTTCCGGCCTGCCCTTTACGATGGCCAGCATGTTTACTCCATAGGTATCCTCAAGCTTTGTCTTTTTATAGAGGATGTTTCGAATCTTTTCCACATCCGCATCCTTGCGAAGCTCCAGCACAATGCGGATTCCCTCTTTGTTCGACTGATTGGAAATATCCACCACATCTGTCAGCTTCTTTGACTCCACAAGCTCTGCTATATCCATCAGACACTTATTGATCCCCGCGCCGATCATCGTATAGGGGATCTCCGTGATCACCAGCTTGTCCTTATCTGCCTTCCTCTTTCCCAGCTCCACTTCCATTTTAGCCCGGAGCTTGATTTTTCCGGAACCGGTTTCGTAGATCGAGGCCAGATCCTTTTTGTTTGCAATGATCCCTCCTGTGGGAAAATCCGGCCCGTGAAGATGGCCGAGAAGTTCCTCCGTCCTCAGTTCCGGATTGTCAATAAAGGCCTGAACCGTGTCCACCACCTCACCGAGATTGTGGGGCGGGATGCTGGTGCTCATGCCGACGGCAATTCCCTCTGCCCCGTTTATCAGAAGATTCGGGACGCGCACCGGCAGCACCTCCGGCTCCTTCTCTGTCTCATCGTAATTTGGAACGAAATTTACCGTCTTATCCAGATCCTTTAAATAGACTTCCTCTGCAAATTTTTCAAGGCGGGCCTCTGTGTACCTCATGGCAGCCGCCCCGTCTCCCTCGATGGAGCCGAAGTTTCCATGGCCGTTTACTAGCGGCATTCCCTTTTTAAACACCTGTGACATGACAACCAGCGTTTCATAGATGGAACTGTCACCGTGGGGATGATACTTACCCATCGTATCGCCGACGATACGCGCCGACTTTCGATGAGGCTTGTCGTGTCCCAGATGAAGCTCGCTCATATCATACAACACACGCCTCTGAACTGGTTTGAGTCCGTCCCTGGCATCTGGAATTGCCCTGGCCGTGATAACGCTCATGGAATAGTTCATGTAGCTTTTCTGCATTTCCTCCGAATATTCGGTCTTTATGATTTTTTCAGCCATTTTTCTCTCTCCTGCCTGCTGTGCCTGTTTCTTTCCTGCTGCGCCTGTTTTTCTGCAGGCGGTGCCTGGTTATATCCGGTAATCAGCGTACCGTGACGGGTTCTCCCCATGACTGCCCTCAGCCGTGAAAGGACAGGGGGTAACCGCCTCCTGCCCTGCGTCAGGGCGCAGCCGTCAGGCGTCTATCTCTGCTTCCTCTGCATGATCATAGATAAACTGGCGCCTTGGCGGCACATCGCTTCCCATCAGCATCTCCGTAATCTCCGAGGCCATCCTGGCGTCCTCGATCTCCACCTGCTTCAGGACTCGGTTTTCCGGGTTCAGCGTCGTCTCCCAGAGCTGTTCTGCATCCATCTCTCCCAGACCTTTATAGCGCTGGAGGGTGAAGCCTCCTGCATGAGTCTTTTTATATTTTTCCAGAGCCTTTTCATCATAGAGATACTGCTCCTCCCCTTTCTTTGGGATCACCTTGAACAGAGGGGGCATGGCAATGTACACATGACCCTCTGTGATAAGATCCGGCATAAAGCGGTACAGAAAGGTCAGAAGCAGCGTATCAATATGGCTTCCGTCCACATCCGCATCTGTCATGAGAATAATCTTGTTATATCTCAGCTTTGAAATATCGAAATCATTTCCATAGCCCTCAGAAAATCCGCATCCGAACGCATTGATCATCGTCTTAATCTCTGCATTGGCCAGAACCTTGTCCATGGACGCCTTTTCCACATTCAGAATTTTTCCGCGGATCGGAAGGATCGCCTGATACTGGCGGTTTCTGCCCATCTTTGCAGAACCTCCGGCGGAATCTCCCTCTACAATAAAAATCTCACATTTTTCTGCATCCCGGCTCTCACAGTTGGACAGCTTTCCGTTGCTGTCAAAGGAGAAGCGGGATTTCGTCAGCATGTTCGTCTTTGCCTTCTCTTCCGCCTTTCTGATTTTGGCAGATTTCTCCGCGCAGCCGATCACGGCCTTCAGGGTTTCCAGATTTCGGTCGAAGAAGCGCTGAAGCTCCTCTCCTGTCAGTGTGAATACAGCTTTGGTGGCATCTGCGCTGGCCAGCTTTGTCTTCGTCTGTCCCTCAAAGATCGGATCCGGATGCTTGATGGCAATCACAGCCGTCATACCGTTTCGAGTGTCGGCGCCTGTAAAATTGGAATCTTTCTCCTTTAAAATTCCCAGCTCTCTGGCATAACTGTTAATCAGCATCGTAAACTTTGTCTTAAAGCCAGCCAGATGGGTTCCGCCCTCCTGCGTGAAAATATTATTGCAGAAGCCGAGAATATTCTCCTCAAAGGTATCCACAAACTGAATGGCAGCCTCCACCTCTATGCCCTCCATGGACCCCTTAAAATAGATGGGCTCATGAACCGGCGTTTTTCCGGCATTGATCTCCTTTACATAGGCGATAATTCCGTCTGGCTCAGAGTAGACGATTTTCTCCTCCTCCCCTGCCCTCCTGTTTTCATAATATATCGTAAGGGCCGGATTCAGGTACGCTGTCTCGTGGAGACGGCTTTTCAGCCATTCAGCCTTAAACTTTGTCTTCTCAAAAATCGTGTCATCCGGCAGGAAATTAATGCAGGTGCCTGTCTCTTTTGTATTTCCGATCACCGGAAGGAGTCCATCCACCAGCTCCACTACTGGAATTCCCCGCTCATATGCATCGTGATGAATCTGCCCGTTTTTATAAATCTTGATATCTAAGTGTTCCGAGAGGGCATTGACAACGGAGGAGCCGACACCGTGCAGGCCTCCGCTTGTCTTATAGGCGCTGTTGTCGAATTTTCCGCCTGCATGGAGGGTGGAAAGAACCACTCGCTCCGCAGAGACTCCCTTCTTGTGCATCTCCACCGGGATACCTCGCCCATTGTCCCGCACGGTGCAGGAGCCATCCGCCTCCAGCGTCACCCAGATCGATGTACACTCGCCTGCCAGATGCTCGTCCACCGAATTATCGACAATCTCATATATCAGGTGGTTCAGCCCCTTGGTTCCCACTCCTCCAATATACATGCCGGGGCGCTTGCGAACCGCCTCCAGCCCTTCCAGTACGGTAATGCTGTCCGCGTCATACTGTGCTTTGCCCATGATGTCCCTCCATATCTATGTATCTAATCTTTTATCTGATCTTTTATCTGTTCTTCTGTTTAATCTTCTATTTTTCTGTTTGTTCTCTATCTCATCTTTTCAATCGTGCTGATGCCAGTGCATTTCTCCTCTGCTTTCCATCTGTCCGCGTTCTCTGGTGCTCTCTGGCATCCTCTGCTGCCCGGATATCCGGCTACCGGCCTCTGCCGCGGCCATTTCTCTCTGATGCAGCCGTCTCTTTCTCCCGGCTGTCTTTTCCCCCGCTCCAGATTTAGCCGGCACGAAACGCTCCGGGCAGAGAACCGCAGTTTCTGGACAATAGTTCCCATTATGGCATAAATTCTCTTTTTTTTCAAGAATATTATAACATAATCGAACATATGTTTGCAATATTTTTTTGCCAGTACTTTTTCAACTCTCTATTTTTCATGCTCTTCATTATTCTTATCCGCCTTTGGCTGTTTCTGCGCTTTATCCCTCTCTTCCCTGAAAAATCTGCAGTTATAAAGGTAGGCCTCTGAATCAGGCTTCACCCGTCCGGCCAGCTCGTTGCATGCCTCTGCCTTGTCTGTCTCTCCAAGCCGGTAAAAACATACCGTCAGCTGCAGGGCCGGTATATAATCATAGCACTCCCCGCTCACAAACCCGCCGCTCTTTTCATCCTTTTCTGTATTCAGGGCTGCACTGTACCAGAAAGCGGCTGTCCTGTACTCTTCTCTTCTGAAAAACCAGTCACCAACATCACAGCAGATTTCAGCCCTTGGACGATCGTAGAAAAACGAGAAAAGCAACGCTTTCAGCGCCTCCTCCTCGTTTCCCTCCAACCGCCAGCACAGAGAAAGAAAACGGCAGGCTTCAATCTTATTTTCCACCCATCCGTCTGTCCTGTCTAAAAAAGAAGAAAGGACTGCCCTGGCCTCCTGCAGGCACTGAGGATCCTGTGCCGCAAAATAGTAGAGCTCTCGGCCGTAATAGAACAGGTCTCTCGGCGTAAACGGAGCCTGCTCTGCCTTCATTTTTCTGTAAATATCCAGGTTTCTGCGGGAATGGCCCTCTCCTGTCCTTTTTTTCCTGTGCTCAATCTCTATCTCTGAGTAAACCACTTTTCCTGCAGGTGCTATGGCCTCGTGAACCCTGCCCTGCCAGCGAAAACCACAGCCATTTCTCAAGAGGCGTTCCCTGTAATACGAAAATGTGGGCCTGCCGTCAGAGCCAAACCCCATTACGTATTTCATCATCACAACAGCTGTATCAGATGAAATGGTATCTTTCAGCTTTATAAGTTTTTCCTGCTGCTCTTCTGTCACTATATCATCTGCGTCCAGCCACATACAGTAATCCATGGTGGCATGAGCAAATGACTCGTTGCGCGCTGCGGAAAAATCATCTGTCCACTTAAAATCATACACCTGGTCTGTATACTCCGACGCAATCTCTTTTGTCCTGTCTGTGGAGCCTGTATCGACAATAATGATCTCATCGGCAAAGCTCACCGCGCTGTCAAGACATCTCCCCAGAACTTCCTCCTCGTTTTTTACAATCATACACAGACTGATTGTCGCCATGATCCACCGCCTTTTTTCTCACTACTCTTATTTATGCTGCAGGCCGGAGAGTGTCACTGATTTCGAGGTATTTTCCCATTTTTTTCTATTTTTTTTATTTTTTTGAAATTTGTACTTGCTTTTTTATTTTACCTGTGCTAATATAACTAGCGTCGCTGGCAAACGCCAGCTGATAAATTACTGTCGAGGCGTGGCTCAGTTTGGTAGAGCGCTGCGTTCGGGACGCAGAGGTCGCGTGTTCGAATCACGTCGCCTCGATTCCGGCCTGTTGGTCAAGCGGTCAAGACGACGCCCTCTCACGGCGTAAACCCGGGTTCGATTCCCGGACAGGTCACTGGCTTCTGCAATATGCAGAAGCCTTTTTTTGTCTGAACTTCTGACCTTTCTTCGCCGCTGACTCTTTTGTAATACTTCCCCTGTTTCAGCTCTCCCTTTTCAGTCCTCATTTTTTGTCTTTAAATCTATATATAATTTATACACTGCGCAGGCTCTGACTTCTGCTTCCGCAGCAAATCTTCCCTTCCCCGATAAACTGTTTAATATTCAAAAACTATTCTGTCAATATTTTATTTTGATGCAGTTATCCCAGGAAAACTCCCGGCTGTATCAGGGGTTTCGGCAGAATTATATTAATTGATTTAAAAATAGAAAAAATTATTTTCAAAATATGGTTGACAATTTCACCCAGAGCGATTATAATACAAAACGTATCGAGGCGTGGCTCAGTTTGGTAGAGCGCTGCGTTCGGGACGCAGAGGTCGCGTGTTCGAATCACGTCGCCTCGATTTACGGCCTGTTGGTCAAGCGGTCAAGACGACGCCCTCTCACGGCGTAAACCCGGGTTCGATTCCCGGACAGGTCATTGATATTTTAGTATATAAAATATTGCAGTTGCTTCCGTGGCTCAGTTGGTAGAGCAACGCATTCGTAATGCGTGGGTCGCCGGTTCGAGTCCGGCCGGGAGCTTAAGAGAAAGTAAGCCGGAAATCCTTTAAAATCAAGGGTTTCCGGCTTTTTCAGTATTGCTTTTTCGATGTTCTGTGTAATAGCGATTATGAACCCTACCAAGACAATAAATACAGGCCGCACCCACAGACAAATGGGGATAATAAGGCAGAGAAGGACAGTGAAGAATAACCTTCCTTCCCTCTCTGCTGCTTCCCGGCAAACAGGGGATTAAATTTTCCGGCCGCCGAGCTGTCTCATCAGCATGCAGGCACGCCAGAACCTGCATAAGCGAAAAAAGCCCGGAATGTCTGCAGCCAGAACAATAAACCCATCAGAATCCGATCGCAAAAGCGGACATCTCAGAACTTTACACATTCTGCTGATGTCCGCTTCTGTTTCTATTCTCGAACTGTTTTTATCTATTCAGGCCCGCCCTCAGACCTTTTGCTACTTCATGAGCTTCTGGATCGTCCTGCAAAGTTCCTCCACAGTTTCCTCTGCGTTTCCCGCTTCGATCTCATCCACTACACACGTTTTAATATGATTTGATAAGAGCACTCTGCTGAATCCATTCAGAGCTGCCTGGACAGCGGAGACCTGTGTCAGAATATCCACACAGTAGCGCTCGTCCTCCACCATTGCCTTAATGCCGCGGACCTGTCCCTCGATTCTGTTTAAACGCGTCATCAGATCCTTCTGCTCCGTCAGATTTCTGTGTTTATGTCTCTCCTCTCCTTTGCAGCACTCTCCCATTTTGTTCTCTCCTCTCCGGTAATTATATACTGTTCTGTATCATAATAACCGTTTTTTGCTAACTTTGCAAGCCGGAGATAACGAGCGGGTTGGCCAGCGGAAAGCGGCAGGCAGGATTCCTTTCCTGCTCCAGCTCTTTTTACGGCCTGTCTTCCACTGTCTCCTGTGAACAGCCGCACTCTTTTTCCTCTTCCTGACAGGAGCTGTCCTCGTCCATGCTTTCTTTCGTTTCCGGCTCTGCCTGCTTAAGAGGCATCTGGGCTCCACATCGGCTGCAGAAGGCTGCTCCTTTTTCCACTTTCGCCCCGCACTCTGCACAGATTCTTGTCCCCTCCAGGGATGAAATCTCATCCTCCAGTTCGGAAATCCTGAGAAGGCCGGATCGGATCGTCTCAAAATCCTGGGCATACTCTTCTTCAGCAGAAGCCTCATGTCTGTCATAGTAAGCCATTCCAAGATTTATATATGCCTTATTCACCTTTTCTTTTTCGCTTGACAGCTTATTCTTCAGCTGAAGAATCTCTGTCAAATCTCTGACTTTCGTGGCCGCTTCCTTGCCCTTTCCGCTGAGAGCCTTTCCAAGTTCGTCAAAAAATGCCATTTTAAGTCCTCCTTTACAGGCAATTTCTATTCAAGTTTATTCTATCCTGTAAAAGACGGAAAGTCAATCTCTGACGGATTCTCTTTCTGCTGTTCAAATATTTGTGCCACAAACTGGGGAATCTTTCCTTTTACGAAATCAAAGTACAGTACCTCCGTCCCTTCCCGGAAAAAGTGGCTGTTTTCCTGGTTTTCCGGCGCCAGATAAATCTCGATTCCAAACCTTGTATCACTCTCCCACAAATCTGAGTTTCCGTAGCTCCCGGAAGCTTTCAGGATCTCTCCCATCCGTTCCTTGGATGTGATCTCAAGATAAGTTTCTTCTCCTGTCCTGTGCAGTGACATACCTTCCTCTACATAAGTCACTGCTCCTGCGTTCTCACTGTACTGCTCATCCGTGTACTCTCTGTCTCTGACCACAATCCGCTCAACCCGATCCGGTGTCAGACGATCTGCCATCTCCACCCCGACTTCCCTTAAGACAGCCACGGTTTTTTCAAACTCAGGATAAACAGGATAGTAGGCAAAATCGTTAAACCAGGTATAATCTCCATTCTTCTCCCGGATTTCATCAATTATTTCCTGCATCTCTAAGGTCTTGAACTGGATAAAACCAAGAGGCACTTCCTCTGTCTGTTCATCCAGCGTCAGACCGTAAAACTCTTCCTGATATACAGTCAGCAGTTCTGCAATCTTCTCTCTTTCGGCCTCAACATGGCTGTAAATCCCAAATACCTCAAAATTTGCTCCTGCTATCTCATCTGCCTTCAGCTGCATGACAGGATAACTCTCCTCTTTAAAATCACGGCTTGCATAGATGAGTTCTGCCTCCTCCCAAACCTTGGACAAATCCATGTAATAATTTCTGGTCGCTGTTCTCCCATTTTTTAAGTGGTACTGAATAACCACTCTTCCCATCACCCGCTCCGGCTCACCTTCTGCACCGTTAACAGTCAGTTCGGGAGTTTGGACCGGCTTTTTGCTGTTCTTTATTTCAGAGATTCCCCCTTGTGCAATCCCGAGGATCGCTTTTACAGTTTCCGGATCGGAGATGGTCATCTGCGCCAGAACCTCCCTCTCTTCCGGGTAGCTGCTGTAGGTAGAAATTTCTCCGTTCCTGCGTTCTGTAATGGTCACAGTTGCCCTGTCCTTTCGGAGCCCGCTGTAAAGATTGTGGCATTCAAATCCCACAGATTCTATCTCTGACGCGTCTGGAAGGTAGGTGTCGAATCCGGCCAGATCAAACCGGAACAGACAGAATACAAAGACAGAGAGCACAGCTCCGGCTGCCGCTGACCGTTTTCCGGCCAGCGCCCTGCGAAAATCAAAGTGGTAGATCACCTCAATGACACAGTCTGATATAATGATTCCGCAGATAAGACCGAAGATCCCCCATGCCTTTGCGCCTCCCACCTCGCAGAAAAACAGGCTGGCACCGAGAGCTGAAGAGAGCATCAGCGCCATCTTTATAACCGGCCGGCTGGCCTTAAAGACCATCGCCCGTCCAGCCGTCTCAGACGGACGTTTTTTGTAGAGAAACAGACTGACTCCTCCAATCACCAGCCCGGCTGCCAGGGCTGCAGCTGCCCGGATGCCGATTCGTTCCCCCGAGGATGCAATCTGGAAAAGAAGCGGAGAGGCAAACTCCGGCGCAATATTCTCCATCACCCCTTCCAGATAGTAGAAGGATTGGAAATAATAACCGCAGTACGCCCGAATCAGCAGGAGTATGGCAGGTCCCCAAAAGAAAAACACAAGTGTTCCCAAAACGGATACTGCCAGGTGGCCGGTCAGCATCGCTGCTGCCACAGCTGTACTGTATGAGAGGATATAAAATGCCATCCCCTGTCCAAAGCTTGCCAGGATCCTCCCCCAGTCAAGGGTATAGGGCATAATCTTCACCTGCACGAGAACTGCCGCTGTCAGCAGTCCTGCCAGATAGGGAACTGCCGCGTACAGGATTCCTGACACGTAGGAAACAGTGAAGATCATCTCCCTTCTTACCGGAATACTGTGGTAGAAATCCGTCTTTTTTCTCGAAAACAGATAAGAAAATCCTGCCAGTCCGCAGATCACCGCTCCTGCTGTCAGAAGCAGAATCAGGAGCGGCCCTGCCGGATCGATCTGATGGTAAAAAATTTCTGCCGCCTCGGCCTGGGCCATTTTTCTGCTTGCCTCAACCGTCAGCATTCCCTCCGACATCTCTGCCATGGAGGAGATTCTGTCTGTGTCGAGAGTATAGCCTGTCAGGACTGCCGAAGCCACGGGAAAGGCAAAAAAGGCAGTCAGAATGGAAAGTGCTATCAGCCAGAGGCTCTGCTTTGCCCGCTCCCTGAGAAGTTTAAAAAACAAGTTTTTTGATGTCATAGCCAGCCACCTCCGTTTCACTGATAAATATTTCTTCCAGAGAAAGAGGAAGCATCTCGAAAAAGATCGGATGGTACATCTCCATGACTGCCTCGGCATCCTCCCGTTTTCCCCGCACAGTCAGTGTCAGAAGTCTCCCCCTCTTTTCTGTCCGGATAAGCTCCAGACCATGGATTTCTTCCGGTTCCACATCTTCGGCAAATACACACTGAATCTTATGTATGTTCAGTTTCATATCATCCAAATCCCTGGAGAGCAGTATCCCTCCCCTGTGAAGCAGCCCAACATGGTCACAGATGTCCTCCAATTCACGCAGACTGTGGGATGCAATGAGCGGGGTCAGCTTTCTGGTTTCCATGTCATTTGCAAAAAGACGCTTGACCGCCTGGCGCATGACCGGATCCAGTCCGTCAAAGGTTTCATCACAAAAAATATAATCTGTGCCGGAACAGAGCCCCAGAAGGACAGAAAGCTGCTTTTTCATTCCTTTTGAGAAGGTGGAAATTTTTCTTCTGTCGTTCAGCCCGAAGTCCTTTAGGAGTCCCAAAAACCTTTTTCTCTCAAATTTCGGGTAAACTGTCTCATAAAATTCCATCATATCCTTAGGAGCCGCATTTCCAAAAAAGTATGGTTCATCAGAGATATAAAAAATACGGCTTTTCACTCCCGAATTCTCAAATATCTCTTCGTCATCGAGGGTAATACTCCCTCCGTCAGGCTTCAGGATCCCTGCTGCCATACGCAGAAAGGTGCTCTTTCCAGCCCCGTTCGTTCCTATCAGTCCGAACACCGTTCCCTCTTTTATTCGCGCATTTATGTGATCGACTGCTGTCACTTGATCAAACTGTTTCGTCAGATTTACCGCCTCAATCAAACTCTTTTCCTCCTCCCTCTTCTCTGTCCGCCCTGCTCAATGTTCCGTAGAGTTCAATCACCCTGTCCTGGAATTCCAGCATGGTAATTCCGGCTGCTCTGGCATCCTGTATCAGAGCTTCCAGCTTCTGGTATACCTCCCTCTTCTTCTGTTCCAGTATCCTGTGATTTTCTGCCACAAAGCTCCCTCTTCCCTTGACAGAGTAAATATACCCCTGGCGTTCCAGCTCAGCGTAGGCTCTCTGTATGGTATTGGGATTTATAGCCAGCTCCATGGCCAGACTCCTGACAGAAGGAAGCTGGCTGTCCTGGGGAAGAATTCCCCGAACCATCAGATCTGCCATTTTTTCCACCACCTGCTCATAGATAGGACGGCGATCTTTATAGTCAATCAGAATCATTCGCACTCCTTTCCAGGTCAGCCCAATGATTTCATAGAGCTGCACAGCCTCGTATCAACTGTATTAATTGTGTTAATACAGTCAGAATATACCATGAACCATTCTGAAATACAATCCTGTACAGAGAAGTGTAAGAAATTCGTAAGATACCATCTGAAATGAAGGAGAAATGAGAAACAGAATCCTGCGGCCTGCACACATGCAAGACATATCCGTGCCGCTTATATCCCTGTGTCCGGCATTCCTGTTCCCACAGAAGACTGCCGGACACAGAGCCCAAAAACAGAACTATTTTTTCCCTTCCGCCCTTTTTCCGGGCGCAGAGAGTTTTTCACTGTCCCCTCTCCCGAACTCGGTCATATAAGGCCTGAATCTCAGCGGAAGATGAGTTATCTGGCACTTGTAATTTTCCCGCTGGGCGATCGATATCGATTGGTGGAAGGCTCTCCAGAGACTTTCAAACTCTGCTTCATCCGTTTCCAGAGACAGATGTTCCCTCCAGCGTCCGGGAATCCCTGTCACCAGCAGAAAGCTCCGGCCTGGCTCGTGCAGAGCTGCCTTGTCCCTCTTTTCATCGTAAATCATCCACCGCTCCTCCGGCATCCGGTCTGAGAAGTGATCTGCCAAAATACCTGTCACGTCATTTTTCGGGCCAATGACCGAGACAAGGAGATCCTGCCTCATTTGAGAAAACCGCAGAAAGCCAGTCAGAAGGTGGGCTTCATTTGCCACCTGGCGATTCATGGAAAATACAGACTCTACATCCGGGTCGTTTAGCATATCGGCAATTCTTCTGCCCACTTTAAAGCCTTTGACCAGAAAGCGGTAAATTTTATCCGCCTTCCCCCTCTCACAGCTCATGGCCGCCCGATAAATCCAGGTGTAAGCCTCGTGGGAAATTTTTTTCCTGACCGCTTCCGCCACCTTCTCTGCCTTCCAGGATGCCTCCTGCACCTCCCTGTACTCGGCAAAAAGCCAGAGAGTTTCCTCATTCTCCTCCTCCTGTGTTTCAAGCCTCACATTTTCATGTCCCCCACGGCTCATCCACGCATCGTAGATTCCGCACAGAATACTGTAAAAATCATCCCTGCACACAAATACTATCATATGATTTTCTCCTGCATTTTAAGTGTGATCCCTCTCCTCGATCCTGCTTTTCACCTGGGGCGCCTCACAATTTGAGCCTCCTCTGCCTACATCTCGCCTGTGAGCAGAGCCGTCTGTTCCTGCGGCGTCAAAGAAGGCTGCCTTTCCAGGTGAAAATCATCAAACATGGAGAGCTGACGATACATTCCCCGGTGCTCCAGCTCCCAGGTTCTGAGCTTTTCCTCCCCAATCATGCATCCTGTAATATAGTCCTCATCCATCCTGACAGGATACATCATGCGCCCGGAACACGTGATAAAATAAACAGCCCTCTTCATGACCACTCCCAGCTTTTTCAGATCTTCAAAGCGCAGGACAGAAGATTTTCTGGCTGCCACGATCCTCATAGCAGACTTCACTCCGATTCCCGGAACACGAAGGAGCTCTCCGTAGGGAGCCCTGTTAATCTCAACTGGAAAACAGCCCAGATTCCGCACAGCCCAGTCACACTTCGGGTCTAAGAGGACATTAAAATTAGGCCTGTCTTCGGAGAGCAGCTCTGATGCCTGAAATCCATAGTAGCGCATCAGCCAGTCCGCCTGATAAAGCCTGTGCTCTCTCAGAAGCGGAGGACCTCCCGGAAGGGAGGGAAGGGCGCTGTCGTCATTCACAGGGACAAAGGCCGAGTAAAACACTCTCTTCAGTCCAAAATTCCGGTACAGAGCCTCTGCCACCGTCACCATGTGAAAATCATTTTCCGGTGTGGCGCCCACAATAATCTGCGTACTCTGTCCGGCAGGAACGAAGCTTCTCTTTCCGGGCGAAGTCCGTCCAAGTCCGTAATTTCCGTAAACAGAGCGGCCGGGAATGAGGCGGGGCCTTTCCTGTTTTCTCACTGTGCTCTGCCCCTGAGGCAGCCTGCTTTTTTCTGCAGAAGCCTGATTATCCGTATTCTTCTGCACTCTCTTGTCATATCCCGGAAGCAGCGCTTCACCCTTAAAAGAGGAAATGCCCTTCTTCTCCAAGAGTCCTTCCTGCTCCAGCTGCCTTACAATCCCCTTCTGGATCTGTCTCATGGGAATCAGAATTTTTTCTCTGGTCTTTCCCGGCGCCAGCTTTCTGAGTCCCTCGGCTGTGGGAAGCTCCAGGTTCACACTCATACGATCCGCAAAGAAACCTGCCGCCTCGATCAGCTCCGGCGAGGCCCCAGGGATTGCCTTTACATGGATGTATCCATTAAAATGGTGCTCCAGACGAAGACTTCTCAGCACACTCAGAATCTGTTCCATCGTGTGATCAGGCGAGTTCAGAATGCCGGAGCTTAAAAAGAGCCCTTCAATATAATTTCTCCGGTAAAACTCTATGGTCAGTCTGCACACCTCCTCCGGGGTAAAGGCTGTCCGCAGAGTATCATTGGAGCGCCTGTTAATACAATATTTACAGTCATAGATGCACTGATTTGTAAACAGGATCTTCAGCAGGGAGATACACCTTCCGTCTGCCGAAAAGCTGTGACAGATTCCCGCCTCGCTGGCGCTTCCCAGCGATCCTTTCTGTCCCCCTCGCCTGACTCCGCTGGATGTACAGGCCACGTCATACTTGGCAGCATCTGACAATATCCGAAGTTTTTCCTGTATATCGAGATTTTCCTGAATGAGCATGTTCCATCTACCTCCAACCGTCCGCTCCTGTTTTTTCCACGCAGACTGCTCTTCTTCCCTTATCCCGCTGCCCGAAGCAGGAACATATGTTCTTTTTGTATTATACCATGCCTCTTCCATATTGGCAAGCATTTTTAGAACATATGTTCTTTTTTCTAAAAGACCTGCTGAAATGGAATTCCTTCCATCCTCACAAACATACCTGCTGACCAATAAAAGGGCAGGAGCCTGCGCCTGAAGCAATCTGCTTTTTCAGGCTGAAGACTCCTGCCCTTTTCCTTTCAGCACTTTCTCATTTTCTCCCGCCACAGATGGTTAATCTGAAGCTGAACCAGCTTTCTGGCCTGCGCCTCATCCCTGCGCCTTACGAGAATACTTTCCCGCCCTTTCGGCCTTTTTTTCTTTCTGTATCTGATCTTCTCCTGTTCCAGGGCCTCCCGCACAGCTGAAAACTCACCGGAAGGAAAACCTGAGTAGACTTCTCTGCTGCACATACTCTCTTCAAATAAACGAATCATCTCTCCACTCTCCTCTCCTGAAACCGGAATCCATCTTTCCGCGCCGTCTGACAAATATAGGGCACTGTATCTGCCTGTCAAGATACACCGGAACAGCCAGATGCAGGCAGCCGATTCCGTCTGCCCCAGTGCGTATCCGCCAGACCTTTTTGCTTCAGAGAAAGTCTGACAGAACTTTCCCTGTAAAAAAGAATCCTGCTTCGCAGGATTCTCCGCCTGCGGCGGGTCGCGAAAGCGACATTTTCCTCGTATTATATAGTAGTAGTGTTTATAGACCCTCTCCAAGGTCTGTATGCTATACTGTTTGGAGATACTGTGGATTGGTTTCATTTTCCTACCACTTGATGGTTACGGAAAGGCTCCAACCACAGTCTCTTTGTATCGTTGTTAATCAGTTAGATACCGCATGACGGTTGATTTAGAACGAGGTTACAAGCGCAGAGAGCTCTGTGGTCCTAAACAGTATCTAAATCTATTACTAAGGAGTGTTCTTATGATCTACGTTGGAATTGATGTCGCTAAGGATAAGCATGACTGCTTTATCACCAATTCAGATGGCAAAGTCCTTTTTCCGGTTTTTACCATTCAGAATAACCGGGATGGATTTGATGTTCTTTTTTCCAGGATTCAATCCTCTTCTTCAGATGTGTCCAATATAAAAGTAGGACTGGAGGCCACTGGACACTACTCTTACAACCTGCTCGGTTATCTTATTGACAAAGGTCTCCACACCTTCGTTATCAATCCGCTCCACACAAATCTTTACAGAAAAAGTCTCAGCCTTAGAAAGACGAAAACAGATAAGGTTGATGCCCGAACCATTGCTTTGATGCTCATGTCTGACGTGAACCTGAAGTCCTACTCAGATACATCATACCATAACGAGGAGTTAAAGTCACTCACCCGTTATCGTTTTCGTAAGGTTCAGGAACGCGCTCAGCTTAGACAGTCTGTTTCCAGGCTTGTTACCATTCTCTTTCCAGAATTGGAAAAACTTGTTCCTTCGCTTCATATCGCTTCTATCTACGCCCTTCTTTCCGAGTTTCCTTCTGCCGGAACGATTGCCTCCTGCCATTTGACACACCTGACGAAGCGGTTGGAAAACGCTTCAAAAGGCCGTTACAGCCGGGAGAAAGCGATTGAAATACGGAATGCTGCCAGAGCCTCCATCGGTTCCAACATGCCTGCCAAATCTCTGGAATTAAAGCACACACTCCGGCTAATTGGTGAACTGGATTCCGAAATCTCAGAAATTGAATCCGAAATCAAACGGATCATGGATGAAATCCATTCTCCCATCCTGACCATTCCAGGAATAGGCTACCGCATGGGCGCCATGATCCTGGCAGAGATTGGAGATTTCTCCCGCTTTGATTCGCCGGATAAGATCCTGGCATATGCCGGAGCTTCTCCATCTACCTATCAATCCGGGCAGATGGAATCCTCTTATTCCCACATGGAGAAACGGGGATCGCGCTATTTACGTTTTGCTCTGATCAATGCCACCAAATACGTCTGCCAATGGGATGAAACTTTCGGTGCATACCTTCAGAAGAAGATTTCTGAAGGGAAACACTACAACGTCGCCATCACCCACGCCGCAAAGAAACTTGTACGGTTAATTTACGCAATGGAAAAATCCGGCAAACCTTACATAAAAACGGCATAACTTTTTCTGCCCTATAACACTCTTTTAGAGCACCGATATCCGATGCTCTGTTTGTCGTGCGATTTTCAAGGTACAACGATCTATGAAATGCGTTCCCGCAATTCATTCAAAAGTCTTCATTTTAGACTTGACTTTTAATAGTTAGTCTTTCCAACCCAGTGCGATCCTCGCGGAGCGTTTTTATATCACAGGGAACGAAGTTTCCTGTTATATAAAAAAACACCTCTTATCTACCTGTTTTTATTATACCAGATGGATAAAAGGTGTTTCTTGCTTTTCTCTTACCATTTCATAAAAGATCAGAAACCTGTATTTTCTTTTTTCTTATTAATTTCTTTCTGAAATCAGCTTCTGTACCCGTCAGGGTTCATGGACTGCCATCTCCAGGAGTCAGCACACATCTCTTCGATGCCGCGCTCTGCTACCCAGCCCAGCTCCTCCTTTGCCTTTGTCGCATCGGCATAGCAGGTTGCGATATCGCCAGGTCTTCTGGGCTTGATCTCATACTTGATTTCCTTGCCGCAGGCCTTTTCATAGGCCTTAACCACATCGAGAACGCTGTAGCCCTTACCGGTTCCCAGATTGTAGATGCAGACGCCCGCCTTCTCCTCAATTTTCTTTAAGGCCTTCACATGGCCCACCGCCAGATCTACCACATGGATGTAATCGCGCACACCTGTTCCGTCGTGTGTCGGATAGTCATTTCCGAATACCCCAAGGCACGGTAACTTTCCGACTGCCACCTGAGCTATGTACGGTACCAGATTATTGGGGATACCCTTTGGATCCTCACCGATCATTCCGCTCTCGTGGGCTCCAATCGGGTTAAAATAGCGCAGCAGAACTACATTCCACTCCGGATCTGCCACATGGAAGTCTGTCAGAATCTGCTCTAACATACTCTTTGTCTGTCCGTAAGGATTCGTAATCGTTCCCTTTGGACATTCCTCTGTAATCGGTACAAACGCCGGATCTCCGTAAACCGTCGCCGAAGAGCTGAATACAATGTTTTTCACTCCATGCTTTCTCATCACATCACAGAGAACCAGGGTTCCTGTAATATTGTTGTAGTAATACTCCAAAGGCTTCGCAACAGACTCGCCTACTGCCTTAAGGCCTGCGAAATGGATGACGGAGTCAATCGTTTCGCTCTCAAAAATCTTCTCCAGAGCTTCCCTGTCCAGAATGTCTGCCTGGTAAAATTTCACCGGCTTGCCGGAAATCTTCTCCACGCGCTTTACTGCCTCCTCGCTGGAATTACAGAGATTGTCTACCACAACCACCTCATATCCTGCCTTTAAAAGCTCAAGGCAGGTATGACTTCCAATATAACCAGCTCCGCCTGTAACTAAAATAGCCATAATAAGTTCCTCCTATGCTTACAGCTTTGACCTCGGCCGGGCCTTTGTCTGCCCCTGTGCCGCTTTCTTGCAGGCTGACAGCCCACATGGATTCAGCCTCCTCAGTCCTCTTCGTCTATTATATCTTTTACCAGGCTGTAATACAATGTAAATAACAAATAATTTTGTTCAAATTTACACAGTGTCAGACCTTATACTTCTTACCTCCTGTTTAATACACTCCGTTTTTATTCTGTCCGGCATGTTCATCTCGCATTTTGTCCCTGCAAAGAGCAGGCAGACAGCCAGGGAGAAAATCGACAGGGCAATCCTGTACAGGAACATCTCCCGCGGTGCCCTTCCGCCCTTCGAATCCTCCTTAAATTGTCCGTGAGAAAAAAGCAGCTGGCTCCCGGTGTTGTTCCGGCAGCCAGCTGCTTTTGCCTCATCCGTCAGAGAGCCCTTTTCTCAGCGTTCCTTCGCGGTCTGCCTGCTCTCATGGGAGTATCCTGGTTTCTGTGTCCTTCTCTCTGTCTGGCCCTGTGCTGAGCCTCTGTCTTCTTTTACCTCTCTTTTCTGCTGCTATCTTCTGATATGAAATGCTTCAAATCCCGGATAGCACGCGCCCGCTCCCAGCTCCTCCTCAATTCTTAAAAGCTGGTTGTACTTGGCCACCCGCTCGCTTCTGCTGGGTGCTCCCGTCTTAATCTGGCAGGTGTTCAGAGCGACAGCCAGATCGGCGATTGTGGTATCCTCTGTTTCTCCTGAGCGGTGTGATGAAATAGCTGTATATCCCGCTCTGTGGGCCATCTTAATTGCCTCCAGCGTCTCTGATACAGAGCCTATCTGATTCAGCTTAATCAGAATGGAATTTCCGCATCCGAGAGAAATTCCCCTTCTCAGACGCTCTGTATTTGTCACAAACAGATCATCGCCCACAAGCTGAATCTTTCCGCCCAGCTCCTTTGTCATCATCTGCCAGCCTTCCCAGTCCTCCTCGTCAAGGCCGTCCTCAATGGAGTAAATGGGATATTTTTCTGCCAGTCTCTTCCAGTGATCTACAAGCTCGGCGGATGTGAACTTTCTGCCGCATTTCGGGAGTATATACTCTCCCTTGCGCTCTCCCTTCCACTCGCTGGAGGCTGCATCCATGGCCAGCACAAAATCCTTTCCCGGTTCATATCCGGCTCTTCTCACTGCTTCAAGAATATACTCGATGGCCTCCTCGTCGCTTGCCAGATCCGGAGCGAAGCCGCCCTCATCTCCCACGGAGGTTGCCAGGCCTTTCTCCTTTAAGAGAGCCTGAAGGGCATGAAATACTTCTGTGCACCAGCGCAGTCCCTCTCTGAAGCTGGATGCCCCTGCCGGCATGATCATGAACTCCTGTACATCCACTGTGTTTGCCGCATGGGCTCCTCCATTTAATATATTCATCATCGGAACCGGAAGTCTGTTTCCGTTTACGCCTCCGAGAAAGCGGTACAGGGGAATGCCCTGGGAAGTAGCCGCCGCTCTTGCGCAGGCGATGGATACTGCCAGGATGGCATTGGCGCCAAGCCTTGACTTGTCTTTTGTGCCGTCTGCCTCGATCATGGCCCTGTCAATCCCATAAATATCGGAAGCGTCCATACCGCAGAGAATCTCATTGATCTCTGTATTAATATTTTCCACTGCCTTTAAAACGCCCTTTCCTCCGAAGCGGCTTTTATCCTTGTCGCGCAGTTCCAGGGCCTCAAACTCTCCTGTCGATGCTCCGCTGGGCGCAGCTCCTCTGGCGCTTGTGCCGTCTGCCAGAAATACCTCAGCCTCCACGGTAGGATTTCCTCTGGAATCAATAATTTCCCGGCCGATTACCTTCTCAATCTCCAAATAATCCATAGCTTTCACGTCCTTTCCCGCAGCCTTCTGCCGCGTCCTTATCAGTGTCCCGCAACTGTCCCTGTTTCATTCCTTTTAAACAGATTTCTTTACTGTTTATGTCCTGCAGCTGCCATTATCTCTCGTTTTTTCTCTGAACAGACCCTGCCTTTTCCGCCCGCCTGCTCCTCTCCATGGCACGGCAGAGGCAGGAAAGCGGCCTGCCCTTAGAGCAGTCCCACCAGATCAAGGCTTGGCTTGAGGGTTTCCTCTCCCGGCTGCCATTTAGCGGGGCAGACTTCATCGCCATGCTCATACACAAACTGGGAGGCCTGGAGCCTTCTGAGCAGTTCCTCTGCATTTCTGCCTACATTTCCGGCAATAACCTCATAGGCCACGATTTTTCCCTCGGGATTTACAATAAAGCTGCCTCTCTCTGCCACCCCTTCCTCTTCAATCATCACATCAAAGGCTCTGGCAAGCGCCCCCGTGGGATCTGCCAGCATGGGATACTGAATCTTCTGGATTGTCTGGGAAGCGTCATGCCATGCTTTGTGAACATAATGGGTGTCACAGGACACACTGTAGATTTCGCAGTTCAGCTTCTGAAATTCCTCGTATTTGTCGGCCAGATCCCCCAGCTCTGTGGGGCAGACAAAAGTAAAATCTGCCGGGTAGAAAAAGAATATGCTCCACCTTCCCAGCACATCCGCTTTCGTCACCTCCCTGAAGGCTCCGCCCCCATAGGACTGCACTCTGAATTCGCTGATTTCCCTTCCGATTAACGACATAGAAAAGCCCTCCTTTTTATCAGATTGTCTGTTAGCTTCATTATATCCATATTTTATTGGTTAGTCATTACTAACTATTTATTATCTTACCACCTTTCCTGACGATTGTCAACAGCGTTCTCCCAGGCGCCAAGCCCGTTTTTATCAGCATTTTTACCTAAATTTTACTTTTTATTTCCTGAATTTATGGTAAAATGAACGTACAGAAAGTTTCTGGCAGAATAATGAAAAGGAGGAGCCTATGAGGAAAAAACTTTTATTTGTTCTTGGCACTGCCATGACCATCAGTCTCTGCATGCCAGTTCTCTCCCAGGCCGATGAATGGCATCAGGATTCCACCGGATGGTGGTATGAGATCGACGACGACGATGACGACGATGATTATGACGACTATGCAAAAGACGGATGGAAGCTGATCGACCAGAAGTGGTATTATTTCGACGCGGCCGGATACATGAAAACAGGTTGGATTCATCTTGATGATGACTGGTACTACCTGAATTCAGACGGTTCCCTTCTTACAAACGCCTATACGCCGGACGGCTACTGGGTGAACCACGACGGAGAGTGGGACGACGACGATAGGTACGATGACGACAGATATGATGATGACGACAGGTACGACGACGACAGATATGACGATGACGACGACAGGTACGACGATGACAGATATGACGACGATGACGATGATGACAGATACGATGATTAACTTCTGCCGCCGTTACCGCAGCTGAGGGAGGCCTAAAACGCCTCCCTCAGCTTTTCAATCGCCTTTTTTTCTATCCTGCTTACATAGGATCGCGATATTCCCAGCACAGCTGCAATCTCCCTCTGCGTGTGCTCCTTTGTGCCAAAGAGCCCGTACCGCATGCAGACTACCTTTTTCTCCATGTCCTTCAGGCATTTTGCATAAGCCTCATAGAGTTCTCTCACATCCTGCTCCATGATTATGGTATCGAGAACCTGCGTCTCCTCTGCCTCCAGCACATCCATCAGGCTCACCGTTTCTCCGTCCTTGTCTACGCCTATGGAATCGTAGAGCGACACATCCCTGGCCCTCTTTTTCCCCGCCCGGAACAGCATCAGAATCTCATTTTCGACACATTTGGCCGCATAAGTTGCAAGCCTGGAGCCTTTTTCTGCCTTAAAGGTATTTACCGCTTTAATAAGTCCAATGGTTCCAACTGAGAGAAGATCCTCCGTTTCATAGTCTGTATACTGGTATTTCTTTATTACGTGGGCCACAAGCCTCAGGTTTCTTTCTATCAGAACGGCTTTTGCTTCCTCATCGCCCTCCCTGCAACGCTTCAGGTATTCCCGCTCTTCTTCTGCTGTCAGTGGTTTTGGAAAAGTTTTCAAAAAAAGCCGCCTCTAGGTCACGTTAATCTATCTTATGCACCGGCGGCTTTTCAAGTGCTTTTCCTCCCCCTGGCGGAGCATGGCTTTTTATAATGAGATTTCTCTGTCCCTGTATGCAGGGCAATCCCTTTTGGCTTTCCCCTTTTTGTCAGCTTAACCCAATGTCAGCTTAACTCAAACATTCCCGTATAGAGCTGGTAATACTCTCCCTTCTGGCGAAGCAGATCCTCGTGGTCTCCCCGCTCGATAATCTGCCCCTGTTCCAGCACCATGATGGCATTAGAGTTTCGGACAGTGGAAAGCCTGTGGGCAATCACAAACACGGTTCTTCCCTCCATCAGCCGATCCATTCCCTTTTCGATCAGACTCTCAGTTCTCGTGTCGATGGAGCTGGTTGCCTCGTCGAGAATCAGGACAGGCGGATCTGCCACAGCGGCCCTGGCAATGGCCAAGAGCTGTCTCTGCCCCTGAGACAGATTGCCTCCGTCTGCGGTAACCATCGTGTCATATCCCTTGGGGAGCCTCCTGATAAAGGAGTCTGCATTGGCCAGCTTTGCCGCCTCCACAACCTCCTCGTCAGTGGCATCCAGCCTTCCGTACCGGATGTTGTCGGCAATGGTTCCTGTAAACAGATGCGTATCCTGTAGAACAATTCCGAGAGAACGCCGCAGATCATCCTTTTTGATTCTCCTGACGTCGATTCCGTCATAGGTAAGGCTGCCTCTGTCAATGTCGTAAAACCGGTTGATCAGGTTTGTGATCGTAGTCTTTCCGGCTCCTGTGGAGCCGACAAAGGCAATCTTCTGCCCCGGCTTTGCATAAAGGCTTATCTGCTTTAGAATCGGGTGCCCCGGCTCATACCCAAAGTCCACATGGTCGAACCGCACATCTCCCCGGAGGGGAATAAGCCTCTCCCCTCCATCCTCTGTCTTCTCCTTCCAGGCCCAGAGTCCTGTGCGCGTTTCTGACTCCTCCATGCTGCCGTCCGGGTTATCCTTCCTGTTTACCAGGGTTACGGTTCCCTCATCTGTTTCCGGCTCCTCGTCCATTGTCTCGAAAATCCGCTCCGCTCCTGCCAGGGCGGCCAGCATGAAGTTAGACTGCAGGGTAAACTGGTTCAGGGGCATGGCTGTCTGGCGCACAAAGACCAGGTAGCTGCTCAGACTTCCCACATCCGTCCAGCCCCGCAGGACCATATAGCCTCCCACCATGGCTACAATGGCAAAATTCACATAGGAAATGCTGACAATGACAGGAACCATGCTTCCGGAATAGGTGAGGGCGTTCGTGGCCGCCTCCTGAAGATTCCTGTTTTTTCTTCGGAACTCCTCGATGCTGGCCTCCTCGTGGTTGAACACCTTCACCACCTTCTGCCCTGCTGTCCGCTCCTCCACAAAGCCGTTTAAATCTCCCAGATACTTCTGCTGGAAGTTAAAATAATACTTGCTCTTCTTTCCGCTGTATCTGATATAGGAGAACATCAGAATGTAGCAGACAAACACAATCAGGGACAGCCTCCAGTTCAGCACAAAAATCAGGGTCAGAGTTCCCACAATCTGGATAAAGCTCTGGATGATCATGGCAAAGCTGTTGTTCAGGGCGTCTGAGATAGTGTCCACATCATTGGTAAAACGGCTCATGATATCCCCGTGCGTTCTGGTGTCAAAGTATTTCAGTGGGAGCTTCTGCACGTGGCCGAACAGATCCCGGCGGATCTCAAAGATAATCTTCTGGGCCGCCACCACCATGGTCTGGGTATAGCCGTAGGCCGCCAGGACTCCGCAAAGGTACACTGCCGCCGTGAACATCACAGCCTTTACAAGGCCGTCTAAGTCGCCGGGCACTATGTAATTATTTACAATCGGCTTAAGCATATAGGTTCCAATAAGGCCCGCCGAGGCACTGATCGACACGAGCACAGCCACCAGAAGCAGAAGGAACTTATGATTTCCCATATAGCCCAGGAGCTTTAAAAAGGTCTTTTTCAGGTTTTTCGGTCTCTTTCCGTTAAACTGTCTCGCCATCTTTCTCTGCTCCTTTCTGCTGGGAATAGTAGAGCTCCTGATAGATCGGATCCTTCTCCAAAAGCTCCCTGTGGGTTCCCACTGCGTGGATTTTTCCATCCTCCAGAATCACAATCTGATCCGCATCCATGACGGAAGTGATCCTCTGTGCGATGATAATCTTTGTCATATCGGAAAGCTTTGCAAGCTCTGCCCGTATTTTTGCGTCTGTGGCCGTGTCCACGGCGCTGGTGGAGTCGTCAAAAATCAATACCTTCGGATGCTTTAAAAGCGTCCTGGCGATACAGAGTCTCTGCTTCTGGCCGCCGGAGACATTGACGCCGCCCTGTCCCAGGTCCGTATCATACCCCTCCGGGAACCGGCCGATGAACTCATCCACACAGGCTGCATGGCAGGCCCACTCGATCTCCTTCTCATCAGCGCCCTCATTTCCCCACAGCAGGTTTTCCCGGATACTCCCTGAAAACAGAACATTTTTCTGGAGCACAATGCCCACAGCGTCCCTCAGGTGCTTCAGGGAAAAGCGCTTCACATCCTTCCTGTCAATCAGAAGCTGCCCTGAGGTAATGTCATAGAGCCGGGGGATCAGCTGCACCAGGGTGCTCTTTGCAGAACCGGTTCCTCCGATAATTCCCACGGTTTCTCCGGCCCGTATGTGAAGGTTTATGTCGGAAAGCACATATTCCTTCGCATCCTCCCTGTACTTGAAGTACACATGCTCAAAGTCAATGGAGCCGTGCTCCACCGTTTCCACTGTGTCCTCCCCGTCCACCAGATCCAGAGGCTCGTCAAAGACCTCGCCGATTCGTCTGGCGCTGGCAAGGGAGCGGGTGAGCATCAGGAACACATTGGAGATCATCATCAGGGAATTGATGATCTGCTGCACATAGGTCAGAAATCCTGTCAGCTCTCCCACCTGCATGCCGCCTATCTGCACCATCCTCCCTCCAAACCAGAGGATCATGACGACCGCTCCGTACATGACAAGCTGGAAAGCCGGAAGGTTCAGCACTGCATAGTGGAAGGTTTTCTGGCTGGTTTTCTTTAAATCGCTGTTTACCTGCGCAAATTTTTCCTCCTCGTACTCGCCGCGGACAAAGGCCTTCACAACGCGGATGGCATTCAGGTTTTCCTGCACAATGGCATTCACCCGGTCGACAGCCCTCTGAAGCCTCCCGTACATGGGGGCCACATGACTCACGATAGAGTAGAGGATAAAGGCAAGGATCGGAATGCAGACAGCAAATACTAAAACCAGCTTCCGGTTCAGGTAAAAGGTCATACCAAGCCCCATGAGCAGCATCACAGGGCTTCGCACCAGAGGTCTCAGGCCTCCGCTTACCGCATTCTGCATCACAGTGACATCTGTCGTCATACGCGTAATCAGGGAAGAGGTTTCGAAGTGATCCAGGTTGCCGAAGGAATACTCCTGCACCTTGATATATTCCGCTTCCCTGAGAGCGGCTCCGAAGCCGTTGGCGGCTCTTGCGGAAAATCTGGCATAGATAAGGCCCGTAATCAGGGCCAGCAGAGCGCAGCCCATCATAATCATGCCCCGCTCTACAATGTAGTCCATATCGTGGTTTGCCACCCCCACGTCAATCATGTCAGCCATCAGCATGGGGATCGTAAGCTCAAAACTGGCCTCTATCACCACAAACAGCACAGCCAGAATAAACTGCTTCCTGTATGGCTTCATGTATCTGAAAATTCGCTCTAAATCCTTCACCGCTTCCTCCTTTAAAGGGCATCCTTCCCGCTGAGATTCTTGTAAATCCGCTTCAAATACTCTGTCAGCTCCCTCTTCTCCTTCTCAGAAAAGCCGGCCAGCATCTCTTCCTCCACCTCCTGGCAGCGGGTCTCCCACAGCTTATACTGTCTGAGCCCTGTCTCTGTCAGGGAAAGGCTTCCCGCTCTCCGGTTGTTCTCCGCCACCGTTCTTCTGATCAGGCCGCCCTTCTCCAAGGTATCGAGAATACGGCTGACAGTGGCCGGCTCAATATCGCAGTACTCCGCCACATCCTTCTGCATACAGCCCTCATGACTGACCAGGTAGCCGAGAATCTTAGGCTGACCAGGCGCCAGCTTAATCTGTGCCATAAACGGGCGAAGACGCTTCCTCTGTGCGTGAAAAACCCTGTACAGAAGCATTTCCAGATACAGCTTCATTTTCTCTCCTCCTTCCCCAAAAGCTGGTGCCCTTTTGTCTATTCATCCTGACACCCAGTCTTTTTTGTTCAGCGCAATCATTGTATAATGCAACTGTTAGGATGCTAATTATAACACATTCATTGTATCTCTCCTGCTGAAAATGTCAATAGGCCGGGAATTTTATTCCTGCAAAGTCATAAAATTCCCGGCCTTCCGGTATTGTTCCTTCGTACATCTTTTGGGGCACTTATCTTTTGAGGCACTGTCCTTTACCGCCTGTCGTACAACGCTTCCACGATTCCATTCTCGTTTTGCGTTTCTGTCAGCCTGAGCTTCCTCTCTCCCTGAAATGGCCCGAACAGGCGGATTCCCTCTTCGAGCAGCCTCCTACTCATTCCTGATAGCCGCAAGGGGACTTAGTTTCATTGCCCTCTGTGCAGGGAAAAATCCGGCTATCATTCCGATCAGAACAGCAAAGCCCACAGCCGCCAGAGCAAGCCAGGGCGGAATCATGGAAAGACGGCTGCTCATGCCCGCCGTCAGGCTGGGTGCCAGAAAGCGGTTGACAAGGGCCGACACGCCGTAGCTCAGTATCAGTCCGATCACCCCTCCCATGAATCCTATGAAGCCAGCTTCAATTAAAAACATGCTTCGGATATTTCCCATAGCACATCCCAGTACCTTCAGCACGCCGATCTCTTTTGTCCTCTCGTAGATGGACATCATCATGGTGTTGGCGATGCCGATGGCTGCGACGAACAGGGACACTGCCCCGATTCCGCCCAGGACAGCCTGAACCATACTGGACTGTTTCTGTGAGGATTCCAGCCAGTCCATACGGCTGCTGGCCTCATAGCCCATGGTGATAAGCTGCTGCTGGACTTCCTTTACATTGTCCATATCGTCTACATTGACAACCGCCTGCTCGTAGATAAAGTAGGGATATGGCTTTCCCTTTTTGTTGGTAGGCTGGCCTGGTATGGGATCCTTTTTAAATACCTGCTTTAGCTGAGCCTTCAGCTTTTCCAGATCCACATATACGCTGTAGCTGTACTCATTGTAGTCCTCCGGTCCTCCCTCCACCAAAGCGGCGGTATTCAGCATATATTTTTTAGGCGGCTGTACATTTTCACCGTCTGCCCCTGTCCCGCCGGACTGGGATTGGTAGTAGGCGTTCATGTCAAAAATCACAAACATGGGGCGGTTCATGAAATCCACATCCGGCTCTTCCCCCGTATCCCAATACCCCTTCCCTGTCTTGGAATTGCTGAAGTTTCGAGCCACCATATTTCCCACCACCATCTCAAGTCCCTCTGCGTTGGGGGAGGGGCGGCTGCCCTTTCCCAGCGGAATATCCTTCATAAAGTCCAGAGGAACTCCTGTCATGGTCACATATCCTTCATAGGCCCCCTGCTTCATCAGGACACTCATAGTAAGCATCGGATAGACAGAGGTCACATGGGGAATTTCTGCAAAGCTCTTTATGGTCTCATCTGTCATGAATTTGTCCTCTGACACATCCTCGCCGTTCATGTTCTGATAATTATAGATTTCAATGGCTGTCAGGCTGCCCGATGAACGGATATTCTCCATGGTGAAATTATTCAGTCCGATTCCCAGAGAAACCATTACTACGATGGAGGCAGTGCCGATGACTACTCCGAGAACAGTCAGAAAGGTTCTGAGCTTTCGCCGGCGCAGATTATTGACGCTCATGATGAGCAGATCAAGAAATCTCATCGTCTATATCCTCTTCCTCCTCTTTCAGTGCCTTCTTCTTTTTTCTGTGGCGGTAAACGCCGGCTCCCGTACCGGCCCCGGCCAGTGCAAGGACTGCAAGAGCCGGAATCTTGAATTTGTCAAAGAGAGATGGCTCTTCCTCCATCATCATCTCATCCATTCCGTCCATGGTGCCCATGTCCGCCGTCTCCTCCACCGGCTCCGTGACGAGGAGGCTCATCTCCTTTTCCACCTCCGTCACCGCTCCGTTTTCATCCTCATAGGAGATAATGATCTTTATCTTTCCATCGTCCATCGTTGGAGACGCGCCTGTGATCATGGTATCCACGTTTCCCGTCTTTCCCGGTTCAATGTTTCCTACATAGGCGTCTGTTTTCTGGATGGAGTCTCCCTCAAAAGTAGCTGTCACATTGTAGAGAAGTACCTTTCCCGTATTGTTAATGCCAAACATGACATTCGTTTCCGAGCCTACGGTGATGCTCTCCGGCATCACGTCGATGGTACTGGTGCTGAGTCTCGCCTTCTGCTTCACAGGGAGGGAGATAGAAACAGATTCCTCTGCATTCTTGAACTCAGGGCTGTCGTACTTTTCCTTGATGGTCATGGTGTAGGACTTCTGCTCCGCTGTCGGAGATGAATTAAACAAAAGCTCCAGATCCACGGTCTGTCCGGGCGCCAGACTGTTTACCACCAGGGAGGAGGAACCGCTTTCTGTGGTGAATACCGGATTTTTTTCTGTGTCCTCCGAACTGAAAGTAAAAAGGATATTGCTTGCCTGCACATCGGACGACGCATTTTTCATCCTGATTTTCAGCACAAACGGGGTTCCCGCATAGACCTCAGCCGGCTCTGTAGAAAAGCTGTCTACAATGATCCTGGCCTTCGTCCTCTCATTTTCGCCTGCATCGGCCTCCAGATCGTCGTCATCTTCTCCCTTGACACGGACATAGAATACCTTCTCCACCGGCTCCTCAAAGTCTCCGTCTTCTGTCTCCCTGTATGTAATCTTGTAGGTAATCGGATAAAAGCCGGACTTGGCATCCTCTCTGACAGCCATGCTGTACGGTACGGACACCGTCTGGTTTACCTCCAGATCTCCCATTTTCCTGTCATAATTTCCGTCATTGATATCAAAGGGGAATTTCTCCACCGCCGCGTCAAGCTGCATATAAACGCGTACATCGTACATTTTTCTGTGTCCGCTGTTTCTTAAGTTTACCCCAAAATTCAGCACCTCGCCGTAAGCTCCAAATGGTGTGGACTGATTTTCTCCGATGGTAATATCATAGTCCATCTCCTCCGTTTCCTCCTCCGTTCCGTCAGAAGCCGATACCCAGAGATTGACGCCTACGGTTTTTTCGTGATCCCGGCTGCTGTTCAAATCAAAAAAGGCC
This sequence comes from Clostridium sp. M62/1, assembly GCF_020736365.1. Lineage (NCBI taxonomy): Bacteria > Bacillati > Bacillota > Clostridia > Eubacteriales > Clostridiaceae > Clostridium > Clostridium sp. M62/1. The sequence goes on along the minus strand of NZ_CP085988.1, from coordinate 2,053,756 downwards.
TGATAGTAGCCTGCCGGAAGATCCCTTCTGAGCTGAAAGGTCATAGACACTGTTTTAGAGGAATTTTTACGGATGGTTCCCACCTTTTTATCCTCAAAGGTTGAGGAGTCCGCCTCAAACGGAAACTGGGTGTTGTAATTGCGGATCGTGTTTTCGTCCTCCTCCGTATCATCCTCCTCCTCTTCAAACACATTATTCAGAATATCGTCATATCGCTGCCCGCCGACCAGGGTGATAGTGGTATCCTCCATGTCGTAATCCTGATCATTCACAATTTTCATGCGGATTGTAATCTTATCTCCGGCCTTTCCTCTGGGGACCTTGCTGACTTCAATTCGGCCGTCGTTGAAATTTGTCATGTCCATCATGCCTGCATACACCTGCCCCGGCAGTCCCGCAAGCACCATGCACACGGCCAAAAGCAGCGTAAAGGTCTGTCCAAGCTTTTTTATCCTCATGTTCTGTCCTCCCTGTTTTTTTTCTCTTCCCCTGTGCTGTCCGGCTGCTTCTCCTGTTTTTCTCCAGCCTCCAGGTTTTCCTCCCCGTCATCCGGCGGCCCTGTCTTTTCTTCATCCGGCCGGGTTTCCCCTACAGCCTCCTGTGAGCTGTGATCCATCGTTTCTATCTTCACGATCTTTCCGTCAATAATATGAAAAATCCTGTCCGCATAGGTGGCCAGGTGATCGTCATGGGTAACCATGACAAGTGTCTGGTTCTGCTCCCGGACAATTTTCTGCATCAGCTTTAAAACTTCCATCGTTGTTTTGGAATCCAGGTTTCCTGTGGGCTCATCGGCAAAGATAATCTTCGGCTTTACCGCCAGAGCCCTGGCAATTCCCACTCTCTGCTGCTGCCCGCCCGACATCTGATTCGGCATATGATCGGATACGTGTGACAGCCCCACCAGCTTCAGATACTTCTGTGCCTTGCGGATCCTCTCCTTTTTTCCGATTCCGCGGAAGGCCAGAGGCAGAGCCACATTCTCGATGGCGTTCATGGTGCCTAAAAGGTTATAGGACTGAAAAATGAAGCCCACCCGCTCCCGCCGGAAGGCTACCAGCTGATCCTCCTTCATCTTCTCGATATGCTTTCCTGCTATCACAATCTCGCCCTTTGTAGGCTTCTCAAGCCCTGCCAGCATATTTAAAAGTGTGGACTTTCCCGAACCGGACGGCCCCACAATGGCACAGAACTCTCCCTTGTACATCGTAAAATCCACCCCGTTCAGGGCATGGACCTTCGTTTCGCCCACCCGGTAGATCTTATACAGCCTTCTTACCTGAATGACAGGACTTCTCGTTTCCTTCTCTGAAGGCCTGACTGCCTCTCTCTCTTCTTCCATATCCTGTCCCCCCTTTGACGGCTTTATCCTGCTCCCGCCAGGCATTTTTCATCACGGCCGGACAGATCTCGCCTGTTCTTTTCTCCTCCATTATACCCAATAACCGTACAAAGGCCTACCTTATTTTTCTTAAATTCTCTTAAAAATTTCTTACACGGTCTGGTAATTGTGTCTGCAATCCGCTATAATTAGTTCAAATCTATGTTAACACAAAGGAGAGCCAAATGAGACATTTGTTAAATCCTCTGGATTTTTCCGTTGAAGAGATCGGCCAGCTTCTCGATCTGGCAAATGATATAGAGAAAAATCCACAGAAATATGCCCACGTCTGTGACGGCAAAAAATTAGCGACCCTGTTTTACGAGCCAAGCACCAGAACACGCCTGAGCTTTGAATCCGCCATGCTTCGCCTGGGAGGCAGCGTGCTGGGATTCTCCTCCGCCGACTCCAGCTCTGCGGCGAAGGGTGAGAGCGTTTCCGATACAATCCGCGTTATCTCCTGCTATGCAGACATCTGCGCCATGCGCCATCCGAAGGAGGGGGCACCTATGGTAGCTTCCGCTCACTCCCGCATCCCTGTCATCAACGCAGGAGACGGGGGACATCAGCACCCTACACAGACTCTTACCGATCTTCTGACTATCCGTTCCTTAAAGGGACGCCTGGATCACCTGACTGTAGGGCTGTGCGGGGATCTGAAATTCGGCCGCACAGTTCACTCTCTGATCAACGCCCTGGTGCGGTACTCAGATATCCGCTTTGTCCTCATCTCTCCGCCGGAGCTTCGCATTCCCGACTACATCAGGGAGGATGTGCTGGAGGCGAAGGGAATTGAATTTAAAGAGGTGGAAAATCTCGATGACGCCATGCCGGATCTTGACATCCTCTACATGACCCGCGTGCAGAAGGAGCGTTTCTTCAACGAGGAGGACTACATCCGCATGAAGGACTGCTATATTCTGGACAGACAGAAGATGAAGCTGGCAAAGGATGACATGTACGTTCTCCATCCGCTTCCGAGAGTAAACGAGATTTCCGTGGAGGTGGATGACGATCCGAGGGCTGCTTATTTCAAACAGGTGCAGTACGGCGTCTATGTGAGAATGGCGCTTATTATGACTTTACTGGGGGTGGAAAGACCATGTTAAATATCAGCGGACTGAGCGAGGGCATTGTCCTTGACCATATCGAAGCCGGAAAAAGTATGGATATTTACTTTAAACTGGGGCTGGACAAGCTGGACTGCCAGATTGCCATTATCAAGAATGCCAAAAGCTCCAAGATGGGAAAGAAGGATATTATCAAGATAGACGGCGGACTGGATGTGGTGGATCTGGACGTGCTCGGCTACATTGACCACAACATTACCGTAAACATCATCCGTGACAGCCGGATTGTGGAAAAGAGGAGCCTGGACCTGCCGAGGAAGATCACCAATGTGATCCAGTGCAGAAATCCGCGCTGCATTACCTCCATTGAGCAGGAGCTTCCCCACGTCTTCTACCTGGCTGACGAGAAAAAGGAGATTTACCGCTGCCTGTACTGTGAAGAAAAATATGAAAAGAAATAAAAAAGCAGCCCCTGTGTCCGGAGAGGAGGTCCTCCTCTCCCAGGCCCGGAGGGCTGTTTTTCATTTCTCTTTTCACCGGAAGAAACAGGCGTTCTGCCTTTCCTGGCTCACTTCTCTTTACAAACCGGATTTTCTCCAAAGCAAAAAGCTGCACAGAATTCTCCATGCAGCTTTTCTGTCTCCGAGCAAAACGATAAGCCGGGTTATGTCGTTGAATGGCCATCTATCCACTTCTGCCGTCGCCGGCAGACTCTAGCGACCTACCCGAAAGCAGACGGGCCGCCTTATGCTTTCTGTTCGGTCTTGCTTCGGATGGGGTTTACATGTGCCCCGCCTGTTGCCAGCCGGGCGGTAGTCTCTTACACTGCCTTTCCACCCTTACGCGGCTGCATCTTCTGCCCCGCGCGGTTTATTTCTGTTGCACTGTCCCTGGAGTCGCCTCCGCCAGACGTTATCTGGCATCCTGCCCTGTGAAGCCCGGACTTTCCTCACCTGCGGCCTTTCGGCACCTGCAGCTGCGGCCATTTGTCTTACTCGGAAAACTTATATAGTCTATCACATTTTTTTCTGTTTGTCCATTCCCGCAAGGAGGAATCTTGCGTTTTTGGCAGCTGCCGGACGGCAGAGCCCCCTATATCCGAAAGCAGCTTCCGCCGATAAACTCCCGGATCATGGAATTGTGCGGTATCAGCTCGCTGCCCACTCCCAGAAAATAGTCCAGGAACTTGAGGAGCCGCTTGGCTTCTGCATACTCCGGCGAGTCAGACGGGATTCCAAACAGAAGAGGCTCTGCGTACTGCTTAAGGACGGCCAGCTCATAGAGCAGGGCAGAGTTAAACATCACATCTGCGCTCTCCTGGAAGGGGAAAATGTTTTTCTCCTCCCCGCGCCTTACTGAATCCCACATGCGTATGGTTTCCTGGGCGGATGCTCCCCTGGTTCTGGCATCCCGGATCATGCGGCGCAGAAGTCTTCCGTCTGTGGTGGGAATCCTGTTGTGCTCGTCGATATTGAGCTGAGTCAGGGCGCTGATATAGATCCGGAATTTCTTCTCCTTCGGAAGGGAATAGGACAGCCTGTCGTTCAGGCAGTGGATTCCCTCAATCACGAGAATATCCTCCGCTCCCAGCTTCAGGAAATCTCCCCTGTATTCTCTCTCCCCACTGATAAAATTGTAGCGGGGCAGTTCTACCATCTCGCCGGCGAGAAGGGCAGTCATATCCTCGTTAAACTGTCTGACATCCAGACATTCCAGAGCCTCATAGTCGTAGTTCCCGTTTTCATCCCTCGGGCTGTTTACGCGGTTGACAAAGTAATTATCCACAGAGATCGGGTGAGGTCTGAGCCCCAGCGCCTGAAGCTGGATGGAAAGCCGGCGGGAAAAGGTAGTCTTTCCTGAAGATGAGGGGCCTGCAATCATCACCAGCTTCCGATCCGGCCTTGCGGCCACGGCCTCTGCGATATCACCGATCTTTTTTTCCTGAAAGGCCTCCTGCATCAGAATCAGCTCATTCATCCGCCCTGCCGTTATCGCCTCATTTAATGAACCCACATCGGAGATGCCCAGCCGTTCTCCCCATTCCTCCGACTCTCTCTGTACGTCAAAGAGCTTCTTTCTGGGCACCAGCGCGCTGATATGCTCCGGTGCGCTTCTGCCCGGAAGCAGAAGGACAAAGCCGCTCTCGTAGAGAGCCAGATCGTAATATTTGATAAAGCCTGTATGCTCCACCATGTACCCGTAGAAATAGTCCTGGAAATTCCCGATGGAGTACACGTTTACTCTGGAAGCCCTCCTGAATCGAAACAGCTTTTCCTTGTCATACATTCTGTGACGGTGAAACTGTTCCACCGCCTCTGATGTGTTGACGCTCTGCTTGATGATGGGCAGACACATGGACTGCAGCTCTCCCATTCTGGCCTTCACGTTTTTAAGAAGAGAACTATCCAGGTCAAACTCTCCCTCCGGCTCTACATAGAGACCCTGCCCTACGGAAAAGCAGACCGTTATCTTTTTTACTTTATCCCCTCCCACAGTGTCATAGAAGGCCTTCAGCATCAGAAATACAGCGCTTCTCTGGTAAGTCTGCCAACCTTCCCTGTCTGCTGCCGTGATCAGAGAAATTTCGCAATCCCCCTTCAGTTTTTTGCTGAGTTCCCGAAGTCTCCCATTCGCCCTCACAAGCAGAATATCGTGGCTCACCTTTTCTCTGAAGTCCGCCGCTATCGCGCTGTACGGCATTCCCTCCGGATACTCTCTCCTCTCCCCCTCCACTGTCACAAAAGCCATGTCACTTCCTCCTTTGCCGTCCTTGCACTTCTGCCAAAAACCTAAATCACGCAGTTTGGAAGTCCCTGGGCAGACTTCACCGCCTCAAGCCCTGGGATCTCACGCTCCAGGAATTCTTTTATAAAATCCATGAAAATCTGTTCCACGCCAAAGTGTCCCGCGTCTATGACAATCAGTCCCTCCGCAGCCGCGTCTATGCCTGTGTGGTGGCTGATGTCTCCGGTTATATAAACCTGAGCCCCGCAGGCAAGAGCCTGTTTAAGCGTCCCGCCTCCGGCTCCCGGACAGACCGCCGCCTTCTGAATCTTCTGCCCTGTTTTATCCCCGCCGTACACTGACACGCAGGGAAGTCCAAAGGCTCTCTTCACATGTTCTGCCGCCTCGCGGACCGTCATCTCTCTGGGCAGCATCCCGAAAGCGCCGATCCCGTAGGGGACTTTCTCCTCTGTTTCCCCCATGGGCTCCAGTACCTCTGTCTCCCCAAGTTGGAGGCGCTCTGCAGCCAGCTCTGCCATACAGCCGGGAGCGGCGTCGAAGTTCGTGTGCATGGCATAATACGAAATATCACCCTGAATCAGCTTTAAAATTCTCCTGCCGATGAAATCATCGTCATTGATCTTTTTAAGGGGACTGAAAATCAGGGGGTGGTGGGTCAAAAGCATATCGGCTCCAAGACGCAGAGCCTCCTCCACCACAGCGTCATCTGCATCCACTGCCACAAGCACCCGCTTTACCTCCTTATCCCTGCGTCCCACTAAAAGTCCCGGGTTATCCCAGTCACAGGCCATACTCTCAGGTGCCAGCCTGTTCAGTATCTCAATGATCTCTCTGCACTTCATTCTGCGCCTCCTCTATCAGATTCAGTTTTTCTGTCAGCTCCTCTGCCCTCTTTCCTGCACTCACTGTGTCCTGCCCCTTAAGGGATTCCAGAATCCTGCACACTGTATTTTTCTCCCGCTCCAGAAACTCCTCAAGAACCGGATGGCCGGACTCAAGCAGGCATTTCCCGTAAATATAATCGATCTCCTTTTCATATATCTGGGGCACCGGCTGCTCCGGGGCTTTTTCCTGAGCCGCGCCGGATCTTCCATCCCCCCCGGGCCCTGCCACATCCATGATGTTGTAGAACTTTCCCTCCTCCTTCACCATCTCCTCCCTCCGGATGGAAAAACCGTGTTCCAGAAGGTAGTGCCTCACATGGGCCAGATCCGACTGGGGCGAGAGGACCCACTGGGAAACGCTGTCCCAGACGTGTCTGCCCTCCTCCAGTATATGTATCTCCAGCTCTCCTCCCATTCCGGCAATCACCACCGTGTCCGCCTCCCCTGGCGCGAGTTTCTTCAGCCCGTCAGAAAGCCGGGTCTGTATTCTGCCGGAAAGTCCGGCCTCCCTGATATGTTCTTCCGCTCTCAGAAGGGGTCCCTTTCTCACATCCATAGCCAGCGCAGAGGGAACGCGTCCCGTCTGCACGAGATAAATGGGAACGTACCCGTGATCCGTCCCGATATCTGCCAGGCGGTTTCCGGGTTCCACAAAGGACGCGATCATTTCCAGTCTGTCCGATAATTTCATGTCTTCTCACTCCGTGTCTGATTTTTGCAGGCCTGTCTCCCGGCTCTGCCCGTAAAGTCTGTATTTTTCTCTGCCTGCGGATGCACCTGTCATGCTTTTTGGCATCTTCCATGCCGGTTCTCCTTCCGGCAGGCTGCAGCCTGGGTCTTAATCCAGATAGTCCTTGAGCTTCCTGCTCCTGCTGGGATGTCTCAGCTTACGCAGCGCCTTTGCCTCAATCTGGCGGATCCGCTCCCTGGTCACGTTGAACTCGCGCCCAACCTCTTCCAGCGTTCTCGGTCTCCCGTCATCCAGGCCAAAGCGCAGCCTTAAAACCTTCTGTTCCCTGTCTGTCAAAGTGTCCAGCACCTCCATAAGCTGTTCATGGAGAAGGGTATAGGTGGCAGCGTCTACCGGCACCTGCACATGGTCATCCTGGATGAAATCTCCCAGATGGCTGTCCTCCTCCTCCCCGATAGGCGTTTCCAGGGAAACAGGATCCTGGGAAATCTTCATAATCTCCCGCACCCGCTCCACAGGCATATCCAGCTTCTCCGCCAGCTCCTCCGCAGACGGCTCCCGTCCCAGCTCCTGAAGAAGCTGTCTGGAAGTACGGATCAGCCGGTTGATGGTTTCCACCATGTGTACCGGAATCCGGATCGTCCTGGCCTGATCGGCGATGGAGCGGGTAATGGCCTGTCTGATCCACCAGGTAGCGTAGGTGCTGAATTTGAAGCCCTTGGAGTAGTCGTACTTCTCCACTGCCTTGATAAGCCCCAGATTTCCCTCCTGTATGAGATCGAGAAACTGCATTCCTCTTCCCACATACCGCTTGGCAATACTGACCACCAGACGCAGGTTTGCCTCCGCCAGCCTCTTTTTGGCCGACTCGTCCCCCATCTCCATCCGTTTTGCAAGGTCAATCTCCTCCTCTGGCGTGAGCAGCGGAACCTTCCCGATCTCCTTTAAGTACATGCGCACCGGATCCTCGATGCTCACGCCCTCAGGCATGGACAATTCCAGGTTGTCCACATCGATGTCCTCTTCCTCCGTCATCTCCTCCTCCAGGAAGAGATCCGGCTCAATATCCAGATCCTCCTCCGGCGTAAGCACATCCACCTTGTTGTTTTCCAGAAAATCGTCGATCTGGTCAAGCTGGTCGGGATTCAGTATTTCGCCATGGAAAAAATCTATGATTTCTTTCTGCTCCAGCACATTTTTTTTCTTTTTCGCCAGTTCCAGAAGTTTTTCCAGCTTCTCTTCAAAAGTCAGTGTCTTTTCTTCCATAAATCTCTATCCCTCCATAGCCATACTTTCCTTTGCCTTCCCGCATCCGCCGGCGAATGAAACCGTAACCTATTTTCTCCTTATTCCAATGAAATATGCAGATTGGCAAGCTCTGCCTGCTCCTTTATAATCCGCTGAAGCTCGTTCAGGTCCGAAGCATTCCTGCTCTGGTAATCCAGACTGCTCTTCTTCACCTTGAGAACTGTATCTGCAAAGGCCTTCTTCTGCTCCTCATTGCTCAGGGAGTCATTAAGGCTTGCGTTAAAAAGAGCAGCCACCTCCCTGTAATTCCCCTCGTCGTCGATAAAGTGATTTAAAATCGCTGCAGGATTCACCTCTCCTTTTTCGTGTCCCTCGAACACCATCTCTGCTGCTCTCCGGTAAAGAGGCTTTACAAAATCCTCCGGACCGATAATCCCGCGTATTTTCTCAAACAGCCTGGGTTCCTCGATCAGCCAGGTCAAGAGCAGCCGCTCCGACTGGCGGATGCCCTCCTCCCTGTCCCTTTTCTTCTGAATTTCCCTGGGCTTCTGAGCGTAGGTTTCCCCCACTCCCTCCCTATCGGCTCTCGTCCCGGGCAAAGCCGAACCGTATCGGCTTCCCAGGCTGTTTACCAGCCGTTTCAGGTCCTCATAGCTGATAAAATACTCCCTGGACACAGCCTGGATATAGTTGTCTCTCTCCAGAGCCTCGGAAAACTCCAGAAGCTTTCTGGCCGTCTCATTGTAGAAAGCCGTCTTCTGCTCCGGATCCTCCATACTGTATTTTTGCCGGATCGTGTCGATCTCAAACAGGAAGCTGTTCCTGGCCTCACTGATCCGCTGGCGGAAGGCGTCCGCTCCCAGGCTTTTAATAAATTCATCGGGATCCTTGCAGGGCTTCATATTCAGCACCTTCACCGACATGCCCACCGCTTTCAGAATCGGAATCGCCCGAAGCGCCGCCTTTACTCCCGCGCCGTCGCTGTCATAGGTCAGGATGACCTGATCCGTATAGCGCTTAAGCAAAGCTGCATGCTGGGCTGTGAAAGCAGTTCCAAGAGAAGCCACCGCGTTTGTGAAGCCTGCCTGGTGCATGGCGATCACATCCATATAGCCCTCGCACAGCAGCATATACTTCTCTCTGGAAAGCCTTGCAAAGTTCAGCCCGTACAGATTCCGGCTCTTGTCAAAGAGCTTCGTCTCCGGAGAGTTCAGATACTTCGGCTCCCCGTCTCCCATCACGCGGCCGCCAAAACCGATAACCCGGTTGTTCACATCCATAATGGGAAACATGACCCGGTTCCAGAACTTGTCTCTGGATCCTCTCTCCTCTATGGTGACAAGCCCCGTTTCCTTCAAAAGACTGTCGTCATAGCCCTTTGATTTCAGGAAGCGGTACAGATCGTCGCTTGTCTTGTTGGCAAATCCCAGGCCAAAGTGGCGGATCGTCTGATCCGTGAGCTCTCTCCCGGTCAGATACCGGTATCCCGCCTCCCCCTGGGGCTGCTTTAGCTGATAATAAAAATAGTTGGCAGCCAGTTTATTGATCTCAAGAAGCGCCGCCCGCAGATCTGCCTGAGCCCTGGCCTCCCTGGAGTATTCCACCTTCGGCAGCTTCACGCCGCTTCTCTCTGCCAAAAGCTCCACCGCCTCCCGGAACGAGTAATTTTCGTACTCCATCACAAAGGTGAACACATTCCCGCTCACTCCGCAGCCAAAGCAGTGATACATCTGCTTGGACTGTGACACGGAAAAGGACGGCGATTTCTCGTGATGAAACGGGCAGAGCCCGAAATAATTGCTTCCCTTTTTCTGAAGCTTCACATAACCGGAAATAATATCCACGATGTCGCTTCTCGTTCTGACTTCCTCTATTACTTCCTCAGGATAATACATGAAAACCTCCTGTTTCTTCTGGTACTTTTCCGGCAGGCTCCCGCCTACACTTTAAAAGATTTCGGTACAAACAGCTCCTTGAACCGCTCAATGGCATACACGTCCGTCATACCGGCTATGTAGTCACAGACGGTTCGTTCCAGCGTTTCCTTTCTTTTTTCCATCCCCTCCAGGTATTCTGCCGGCAGCTCCTCCGGTCTTCTCATATAGTAGTCGTAGAGACAGACGATGAGCTGCTGCGCTCTCCCCTCCTCTGCCTTGGCCGCTGTCCCCCGGTATACATTCTCAAACATCCACCGCCGCAGGCCGTGCATGGCAGCCTCCATCCCGGCAGACATGGAAATCCTGGGCCTGTCCAGGCTCTGACCGATCAGGTCGTGGATCATGGTATCCAGCCGCTCCCTCACGCTGTGTCCCAAAATATCCGTATACTCCCGGGGCAGATCCTCCTCCACAAAAATTCCGGCCCGGATAGCATCGTCTATGTCATGGTTAATATAAGCTATCTTGTCAGAAAGACGGACAATGTGCCCCTCCAGTGTAGCCGGATTGCCGGAGGTACGGTGGTTCAGTATCCCGTCCCTGACCTCCCAGGTCAGGTTCAGTCCCTTTCCCTTCTTTTCCAGCACCTCCACCACCCTCAGTCCCTGACTGGCATGGGTGAAGCCTCCGGAAACCAGTCCGTTTAAAACCGCCTCCCCGGAATGCCCGAAGGGCGTGTGTCCCAGATCGTGGCCAAGGGCTATGGCCTCTGTCAGAGACTCATTGAGCCGCAGCGCCCTGGCTATGGTCCGGGCAATCTGGGATACCTCCAGCGTATGAGTAAGCCTGGTTCTGTAGTGATCCCCCTCCGGATCCAGAAATACCTGGGTCTTGTGCTTCATCCGGCGGAATGCCTTGCTGTGGAGGATCCGATCCCGATCCCTCTGATACTCAGGCCTTATGTCGCAGAGAGGCTCCTGCCTCTCTCTGCCCTTCGTATCCCTGCTTAAAGATGCATAGGGGCTTAAATATTCTCTTTCCCACTGTTCGGTCGTTTCTCTGATGTTCATGCAATCACATCCTTCGTTCCTCTCAGGCTGGCCGGCTGCCAGCTTTCAGCGGCCGGAAAACAGCAGACAGGTTCGTCCGGCAGCTCTGGTTCCAGCCAGCGTGACAATAATTTCCAAACTTTCCCGATTATCATGTCATTATATCATATTTTCACCTGTTTTAACAGTGTTTATTTCTGAAAATTTTAACAATTATTGATGAAATTTGTCACACTTCGCATGATACACATATGATCTCTATTACCAATCAGAGTGGGAAACTGTCCTCCAGGCAGAGGATCCCAAAGCCCAGCCGCTCATTAGGATAGACATTTTCCCCGGGAAGAGGCTTCGCCCCCCGGATCAGGTAGGCCTTTATTTTTTCGCCGTAGAGGAAGGGATCGTTGTTCTCCACAATTCCCCACTGCATCAGGAGGGCGGCGCTGCCGCTGGCAAAAGGGGCGGCGAAGGAGGTTCCCGTCACCGCCTCATAGCCCCCTCCGGCCCGCGGAGCGAGGATTCCCACGCCAGGAGCGGCCAGATCCGGTTTAACCCGGGTGTCCAGCCTGGTAAATCCCCTTCCCGAAAAATCGGCGAAGGAAGGATAGGAATCATCGTAAGCACTTACAGAGATCACCCGGAACGCGGTAGAAGGAATCGTCAGAGTTGTGTTGGGCTCCGGTTTCAGGAACCGGGTAGAGCGGTTCAGCACTCCCCCTCCCGGAAGCCAGAGATCATACTGTCCCACCGCCACCTTCCTGGGCGTCAGGCGGATTTTCCAGATTCCACTCTGCACATAGTCTCTGTCCGGAATAAAATCCAGATAAATCTCCTGTGCCTGGCTGTACGGGCTGGGCTTTCCGTAGTAGAGCAGCACAGTCGTTTCTCCAAACCGGATCCGCTGAGGCCCCAGCTTATCGCTGATCACTCCGGTTGTGAGACCTCCGGGACTTATAATTGCAATCTCCACAATATCCGAGTACAGCTTCCACAGCTGGACGCCGAATCCCGTTTCGTAGTCGGCCACAGACAACTCAATCTCCGTGTCCTTTCCCATGGAAAAACGGCCGGAGGTATGTCCCCTGCTGCTGCCCTCATTTCCCGTCCCTGTCACAATGACTGTTTTCCAATAGTTAGAAATATCATCAATGTAGGTTTCCAGCAGGCTGGTGCCGTCATGGGAGCCATAGGAGTTTCCAAAGCTCAGATTGACTGCTACCGGTTCCCCGTAGGAAAGGCCCCTTCTCACCACATAATCCAGAGCCTTCATAAGCTCCGTGGTTCGCGGAAAGGAATTTTCCCTTGGCGTTCCAAGACGCACTACCAGGAGATCACTCTCATAGGCCACTCCCCGGTTTCTGCCTCCGCTCTCTCTGCCGTTCCCGGCTGCAATCCCTGCCACAGCCGTCCCGTGGCCGCTCAGATCCCTGGACGGCACAACCTCCTCAGCCCCGCTTCTGCTCCCCCGGCTCAGAGCCTCATTGATCTCCTCTCTCGTGAACACGCGGTCCAGGCTCTGATCCCACATTTCCAGGATCCTTGTGGTACCGTCCTGGTTTCTGAAATCCTCATGGTAATAGTCAATGCCGGAATCAATTATCGCCACAATCGTCCCCTTCCCTGTCAGCCCCCTGGCACCTGTCTGCACCGGGTTAATGCAGGAAGCGGCTCTGGCCTGCACCACGGCAAAGTTCAGACTTTTCGGTTTTTCTATGTACTCAATCTCAGAAAAGGAGGCCAGAGCATCGATCAGAGGCTCCGGCACAACCAGAATGGCGTACTCGTTGGAAAGTTCCTCGACCTCAGTCCCCGGCAGGGCCTCCGCCACCTTCTCAAGGCTTCCATTGTACTTTACAATCAGCTCCCATTTGTTATCCACCGGGTTAAAACCCACACCCAGCTGTCCGGATCTCTCCCTCTCGTTTTCCGTGGCATCCAATGCCAGGTTCAGAATATTCTCGATTTTCTGATCATTCATAGACACACGCTTCCCATACTATTACATCTATATTTATGAGGAAACGTCCGGAAAAATGACTCTTTTTATTCATAAAAGGAAATGAGGCGCCTGGCAGAGCTCATGGCCCGGGTCATGGCGTGCCCTTTCCCTGCGGCTTTTCTGCCTTCCCCGTCCGCCTTCCATGGCCTGCCAGACGTATGAACAGCCCCTGAGGCAGCTCAAACACAAACACAATGCCCAGCACAATGGCAGCTGCTGATTTCATGGCTGAGTAGCCGGTCTGGACTGCCATGAAAAGCTCCTCCATGACAATGTGGTACACAGTCCAGTAAACGCCTGCTCCCGGCACTAAGGGAAAAATTCCTGCTATCAGAAAAATGGTGGCAGGACACCTCTCCAGCACTGCTGCCGTTCTGGACAGAAAGATCACCACTGCCGTAGCCGCAAAGCAGGGACCGGAGCCTGGAAGGATGAGCTCTGTGAGGGAATATACCAGCCACCCTGCCCCTCCGATGAGCCCGCAGTAGGGATAGTACTCTCTGGGGACCCCAAAAAGCAGAGAAAAGCTGACTGTTCCCACAACGGCAGACAGAATTTCCTTTCCCATCAGAAGCAGCCGGGAGCCTGCCGTCTGAAATTCAGCCACCTGGCCGGAGCTTCCTGCCAGATCCGTCACCCTGAGAAGGTCCCCCCACGGCCCCGGAGCCATGCTCACTGCGGAGAAACCGATTCCCACCCCGATGGCGATGCAGAAAAAGACCAGAAGAGCGTCCAGCATCCGAACAGATCCAGATATGTAATCCCCATCTGCTATATCCCGGATGGCGTTGGTAAACGCCACCCCCGGCACCAGAGGCATAATTGAGCCAATCATCATATAGTTCAGATTCTCCCCGGCCCCTGCCAGGTAAAAAATACTGCACACCAGTGTGACCAGAGCTCCGCCTCCGATGTTTCCCACTATTTTCGACAGATGGGGCGCGCCCAGCCACAGCACATAGAGGTAGAGAAGGAGCCCAGCCAGAAGAGCTGCCAGACTGTCCCTTGCAGTTCCCCCAAACAGGAGGCAGAAGGCTGCGCTTCCCACTCCCGAAGCAGCCACCTGCATCCACCTCTTCTTGCCGGGCATCCTCCGTATGTTCTCCAGGATCTGTCTGGCCTCCTCGATAGAATGTTTTCCCTCCACAATCTCCCTCGACAGCTGGTTGACTGCAGCCACCTTGTCCAGATGTGTGCCGCTCACCGGTATGTGCTGTACCTTAGCGAAAAAGCTCTCTCTGGCGTTTCCTGCAGTCAGGAAAATTCCATTGCTCAGCACAAAGGCATTTTCCGAGCTGACGCCGTAATGGGCGCAAATTCTGTCAATGGTTTCCTCGACACGGTAAATCTCCGCTCCATTTTCGAGCAGGATGTGTCCGGCCAACAGGGCGGTGTCGAGAATCTCCTCATCCTCCTGTTTTCCCACACTCATTTCCTCCCTTCCCCTCTGAGCGTTTTTTAATCTGTGGCATCCAGCCAGAAAAAAGAGGACGCATGGCATTCCTCCTTTCCATGCGTCCCCGGCTGTTTCCCTATTTTAAGAACCCGTTTACGATCTGAGCCTCTGCCTCTGCCTCCGTCAGGCCCAGAGTCATCAGCTTGATCAGCTGCTCCCCCGCTATCTTGCCGATAGCCGCCTCGTGGATTAAGGCCGCATCAATATTGTTGGCCGTCAGCTCAGGAACAGCCTGAATCCTGGCCTCGTCCATGATAATCGCATCGCACTCCGTGTGTCCGCTGCACCTGCTGTTGCCTGTGATATTGGAAATATAGAGCTGGTGAGAGTGATCCCTGGCAACCGAACGTGAAATCACGTTGGCGCTGGAGTCTTCTCCGTTTAAGTCTACGTGGAAGCGGCTCTCTGCATCCTGATTTCCGTGGGTCATCAGTCTCTCCTTGATCACAATTCTGGCCTCCCTGCCGAGAACTGCCTTTGTCTCTCTCTTCGTGGAGTCCACGCCCTTAATCTGGACGGTTTCCATCTCCATATAGCTGCCCTCGTCCATAGTCACCTCTGTGACAGGGTTCATGATACGTTTTCCGTTTCCGTCGCCGCTTCCATAGTGCTTCTCCACATAGCGGATCTTCGCACCCTTTCCGATAAAAAAGCGGTGGATTCCGTCATGGCGGGAGGAGGCGTCTCCTCCGTTGTGAATCCCACAGCCGGCCACGATCGTCACGTCGGCGCCGTCTCCGATATAGAAATCATTGTACACAGTCTCTGTCAGGCCGCTCTGGCTTAAAACGACAGGGATATGTACGCTCTCGTTCTTCGTACCGGGCTTAATATAAATGTCAATCCCTGACTTGTCCTCTTTTGTCACAATGTCGATGTTGGCCGTCGTATTTCTCTCAGCCGTCTGGCCGTTTGCGCGGATATTGTAGGCTCCGGCAGGGATACCGTGAAGATCCGCCACTTCCTCCAACAGAGTCTTCTGAATCTCGTCCATTACTGCTCCCTCCTGTAAAAATCACATGCCTCCACTGCTGACGCGGTTCCTAAAATCTCCGGAAGGATTTCTTCCTTCTTTCCCTGCTTCGTGATGCGTCCGTCCGCAATCACCACGATCCGGTCTGCAATATTTAAGATTCTCTCCTGATGGGAAATAATGATGATAGAACCCTTTGTCCTCTCCCTCATACGCTCAAATACCTGGATCAGGTTCTGGAAGCTCCAGAGGTCAATTCCTGCCTCCGGCTCGTCAAATACAGAAAGCCTGGACGCTCTCGCAAGAACCGTGGCAATCTCAATCCTCTTTAGCTCACCGCCGGAGAGACTGCCGTTTACCTCACGGTTGATATAATCCCTGGCGCACAGTCCCACCTCTGAGAGATAGCGGCAGGCGTCAGCCACTGACATCCTGTCATCGTGGGCCGCCAGGCGGATTAAGTCAAGGACCTGAATCCCCTTAAAGCGCACCGGCTGCTGAAAGGCAAAGCTGATACCCATATTTGCCCTGTCCGTAATGCTCTTGTCCGTAATATCCTGCCCGTCGAACAGAATGGAGCCCTCCGTCGGCGTCTTGATTCCGGCAATAATCTTTGCAAGGGTGGATTTTCCGCCTCCGTTGGGACCGGTAATTACCACAAACTCATTGTCCTCTATGGTTAAATCCAGGTTGTGTATGATTTCTCTCTGCTCCTTCTCCTCCTGGACTTCAAACGAAATGTTTCTAAGTTCCAGCATAGTGGCCCTCCTTTGTATCGTATTCTGGCTGAACGGGCCCTCGCCGGGCCGCATTTTCCACAATGGGTATTATATACTAAATTGCCCTGTTTTACTATACTTGTTCTCCAGTTCTATCAAATTTTGTGCGGACCGGCCTTTCATCCGGCGCAGCGCGATCCTCGCGGAGCGTTTTTATATAACAGAGAACGAAGTTTCCTGTTACATAAAGAAAAAAGCTCTGAGCACCTCAGAGCTTTCATCATGCAGAAGAAGAGACTCGAACTCTCACGGTATCGCTACCACACGGACCTGAACCGTGCGCGTCTGCCAATTCCGCCACTTCTGCGTATGCGGGAGATGGGACTTGAACCCACACGATCATACAACCACTAGATCCTTAGTCTAGCCTGTCTGCCAATTCCAGCACTCCCGCATGTCTTTTATTTTGTCTTGTTGTTTCCAACGAAAGGTATTATAGCACAGGGGAATGGGTAATGCAAGCACTTTTTTCAAAAATTTACAATTTTAGTTTCAGTTCAGCCATGCGAAGATTTGAACAGGAAAATGCGTTGAAAGCGTGCTACAGCCGGCGTATGATCCACTGAGCCTTATCAAAGTCCCCTGTCTTCACTCTGATCCGGTATTCCTTCGGCTGACCGCTGCCTGCTCCGGCGCTTCCCATGCAGGACCGAATCGTTCCCCGGCCCGGGAAGGCCCATCGCGCCAGCCTGTCGTTTACATCCCAGTCATACCGGATCCCTGCCTGCTCCAGCGCAGCGCGGATCTGGTTAAACTGAGCCATATCGCTTCCCTGATATAGGATCTCCGTCTTTCCGAACATGTTTCATCCGCCCCTTTCCCAGACTCTGTTTTTGTAAAGGAAAAAAGCTCTGATTACCTCAGAGCTTCCATCGTGCAGAAGAAGAGACTCGAACTCTCACGGTATCGCTACCACACGGACCTGAACCGTGCGCGTCTGCCAATTCCGCCACTTCTGCGTATGCGGGAGATGGGACTTGAACCCACACGATCATACAACCACTAGATCCTTAGTCTAGCCTGTCTGCCAATTCCAGCACTCCCGCATGTCTTTTTCAGTTGTTTTGTCGCTTTCCTTTCGACGTTTTGTAGTATATCATAACAGACGGGGTTTGGCAAGCTTTTTTTGCAATTTTTTTTATTTTTTTAATTATTATGATTTTCCTTGATTTTCTGCCGATATGCGGAGTTCCCCGCGAAGTCCCTCCTCGCCGGGTCTTTCTGCTTCCCGTTCTCCCCAGAACAGCAGGATCTCTCCTGCAGAACAAAAATGCCTGAAAACAGAAGGCAGATCTCTGCCCTGCTGTCCTCAGGCACTCCATGATTCCAATTCAGGAATTGTAAAAATCCAAGTCAGGCAAACTGAAAATTAAGCCAGTTTGGACTTAGCCAGCTCTGCTAACTTTGCAAAGCCCTCTGCATCGCTGATAGCCATGTCAGATAATACCTTACGGTTCATCTCAACGCCAGCCAGCTTTAAGCCGTACATGAACTTGCTGTAGGATAAGCCGTTAATGCGTGCAGCAGCGTTGATACGTGCGATCCAGAGCTGTCTGAACTGTCTCTTTCTCTCCTTGCGGCCTGCGTAGGAGCTCTTTAATGCTCTCATTACAGACTGCTTTGCGATTCTATACTGTTTGGAACGAGCGCCTCTGTAGCCTTTAGCCAGTTTTAACACTCTGTTATGTTTTTTCTTAGCGTTTAATCCGCCTTTGATTCTTGCCATCGGTTATTTCCTCCTTCTTAAACTCTCAATCTTATAAGTATGGTAAAATCTTCTTCATTACTTTTGCGTTTGTAGCGTCAGTAACGATGTCTTTTCTAAGATTTCTTTTTCTCTTAGTAGATTTCTTAGTTAAGATATGGGATTTGTAAGCCTTGTTTCTTACTAACTTTCCTGTTCCTGTTGTTTTAAAACGCTTAGCAGCAGCTCTGCTTGTTTTCATTTTAGGCATGGTTATTTTCCTCCTTAGATAATGGTCTATTTTTAACGTTTTGCAGTTAAAAACATCACAATGCTTCTTCCCTCAACCTTGGAAGGCTTGTCGACAACGGCAATGTCGGACAGCTTCTCAGCAAAATCGTCGAGGATGTACTTGGTTTTTGACATATGAGCCATCTCACGGCCTCTGAAACGAAGGGTAATCTTGACTTTATTGCCTTTCTCGATAAACTTTCTGGCAGCGCTCACCTTTGTGTTCAGATCGTTGTCATCAATATTAGGTGACAGGCGCACTTCCTTCACCTCGATAACCTTCTGTTTCTTTTTAGCTTCTTTTTCCTTGCGAGCCTGCTCGTATCTGAACTTGCCGTAATCAATGATCTTGCATACCGGCGGCTTTGCGGTAGGAGCAATCTTTACCAGATCAAGCTCTGCCTCTCTCGCCAGCTTGTAAGCATCCTTTGCGGACATGATGCCGAGCTGCTCTCCATGTTCTCCAATCAAACGAACCTCTCTGTCCCTAATCTGTTCGTTAATCATTAAATCGCTAATGGCCGTACACCTCCATACTGTGATGATGAATGAATCAATAAGAAAGAATCCTGCTTCGCAGGATTCCCCGCCTGCGGCAGGCCGCAAAAGCGGCATTTTCCTCTCTGCCGCAGCGCGATCCTTGCGGAGCGTTTTTATATAACAGGGAACGAGGTTTCCTGTTATATAAAATAAGCGGGCAGTCAGACTACCCGCTCACAGACTATAGAAAACTCCAATAAAGGATTATTTGCTATCTCATATGAACCACTGGTCACTTCCCTGTGCCAGGGTGAGGCGGATACCTGCTTTCCTGATGTTGTTTCTCACAACTTTTGCTATTATACTATGGCCGTTCCGTTCTGTCAATAGGTTTTCTGTGTTTGCTGCATATTTTTTCCTGTTCCGGATCCGCACTCCCAATTCTTTCATTTTTCACGCATCCGGCCCATGGACGGCTCTCGCAAGCTTCCGGCCATGCAGGGGGTTTTTCCCTTGATATACAGACAAACGGGGGAGCTCAAATCTGCTCCCCCGCCCATTTTAGCGTGCCTTAAAGCTGGAACATTCCGTCTGGTATGCCTCTGTGGCATTGCCCCCTGTAATTCCGATGTGCTCTGCCACACAGAACTTATCCTTATTGTAAATGCAGTTTTCTGCCTCGCAGGCCACCTGCAGCTGGCTCTCCGGCGTTTTGAACAGGTTTGTAAAGACTCCACCCTTCTTTTCATCGAAGCTTGCACAGCAGGTATCGCACTTCTCCATTGCGGTCTTTCCCTCTACGGTGATGGAGCCGCGGCAGCAGCAGTTCTCTGCGTTGTGAATACATCCTGTTACGTTACAGTCAAGTCTGGTCATCACATATTCCTCCTTTATCCTGGCGATTTTATTTTGAAATACGCCGTTATCTGTTTCCGCCCGGCCCATGCCAGGGCTTTTGCGGATTCAGGATTATTATGTGACAATCCGGCAGAATTATCCCGTTCTTTCAGCAGTTTTTAGTTTTTCTTTTCTTCCATCTTTCTCATCTCTTTGGATGCGATTTCTTTCTGGATTTTTTCGATAAAGCTTTCTAAGGAAGAAGCTCCCTCATCGCCTGCAAAGCGGCTTCTCACAGATACGGTTCCCTCTTCCTCCTCCTTCTGGCCGACAACCAGCATGTAAGGAATCTTGTTTGTCTGAGCCTCGCGGATCTTGTAGCCGATCTTCTCCGAGCGGGTGTCAACCTCTGCGCGGATTCCAGCCTCGCTTAAGGACTCATAAACCTTGGCCGCATAGTCTGCATACTTATCGGAAATCGGAAGCACCTTAACCTGTACAGGAGCCAGCCAGGTCGGGAATGCCCCTGCAAAATGCTCAATTAAAATTCCGATGAAGCGCTCAATGGAGCCGAACACAACACGGTGGATCATGATCGGTCTGTGCTTCTCGCCGTCTGCCCCTGTGTACTCCAGCTCAAATCGCTGCGGAAGCTGGAAATCCAGCTGGATGGTTCCGCACTGCCAGGTTCTTCCGATGCAGTCCTCCAGGTGGAAGTCGATCTTCGGGCCGTAGAATGCGCCGTCCCCCTCATTTACCACGTAGGGCAGTCCCAGCTCATCGAGGGCGCTTCTGAGTCCCTCTGTTGCAAGCTCCCAGTCCTCATCGCTTCCCATGCTGTCCTCCGGTCTCGTGGAGAGCTCTACATGGTACTTGAAGCCAAACAGAGTGTAAACCTCGTTGATGAGCGTGGCAACACCCTTGATTTCGTCCTTGATCTGCTCAGGAGTCATGAAAATGTGGGCATCGTCCTGTGTGAAGCAGCGAACGCGCATTAAGCCGTGGAGCTGTCCGGATTTCTCATGGCGGTGAACCAGTCCCAGCTCTCCCATGCGCAGAGGCAGATCCCGGTAGGATCTGGGCTCGGATGCATATACGAGAACGCCTCCCGGACAGTTCATCGGCTTGATGGCATAATCCTCCTCGTCGATCACCGTTGTGTACATATTGTTCTTGTAGTGATCCCAGTGGCCGGATGTCTCCCAGAGACTTCTGTTTAAGATAATAGGAGTGGAAATTTCCACGTATCCTGCCTTTTTGTGAATCTCTCTCCAGTAATCAAGCAGAGTATTTTTAAGCTGCATTCCCTTGGGAAGGAAGAATGGGAAGCCAGGGCCTGCATCATGCATCATAAATAATCCCAGCTCTTTTCCCAGCTTTCTGTGGTCACGCTTCTTGGCCTCCTCCATCATGGTGATGTAGGCCTCCAGCTCCTCCTTCTTAGAGAAGGCTGTAGCGTAGATACGGGTCAGCATCTTGTTTTTCTCGCTTCCGCGCCAGTATGCGCCTGCCAGGTTCAGCAGCTTATATGCCTTCCCCACATCCTTTGTGCTCATAAGGTGCGGTCCTGCGCACAGATCTACAAACTCTCCCTGGCGGTAGAAGCTGATCTCTGCTCCCTCAGGCAGATCCTCAATCAGTTCTACCTTATAAGGCTCCTCCTTCTCCTTCATAAAGGCGATAGCCTCCTCCCTAGGAAGGGTGAAGCGCTCGATAGGAAGATTTTCCTTCACAATCTTTTTCATCTCGGCCTCAATCTTTCCCATATCCTCTACCGTCATGGGGCTGGCCGGATCCACATCGTAGTAAAATCCGTCTGCAATCGAAGGCCCGATGGCCAGCTTCGTATCCGGATATAATCTCTTGACAGCCTGAGCCATCACGTGGCTGGCTGTGTGGCGCAGAGCGGCAAGTCCCTTCTCATCTCTGGCTGTCAGGATATTGAGCTGGCAGTCCTTATCGATCACCGTTCTTAAGTCCACAACCTCTCCATCCATCTCTCCTGCACAGGCAGCTCTCGCAAGCCCCTCGCTCAGATCCTTTGCAATGTCCAGGACAGACATTGCAGATGCGTACTCCTTCACAGAGCCGTCTTTTAATGTAATCTTCATCTCTGTATCTCCTTTTGCCATTTCTTGTTTTTTCCCTGTCTGCCGTGCCTAAGAAGCCGGCATGCAGGCACAGAAGCATAAGAAAGAATCCTGCTTTGCAGGATTCTCCGCCTGAGGCGGGTCGCGAAAGCGACATTTTCCTTTCCGCCGCAGTGCGATCTCCGCGGAGCGTTTTTATTTAACAGGGAACGAAGTTTCCTGTTAAATAAAAAACCCCCTGCCATGCGCTGCGCGCACGGCAAGGGACGATATACTCGCGGTTCCACCCTCCTTGCATAAAGCAGTTCTGCCTTATGCCTCTCGTTTGTGATGATAACGGAATCACCGTTCCCGATTAAGGGACACTCAAAGATGGTTTTCAGACAAACTCCCTGTAAAGCGCTTCCACCATATGCGCCTCTCTCTGGACAGCTCCCTTGCCCTACTCTTCTTCTCAACGTGTTTCTCTGTAAAATGCTTCTGTTTCTTTCTTGATTATATCATCGGTTTGTGTTTTGTCAAGTGCAGAGAACAGATTTTCTTTTCTCTGCTTTTTTAACTCTACTTAACCTCTACGCTCCATCCCTCCGGGCCTTCCAGCTTGCCTAACTGGATGCCTGTAATGGTATCGTAGATTTTCTGGGTCAGAGGGCCAATCTTGCCTCCCGTTATCACCATCTTCTCATTCTCATAGCGGAGCTCTCCCACCGGTGATACAACTGCCGCTGTTCCGGTTCCAAAGCATTCCTCCATGGCTCCTGTCCTGGCTGCCTCCACAATCTCCTCCACGGAAATTCTGCGCTCCTCCACCGGAACGCCCCACTTCTCGCACAGCTCGATGGCGGATCTCCTGGTGATTCCCGGAAGAATGCTTCCGTTTAACTTGGGCGTTACCACTGTGCCGTTAATCTTAAAGAAGATATTCATGGCGCCGACTTCCTCGATATACTTTCTCTCTATGCCGTCCAGCCAGAGAACCTGGGCATAGCCCTCGTCGTGGGCCTTCACCTGAGCTGCCAGGGATGCCACATAGTTTCCTCCCGTCTTAGCCTCTCCGATTCCGCCCTTCACGGCTCTCACATACTCGTCCTCAATCCAGATCTTCACCGGATCCAGGCCGCTCTCATAGTAGGCGCCCACCGGAGAGAGAATAATCAAGAATTTATAGGTATCTGACGGCCGCACTCCGAGGAACGGATCCGTTGCAAACATAAACGGTCTGATGTAGAGAGAGGTTCCCGGCTTTGTGGGAATCCAGTCACGGTCGATCTTGACTACCTCCTTTAACCCCTCCAGAAACAGCTCCCTCGGAATCTCCGGCATACAGAGACGCTTATTGCTGTTGCAGGCCCTCTCCCAGTTCTTGTCAGGGCGGAATAAAAGCGTCCTTCCGTCCTCGCTCTTGTATGCTTTCAGTCCCTCGAACATCTCCTGTCCGTAATGGAATACCATACAGGATGGATCCAGAGAGAGCGGCTGGTAGGGCACAACCCTGGGATCTACCCATCCCTGTCCCTCAATATAGTCGCATACAAACATGTGATCAGTAAAAATGGTCCCAAATTTTAATGGATCATCTGCTGCCGGCTTCTGCTTCGGCGCGGTCGTTTTCTCAATTCTTATATTGTACATGGGCCCTCGCTTCCTTTCTCTAACCGCAGATTCACAAATCTGCGTTCCGTCTGATTGTGTTATAAACATTATCGGCTAAGGCACTTAAATTGTCAATAATATACTGTCTTTTTTCGCAAATCGAATAACAGTATAACCGGCGGTTATACTGTTTTAGCTCGCTCCCGCCTTGTCAGCTCTGTCCATACAAGAAGAAGCATGGTTCCGAAGCACGCAGCCCCGCCGATAAAGTTCGAGATCGGCTCTGCCAGAAACACGCCGTTCGTCCCCATCCCGAACACAGACGGCAGCAGCAGCGTAAGCGGCACTACAATCACTACCTTGCGGAAAATAGAGAAGAAAATGGCCTGCCTTGACATTCCGAGCGCCACAAAAACAGCCTGCCCCGCAAACTGCAGAGACATCATGAAAAACCCGAAGAAATACAGACGAAGCGCCGGAACTCCCGCCTCGATAAGGGCCTGATCCTGGTTGAAAATCCTGATGAAGAACTCCGGAAATCCGTGGAGAAATGCCCATGCCAGCGTGGTATAGGCTATGGAGAACAGGGAGGTGAACACGATCGCCTTTTTCACCCGTCCATACTCCTTAGCCCCATAGTTAAAGCCCATAACCGGCTGGGCGCTGTTTGTGACGCCCTGCACCGGCATGGACGCCACCTCCCGCAGGGAGTTGATGACTGTCATAACGCCCACATAGAGATCCCCTCCGAATGTCTGAAGCGTCGCATTGCACACGATCTGCACGGTACAGTTGGTGATTGCCATGGTAAAACCGCTCATTCCCAGTCCCACAATGGCCCGGATTCTCTTCCACTGCGGACGCAGGCAGGACAGCCGGAGGCGCAGTATGGTTCTTTTTCCTGTCAGGAAACGCACAATCCAGACAGCGGAAAAAAACTGGGAGATAATCGTCGCCAGGGCAGCCCCCCGGACTCCCATGCCAAGGCCGAAAATGAAAATCGGATCCAGGATGATGTTGGCCACCGCCCCCAGAAGGACGGTGCACATCCCCACCTTCCCAAATCCCTGGGAATTAATGAAGCTGTTCATTCCAAGCCCTACCATGACAAATATGCTTCCCAGAAGATAGATGGTGATGTAGGCGTCGGCAAAGGGATATGTAGAATCGCTGGCCCCAAAGGCATAGAGAAGGGGCTTCTTAAAGAGCAGACCAAGCATAGTGAGAAAAACCCCGAAAACCACCAGCATGGTAAAGGAATTCCCCATAATCTTCTCTGCCTCTTCCAGGTTTCCCCTCCCCCTCTCAATGGAACACAGAGGGGCACCTCCCATTCCGAACAGATTGGCAAAGGCGATTACCATGGTGATCATGGGCAGGGACAGCCCGATTCCGGTCAGGGAGAGGGTGGCATGTTCCGGTATCCTTCCTATATAAATCCTGTCCACAATATTGTAGAGGACATTGATCAGCTGGGCCAGTGTCATGGGAACTGCCAGACCTAAAATATTTTTTACAACGCTCCCCTTTGAAAAATCGTTTTCCGCCGTCCGCTCCATCTTTTCTTCTCCTTATGACTGTCTTTCCTGATTGTTTTCCAATCGCAGTATGGTTACGCTCAAAACAAGCGAAAACCCTTGTAAATAAAGGAAAAATCCAATACTTACAAGGGTTTTTCATGGATGGACCAGACGGGAGTTGAACCCGTGTCCAAGAACCAATTCCCTGTTCTTCTACTATCATAGTCCGTTCTTTTTCATTCCCTCCATCCTGCGGAAACGAACATCCTCAGAACTTCAGTAGCACCTGATACGCCTGGCGGTCCGGCGCCCTCCCGCCATCGTTTCTCACATAGTCGATGCCAGATTCTTAAGGTGTGAGTGCCCTAAGGCTGACAACTGCTGCAATTAAGCAGCAAGTGCTAATTTTCTATCGTTAGCGTTTAATTTTAATTTTGCCATTTAACGCATCGCATGCGGATAGCTTCACCAGCTGCATAGCCCCTGTCGAAACCGGTACTGGCCCTTACAAATTGTCCTATAGATTTTATCACCGATTCTCCCAACTGTCAACCGATTTGAATGTCCAAATATCGGTATATTTCCTCTTTTTTCTGCACAATTCAAACGTTTTCAGGAAAGAGAACTGCTGAAAGCACTGTGCCAAAGTGACCGGGAGCTGGCCGCCTGTCTGCTGAAGCCTGCCCCGGCACCGGCGTTATGACATTAACCCTGGCTTAATACTGTTTTGCCTTAAAGCCTCTTTCTATCTCACGTCTGGCATCTTTCTTGGCAAGATCCTCCCGTTTATCATAGAGTTTTTTACCCCTGGCAAGTCCTATCTCTACCTTTACAAGACTTCCCTTCAGGTAGACCTGGAGGGGCACAAGGGTAAAGCCCTTCTCCTTGATCTCTGATACAAGACGGTCGATCTCCTTTCTGTGCATCAGAAGCTTTCTCTGCCTGAGGGGATCTCTGTTGAAAATATTCCCCTTTTCATAGGGACTGATATGCATGCCGTACACATAGACCTGGCCGTTTTCAATCCGCACAAAGGCCTCCTTAATGCTGCATTTTCCCATGCGGATGGATTTTACCTCTGTGCCGTAAAGCTCAATTCCCGTCTCATATTTGTCATCAATAAAGTAATCGTGAAAGGCCTTTTTATTATTGGCCACCAGCTTAAAATTATTTGTTCCCATGTGTTCCTCCTCATGTTTTATTCCGAAAGCCGGTCCGTTCTTTCCGAACGCTCCCGTTTTCTAAAACTGCCTTGCCGGAATAAAGTCGATGGTTTTTGCAAACCGGTCGCAGCCTGTCACCTGCACCCGGATGACCTCACCTAATTTATACGTCTTTCCCGTCATCTCCCCTGTCAGCTCGTACCGCTCTTCGCTGAACACATAGTAATCGTCCCTGAGCTCATTGATATGGACGAGTCCCTCCACTGTGTTCGGAAGCTCCACGTAGAAGCCCCAGTTCGTGACGCCGGAAATGACGCCCTCAAATTCCTGTCCGATAAACTGTTCCATGTACTGAACCTTTTTCAGCTTATCGGTCTCCCTCTCTGCCTCATCGGCTCTTCTCTCCAGAGCTGAGGTCTGCACTGCCACCTGCGGCAGAATCCTCTCATAGTGGGAAACTCGTTTCCCTGTCAGACCGCCGTGAAGAGATTCTTTGATGATCCGATGAATCTGCAGATCCGGGTATCTCCTGATAGGAGATGTAAAGTGCGTATAATAGCGGGCTGAAAGCCCGAAATGTCCTGTATTTGCTGTAGTATATTTTGCCTGCTTCATGGAGCGGAGCGTCAGCCGGCTGATCAGAGCCTCCTCGGGCGTTCCCTCCACCTTATCCAGGAGCTTTTGCAGCTCCTTCGGGTGAACCTCGCCGCCTGGCATCCGGAGAGTGTAGCCAAAGTTGTTGATGAAGGTTCCAAGGCGCTTCATCCTGTCCTCATCCGGCTTCTCGTGGGTCCGGTAGAGGAAGGGCACCTCCTGCCAGAAATAATCCTCCGCCACTGTCTCGTTGGCCAGAAGCATGAAGTCCTCGATGATCCGGGTGGCGGCATTGCGCTCGTAGGGCTTTATCTCAATGGGCCTTCCCTTCTCATCCAGCACAATTTTGCTCTCCGGGAAATCAAAGTCAATGGAACCTCTGGCATGACGCTTTTTCCGCAGAATGTCGGCAAGCTCCTTCATCAGGAGGAACATGTCGGCAAGCTCTGCATATCTGGCCGTCACCTCCGGATCGTGTTCCGTGACAATGGCATTGACTGCCGTGTAGGTCATTCTCCGGTCAGACCGGATCACGGTTTCCGCAATCTCGTGGCCCACCACGTTTCCCTGGCTGTCGATGTCCATCAGACAGCTTAACGTCAGCCGATCCTCCCCCTCGTTTAAGGAGCAGATCCCGTTTGAAAGCCTGTGGGGAAGCATGGGGATCACCCGATCCACCAGGTAAACGCTGGTGGATCGCCTCAGGGCCTCCGCGTCCAGAGCCGTGTATTCCCTCACATAGTGGCTCACATCAGCGATGTGGACGCCCAGCCGGTATCCATCGCCGGCCCGCTCAATGCTGATGGCATCGTCCAGGTCCTTGGCCTCCTCGCCGTCTATGGTGACGGTCAGAAGGCCTCTCAGATCCTTTCGTCCCCCTATGTCGCTGCTGTCTGCCTTTTCCGGGATACTTTTTATCTCCTCCATCACCGCCCTGGGAAATTCCTCGGGAAGGCCATATGCCCGGACAACAGACAGAATGTCCACCCCCGGATCATTGATATGTCCCAGGATCTCCGTGATGACTCCCTCAGGCTTCCTTCCCTTTTTCTCCCCGAAGTCCTTAATTTTCACCATAACCTTGTGGCCGCTTACTGCCCCCTGGTCGCATCCCTGGGGAATAAAAATATCTTTTGCTATTTTCTGATTGTCCGGGATCACGAAACCGTATCCCCTGCTCTTTTCGTAGGTTCCGATCAGAGTTTCATTGGCATGCTCCAGGATTTTCACCACAGTGCCTTCTGCCCGGCGCCCTTTTTCTTCTGCGTCGATGACAATCTGAACCCAGTCCCCGTGAAGGGCTCCGTTTGTTCTGTCTGCAGGGATGAAGATATCCTCCTCCTGCCCCTCAGCTGTGACAAAGCCAAAGCCCCTCGGATGGCCGGAGAAGATCCCTGTCAGGGCAAAAGCCTCCGCCTTTCCGAATTTTCCTTTTTTGGAAATGCTGATCTTTCCCTCAGACAGCAGAGCGTTCAGCACTGCTTTCAGCTCCTCCCGCTGCTCCTTGGGGACGTTCAGCAGGATGGCCAGCTCCTTAAGCTTCATCGGAACGTACGCCGTCTCATTCATCAGGGACACCAGCATGGCTTTTCGCTGTTCAAACAGCTCTCCCTCACCTGCTTTTACCTGCTCGGCCTCCGGGCTCTCCTCTGCTGCCTCCAGAATGCTGTCGGCTCTGCTCCTGCCCCTGTTCTTTTGCAGCTTTTCTGATTGAAAGCTGCGCTTTGATTTTTTATGTTTTTTATTCTCTTTTTTCACGCCTGTTCTCCAGTCAGCTTTTTCAAATTTTACTCTTTTTTGATTTTTTCACCGGCGAAACCGCCTCTTAATTGGTCCGCCGGAGGACACGCTTATTATTCCCACTTTTCCTGAAATAAGACGCGCCGCCCCGTGTGCATGTGAATCCTCTCACGTCTTCGCGGAAAGCCTGCAGAAATTTCCGCAAAGATAACAAAGAATCCTGCCTCGCAGGATTCTCCGCCTGCGGCGGGGCTGCAAAGCAGCCGTATTCCTCTCTGCCGCAGTGCGATCCCCGCGGAGCGTTTTTATATAACAGGGAACAAAGTTTCCTGTTATATAAAAAAGACACCCCTGCTGCCAAGAGTGTCTTTCTGAATCAATTAGAGTATCTTAATTAAAGTATCTTAAGGTTCAGCACAAGCGCCAGAATCAGCCAGAGAATCGCACCATACTTTGTGAGCTTCTCGAGCTTACCCTCCATGGAACGGCTCTTGTTTCTCCCCCAGTAGCTGTCAGCCATACCGTTAATGGTGCCGGACAGGCCCGCTGACTTTCCCTCCTGAAGTAATACTACAATTGTCAAAAATACACATATAGCAACAAATACAAAGGTAAGAATCCCTCGTAACATCTTTTGCACCTCCTATAGTCAAACAAGAGTATAGTATCACACTTTACATGGAAAAACAAGCTGTTTTTCACTAATTTCTGCCATCTTCCCTGCTTTTGCTATTTCCCGCTGCTTGGAAAATAGGGGAGGAGCGCGCCTGCCACACTGGAAATCGGCATGGTCTGAAGCCAGATATGACCAGGTCCTGTGACGATGGTATTAAACAGTCCCTCGCCGCCAAACAGCATGTTTTTCACTCCCGGCACTGACTGAATTTCCATCTGACATCCTGCCGTCATAGCCGCCAGGTATCCTGTGTCTATCACCATCTGCTGGCCGGCTTCCAGATCATACTCCATAATGTGGCCGTCGAATTCAGCGAACACGATGCCTCTTCCCGAGAGTTTCTGCATAATAAAGCCTTCACCGCCGAACAGACCTGACCCCAGCTTCTTGTGAAAGTAGACAGACAGATCCACCCCTGCCTCAGAAGCCAGAAACGCGCTTTTCTGAAAAATATACTCCTGCCCGGGCCCGACTTCGAAGGCTCTGATAGAACCCGGAAAGCTGGATGCAAACGCGATCATCCCCGGACCGCCCTTGGCCGTATAGGTATTCCGGAACATGGACTCCCCCGAAAACAGCCGCCCGAAGGCCTTCCCGATTCCGCCGGCGTTCGTCTCCATCTGCATGTTGGGGCTCATCCAGGCCATCGCCCCCTTCTCTGTGATCATAGCTTCGCCTTTTTCCAGCTCGCATACTACTGCCGGCAGCGTCTCTCCGTGAATCTCATATTTCATATCCTGTTCCTCCCTCCGCATATAGATGTATTGTATCACGGATATTTTCTGTATTGTTTTCTTTTTTCTTAACATATTCTGAAATATTTTCCTGAAGGAGACCGCGCCTGCCGCAGCTGAATGGCAGAAAAAAGAAGGATCCTGCAGAGTTTTCTCCCTCTGCGGAATCCTTCTTTTTCGTTCTATCAGCTTCTCAGCTCAATTCCCAGCCCCTGAAGTCCGTTTAAAATTTTCTGCATGGCAGAAGCCACTTCCTTCTCCTCCAATGTGTGATCCTTGGAGCGGAAGGTGATGGAGTAGGCCACAGACTTGTAGCCTGCCGTGATCTGGCTGCCCTCGTAAACGTCGAAGAGCTTGTAGCTTTCCAGGATCTTTCCGCCTCTCTGCTCGATGATCTCCTCGATCTGTCCTGCCAGCACCTCTTTTTTCATTACCATGCTGATGTCTCTTGTAACAGACGGATACTTGGCGATTCCCTCGTACTTGTGGTCAAAGGTTGCAAGAGGAATCAGATTCGGCATATCCAGGACTGCCACATAGGCCCTCTCGCCGATCTTATAATTGTCTGCCACATCCGGATGAATCTCTCCCATGTAGCCGATTACCGTGTCACCGTAGGAGATCTCCGCCTGACGTCCCGGATGGAGGAAGCTCTTTCCTGCCTCAGGGTTGTAGCGGGGCTTCTTATTTAAACCGATCTTTTCCAGGAATTCTTCCACAACACCCTTCATGGTGAAAAAGTCTCCCTCCCCGTACATGCCCAGAGTAAACTGCTGGCGCTCGTCCGGAAGCATGGGAAGCCCTGTCTGCTCAAGGTACTCTTTGCTTACGCTGTCCTCTGCCGGCAGGTAGATGGTGGCAAGCTCATAGAGCTTTACATCCTTATTCCGGCGGTTGTAGTTGGTGGACAGGGAGGTCAGCATACCATTTAACGGAGTGGTTCTCATGATGCTGAAGTCCTCGCCCAGAGGATTCGAGATGGTGACAACCCTGCGGAGCGTGCTGTCCTCCGGAATCAGAAGCCTGTCAAATACCTTCGGGCTCTCAAAGGAGTAGGTCATGCTCTGGGAGAAGCCGCAGAACTCGGCAATCCTTCTGGCAACCTCCTCCACTCTCAGCTTGAAGGACAGCTTTCCTGCTGTGGCCTCGCCGGTGGGAAGGGCTGTCGGAATCACGTCGTAGCCATAGAAGCGGGCCACCTCCTCGGCCACATCTGCCATCCTGTGGACATCCTGGCGCCAGCTTGGAACTACAATCTCCTCTGTGGCTGCATCGTACTCCAGCTCCACGCTCTTTAAGTAGGAAATCATATCCGCCCTGTCGATATTTGTTCCCAGAAGGCGGTTAATCTTCTCCGGCTCGAAAGGAACGCGGTTTCCCTCTCTCTTTACCGGATAAACGTCGATCATGCCGCCGACTACCTCTCCGGCTCCCAGCTCCTCAATTAACTGGCAGGCGCGGTTGATGGCCAGCTCTGCCGTGTTCGGATCAAGGCCCTTCTCGAATTTTCCGGAAGCATCTGTCCTTAAGCCCACTCTCTTGGCGGAAAGGCGGATATTCGTTCCGTCAAAGCATGCGGCCTCGAATACCATGGTCTTCACGTTATCTGTAATCTTGGAATTTTCTCCTCCCATGATTCCGGCAATTCCGACAGCCTTCTCTCCGTCGTTGATCATGAGAATCTGGCTGTCCAGCTTTCTCTCCTGGCCGTCCAGGGTCTCAAATACTTCCCCGTCCTGCGCACACTTTACAACGATCTGCTGACCGGCGATCTGATCGTAGTCGTAAGCGTGCATCGGCTGTCCGTACTCTTCCATCACATAGTTGGTAATGTCTACGATATTGTTGATGGGGCGGATGCCGCTGGCTGCCAGGCGGCGGCGCATCCAGTCAGGGGACGGCCCCAGCTTAATGTTTTTCACCATTCTGGCACAGTAGCGGGGGCAGAGCTCTGTGTTCTCCACGCTCACCTTCAGGAAGTCGTGAATGTCTTCGCCGTTTCCTGTCTTTCTGATCTCCGGCTCGCAGAAGGTCTTTCCGAAGGTAGCCGCTGCCTCTCTGGCAATACCGATGACGCTGTAGCAGTCCACGCGGTTTGATGTGATCTCATACTCGAATACCACGTCGCGAAGGCCCAGGGCCTCGATGGCGTCGCTTCCCACCTCTGTGTCCTCCGGGAAAATATAGATTCCCTGTTCAGGAGCTTCCGGGTACATCTCACGGCTGGAGCCAAGCTCTTCGATGGAGCACATCATTCCGTTTGATTCCACTCCACGCAGCTTGCCCTTTTTGATCCTGATTCCGCCTTCCGGACGGCCTCCATCGTGATCGCCGGCCACCCTTCCGCCGTCGAGAACAACCGGAACCTTCTGGCCCACCTTTACATTCGGAGCGCCCGTCACGATCTGGGTGGAAGTCCCGCCCAGATCCACCTGACATACAACCAGCTTGTCAGCGTCCGGATGGCGCTCAATCTCTGTGATCTGGCCTACAACAATCTTGTCCAGGTTTTTATCCAGGCACTCATATCCCTCTACCTTCGTTCCTGTCAGTGTCATGGCGTCTGTGTATTCCTGCGCTGTGACATCGAGATCCGGAACATATGCTTTTATCCATGATAATGCTGTGTTCATTTTGATTCTCCTTGCAATCTAATCCATGATTTTCGTCAGTGCTTGATTCAGAACTTCGTATCCTGTCTCTGTTCCCGGGTTTCCTAAAACTGCTTTAAGAAACGCACGTCATTCTCGTACAGGAGACGCATATCGTCGATCTCATATTTTAACAGGGCAATTCTCTCAAGGCCCACGCCGAAGGCGAA
Organism: Clostridium sp. M62/1; assembly: GCF_020736365.1. Taxonomy (NCBI): domain Bacteria; kingdom Bacillati; phylum Bacillota; class Clostridia; order Eubacteriales; family Clostridiaceae; genus Clostridium; species Clostridium sp. M62/1. The sequence goes on along the minus strand of NZ_CP085988.1, from coordinate 2,021,381 downwards.
GCCGGAATACTCCTCCGGATCAATGCCGCACATCTCAAGTACATGGGGGTGCACCATGCCGCATCCCAGAATCTCAATCCAGCCGGATCCCTTGCAGAAACGGCAGCCCTTTCCGCCGCACTTGAAGCAGCTTACATCCACCTCAGCGCTGGGCTCTGTGAACGGGAAGTGGTGGGGGCGGAATTTTACCTTTGTCTCTTCCCCGAACAGCTCTCTGGCGAACTCGGCCAGGGTTCCCTTAAGGTCTGCAAATGTAATGTTCTTGTCAATGACAAGTCCCTCGATCTGGTGGAAGGACGGGGAGTGGGTTGCATCCACCTCGTCGGAGCGGAACACACGTCCCGGAGCGATGATGCGGATAGGGGGCTTCTTCGTTTCCATAACGCGCACCTGAACCGGGGAGGTCTGGCTCCTCAGCACCACAGAGTCATTGATATAGAAGGTATCCTGCTCATCCCTTGCCGGATGCCCCTTGGGGATGTTTAACTTCTCAAAGTTGTACTTGTCGTACTCCACCTCCGGACCTTCCACAACCTCATAGCCCATGCCGATGAAAATGCGCTCCACTTCTTCAAGGGCAATGGTGTTGGGATGGCTGTGTCCTACATTATTTTTCTTCGCCGGAAGGGTTACATCGATAACTTCCTTCTTCATCTGCTCCTCGCGGGCAATGCGGGCCAGCTTTTTCTTTGTCTCCTCTAACTTCTCCTCAATTAAAGCCCTGGCGTCATTTACCATCTGTCCAACCTTCGGGCGCTCTTCCGGAGCTACATCCTTCATGCTTTTTAACACGCTTGTCAGTTCGCCCTTTTTTCCGAGGTATGCAACGCGGATGTCATTTAACTTTTCCAGCGCGTCGGAAGCTTCGATCTTCGCAAGGGCTTCTGCTTTGATCTTCTCTAACTGTTCTCTCATAATTTCTCCTTCTGAAATAGACTTAAATTTTGCTTTTAACCGTGGCTGATTGATGAGCGACAGAAAAGTTTTGTTTTACCTGAAATTCCCGGGATTTCTTAAAAATAAAACAAAAAAACCGCCCCTTCAGACACGAAGGGACGGTTCAGACCGCGGTACCACCCTGATTCCTGCATCCGTGAAAACGGCGCCGGTTTCTGCCGGCCTCCGGCTTTTCACAGCCCAGGCTCTTATCTTATACGTAACGTGTACGGGACGTCGCCGCCTAATGGATGCTGCAAAAGAACAGCTCTCGTTCAGCCGCGCGGCTCCGGTGGGAATTTCGACACCCTATCTGAACCGAAGAGGCTCTCAGCCGGCGGCCTCCTCTCTCTGGACGGAAAATAAGGGTCTACTTGCACCTTCACTGCCTTTTTATATACTGGTTTATATTCTAAGCACTGCTCTCCTGTTTGTCAAGTGCAGAAATGAACTTTTCAAGTCTTTCGCCCCTCTGTCAGAGCAGCCAGCTGCTCCAGTATTCCGGCTGTGCCTGACAGGGAAATGCTTCCCACCTTCTCGCAGATTCGCTCCAGGTATTCCATCTCCTTGAGGCGATAGAGAATCTGGTTTTCCTCCATGAGCCTTGCCGTGTTCAGAAGGCTTCTGGTAGAAGCCACCTCCTCGCGGCGGGTAATCACATTGGCCTGGGCCTGCTTCTCTGCCACCAGAACGGTATTCATGATGGCGCGGATCTCTCCCGGCAGGATGATGTCCTTGATTCCCACTGCCCCGATTTCCACCGGATACTGTGACTGGATCTCCTTCATCTTCTCTTCCAGCTTTCTGCCAATCTCCTCCTTCTGATTCAGGAGTTCATCGAGGGTTAGCTTTCCCACATACTCCCGTGCAGCCAGCTGCCCTGCGCTGTATATCTGCTCCGCGATATTTTTCGTCTTTTTCACCAGCTCTGCCGGGTCAGAGACACGGTACTGGCAGAGAATATTGAGCCTTACTCCCACCTTGTCCGCTGTCAGAATCTCCTGCCCGGAAATTTCCAGGCGCTGCATTTTCAGGTCCACCAGGACACAGGAGACCTTTATGCCGTAATTCCAATAGTACCAGATGCCGCAGGGAAGCGTTCTCTCATACTTTCCGTCAAAGTAGAGAAGCCCTGCCTCCCCCTCTCCGACGGTAATTTTTCTGTACATGGCCGCCGGAACCTGTTCAATCAGGTAGACCGGAAGCTCCCCCTCTATCTCCGGCTTAGTCACATCCACAATGCGGACCTCGTTCTTCTCATAGACATTCCAGAAATAGTACTCTCCCGCCGGGAGCACCTGGGAGAAATTTCCGTTTACGCTGTGAAAGCCTATGCTCCCGTCCGGAATTTGAACGTAGAGAATACGCTCTGCAAATTCCTTATCCTTTAAAAGAATCTCCATGGGAATCCCCTGATCGGCAAACCTGCCTTTCATGGCTGCCTTTTTCACCGCATACGTCTTCCAGAATGGGAAACGGTAGGTACCGGGAGACAGAAATCTGACGAATCTCCCATTATCTATTAAAAATCCACAGGACTGATCTGCGATAACTGTTTTCATGTTTTGCCCTCCTGTCTTTTTCTGCTTCTTTTCCATCTCCCTGCAGGGGCCTTCCGTTCAGAAGCCTTCCGGCAGAACCGGGCCCTGGAATCCGGAAGAAATCGGATTTTTTCCGGTTCCCCGTTTTCCGGTCTCCTTTTCTGCCCTCCCTCTCCGGTATCCCGGAAGGCGCAGGCTGCAGTGAGACGGGAAAGCTTCAAGTTCCGTTCTCTTCCCCGCCGGTCAGAGGACAGACCCGCTTTCCTTCAGATACCCTTTAGGGCGGCATCCTCTCCCGCAAACACAGAGCTCTGCCTGACAGCAGAAAATCGGTCGACTGCTATACCACTTAGCTACAGATCCTCTCGGTATCCGGCGGGATTCGAACCCGCGAAAAATCGATATATATGAAGGTTTCTGTTCCCCGGAATGCAGGCTTTCTATTTTCCTGCACCGCCCAGGCGGGAGGCATAAAATCCATCCCAAACCTGCTGCCTGAAAGGGCTTTCCTGCCGGAAGGCCCGGGGGAATCAACCCTTGACCACACCAACGGTGTGAAGTTTTTTCACCGGCTCCACCAGATCACTCTGGTTTTTCATTACCTCGTCAATGTCTTTGTAGGCAAAGCGGCTCTCCTCCGCCACATCGGATTTATTGCGCTTGCCGAGAATGACCTGCTTTTCTCTCAGGTCCTTTATAACCTCCTCGCAGGAAAAGGCGCTCATAGCTCCTTTTCTGGAATATCTGCGCCCGGCTCCGTGGGAGGAGGAGCAGAAGGATTCCGGGTTTCCTTTGCCGCGCACAATGTAGCTGCAGGAGCCCATGGCTCCGGGAATCACCGCAAGCTCTCCCTCCCTGGCCCTTGTTGCGCCTTTTCTGTGTACCCAGACATTCTCTCCATAGTGGTTCTCAAGAGCCGCATAATTGTGATGGCAGTTGATCTCCTCTGTAAAGGCCAAATGGAGATCCGTATACTTTCCGATCCACTTTTCCAGAATAGCCTTGACGGCAAGCATCATCTTCGCCCGGTTCTCCATGGCAAAATCCATGGAAAGCTGCATCCAGTTCAGATACTGCCTTCCCTCCCTGCTGTCCAGAGGCAGGAAGGCAAGCCGGTATTCATCGGGAACCTGGCTGTACCATCTGGCATTCAGCTCCCTGGCCTTCTGGTGAAAATAGTCGCAGACGGCCTTTCCGAAATGGCGGCTTCCGGAGTGAATCATGACGCTTAGATACCCCTCCTCATCCTCCTGAAGCTCAATGAAATGATTTCCGCCTCCCAGAGTTCCTATCTGGAAATATCCCGCGTCCAGCTGGCCTAAAAGCTCCCCGTCCTCCTCGTACTTGTCAAACTCCTCAAAGGCCCTGTCAAGGGTGTAAGAGGGCATCTGTATCTTGTGGTGGGCAGAGCCTGTCGGGATATTTCTCAGAATATCTCCGACTATCCCCTGGAGCAGGTTCCCGTTTCCAGTCAATATACCGCGAAGCTCCTCTGCCTTTACATTCGTCCCCGTCCATGCCATTCCGCAGCCGATGTCCACGCCTACTGCATTGGGTATCAGCACGTTTTTCGCCGCTATCACTCCTCCGATGGGCATCCCCTTTCCTGTGTGGGTATCCGGCATCAGACACACCCATTTATGAAGAAACGGAAGCTCAGCCAGGTGATATGCCTGGAGAAGGCAGCTCTCCTCAATATCTTCTTTTTTCTCAAGCCAGACTCTGACCGGCCATTTTCTCGACTCATCTGATAATGTAAACATCGCTCTGAACACTTCCTCTCTGTCTGATTCTGATTATTTTCACGGGACGTTATCTGCGCCCGACTGTCTGTTTCGGCCTGCGTTTTTCCCTCTGGTCTGTATTTTTCTTCTGTCTGACCTTTACATGTCCTATTCTAGTAAATTTTTCCTGTCCTATCATTTAAAAAAAGTTGCGACCTTGATATAATTAAGCCAGGTAAGACACAAAACGCACCGGCCGTCCGGCTTGAGGGGAGGAAGGCATATGGCCCAGTTTCAGGAGCTAATCAAAAATTTCGACCGCATCCGCGACTATATGCGGCAGTTTTATGTATACGGCTTTAAGGTTAGAGGGGAATATACAGAAAAAAGTGCCCGAACCTACGATAATGAGCGGCGCAGAATTGAAAGCTGGCTGAAGGGATACGTGACTTTTGACTATACGGCAAAGGGAAAGCAGATTTCCATCAGCGCAGACAGCCGATCCATTGCCTCCAATCCTCTCTATGCGGCCTGGAAGGCAAAGAGCTTTACAGACAATGACCTGTTGCTCCATTTTTTCATACTCTATTATCTGGCCCCCGAAGGCGGGCAGGAAACGGGTGAAAACGCGGATTTTCCTCTCTTATCCTGCAGCGAGCTGGCTGACCGGATTGCAGCTGACTTTGGCCTGACCTTCGACGCCCAGACAGTGCGGCTCAAATTAAAAGAATACGAGCTTCTCGGACTGCTCATCTCTGAAAAAAGGCAGAAGTCTCTCTGCTACCGCCTTGCACCTGCATCGGTTCTGGACCGGCCGGAGTTTACTCCCCTCTTCGAGCGGCTGATTGCCGCCATCTCTTTCTTTTCAGAGGCGGCGCCCTTTGGATTTGTGGGAAATACGATTCTGGATCGGGAAAACAGGGCCAACACCTGTTTCCAGTTCAAACACCATTTCATGGTTCACACCCTGGAGGACGGAATCCTCTACCCCATCCTTCAGGCAATCCGAAAGGGGAGTACCCTGGAATTTGAAAACCACAGCAGGCGCAGCAGCCATGTCAGCTGCATAACGGGAATTCCTCTGCAGATCTTTGCAAGCACCAGGACAGGAAGGCGCTATGTCTGCCTGTATTCTGCAAAAGAGCGGAGATTTATGACGCTGCGGCTGGACTGCATTGCCCGGGTTCAGGAAGAGCCTGAGGCTGTAAATGACTGCAGGGAGGCTCCCCGACAGGAGACCTTCCGCCAGGGCGGGCCCCGGGGGCAGACCGCCGGGGAGCTTATGGAACTTCTGGAGAAAAACAAGCCCTTCTGCTTTGGCGTGTCCTTTGGGTCAAAAGCCGTCCGTCTGGAGGAGATCTGTCTGCGCCTTCATGTGGATGAGCAGACGGAGCCTCATATCCTGGAACGGCTCTACCGGGAAGGAAAGGGCGGAGAGGTACTCCGCATCCGCAAAAATGAATATCTCTACAGCGGAACTTTTTTTGACGTAAATGAGATGCTGTCCTGGGTTAAAACCTTCACCGGGCGGATCATGGATATCCAGTGCGGCAATGAGGCTGCCGCCGTCAAGGTCATTTCCGACTGGAAAAGTATGTACCGGATGTATGCAGGAGAACGAAGCTGCGGCGGCTTCACAGCCGGCGAAAAGAAATGAGAGGTGGTTTCAGATGAGCGGTGATACATCATTTTCTCTGTTTGACAAACTGTACAGCTGCTATTATCTGGCTGTAAGAAGGATTCTGGAGGAGGCAGCCCTGTCGCCTGTCGACAGCAGGCGGATGGAGGAGATCTGCCGTGCCTGCGCTTTTGATGAGAGCGCCCTCTCCATTGTTCCTGAGCTTACCAGGCCGGACGGAGCGTGGAGCACCCTCCTGTCCGCAAAAAGGGGCGGACTTTTTTCTTCCAGCCTTGGCAGCGCTTCCCTGAAGCCTCCCCTCTCCCGCCTGCAGAAGGCATGGCTTAAAGCCATCTGCTCCGATCCCAGATTCCTCCTGTTTTTCAGTGAAGAGGAACGGGACAGGCTCTCAGCTGCCCTTGAGGAGGATGGCCAGGTGACGGAGCTCTACAGGCAGGAGGAGTTCTATTACTACGACCAGTTCCGGGATGGGGATGACTATGAAAGCGTCATGTACCGGCGCCATTTCGCCACGATTCTGGAGGGGATACTGAACAGGCAGATGCTTCGGCTCTCCTACAGTGGAAAACGGCAGCTCTTAGACCCTATGAAGGTGTTTCCCGTAAGCCTCCAGTACTCTGCAAAGGACGATAAATTCCGCCTTCTCTGTATCCGCCGGAGAAGCGGACGCCCCGGGCTCGGATATACCCTGAATGTGAGCAAAATTCTGTCCTGCGAGCTGTGCAGAGAAACTCCTCCTGCAGGCGGCATTCAGGCTGCATCTGCACTGCCCTTCTCTGCGGCCTCCGGTTCCGGGAGTCCTTTTGTCCGGAAGGCAGAGGAGCCTGCCGTTATCGAGATCGACGGCAGACGCAACTCATTAGAACGGTGCATGCTGAAATTCGCAGACTATGAAAAGCGCACGGAATATGACGAGAAACGGGGCGTCTATATCTGCTCGATCTGCTATGACATTCAGGATGAAACAGAGCTGATTATTGATCTGCTGAGCTTCGGTCCCGTGATCCGGGTCGTAAGCCCCGAAAGGATTGTGCGGCAGATACGGGAGAGGGTGATGAGACAGCATGAATGGCTGTTTGGGGCGGTGGAGTGACGGGGGAAGGGAGAACTGGTCTCCTCTTTTGAAATTTAAGACAGCTTCACCGGGCCTGCAGCCACTATCTCAACGGGGGACAAAGGTTTTCTGCCCAATCTGTCTTTATGAAAGGGTTACTGATACATTTTTGTCAGATTCAGGTATCCATTCATAATATGTGTCTCGATTGCCTCTACAATCTTACTTAAGTCTTTTTTTTCAAATCCCTCTATGATAGCCTGATGTTCTGTGATGGAGTCCTCCATCCTGTGTTTCTGAGATGAGTTCTGAATGCTGATTAAATTTATGCGCTTAATAATCCGGTTATAATTCTCCTCCATAATCGAATTATCATATTTCGTCATAGGATACTGGTGAAACGCCATATTTTCCCTTGTAAAACCATAATTATCCTGCTTCAGCATGCACTCTTTCTGTTTTTCCAGCAGGCTTCTCAGATATTCTATATCTTCATTTTTCATGTTCAAATAAATTTTACCTGCAAAAAAACATTCAATGGAGCATCTGGCCTCATATACCTGCCGTGCATCATCGATGCCTAATGTTTTAACCATAATCCCCTGCTTTGGTATCACTCTCAGAAGGCCGTCATATTCCAGGTGCTGGCAGGCTGCATTCACAGGGGAGCGCCCGATTCCCAGCGCCTCCGACAGCGATGCGATGCTTACGATATCTTCCGAAGAAATTTCCCCATGAAAAATCATGTTCTGAATCTGGTCATAGGCTATCTCCGTCTGGGAAACTTTTCTCTTTTTCTCTATCGATCGAACCAATCTTCTATCTCCTTTAGCCGTAAATTGATAATCATGTCTGTTATTAGGATAATATATTTAATTTACAAATACAATCCCCTTTTTGGACACTATATCGCCTTGTAAATTTTGGATAATAGCAGTAAAATGATAATAACATTTTTGTAACATGTTACTAAAATGTTAACTCGGGTTTGCAAACCCAAACCGCAGATTTTCAAGTCCTGACAGGTAATGGAAGGACGCGCGAAAGGAGGAGGCAGATGAATTGGAAGTATTTAAAACGAGACTGCTGGCTGGAAATTGATCTGGACACAATACGCAGCAATTTTGCTGCTCTGCGTTCCATGGCAGGGCCTGGCATCAAAATCATGCCCGCAGTAAAGGCAAATGCTTACGGACATGGAATCGTAGAATCCTGCCGGGCCCTGGAACAGGCAGGGGCAGATTATCTTGGTGTTGGAAATATCGATGAAGCAATTCTGCTGCGGGAGAATGGAATTCAGACCCCCATCCTTATCTTTGCGGGAAACCTGGTTGAAGAGGTGGCGGATTTATATATCCGCTACAGCTTAATTCCAACGATCTTCTCAGTAAAAGCGGCCCAGGCCATCTCCCGTCTCTCTAAGGCAGAGCATCCCGTATTCCTTGGAATTGAAACCGGCCGGGGAAGGCTTGGCGTGAATGCAGAAGAATTTCCTGATTTCGTGAGGCAGACGGCAGCCTTGCCAGGTATTAAAATTGAGGGAATTTACAGTCATATGGCAGCAGCCGACTGGCCTGATAAACCTCACGAGTATGCTGACTGGCAATACCGCCGTTTTCTGGATGGAACCCGCGTACTGAAAGAGCTGGGACTGTCTGTTCCTTTCATGCAGCTTGCCAACACCCCCGGAAGCATCGCCTATCCGAACCTAAGGCTCTCCGGCATCTGCCCGGGGCGTGCTGTCTGGGGATATTCCCCGCTGGAGAAAAGAGATGGTCATCCGGCGCTCTCTTTCCCCATGAAAGCGTGGAAAAGCAGGCTTCTCATGGTAAAAGATGTCATAGGCGGGAAATTTGGGCCAGGCTACCAGGCTGTCCGGCTGGATGTTCCAAAGCATATTGGGGTTATGGCAGGAGGCATCAGTGATGGGATAAGCCCAAACTTTGCCAATGGAGGTTCTGTATTGCTCCGCGGAAAACGCGTTCCGGTGGCCAGCAGCATTTGCTTGGAGCATACCATCCTGGATTTGACAGACTGCCCGGAAGCTGCAGAGGGGGACGAGGTCGTCCTCTTCGGAAAACAGGGAGATGCAGAAATTACAATGGAAGAGCTTCGAGCCGCTTTTGGCCGGGATCTGATGGAGTTCTGGACGGGAATTACTCCACATGTCAGCCGGATATACGTATACGGTAAACCATGGGTACTGGCTCATTTTTTGACCGCCGTTTCCGGCGGCCATGCTTACAGATTGGTTGTTTTTGACTTGCTCCGGCAGATCTCCGGCAACTGGTCTGACCATGGAAGCAGTTCCTCAATGAAGCTGTAATCCGTATCATCCTGATGGTCTTTCACAACTGTCAGGACATAATCCAGATAGCGGAACGGATTCAGGTTATTGGCTTTCGCTGTTTCCGTTATACTGTAGATGATCCCGCTGGCTTTCGCACCATCGATACTGTCGATCAGCTTCCACGCGTGTTTGTGCACACAGAAGCTGCGGAGTGCTCCTTCTGTTACGTTGTTGTCAAGTGGAACTTCCCCATCATTCAGGAATACTTTCAGTGTCTCTTCCTGATTGATACAGTAGTTGATCCCTTCCAGTGTTTTCCCTTTGGGAAGATGATTGGAAGATGGAATCTCTTTTACCCACGCAAAGAAAGCCTCCACCAGAGGTTTGACGGTGATCTGACGCTGTTTCTTTCGGTTATCCGGTTCCAGGGCAGCCAACTGATTGTCCTGATGATAGATGGCCCCGATCCGCTTCACAGCTTCATACGCAACGGTATCTTTCGCAGCTTTTTGTGCTGCTTTCGGAAGGGCTTTTAAAGCGTCCGAAAAATAGCGCCTTGCATGTGTCCAGCACCCGGCAAATGTGATATCCGGATTTTCCCGGTCCAGCTTCCTGTAAGCGGAATAGCCGTCACAGACAACTACACCTGTAAAGCCATTCAGGAATTCTCGTGGGTGGTCTGCTTTTCGGGTCCGCTGATATTCATACAGGACGATGGGCGTATCTTTGTAGATCTTCCCAGTGCGGTAGATCCACATATAACTCCTGCTGTTTGCGGGGCGCCCATCCTTCGATACCATAACCGGAGTTTCGTCGGCCTGCAGCACATGGAAACGGTACAGTTCTTTATGGAGATAATCATAAAGGATTCCCAGATACCGGTCCGCACACTGGATCATCTAGTTCGCCATCACCTGCTTGGAAATGTGGATGTCGTTCCGCAGGAATTCCTGACTGATCCGGTACAGAGGAAGTCCGTTTACATACTTGGCATTCATGATACTTGCCGCCAGAGAAGGAGTCAGGATGCTGTTCCGCAGCAGATCTCTCGGACGGTCTGCCTTAACGATCGTCTGATTGTCCCTGCCGGCATAGACAGCTACATGATGCTCTTCGACTGTGTACACAGCCGGCTGAACACGGACTCTTTTATAAACTTCATCCGGAAGCCTCTTCCAGCCATCCGGACCGAAGAGTTCCTGTAGTTTTTCATCCGAAAGAGTATGAGGGATCACTTCAATTGGAAGATCCTTTAAATCTTCCTCACGTTTCCCTTTCCTTTTCCGGCGGCTGACCTGGATCACATCCTCTTCAGCCGGCTCAACGACATAGAGTGTTTCTGTCAGGGCTTCCGCTTCGTTAAAGATGAGTTCCAGTTCTAACTGGCCTGCTATGACATCCAGTTTTTCAGAAGAACGCCCATAGCGTTTATTGTTGGCGTCTGCGATCTGCTCGATCAAACGCTCCTTGTTTGCGTTCAGCTGGCTCAGCTGCTCTGCATGGACAGGATCACTGCTACGAGCGTTTCTTTGCTGAAGCTATTCAGTTCTTCTGGTGAGTAGATCGTAAGCGCTCAATAAAATAATGGCTATCTTCCCATAAAGTATTCCGCTATAGTTGAAGTAAAATACTCCAACTTCAACTTTTCGATTTGATCCGACATCTCTGCTGTATCATGTCAGACCATGGCATCAGCTCTTCTATCCCTTCGGGCTCATTTTTGTAGTCCGGCATATAGAGCAGTACGGTCTCCAGATATGCGTAGATATTCAGATCGTTGAGTTTTGCAGTTTCTACTAAACTGTAAATGATAGAGCTGGCACGGGCGCCTTTTACGGTATCGTGGAACAGGAAATTTTTCCGGCCTACTGCATAGGGGCGGGCGATATTTTCTGCGATATTGTTCGATATGGAGCACCGCCCATCCAACAGGTAGTTCTCCATATATGGCTTCTGGTTTTTCGCATAGGTCACCGCTTTGGCCAGACGGCTTCTGCCAGCTGGCTTCACTGTTTCAAGCCATGACCAGTAAGCCTCCCAGATGGCAGACTCTGTCTCAAGGCGCTTAGCTTTCCGGGTGTCGGCATCCAGATCCGCATACTCCTTTTCCAGTTCGAATAACTGGTTACAGTAGTTTAAACCGATTTCTGCAGGGGTCTTATCGGAAGACTTCCTGGATTTTCCGGGAAGCGCTTCATTCCAGTACCGCCTCATATGGGCAAGGCAGCCACAGCGGATGACACCCTTCAGCTTATTGCAGCCACTGAAGCCATCGCAGATAAGGTAACCGGAGAATCCTTTTAGAAATTCCTCCGCATGATATCCTCCGCAGCTGGGCTGGTAATCATACAGGCGGATCGGCGGCAGCCCATCGTTCCCGGAGCCATACAGCCACATATAGGACTTGGACTGTGCCGTTTTCCCTTCTTCCCTCAGTACCTGGCAGGGTGTTTCATCTGCATGGATGATGTCCCTCTCCAGCAGGTGCTGGTGAAGCTGTTCATACACCGGCTCCATATAATCTATGCCGCATTTGATGACCCAGTTAGCCAGTGTCGCTCTGGGGAGCTTTACTCCCAGCTGTTTCCAGTTCGCCTCCTGGCGGTAAAGAGGGATGCTGTTCCCATATTTCTGATACATTACGTAAGCAACCGTGGACGGAGATGCCAGGCTGTGCTTCAGCAGCGGGCTTGGTGTTTCAGCCCCAACGATAACAGAAGCGCCGTCTTTCTTACATTCCGGACAGCCAAGCACTTCCTGGACATACTGGATCCGTTCCACTTTTGCAGGGATGATCCGCAGTTCTCCCCGCACGACCTTTTTCCCGATAACCTCCATCGGAGCATTGCAGTAGGGGCAGTTCCTGTCCTCATCCGGCACGGTGCAGGGAACTTCCACTACAGGAAGCCCTGCAAGGATCTCTTCCCTGGTGGCCTTTGGTTTCTTTGCCTTACGTTTATAACCACCAACAGCCTCCTCAAGAGCTGGTTCCGGGACAGAAGGATCTGCAGTGGCTTCTGCTTCATTGAACAGATCCATCTGTCCTGGAAATGCCTCTTTTTTTGTTTTTTCGCTGGAAGATGCGAACAGCTTTTTCTTCAGATATTCGACTGTCTCATTGAGATTTGCGATCGTCTGGTTCAGCTGTGCGGTCTGCTCCTCATGACTTTTGGTCATCTGCTCGATTGTATGACGCTGGCTGTCCACCAGCTGACGAAGGGATTCAATGGTCTCTTTCTGAAGCTGTATGAGCGCTTCCATCTCTGACTGCGGCATAGGGAACCACCTTTCTTTTTGCTGGTTCCTATTATACCGGAAATCCAGCAGAAAAGCGAATTTTCCGCCGTACTGCCGTCGTCATTTTGACGAAAGGAACATGTGGAAAACACATAGCATCGGCGGGATATTCCCTATGAAAAACGTTGGGTTTTCCACACGCGAACAGTAACCCGGGAAAAATGGAAAGCGTTATCCCCCTAATCTCCCGGCGGTTCCATTGTTATGTGGATAACCCATCAGCAGCGTTTTTTCCGCCCTATAAGGGAAGAAAAAATTTCTCCCTTTTGCACAAAGGTCAGAAGTCCTTTTTCCGGGCAGGCCGGATTGCCTTAGGCTGATCGATGGAAAGCCCCCCTAAAAGCCAGCGGTATTCCTGCCGGCTAAGATTTCTTACTTCGGAAGAATCCCGGGGCCACTGGAACCGCCCATCATCTAAACGTTTATAATAGAGGCAGAAGCCATCTTTTTCAAAATGGAGCGCTTTGATCCGGTCACAGCGTCTGCCGCAGGGCAAGAAGAGTATTGCGGATCACATCCGCCCCGGCCTGTTCATGGATCTCGATACGGATGCCCTGCATTTCCAGACAGATCGAGGGCGTATGGAAAGCTACGGTATCTGAATGCTGTTCCCTTTCCCAGAGTGGGATCTGGACAACTTCCTGTTTCTGTGCGGCAGCATCCACTGCTTCCGGAACCTCGCAGGCTTTTTTGCGTAAAGCCCGGACGTGGTAGTAAAATGTGCTGACAGGGATCCCGTTTTCTATGCACCATTGGCGGTCGGTAAGCCCGCTGGATCTGCACTGGGTGATCAGATTTAACCAATGTTCATCATTTAAAGTTGTACTCATTTGATTCATCTCCTCCAACGTGAGATTTTGGAGTAATCAGGTACAACAAAAGCGACTCAAGATGTGAGATTAAAGCATAGCTTTTGCAACTCCGAGAACCGGATAGGAAGTGAATTACTCCAAGTATCTGAAGTATCTCACAAAAGTTGGAGTTTGACTATCCGGTTGGTTATAAAGCGCTTACCGATCATCTACAGTATAACGGAAACAGCGAAAGCCAATAACCTGAATCCGTTCCGCTATCTGGATTATGTCCTGACAGTTGTGAAAGACCATCAGGATGATACGGATTACAGCTTCATTGAGGAACTGCTTTCATGGTCAGACCAGTTGCCGGAGATCTGCCGGAGCAAGTCAAAAACAACCAATCTGTAAACATGGCCGCCGGAAACGGCGGTCAAAAAATGAGCCAGTACCCATGGTTTACCGTATACTGCCGCAAAGAAACTTGTACGGTTGATATTCGCAATGGAAAAATCAGGGCAGGCATACGTACCGGCAGCTTAACTTATTCTGTAAATATCTCCTTTTAGAGTGCCTGAAATGACACTCTGTTTGTCATGCAGTTTTCAAGGTACACTTTTATCTGAAATGCATTTCTGCAATTCATTCAAAAAAATTTCATCTTAAACTTGACTTTTAATAGTTAGTCTTTTGTTTCCATTATACCATGGGAATACAATATTCGGAAACTTTGTCAACGGGTCCTTAATTATACGTCATCTTAGAAGGTAGTGTCAAGGATTACCATCTGGATTTGTCCGCTTTGTTTTCTCATCATAAAAAATGATCTCCTACAATTGATATAATAAGTATACCATACAGAAAGCCATTTCTTCTTAGTTTGTCAACATGTCCTTTTCTTCACAGCCTCTTTGATACTCTTTATTTAGTATTAACCTATTTTCTCATACGTAATTCCATAGGTCGAGATATCCATTATCTACCGTTCACCAAATAATTACACCTTATTCTTTATAGGCTTTACTATTTGAACTACCTTATCAAAAAATACTGCAGATACCACTATTACAATAATTAATAGTATACAGGTTCCTGTCATATCAGGAATTAGTTTCATCAAATTTATATTTTCCGGGCCTAAAATGTATAGGTGATGTACCAAATATATTTGATAAGAATATTTATTAATGAAATTAATGACTTTACTATTTGCTATACCTTTTTTATTTCCAATGTAATAAAGCATATAAAACAGTCCAAATCCCATTAACGAATGGATATATAAAACCGCCGTATCCCATATAGGGAATGTAATAGAACCGAAAAATTGAATATATATTCTTAGTATAGTCAGAAGTACGGATAGTATAATGGTTACAATTGCTATTTTGTTCAAATTATGCTTGTGTTTTTCTTTATTATAATAGAGATACCTTCTGCTCAAAAAATACGCTGTATAATAGCATACTACTCTGTTCACTTCATACTGAAAAATACCATAATACTGTAACATACATAAGAGCCCTGTAAATATCACTAATCCTAAAAACATTTTCTTATCCGATAGTTTTTGAAAATATTCTTCATAAAAATTTTGTAAATACGGCGTAAATAAATACAAGAATAATATGTAGTTTACATACCAAAGATGTCCCAGACCGGGAAAGCGGGAAGCAGTTAGAAACAACCCTAAAATTCCCTCTACTGTAACGTATTCTGGGGCATATAATTTATAGATACATATAGCAAAAACTGAGTAAGTCCAGTATGGAACCAACAACTTGATCCATTGTTTCTTTATCCATTCCGCTGGCTTTTCAATCGTTTTTTGCCCATATAGAATTCCAGAAATAATAAGAAAAATCTCTACCCCAACATTAAGATACCAAGCCAAGAAATTTCCATAATATTGTAAAATATGGCAGCTCACAATCATAATAACTGACATTGTTCTAGCAAAAACAATTCCTCTATCTATGCGCACCATCTTTCTTTTAGATGCCCTTTCTAATTTTTACTTTCTAGTATTCATATTTTATTTTTTTCTTTTTATTTAAATCTCTTCCAATATATCTGCTATCCTTTTGCTTGCAAACCCATCACCATAAGGATTACATGCCTTACTCATTCTCTCATATTCTTTCTTATCTTCTAAAAGCTGTTTAAAGGCTTTATATATTGTATCTTCATCAGTACCTACTAGCTTTAAAGTACCAGCTTGAATTCCCTCTGGACGTTCTGTTGTCTCTCTCATTACCAGAACCGGTTTTCCCAGTGAAGGCGCCTCCTCCTGTATCCCGCCAGAATCTGTCAATATTAAATAAGAACGTGCCAAAAAATTATGAAAATCCAAGACATCCAAAGGTTCTATAATACGTATTCTTTCATCACCGCCCAAAATAGAATTAGCCGCCTTTCTTACTGCTGGATTCATATGAATTGGATAGATCGCCTTTATATCTTCATGCTCATCACATACTCTCCTAATAGCACGAAACATATGCTGCATTGGCTCTCCTAAGTTTTCCCGTCTATGGGCTGTGATCATAATCAACCTACTTCCTTCCGCCCATTTAAGATGAGCATTTTCAAACTCTGGACATACAGTTATTTTAAGGGCATCTATGGCAGTATTTCCCGTTACATAGACTGTCTCTGGTCTTTTTCCTTCTCTAAGTAAATTACTCTTGGCCATTTCTGTTGGTGCAAAATGATAAGAGGCAATTATTCCTACGGCTTGACGGTTAAATTCTTCAGGAAATGGAGAATACAGATTATATGTACGAAGCCCAGCCTCCACATGCCCTACTGGTATCTGCATATAAAAACAAGCCAATGCTGTCACAAAGGTTGTAGATGTATCTCCATGAACCAGTACAACATCCGGCTTTTCCGCTTCAAGTACCTTCTTTATTCTGCTCAAAATTTCTCCAGTTATATCAAACAGGGTCTGACTTTTCTTCATAATTGCCAAATCATAATCAGGAACAATTTCAAAGGTCTTTAACACCTGATCAAGCATTTGTCTGTGTTGTCCTGTCACACATACCCTTATTAAAAAATTATTTCTCATTTTCAATTCACGGACGAGAGGACACATTTTTATCGCCTCTGGGCGTGTCCCAAAAACAACTAAAACTTTTTTCATTTACTTTCTCCTATTCTGTCCATTTTCATCAATCTTCAAAAAATAGCAGAGATCTCTTTATTATATTTTTAATTTTTTAATTATTGCCATCCCTCTATCATTTCCAAATACATCTCTCTAAGCCCAGTTTCCGGCCTCCACCCCAATTCCTCCAGTTTCGAAACATCTAACATTAACTTATGAGCAGGAGGAAATTTTTTCACATTTTCCTTACCTACTCCTACATAAACTTTTATCTTTCCTTCTGATATCTCTGATGCCACCATTTCAGCCATTTCCCGTATTGAACAATAGGTTTCCTTATTTGCCGCATTATAAACTTCCCCTGTCTTTCCTTTTAGAAGTACTGTGAGGATCGCTCTAACCGCATCCTCTGTATCCAGATACATTCTTTTACTTCTCCCATCTGTCATGATTTCGATATCTTTTCCATCTCTAACGCATCTAGCAAATTGGGCAAATACACGCGTATCATCCGCTTTGACTCCCCGTCCAAATGTCTGCGCAAGCCTAATAATTTTGACTGGGATGTGAAATTCACTTGCATATGAAACACATAGATTTTCACACATTCTTTTACTCTCTGGATAGCTACTTCTAAGCTCGAGCGGATTTAAATATTGAACTTGTTCCTCTGTAAGAAGTTTTTCCTCTTCTGTGAATCCATAGACCTCCATAGTAGACAAATAAACTACTCCTTTTACGCTCTTTTTTTTTGCAAATTCAAGAATATTAGCAGTTCCTTTCAAGTTGGTTTTTATAACCTGTACTGGATGTTCGATCATCATACTGCTTGCTGTAATACTTGCACCATGAATAATATAATCTATATCATCGGTTATCTCAGGCAAACAGCAAATATCTCCTTGGATAATCTGTATGTTCTCCTTACCTATTCTATTTCCCAACTTAGATAGCAAATCTTCCCGATTGCGTACAAGCAATATCAGTTTTACTCCCATCTGATACTGGGCATTTTCTTTTAACAAATATTCTGTCAAAACAGAACCAATAAGCCCCGACGCTCCTGTTACTAAAAGTTTTGCGTTTTTAAGCTCCTTTGGAATAATTTCTGTGTCCATCTCTTTTTCATAGCTTAAATTCATAACTTTTTCCTCTTTTCATTTGTTTCTGATAAACTCATTATTCCGAGTAACCATAAATCTGTTCATTTTCTTTTGCATCCAAAAGCGCACGCATAGTATAAAAATCATCTGGAGTTGTAATCTTTATATTTTCATATGGCCCATCTACAAGATGCAGAGAGTGATTGTAATATTGCATCATAGTACACGAATCAATAAAATCTGTTTTTCCCTCTGATAATGCTCTTTTATGTAACTCCATAATCTCTCTAAGCCAAAAACTTTGTGGGGCTTTTGCAACTCTAGAATTTCTTCTATCAGGTACATGATCGATCCGTCCATCTTCTTTGACAACTAAAATAGTTTCTTTTACAATACTCGTTGTTATAGCGGAACCATATTTTTCTACACTTTCAATGTTTTTTCTTATTACTTCTTCATTAATCAGTGGCCTTACTCCATCATGAATCAGTACAATGCTTTTATCATTTTCTGCTATCTCCTCTGCTGCACATAGTCCCTTGAAAATAGAAAGCTGTCCCGTTTCTCCTCCTGGAACTATTTTCTTCACCTTGTCCAATCGATATTGGTAAACCAGTTTATTCAAATATGGTATCCATGGCTGAACACAGGCTATTACAATTGCATCAATCAGAGAGCTGTTTTCAAAAATTTCCAAGGTATGAATAATAATTGGTTTATCATGGAGTTTTAGAAACTGTTTTGGTATCTCTCTACTGTGCATTCTGCTTCCTACTCCTCCAGCAAATATAACTGCTATATTCATTCTCACTTTTTCCTCTTATCAATATACTTTATAATGTTGGATAACTCTGCAGAGTCCTCTATAAATATGCTAAATGGCTACTATCTTAATTTTTTTAGAATATCTATTATGTTTCTTCTCTTCATGCAAATAATAGCTAAGGCACAAATCAAAACCAAATATCTTATAATAAAATAGTCATAGATTAAAGGCGATAAAACTGCACAACCAATTAATACAGCAGATACACCTGAAATGAAACGGATATCATAGACTTTGTTCTTCTCTATTTTTTTCATGTTTAAATAATGAAAAACAGTATAAAGTAAATAGCAAAATAATGTTGTATATGCTGCTGCATGGTAACCAAACAGTTTTATAAACACTACATTTAAAACCACATTTAATCCCGCAGCCATAATACTAGCAATCATTATCATATTTACTTTTTTATAGAACAACTCTACATTTCCAAACAAGGTATATAACCCCGAAAAATAGGTAGCTGCTATAATTGGAGGAATCAAATATGTTCCCTCATGGTAAGAGGAAGGAGCCACAATCCACATAATTTCTGGAGCAGTAAGCATAATCAAGGAGCAGAATACTGCATATAAAACACAAATCCATTTTGTAAGTGAATATATACTTTGATAATCCTGACTTCCCATTTTTTCATATGTCCATGGCGTCAAAACTGCATTAATTGAATTCCAGATAATGCTCACCACAGCAGCTGCTGTTGCTGAAATACCATAGATCCCTGCACTCGCTTCGTTTACCATTTTAGCAATCATTATTCTGTCAGCAGCTGAAAGAATATACTGTGAAGCATAGTGTGGCACAAGAGGAATACTTAATTTAAATGCATACCATACATACGACAAGCGGATTCTTAATCGTGTCTTTACATATGTATAAAGATAAAATACAAACCAAATCACCAAACTGGGAATATAGGAAGCCCAAAGTTTTATACTTGCTTTATCTCCATCCGCATAGAGCAGAAAAAAAATCCCGAAAGCAGGTGACAGGACAGCAAGAATGGCAGAAATAATAGCAGGTTTTATATACTTAAATTCATATCTTTGTCTTGAAACCCAGAAGTTATTAGCCGGTTTTACCATAAAAATGATAAACATTAAATATATTAAAGAAACATTCAGACCAATCTGGAGCCCTTTTCGTACAAGAAACATCAAAACGCAAAATATACCTACTGTTACCAGATTTGATAAAAATAAAATTGATGATATAAAGGAATCTCTGTCGTTTTTAAATTCAAACATTCCATTATTAAAAATTCCATACTGTAGTGACAGCATAGTAAAAACCCCTAAAATTGCCTCCCAAGAGTAATATACAGATGTAATTCCATATTCCTCTGCAGTTAAAAGCCTTGTATAAATAGGCGTTGTAATAAATCTGATACCTTCATTCAAGAAACTAACCATCATAAATACTAATGAAGCTTTAGCGGCATCATTTAACCCCATCCATCTGGTTTTTAATTGTCTTAGCATAAACAATTTCAATATCCTTTTCTATGTTCACTAAAAATATAATTTTGCTCTGCTTTTTTTCCAATTATCTTGTATCAATGGAAGAACAGTTACAGCATACAGAATCCAAAAATTACTATAATAAATAGAGTTATCCATAATTCCCTTGGTTAAAATATAAGTTTGTACTAAAAAAGAAAATCTTAAAACCGTTTTTCTTTCTCCATCTTTTTCAGAAACAAGTGCCTTCCCACTTGCAAAAAAGATACTAAGTAGAATGCTTATTATACACAAAGCCCCAAATATTCCAACTTCACAGAAGAGTTGTAGATAAATATTATGTACATTTGAAACTATATCTATAATTTTTCTTCCTTCTTCAGCAAATCCTCCCCAACCAATTCCAAATAGAATATGTTCTTTAAACAGTTCTACTGCTGTCACATACAGCCCTAACCTTCCATTCATTATGTCTTCACCTGACAGTAATTCTGAAAACGTCATTAGATAACGATTTGTACCTTTGTAATCCACTAACACTCCTTGAATTACCAAACACATTATAAGGCCCAATACTACAGAAATAAAAATGCTCATTAAAACAGCAGCTTTTTTCTGACGATTTATACAGATAAAAACAAACAGCACTACAGATGCAAAAAAAGCAAGTAACTCTCCTCTTCTTCCCAGAAAAACCAGAGAGCTAAATAGAAATAAAAAAAGTATGACTCGTAATTTTTTCTTCTTATACTCAGAAATAATAAAAAATAAGCTTAATACGATGCAATCTGCAGTTACCCCTATCTCATACCCAAGACTTGGCGCATACCCTTCACGAATTAAATGTTGGTTATATGCTAAATGTTCTGGTTTCATTAGGGGTTCTACTATTGAGAAGTACACAGAAGGTACAATTTTATATATCCAGATCAGACATCCCGATATAACTGCTGGAAGTATAAATATACTATAGTTTTTATTCAGATTATTTTCGGATTCAGTGAACAAAAGCAAAAACAATACAGATACCAGCATAGCTATTAAATAATAGCTTCCTCTGCTTATGTACTCAGTTCCTCTTATATTCAGTATAACTAGAATTGAAAAGCATAGAACTCCAGCAAGAATTCCATTTATTCTGGCCATTTTTCTGTTTAGCAGAAGAACGAAAATAGCACTAGTCCATAATAGCATGTTAAATACTACCGGTATGCCCAGTGGTTCATAAAAAATGAATAAAGCATGTGAGGCAATAAATAGCTTTAAGGCAATATTTTCGTAATTATGGTTCTTTTCCATTTCTTTTTTCCTTAGATTGACATTGTTCTTTTATTAAGTTATAAATTTGTTCTGAAGCGCACCCTGTTTCATAACTTTTCAACATTGTATGATGTTTTTCATTTCTCCTTTTTTGACTTTCTTCATTAAACTTTATAATTTCCTGCTCCAGTTCTTCGTTGTTTCTGCAGACTGGATAGGGCCATTCATCTATATCTAAATAGAAATCCCTTTCTTTTTTATATTTACTTAGATCTGGTGTATAAAGGAATCCTGGTTTATCTGTAAACGAAAAATCCCAGACAGACGATGAATAATCGGTAATCAGAACATCCACTGTATAAAGTAATTCCTGCATATCGGGATACTTACTGACATTTCTACAATTTTCTTCTAACTCAAAATTATGTTCTGAAAAATAATGACTTCTAAATAAAAATATCCAATCCTCTCCAAATTTTTTTTTCAAAACACTTAAAAGTCTTTGTACATCAAGCATCTCAATTTCATCAGAAAAATTATCTTCGCCAGCATTTCCTCTATAGGTAGGTGCATATAAGACCAGCCGTTTTTTTGTTAAAATATTCAACTTTTTTCGTACTTGAACTTTTATCTTGTCGTTCACAGAAAAAAACAGATCATTTCGTGGCATGCCGCAGGAAACAAACTGGCAATTATAAAGAAGAAGAGCCTTTTTCATAATTTCAGAAAAAATCTCAGAGCTTGAGATAAAAAACGTAGTTTGTTTTGCTGATATCTCAATCCTTTTCCTAGATGAGCCATTTATATCCTCTTCGACATCTATCCCTCCTTTTTTATAAGCCCCACCTCCATGCCATGTGTTAATTTGGATTTGTTTCCGTCTAACAGGCAATACAGGAGTTATTCCATTATTCGTAATAATAATTTTGGAGGTCAATATGTAATAAATATATTTTAATGAGTTATGGGCTGTTAAAATTGGATTGCCTTTTATCTCTTCCACGTCTGTTTGATTCATTTCCCATATACACAAAAACTCTCCGTTGCTTTTTTCAATGAGCTTTTCATAAATATATTTCGGATTACAAGAATAACTCTTACCTTCATAGCTTGAAAAAAAAATCTGATTTTGTTTTACTGGAAAAATATAAAAAATTTTCAGCAAATTTCTAAATAACATTAATTTTAATTTCTCTTTTGTTTTTCGCATATCACTCTAAAAAATCCTTTACCGCGATTACCTTTTTCATCATTTTGGGACCCAATACTTTTTTTATTTTAGAGTTTATCTTTCCTGAAGATGGAAGCCATGAACCTGCAAAATGATGAATTGTGTATGTATTTTTAGTAACCGTCAATTCCAATGTCCGATTATTCTTCGGGCAAAAATAATCAGTAGGATAAAATGTGTAATCCATAATTCTCTGTTTCTTATTGTTTAAAAGAAGCCCTTTTTTCTGTGAAAAATTGGATATAAGTTCTACATTTGTCGTCATATCTGTATGATGCTCCCCATCTACAAAGTGCTTATCTTTATACAGACTAAGCAGCTCACCAATGAATTTGTTTTCCTTTTCACAAGCCATGATTCCTGTAGGAACTTTATCGGGAAGTTCAAATCCTGAAAATCCTGGTTCAGTTAAAAGATCATCTAAAGGTTTAATTACTTCCACGTCTGTATCCATATAGATTCCTCCTGATTCATATAAGACTTTTAATCTTACATAATCTGTAATAAAAGCCCATTTTTTCTCTTCATATGCCTCTTTGGTATATGGAACACTATTTACATCAAAGTTTTCTTCGCTCCATTTAATAATCTGGTAATCTGGACAGTATCTTTTCCAAGACTCAATATATCTTTTTGATTCTTCTGGAAGTTCATTTCCCCCAAACCAGCAATAATGAATAATCTTAGGTATCATAAATTTTTCCTCTCTAATTTAATTTTTTTTTGATGCTAGTTAGTAAGTTATCTCAAAATCCTTTTAAAAAAGGCGAATCTAAGTTGCTCTGGCATAAGGCAAACTATAAATTGAATAAGAATTGTACTAAGATAATCCCAATCTGAAATAAAACCTGTTTTTCGGATCTTTTTTCTTCCATTGCAATAATGCTTGAAGTATTCCCAACCGCCTCTTCTCCTAATCATTGCAAGCCCGGTTCTAACATAGACTAAATCAACCGGTATATTAATTCCGTAAGCTCCTTTTCTCAACATATCACACCAGAGCAGATCATCTTCCATGTAAAGAGCATCTTTATAATTACCCGCATTTAACACCGCTTTCTTTTTATACATTACTGTCATGTGATTAAAGGCGCTTCTTTTCCTCTGATATTTACATATCTCTTTGTAACTAAGAGGAACTTTTCTCTCTGCAAGTACATTTTCTTTTACGCCTTCAAACTCTTTAATATATCCCCCCACAATGTCTAAATGACTATTCTTTTTAAATTCTTCTAATTGCAACTCAAAGCGCGTTGGAGCGCAAATATCGTCTGTATCCATTCTAGCTATCAAATCATAGTTACATGCTTTCACTCCTTCAGCCAAGGCCAGCCCAAGTCCTCTATTCTTCTTTAATGGTACTCGTTTTATTAGATCAGGATATTTTTTTTCATAAAATTGTATAGCTTCATAAACATCTTTTGAAATCGGGCCGTCTTCTACAATTACTATCTCATTTGGCAATATTGTTTGATTCAAAATACTTTCCATACACTCTTGAAAATATTCCACTTTTTCTTTTATATACAGTGACATTAAAACACTGAATTTATGGTCCATCGCAACTCCTTATCTAGTTACAGCAACTACTGTTTTTATTAAAATCAACATTTCTTTAACCACCGAGAACCTTCTAACTCCATCCAGATTCCCTTTCATCTTCTCCGGCAGCACTCTCTCCACGTACACCTCGTCCACGCTCAGCCCTTCCTTCACCCCTTCGGCAATCATTTCATCTTCATCCTTAAACATTACGCTTGCCTCCGATGTCACCCCCGCAGGCAGCAGGAGCGTGGCGTACATTTCCCTGGTGTACTGTTTGACGTACTTCACCACCTCAGGCCTTGTCCCTACGAAGCTCATTTCTCCCTTCCAGATATTGATGAGCTGTGGCAGCTCGTCCAGCCGGCATCCGCGAAGCCGTTTCCCCACTCTCGTGATTCTCTCGTCTCCACTTGTGGTTACCAGGCTTCCGATTTTATCTGCATCCTGAACCATGGTACGGAATTTATATATTTTAAATACTCTGCCGTACTGGGTCACTCTCTCCTGTCTGTAAAACACAGGCCCTTTGGAATCCAGTTTGATCATAAGGGCCAGTGCGGCAAATACGGGGGAAAGTGCCGCCAGCATAACAGAAGACATGGCAAAATCAAATGTCCTCTTAACTGCGATGCTCCCCCGCCTCCTGTTGAGCGCCTCATAGTAGGGCTTCACTTCCTCGTTTCTCATAAATTCCGGAAGTTCCCCCCATTCCCTCCACAGTGTCTTTCTCACTTTTTTCTTCATCGCTCCTCCAGAATATCCTTCAGCGCGCTGATCACATAATCCACCTGCTCATCGGTCAGGCATGTATGTAGCGGCAGAGTAACCTCATTTTCGTACATCCGGTATGCATTAGGAAAATCCTTTATATCAAATCCCAGATTTTTATAGGCCGTATGCATAGGAAGCGGTTTATAATGTACATTCGCCGCAACTCCACGCTCTGCCAGCTTCTCGATTACCTGATTTCTGTATGATACATCCTTTCCGGTAAGTCTCAGAAGGTAAAGATGGCGACTGGAACTGCTGTCCCCGTCATCATGTTTCAGACTCTCCACTGGAAGTCCAGCCAGTCCAGCCTCATATCGTTCGATGATCTCTCTTCTTCTCTTTAACAGCTCAGGATAGCGTTTAAACTGCACCAGTCCGATAGCCGCCATAATGTCCGTCATATTACATTTGTAATAGGTTCCCACAATGTCATATTCCCATGCTCCAAGTTTCGTCTTTGCTAGAGCATCCTTATTCTGTCCATGCAGGGAAAGAAGCTGATACTGTCCATATATCCAGTCGCTGTCTATCCCCGGGATTTCATTCCAGGTGACAGCTCCCCCCTCCGCTGTAGTCAGATTTTTTACAGCATGGAAAGAAAAGCTGGTAAAATCTGCGATCTGCCCGCACATTTTACCTTTCCTGGACGCTCCAAAAGCGTGAGCAGCGTCAGCCAATACAGCAACCCTTCCGATAGCCTTCTGAAGTTCATTTTCAGCATGGAACAGCTCGCGTTTTCTTTCCACAATCTCAAATATCCTGTCATAATCGCAGACTACTCCCGCCAAATCCACCGGAATAACAGCCTTCGTTCTTTCTGTAATTGCCTGCTCCAGCTTATCGTAGTCCATCTCGAAGGAATCAGGAGCCGTATCTACCAGAACCAGTTTCGCTCCCACATGGCAGACAACGCTGGCGCTTGCTGTGTAGGTATATGCACTGGTAATCACCTCGTCTCCTTCTCCGATTCCAAGGAGCAGAAGAGTCAGCTCCATACAGGCAGTCGCTGAATTCAGACAGACAGCACGTTTCGTTCCTGTAAAAGCTGCAATCTCCTGTTCAAACTTCTTTGTTCTGGGACCAGTGGTAATCCAGCCAGATCGCATGGCCTCAGCCACCTCACTGATTTCTTCTTCCGTAATATCCGGCGGCGAAAATGGAACCTTCATCATACCTCTCTCCTCCTCTTTCACGCAAAAAAATAAGAGCCCCTTCCACGAGACTCCCTCATTTCCCATACGGCCTATTCAGCCGTCAGCTTCTATATGATTTATCCTCTTTCAACATCTTTCCTCAGCCGAATTCCCATCATTGCCCTCCACTCTTTCCCGGCAACCTTCAGTTCCACCACAGCGAACCTTTTCCTGAGATTCAGCTTTACAATTTTATCTAAAAAAAACTGAAGGGGTCCGTCTGCTTTCCGGATCCCTCCGTCCTCATCTAAGTCAAGCGTCGTTAGTCCGGCGACGCACGTTTCTTTTTCATTTCTGCGCAGGATATTGAGGAAATTCTCTTCCTCCTTTTCAATGGGAATAAAACATCCCTCATTGTCGCCTAAAAGCCTGGTATACTCCGGCAGTCTCTTCAGCTCATAAAAAAGCCGTTCCGGCTGCTCTGTCTCTAAAAACACGTAGGATGGAAACATAGTCTCCGTAACCGCCGTCCATCTGCCTCCAAGCCGTTTTAAAAGCTCCCGCTTCATCGAAAAACAGGAGCCGTACAGTGCATGGGAAACATTCCTTCTCACAATCCCGGCAAGCTCCTCTTCTTTTCCAGTCGTTGTCTGGATCACATACCACATGTCAGTCTCCTGTTCTATTTTTCTTGTTCTCTTTCAACGCTTTATCTGCACTCAAAAAGCCGGCAGAAATCGTCAAAAGCATAGACGTAAAATACAATTTTGGGTATAGCTTCGCCATACCCGCAATCAAAAATATCCCGGATCTCTCCCTTTTATAACCTCACTTCTTCCTTGCATATGCCCCATTAGCTTTACGAAGGTTCCGCGATTTTTTCCGTAAATTTCGCTCCTGAACAGAGCCGATACCGGCCTTTTTTGTCCAGGCGCAAAACTCTTTTTATGCCTGTAAATTATAACACCATTTGAAAATACGGTCAATATCTGCAAAAAGGAACATCTGGCAGGAAATGTTAAAGATTTTCTTATGATTTTCTTGCGGCTGGAGCCCCTCTTGTTTCTTTTCTTTCCTCTGCTGCTTTTTATCTTCTTCTCAGTTCACGGAAACACACTTTTTTCACATTTTCACCACAGTTTCTTCACACCTGATTGGTATGATACAGTCAGCAAGACAGAAAACACTGCTTGCTACTTAATTCTTTTTCATATCCCGGCAGGCTGGACGCCTGCCGGGCTCCCCCTTTTTTCTTTCCATTTTTCCTACCTTTCCCTTTTTTTTGCAGTTTAACGGCCAGCCCCGCATAATTTTCCATCTCAAATCTTGATTTTGCCTGACAGAGTGCTATAATAAAATTGTTTTATGAAACGGGGACATAGCTCAGCTGGGAGAGCGTTGCGTTCGCAACGCAAAGGCCGCGGGTTCGAATCCCGTTGTCTCCACTTTTTAAGGATCGGGATTTAAATGATTCCAATACCGGCTTATCGCATTCATGAAGAGGGCTTCTGAACGATCTGTTCAAAGGCCCTCTCTCATATTATTTCATTATTTCAATGCTTTTTGTCATCTGTCTCTGCTGTCCCTTTCTCAGTCTCCGGAAACGTATCCGCCCCATCTCATCACTCATGCAGCTCCAGCGGCAGTCCGTCTGGATCCTTGAAGAATGTCATCCTCTTCCCGGTAAATTCATCCACCCTTACAGGCTCCGTTTCGATTCCCATATCGTTTAATTCCCTCACTGTCTCCTCTATATCTTCCACAGCGAATGCCAGATGCCTGAGCCCGCAGGCTTCCGGATAGGACAGACGCTTGGGCGCTCCCGCTATTCCAAACAGCTCCAGCTCGCAGCCGTCCATCTGCAGATCCAGTTTGTAGTCACCCCGGTCTGCCCTGTAATTCTCACGGATCACCTCAAAGCCCAGCTTGTCCACGTAAAACTCTCTGGATTTCCTGTAATCCGATACAATAATTGCCGCATGATGTATTTTTTTCAGGTTCATCTCTTCCTCTCCTCTCTCATCCTCTATCATATTTCTGGTCTTCAGATGCCTGCAGCCGTCTTCGCCGAAATCACAGGCTCTCAACTATTATACCATCTCGACTAACGTCTCGATGAAACTGCTCGTCAAATGCATACTCATGCAAGCATGGCATGCGCTTTCCTCGCTATTATACCATCTCCTTCGGATATGCTATTCTTTCCTCCTCTTCCTCCTGTATTTTTCATTTTTCCTGACGTCTTATAAAAATCCGCAGCATTTCATCCTCAATTCCATTAATTTTCCATTAAGTTCCCTCCGTATCCTTGATTTTCTCCCTGTAAATGATACAATAGTTTCTACATATATAAAGGAGGACTTTATGAAAACCAGAAATGTTTCATCAATCATTGTCAGGATTCTCATATCAGCAGTGCTTATCTTTCTGCTGTTTTATTCCATGCTTCCGGCAATTAACCCAAAGGATAAGAATTTCTTTATCTTCCTTATCCTCTGCATTCTGATCGTTCTTGTGGTCAACTTTCTTTCCTATATGAAGGATTTTCTTCAGACCCTCGGCTCCGGCCGCGGAGTGGAGATGGTCAGGGATGAGACCACCGGCCAGTTTGTGTTCCGCAAAAACAGCGGAAAAAAAAGCCGCGTCAATATGGGAAGGCCTCTGAAGTACGGCTTTATTGCCATCGGCATCATCATCATTTTTATGACTGTCGCTTCCCTTTTAGGCATCCAGTTTTTCAATGCCACAAGGTACCGCGACCTGATTACCATTGAAAATGGTGACTTCGCCGAGGATGTGGCTGAGTTGAACATGTCCCAGATTCCGGTGGTGGACAAGGATACTGCCTCCCGTCTGGGAAGCAGAAAGCTGGGTGAGATGACGGAGTTAGTCTCCCAGTTTGAGATTCAGAACGATTACACCCAGATCAATTATAATGGCGCTCCCTACCGCGTGACGCCTCTCCGGTATGCAGATCCCATCAAATGGCTGTTTAACCACCAGGAGGGACTGCCGGCCTACCTGACCGTTGACATGGTGACCCAGGAGACCAACCTGGTGTGGCTGGACAGCGGCATGAAATATTCCCCAAGTGAATATTTCTTCCGCAATATCTACCGCTACATCCGCTTCAACTATCCGACGAAGATATTCGAGACCGTTTCCTTCGAGATTGACGACAGCGGAACCCCCTACTGGATCGCGCCGACCATCTCCTACCGCATCGGCTGGTGGGACGGCAAGGATATTAACGGTGCTGTCATGGTCAATGCTGTTACAGGCGAGAGCGTCTGGTACCCGAAGGAGGAGGTTCCCCAGTGGGTCGATCAGCTCTACTATGCGGATCTTCTGATCGCACAGCTGGATGACAATGGAAAATTCCAGCACGGCTATCTGAATTCCATTTTCGGACAGAAGGATGTGCGCCGCACTACCTATGGCTACAACTATATGGCAATCAACGACGATGTCTATCTCTATACAGGCATGAGCTCTGTTACCGCCGACGAGTCCAATATCGGCTTCGTCCTCGTCAACTGCCGCACGAAGGAAACGAAATTTTACACCGTGCCCGGAGCCACAGAAACCTCGGCCATGGCCTCAGCCCAGGGACAGGTTCAGCATCTGAACTACACGGCTACCTTCCCTCTGCTCTTAAATGTTTCCGACCGGCCTACCTACTTTATCTCCCTGAAGGACAACGCAGGGCTTGTGAAGATGTACGCCTTCGTAGATGTCGAACAGTACCAGATCGTAGGCACCGGGCAGACTATCGATGAAGCCAAGAGCAATTACAGAAAGGCGCTGAATCTTGAGGATGTGGAGCTTCCCGAGGAAACGGAGAGCACAGAGATCTCCGGAACCGTAGCCGCCGTGGCAGACGCTGTTGTTTCCGGAAGCACCTGCTACTACTTCACCCTTGAGGGCGACTCCCATGTGTACACTGCATTTATCGATGTAAACGAAAGACTTCCGTTTATGCAGCCCGGCACACAGCTGGAATTTTCCTATTCCGAGGATGGAAATGTCCGCAGTGTAACGGAAATCCGAAGCATCACCACCCCTTCCGTCCCTGAGGCACCGGCAGCTGCCCCGGAAGGTTCCGGGACAGCTGCCGGCTCTGCAGTCCAGCCCTCTGAAGGTGCTATGTCATAAAGCTGCAAGCTGCTGAGTTTTATGACATCAGCCTCTGCAAAAACTTCCGCCTGAGACAGAACAGTCTCTTCCCAGGCGGGAGTTCTTTTTTCCTTCTTCTTGCCATTCCGCCTCTCTCTTTTCCTCCTTCCCCCTTCCCCTATCCTCTGCCCCGCAGCCTTTATCCATTACTATTTGAATTTTTTTGCCGGTTCCGCTATAATACAATGAGAATTTTACCAGGTCTGCATCCTGCCTGTCCGCATAATTCGGACACAGCTCAGACTGGCTTTACGTTTTAATCTGGAGGAATCATATGAAAGCAGAAGACATGATTATGAAACTTGGAATTGTACATATATTGGATTCCAGTGTGGGAGTCCCTGTCCTCTCCGACTGTCCCATTGATCTGTCGGGGGATCTCTCAGATTTTTTGAAGGCTCATATCGAAAAATTTACGGAGAGCGACGATGTGAAGCACTGCCGCTTCGGAGAGGGCTCTGAGGTCAAAAAGCTGCTTGAACAGTGTACGCCGGAAAACTTTGTGGAGACAAGCAAACGTCTGGCAGAGCTTCTCTATGACATTATGAATGCCAATATCGACATTCCTCCGGCGGATCTGGCTGTGGTGGTGTTTTCTGCTTCCGGCAGCGACTATCTGGCCTTCCTGAAGATGAATTATAAAACCTCCTACACTCACCTGACCAGTGAAAAGGAGGGAAAGAACAGCAACAGCATTATCCTTCAGCGGGCTCTCCTGCCGGGACAGGGCCAGAAGCTCTCTGAGGCCTTTGCCGTAAACCTGGGGACAGGCGAGCTTCTCGTAACGGAAAAAAAATATGAGGTCAACGGGGAAAAACGCCTGTATTTTTCTGAACTGTATCTGGAATGCCACGCCCCCCTGTCCCAGAAATCCAAGCTGGATCTCGTAACGAAGGCTGTGGATCAGGTAAACCGGAAATACTACGGCGACGACGATGCCGAACGGAAAATGGAAATTAAAAACGTGATCTACAAGGAGCTGGAGGAGGAGGGCGCACTCAAGGTAGAGTCCCTCCGGGAGAAGGTATTTCCGGACAGCCCGGAAATGCAGGAGGCCTTCGATGAAAAGATGGAGAAGTACAATCTGTCCTACGAAACCGTACAGCCCAAAAACGAGCAGACTGTCAAAAAGTTCAAAAGCCAGCGCCTGACCACCGATACGGGCATCGAGATCACGATTCCCATGGAGGAATACCAGAATCCGGACCGTGTGGAGTTTATCACAAACCCGGACGGAACCATCTCTGTGCTGATCAAGAATATCGGCCATCTGGTGTCCCGGTAGCCCTTTCTCCTTCTGCCCCGAATTTCCAAAATACAGCAGGCCCTGAGCGATCCTTTCCGGATTCCTCAGAGCCTGCTTTTCTAAATCATGGTCCTGTATCCTGATTTCCACCTGGACAGAAGCTCCCCTGACGCCTGCCTGCGGCTTTTTTCATCCTGGTTGAACATCTCCTCCACCCGGCGGACTCCCTCCGATTTTCCGGCCCTTGAGACCGTCTCGTCGAAGGCCTCCTTCCACTCGTCCTTTTTTTCCTCCAGAAGGACGCCGCCGAACCGTTCCTTTACCTTGAGCTTTGGATCCATCAGAGTCAGATAATACATCCTTCTCACCGTGTCCTGGTCTTTTCTGTAAATCCAGGACATCTCATAGGCCTGCATGGCCTTGTCAAACCAGAACAGCCCTGCGTAGCAGGCTCCGATGTTGTTCCAGACACGCCCCAGAAACTCGTCATCTGCCGCCGTATTTCTCCGATCGTCCAGGAGCTTTTCATAGCAGCTCAGTGCCGTCCCATACTGGCGCAGGCTGTAATAGTAGTCAGCCGTTACCTTTGCAAACTCAAACGGCCCCATGCCCCGGTAGGTGGCAATCTTCTGCCGGAAGGCCGTAATTTCCTTTGTGTCATAGTAGCGGCACTCCTCCAGGATCATGAAGATCAGCTCATCCCTATCCTCCCCGTTTCGCAGACCGTTCTGAATTTTTACGGAGAGAACCGTCATCTGGAGCTCCTTCTCGATGAACTCCGTCAGGCTGTCATCCAGCAAATGATCCATGGCCAGAAGCGGATAATTGTAAATGACATAGCAGAGCTCCTGGGAAGACCAGATATGGATGCCCAGCGCCTCAATGTAAAGAGGATTTTTTACCTCCTCCTGTCTGCACAGTATCAAACTCATAGTATAACCTCTTGTCTTACCATCGCTTTCGTGGCGGGGAACAGCTCTCCAAAGCCCTTATCCTTCGCCATAATGATCATTGTATTCTCATCGGAAAAACCGATTGTCACCTGAATCCTGTTTGTCTTGTTCTCCCGCTTTGGAAAATCGGTAAGCTCTACAGAGACTGTCCGTCTTTTCCTCTGTTCCAGGGAGGAAATGGTAAATTCCAGGCTGTCCTCTCCGTCCGCGATCAGCTCCACGGTGCTTCTGGCCTCATACCAGTTGTCCCCTGCGGCAGCCAAAACCAGGTTGATATCCCTGCCGCGGCTCACCACCCGCATAGATACCGTGTACCTGAGTCTCCCCTCGCAGACGCAGATAAAGGGATAAGCTGTCTTCTCCTTCAGATAATCCGAAGCCCTGTAGGCCGCTCCCTTAGAAAACAGGCCGAATTCCGCAAATACACGCCTTCTTTTGCAGACCTTCTTCATGAAGCTGTCTGCCCAGTCGGTAGTGGCAAAGCCGCTGCCCGTCAGGATAATGGCTGAGAACAGTCTTTTATCGAGAATCCGGTCTGCACAGGCGGCCAGGAACTGATCCTCTGAGGCTGCCCCCTCGGGCCTCGCCAGGTACTCCATGGTAATCTCCTCCTGAAGCATCTCGCTGTCAGCCGTCACAATCATCTGTCTGGAGCCTCTCTGGGTCTTCAGCTCATAATATCTGGCGCAGCCCTCGGAGAGCTCGAACATTCCCACCTGATTGCTCCACACATCCCTCTTCTGGCTCATCACATAGTAGACGAAGCTCTCCGTATGGCTGATAATGTGGACACGGTTTCTCGGGATCTCCAAATAATCGGCGCAGTAGAGAAGGCTGTCCATCAGCTTTACCTCCGTCTTTCTGAGGGTGATGACAAGCTGGCTTATCTGTTCCTCCTCCATGGCCTTCCTGGGGATTTCCACGATTTCCTTTAAAAACCGTTTGAGAAGCTCCAGACCGGAAAATTCCTGCCCGCCCATCTCCGTCTTTTCATCCTTCATGAGCCTGGTCAGCAGTCTGTCTGCAGAAGGGTCTCCCGCCATGGCCCGGACCGAGGCTTCCTCGCCTACATACCACTCATCCGTCTGCCTGTTCTTGCAGACAGCCGTCCTGACAGTCCAGGTCCGCTCAGGCTCCGCAGCCGTTATGGATGCGTATGCATCGCACAGGTCAATTCCAAGTACAAGTCCGTCCATCTAAAAGTTCCTTTCTCCGTTCTCCTATATCACGCCAAACAGCTCTGCCACAGAGGCATCTCTCACCAGATAGCGCTCCATCTGCTCTCTGAGCGTGTTCTCATTCTTTACATCATAGCTTAAGCTCATCTCATTAAGAAGGGCAAACCTGGTATCCTGCATCTTTACCGGAGGCTCTCTCCGCTCGATGGTGCCGCAGACAGCAGGCTCTTTGTCGTCTCTGTTTCTGTAAATCTGGTATTCCAGAACCTCTCCCTCGAACACTACCTTTTCACGGATATAAATTCCCTTGTATACCTCCTTAAGCTCCTCACAGGAGAAATCCTGCTCCTCGGGCAGCACCCTCACCTTAAGCACAGGAGCAGAATCCTTTTCCCCATGGTACTCAATGATCTCCTTGTCCAGAAGCCTCAGAGGAACAGGGGCAAAGCGGGAAAGCTCCTTAAAATAGGCAAACTCCATCCCCGATTCCAGAAGCACAGCCGTCACACTCTGGCACAGCTCCCTCTGCTCCTTTGTCAGAGCAGGCAGCGCCGAATAATACTTCGTCAGCGCCAGCAGATAAATATCCGGGATCTTCTCCCTGTCTGAGCTGTTGTAGATCGCGCCTTCCAGATAGGCAAATACCTTGTCCTGGGCCGGCTTCTCTTCTATGAAATACTCAATGCACTTTACCGTGAAATAGGCCCTGACAATCAGTTCCTTCGTCTTTTTCCTGGAGGCATAGAGATCGAACACCCGGTCCATCTTCTCCGTGCAGCCGGTAAACAGCATCTGGCACAGGAGTCTCTCCTCCATGTCAGCCGTGTCCACCTGCTCGCGGATTCCGGCAAGCAGAATGTTAAACATCTGATCCACTGTCCCGTTAAAATATTCGCACAGGTAATCCAGAATCGTGCTCTCCGCCTGTCCTGCAAGGAACACCTGGAAGGAAAGGCTCAAAAGCCTCTGATCCTCCCTGAGCAGGGAATCCAGGAGCATCTTGATGACCAGCTCCCTGAGCTCCTTAGTTCCCATCTCCTCGCTCCCATAGCGGCAGACCATGTCATAGGCCTCTGTATAATAGCCCTGGGAGATCAGGGCCTTCATCACCCGGGCCCTCTCTGTGCCGCTCATGGAATCCTTGTCCACAGACAGCAGGAAGGAAATCGCGGGCTCTCTGTTTCCCAGCTCTCCCGGCAGAGCGCACCGGACATAGTACCGCGTCAGAACAGACAGAATCTTTTTCCTGTATATTGGATGAAGCGCCGGCTCTGAGAGCGCCCTCAAAAGCACCTGGGCCTCCGACTCTCCCATCCCGCCTGCCTCTCTCTTTCCCCGTTCCTCTGCCTGTTTCCCGTCCCCGTCCTCTTTTTCCTTCTCCCTCTCAGCGCTCTCCATCACCTTCTGACAGGCGTTCAAGAGCAGGATCGGGTGCTCCGGATACACTTCAAAGCATCTTCTGATCAGCTCCTCTTCCTCCATGGCCGCCTCTGCCGCATAAGGCGTACTCATAAAGCGGTTTCCGGCCCCGTCCTGGAACATCAGGATATCCCGGTCAGAAAACAGCGGCACATAGGCAGTTCCTCTGTCCAGGGGGTAGGCATCCTCTGTGGTCAGCTCCTCATGGCGCACCACCACATACCGGATTGCCTCATCCTTCACCGTCACCTTTCTGGATTTCAGCACAGAGGGGAGCACTCCTGCCAGCTGCCGATCCACCACATCCAGATAGATCATCCGCCGGTAAATGTAAGCCAGGTTCTCGTTTATCTTTCCCTCAAAAAGCTGAGAGAGGGCAAATTTCTCTATGGTTCTCTCATAGAGGCGGAACACAGAATCCTCCTGGCCGGAAAATTCCAGAATATTCCGGTAGAGCTTTGCCCTGCCCTCAGCATCCAGTTCATTTCCGTATGAGAAATAGAGAAGCATCTCCCTCGGCAGAAGTCTTCCATAGTCCTCAGGCATGGAGTAGAGGTAGTACTCGTAAAGTCTTGTGAGAGTGAGTCCCTCCTCCACCCCCTTCTCATACCACTCAAAATACCTGCCGTCTCTCTTGTTGCCGCGTATGAGCATGGAGCAGACAGACGCCAGAATCTGCGGATGGGCAAAATGGCTGTACAGTGCCGTCAGTATTTTAAGGCCGAAGGGTCTGTACTCCTTCTCCCTGTCCAGGAGTCTGGCAGCCGACAGAGCCAGCTCCTCTGTCAGCAGCCCTCTCTTCGCCCCAAAGTAGATCACATGGGACTCGAAGGCTTCCATCTCCTTCAGGAAGCCCGGTTCCCCGGACAGGATCCGGCAGGCCTCCAGAAACAGAAACGGGCTCGCCGCCCCCTCCCGAAACTGCCTGCGCAGATCGGCGTAGACCGTAGCCGGATTTTCCGCAAGCCCCGGATCGAGCCTGAGCATCATCATATAGAAATAGAAATTTCCCTGCTCTCCTGCAAAATAGCGGCGCAGAAGGCGCAGGAAGGACTCCCTCTGGTTTTCATCACCGGAGACCGTCACCTGCAGGTACTGGAACAGGCAGTAATTCATCACCTTCTCATCCCGCTCTGCGAGAGCCTGCTCCCTCACCGCGTCGAGAAGGGCTGCCGCCCGATCCTTCCTTCCGGAAAGCAGCAGACACTCTGCCTCCAGAAGCCGGATGAACACATCCTCGTAGGAGATCTTCATCTGATCCAGCAGACGGCTCATGGATGAGAGCAGCCTCTTTCTGGAAGTCCCCCTCTCATCCTGGTGCTCCGCCCTTTTTTTCCCCTGTCTGCGCCCGGTCTGGGAAAGGGCTCCGGCCTCAGAAGCTCCCTCTGTGCTCTCGCTGTCAGCCTCCAGAACAGACTGGCCCTCATACTGAAGCCGAAGCTCCAGGTAGCGCTTTAAATCCTCCCGGAAGGCAAGACTTCTTCTGGCCTTCTCCGAACCTGCCGTCACCTCAATGTCAATCCTGTGCCTCTCACCGGCGGCCGTCACAAAGATGGCCCCGTAGTTGTTTCCGCCGTGGAGGTTTTCTGACAGGATCAGATAGGGGAGCCTGCATACTCCGTCCTTAAAATCCTCCTGGGTGGCATTTCTCTTCAGCAGATGGATAAAATCTCCGTCAGCCTCCGCCTCCAGGCTGATATATCCCCAGCCCCTGGCCCGGACGGCAATCTCCCCCGGAACGTGCCCGGACAGATTATCATATTTTTTTATATCCTCGTCGAAGGAAATCCCGAAGGGCTCCTTCACCCCGAGTCCTGTCAGGAATTCCTCCATAAAGCTCTGTCTGCTGCCGTGCCCTTTAAGCCCCTCATAGACGGCCCTCACATGGGGATCCTGCATAAAGGGAGCCTCCAGAAAATCAGGGTACTCCAGAAGGCGCAGCGCCGTATCTCCATCCTTCCTGGCCACAGCCGCAAAGTCCTCCGGTGTCCTCAGACTGCTCAGCACGCTGCCGGAGGCCGCCAGATCCACGTAAAATACGTAAGGAATCTCCACCTCACCGCAGTTTGTAACCAGGTTGAACATCCCGTCGATCTCATCTCCGGCCTTCATGAAGGTGGTATCCACCTCATAGGTAATGTGATTTCTCACTCCCCCAAACGAATTGCTGTCTGCCGGAATCCTGACTCTGTCGCTGGTAGAATACACCAGTCCCTTGATGCTGCCCCCGCCCTCACTTCCGATGAACAGCTCCCGTTTTACAGTGGTATTTGTTCTGATTGTCTCTTCTATCGCATCCGGAGTCCAGACCATCTGCGGACGAGCCGCGTCCACGATGCCCATAGCCAGCCGGTTAATTCGTTCTTTCATATAATCACCTGCAGTATTAATAGCCCAAAAAGCCTGATTTCTATTTTAGCATATTTTCCCTTCAATTACACTACATAAAATCGACTTTTTGATAACCGCTTGATTTCAGAAAATAAACTTGCTATGATAGGAACATACAAAAAAAGGACAGAGGCCGGCAGCTCTCGCCTGAGAACCGGCCACAAGGAAGGGATAGTATCATGACAAACAGTGAAAAAGCTCTGAAGCTCCACGAAGAGTGGAACGGAAAAATCGAAACCGTTTCCAAGGCGGCTGTAAAAAGCAGGGAGGATCTGGCTCTCGCCTATACCCCGGGCGTAGCTGAGCCGTGCAAGGTCATCGCCGAAAACCCGGAGGCCGCCTACAAATACACCATCAAGTCAAACACCGTGGCAGTCGTGTCTGACGGAAGCGCTGTGCTGGGACTGGGAAATATCGGCCCTCTCGCAGCCATGCCGGTCATGGAGGGAAAGGCCGTCCTCTTTAAGGAGTTCGGCGGCGTCAACGCCTTCCCCATCTGCCTGGACACCCAGGATACCGAGGAGATCATTGAGACGGTTGTGCGCATTGCCCCGGCCTTCGGCGGCATCAACCTGGAGGACATCTCCGCTCCCCGCTGCTTTGAGATTGAGGAGCGCTTAAAGGAACGCCTCTCCATCCCTGTCTTCCACGACGATCAGCACGGCACGGCCATCGTGGTCCTGGCAGGCATCATCAATGCCCTGAAGGTGACAGGAAAGGCAAAGGAGAACTGCCGCGTTGTGGTAAACGGAGCCGGCAGCGCCGGAATCGCCATCACAAAGCTCCTTCTCACCTACGGCTTTGTCCATGTTACCCTCTGCGACAAAAATGGTATCATCTGCGATGGCATGGAAGGCCTCAACTGGATGCAGGAAAAGATGGCAAAGGTCACCAATCTGGAGAAGCAGACCGGCAGCCTTGCCGATGCCTTAAAGGGCGCTGATATTTTTGTAGGTGTGTCCGCTCCCGGCATCGTGACTCCTGAGATGGTTTCCTCCATGAACCATGACTCCATTCTTTTTGCCATGGCAAATCCGGTCCCGGAGATTATGCCGGACCTGGCAAAGGAGGCCGGAGCCAGAGTGGTTGGAACAGGCCGCTCCGATTTTCCGAACCAGGTCAACAACGTCCTGATCTTCCCCGGAATCTTCAAGGGTGCCCTGGAAGGACGGGCGTCCGCTATCACAGAGGAGATGAAACTGGCAGCTGCAAATGCAATCGCCTCCCTCGTTCCGGACGAGGAGTTAAGCGATGTGAATATTCTGCCGGCTGCCTTTGATCCGAGGGTGGCAGACGTTGTGAGCAGAGCCGTAAAGGAGCATATCCGATAGCCCTGACGAAAATCAGTTTTCTTAAAAGGAGTTTTTGCCATGTTAGCTGAACCAATGACGTTATACAAGCTGATGAACCTCTACATGCTCAAGCAGGTAAATTTTCCTCTGACAAACGCCCAGCTCTCCAACTTTTTTCTGGACCGGGACTACACCACCTACTTCACCCTGCAGCAGGCCTTAAACGAGCTTCTGGAAGCCGGCCTCATCCGTCAGGAGACCCTGCGCAACAGTACCCGGTACGAAATCACGAAAGAGGGCGAAGATACGCTGGAATTTTTCGGAAAAACCATATCCCCCGCCATTGTGGAGGACATGGATCAATACCTGAAGGAAAACAGGTTCCGCATGCGCAATGAGGTGGGGCTGGTGTCCGATTTTTACAAATCCACCCACCAGGACTACACGGTTCACTGCGAGGTGCGGGAAGGCAAAAATGTCCTTGTAAGTCTCGATGTCTCCGTCCCCGACAAGGACCAGGCCGAGATGATGTGCAGCCACTGGAAGGACAAAAGCCAGGAAATCTATTCCTTTATCATGAAATCGCTGATGACAGATAAGCCGGTAAACCCATAACACGATACTGCTTCCCGGCTTTCTGAAACTTCTGCAAAAGAAAGGAGTTTCCCATGTTCAGACAGGCCAAAAAGGCCTCCTCTCTGCGATTTTCAGACCTGCTCCGGGGCGATCTGAGGGGGGCCAAAGTTCAGTTTAAAAAGAAATACAGAAAGATGAAGCGGAAGTATTACCTCTTCATCTTTCTCCCAGCAGTGCTCCTCGCCGTCGGCTACCGGGCGGCAGAAGAATACGCAGGGCTGAAGCGTCTCCAGGCCAGAAAGCTGGGCGCCAAGGCCGCTTCCGGCAAGGTTCAGGAGAAAGCGGAGACTTTCACGCCTGAAACCATTTCCCCGCAGCCCCTGTCGGAAAAGGGCCAAAAAGAATAAGCGAAGGAAGAGGTGCGGCCCTATGCCTGCCTGGGATCTGAAAAACGGACATCTCTCCGGTTAATCTTGCGGAGAATGTCCGTTTTTGCATCTTTTTCTTATACCGGCTCTGGTGAACCGGCGTCATTTGTTCTGACCGTTCTTATGATTCTATCCGATGGCTTTACCTTCTTTTCTCTTACCGGCTCTCCTGCCGGTCCGCCGCTTCCCTGCCGGCTGCAGTTTTTTCAATGAAGTCCCAGATCTCCTCTCTCCCCTGCTTCGTCTCAGCAGAAAACGGGATCAGCAGATCCTCCGGCCCCATGCCAAGGCCGGTGCGCACCATTTTTACATGCTTGGGCACCTGGCTTCTCTTCAGCTTGTCTAACTTTGTGGCAATAATCACCGGGCGGTAGCCCTGGTTCTGGATCCAGCTGTACATCAGCCTGTCATTCTCCGACGGCTCGTGGCGGATGTCAATGAGAAGGAACACGCATTTTAACATGGGGGATTTGTGCAGATAATTTTCAATCATCTTTCCCCACTTGGCCTTCACCTCCTCATTGGCCCTGGCATAGCCGTATCCCGGCAGATCCACGTAATAGAGGGCGTCATTAATATGGTAAAAATTGATGGTCTGCGTCTTTCCCGGCTGCGCTGAGGTTCTGGCATAGGATTTCCGGTTCATCAGCGCGTTGATCAGGGAGGATTTTCCCACATTGGACTTTCCTGCGAAGGCGAACTCCGGCTGGGTGTTCGCCGGGAGCCTGCTGGTCACTCCGCAGACCGTCTCCAAATCTACTTTTTTGATAATCATACTCGTTTCCGCCTCCTCACCTGTAATCCTAATCTGCAAAAGCCTCTTTCAGCACCTCGTCCATGGATTTTACAAAGACAATCTCCATTCCCTTCGTAATTTCCTTAGAGAGTTCCTCCACATCCGGCCGGTTCTTTGCGGGTACAAGCACCTTCTCCATATGGGCCATTCTGGCTGCCAGGAGCTTTTCCTTCAGCCCGCCGATGGGGAGCACCCTGCCCCTGAGCGTCACCTCTCCTGTCATGGCCGTCTTTGCGGATACCAGGCGGTTTGTGACTGCAGACATCATGGCCGTCGCCATGGTGATTCCGGCAGAAGGGCCGTCCTTGGGCACAGCTCCCTCAGGGATGTGGATGTGGATATCATGCTTTTCAAAGTAGCTGTTCTTGATACCGTAATTCTCAGCCACGGATCGCACATAGCTCAGGGCAGTCTGGGCGGATTCCTTCATCACATCTCCCATCTGGCCCGTGAGCTGGAGAGCTCCCTTGCCCGGCATCACATTGACCTCTATTTCCAGGGTGTCTCCTCCCACGCTGGTCCAGGCAAGTCCTCTCACAATTCCTACCTGATCCTCGTCGTTGGCGTCCTCATACTGGATCTTCTCGCGGCCCAGGTATTTTTCCAGGTTCTTCTCTGTGACGCGGATAACCTTAGCCGTCTTTTTGCCGGCTGCCTCCTCCGGTGTCCCCTTCACAGCTTTTTTCGCTCTGCGGGACTTTTCGGCCTTTTCCTCCTCAAGAGGCTCGATCAGGGTCACGGCCGCTTCCCTTGCCGCCTGCTTCTCAGCCTTCTCCCGGGCTTTCTGGTTCATCTTGTCTTCCAGGATCTCCCTTGCCGCCTTCCGGCAGATGTCTCCGATGCGCCGTTCCAGATTGCGGACCCCTGCCTCCCTGGTGTAATTGTGGATAATCTTTTCCAGGGCTGAGCCTGAGATGGACAGCTCCTCCTTTGTGAGACCGTGGCGCTCCATCTGCTTTCGGATCAGATAATTTTTTCCGATGTGGAATTTCTCATTCTCCGTGTAGCTGTTTACCTCGATAAGCTCCATTCGATCGAGAAGAGGGCCGGGGATCGTCTGGGTGGTATTTGCAGTGGCAATGAAGAGCACCTCCGAGAGATCGATGGGGATCTCCACGTAGTGATCCCGGAACTTCACATTCTGCTCACTGTCCAGAACCTCCAGAAGAGCCGAGGCGGTATCTCCCTTGTAATCGCTGCTCACCTTGTCGATCTCATCGAGAAGCATCAGAGGGTTCTTCACCCCTGCCTGCTTGAGCCCCTCCACGATACGTCCCGGCATGGCTCCCACGTAGGTTTTTCTGTGACCGCGAATCTCCGCCTCATCGTGGACGCCTCCCAGGCTGATTCTGACATACTTCTTTCCCAGTGCCCTGGCCACAGACCGGGCAATAGAGGTCTTTCCCGTTCCAGGCGGGCCCACCAGACAGAGGATTGGGCTGGTCCCCTTCTTTGTGAGGATTCTGACTGCCAGATACTCCAGCACCCTCTCCTTCACCTTCTCGAGTCCGTAGTGATCCTCGTTCAGGATCTCCTCCGCATGGCGCAGATCCGTGTTGTCCCTGGTCACCTTGTCCCAGGGAAGCTCCAGCACGGTTTCCAGGTAGGTTCTCAGAACATTGGCGTCCTGGCTTCCTCCCGGCATCCCCTTGAAACGCTCGATTTCCTTTGCGATCCGTTTCTTTACTTCCTTTCCGGCGCGGATGGTGCCAAGCTTCTCCTTCAGCTCGTCTGCATCCGATACCGGGTTATCCTCCCCCAGCTCCTCCCGGATTACCCGGAGCTGTTCCCGCAGAATATAGTCCCTCTGATTCTTGTCAATGGCAGCCTTCACCTTGCCCTGGAATTCCTTCTTTACCCGGAACACCTCAATCTCCGTCATGAGGATGCTCACCACCTGCTCATACTGGGCGCTCAGGTAAACCTGGTCAAGCACCTGCTGCTTGGCCGTAAATTCCCACGGAAACTGAACCGCAATCTGATTTAACAGCTCCGGAAGCTCTGTGATGGCAAGAAGGTTCGGAAGTACCTCCCTGGCTGCATTCTGGTTGATTCTCCCATACTCCTCCAGCTTCTCCTTCACAATCCGCAGCATGGCCTCAGACTCCACCGGGCCGATTCCCTCGTCATCCGTTTCCCGGATCTCCGCCTCTCCCTCCAGGTAGGAGCCGTCCTCATTCAGCTCCAGAAGCTCAGCGCGGATTTCTCCCTCCGCCATAACACGGATCACGCCGCCCGGCAGCTTGACTAACTGCTTTACCATGGCGATGGTTCCCATGTGGTACAGATCGGCAATTCCGGGATTCATCTCCTCGGTCCTTCTCTGTGTCACCAGAAGCACCTTCTGATCCCCTACCATGGCCTTCTCCACGGCTGCAATGGACTTTTTCCTGCTTATATCAAAGCTAATAATCATCTGCGGCAGCACAGTCAGCCCGCGAAGCGCCACCACAGGTATGGTCAGTTGTCTGTTTTCCATTCAATTCTCCTAGTATTCTATCCGGTTTCTGCAAAAGCACATTCCATGCTTTCCAGAAAACGGACCATTTTTCAGACAGGCATTTTTCCTAAGCCAAAAAGGGATCTGTAATGACCTACAGATCCCCTCTGCCCGTCAGGGCCCGGCGGGATGCGGCCCTCAGCAGGAGCAGGGAAAAGCTCCCTCCTTCCGTGAAGTCCGGGGGCCTTTCCTCTGCGCCAGCCTAGGCGATCTCGCCTGTCTTATCCTTCTTTAAGCGTCCGGCAAATGACTTGCGGGGTACCGTATTCTCTCTGTATACAATCTCCGGCCCGCATTTGCCTTCCACCACATCCTTCGTAATCGTGCAGATGCCGATGCTGCTGTCAGACGGAATTTCGTACATAATGTCCATCATTACTGATTCCATGATGGCTCTGAGTCCTCTGGCCCCCGTCTTTCTCTCCACTGCCATATGGGCGATGGAATACAGAGCATCGTCTGTAAATTCCAGCTTCACGCCGTCCAGGTCAAACAGGGCCTGGTACTGCTTTACAATCGCATTTTTCGGCCTGGAGAGAATCTCCACCAGCGCCTCCTCATTCAGCGATTTCAGCGCGACAGTCACCGGAACACGTCCGATAAATTCCGGGATCAGTCCAAACTTTGTCAGATCCTCCGGCATCACCTGGGCTAACATCTCGTCAATATCGGAATTCTGTCTGTCAGCGATCTCCACCTCGAAGCCGATGGAACCGGCTCCCAGACGGTTCTCCACAATCTTCTCGAGACCGTCAAAGGCACCGCCGCAGATGAACAGAATGTTGGTCGTGTCAATCTGCAGAAGCTCCTGCTGCGGGTGCTTTCTGCCTCCCTGAGGCGGAACGCTGGCAACGGTTCCCTCCAGGATCTTTAAGAGCGCCTGCTGAACACCCTCACCGGAAACGTCCCTGGTGATGGATACATTCTCGGATTTCTTCGTGATCTTGTCGATCTCGTCAATATAGATGATTCCATACTCAGCCTTGCTGATGTCGTAGTCAGCCGCCTGGATAATCTTGAGGAGAATATTCTCCACATCCTCGCCCACATATCCGGCCTCAGTCAGCGTTGTAGCGTCAGCAACGGCAAACGGCACATTTAAGATTTTGGCCAGGGTATTGGCCAGATACGTTTTTCCTGAGCCTGTCGGGCCCAGCATCAGGATATTGCTCTTCTGAAGGTCCACATCCTGGGAGCCCTGGGAAGTGATTCTCTTATAGTGGTTATACACGGCCACAGAGAGCACCTTTTTGGCCTCCTCCTGCCCCACCACGTACTCATCCAGAAATTCCTTGATCTCCTTTGGCTTTAACAGATTGATTCCGCTGAAGTCAAGTCCTCCCCTGTTGTCTGCGTCTCCAAGCTCCTCCTCCAGAATCTCTGCACACAGCTCAATACAGTCGTCACAGATATACACGCCGTTGGAACCGGCGATCATCTTTCTGACCTGCTCCTGTGTCTTTCCGCAGAAAGAGCATCTGATATTGTCGTCTTGTCTGCCTGGCATTCGCCCACCTCTACTCTCTCTCTTCATAATCAGCGGCCTGCAATGACACGGTCAATCAGTCCATACTTCAGCGCTTCCTCAGCTGTCATATAGTTGTCGCGATCCGTATCCCTCTCGATGACCTCATACGGCTGGCCTGTATTGGCTGCCAGAATCTCATTTAACTTTTTCTTCGTTCTGAGAATGTTCTCAGCGACAATCTGAATCTCTGTCGCCTGTCCTCTGGCTCCGCCGGACGGCTGGTGAATCATAACCTCCGCATTTGGAAGAGCCAGTCTCTTTCCCTTTGCCCCTCCTGCCAGAAGGAAGGCGCCCATGCTGGCTGCCATGCCGACGCAGATAGTGGAAACATCACACTTAATGTAGTTCATCGTATCGTAGATAGCCATTCCAGCCGTCACAGAACCGCCCGGGCTGTTGAT
Organism: Clostridium sp. M62/1; assembly: GCF_020736365.1. NCBI lineage: Bacteria > Bacillati > Bacillota > Clostridia > Eubacteriales > Clostridiaceae > Clostridium > Clostridium sp. M62/1. The sequence continues at coordinate 1,976,781 of NZ_CP085988.1, read as the reverse complement.
GTAGAGGTGAATATCCTTATTGGGATCCTCAGACTCCAGGAACAGAAGCTGCGCCACAATCAGACTTGCGGACACGTCTGTTACCTCCTCGCCCAGAAATACGATACGCTCCTTGAGCAGTCTGGAAAAAATGTCATAGGAACGCTCGCCGCGGCTGGTGGATTCAATGACGTAAGGTACTAAACTCATATAATGCCTCCTATTCTAATAAAAAGGTATGCGCCCCGCCGCGCATATGCACGGAGAGGCCATGAATTTTCCTGAAAAACAAAAAGCATAGGGGCGCCGGAAACTTCCGATATCCGGCAGACGGCGGCCCTGCTTTCAGAAAGCCCTGGCCGCCGTCCTCCTACCGTTATTTTGCAGCACTCCCTGTCAGTGTCATCTGCCCTGTGGAATTGTTCATCCTCCCGCCGGAGTCCGGCAAAGCCTGCGCCCTGCCGCTCTCCCGCGCTTGGAATCCCTGCTGATTTTCTTTTGCTTAAGCCCTCAGCTCGTCACCGAGCTGGGACATCCTTCTGAGCCTGCCGGCTTATACTAACTTAGCCTCAGCTACCAGAAGCTCAACTGCCTTCTTGACAGCCAGATCCTTCTTCATCTGCTCAAGCTCGCGCTCACCTAAAAGGCCCTTTAACTTGTCAGCCTCCATCTTGTAAGCCTCTGCCATCTTCGCGATCTCGGCGTCGATATCCTCCTCTGGCACCTCAATCTTCTCAGCCTCGGCAACCTTCTCCAGAACCAGGCCTGTCCTGATCTGTCTTACTGCCTGCGGCTTCATCTGATCCATGATGTTCTCTCTTGTCATGCCTGTGAACTGCATGTACTGGTTGATATCCAGTCCCTGGCTCTGAAGCCTTCTTGCATAGTCGTCAAACATGCTGCGAAGACGTGTCTTGATCATAGCCTCCGGAATATCCATCTGAGCATTGTCTGTAACCTTGTCGATTACCTTATTCTCATTCTCAGCCTCTGCTGTCTTCTCTTTTCTCTCAGTCAGAGTCTTCTTTAAGTTCTCTTTGTACTCAGCCAGTGTCTCGAAATCAGAAACCTCGCTTGCAAACTCATCGTTTAACTCAGGAAGCTCCTTTACCTTGATCTCCTTCACTGTAACCTCAAATTTTGCTGGCTTTCCTGCCAGATCCTTTGCGTGGTACTCAGTTGGGAATGTTACCTCAATCTCCTTTGTCTCGCCGATGTTCATGCCGACCATCTGCTCCTCAAATGTATCGATGAAGGAGTGGGAACCAATGGTGAGAGGGTAATCCTTGCCCTCGCCGCCTGCAAAGGCCTTTCCGTCTACGTATCCCTTGAAGTCGATTACAGTCTGATCTCCGTCAGCAACCGGTCTGTCTGTAACAGCAACCAGTCTGGAGTTTCTGTCCTGAACGCTCTTTAATTCCTTCTCAACGTCCTCGTCTGTGACAGTGGCATCAGTCTTCTCAACCTCTACTCCCTTGTACTCTCCTAATGTCACCTCTGGCTTTAATGCAACAGTGGCTGTGTAAATAAATGGCTTGCCCTTCTCAATCTGAACTACCTCGATCTCAGGAGAGGAAACGATCTCCTCCTCGCATGCCTCAAGCTCTCTCGGGTAGGACATGTCGATCACTGCATTTGCTGCATCCTCATAGAAGATGCCTGCGCCGTACATTTTCTCAATCATGGCCTGCGGAGCCTTTCCGCGTCTGAAGCCAGGAATGTTAAATCTCGTTTTATTGTGATTGTAAGCTGCCTTCATCGCCTTCTCGAACTCTTCAGCGGACACCTCGATTGTAAGTTTTGCCATGTTTTTTTCTAATTTTTCTACCTGTAAACTCATTGTAAGGGTTCCTCCTTTAATATATGTGAACCGCCGTATCATCTGGGCGTTACACTTCAAGATAGCATTATAGCATATGTATTGCGTAAACGCCAGTAGAAAATCACGTTTTTCAGGAGTTTTTTCATCTGTTTTCAGGAATTTTCCGGCGTTTTTCCGCAGTCTGGCACCTGTCCGGCAGGAAAAAGGAAAAAGCGGGGGCTCTGCCCCGCTTTCGTTAGAGCATATCCGGATTCTGATCGTACTGGATAGCTGCCTTCACCTCTGCCGCATGCTCCCTGCTTGTGAGAAGCCCGAGGAGCTCAAGCCCCAGATCAAGGGCATAGCCAAGCCCCCTTGCCGTCGTAATCATTCCGTCTGTCACCACTCCCCGGGTGGTATGGACTGCGCCTCCCAGCGCGCCCTCAAAGCCTGGATAGCAGGTAGCCGTCTTCCCTTTTAAGAGTCCGAGGCTTCCCAGCACGCTGGGCGCTGCACAGATGGCTGCCAGCCTCTTGCCCTCTCCCGCTGCTTTCACCAGGGCGCTGCACAGCTTCTCGCAGCTTCCCAGATGCTTCGTTCCAGGCATTCCTCCCGGAAGAAAGTACACATCCGGCCTGTCCAGATCCACCTCATCGAGGACGGCGTCCGCCGTAATGTGAAAGCCGTGGGAGCCTGTCACCTCTCTCCTGTCAGAAATCGATACGAGCGTCACATCCACGCCGCCCCGGATCAGCACATCTACTGCCGCCAGGCACTCCACCTCCTCAAGTCCGTCTGCAAGAAATGCGTATACCTCTGCCATTTTGATTCCTCCTGATTCTCTGTGTTTTTATTTTTTTCCGTTTCCAGTGTATCTCTGTTTCCCGGTTTCCATTGTATCAGAGAGCTGGCTGTCTTTCCAGCTCCCCGGTTTCTTCTCCTATGCCCGGTCTGTCCCGGCCGCTTTGATTCTATTCCTGGTTTTCATAGCCTCCCCAGCCTTCATTTTCCGTTTCGCCGGATGAATCCGTGTTTCTCTCCCCGAAGCCCCTGAGAGGAAATCCGCTCACGCTGTTTCTGAGCTCTGCATAGACCTCAGCCTCCGCCGCACTCACATAGGGCGCCACAAAAAAGAGTCCGATTCCGCAGGCCAGGATTCCCAGCAGATACCAGCCCAGGAAGGAGAGGTCGAACAGGAAGAGCTGGAACTTGCTTCCTCTCATCATATCCTTCGTCAGTGCAAACACATCCCTCATGTCAGCGTCCGGATTTTCTGAGAGAATATAGGGGATCATCCGGTATTCAAAGGATTTGACAATTCCCGGGATAATCAGCAGAAGGGTCCACAAAAACAGGAACAGATCCCGAAAGAACATGATTTTTACGATATTTCCATAGCTGCCCGATGAGAAGGCATACAGAATCCTGCTGACTCCCACGGAGAAGCCTTCCGCCCTGCTCTCCATGAAAAACCGGTATACGCCCACTTCCATGGGGTTCAGCACAAAGATCCTGACTAACAGCCCCACCAGACCGGAGATAGCCACAAAGCTGAGCAAAAGCCCTGCTGCCATATCCCATATCCCGTAAAACGCGCCTCCCTCCATGATTCCCTCTATCAGGCTGTCGATATCCACCCGGAACACTTCTCCCAGTCCCGATGCCAGGCTGAATATCAGAAGCAGCAGGAACGCCGGCCAGTAGTAAAGCCCGATCTGTCTCCATCCGCGTCTTTTCACTTCTCCAATCGACCACATATACCCATTCCTCCTTTTTTCCGAATCCGTCTGACCAGCCCTTGAATTTCCAAAATTTTCGGGCCGGTAAGGGATCCTGCCTGTATTAATATCAATATACATATCCTTTGGATATGATATTCTCTCCAAGGTATGTGCAGATATAATGCCCGCTCTGCGGTCATTATGCCATATCCTCCGGATATGACAGCCTCCGGCGGAATTTAGCGCCCGGCTTTCAGCAGTGCATGCTGAAACCGGTATGCGCAGGTATAATAACCGCTCTGCGGTCATTATATCACAGGCACAGCCTGTGATCGTCATTCGCCGCTCGCCTTGCGTGAGCAAGCTCCCACAGGCTCGCTTGCGCTCATTATATCATAAATCCACAAGAAATTCCCTTAATATTTTCTAACAGTTTCTGAAGTTTTCCAAATCGGCATCCTCTGCCCTTTATGATTCTTTCAATTCCGGCTTCCTGACCTCGCTGTTTTTTATTTTTCCATGCCTATACCCCTTAATCCCGGTCTTTATGTGCCTGTCCGGCCTTTTCGCCCGGCTGATTGTCCATATTGCTGCCGTTTTATTCTGCTTTTATTTTTGCTTTTTTCATGTATAATATGTTTACAGAGAATTGTCTGCTGTGTTTTTATCTATTTTATGACTCATGAATCGGGGAGTGAATATCCATGGAAATTGAACGCAAATATCTCATTGACCGGTCTCTTATGCCGACAGACTGTCTGTCCCGGCCGTTTCATCAGATCGAACAGGCTTATCTGTCCACGGACCCTGTTGTCCGTGTCCGCAGGGAAGATGACAGCTTTTACCTCACCTACAAATCCCGCGGAAAAATGATTCGGGAAGAGTACAACCTGCCTCTGACCGCCGAATCCTACGCTCACCTTCTGTCGAAGGCAGACGGGATCGTGCTGACGAAGAAACGGTACCTGATCCCTCTCGGCCAGGCAGAGGCAGAAGCAGGGCTTACCATTGAGCTGGACGTATTTGAGGGGGCCTATGAGGGACTGATTCTGGCGGAGGTGGAATTTTCCTCCGAGGAGGCGGCCCTCTCCTTTGTACCGCCTTCCTGGTTTGGGCGCGAGGTTACCTTTACAGGAGAGTACCAGAACAGTGTCCTGGCCATGAAGACAGACAGATGAAACGAAAAATCCTGAATCCCAAAGCCTGAGTGCAGAATTTCAGGAGGGGAACGCCAGGCGGGAAGAGCTGGTGAAGCCATCAAAAAATTGAAAGGGCTGTCGGTTAATACCGATTTTTAACCCCTGACATGCAGGGAAGAGACAATCCCGGAGAATTCGGACTTTTTTAGGACCGAATTCTCTGCCGGATTGCCTCTTCCTTTTTCTTCCTCTCATTCTAGGGCGCAGAATCCCCTTATTCGGATTTTTTGAAGCGCTCCATCCGTTAAGCGGCTTTCTGCTCCTTTTTTCCTTCGTATTTCTCGATTTCATGCTGCAGGAATCAGTGGTATTTCTGGATATTCGCATTGGATTCCTCCCGCAGCTCTTCCCACCGTTCATTGTTCTTCATGACTTTATTGCGGTCTGGATTCTTTTCCGCATTGTATCTGTAAAGACATCTGGATTTATGCTCACAGCAGCTGCAGTCCGCATCAGGTTCTGTTAGCTTTCGTTTCCTGTTTTCTTCAATGACCTTCCGGACTCTGGCCATTCCTTCAATCAAAAACATATGGGCATCCCCGGTATCACATAGTTAAAAATATTGGTGTCATTTAATCAATTTTGCCGATAAAGCGGTAGAAGATTTCTACCTCCTGTTCCCGGCTTCCGTCCTCACCTTTGACCGCTTCATGGACAACGATTTTTTCAATCAGCGTATTCAAAAGTTCGGCGGTCAGTTCTGTTGGATTGACGCACTCTTTCATCAAGGCAATCCATTTTTCTGCGTCTGCGGCGTTCTGGCTTTCAGTGGCGATAGCGGATTGAAGCTGTTCAATCTTTGTGTCCAGTTCAGCCTGTTCGCTCTGGTACTTCCCGGACAGCATAGAGAAGTTGTATTCTGTGATACGCCCCGCCGCCCAGTCCTCATACATCCGGGCAAACAGGGTATCGACTTCGGCTTTCCGCTTCTCCGCTTTGTTCAACTCTGCGGCTTGCTTCTTTCTTGCGGCGGCCTGTCCCTTGTCATTGGCGTTTAACAGCCGCTTCAAGAGCCGTTCTTCATCATGCTGTACCAGCCCCGACCAGTATTGCAGACGGGAGAGGACATAGGCGTAAAGCACATCATAGCGGATATAATGCATGGAGCATTGGCGTGTGCCCTGTCCGTACTTGCTACAATGATAATGGCCGTAAGGCTTGCTGTTCTGCCTGTTCTCCCCATAGGACAACGACCAGCCGCAATCCGAACATTTTACCAATCCGGAAAAAATCTGTGTTGTACCGTCCTTGCATTTTCTGCGGCGGTTTGCTATCTGCTCCTGTACCTGCCGGAAAACCTGTTCGCTGATAATCGGCTCCTGCGTGTTCTCCACCCGCACCCATTCACTTTGGGGCTTGCGTATCCTCCGCTTGTTCTTAAAGGAAATGTTTGTTTCCCGGTAGTGGATGGTATGGCCGATATAGGTTTCGTCTTTCATAATGCTCTTGACCTGCGCTATCGTCCATGCGTAGCTTTTTTCCTCTGGCGCACCCGCATAGATGTTTGCGAAAGTCCCGTCACGCTGGAAGTTGATAAATCCCGGCGTGGGAACCTTTTCCGCAATCAGTATTCTTGTGATACTGGCCGCCCCTCTGCCATGAATGGCGAGGTCAAAAATCTTCTCCACTATCCAGCGGGTTTCCTCGTCGATTATCAGCTTGTTTTTGATTTCCGGGTGTTTCCTGTACCCGATGGGAGCATAAGCGCCGATACGCTGTCCTGTGGCAAACTTTGCTTTGAAAGCGGCCTTTACCTTGCGGCTTGTATCTTTCGCAAACCATTCATTGAACAGGTTTTTGAACGGGACAAAATCGGAAAGCCCTTTCTCTGTGTCCTCATTCTCCGCAACGGCGATGTAGCGCACCCGTTTTTCCGGGAACAGAAATTCCAGATAGTAGTCCATCATCACATGTTCCCGCCCGAAACGGGAAAGGTCTTTCGTGACAATGCAGTTTACTTTTCCGGCTTCCACATCGTCCATCATGCGCTGAAAATCCGGGCGTTCAAAGTTCGTCCCCGACCAGCCATCGTCCACATACTCACCGACTACATGAAGTCCCTGTTCCTTTGCGTACTGTTGCAGGATTGTCCGCTGTGTTTCAATGCTTACGCTGTCACCATAGTTTTCATCGTCCCGGCTCAATCTCATATAAAGCGCCGTGTTGTAAATCGTAGTATTGTAAGGTTGTTTCACCGTTAAAAATCCTCCTTCTTAAAGAAACAACCCACGCTTACAATACTTTTGCTCTATGGCAATTATATCATAAGCGTGGGCGTGTTATCAATGATGGGCTATCAGGTTGAAGCGGCTTTTTCTGCGGTATGCCGCACCACATCTACAATCAGATCACCGAGGGGCTTCCCGCCTGCGGCGAAGTGTTCGGAGATTTTTATACGGTTGTTCCCACATACAAAATACTGCGTGCCGTTCTCTGCTTGTATGACCTGCCCTGTCCGGGGCGTAAAAATATCGCTTTCGCTTTTTGCCATCCAGTGTCCTCCATATTCAGTTTTCAAGGTACAATGCCGCACAGGGGCGGCGAAAATTTCTGCTTATATCTATCACCTTTCCTTTACTGTGTGCCGCTGTTGCCGTTTCACCTGCGCCAGCACTTCCGGCGGGATACGGTCAACGAAATTGCGGAGATTGTGTAATTCGCTTTCCAGCGTTGCCCGTTCCATGCGGTCTTTCATCTTGCCTTGCTCACTGGCCTTTGCCCTTGCTTCCAGCTTTTTGTTTTCTTCCAGCAGGTCATTGATTGTGACCTTGTACTTTTTCAACTGCCCGGAGAAGTTCTCCATCTGCGGGAACCACTTTTTCAGCATGAAGAGGGCTTCCTCTTTTTTCTTTCCGGCGTTCAGCGGGTTAATGCCGTCAAGGGCGGCTTCAATGGCTCTGGCCTGTTTGGAGAGGGAAACCGCCTGTTTGAAAAGCCGGGTGGGGATATGCTTCCGGCCTGTCTTGCTGGCACTCTCCCCACGCTCCAAGTCGGGATATTTCACCACCATATAGGCGTGAAAATCGTCCTGCCACTTCGTCAGGTTTGCCCGGTTGCCGATAATCTCCTTTGCACACAGGCGGTTGTCCTTTGTCAGCGGAACAAAGGTCAAATGCAGGTGGGGCGTTTTCTCGTCCATGTGTACCACCGCCGACACGATATTTTCCCGTCCTACCCGGCCAATGAGGAAATCTGCCGCCCTTTGGAAGAACGCCTGTATCTCCTTTGGAGATTTCCCCTTGAAAAACTCCGGGCTGGCGGTTATCAGCGTATCGACAAACCGTGTGCTGTCCTTGCGGGTTCGGCATCCGGCCTGCTCGATACGGCTCTGAATGAAGTGGTAATAGCGTCCCTCCGGCTTGACGATATGGAAATTGTATTTGCTCCGGCTTGTGTCAATGTCGGGGTTACTGGCGTATTGTTCTTTCTGCCTTTCGTGATGGGCTTCCAGCGGCCTTGCCGGGTTGCCCTTGTGCTTCTCAAACCGCAAAATTGCGTGTTGTGCCATTCTGCTCCTTTCCCCATTCCTTTCCTATCCTGGGTTTTCCACAGGGAAAATCCTGCCAGAATTATCTCTGATACGATAGGAATGGAATGGATATAAATAAATCATTTTAATCTTTGTATTTCTATATACCGTCCGGTTTTCGTACTTTAGGGGGGCGGTTTCCGTACTTCAAGGGTACGGTTTTCAGTCCTCCGGCGTACCAGAACGGGATTTCTTGAAGTCGGTGTTTGGAACCGCTTCATAGGATTTTGGAAAAATGCGGTTGGGTTTTCCACAGCCCTGCTTCTGGATCTCCACCAGTCCGGCGTATTGCAGTTCCCGCAGGGTGTTCACCGCTTTCTGCCGCCCACAGTGGAGCAGGTCAACCACTTCGCAGATAGGGTAATACAGGAAAATCCGTCCGCAGTCATCCGCCCACCCATTCTTGCGGGATAACTCTGTCCGGCGCAGGATAAAGGTGTACAGAACCTTTGCCTCGTTAGACAGGGGCTTGAATGTGGGGGCTTCAAAGAGAAAATTCGGGAGCCGGGTGAAGCTGAACGCCTTTTCCGGCTGATGAATGTAAATCGTGTTTGTCATATCGTGTTTTGTGGACGGTTAGAAGCCCGTTTTCCGGGGCGGGCGATACTTTATACCACCTGCCCCGGTTTGGGGCTTGCGGAGCCTAATAAATCAAGGCTTTTTTCGCTCCTAACTGTCCACAGCAGACCTCCTTTTCCGTTCACTTTCTGTTTTCTGCCGCCTGTGAACTCTGGCGGCACAGCCGGGGCAGTATTTTGCCCGGTTGGATTTGGGGACGAACACACCGCCGCAGACCACACAGCGTTTCAAGTCCTTATCCCGGAAAATCTCCGCTTCCAGCGTCCCGTCCAGCGGCAAGACCGCCCAGCGGAACCACTTACAGCAGACCGAGAAAGAAACTGTCTGCGGGCAGGTGCAGGTGTCCCCATCATCAAGGACAATGCAGTTGCCGTCCTCACAGCAACAGCACTCCTGGCGTATCAGGCTGGCCGCCTGTTTCCTTTGCGCCGGTGTCATGCGGTAAAGGGAACCGTCCGGCCTGCGTTCCAGCGGCGGCAAGTCTTTATAGGGGTTATCTCTCATGCGTTCCCTCCATTTTGCTTTCCGTTGCCGTTCTCCCCGAAAAGGTTTCTTGCCCCATGCCTGCGGCGTGTTCCCAACAGGGGCCCCCGCAAAGTCGTCAGACTTTGTGGGGAGAGGAGCCGCAGCGGAGCGAGTGAGCTTTCGCCCTCTGGCGGAAGCGAATGATACGCAGCTTGCGGCGACGAGGCACGCTCCCCGCAACTTCGGGACAACTTGTCCCGAAGTGACCTCTGGACAAAGTGTCCAGAAGCTGGCTCCTTGCAGTGCTTCCCCAGCCGGGGTATTCCTTTTTGGACGGTCATTCTGTTTTCAAGGTGCTGTCCATCGATGAACTACCCTAAGTCTACACCTAAATGACCGCCCGTCCCGTATATCCGAAAGGTAGGAAATCGGCTTAAAAAACAGGCTATTTCCGTGCTCTCGGAATTATGGTAAAATAAACATAAAAATTGGCTTTCAAGCCATAGGAGGACAATAATCTATGAAAATCGGAATTTTATGTGCGGGTGACGAAGAACTCGCCCCATTTTTGCCCTTGATAAGCAACTGTAAGATAACGGAAAAAGCTATGCTGAAATTCCATGCTGGACAGATTGATAGTGTAGAAGTTGTCGCCCTGTTTTCCGGCGTGTGCAAAGTAAATGCCGCCATAGCCGCTCAGCTTTTGATAGATGTATTTTGCGTGGATATAATTATCAATTCAGGGACAGCGGGCGGTATGGAGCCAGAACTTGAAATATTCGATACAGTTATCTCCACAGAAGTTTGTTACCACGATGTAGCGCCAGACATTTTAACGGAATTTCATCCGTGGATGAATTCTGTGTTTTTTGTGGCAGACCCAAAGCTGATAGATATGTCAAAGTCTGCTGTTGACAAGCTTTCAACTTCTGGAAAGGTAGTTTGGGGCCGTATGGTAACGGGAGAATCGTTTATAACCGATGAGAGCCGGCAAAAAATAAACGATGAATTTGCTCCCTTGACGGTTGACATGGAAACTGCCAGTATCGCTCATGTCTGCTATGCAAATGACATACCGTTTATCGCCATTCGGTGTGTGACCGATACTGAAAAACACAGCGGAGTTGATAATTTTGACGGAAACTGTGCAAAAGCATCAAGTATTGCCAAAGATATTACGGTTGCTTTATTAAGAGAAATCAAAAAGTCGTGGTAAGATTGGATGATATTTTAGAACAGAGGACAGAGGGGGGGAGAGTATGGCCCTAACTATTCAAGAACGACTAAAAGACCTGCGTGTGGAGCGTGGCTTGACGCTGGAACAGCTTGCGGAACAGACGCACCTCTCCAAATCTGCGCTTGGCAGCTATGAAGCGGACGAGTATAAGGACATCAGCCACTATGCCCTTATTGAGTTAGCAAAGTTTTACGAAGTGACTGTTGATTATCTGCTGGGCCGTTCCCAAACAAAAAATCACCCAAACGCCGATCTTGCAGACCTGCGTTTGAGCGACGATATGATTGAACTATTGAAAAGCGGGCGGGTGGACAATTCCCTCTTGTGTGAACTGGCGACCCACCCGGATTTTCCCCGGCTCATGGCCGACCTTGAAATCTATGTGAACGGCGTAGCGGGAAAGCAGGTGCAGAGCGCAAACGCCATTGTGGACGCTGTGAGTGCAACGATTATGAAACAACACAATCCCGGCTTGACTGACCCACAGCTGCGACAGCTTATCGCCGCCCATATTGACGATGACAGCTTTTGCCGCTATGTGATACAGCAGGACATAAACAAGATAGCCTTCGACCTGCGGGAAGCCCACAAGGACGATTTTTTCAGCGTCCCGGAGGACAATCCTCTGGAAGATTTTTTGCAGACCGCAGAGGAAACCACCAGAGAGGACAGCGACCCGGAGCAGGCGGCTATGGCATTTATCTGTAAGCGGCTCAAGCTGAACTATGGGAAACTGTCAGAGGAAGAAAAGAAGTGGTTGAAAAAGATTGCACAGAAATCGGATTTGCTGAAAAATCCAAAGCCGCAGCGGGGACGCAAGTAAGAGAATAATAAATCAGATTATATGGAGGTATTGGTTATGAAAAAGTGGTTACTGATAATTTCAGCGACTGTTATTTGCGTTGCTGCCGCTTTTTTATATTTCTTTAGTTTAACTCCCAAAGGAGATACCATTACCAGCAGAGAAAGCATATTGAACACCGCAATTTCAAAAGGGAATGAATGGACTATCGCAAAAGAACTGGAACTTGGCGGTTATATCGTGAGTGGAGCATACAGTACAGATAATAAATCTACACTTGCTATCTTTGAACCAACAGGAAATGGAGACTACAAATTTAGTACATCAACAAACCGAAATAGTGATGAGATTATTGTCGGTGGCGTTGCAATAAACGGAGAATGGTATGATTTAATTTGGTTTAATGGTGCTAAAACAGAGTATGCTGAAATCACTTATACAATAAATGGACAAGTGCAAGATACATTGAGATACAACACAGATGATATGGATATTATCTCAATTAAAAACCCAGAAAAAGAGTATTCCATTCATGTGGCTTACTATGACAATGATGGAAATAAATACGAATAAATTGTTTTTCATCGAGAAAATAGCAAAGCCAGCCGAGCCAGTCAACGGTCAAGATGAACGGCGCATTTCATGCGCCGCCGTTGACAGTCCCGCCCGTCTTTGCTAAAGGGTAATCAAGGCGGGAAAGCCCTAAAATGGCTTCACACCTATTTCAATAATTGGAGGAGATAAAAATGAGATCAGAAAAGGAAGTTTATGATATTGTTTTGAATTTTGCAAAAACAGACAAACGCATTCGCATGGTTACTTTGGAAGGATCTAGAACAAATACAAATATTCCGCCTGATGATTTTCAGGATTTTGATATTACTTTTTTTGTTACGGATATGGACAGCTTCACAAGTGATGATAAATGGCTAGATATATTTGGTGAAAGGTTGATTCTGCAAAAGCCGGAAGATATGGAATTATTTCCAGCTGTAGAAAAGGGATTTTCATATTTAATGCTGTTTACTGATGATGTTAAGATAGATTTAACTTTGCTGCCGCTGGAACTGATAGACGAGTATTTTACATGGGATAAACTGGTAAAGTTACTGTTGGATAAAGACAACCGTATCGTAAAGCCGCCAATACCAACGGATATAGACTACCACTTGCAGAAGCCTACTCAAAGAATGTTTGACGATTGCTGTAATGAATTTTGGAATACTACAACATATGTAGTAAAGGGCTTATGCCGCAAAGAAATTCTTTTTGCTATTGACCATATGAATGATATAGTACGAAAAGAATTGCTTCGCATGATTTCCTGGCTGATTGGTATCAAACAGGGATTTCATTTCAGTTTGGGAAAAAACTATAAATTTATGAAGCAATATGTCCCAGAGGAATTGTGGGAACGACTTATGTCTACTTATAATATGGATTCCTATCCCCATATGTGGGAATCCTTTGAACAATGTATGGCATTGTTCCGGGAGGTTTCGTCAGAAGTGGCATGCCAGTTGGATTACCAGTATCCACTATATGATGAAAAAATCAGTAATTATGTGATTCGGCAAAAGAAAAAATATGGCATTGAAGATGATAACAAATAAAATTTTTTCAATCGAAAAAATTTATTTTGATTATTCAATTTTGAAAAACTGAATACCTCAAAATCAGAAAGAGCGCGGCCAAGCACTTTGAGGGATTGGCCGCCTTGTCCACCCATCCAGCGGGGCGGCGGGCGGCGGTCAAGGCCGGGTGTAACCCCGTTCATTTCAGCCTTGACGGTTGCCCGCTGTCCTGCTACTTTTCCGGGAGTGTGGCCACAACTTCGGGACACTTTGTCCACAAGTCGGAGCGTAGGACGAGGGACGGGGGCTTTCATATACGCCCTGTCTGCTGATGAAACCAGACCTGCGCTTGCGGCTCCACGCCACGCAAGCACAGCCCTGTTTTCTTGCCGCTTCAAATCTTGCCGCTTCAAATGCCCTTGCCCTCCCCGGCGGCAACGGCATTTTCACGACAACGCCGACAGAGCGTATAACACACTACACTTTGCTTCGCAAAGTCGTGTGCCAAATGGGGGCGTTGCCCCCTTTGGAAACCCCCACAAGAAAAGGCGATATGCTACCCCTCCACGGGGCGCATACCGCCTTTTCTTGTTATCCAGCCCTCCGGCTGTATTGGTTGAGCAAAAGTCAGCGTGGGATTGGTGTGGTATCTTTATCTAAGTGAACCCCCAGGAGCGTATTTAGAGCCCTTTCCAAAAAAGAAACGGCCCGCATGGTGCAGACCGCTTTCGTTATTCTGTAAAATCGTCCTTATCAAGAAAATCAAAATTGTCCTCGGTGTCCTCTAACCGCTTCGGAGGAAACCTCATCTCGTATTATTTTTTCGCCAGCGCACGAACTTCCTGGTGCTTATCTTTCATTCGGTTTTTCTGCCAGGAAATCTGTTCCTTTGATAATCTCCATGGAAGATTCAGTAAGCGATTTATCCTTATTTGCTCCGCTTGCTTCTCCGGCGGCAAAGAAGCACAGGATTTACAGATATGAGCCGTATGGCCTCTACCTGAAAATTTTTCATTGGCGTTGTATTCTCCGCAGACTTTACAATAATGACCGTGTTTTTTTATAGGTCCACTTTCTACTCACAGAGAGCGTATAGACTACGGATCGCTTCCATAATGATGTTCCATTCCAGCTCTGCCGCATAGGAAAACTTCCTACGGTAAGATTCCCAAAGTTTCTGCATAACAGGACTGCTTTCCACTTCGTCCAAAACATCTTTTGCATCTGTAAGACGCCTTTCTGTTCCACGCTTATGGGCAGTTGCCAACAGTGCATCATGGAGCGTCTGCTGGTTCAATGTGTTCCCATGAAGCTGCTCCAGAATGTAAATATCATAGAAATTTCTCATGCGGGTGTTGGTGGTGGTTCTGGTGATAATCGTTTCCAGTTTTTCGGCCAGAACTGTTTCCAGATTGTACGCCCAAATATCAATGGAGCGTTCTTCCAGCATCAGTTTGAAAGAGTAGCGGACCTCTCCGGGGGTAATGACATCTCCCGTAGAAATGTCGATCTTCAAAGGAGTTACCACACCGTCAAAGGTTGCAGTCATGTTCACTCGAATCCCCGGATACTCCGCCTCATCCATAATCTCTGAAATACTTTTCAGCTGAAATTTGACACCATCATCAATCGGAACACTCACAATAGCAGAAATCAGGTTTTCTATGTCCTCCACATTGACATTGGTGCCTTTTACAGTGGCATCCAAATCCATCGTGGAGCGGGCATCCAGACCAACCATGGCCGCTACCAGCATACCGCCTTTCAAAATGAATTTGTCACGATATTCAGAAAGGGAGATACGATCCAGAAAACGTTCCATCATATAGTTTCGCATTAAAAGCTGTGCATCCGCAGATTTTTTCCTGGAAAGATTACGAATCAAATCTTTTAGCTGCCTCGCTGTTTTTATCATAGAAGCACCTCCAAATACTGCCGTAAAATTTTTTCTACCCGGAACATACCGGCATACCTCATCAAATTCCGCAGGTCTTTGTCCTTTCTTCTGGCATACATCTTTAACGCACCTTGAAAAATCTGCGTCTCCATATTGTTCCGGCTGCGGAGCAGATCGCAGATGGTACGCTCCATGTCATAGACAGGAACCGTATGTCCAAAAGGTGTCTGAGCCGTTATCAGACCCACCTCATGCAACTCTGCTTTAATAGTAAACACCTGCACACCTTCAGCTTTCAGTTTAGTAGGGTTGTAGCCCGTCTTAACGGTAACGGTATATTCCATTGGTTCACGATCTGTCAAATCATGAAAAAATAAAGCCGTTTCATGGGAAAACACTGCCTGTCCAACCCGTAGATGAAGTAAATACATAGCGTCTACCCATGCATCCCTGGAAAGATAAATCCCATGTGCAACCCGCTCCAATTCCCGTGAGCGCACATAATCATAAAAAACAGGCTTGGAAATACCAGCAGATACTACTTGAGCTGTTCGCAGCATCCCGTCCTGTGTTTCCAGCAGATGATCCAGCTGTTCAAATTGTCCCACCGTACCACTTCCTTTCATACTAATATTATAAGCAATATTAGTTCAAAAGTAAAGTGATGTAAATTCGGCATAATTTTACTGATAGCTTAATGTTCAACAGTTTGGGAAATATGAAGTGGCAGCTCCGCCCCAATCGTTAGCCATCTTTTTCTCTGTTTAACGGATAAATTTCAGTGGCCGGTGTGATTCATACGAATCACACCGGCCACTGTGTAGGGGCATCTATTTCCCGACAGCCCCTTTCTGCATTCAGGGTCTCTCATCCAGATCCTGAAGTGATTTCTCATGTTCCGCTTCCACAAGAAGCACATCCTCCCAGTGTCTTTTCAGCACTGCCTTTCCGCCCCTGTCCCCGGTAAGGGCCAGCAGCTCGTCTGCATAGCTTCCCTTAAAGAGAACGGGATTTCCCGCCTCTTCGTTTCGCGACAGAGCCGCAATTCCCCGGCCCGAGCTTAGGGCCCTCTCTGCCAGGCGGCACACCTCCTCACCTGTAAGCCACGGCTGATCACAGACAGAAAACAGAAGCCAGTCCTCAGGCCCGGCCCCGGCCGCCTGGATTCCCAGACGGATGGAGCGGGAGATCCCCTCCTCGGGTCTGTCATTGAGCACAGCCTGAATCCCTGCGGAGGGCCAATACTCACCGGCCGGTTCCTCTGTCTGGTTCCTCCCTGTATGCCCTTCCCCTTCTGCCTTCGCGGCCTCCATGACAGCTCTTTTTGCCAGCTCCCGGCTGGAAGTCACGAAAATGATTCTCGTTCCCAGCCTGCGCCTTACGAAAACCGCACACCGGAGGGCGCGAAGATACATGGGAATTCCGTCCA
Organism: Clostridium sp. M62/1; assembly: GCF_020736365.1. Taxonomy (NCBI): domain Bacteria; kingdom Bacillati; phylum Bacillota; class Clostridia; order Eubacteriales; family Clostridiaceae; genus Clostridium; species Clostridium sp. M62/1. The sequence goes on along the minus strand of NZ_CP085988.1, from coordinate 1,960,569 downwards.
CCGGATACAGGAGCTTATTGCCTCCAAACCGCCTGGACAGCCCGGAGGCCAGCAGAATGTGGTAGATCACGGCCCTATTTGAGCTTTCCGAGACCGCGGATTACCTTTTCCGGCGTGATCGGAAGCTCGTGGAACCAGAGTCCTGTTGCATTGTAGACAGCGTGGGCGATAGCCGGAAGCGGGGTGTTGATAACCACCTCTCCGATGGACTTGGCGCCAAAGGGACCAGTGGGCTCGTAGCTGGACTCAAACTCCACCTCCAGATCAGGGATCTCCACCCTGGCCGGTATCTTGTACTGCATAAAGGAATTTTCTTTGAGTTTTCCCTTCTCCGAGTAGTTAATATCCTCGTAGAGGGTCATTCCGATTCCCTGGACAATGCCGCCCTCCGCCTGTACCCGCGCAAGTGCCGGGTTGATAACCGTTCCGCAGTCCACGGCAGCCTTGTAGTTAATCACATCGATCTGTCCCGTCTCCAGATCTACCTCCACCTCGGCCATTCCGCACATAAAGGGAGGCGGTGACTTCGGTGAGGAGTGAGAAGCTGAGGCCTCCAGGGACAGATCGTTTCCGCACATGCTCTTCGCGGCAATATCTGCCAGGGAGACACGCTTTTCCTCATCCCCTAAAAGATAGACGAAAGAGCCGTCAAAGTCTGCGTCCGCCTCTTCTGCTTCCAGCATCTGGGCCCCCAGCCGTACAATCTTATCCCTGAGTTCCCCGCAGGCCTTTACCGTGGCCATACCCGTAATATAGGTAGTGCTGGAAGCGTAGGAGCCGGAATCATAGGGGGAGTTGTCCGTGTCAACACCGTACACGACGATCTGATCCACCTCGCATTCCAGACAGTCCGCAGCCATCTGGGCTAGGATCGTGTCACATCCGGTTCCCATGTCCGTGGCTCCGATCAGCATGTTGTAATGGCCGCTGTCCGCCAGGCGGATGGTAACACTTCCCACGTCCACACCGGAGATTCCGGAGCCCTGCATGGCGATTCCCACGCCCACTCCCCTGACTTTTCCATTGCCCATATCTCGCCTTGGGTATTTGTCTTTCCAGCCAATCATCTGGGCAGCCCGGTTCATGCACTGCTCCACATGACAGCTCTCAAGGAGCTCATTGTAGTAGGCCGGCATCCTCTGGCCTTCCCTCACAAAGTTCATCCGGCGGATCTCAAGGGGATCGATCCCCAGAATTCCAGCCGCCTCGTTGAGGGCTGACTCCACGGCAAAAAGTCCTTGGGTCGCTCCGTAGCCTCTGTAGGCGCCGGACGCCTGGAAGTTGGTGTACACCACATCATACCGGAACCGGAAGGCCTCCGGCGTGTAGATGGGGATTGACTTGTGACCGGAAAGGCCTACCGTTGTGGGGCCGTGCTCTCCATAGGCTCCCGTATTGGACAGGGTGTAGACGTCAATGGCCCGCACCAGGCCGTCCTTATTGAGTCCCATCTTCACCCGCACCTCCATCTCGTGTCTGGGTGAGGCTGCGATCATGGATTCATAGCGGGAATAAATCATCTTTGCAGGCCGTCCTGTTTTCATGGTGACAAGAGCCGGATAGATCTCTGACACTCCTGTCTGCTTGGCTCCGAAGCCTCCTCCGATTCTCGGCTTCACCACCCTCACTCTGGACTTGTCAATTCCCAGGGCCGTTGCCAGGATTCGTCTGATGTGGAAGGGCACCTGTGTGGACGAAACCACATTTAAGCGGCCGAAAGCGTCCATGTAGGTGAAGGTTCGGAAGGTTTCCATCATGGTCTGGTTGTTGGCCTTGGTGTGGTAGGTTCTCTCAAGCACCAGATCGCAGTCTGCCAGCACGGCATCCACATCGCCCTCCTCCTCGCCGCCGCTGGCGCAGAGGTTTCTCTGGTTGTCCGCTCCCACCGGACAGAGGGCCTTCCAGTCCTCTTCCGGATGAACTAACACCGGATTGTCCTTGGCTGTTCTGAAGTCCAGAACAGGCGTCAGCACCTCATACTCGGTCTTGATCAGCTTCAGGGCTCTGTCCACTGCCTCCTCTGTCTCCCCTGCCACGACAGCAGCCACATCGCCCACAAAGCGCACCCTCCTGTCGATAATATACCGGTCATAGGGGCTTGGCTCAGGGTAGGTCTGACCTGCCTGGGTAAAACGGCATCTGGGGGAGTCCTCCCAGGTCAGCACGCAGGCGATGCCGGGAACCTTTTTTGCCTTCTCTGTGTCTATATTTTTCACAAGAGCGTGGGCGTGAGGGCTCCTGAGGGCCTTCACCACCAGGCAGTCTGACGGCGCAATGTCGTCTGTATAGACGGCGCGCCCTGTCACAAGAGCCATGGCATCCTTTTTCATCACCGGGCGGTTTACATAGTTTGTATTTGGGGCCTTCATGCGTTCTCACCCTCCTTCTGTCTTCTGCAGGCCAGCCAGTTTCGGATGGCTCTCATCTGGCCTGCATATCCCGTGCAGCGGCACAGATTGCCTGCCAGATATTCCCGGATCTCCTCAGAGGACGGGGTGCCGGGCAGCTCTCTTTCCATGGCAAGCACATTCATAATAAAACCAGGAGAACAGAAGCCGCACTGTTCCGCTCCCTGTTCTCCCAGGAAGCGCCCGAACTCCTCTGCCTCCTCCTTCAGTCCCTCCAGGGTGGTCACCTCTCGGCCCTGGACGCGCATGGCGGGAACCGCGCAGGAGAGCACCGGCTTTCCATCCAGCCATACAGTACAGAGCCCGCAGTTCGTTGTCTCGCATCCGCATTTTACGCTTTTATAGCCTCTGGCCCGGAGGAAATCGAGAAGCGTCATGTCTGCTCTGGCTTCAGCGGCCACAGCCTGTCCGTTTATAATACATTTTAATTCCACGTTTCATTTCCTCCCTTCCTCTCCAGAGATCTCTCCCTGTCAATCCTGTCAAGACAGCGCATCAGGAGAACACCGGCCAAATATTTCCTGTACTGGGCGCTGGCCCTCATGTTCGTGCCGAAGCGCAGGGACTCGATCAGCTTCTCCGCCGCCGCTTTCCGGTCCGCCACGTTCTCTGCAAAATATCCGTTTTCCACCGTTACGGCAGCCGCCCGGGCCGGCCTTGCTCCGATGGAAACTGTCGTTTTATCCCCTCTCTCGCAGACTGCCGCTGTCAGTACCGGGAAATCCACAGCTTCATTTCTCATGCTCTCATAGGATATTCGGGCCTGTCCCTTCCTCACCAGCACGGAAACGAGAATATCCCCGTCTTCTTTTCTGTCCAGAAAATCCCTGAGCGGCATCACCCCGGCCTTATAAAGCTTCACCTGGGCGTCCAGGGCCAGAAACAGGGTGAGCACATCGGAGAAGCCAAACCTTCCATAGATACTCCCGCCCACAGTCGCGCAGTTTCTGAACTGGGTTCCCACAATGTGACGCACGCTGTCTGCGAAGGCCCCGCCTGCCCAGCGGTTCAGCCCTTCGTGCGTTTCCAGGCTTCTCAGGGTGGCCATGCATCCTATCTCAAACTGCTCTTTTGTCTCCTCTATCTTCTCAAGTCCCAGCCCGCTCAAATCGATCAGCGTCTGGATTGTCCTGTTCTGAAGTCTGAGCCAGCAAAAGCCGCCGCAGATAACAGAGGATTTCTTCTTATTCAGTTCATAGGCCTCATCCAGGCTCCCCGCCATGACAAAATTCGTGTAATGAATCACGCCTTATCCTCCTCGTATTTTTCATTTTTCATTCTGTCCGTCTATTTGCAGTCTGTCACGCCCATCTCTCTTCTCTTTCATCTTCAGGGCATGTCCGGCCTGTATGCCGTGTCTATAGCAGGCATATTTTAACACAGATTGCGGAAGAGAACAATCTGAAAAAGTCATTCTCTTCCGCGAAAATTGTCTTCTGCACCTCCCCCGCAGCCCTCTGCTGTCTCTGGCAAAAATCAGTTATCCCTTTTTCCGGTTCCACGTACCTTCCGTCCCCTGGTCTCCCTTTTCTCTGTGCCTTTCACCACTCCCTTTTCCTTCGAGCGGTTCTGGCAGGCCATACAGTCCTCGTCAATCTCATATGCAGCATTTCCTTCTATAATTAAACGGATTCCCATATTGTTTCAACCTCCCATATCTCTATCATATGCAGTACTGATACAGGCTGTGTATCATGTTTTGGCATGACAGCGCATATATTAAGGCAAGGAAAAGGAGGTAAAAACCCCATGAAAAGTGAACCTGATTTAAAAATGACGGATCTCGATTATCTGACAGCGTCCCCCCATCTTCAGATGATCAAAGCCGCCCTTCCGTACATACATGTCCCGGAGCAGCGCTTTTTCTCCCTGATGGTAAAAATCAGCGAGCTGGAGCGCACAGTACGGCTGTTTCAGGAGACAGAAGACGGAATGGTCGGAATCTGCTCTCTCGAGGAGGATGAGCCGTCCTCTCCCATTGACATGTTAAATGCCATGAAGCCCTACGGCACGCCGCAGGAACAGGAATTTATCGATCTGGTGGCCAATTTTCTTCAGGGCTCCAGGCTTTACCAGTCTTACCGCGAGTCCGCGCCTGAAACCATCCGCCCTGTCTCCCCAGAGCACAGCGGCGGTACTGCAGAATCCTCCGCCGACTCCTCCGGCCCCACAGCCAGAAGCCGCGCAGAAGAGGCGGGAAGGCGGGATACCGGCCACTTTCCTATCGAACAGCTGAAAAACATGCTGCCGCCGGAGCAGCAGTCCCGCCTGGAAACGGCCCAGCTTCTCATGCAGACCATGCAGAGCTTGTCCTGAGCTCGCACAGCCACAGAAAGGATTGAAATTATGAACACTGCCTGGAAACAGGATCCCAGACTGAAAACAATGGATCCGGAAAAAGTAAAATACCTGTCAAACCTGGCCGAAACCGTGGAGCGCACTCCCAAAGACAAGCTGATGCCCCTTTTCATGAGCATGGCGGCAGGCAGCAGCCAGTATCATTTCAGCGACGACGAAACGGATCTCCTTGTGTCTATCATGACAGCAAAGATGAACCCCGCAGAAAAAAAGCGGGTGGAAATGCTGCGAAGTCTGTCCAGGCGCTTAGGCGCCGGGAAACAGGGCAGGCCGAAAAAAGGGTAGAGAAAATATCCCTGCCGGCAAATCCTTTCGCTTCACAGGTAAGCCGGCAGAATTTTCTGTGAAAAAACGAAGTTTCCTGTTATATAAAAACGGCGGCCGCATCTGATATTCCAGAATGCGCACCGCCGCTTTCTCTATCCCCGGCAATCAGCCTGCGTCACAGAGCACAGACTTAGATTTCCTTCTTCCAGAGTCCGTGAAGGTTGCAGTACTCGTATGCAGCCACTGCCTCGTCTCCTTCGCTGAGAACAAACTCTGCCTCCGGCTTCTCTCCCGGATTCAGATATTTGATCTGGCTGCCCTGCTTTGTCTCGAGAGCAATCCACTGGATCCAGTGAGCCTCCAGCATCGGGTGCTCAACCTCTCCTACCTTAACAGTAACCTTCTGTCCCTCCACTGAAACAGCAGGCACATGCTTCTCATGAGCTCCGTCGCTGGTTCCCGGAACAATCTCGCTCATCTTCTCTCCGCAGCACATAACCGGTACGCCCGCATTCTTTACATAAGTTACGATATTTCCACAATGCTTACAGACATAAAATTTTAATGCCATTTTGCACGCCTCCTTAATGATTTTAATATTGATTCCTATTATACTTTATTAGTGTTTAAAAATCAAGTGTTATCTGACATCTTTCTGATTTTTCCATATTCGTTCGCCCATACCGGCTCCGCAAAAGCGGATGCCCCGTTCCATTTCTGTGCTTTTCTTTATCCTCCGGGCGAGCCGGGCTGCTCTGCCTTCCTCATTTTGAGCACTTTTCCCCTTCATTCTTTACAAACCTGCCAGGTTATGCTAAAATCAGAATGTTTTGAATGAATGCCATAAAAACAGGGAGCTTGTAGACAGGCTGAGAGGAAATTGTGAATTTCGACCTATAACCTGATGTGGATAATGCCAACGTAGGGAAATACGAACGATTCTGAAGCCCTGCCGTTATCCGGCCGGGCTTTTTTCTTTCCCTCCTTGTCTCTCTTTCCCTGCTTTGCTGAAAGGAGCTCTTTCATATGAAATATGCAAAACGCGCCGCGCCTGTTCTCGCGCTGGCCGCAGTTCTCATCCTCTGGGAGCTTGCCGTGGATCTTTTTAAAATCCCTCTCTATGTGCTCCCCTCCCCTGCAAAGGTGGTTCTGGCGCTGGCAGCGGATCGCTCGGTCCTTTTTAGCCACGGTCTTGTAACCGTCTCTGAGGCCCTGCTCGGAATGGGAATCTCTCTGGTACTTGCTGTGCTGCTGGGCATTCTCATGGACGCCTTCGCTCCGGTGCGCCGGTGTGTCTACCCAATCTTGGTGGTGACGCAGACGGTTCCCATGATTGTGCTTTCGCCCATCCTCATTATCTATCTCGGTTTCGGCCTGGCGCCAAAAATCCTGACCGTTGTGCTGATGTGCTTCTTTCCTGTGGCTGTCAGCTTCACCGACGGGATGGCTCAGCTGGATCCGGAGTACATGTACCTTGTCCGCTCCTTCGGAGCAGGAAAGTGGGAGGCCTACCGTCTGGTAAAAATCCCTGCCGCCATTCCTTCTCTCCTGTCCGGCCTGAAGGTAGCCGCCACGTACAGCATCAGCGGAGCTGTGGTCGGCGAGTGGATCGGAGCGCAGAAGGGTCTTGGCTACTATCTGCTGCGTGTTAAAAACGGCTACATGCTGGACAAGGTCTTTGCCTGCGTCCTGGTCATCGTTTTTCTCAGCCTGTGTATGAATCTGGCTATCTGGCTTATCCAGAAAACGGCTGCCCCTTACATGGGACAGAAGGGAACTGAAAAATAGGGAAAATAAAAAGTATCCGGCTGCCGGACTTCTTTGACAGTCTAAGCGCCCTGTCCCATATTTTTAATAAATACTTACTGAATGAAGGAGAATGAACATTATGAAAAAGAAACAGCTGACAGCTCTCACTCTGGCGGCCCTCATGGCCGCATCTCTCACTGCCTGCTCCGGCGCAGGCTCCGCTTCTGAAGGCGAATCCAAAGGTGACGGCACGGAATCCTCCCTGCAGGCTCCATCATCAGAGCAGACAGGCGCCCCCTCAGAAAGCGGCAGCACCTCAGAAGCTCTCGAGGATGTCACCGTCATCCTGGACTATGTGGCCAATACCAACCATACCGGAATGTACGTGGCTCTGGATCAGGGCTATTATGCTGAAGAAGGTCTGAATGTAACCATCGCAGAGCCCACAGAGGGCGCCACAGCCACTCTTGTGGCAGTGGGCAAGGGAGATTTCGGCATCAGCTACCAGGAGGATGTGACCATCGCCCTGACCTCAGAGGAGCCTCTGCCCATAAAGGCGATTGCCGCCATTATCCAGCACAATACCTCCGGCTTTGTCACCTCAGCCGACAAGAATATCACCTCCCCAAAGGACTTTGAGGGAAAGACCTACGCAGGCTGGGGCGGCCCCGGAGAGTCTGCTGTGCTGGAGGCTGTGATGACACAGGCCGGTGCAGATTTCTCCAAGCTCAATATGGTTATCTCCGACGGCTCCGGCTTTGCCGCCTTAAAGGATCAGGTGGATATTATGTGGTTCTTTGAGGGATGGGACAATATCACCTGCAAGCTCAACGACTTCCCGATCAACTACATGCCTGTAAGAGAGCTGGACGACCGGCTCGACTACTATACTCCGGTTATCATCGCCAACACAGACACCCTCTCCAAGCGTCCGGAGATGGTCCGCAAATTCCTGCGCGCCACAGAGAGAGGATACCTCTACGCTATCGAGCATCCTCAGGAGAGCGCCGAGATCCTTCACAAGTATGCCCCCGATTACTCTCTGGAAATGCTGACCATGTCCCAGGAATTCCTCTCCGGAAAATACATGGAGGACACAGAGGTGTGGGGAAGCATGTCCGATGAAACCTGGGACAACTACACAGACTTTATGGTGGAATACGGCGTCATCGACGAGGCAATCCCTGCCGCCGACTGCTATACCAACGAATTTCTCCCCGGTGAGGCAGAATAAGCTCTGACCCTGCCTGCTTTCCGGCAGGGCAGGCCGGTTCACCGGTCACCGATGCAGTCAGCTCTGCGCTGAGAAAGGATAAATAGATGAAGTTAGAAATCTCTGACCTGGCTTTTTCCTATGAGGACAGACCTCTGTTTTCCTCCCTCTCCCTCTCCGTGAAGGAGGGAGAGTTTGTGAGCATCCTGGGCCCCTCCGGCTGCGGAAAGTCCACGATTTTAAAGCTCCTCACCGGAGTTCTTAAGAAGGAGTCCGGCTCTGTCCTGGTAGACGGAAAGGAATTGTCAGGAGCCGGCGGACATTTCGCCTACATGCCGCAGAATGATCTCCTCTTTCCCTGGAAAAATATTCTCGACAACGTATGTCTCTACGGCAGAATTCACGGCTCGATGGACAGGGCGAGAAAGGAGGCTCTGGACAATTTCCCGGCCTTCGGCCTTTCCGGTTATGAATATAAATATCCCGGTTCTCTCTCCGGCGGAATGCGGCAGAGGGCGGCTTTTTTGAGAACCGCTCTCTGTGAAGCGGACATCCTCCTGCTGGACGAGCCCTTCGGCGCCCTGGACGTCATCACCAGAGGAGAAATGCAGGACTGGCTTCTGACTATGAGAGAACGGCTGAACCGAACCGTCCTCCTAGTCACCCACGACATGGACGAGGCCATCTACCTGTCCGACAGAATTCTCATACTGAACGGTTCTCCCGCCCGCATTACCTGCGAGATCTCCGTCGAAGAGAAAAACAGGAGCCGTTCCTGGCTCTATGAGCAGGGCAGCCTTCGCCAGACCATCTACCGGGAAATCATAAAGACAGGAGGGAAAGAACATGAGACTGTTTGATGCCCATGCTCATTTGGGAGATGAGGAGGAGCTTCTCTCCAGAAAGCGGGAAAATATCTCCTCCCTCGTCTGCGCAGGAACACCTGAGGAAGCTGAGCGCCTCATGCTTCTGTGCGAACATTCTCCATTCTCCCCAATTCTTCTGCCCGCCCTGGGCCTTCATCCATGGCAGGCAGGAAATGTCTCCTTCAGGGACATGGAGCCCTGGCTTCTCAAGGCCCCCGTCATCGGTGAAATCGGCATGGACAGCGTCTGGTGCGACGTTCCTCTTTCCAAGCAGGAGAAGGTTTTCTGCGCCCAGCTGGAGCTGGCCAGCGCTCTGAAAAAACCTGTTGTTCTCCACACCAAGGGTCAGGAAAAAAAGATCGCGGGTCTTATCAGAAACTATGAAAATACCTATCTCGTCCACTGGTATTCCGGGGAGGAGGGGCTCTCAGAATTTCTGGAGCTTGACTGCTACTTTACCGTCGGCCCCGATGTCTTTTATAATCCTTCTGTGCAGAGGGCTGCCAGGCTCGCACCTGAAAACCGCCTTCTTGTGGAGACAGACGGATGTTCGGCAGTCAAATGGGCCTACGAAAACTTCTGCCGGAGCCGTTCCGTCTCAGAGCGCTCCCGGGGGGAGGTGCACTCAGAGATCCTCCCTCTTCCTGACTGGCGGGATATACGCGGGGTTCTGGAGCACAGTATCCGCAAGACGGCTCTCCTGAGAGCAGAAGCTCAGAAAGGAAGCCTTAAGGAGACTGTCCCGGACAAAGGCTTTCCTGAGCCCCTGGCAGAACGACTGGCCGGCATCATGGAGCAGAACTTTCTGCGGTTCTTATCAAAAGAGAGAGGCTAACAGCCTCTCTCTTTCAGATCATGGACCAGCTCCACATAGAATTCTCTCACGTCGAAATCAGGGATATTCTCCCGGTTCAGATCGATCATGTCTCCGTGGGAGATCCCTCTCTTTCCTCTGGCTGTCAGAAAGCGGAAGCGTTCTCCCCACGGAAAGGAGCTCTCCGCCACCAGCCCGTCATTGGGCCCGTCAAAATACCGGACCAGGGCATGGGAGAAATTGAGGGGAAATCTTCCTCCAGAGGCACGGTTCAGCTTCGAGCCCACGCTCTGGTAAAAGACTCCGGGACAGTCGGGTACCTTCTGATTGAAGTCTCTTAAGGCGGAGGCTGTCAGATCAGTGACTGCTGCCAGAAAGTCCGGCTTATCGTCTCCCAGCTTTCTGAGGGCTCTGTTGTACCCGGCCGCGACCTTATCCTTCACCGGCTTTGGAATTTCATTCAGGAGATAATCTGCAAACACACAGCCTCTGTGAGGCGTATTGATCGTGGTGAGGGATGCCGCATACTGATCCATACCGAGAACGCTCAGGGCATAGCGGCAGTCCAGGCCGCCCTTCGAGTGGGCAATGAGATTGAACTTTTCACATCCTGTCTCCCGGGAAAGCTCCCGGATTCTTTCTAAAAGCTCCCTGCCGCTGTCAGCCACCGATGCAGCTGACTGGTGATTTCCGTAATAGATGACAGCCCCGTTTTCTTCCAGCTCTTTCGGAATCCTGCCCCAGTAGTTAAAGTATTTGTAATCCCGGAAAAATACGCCGTGCACCATGAGAATCGGATATCTGGTGGCGCAGAGCCTCTCCTCCTTCCTCTCCCTGTTTCTGAGTATCCTCATACTCTCAAAATCCGTTTCCTCCCTCACGATCCGAATCAGGCGAATCAGAACCAGCAGGTTTACAACGGGAATCCATCCGCACAGGGCGCCTATGACCCTCCATTTGGCTCCAAGCTGAAAGGAAGAAAGATAGATTCTCACCATTCCATTCCAGAATACGGCTGCCTCTGCCAGAAATGCGGTAAGTATCTGCCAGAAAAACAGCCAGAAGGACTCGTCAAACATCCGCTTTGCCCCGTACAGAGTAAAGAGGACGCTGGCTGTGGCGGATATTAAAAACAATGTCAGCAGCTCACAGCCGTTCCCGCAGCGTCTGAGCCTGGACGTTGGCAGACTCCTGTTGGCAAAAGAGGGAAGAAGATTGGCCAGAAGAAAGACTGCTGCCGCCGTTGTTCTCCACAGCCCTCCCATCTCCGGCCAGAGTACTCCTGCCAGAACGGTGTTGGCTGTCAGGAAGATGCCTGCTGAGTAGAAAGCGCGGACTCCGTACTTTGTAAGCTGTTTCATGTCCCCTCCTTTTTATCTGCCTTTTCCTTATCTGCCTTTTCCTGTTCCCCCCGGCCAGACAGCTTCCTTTACTTCTGTCCCTCTGCCATGTACGGACCAAGAGCTTCCCTGTCCTGTACAATCAGGATCTTTGCATCCTTATCGGCAGTTGTGAGGATCGTTTTTACAAGCTCCTCCGGGATACCGATACAGCCCGCTGTGTAGGTGTCATCCTTCACTTTCGGGCAGTGGAGGAAGATGGCAGAGCCCCGTCCGGGAACACAGTCTGCATTGTAGTTTAAAACCAGCGCGTAGTTATAGCACGGCCCCTGATTTTTTAAGACCTCCGCCGAGCGCCAGTCTGCCTGAACCGCACCGGCATTTACATACTGATTGTAATATCTGCTTCCCACATCATCCACAAAGCAGTCCCCGTCCTGTACCTGCCGGTAGGGAATCCGGCTTCCCGGATCCTCCTTCAATCCAAAAGCCATGGTAAAAAAGTAGAGGCCTGACGGTGTTTTCTTGTCTCCTTCCACCTTGTCTGCCGTGATTCCGGCCCGCCCGCAGGTTCCGCGCGTTCCGAACACCTCTGAAAGCCGGCCGTCTTCTCCCCTCTCATAGTACCAGAGCGTGAGGCTGCTCTGATCTGCTCCGTCTCCCACTGCCAGAATCAGATGATCTGTCTGCTCTGCCGCAGTCAGCTGATTTACGTCAAACCCTTCCGGCAGATACTCAGCCAGAGCCGTCTCTCCTGTTTTGGTCTGTTTTTCCTCTCCCCGCCCCTCTGCCCTGCTCTCAAGAGCCGGGCCTGAAGCAGCTGCCTGTCCTGCAAAGGCCGTCATATGCCCTGTTCCCGCCGCTGCGAGAACAGCTGCGGCAAGCACAAGACCTGCACATCCTCTTCTTCTCATGTTCTGTCTGCTCCTCTCCTGTTTTATCTGTTCCTCCCACATCGGTATGGCGCATTTGCATCTCTCCCGGCCTGCCCCGCCTGCCGTCCCAGGCCTTTCCCTGTCAGAGGCTGTTTTCTCCTTCGCCGTCACAGGGGACAGGTTCTGCCGTCTTTTCCTTTTTCAGCCCTGTTTCCCTGCCCCGGGCCCGCTTCTCTCAGCTCTTCCTTCTGCAGCTCTTCTCTCTCCAGCTCTTCCCTGGCGCTTCTCCTGACCATCCAGTCTGCGATGGCAAACATCAGGGCAATGCACTTGCAGGAAACATACTCATTTCCATAGTTGATGTCCCGCCCGTGAAGAATTCCGTTTCTGTAGGGAATATAGATCGGCTCCGTATTCGTCTTCAGACGGTTCTGGTTAAACTGGAACTTTAGTTTGGAAAGCCCCTCGGTGCAGCCCACCAGACAGTCCCAGGGATCCACCGTGGTAGCCGCTGTGAAGAACCCTTTTTTTCTTGTGTAGTCATTGACCGCCCCATCAATAATGATTAAAGACAGGGGAACACTGGCATAGTATCTCCCTTCCGCATGATCCTCAAAGCACTGCCTGATCATGCCCTCGCGCATGGCAAAGGAGGGAGAGGCATTCAAAATATGCTCCACCTGCTTAGGAGCTTCTGTCTTATAGTACTCTATCAGGACGCGCTGGGCAGCCTCCATTCCCTCTTCCTCGAAGGTCTGGTTTGCCCTGTGAACCAGCTCTTCGCTGATAGTATCATAGGCACACCAGCCATAGTCGGCGAACCGCTGATTAAAAACAGGCCCCTCTTTAATCAGGCTCCCGCAGCAGCCGCAAGTTTCTTCCGTCATTACATCTCTCCTCCTCATATCCCGGGCAGGGAGAAGGCGGTGCCAAAGGCACCGTCTCCTGCGCCGTCTGGTTCTATGATAACACAGCAGGGTGGGTTTGTGAACTCCCCGGTGCAGAAGTATCTCTCCGCATCCTGATAGCCTGCATCAGCCCTTTTATCCCTTTTTTTCTCAATTCGTTTCCCCTCATGGCTTTTCTTTATTCATGAGATGCAGTAAGGCCTCCGCCTTTTCGGGGAGGCTGAGCCTTCCCTGATATTCCATAAACAGCACCTTCGTACCTTCTCTGGCAATCAGAAGCTGCATTTCTTCCTGTGCTCCCCATAAAAATGTATTAAATCCCTCCACCTGAAGTCTGGAAAATCCCTGTTCCATCTGCCTCTTCGCCTGCTCCTCAAGCTCTCTCTCCATCCCTTCTGCAAAATCTTCCATTCTGGAATTATAAAAATGCACCCTCAGCTTCGCTGTATAGGCTTTTCCCTCTTTCGGTTCAATTTCTGCAGTCTGCCTTACCTCGTACTGCTCTCGCATGAAGGGATTGTGGTAGTAAATAACATCCCCATCACAGTACTTTGCCTCTTCAGGTATCCCAGCTTCTTCCAGAAGCTCCAAAGCCACAAACGTATCTCCATAGCCTAATTCCTGGGCCACGGGGCCTCCCTGTCCGCAGGAACTAAACAGGCACACAGCAGCCAGAAGCACAAGCAATGTGAATATATATTTAGACCACCGAGGGAATTTTTTCGTTCTCACCTGCTCCTCGTCAGGACCCAGGCACACCCCTTTTTCCAGTAACCTCCTCATATTTTTTGTATAGCGCCAGTTCTCCACGACCCTCACGATCAGAAAAACTGCCAAAGGCATGAGCCCTATAAGAGCGATCATCTCCGGCTCTGCCAAAGTCAGAAATGGACTTTTCACAATACCAGCAAGAAAATCTCTTATATTAAACAAAAAGACCCCAATGCACAGCACTGTTGCCACCGCCGCCGTCATCAACCGCTTTTCCTGCCATTTCAGAGCCATCTCCTGCAGCTTAGAATTCGTGTAAAACTCTGCAGTATCAGGATCATCTGCCCGTAAAATGTTATACAGCGTCCGGTGAGTCGTTACATACCGCCAACCGTTTTTCAGGTACTCCTTCTGCCGTGCTTCATCGCATTCTCCCTTCTTTCCATCTATAGGCGCCAGACGGTATAGGACCCTAGCAGGCTCCCTCTTTTCAAAATACCACCAGCTTCCCACCGTCTCCGTAAGAAAAAAACCTTTAAGAGCCATTTGTTCCAGCCATAATTCCACATCAAAAATCTTGTGTTCATTGACTGGAAGCTTTGCCAGCTTTTCCTTCATTGTTCCCGTCCCTCCCTCATCCTCCGGACTTCCAGAGCAGAAGCGTATAAAACATTGGTTCTGCAGGAATGAATCTATGTTTCTATTTGATCATTTCTTTCATTGTTTTTATTGCATCATAGTTCAATTTATTAAATGATTTCTTAAACTGTTGCGGGAAACAGCTTCATTAAGTATAGTTTACATTAATAACTTTCATATGGCAACAATTTGCAGAAGCATTATAAACTTACAGCTGTTATATGGCAGCCGGGTGATGCAGGCAGGTGATATTAACATTTGAAAAAATATTTCAGCACCCTGAAAACCAATGAACATTGCTTGTTTCAGAACTGAGATTCTGATAGGAATACATTTTTTAATTATCCTGCAAGCGAAATTACACATATCTGATAAATCCATTGCAAAGGCAGACTTGCTTTTTCTGCCAGCAGGCCCCTTTATGTTCAATGCTCTTTTCAAAATAAGCATAATCAAATACATTTGTTATATTCTAAAAAATGGCGCAGACAATGTCTCCATTATCTACGCCATTTCTCATTTTACCTCGAAATAGTTACTCCATTTTCTTTTGCAGTATTCCAGGATATCTTACCTTTGAAAAAAGTCTGTAAACCTTGGTTTTAAGCAAACTTTTCAATATTTCAAAGCTCTCTTTTATGGAACACCAGCAATCCCATAAGCAAGTATTCTGTTGTAAAAATTTTTCTCAATTACTTTACTACTATGTTGATAATCTTGCCCGGCACATAGATCTCTTTTACGATTGTGCCTGTCAGTTTATCCTTCACTGCCTCTTTTCCTGCTGCGAGAGCGGACTCCTTGTCGGCGTCAGCCGGAAGTGTCACAAGACCTCTTGTCTTTCCGTTAATCTGAACGGCGATCTGGATCTCGTCATCCTTCATGGCCTCCTCATCGCACTCCGGCCATGTGCTGTGGAATACGCTGTCTGTTCCGCCGAGCTCTCTCCACAGCTCCTCGCCCAGGTGAGGAGCAAACGGTGCAAGGAGAACTACGAAGGTCTTTAAGGTCTCTTTGTCAATTCCTCCCTCTTTCTTGGAAAGCTCGATCAGCTTGTTATTGTACTCCATGAAGCCGGAAATAACTGTATTTAAGCTGAACTGCTCAAAGCGCTGCTCAATATCGTAAACCAGCTTATGGCGCAGCTTCACCATTTCCTTTGTCTCCTTGATGTCCTTGTCCTTGCTGCTCATAACCAGGTTGTAGAAACGGTTTAAGAAGCGGGAAACACCCTCAATTCCGCGATCGTCCCACTCTGCATCTAACTCCGGCGGTCCTACGAACAGCTCGTAGAGGCGCAGGGAGTCACAGCCGTAGTCGCGCACCAGATCGTCCGGGGAAACCACGTTGCCCTTGGACTTGCTCATCTTAATTCCGTTCTTTCCTGTGATCATTCCCTGGTTGAACAGCTTCTTGAACGGCTCGTCAAAGTCGATCACGCCGATATCGTACAGGAACTTGGTGTAGAAACGGGAATACAGCAGGTGAAGCACAGCGTGCTCCACGCCTCCGATGTACATATCTACCGGAAGATATTTGTCGGCCTTCTCTCTGGAAACCAGCTCCTTGTCATTTTTGCTGTCCACATAGCGCAGGAAGTACCAGGAGGAGCCTGCCCACTGAGGCATGGTGTTTGTCTCTCTCTTGGCCGGCGCGCCGCAGCACGGACAGGTGGTGTTTACCCACTCGTCAATGGCTGCAAGAGGTGACTCTCCCGTTCCTGTCGGCTGGTAGCTGTCCACCTCCGGCAGCGTCAGCGGAAGCTGATCCTCCGGAACCGGCACGTTTCCGCAGTTCGGGCAGTGGATAATCGGGATCGGCTCTCCCCAGTATCTCTGGCGGGAGAATACCCAGTCGCGCAGCTTGTAGTTGACGGTCTTTCTTCCGATACCCATTTTTTCAATCATCAGAGGAGCTTCCTTCTTTAATACGGAGGACTCCATTCCGTTCCACTCGCCGGAGTTGATCATGGTTCCGCTTGCCTCGGTGTAGGCCTCGGTCATGTTCTCAATCTCTTTTCCGTCCTTTGCGATAACCTGGATAACCGGAATATTGAATTTCCTTGCAAACTCAAAGTCTCTGTCATCGTGGGCCGGCACGCACATAATGGCTCCCGTTCCGTAGTCTGCCAGTACATAGTCAGACAGCCAGATCGGAACCTTTGCCCCGTTTAACGGGTTGATGGCGTAGGAACCGGTGAACACGCCTGTCTTTTCCTTATCCTGGAGACGGTCCACATTGGACTTCATGGAAGAATCGAAAATGTACTTCTCGACAGCCTCCCTGGTTTCATCTGTAGCCAGGCTCTTTGCCAGCGCATGCTCCGGTGCCAGCACCATGAAGGTGGCTCCGTGGAGCGTATCAGGTCTTGTGGTATAGACGGTGATCTTTTCCTCTCTGCCCTCAACCGGGAAGTCCACCTCAGCGCCGTAGGATTTTCCAATCCACTCGCTCTGCATCTTTTTAACCTTCTCCGGCCAGTCTAACTTGTCCAGATCATTTAACAGTCTCTCTGCATAATCTGTGATCTTTAACATCCACTGGCGCAGGTTCTTCTTGGTGACAGGAGTTCCGCAGCGCTCGCAGCAACCGTTTACAACCTCCTCATTGGCAAGGCCTGTCTTACAGGAAGGACACCAGTTGATGGGGAACTCCTTCTCATAGGCGAGGCCCTTCTTAAACATCTGCACAAAAATCCACTGAGTCCACTTGTAAAAGCTCGGATCCGTGGTGTTGACCTCCATATCCCAGTCATAGATTGCGGCAATCTCATTGATCTGGCGTTTAATATTCTTTACATTCTCTGCCGTGGATTTTGCCGGGTGAACGCCCATCTTAATGGCATAGTTCTCTGCCGGAAGGCCGAATGCGTCCCATCCCATGGGATGAATCACATACTTGCCCCGCAGAAGCTGGTAACGGCTCCACACATCAGAGATTACATATCCTCTCCAGTGTCCTACGTGCAGTCCGCTGCCTGACGGATATGGGAACATATCCAGGCAGTAATATTTCTCTTTCTTCCCGTCATTTACATTAATCGGGTTCTTTGCCCAGTTTTCCCGCCATTTTTTCTCAATGGCGGTATGGTTGTACTGTGCCATCTGAATTTTCCTCCTTTTGTTTTATGTGCAGAACCTGACCGGTCAGAGCCTCGGCAGCCATTCCTGCCATCTTTTTCTTTCATGGAAATACAAACATCCATTTCCTGTGAAATACAAAAAGCCCTGCCTCTCTCTGCTGGTTCTGCATAGAGACGCAAGGCTTGATCCTCTCGCGCGGTACCACTCTATTTCATGCTGTCTGCATGCTCTTACGGGGGAATCTGCCTGTCTGCTGTCCTGATCCATCCGGTCAAGGGGCAAACTGAAACGGCATTTTCTCCTCACCGCGTAACGGGCGGCTCCCGGCTCTGCCTACACAGGGAACAGACAAACTCCCCTTCAACAGGCTACTCCAAGGCGAGTTCAGCTCCCTTTGCCAACTGCCTCGCACCCTCCGGCAGCTCTCTGATGATTCCAGAAGCCTACTACTCCTCTTCACGGTATTTTTGCTGTTTCTAAATGTAGCACACTTGCCCCGTCCTGTCAAGGCTCTAGCCGGGATGCAGCACAAAAGCCTGCATCTATATTTTTCTCCAGACCGCCGCTGCCAGCGCTGCGCCGGTCAAAAGCAGCAGACCTCCCGCAAAAAAGCCTCCTGACAGTCCCTGTCTGGTACAGGCACCTATCACTGGTCCCAGGAGTATGCCTGCAGCGGATATAATCAGATTGTAAGCTGACAGGGAAGCTGCCTTTCCTGCTTTTCCTGTATGGCACAGTTTCAGCGACTGCTCGCAGGGCAGATACCCCTGGGCTGCAAACCGAAAAACCGGGAACAGCAGTACACACCAGAAGCTCTCCCCTGCAGCCCACAATCCGGCAGACGAGAAAACAGCAAGAGCCCAGAAAACAGCAACTGCCCTTCCTCTTTTTTCTCCCTGCCTTCCGGAAAGCCAGACACTGGCCAGGCTCCCTCCGAGCCCTGCCAGATTCATCATTACATTGAGTGCTCCATACCACATCTCTGGCACAGCAGCAGCCTGCCAGGCCGGCGAACTGAAAAATACAGTAAAGGTATGCTCCGTCTCAGAAAGCACTGCTCCACTCACAACAAACACCAGAAAGGCTTTGTTTTCCAGAAGCATTTCTCCTACTTCCCGAATCTGCTGTCCCGCTGTCCGGCAGTTCTTAGCGCTACCCTGAATATCCGGAAGCAGACACCGCAGAAAAAACGCTGTCCCCACAGAAACAGCCGTAAGAGCGGCCAGCCCTCTGTAGCCGACACGAACTGCAAGGGGAAAAAAGAGCCCCGCAATACTCACTGCTGCAAAGGAAACTGCCTGATAGTATCCAAGAACTCTGTGTTCTGCACCGTGTCCGGAAAGACTACTAAGATAAGCTGCATCACAACCGGAACACCCACTGGCTGCCGCTGCAAGAACACACCTCTGAAGCAAAAACAGCCAAAAGC
Organism: Clostridium sp. M62/1; assembly: GCF_020736365.1. Taxonomy (NCBI): domain Bacteria; kingdom Bacillati; phylum Bacillota; class Clostridia; order Eubacteriales; family Clostridiaceae; genus Clostridium; species Clostridium sp. M62/1. The sequence goes on along the minus strand of NZ_CP085988.1, from coordinate 1,941,909 downwards.
TGTCTGCTGCAAGAAACAGAAGCTGGGCAGCCAGATGGAAGGCTCCCGCAATCACAAGGGTTGTCTTGCAGCCAATCCTCTCTGTCAAAAACCCCCAGGGAAGTTCCAGAAGCATACTGACAGCAAAAAAGCAGCTCTCTGTCACGGTGATCTGAAACAGCGTCATTCCGAAGGCCAGCCGGTACAAGCTGGCTACAGGCGCATAAAAACAGAGAGAATCCAGAAACGCCGCTGCAAGAAACAAGCCGATCCCTCTCTTTGAATTATTATTCATTTTTTCTCCCATTCTCTGCACATCGGCAGGATCAAATCCAGTTTTACGTCTCTTTTTTCTGCCTGAGCCGCTCTGATCGGCTCCTGCCTTTCTGCCTCTAAATGGGACTGTACTTCATTTCTCTTCCCTTCTTTCCTGCATTCCTATGTATCCCTGTTTTTCCACGCCCCCATTTTAAATTTCCTTCCGTTTATCCATTCACCTCCCCTGTCTATTTTCAACTTTCTCTTCACTGTCTAGTTCCCCATTAAAGGTCACTCGAAACAGGTCGCCCCGTCTATCCCTCCATCACATGCATATTTCTGAGCTGTCCGTCCCGTATCCGCTCCATCACACAGAGGGCGTGGGGCTCCAGATAGTCCCAGTCTCCGTCCGTCAGCCCCTGGCGTTTCAGTTCGCCGATTATCTGCCCGCACACCGCCTCTATGCCATTTCGCACCTTTTTTTCTTCTGTCCCCTCCCCGGTCTGTGACAAAAGCAGGGCCGAAAGCTCCTCCCCAAGCTCAGGAAGAATCGGCAGCTCCCGAAGCTTTCTGAAAGCCCATTTATAATAGGGCATGTAGCTGTTGTTCAGAAGAAACACCATGGAAACCGCCTGCCTGACAAATTCATCGAGGGCCAGCCTCGCTGCCGCCGGCTCCCTGTGCTTCAGGCAGCGGCTGTAATTATACTGCCCCGACTGAGCCATCAGAGCAGCCCTCGCCGCAATCTTTTTCAGCCTGACATCCTCCGGATACCCCTTTAAAAGCTGATTTCTCACCTCCGTAAACGCTCCTAACGGATCGCTGAATACCTCCCCGTTTACCGCGCAGGCCAGGGAATACTCCGGCACAGTCATCCAGTGGGAAAGCTCTCCAGGCGCTCCCGGCGCTCCTGTAAATGTCTCATAGAACTGGCCAATGGTCATAACGCCTGTCCGGCCGTCCCCGAACAGACTCGTTTGGATTCTTCTCACTCCCAGAAATTCCTCCGGCAGACGTCTGTAGGCCCTCATCAGCCTAAATCCCGTCCTCTCAGCGTCCTCCTCTGTTAGCCACAGACAAAATCCAGGTCCAAAGTCGTGATCCCTTGACACCTCATCGTCATATCCGAAGCATTCCGATCCCTGCCCGACCAGACCGGCCGCTATTCTCTCTTCATATTCCGGGAATTCCTTTCTAACCATCTCCCGTCCGAATTCTTCGTAAAACCGCCTGGACAGCTCCAGTCCCCGCATTTTCTCCATCCTTAAGCCCTCTCTCCTCTGTCCTTAGTCCCTTTACCGGTTCTTTCAGTCCGTTTTTTCGCCTGCCTCTCCGTTCTCCTGCGTCCGGCTGCATAGTCTCCTGCGTCCGGCCGGCCACTTGATTCTTCCTCTTTACCAGTCCTTGTCCTCTGTCTGTCCTGCCCTGCGGTTTGCCCTGTAAATCTGCTCTGCCCGCTTTTCAAGCTCCCTCTGGATTCTGAAATACCCGAATTCCCCGAACGTCCCAGCGCACTTCCTGCAATTAAATGCATAATAGCCGTCCCATTTCACGCTTCTTTTCTCAAACTGCTCCCACGCCCGTTCCAGACACTGGCTTTTCTTCTTCTCCCACAGCTCCATCTCCTCCTGGCTGCAGCTTCCCGTTTCACTCTCAGCTGCCTCCCAGTCCCGGTACAGACACGCCAGATTCACCCAGGTGACCGCAATCTCCATCTCCGAGTGCTGTAACAGACCGGCCAGCTCTCCGGCCCTCATAAACAGTCTCTCTGCCCGGTCAAATTCTTTCAGCTGTGTATAAGCAAGAGCCATATTGTTGCAGAGGCCTGCAAACCGGTAGTCATCCTCCCTCAGATGCCTCTGATACACCCGCTTTGCCGCCTCGTAGAGGGGCAGAGAGGCAGCACACTTTCCAAAAGCCTTAAAGGTTGTAGCCGCATTGATCCAGGTCGTCCCCGCAGTCACAGTATCTTCCATTTTATGGGTCTTAATCAGCTCGATTCCCCTCTCTGCCGCCTCAAGCCCTGTCCTCTCCTCCCCGGTACTCCTTGTAAGTCCCATCAGCTCATTGGCTACTGTAAGCTGTCCGCCCCAGTCTCCTGCCTTCTCAGCCTCTGACATCCAGTATTTCAAATGCTCCATCGCCCGTTCCGGCTCGTCCTGTTCCAGCATCCGATCCAGCTTCTCAATAACCTCCTGCACCGGAATCCGCCGGCATGTATCCTGATTTTTCATCTCTGTACTCTCCATCTGATTTTCCTGGTCAGCCATCCGCCAGACTCCCCCCGTTTCACCCCTTACCAGTCTTGTTTCCAAAGCCTGACAAAAAGAAGAGGAACCTTTGGTTTAGAAGCCGCAAAAGGTTCCTCTTTTTCATAGAGACAGGGTTTTCTACAGAAACACCTTTCTTCCCCCGGCGTCCGGTATCCCAAGCTCCTCTCTGTACTTGGCTACCGTCCGCCTGGATATGGTAAACCCTCTCTCCTCCAGCTTTTCCGCCAGAATTCTGTCGCTGAAAGGCTTCTTTTTATTTTCCTCCCGGATGATCTCAGTCAGGGCATTTTTCACCTCCTGGACAGATACGGCTCTTCCTCCTCTTCCCTTCTCCTCCGAAATTCCTCTGGAAAAGAAGTAATTCATCGGATAGATGCCCCAGGAGCACTGGAGATACTTCTGGCGCACAGCACGGCTGACCGTAGACTCGTGGATTCCGATCATCTCAGCCACCTCACTCTGTTTCAGCGGCTTCAGATGGGAGGGACCTTTCTCAAAAAACTCACTCTGAAGCATCAGGATGGTTTTCGTCACATTCATAATCGTCCGGCCCCTCTGCTCCATACAGGTGCGTATCCACTCCGCCTGCCTGAGCTTTTCCCTCAGGTAATCATGAACCTGAGAGGAATCTGACTGAACTGCCATTTTCCTGTAGTAGTCGTTGATCTCTATAGTCGGGTAGGTGCTCTCATTGAGCAGGATCTCGAAGCGATCGGCAAATTTCACTACTGTCACATCGGGAATCAGATAGGAAAGCTGTTCCCGGGACGCAAAGTGGCTTCCGGGCCTCGGATTCAGATTCCTGATTGCCTGGCAGATCTCCGCTGTCTCCTCCACGGAAAGATGCACCTTCTTTGCAATCACCGGAATCTTGTTTGCAGCCAGAAGCTCCAGGTGCTCTCTCACAATCTCCTCAGCTGCCGGAGAGTCCATCCGGTTTCTTTTCAGCTGCAAGAGAAGACACTCGCTCAGATCTTTTGCGAAAACCCCTGCCGGTTCCAGTGTCTGAAGCTGTGAGAGAATCTCCTCCACCCGCTCCTTCGGCTCATGAAACCGCTCTGCCACTGAGTCCAGCGGTTCATCCAGGTATCCCCTGTCGTCCAGACTCTCCATCAGATAGGTGATGATCTCCTCATCTTTCCCAGACAGCTCCTTCAGACTGATCTGCGACCAGAGGTAGTCCTGCAGGGATTCCCCGTCCTCCTGCCGGAACTTCCAGTCATCATTTCCCTCCTCGTCATCTCTGGACTCGTGCATATACGTATCGCGGTTCCTGTCGTTCAATGATTCCAGCCACTGATACTTTGCCATCCGCTCATCCTCCGGAGACGGCTGGCTCAGATCCACGACGGGATTTTCCAGAAAAATTTCCCCCAGCTTTTCGCATAACTCCTGCACTCCCATCTGAAGGATTTCATTTGACAGGATCATTTTCTGTGATAATGCCTGCGTCTGCTCTGCCTTGATAAATAGTTCTGTCCTCACGTTTTTCTTCCCTTCTTCTGCACTGATTCCTGTAAATGGCACCAAAAATCTCCACTGTCCGAACAGCCGCAAAGAGGGACTGTCTTTCCAAATATAAAACACAGTCCCTGACAGCTATTTCATTGTATTCAATTTTACCATAACTTTATAGAAAAGATCAATCTTTTTCAGCTTCTGCTGCTCTCGCCTCAACCTCTCTCTTCTGTACATCTCCCGGAGCCTGCTCATAGCGGCTGAACTCATAAGAGTAAACTCCGATGCCGCCTGTCATGGAGCGCAGGTCTGTGTTGTATCCGTAAAGCTCAGACATCGGAACATCTGCCTCGATAATCTGTTTGCCGTGGTGATCCGAATTCATGCCCAGCACGCGTCCCCTTCTGCGGTTCAGATCTCCCATTACATCGCCGGTAAACTTATCCGGCACTGTCACCTTAAGGGAGGCAATCGGCTCAAGAAGCACTGGATTTGCATCCATAAAGCCCTTCTTAAAGGCCATAGTAGCCGCCATCTTGAAGGCAAGCTCAGAAGAGTCTACGGGATGGTAAGAGCCGTCTACCAGAGTTGCCTTTAAGCCCACAACCGGATATCCGGCCAGAGGTCCCTTGAGAACGCATTCCTGAATTCCCTTCTCGACAGCCGGGAAGTAATTCTTCGGAACAGCGCCGCCGAACACTCTCTCCTCAAATACATATGGTTTTTCCAGATCGCCGGACGGCTCAAATTCCATCTTTACATCACCGTACTGGCCGTGACCGCCTGACTGCTTCTTATATTTGCCCTGAACCTCCACCTTCTTTCTCAGAGTTTCGCGGAAGGCAAATTTCGGTTTGCTGAGCACCACGTCAACCTTATAGCGGTTTAACAGCTTGCTCACAACCACCTCCAGCTGCTGATCGCCGATTCCATAGAGGAGGGACTGGCGGTTCTCCACATCATTAACCGTGCGAAGGGTCAGATCCTCTTCCATTAACTTGGAGAGGGCACTGGAAATCTTGTCCTCGTCTCCTTTCGTCTTGGCAGCATATGCCATGTAGGTATACGGTGTGGAAATCTTCGGTTTGTGGTATACAATGGGGGCGGTGCGGACTGCCATGGTATCTCCCGTCTGGGTTACAGTGAGCTTTGCCACAGCCCCGATATCTCCGGCCTTCAGCTCGGGAACCTCGATGGCATCCTTTCCTCTCAGCACATACACCTTCTGAACTTTCTCCTCCGCGTCCTTATTGACATTGTAGATTACGGAATCGGGTTTTAAGGTTCCTGTACAGATTTTCATCAGAGAATACTTTCCGATGAACGGATCCACCACTGTCTTGAACACCTTGGCTGACAGGGAAACATCGTCGTTATACTTTGCTGTAAAGCGCTCGCCGTTGGAGACATCCACGCCGACGCACTCAAATTTATCCGGTGACGGGAAGTATTTGTCTATAGCCTGCAGCAGATGGGAAAAGCCCTGAGCATTTACGCCTGAGCCCATCAGTACCGGGACAATGTTACCCTCGATGACATGCTCCCTGAGGGCGGTGGAAATCTCATCCTGGGTAAACTCCTCACCGGAGAAGTAGCGTTCCATATACTCCTCGCTGGTTTCCGCAACTGCCTCGATCAGGGCGTCTCTTACGATTCCCAGGTTTTTCTTCGTATACTCCGGAATCTCGCACTCCTCATAATCGCTCAGGTTGGTGAAGCGGCGGCCGCCCATCTTCACTACGTTTACGAAGCCCACAAATTTCTCATTCTCACGGATCGGAACCTGGAACGGTGCAATCTTTCTTCCGAACCGTTTTTCCAGCTTCAGGATAAGCTCTCGGAAGCTGGCCTGATCATCATCCATATTTGTCACAAAGATCAGTCTCGGAAGCCTGTACTCCTCGCACAGCTCCCACGCCTTCTCCGTGCCGACCTCAATGCCTGCCTTGCAGTTTACCACAATAATCGCGGCGTCGGCCACGCTCATGGCCTCCTCTACTTCTCCCACAAAGTCGAAATATCCGGGAGTGTCAAGAAGGTTGATCTTAATCGGACCGTTTTCTCCGCTGTACTCGATCGGAATCAGGCTTGTGGAGATCGAAAACTGACGCTTTATCTCTTCTTTATCATAATCGCTGATGGTTGTTCCGTCCGGAACCTTTCCCATTCTCTTTGTCACGCCTGTCACAAGCGCCATGGCCTCAGCTGCCGTCGTCTTTCCTGCCCCGCCATGTCCAAGAAGAACCACATTGCGAATCTGTTTTGTCCCGTACACGTTCATATTAAAATCCCTCCCGTAGATAAATTTTAGTCCATGAGTATATTTTACAAGAAAATAGAGAAAATTTCAAGTTAAATGTGCATTTTATACAATATTTCTTTTGATATTTTGTGAAAGTCCCGTTCATCAAAGTTTTTTTCTGTTCATTATCCCAAAATTATTTGTTATTTCACCAATCAAAACGATTTAATTGATTGACACCCAGCTTAATACTGACAAATTCCGCGCTTTTTTACAAAACTCAGACCCATGTTTCCGCCTGTTTCGGCGTTACCTTCCTGATTTTTAGCTCCTTTCCCCCTGACAAAATATTGACATGTCTGCCTGGTGTGGTAAACTTGTTTTACCATATTTCTGGACAGAATAGAAAATGGAGCCTGAAACAGGCTGCACAACACACCATTTAAAAGTTTTACAGGAGGACACAAGACATGCAGAATATAACAGCAGGCTTTATCGGTCTCGGGCTGATTGGAGGCTCCATTGCCAGAGCGCTCAAAAAACGTGCGCCCTCTACGGTCATCATGGCCTATATGCGCACACGGGAAACGCTGCTTACTGCCAGCCGGGACGGCGCTGTGGATATCGTTTTGGACGGAATCGGAGAACCTCTGCGGCAATGCGACATTATCTTTCTGTGCACACCGGTAGAGTATAACGAAGAATATCTGAGGCAGCTGCAGCCTTACCTGAAGCCCGGCGCCATTGTGACGGATGTGGGGAGCACCAAGACGCAGATCCACGAGGCGGCCAGAGCTCTCTCCATGGAAGAATCCTTTATCGGCGGACATCCCATGGCCGGATCTGAGAAAACCGGCTATGAGAATTCGACGGATCATCTGCTGGAAAATGCCTATTACATCCTTACTCCTACTGAGCAGACCCCTGCCTCCTCCACCGCCCTTATGACAGAGCTTGCCTCTCTGATCGGAGCCATTCCCATTGTCCTGGATTTCAGGGAACACGACAGGATCGTGGCCGCCGTCAGCCATCTGCCCCACCTCATTGCTTCCAGCCTGGTAAACCTGGTCCGGGAGGACGATAAGGAGAGCGGCATGATGAAGCAGCTGGCCGCAGGCGGCTTCAAGGATATTACCAGAATCGCCTCTGCTTCCCCTGTCATGTGGGAGCAGATCTGCATGACCAACAGCAGCAACATCGCATCCATGCTTGAAGAGTATATCGGATCTCTCCAGCAGATCCTTGTCCAGCTTAAGGGGCACGACAGCCCTGCTGTGAGAAATCTGTTTGAGACAGCAAGAACATACCGGGACTCCTTCGAGAAGAGAACATCCGGCCCTATTTCTCCGGATTACTCCTTCTCTGTGGACGTCTGTGATGAACCGGGAGCCATCTCCATCATCTCCGCCATTCTGGCCGGAAAGGGGATCAGCATCAAAAACATCGGAATCAACCACAACCGGGAGGGAGGCGAGGGGGCCCTCTCCATTACCTTTTACGATGAGGCGGCCAGGCAGGCTGCATGGGACAGGCTGAAAAAATATAACTACACCCTGTTTAACTTTTAATCTGGCTTTTCACTTATATTATCAGGAGGTTACACATGATATTTTCCACTCAGAATCACGGTCTACGGGGCGAAGTCACCGTTCCCGGCGACAAATCCATCTCCCACCGCAGCGTCATGTTCGGCGCCATTGCCAAGGGTCTTACCGAGATTGACGGATTTCTCCAGGGGGCAGACTGCCTTTCCACCATCTCTTGCTTTGAGCGCATGGGAGTTTCCATCGAAAACAGAGGGGAGCGGGTGCTGGTTTTCGGAAACGGAATGCACGGGCTTAAAGAGCCGGACGGGGTGCTGGACTGCGGCAACAGCGGGACAACGACCCGTCTTCTCTCCGGCCTTCTCTCTGCCCAGCCTTTCTGCGTCACCCTGACCGGAGACGAATCGATCAGAAAGCGCCCCATGAAGCGCATTATCACTCCCCTCAGCCAGATGGGTGCTTCCATCAAAAGTGTAAATAACAACGGCTGCGCCCCCCTTTTCATCGAGGGTCAGCGCCTCCATGGAATTTCCTACCAGTCCCCGGTGGCCTCCGCCCAGGTCAAATCCGCCGTCCTGCTGGCCGGCCTCTACGCAGAGGGGGAGACGCGGGTGACGGAGCCTTATCTGTCCAGAAACCACAGCGAGCTGATGCTTGCCCACTTCGGCGCAGACGTAAGGACAGAGGGAACCACTGCCGTTCTGAGGCCTGCCAGAGAGCTGTTGGGCCAGAAAATTTCCGTTCCCGGGGACATTTCCTCCGCGGCCTTTTTCATCGCCGCAGCTTTGATGGTTCCCGGCTCGGAGCTTCTGATCCGGAATGTGGGAATCAATCCCACCCGTGACGGAATTCTCACCGTCTGCCGCAGCATGGGGGCTGATATTGAGATTCTCAACCCGTCTGCCGGAAGCGGCGAGCCTGTGGCAGATCTGCTGGTGCGCCACTCTTCCCTCCACGGAACGGAGATTGGCGGGGCGGTCATCCCAACCCTCATCGACGAGCTTCCCGTCATCGCCGCCATGGCCTGTCTGGCTGACGGAAAAACAGTCATCCGCGATGCCGCTGAGCTGAAGGTGAAGGAATCCAACCGAATTGCCGTCATGACGGAAGGTCTCTCGGCCATGGGGGCAAGGGTGGAGGAGACGGCAGACGGAATGATTATCCATGGAGGCTCACCTCTCCACGGGGCTGTCATCGACAGCCGAAAGGATCACCGCATCGCCATGACCTTCGCCGTCACGGCTCTCGCCGCTTCCGGCCAGACAGAGATTCTCGATGCGGACTGCGTATCCATCTCCTATCCTGGCTTCTATGGGGATCTGAAACGGCTCTGCTGCCGGTAGAGCAGAGAGGCAACAGCTGATACAGAAACACCGCCGGCCAGATTGACCGGCAGCAAAGAAACTGTTCACATCAGTTTTCGCGAGGAGTCTTTATGCTGTCACATAAAAATAAAATGACTCTCCTTATTTTGGCAGTTATTTTTTTATTTTTTTGCAGCCTGTCTGCGCTGTATCGTCACCCCGCTCCTGTTTCCTTTTCCAGCGAGAAGATTTGTTCTGACTTAAGCGCACAGGATTCTTTTTCTTTTTTGAAAACATACTGTCACGTACATCTGAATGGTGAAGTAGAAAAAAATACGATTAAAAATACATATATTTCTACGCCTTCGGATGCAATAGAAACTTGTCTTTTTGATCCTGAAACAGACATAACCTTTCGCCCCCAATACTATGCAAAAGACAGGACAGGCTGGTTTTTCTACAGAAATGGAGAAAATAATACATGGAAAAAAGAAAAACTGGAAAATTTTTCCTTGAAAGATTATTTGAAAACCGTTTCATTTTCTATCAGGGGAACCGATTTAAAGGTCGTTGACAACTGGAAATATGCCGGAAAATCTACGCTATGCAATCGCAAGGCTCTCCGTTTCGACGGAACCTGCCCGATAGAGGTGTTCTCCAGAGACCAGGCAAACTTGAGCGGGCTTTCTGATGGGGATACCTCTTACCTTTCCGATTTCTCGGGTGATATAGCTGTCAGCATCTGGACAGATAAAACAGCAGAAAAAGTTTTACAGCTCCAGTACGACCTTTCACAGCTGAAACCAGAAAATGGGACGGATATTGTAACCGTAACCCTCTTGGATGAAATCGTCCCGTTTGAAATTCCCTATTGACAAACAGCTCGAAAAGTATTAGGATAGGGTTCAATAAAACAAACCGTTGAGAAAGAGAAGTAAGCCAGATTGTTGCATCACAGAGAGCCGCGGACAGGTGGAAGCGCGGTATGACACAGCCGGCCGAATGGACTTTTGAGGGCATTCCAGATACAGCTTTCGCTGAGGTAGGGAATGACGGAAACCGCAACCGTTATCTTCGCGGCATATATGTTGGTATATGAAAGAGTGGACTCTATGTCAATTTTGGGTGGTACCGCGGATTTGTTAATTCGTCCCAGATACAGGAAACTGTGTCTGGGACTTTTTATTTAACTGCCGCTTTCCCCTTACACTCCTTCCAGTACAGCATAATCACAATTCTATTATTTTGGAGGTATGTACTATGAGAAAGAGAACCATCGCAGCCTTATTAATCAGCGCCATGACCGCAGCCGTCCTCTCCGGATGCTCCGGTTCAGACAGTGGAACAGCAAACCCAGGGGAAAGCAAAACGGCAGAAACCGCAGCGGCAGAGACAGACACCGCGGGCACTAAAGCTGCAGAAGAGGCAGGAAATACAGCTCCCCTTGCCGACGGAGAATATACCATCGGCATCGCCCAGTACGCCGTTCACGGTTCACTGGACAACTGCCGGGAAGGCTTCCTGAAGGGTCTCGCCGATGAGGGCTTTGTGGAGAATGAAAACCTGAAAATCATCTACGAAAACGCCAACGGCGACGGTTCCCTCTCCGGCCAGATTATCACAAACTTTGTCTCCAATGACGTGGATCTCATCTGCGCCATCGCAACTCCCATCGCCCAGAGCGCATACGGAGTGACAAAGAGAACCGACATTCCCGTTGTTTACACCGCCGTCACGGATCCGGTGCTTGCAGAGCTTGCCACGGAGGATCAGATGCCGGTAGGTGAGATCACCGGAACCAGCGACAAGCTCCCCGTTTCCGAGCAGCTCTCCATGATCCGTAAGCTTCTTCCGGAGGCAAAGACCGTGGGAATCCTCTACAGCACCAATGAGGTCAACTCCCAGGCCGCCATCGAGGAATACAAACAGGCTGCTCCGGAATACGGCCTTGAGATTGTGGAAAGCGGCATTTCCACAGTGGCAGACATCCCGCTGGCTGCAGAACAGCTGGCTGCAAAGGTGGACTGCATCAGCAATCTGACTGACAACAATGTGGTAAGCTCCCTTCCGGTTGTCCTGGACGCTGCCAATAAAAATGGCATCCCCGTATTCGGAAGCGAGATTGAGCAGGTTAAAAAGGGCTGTCTGGCTGCCATGGGACTTGACTATGTGGCTCTGGGAGAGCAGACCGGACGCATGGCTGCAAAGGTTTTAAAGGGCGAGACCAAAGCAAGCGAAATGCCTTACGAGCTTATAGAGGGCGCATCCTTCTACGGTAACACTGCAGTCGCTGAGAATCTGGGCATCACCCTTCCAGAAGAGCTGACAGACAGTGCGGCAGAAATGTTTGACGAGATTGCACAGTAGCAGAAATGTTTGACGAGATTGCACAGTAGCAGAAATGAGGTAACACACATGACCATTTTTCTTTCCATCCTCATCCAGGGTCTCATCTACTCGCTGATGGCTCTTGGCGTATATATCACCTACAGCATCCTGGACTTTCCGGATCTGTCCGTTGACAGCACCTTTCCCTTCGGCGCAGCTGTGACAGCTGCCGCCATCATAGCAGGAGTTCCCGCCTGGCTCACTCTTCCTTTGGCTTTTCTCGCGGGAGCTCTGGCCGGGACAGTGACAGGCCTGATCCATGTGAAGCTCAAAGTCAGGGATCTGCTGTCCGGAATCATTGTCATGACCGGTCTGTACTCCATCAACCTGATCGTGGCGGGGAACAAGGCAAACCTCCCTATCTACAGTCAGGAAACCATCTTTGAGAACGAGATGACCTCCGCCCTGTCCAACCGCACCTTTGACATTACGGTAGCGGCCATCCTGCTTGTGATTGTACTGATCGTAAAGCTCCTTTTAGATCTGTATCTGAAGACGCGCTCCGGCCTGCTTCTGCGGGCCGCCGGCGACAATGAAACCCTTGTGACGGCTCTGGCCAAAGATAAAGGCACCGTAAAAATTATCGGACTGGCCCTGGCCAACGGGCTGGCTGCTCTGGCAGGCTGCGTATTCTGCCAGCAGCAGGGCTTTTTCGAGATCAGCGTCGGGACAGGAACCATTGTCACAGGCCTTGCAAGCGTGATTATCGGAACAAAGCTCTTTGCAAAGCTGGGATTCCTGAGAACTACCACCGCAGTCATCCTCGGCTCCATTCTCTACAAGGCCTGTACCTCCCTGGCCATGAATGTGGCACAGAACTTCGGCATCAACACTTCAAACAACAAGTTCGTCATCGCCGCCATGTTCCTGATCATCCTTGTGTTAAGTGATCGCTCCGCGAGAAAGAAGGTGAGATAAATGCTGGAAATCAAACATATCAGAAAATTTTACAATCAGGGAACCGTCAATGAGATGTGCCTGTTTGAGGATTTCAGTCTGACTGTCCGCCAGGGTGAGTTCGTCTCTGTAGTGGGCAGCAACGGCTCCGGCAAGACCTCTCTCCTGAACATCATCTGCGGAAGCATCCCCGTAGATGCGGGAAGCATCCTCATCAACGGAACCGACATTTCAAAAATGCCGGAATACAAACGGCAGAGGGTCATCGGCCGGGTCTTTCAGAACCCTTCTATGGGAACCTGCCCTAACATGACAATCCTTGAAAATATGTCTCTGGCAGACACAAAGGGAAAGCCCTTTAACCTGCGCTGGGGAACAAACCGGAAGCGGATTGACTTTTACCGGGAAAATCTGAAGCTCCTGGGGCTGGGACTTGAGGATAAGCTGGATGTGAAGGCCGGCGTCCTCTCCGGAGGCCAGAGGCAGGCTATGGCTCTTCTCATGTCGACGATGACTCCCATCGAATTTCTGATTCTCGACGAACACACAGCAGCTCTCGATCCGAAGACGGCAGAAATTATTATGGAGCTGACTGACAAGATTGTGAAGGAGAAAAAGCTGACTACAATCATGGTCACCCACAATCTCAGATATGCGGTCGAGTACGGCAGCCGCCTTCTCATGATGCACCAGGGTCAGGCAGTCATGGACAAAAATGCCGCGGAAAAATCCGCCGTGAAGGTAGAGGATATTCTCGAAAAGTTCAATGAAATCAGCATTGAGTGCGGAAATTAAAGGCTGAGAGAAAAAGGTTAAAAGAAACGATTGAGAAGAAAAGATTAAAAAGGAAACAGGAGGACGTTTTGTGGCTTTCACCGGCACAAAACGTCCTCCTGTTTCTGACTTTTTCTATTTCCGCATTCGCCTGCTGTCTTCCCACCCGGCTTTCTGACAGGCAGCGGAATATTTTCTCAGCAGCTTTTCAGCGCGCTCTGCTTCCATAAATCGATTAGACTGCTCCTCTCTCGTTTTTTTCCTGCCCTGCTGCCCGTCTCTCCTTCTCCTCCTGCCCGTGCAGGCGAAAGCCGGAAGTGAGCGCCCCTGTGGGACATGCTGTCCTGCAGTCGCCGCAGCGTATGCATTCCGCGCTGTTGGGCTTTTCCCAGACCTTAATATCCATTTTGCAGGCCCTCTGGCAGGACTTGCAGCCGATGCACTTATTTTCGTCCACCTGAAGCCGGTACAGGGCCACCGGGTTAAACAGTCCGTAAATCGCCCCGAGAGGACATACGTATTTGCAGAACGGTCTGTAATATTTGACTGAGAGAACCACGGTCAGAATCAGCAGAAACATTTTCCACGAAAACAGAGTGCCTATGGCGGAGCGCAGCAGCGGATTTCCCAGCGCCAGCGGAATTCCTCCCATCAGTGTCCCGCTGGGACAGATGTATTTGCAGAACCACGGCTCCCCGTTGCCCGTTATTCCCGCCACAGCCGACGGCAGGAGGATGACAAACAGTACCAGAATCACATATTTGAGCTGTCTCAAAAATCTGTGTCCCGGAAGGTTTTTCCGCTTTCCGGGAAATGGAATTTTGTGCAGCAGATCCTGAAACAGTCCGAAGGGGCAGAGCCATCCGCACACCAGCCGCCCCAGCACGGTTCCAAAAAGCATCAAAAATCCCAGTACATAGCAGGAGAACGTAAACTCACTGCTGGAGAGCACAGCCTGCAGAGAGCCGATGGGGCAGCTTGCAAGCGCTCCCGGACAGGAATAGCAGTTAAGCCCCGGCACGCACAGGCGTTTCAGCTTGCCGGTATAAATCCTTTTTTCCAGAAATCCGGCTGCATATCCATTTGTGACGGCAAACCAGGCAGCCTGCACGAGCAGGCGAAACCGGCCGGCCGGCTTTGCCCGGCTCGTTTTTTCTGCTGTCTTTTCTGACAGATGTCGCTTTTCTTTCATCTCTCTTTGCTCTCTCTTCTATCTCTTTTTCTTTCTCTTGTGCTGTCTTTTTTCTTTCTCTTTTTCACCGCGCCTGCACTCCGGTTCCGTCTGTCCTCTTCTATCCGAGGCCGATACATTCCATGCAGATGTTGGCAGCCTTCACAAAAACCACCGCCACCTCATCCCGGTACACTCCGGCAGCCAGAAAAACCACTGCTGCCAGCAGCAGACCTGTCTGAGTCAGGCGAAGCCTCTTCCTTCTCATCAGGCCTCCCCCTGTACAGAGGCCAGCATCTCCTCTATAATCTCCGTCCATCCGTCTTTATCCCTGGCTCCCATATAGGCGGACCCCACCTGCTTTCCCTCGCTGTCCACAAAGATTGTCATGGGCACAGCCATCACCTGCGGAAGCAGGGTGTCAACCAGATCGCCGGACATGGCAAGGTGAAGATAGTCTGCTCCCGTCTGCTCTGCCAGCTCTTTGGCCTTCTTAACCTGGGCCTCGTCAAGCTTCCTGTCTGCATTCACCGTGTCAGAGCAGATTCCGATTATCTGCATGCCCTTGTCTTTATATTCCTCACTCAACTCTCCCAAATCCGGCATCTCGTCCAGGCATGGCGTGCAGAAGGTTCCCCACACGTTGATCATGGTCAGATCCGCATCCGCGAAAATACTCTGATCCACCTGGTTTCCATCCAGATCCTGGGCAGTAAACGCCTCGAATACTCCCCTGCTCTCCTCGCTTTCCCCAGTCTGGCTTTCCTCCTGATTATCCTGTTTGGAAGCTGCCTGAACCTCTGTCCCGACGGTTTCTGAGTTTTTCTGACTCTGACAGGCTGTGAGCAGGGATACTGCTGCCATGCAGAGTGCTGCTTTTATAAATAAATTTTTCTTCATTTCACCCATCCTTTCTGTTGTTCAGCCGTTCCCTGATAATACCATGAATGCCATAAAAAAACAATGAAATTTCCATTAATTCTTTTCCTCCATATGTCTAAACCGCATTTTTTCTCCCCATACTAAGCAGAGAAACAAATTGCAGCGCTGCTGCGCCTGAAAGGAAAGGAGAATTTCAGTGAACATTTACGATTACAGAACCATTCCTCCTGAGGAATCTGCCTACCACGCCAGAGCTGCCGGGACCGACGCATCCCAGCCAGCGGCAGATGATAATCCCGGCGCCCGCCATATGGCCAAGGCAGACGACACACATTCTGAACACAACAGCACAGCTTATGGAGCAGCCCATCTGAAAGGCTCCAGAAAAAGGAAAGGAGAAGGATGATGACACAGGATATTGAACTTTTAAACCAGATACACCAGAATGCAGATATGGGCCGGGACAGCATCCGCCATATCATTCAGCTGAGCAATGACTCTCAGTTTCTCCATGCCCTGAATTCCCAGCTTGACGAATATGAGGAGGCTTACGACGAGAGCGGAAGGCTTTTAAGAGCTCAGGGAGTTCAGGCTGAGGATGCAAGCCCGGTGGCCAAGGCCATGTCCCGGGTAACTTCCACTATGAAGAGCCTTGTAAATCCCTCCACCTCCAAACTGGCCGAGATGATGATACAGGGAAACACCATGGGAGTGACCGAACTGAAAAAGCAGCTCAACGCCTACCACGGCTCCAATCCGGCGATAGTCAGTCTGGCCAAACGACAGCTGAACATGGAAGAGAAAAATATCGAAGAGATGAAAAAATACCTGTAGAAATTACAGGGCTGGCCTGGCAATATTTTTCCTCCTCTCCATCCCGCCCACATCCGAAGAGGCCGGCCCCGTCTAAATCAGGGCCGGCCTCTTTTACTTTTTCATTTCCGCGCTGCTTTCTGCCGCCGCACTGAGCAGGCAGCTTTTAATACCCGAGCTGTTCCAAAACATGTCCCGGCTCGTCAATAATAACCATGTCTGCCTTTGCGTCTGAATAGTGGGGCGTTCTGTGGATTGCCACCAGGTATTTTCCGTGGAAATACCTGAAATAATTGGAGAATACGTCCGATCTGAGTGTTGTGCCGAGCAGCAGAAGAACCTCCGCCTTTTCAACCTCCTCCGTCGTCCTCGTCATGATCCGGCTGTCAACCATCTCCCCGAACAGAGAAACCTTCGGCCTGATTGTCGAGTTACAGACACGGCAGCTCGGAATTCCCTTTGCATTCAGCATATCATCTACCGTGTAAAGCTCTCCGCAGTGGGGACACTGATTCTCAAACACTGATCCGTGCAGATTAATTACATGCTCGCATCCGCCCCTGATTGCCTGATTATACACATTTGCGGTAATAATACACTGGAGCTTTCCGGCAGCCTCCATCCTTGCCATAACATAGCTGCCGGCAGCCGGCTCGGGGATATGCTTCAGAATCTCTTCTTTATAAAAATTGAAAAACTTTTCCGGCCGGGTGTTATAATAGGCGCTGGTAAAAATATATTCCGGCGACGCGCCATATTTCTTTTCGATCTCGTATGCCCGCTCCGGAGCCTTTATTCCCGTGACTCCCCCTTCTGTCATCATGCCTGAACCGCAGAGGGCTACCGTATAATTGCTCTCATCCAGAATCCTTCTGAGCGCTGCAATCCTTTCATCCATAAAATCGCTCCTCCTCCTTTTCACACTTGCTCATCCCCCGCACATCTGTCCATTGCGGTCTGCATCTGAAATATAAGAAACCGTCTTATGAATTTCTCTGATTGTAATTATACTATATTTCCGGCGTCTTTTCTATATATTACTGCAAAGTTTTTATTAAATTCCGACAAATATTGGTTAATCGCCCAATTAGTTCTTAATTATGCCCCCTAATGACGATTTTCTGCTGAAAGTCCCATCAGATCCCCGTATACAGGTGTTCCCATCCCGAAACCGCCGGAAACAGAGAGAACCTGTCCCGTGGTATAGGCAGCCTCCTCACTTGCAAAGTACAGAACAGCGGCGGCAATCTCCTCCGGCGTTCCCATCCTCCGGATCGGTGTGTGGCGCAGAAACAGTTCCTGGAAAGCCTCAGACATATTTCCCTTCACCGCATCCGTAGCCGTCTGCCCCGGGCAGACCACATTGACGCGGATTCCGTTCCTTCCCTCCTGGAGCGCAATATTCTTTGAAAGGTAGATGATGGCGTCCTTGCTCACCGCATATCCGATTCTGGCCACATCCGGAAGCTGGCCTCCGATGGAGCTGATGTTGATGATGCTGCCGCCTCCCTGCCTTTTCATAACCGGGAGCACTGCCTGGACAGAGAGGTAGACACTGGCCAGGTTTAAATCCAGGGTATTCATAAAGTCTTCATAGGCTGTCTTCTCAATGTCCAGATCCGTCTTCGGATTGGAGGTTCCAAAGTTGTTTACCAGAATATCGATTTTTCCCTCTGAGGCTTCCACCTCCTTTGCCATGGAAGCGTAGGATTCCTTCACCGATGCGTCGCAGTATACCCATTTTGCTGAAAGCCCCTGGCCTGCAAGCTCTTCTATCCTCTGTTCAGCCGCTTCCCTGTTTCTGGCAGCCATGTAGACGATGGCTCCCTCCTTCGCCAGCGCCTTAACACAGGCCCAGCCGATCCCCCTGGTAGATGCAGTGACAATGGCAGCTTTTCCTTTTACATTCATTTGCTTCTCCTTTCCGCTCTGTTTAAGCTATCTAGTCTCCTGTGTCTGTCCTGTTTTTTAAGCCTCTCCTCTCTCCTGCTCCGGAGAAGTTTTCTCCTCCGCAAACAGAAAGCATTTCACCTCGTGGGCGTCTTCCAGCCTTATTACCTCCGGCCTTGCGCTCTCACACTGCTTCGTCCGCTTCGGGCATCTGGGGAAGAAAGGACAGCCTGCGCTCTCTCTTCCAAAGGTTTCCCCGATATCAGAAGATAGATGCATCTCTTTCCTGTCTTTCTCCTTCTCTCCACCCAGAGAGGATTCCAGCAGCAGCCTGGTATACGGATGGCAGGGATTTCTGTATATTTCCTCTACATCCCCAGATTCTACAACCTCTCCCAGATACAAGACAGCTACTCTGTGGCAGATCCGGCGCACAATGTTCAGATCATGGCTCACAAACAGAAGAGTATTTTTCCTCTCCTGGTGAATATCCAGCAGCAGTTTCAGAATCTGAGACTGAACTGTTACATCCAGGGCAGACACCGGCTCGTCGGCTACCAGCAGCCTGGAATCGGCCAGCAGAGCCGCTCCGATGCTGATTCTCTGTCTCTGACCTCCCGAAAGCTCTCTGGGGCGCCTGCTGTAGAACGACTCGTCAAGCCCTATTTTTACAAGCATTTCCTCAGCCAGCCTGCGCCTCTCGCTCCTGTCGCGGATTCCCCTGAGACGCAGAGGCTCCTCGAGAATCCACCCGATTTTCCTGGCAGGATTCAGGGAGCCGAACGGATCCTGAAATACCATCTGCGGGTGCAGTTCCCCCTCTGTATGAATCTCGCCGGAGTAATCCCTGTTGAGGCCGACTATCGTCTTTGAGAGAGTGGATTTTCCGCAGCCGCTCTCTCCGACAATTCCCAGTATCTCCCCCTCCTTCACCGTGAGATTGACATCGCAGAGGACATGCTTTTTGGAAGGCTTCTTAAAAATCCCTCCCCCTTCCCTGTAGAATACGTCCAGATGGGAGATATTCAGAATCTCCTTCCCGCTTTCTGTATCTCTGGCCGCCTGCGGGATAGAGGCCACCAGGCGTTTCGTGTATTCATGCTGAGGGTGGTTCAGCACCTGGCTGACCTCCCCCTCCTCCACTATCACTCCTTTGTAAATGACGAGAACACGGTCGCAGATCTCCCTGATTACATTCAAATCATGGGAAATAAAGAGAATGGATGTGTTCTGTTCCTCATGAATTCTGCGCAGCAGTTTCAGAATCTGCGCCTGCACAATAACATCCAGAGCAGTAGTAGGTTCATCTGCAATCAATAGTCTGGGAGCGGCAATCATCGCCTGGGCAATCATAACCCTCTGGCGCATTCCTCCCGACAGCTCATGGGGATACCGTTCCAAAAGCTCCTCTGGCTCTGAGAGGCCTACCTGCTCCAGAGCCTGGGCAGACCTCTCCCGGATCTCCTCTCTTGTAAGCTCTGTATGCAGCTCCAGGTTCTCCCCCACCTGCCTTCCGATTTTCATGACGGGATTTAAGGAGGTCATCGGCTCCTGAAACACCATAGAAATTTCACGGCCCTGTACCTTCTGCATCTCTTTTGGGGACAGCTTGAGCAGATCCACCGTCTCCCCGTCCTTTTGGGAAAATTCTATGCTTCCTCTCTCTGCCTTCGCGCGCTCCGGCAGAAGTCCCATCATGGCAAGCGCTGTCATGGATTTTCCGGATCCGCTCTCTCCCACCACTCCCAGTATCTCCCCCTCATAGATGGGGAAGCTGATTCCTTTCACAACCTCCGTTTCCGGCCCGTTGTCATTAAATTCCACTGACAGATCCCTCACCATAGCGAGAATCTGCTTTTCGCTTCCGTCCTTCCCGCCTGCTTTGGTCTGTGTCTTTCTGTACTCTGTCATGTTCATACCTGCTTTTTTAAACTGCATTTTTGCTGTTACCGGAGGCAGCCCTTCATTGCCTTTTTCCAAACTGCCCTTCCCGTCTGACTGCATCGCTTCCTGTATCTCCTACTGCTGAAGCTGCCTGAGTCCTTCCCCTGTCATGGAAAAGCCGAGGATGATAAGAATAATCACAACACCCGGGAAAATGGCATACCAGGGGGTTCCAAACAGATAGGACTGAGCCTCTGAGAGCATTCTGCCAAGGCTCGGCTCCGGCGGCTGTACACCCAGCCCCAGATAGCTCATGCCTGCTTCAGAGAGAACGGCATTATTAAAGGATATAGCTGCTGTGGTAAGGATGCTGACTGACGCATTGGGGAGAATGTGGACAAAGATAATTCTCAGATTTCCCACGCCCATCACCCTAGCGCTCTTTACAAAGTCAAGCTCCCTGCAGCGGATTACCTCGCTCCTGACAATCCTTGCAAACACGGGGATGAACAGGATCCCAAGAGCCAGAATGATATTGTATTTTCCAGGCCCCATCAGGCTGATAAAAAGAAGCGCCAGCAAAACGCTGGGAAAGCTCAGAATCATATCGCTGATCCGCATCAGCGCATTATCCAGAATACCTCCGTAGTAGCCGGTGAGGGCTCCTGCCGCCGTACCCAGCACCCCTCCTATGAGGACTGTACAGACTGCCACAAAAAAGGTATTGCCGCTGCCATACATAACTCGGCTTAAAATATCCCTTCCAAAGTTGTCCGTTCCCATAGGGTGAGCCAGGCAGGGCGCCATATTTACCTGCAGGGCATCCATCTGGGTAGGGGGATAGGGTGTCCAAAACTGCCCTAAAATAGCGGCTGCCAGAAAAAATAAGGTGAGCGACAGCCCCAGGATTAAATTCCAGTTTCGTTTCTTTTTCACGCTTTCTCTCCTCCGTGACGAAAATTAGATGGCTCTGCCTACGATGTCCTGACTCTGGGATCCAGAAGCTGGTACATCATATCCACCAGGAAATTCACAAGCACCACCACCAGCGTCACATACATCACAATCGCCTGCACAATCGGGTAGTCCCTGTTTGAGATGGAGCTGATCAGAAGCCTTCCTACTCCGGGAACGCTGAACACCTGCTCCACAATGATACTTCCTGCCAGAATCTCAGCCACCACCATAGCCACGAAGGTAATGACCGGAATCAGAGCATTCTTCAGCACGTGGACATACAGAATCCTCCTGCTGCTGTTTCCTCTGCTCCTCGCCGTGCGCACATAATCTCTGGAGAGCTCAGACAGCACGGAATTTCTCAGAAACTTTACCACCATGGCAATTTTGGGAAGAGCCACAGCCGCAGCCGGAAACACCAGATAGGAAACTGCCCCCCAAAAGCTCTCCGACGGTGCCACAAACTGTCCCGGCTGGAACCACTTGAGAATCAGACCGCACACATAAGTCAGGATAATTCCCAGAAAAAAGGAGGGAACGGCCATAACCACCTGAAGAGTTCCGTTTACCGCGTGATCGAGAGCCCCTCCCGCTCCTCTGGCGCACAGAAGCCCCAGAGGCACAGAACAGACCAAAATCATCACAAGGGAAACTGCTGCCAGCAGAACCGTAACCGGAAGCCTGACCGCTAAAAGCTCGCTCACTGTCATGTTATCGTAATAGTAGGAATCTCCAAAATTTCCTCTCACTGCACCTGACAGCCAGTTGACATATCTGACCGGCATCGGATCATTCAGTCCGTACTCTTCCCTGAATGCTTCAATCTGCTCTTCTGTCGCATCCTCTCCCAGACGCGTCAAAGCCGCATCCCCCGGAATAACAGAAAAAGCAGTGAATGTGAGAAGAGATATCAGCAACAATGTGATAATGAGAGTAACCAGTTTCTTAAAAAAGTATTTCATCGATATCCTCCGGCAATTCACTGCCTTATTTTTATGAGCCAGGCAGAGAATTCTTACTCTCGCTCTTCTGCCCGGCCTGCTTGTTCATTTTTTCAGACGGTTTCAGCCACCGTCCGTCTTCTCTTACTCTCCGATTTCATATACCAGAGACATATCGTCACCTGCTGTAGGATAGAAGGTATATCCGCCAAGTCTTTTGTTCACTGCTACAAAGTTGGCCGGATCCTGGATATACACAGCAGCCGCATCCTCTGCCAGAATCATCTGAGCCTCCTTGTAGAGGGCTTCCTTTTCTGCCTCGTCTACTGTAGTGTAGGCTTTGTTAAATACCTGATCGTATTCTGGATTTGAGTAGTGCATAAAGTTTTTCTTATTGCCCGTTGTGTACTTCATCAGCCAGTCATTCGGGGCAAGAGTCCCGTCAAAGCCAATCACTGTGGCCTCAAACTTTCCGTCTGTGTACACATCGCTGAGCCAGGTACTCCACTCGACCTGATTGATGGTGGCATTCACTCCGATCTGACTTAACTCTTCTACGATGATCTGGGCCGTATCCACATGCTGGGAGTAAGAGCTCGGCACTGTAATCTCCAGATCAAAACCGTCCGGATAGCCTGCCTCTGTTAAAAGCTCCTTGGCCTTCGCCGGATCATAGCTGTAGACTTTTTCCGCCTGAGGCTCGTAGTACACAGCCATATTGGGAATCATGTGGGAACCGATCAGATGGCTCTTTCCTCCGAACAGGAACTGGTTGATGGCGTCCCGGTCCACCCCATAGCACAGAGCCTGCCTTACCTCTTTCTTGGAAAGCGGCTCATAGGCGCTGTTTAAAAACATAGCCTGAACCAGGTTCATGCTTCCGCTTTCCACCTTAAAGCTGTCATTTAAAGTCTGCACCTGAGCGCTGGTCAGGTGTTTCAGAATGTCGATAGTGCCTGCCTGAAGCTCCATAAACGCAGTATCTACGTCAGCCGTAATCTTAAAGGTCACCTCATCCAGATAGGGAAGCCCTTCCTGCCAGTAGCCGTCATACTTCTCCAGTACAACTGACTGGTCAGGCGTGTAGGACACAAACTGAAACGGGCCTGTTCCAATGGGATTTCCTGCCGGGTTCTCA
This sequence comes from Clostridium sp. M62/1, assembly GCF_020736365.1. Taxonomy (NCBI): domain Bacteria; kingdom Bacillati; phylum Bacillota; class Clostridia; order Eubacteriales; family Clostridiaceae; genus Clostridium; species Clostridium sp. M62/1. The sequence continues at coordinate 1,919,116 of NZ_CP085988.1, read as the reverse complement.
TTGGCGGCAGGAATAATATAAGCCTGGGAGAGATCTGCCAGGAACTCAGAATAGCTCTCATTCAGTTTCACCTCAATGGTCTTTTCGTCCTTCACAGCTACTTCTGAGAGCATAGAAAAAGCGGAGCCCTGATTGGCCTCCGCACATCGATCAATGGAATATTTGACATCCTCGGCCGTCACAGGAGTTCCGTCGTGAAAAGTGATTCCTTCTCTGAGGGTAAAAGTATAAGTCTTTGCGTCCTCTGAGATCTTGTAATCACTGGCCACTGCCGGTATCAGACTGCCGTCCGGGGCGGGCTTCACAAGCCCTTCGTACAAATTGAAAACCACATCTCTAGTTCCTGCGTCCGTTGTAGCGTGGGGGTCAAGACTAGCCAGGTCGTGTGTCATGCCAACCACAACACTTCCGCCTGCTTTGGGTGTTCCTTCTGAAAGAGTATTACCTTCTTCTGCAGCAGATGCTTCATTCTGCTTTGCCGCTGAGGATCCTTCTCCATTCTTGCCGCCACCGCATGCGCAGAGTGCAGCAGATACGAAAAGTGTCGTCAAACCTAAAAGAATCTTCTTCTTTTTCATCATTTTTTCCTCTCGTTATCCGTAATATTCTCTCATTATTTAATTGTCCCCTACATTGTAACAGATTTCGCCAGAATTTCAATCCTTTTTCTTGTTTCTCTTTTCATACAAAAGGCGTTCTGCCGCCCTGTCCAGATGGATGAGCATCTTCTCCCTGTCCTCCGGAAGTTTTCCCCTGGTTCTGACTTCAATATTATCGTGAAAGCCGTCATAGAGAAGGGAAAAGTCCCCGATCTGTTCAATCAGACTCCTCTCCTCCAGCAGATTCTCATACTCGTCAGCCGGAACAAAGGTCCCCCTCTCGATCTCCCTCCAGAGTGGAGCCTCCCTGTGCAGGAAGATGGTAAAATTAATAATCCGATCTGGTTCTGTCCGGTTTATGAACCGGGCTGTTTCCTCCGCATTTTTCTGTCCGTTCCCCTTTCCGGCCAGACCCAGCATCAGATGGGCATTGTAGGAAAAGCCCTGCTCCCTGATCCTTCCTATCTCCCTGTATGCCTCCTCCGGTGTGTGGTCTTTTTTCATGAAGCGCAGCACCTTGGCCATTCCGCTCTCTATCCCCAGGTAGAGTCCTCTCGCTCCGGCCTGAAAGAGAGCTCTCAGCTCCTCGTCGCTCTTTTCCCGGATATTGGTCACAGTGGCATCCATGTTGACCTCCCTGCATGCGGGAAAGGCCTCGTGAATCCTGTCAAGAATTTCAAGCAGCCTCTCCGTGGGAAGACCAAAGGCATTTCCATCTCCCAGAAATACACGTTCCGGATTTCCTCCAAGGGTCTTTACCCTCGAAAGCTCTGCCTGAATCTGCTCCATGGGAAGCAGACGGCTGGATACATGCTTAAACAGTGTACAGAATATACAGCGGTTGTAGGAGCATCCCACAGCCACCGGAAGCATAAACGATGCCCGCTCCATCGGCGGACGGCAAATCTGTCCCTCATATTCCATCGCCATTTTCCATACCTCCTGATTTTCCAAGTGTCTCCGTCTCAGCAAATAGTGCCTTTACTCCTCTTTTCTCTCCTTTTCCTCCTCCGGCCGAAAGCTGTCGAAAATAAACAGATCAAACCGTTTTCTCTGTTTCTCCAGATCCTTCTGGCTCTTGATGGTCCAGGCTGCCATCTTGCACTTGTGGATCCTGCGCATCAGACGCACAGCCAGAGATTCCGAGAAACGGCAGTTGTAAGCAATGAAATCCGGTCCGCTCCATGCGTTCAGCAGACAGTTGGTAAGCACCAGCTGTGCCGGCCACGGAGTCTTAAGCCCTTCCCGTCTGTGGTTGGTGGCAAGCTGTCCTCTCAGCACATGAGGCCTGTTTTTCTTAAACCATCTGACTGCCAGCGGGCTGAAAGACTCCATACAGTAAAGGCCGCTGTAGCGGTCAAGGCAGGCCGCCACAATCTCACAGAGCTCCCTGTATTTTCGTTCTGCCTTAATCTCCACAACCAGCGGAACCCGTCCTCCCACAGCGCTCAGCACCTCTTCCAGCAGCGGAATGCGCTCCTTCGTTCCGAACAGTCCGTAAGCCTTAAGCTCTTCGTAAGTACAGTCCTCCACCATCCTGTCCGCTCCTGCGGCCCGTTTTAAGTCATAGTCATGGAACACCACAGGGCGCTTATCTTTGGTGAGCTGCACATCCAGCTCAATCCCATACCCCATCTTTGCTGCTCTTCGGAAGGCGGGAAGGGAATTTTCCGGGCAGCCCTCCTCATTGTTGTGAAACCCTCTGTGAGCTATATAATATTTTTCAAAATCAGCCAGCCGCTCCTTTCTCCCTGATTCCGGCTTCATGCAGTAAAAAAGTGAGAGACAGGACACTGTCATCATACCCGGAATCACAACTGGCAGCATCATCGGAATTGTCAATACCATTTTTATCACCATCTTTTAGTATAGCACAGACGAAGGCGTAAATTTGGCTGTGCCTGTTTCTATCTGCTTTCCTCCTGGAGAAGAGACTCACCGTTCTTAATAATCCGGTTCAGAAAATTCTCAAACTGCAGAATCTCTTCCTCCGAAAAACCGGAAAACATGGAAGCCTCTGTGTATTCAAACAGCCGTTTGCTCTCATCCGCCACCTTCTGTCCGCCGCAGGTCAGCCGCAGACAGCTGCGCCGGCTGTCCGTCCGGTCAGTATCCTTTATCAGGTATCCCTCTTTTTCCAGCTTTTTTACGGCTACCGCCACTGACGCTGTAGAAACATTTCGCCTGGCTGCAATCTCTCTCTGGGTTGCCCCCGGGTTCTTCTCAATATAGAGAAGGAGCTGGCGCTGGCTTTTAGAAATTCCAGTCTTCTCCATCTCCCTTCTCAGATAATTCTGGTGCAGCCTGGCAGTCACCGCGCACTTCTCCATTACCCTGCCAAGCAGCCCTTTTCTCTCTTCCACAGGTCTTCCTCCCTCCTTTCCGGAATGCGGACGATCTTATGCAAAAATCCCCTCCGGCCGTGTAAAACCAGAGGGGGTAACTTCTGTTCTTCCTATTCTGCTGCTCTGCGATTACTCCTCAACAGAAAACTGATCCTTGCCTACGCCGCACAGCGGACATACCCAGCTCTCCGGAATATCCTCAAAGGCTGTTCCTGCTGCCACTCCGTTATCCGGATCTCCCTCAGCCGGATCATAGATATAGCCGCATACGTCACATACATATTTCTTCATGATAAAATCCTCCTTATCCATCAAGGTTCTGAATTTCGATATTTCCCTGTCTCAAACACTCAGTTCCCGGATACGGCCTGTACCTGTGTCGGATATCCTTCCGGCAGGTACTTAACCAGGCTGTCTCAGCCTTCTTCTCTGGCCGTCCCTGAACTCTGCTATTACTATAGCATAGGACTTCTCTTTTGTCCACTACTATTTTGATAAAAATTACTATTATTATTTTTTTATGCTATCTCTGATCTGCCTCTGCAGGCAATTCTGATCTTTGTATACAGAAAACTGTCCCCCTCATCACGGCTCCAGCAGCTTTAAGAGCTCCTCCCGCCCAAGGCCGGCCAGAGAGACACTGCCCTCTGTCACAATCCGTTCTGCCAGCTCCGATTTGGACTCCTGAAGGTGAAGAATACTCTCCTCCACTGTCCCCTTCATAATCAGCCGGAACACCGTCACCTGCTTTTTCTGGCCAATCCGGTGCGCCCTGTCTGTGGCCTGATCCTGAGCCGCGGCATTCCACCAGGGATCATAGTGGATCACCACATCCGCAGCCGTCAGATTCAGCCCCGTACCTCCTGCCTTTAAGGAAATCAGGAACACCGGAACGTCCCCTGCATAAAACTTGGCAGTCAGACGGCTTCTCTCCTCCTTAGAGGTGGCCCCAGTCAGCACAAAGCAGCCGATCCCGGCTCTGTCAAGCCTCTTCTTTATAATCGGGAACATGGAGGCAAACTGGGAGAAGAGCAGAACCCTGTGCCCGGCCGCAACCGCCCCTGAGAGCAGAGCCAGACAGGTTTCCAGCTTTGCCGACTCACCCTTGTAATTTTCATAACAGAGGGAGGGATCACAGCAGATCTGGCGAAGCCTTGTAAGTCCTGCCAGGATCTGTATTTTTCCCGGCAGCTCCCCGCCAGCTTCCAGCTCCTGCCGGAGCCGGAGCACATTGGCCCCGTAGAGCTTTTTCTGCTCTCCCTCGAAGGCAGAGTATACCACCCTCTCGATTTTTTCCGGCAGTTCTTTCAGCACATCGCACTTCAGGCGGCGCAGCAGGAAGGGGCCAATCAGGCGGCGCAGATTCGCAGCCGCTCTCTCATCCCTGTCCTTCACAATGGGAATCTCGTACATGGTCCGGAATTTCCCATAGGCAAACAGAAATCCCGGCATCAGGTAGTCAAAAATACTCCAGAGCTCTCCCAGATGATTTTCCACAGGAGTGCCCGTCAGGGCAAACCGGGTGCGGGCCTTTACCTCTTTCACTGCCTTCGCGCTCTTGGTGGCCGCATTTTTGATGCACTGAGCCTCATCAAGGATCTCGAACCGGAAACTCTTCTCCCGGTATATTTCAATATCTCTCTTCAGCAGATCATAGGAAGTCACAATCACCTGGCAGGAATCCATCCCGGCGAGCAGCTCTCTGCGCTCCCCCAAGCTGCCTGCCGCCGTCAGAACCCGCAGAGACGGAGCGAACACAGACAGCTCGTGGGCCCAGTTATAGACCAGAGATGCAGGGCAGACAATCAGGGACATTCCCTCCTCCTTCGCGGAGAGCAGAAGGGCGATCACCTGTATGGTCTTCCCAAGCCCCATGTCGTCCGCCAGAATGCCGCCAAAGCCCCAGTGGTCCAGGGTACGCAGCCAGCGGTAGCCCGTTTTCTGATATTCCCTCAGCTCCCCCTGAAAGGATGCAGGAATCTCAAAATCGCTGTCCGCCACCGACTTCATCCCCCGCACCACCGCCTTGTAAAGGCTGTCCCTGTAAAAGGCAATCCCTCCCTCTTCTCTGACCATCTGATCCAGGTAGAGAGCCCGATAGCCCGGCAGGACAATCTGTTTTTCTTTCAGCTCCCCCTTTCCGATGCCAAGCCCCTCCTGAAGCCTTGCAATAGTCATGAAGCCGTCATCCGACAATTTTAAGAATTCCCCGTTTTTCAGCCGATAATACTTCTTTTTCTGTCTGTAGGCGTCGAGAACCTTTAAAAGCTCCGTACCGCTCATATCCCCTGTGTCGAGTGTCAGCTTCAGCCATCCGTCTGCCGCTGACACTCCCAGAGAAATCTCCGGGGCACGGCGGATATTGAGCCCCCTGAATCTGTCAGAGAACCAGATTTCTCCAAGCTCTCCAAACTGCTCCATCCCCTCGTCCAGAAGACGGTACAGGGCATCATCTCCCGCTGCCAGAAGAAGCCTTCCCGTTCCCTCCTCCCTGGCGGAAAAGTACCTGGTGATCAGGCAGCTTACCCGAAATTCTCCCGGCACATCCCGGCAGATTTCTTTTGGAACTTCCCCGTCGTCCATTGGGTGAAAATGGTAGTCCCCATAAGACAGGCTGGGTGTCAGGGCAATTCTCCCGTCATCGAGGCAGTCAAACGCAAAGCGGACCGAGAGGGGTTCCGGTCTTGCGCTCTCCAGGTCTACTCCCTCCTGCGTGAGAATCCCGAAGGCCTCCATGCCCTTTAAAACCCGCTCATAGAACAGGGGGATATCCCTCTCTCCCACCAGAGCGCTCCCCGGCTCCTCCCGGTTCTTCAAAAGCTCTGACAAAAACACGGACATGGCCTCCGTGTACTCTCTGCTGCATCGGTACAGTTTTTTTGTATCTGCCACATAGAGGCTTTTCTCCCCTTCAAAGACAAGGAGATCCGGCGGCACGCTCACCTTTATTCCACCCTTCCCGGCCTTTTTCACTGTGACGCAGAAATCAGGATCCCCGTTTACTGCCTCCAGAATTCTCCTGTGTCCCCTCATGTCCTCGCACTGCAGATTTCTCCCCTCAATCAGTTCAAAAAAGCGGTCCGCGTCAGCCCTCCCCAGCTTCAGGCTGCGAAGCGCAGGCACTGCCGGCATCTGGCCTCTCCTGATCTGTCCATAGTGGTCCAGATATGTGAGAGCCAGCTGGGATGCAAAGGCGGCCATTCCCCTGCTCTCCTTCGTAAAGGCGTTCAGATCGTGATTAAAGGCCAGCCCTCTGCCGTATTCCACATATCGCCCCTCTCTCACCGCCTGGGCGAAAGCTGCCAGATCCCTCAGCAGATACTCCCGCCCCCTCTTTAAGCTGGCTTCGAGAAAGAGCCCTTCCCTGCGTATAAGAAGAAGGGGCAGAAATTCCACATCCTCCCCTTCGCTCTCTGCCACAATTTCCGCCACCTGGCGGTTTGTGTATTCCCGTATCATCATCCTCACAGACTGGGAAGTAGACACAGCCTTTTCCTCTCTCTCCCGTCCTTCTGCCTGATACGCCCTGTAGAGCTCCTGCCCATGACGGCACATGGTCCGGCCAGAATTTCCCCCACTACAGGAACAAGAGTAGTCAAAAATCTGACTACCCTTGATGTAAACCTTCGTATGATAGATGTGTCCCTCGTCCTCCACCTTTCCTGAAATGCAGATCTCTCCCTTCCAGAAGACGTCAGCCGACAGCTCCTTCACCTCCATATGGCAACCTCCCTGAGCAGGCCCCCGCTTTTGACTTGTCTTTGGCCTGCTCCCACACACTTACATATGCTCCGGCGCTTCCATTCCAAGAAGATCCATGCAGGCATTTAAAACATCCTTTGTCAGACTGATCAGACTGATAAAGCCCGCCTGCTTCTCTCTGTCCTCCTCGCCGATGATTTTGTTCACCAGATAGAAATTGTTAAACGCATCAGACAGGTCATACATATACTGGCAGATGCGGTGAGGCGCTGTCTCTGCAAAAGCTGACTCCACCACTTCTCCGAAGCGGCACAGCTCAAGCTGCAGCTTTTTCTCTGTCTCTGACGCCGCCGGGCGAATAGGGATCAGGCTGTAGGTTCCGCCCATCAGTTCCCCGTACTTTTCAAGGATGGACTTAATGCGCACAACCATGTACTGAATGTGAGGACCTGTATTTCCCTCAAAGGAGATAAAGCGATCCACGTCGAACACGTAGTCCTTTGTAGCCTGGTTGGAGAGATCTCCGTATTTTAAGGCTGCAAGGCCGATCATCTCGGCAGTCCTTCTCATCTCCTCCTCCGGAACTCTCTGCTTCTCCTGAATCTTCCTGTAAACCTCCTCATCGATCTCGTCGATCAGGTGCTCCAGTCTCATGACGCCTCCGTCCCTGGTCTTGAACGGGCCGCCGTCCTTGCTGTTCATGGTGCCGAAGCCGAGGAAGATCATCTTTGTGTCATCCTTCACAATTCCGGCCTTCTTCGCCACGCGGAATACCTGGGTAAAGTGAAGCTCCTGGCGCTTGTCCACCACGTAAATATAGCGATCCGGGTGGAAATCCTGCTCCCTCTGCACGATAGTCGCAAGATCGGAGGTGGCATAGAGAGCCGCCCCGTCGGACTTTCTCACGATGCAGGGAGGAAGCTCCTTGGAGTCAGTCTCCTCGGCAATGTCCACGACAAGCGCTCCCTGGCTCTCGTAAGCCAGCCCCTTGTCAATGAGATCCTGAATCAGAGCCGGGATATAGGGCTGTGCATCGCTCTCGCCCTTCCATAAATCAAAGGACACATTCAGGTTTCCATAATTTCTCTTTAAGTCCTTCAGGGAAACATTCATAATATGCTTCCAGATAGCCCGGTAGGGTGCATAGCCGCTCTGCAGCTTGAAGGTAGCCTCCTGAGCTCTCTCCTTAAACGCCTCGTCCACCTTTGACTTGGCGCTGGCAGCCGGGTAGATCTCCTCCAGCTCGGAGATGGTAAACGGCGCCTCCTCCGGATATTCCCCAGTGAAGCTCTCGTCAAAATACGGAAGCTCCGGCTGTCTGTCGTGAAGCTCCTCAATAATCAGTCCCATCTGGAGTCCCCAGTCCCCCAGATGCACGTCGCTGATCACATGGTGGCCCATATAGCGGCTGATCCGCTTAATGCTCTCGCCGATGACAGCGGAGCGCAGATGACCTACGTGAAGAGGCTTTGCCACATTGGCTCCGCCATAGTCGATGATAATCGTTTCAGGGGCCTTTGTCTCCTCCAGCCCGTATTTCTCATCTGCCGCCATCTCGTTCATATATCCGGCCAGATACTCCGGAGAGATGCGCAGGTTGATAAATCCCGGCATCACGGCTCCGATCTCAGAGAACATCCGGCTTTCCTTTGCCTTCTCCACCACCTCGTTTGCGATGTCGATGGGCTTCTTTTTGTAAGCCTTGGCTGCTGCCATGGCTCCGTTACACTGATATTCGCACAGATCCGGGCGGTTGGAAACCGTCACCTTCACATATTTTTCATCATATCCGCATTCCGTAAAGGCAGGCGTCAGCTCTGCCACAATTAAGTCAATCATTTTCTTCATGATTTCTGCTTCTCCTTTTCTGGTATTCTGAGTCTGCGCTCCTGTCCAAAAGCCGCCTGCATCAGCCCCTGCCGTCCCGGCCGGCCTCAGCCCGCTTCGGCAGCTTTTTTCTGTCACTGTGCGCAGCTGCTGAGCGATCTATAATTATAAGCCAATTTCCCGGCAAGATCAACCAGACCTTCCTGTTTTTCCGGGGGATCTGCCTGCGCCTGTCAGCCTGCCCTCATTGCCTTCTTCACATCCTTCAGAAATGTCTCCCACTCCTGCGGATGATCGACAAAATATTTGGGACATGCCTTCTCCGTCACATCGTAGTGGCGGATCACATCCTTTGGCTTCAGCTTCAGCTCACTGCACAGCCAGGCAGTCAGTCTGACCAGTGAGTCGTAGGTTTCCTCAGTAAACCTGCCGTCTGCCTCAGGGTGGCAGCATTCAATGGAGATCGTGTCAGAGTTTCTGCTGTTGGATGCGTACGCCATCTCATCTATGGGAACACACTGGATTATCTCGCCGTCCATGCCGATGATAAAATTGCTGCTGACCGATACCTTATTTTCCCCTGTCTGAGCCTTCAGCCCCTCGAAGTAATTTCTGTTCTGCTCAGCCGTGGTGCCCGGATTTCCCACATAGTGAACCACGATCCCGTTTACGGAACAGAGCTTTGTCCCGGGCCTGGAGTACGGATTGACAGTCAGAAGCTCCTGCGTCACCCAGTCCGGCATCTCGATGGCCGCGAGATTGACCGGCTCTCTTATCAGGCTCCCCCTGAAAAACCATCCAATCAGGATTCCCGCCGCGAAAAAAATAACTGCCGTCGCCCCCAGCATACCAAACCGCCTTTTTCTCCGGCGCTTCATCCACTCTCTCTGCATCCTGGTATCTCTCTTCCGGCTGCTCTCCCTCGTCCGTCCCGGCTCATACGCGCCGTCACGGCCTCCCCTTTTAAACTCCTCTTCCAATCTATCGTCCCCTTCATCTGTATCTCAGGTGCTTTATCATCTGCTCTCAGATTTTCTGCCTTTTAGCCTTCTCTTTCTTCAGACGCGCTTTTCCCCGCATCTTTCTTACCTGCTGCCGACAGGACCAGCTGCAGCTTAAGACACCGGCTCCGCCCGGGCTCCTAAACAAAAGAACTGCTGTAAAATAGCTGTGTGAAGATATTTTACAACAGTTCCTTTTTTCCGTTTCCTTCTCTTTCTGCACCGGAAGCGCCCGCTGGCCCCTCTTCGCATATCCGCGGAGCGGAAAATAGCTGTCATGGCAGCCGCGCCCCGGCAGGACAGTCCGCTCTGGGCGAACTCGCTCTTCTTATACTCTGGACAGGTACTCGCCTGTACGTGTATCGATTTTTACCTTGTCGCCGATCTCTACGAATAACGGAACGTAGATGGTAGCGCCAGTCTCAACAATCGCCGGCTTGGTAGCGCCTGTAGCTGTATCTCCCTTGAAGCCTGGCTCTGTCTCTGTGATCTCAAGCTCTGCAAATAACGGAGCCTCCACAGAGAATACCTCTCCATTGTGGGAGCAGATCTTAACCATGTCGTTCTCCTTTACGAACTTCAGGGCATCACCGATCTGATCTGCTGTCAGAGCGATCTGCTCATAGTTCTCCACGTTCATGAAGTGGAATAAATCTCCGTCAGAGTACAGATACTGCATGTCTACTCTGTCAATTCTGGCTGCCGGGAACTTCTCAGTAGGTCTGAAGGTCTTCTCAACAACACCGCCGTTTTTGATATTTTTAAGTTTAGTTCTTACGAATGCAGCGCCCTTGCCTGGCTTTACGTGCTGGAACTCGACAATCTGGAATACATTTCCTTCGATTTCCACTGTAATGCCGTTTCTAAAATCGCCAGCTGATACCATAAATGATATTCCTCCTTGAATGATCTCTCTTAATCTTTTTCATTTTATACTATAATATGCCGTTTTTCAACTACTTTTTGCAAATCCTGCCGCTCCTTTGGGATGCCAAAGCCAGGTATTGTCAGCATTTTGCCGAATGTCCCTGGGCGGGCTGCCAAGCCCCAGGATCACAGTTCCCTGATTTTGCTTTCGATCTCTTCGGCTATCTCCTCCGGTGTCTTCTGATCCGTGAGCACGATACAGTCTGACGCGGCCTCATAAAAGGGCTCCCTCTCTTTTAAAAGCCCCTCTGCCCTCTCTCTTACATTGTCCCCTCTCAAGAGAGGCCTGGTGGTATCGCCTTTCAGGCGGCAGAGCACCTCCCCGGCTGAGGTCTTCAGATAGACACAGAAGCCCAGCTGCCTTAAAAGCTCCCGGTTTTCTTCCCTCATGGGGAGCCCTCCCCCTGTGGAGAATACAGCCGGGCTTGGGGACTCCTCAGACTCTTCAATGAGAGCTCTCAGCGTTTCTGTTTCCACAGCCCTGAACCCCTCCTCGCCCTTCGTCTCAAAGATCTCCGGTATGGTCATGCCGGCTCTTTTTTCAATCTCCTGATCCGTGTCCAGAAACGGAAGGCCTGTCCTCTCTGCAAGGATTTTTCCCACGCTTGTCTTTCCGGCCCCCATAAAACCGATCAGCAGAATCGGGGATGGGAGAGAATTTCTTTCATTCCCGCCCTTGCGGCTGTTCTGTACCGTCTCTTCACAGGCCGGCTCCCCGGCTCTCCCTCCGGCAAGCCGCTCCTCTATCAGCCTTCTGGCAAGTGCCAGGGTTTCCCTGTTCACTCTCTGGCCCGGATACCAGAGCTCGTAGGAGATCACTCCCTGGTAAATCAGCATGTTGAGACCGTTCACCGCACGGCCTCCCGCCTCCCTCACAAGGCGCATGAACTTCGTCTCCGCAGGTGTATAGATAATATCCACTGCCTCATCTATCAGGCGGTAAAATTCCCTGTCCTCGATTGGAGCGCTGTCCGTGTTCGGATACATGCCCACGCTGGTGGACTGGATGGCCAGATACCTGCCGTCAGGAATGCTCCTCCACTCAGAAACAGGCAGAGCTGTCACCAGTTCTCTTCCTCCCGACTGCCCGTTTATCCAGTCAGCTAAGGATGCAGCCCGGTCCATGCTCCGGTTCAGCAGGTAAATATGCTCTGCTCCCTCGCCGGCCAGCAGGTAGGCAGCCGCCTTTGCAGCCCCTCCTGCTCCGATCAGAATACAGTTTCTGCCCCTGATCTCGATTCCGGCTTCCCTCACGGCTCTTAAAAGTCCGGGAACATCTGTATTGTACCCCTTATAGCCGCCCTCTGTGCGCACCAGCGTATTCACGGCTCCCACAGCCTTTGCCGTCTCATCGATTCCATCCAGAAAACGCATCACACTCTGCTTGTGAGGAACGGTGACGTTCAGCCCTCTGATATTTAAGGCAAAGGCTCCTCTGACCGCCGCCTCAAGCTCCTCCTCTTTTACGCGAAAGGGCACGTAGACCATGTCCGTCCCGGTACTGTTCCCGTAAAGGTTCTGCAGCATAGGAGACATGGAATGCTCCACCGGATCTGCAAGAATCCCGCACACCTTGGTTGTCCCATTAACCAGAGCCGCCCACTCTGCACCTCTGTTTTTCTCATTATTTTTCATCTGTCCTGTCCGCCTGTCCTTTCCCGGCGATTTCTGCCGGCCGCCGTCTTATCTCCCGCTGTGCTCTTTTTCGATCTCAGCTGTGCTTTCTCTGTTTTTCGCACGCCCTCCTGTAGAAGAGGAGTACCACCGCCTCCAGCCTCCGCTTCAGCACGATCTGAATCTCCTCTTTGGGATGGATGGGCTTTGTCAGGACTGCGTAAATGCCTGCCCTGTTGGCCCCATACACATCCGTAAACAGCTGGTCTCCCACAAAAAGGCTCGTCCTGCAGTCTGTGCCCATAAGCTCCATGGCCCTCTGATAGCCCTTCGTTCCAGGCTTTCCGCCCTTAAAAATATAGGGAGATTTCACCTGACTGGCAAAGGATGCCACCCTGGGCTCCTTATTATTCGAGAGGAGGCAGGTTTTCATACCCATCCCGTGAAGGCGCAAAAAAAGCTCCTTCGCCCTCTGATCCGCCGGAGCACCGTGGGGAACGAGTGTATTGTCTATATCGAAAATGACTCCGCGAATCCCCTCCCTGTAAAACTTCTCGTAGGGGATATCATAAGCGGAGTCCCTGTATTCCTTTGGGTAGAATGCTTTAAACATATGTTTTACCTTTTCAGTCTTTCTCTCCATCCGGTCCGTCTGGCCTTACTCTTTTTTCAGGAGCTTAGAAAGCTCCTCCATAAAGGTTCCCACATCCTTAAACTCCCGGTAAACAGAGGCAAAGCGCACATAGGCAACCTCGTCGAGATCCTTCAGCTTATCCATCACCAGCTCGCCGATGGCGGAGGTTTCAATCTCCCTCTCCTCCTTGTTGAAAATCTGGTTTTCAATCTCATCTATGGTAGCGCTGATCTGCTGGGGAGATACCGGGCGCTTATGGCAGGAATGAAGGATGCCCGCCTCTATCTTGGAGCGGTCGTAAAGCTCTCTGGAATTATCCTTTTTTATCACCATGAGAGGCATGGTCTCCAGCTTCTCATAAGTCGTAAATCTCTTTCCGCATGTTTCACACTGACGGCGGCGGCGGATAGAGCTGTTGTCGTCTGCCGGTCTGGAATCGATTACCTTCGTGTCAGCTGCATTACAAAATGGACATTTCACGTTCTGTTCCTCCTGTGTGATATATTGTCCTTATTTTAACGTACTGCGGTCAGATATGCAAGCCGTTTTCAGCCTTTTCCCTTTTTTTCATGCAGCTCTACCAGAATAATGTCATCCCCAATCTGCTTTATATCGCACCATGGGATCACCCATTCGCTCTCCCGGCCCAGAAATCCCCACAGGCAGCCGGGTCCGGGCACAATGAGAGCCAGAATCCTGCCGGTGCAGGCGTCAAAGTCCACATCTCCCACATATCCCAGACGGCGGCAGTCACAGATATTGATAACCTCCTTCTGCTTCAGCTCGCAAAGACGCATGGACTCCTCCTGAAAATGGCTCCTCATTCCAGTATATGCCCGGTTCCCGTGACAGGTGCCTTATCTATGCCTCCGGTGCATTGTCCTGGGAGTAGATGGCCGTTTCCGTGCCTGCCGTCATGCCGAACGCAATGGTTCCTGTCAGCTCGTTTCCGGCCAGGGCCTTATCTCCGTGGAGGGCCGCATCGATCACAGCGCCAGCCCCGTAAAGTCCGGGAATTTCGCCTCCGTCTGCGGTTACTGCATTGGCACAGCTGTCCACCAGGATTCCCTTATTTGCCCCGCTCTCATCTGTCACATAGGAAACTGCCAGATCCTCAAGCAGGTCAATGTAATCCACATCTGTCACCAAAAGGGCCCGGCAGGTAATCTCCTGCTCCCCTTTATCTCCCTTTACCTTCACTCCCGTCACTTCCCCGTCTGCTCCGTAAAGCACCTGGGCAAGCTCTGTGTTTTCCGCCACATTCACGTTCAGGGAATCAAACTTCTCCTGAAGCTTCGCCTCTATCTCTTCTCCCAGATTCCCTCCGTCCGCTGCCTGATAGCTTCTGGCTACGCTGGAGCCCTCGTCCTGTGTCACGCCTGACAGTTCCACTCCCTGATCTCTCAGCCAGACAAGGGCCTCCCGTCCGCTCTCCGCCATATGCTCCACCATCTCCTGGCTGTTCTTTCCGCCGCCTGCCGCCATAGTATCGGTGATAAAGGCATCCACAGAATCTTCGATGCCGGCCTCCGCCTGCTCATCGGTGTCAGCTGCGTTAAAGCTCTCTCCTGAAAGTGCAGACTTCTCTGCGCCTCCCTTTTCCAGAACCAGAATTTTAGACGGATCCGTGCCCTCGGCAACTGCCTGAATTGCTGCAGCCATTCCCGCTGCGTCTCCTCCGGCAATCACAATGTCCGCGTCCGAGATCCCGGCTCCCTCTGCCTGTCCCTCCTGTGCCTCAGAGGACGGGACGGCTGTCTCCCCAGTCTCCTCAGTGCCTTCGCCGGCCGCTGTCCCCTTTCCCTTCTCTGTATTTTGGCTGCTGCATCCGGCAAGCGCTCCTGCTGCAAGGACAGCAGCAGCAAGCGCCGCATATGTCTTTTTTCTCATTATTCATTCTCCTCTCCCGGAAAGGAAACCCTTCCGTTTCCACATAGACTTCTCTTCCTGCGCCCTCAGCTTCCATAGCCGGACAGGCAGGAAAATTTCAGAAAAAAATGGCAGAAGCGGAAAAAAAGTCCAACTGACCTCCCGCCGCTTCTGAGGCAAAAGTTTATCACAAAGCAGCAGGCAAATCAATTGAACTTTCATTAAGTTTTATTCTCAAAACGGAAATTTTTATAAATATTTTATGAACTCACCGAAGTACCCGGACTGCACAGACCAGGTGCAAAACCGGCATTTTCTCCTGAATTCCCGCCTAAGCGCAGAGTTCTGCAATTACCTGGGCAAAAATCTTTGCACTCAGGAGAAGCTCATCGATCACGGCAAACTCGTCAGCTCCGTGCATCCGGTTGTCCGTTTCCGGAAGGGCGGCTCCAAAGGCCACTCCGTTTTTCAGATCATGGACGTACGTTCCGCCTCCCATGGAAACGCACTCGCCCTTTCTTCCCGTGTACTCCTCATAGACAGAAAGAAGGGTTTTAACGAAATCAGAATTTCCATCCACGTGGTGAGGCGGACGCATCTCGCGGGTGAGCATCGTGATGCCGAGTTCCTCCATCTTCGCAGCTATAGGCTTTAACACATTCTCCTCATTGCCGCACAGAGGAGTACGGCTGTCAATCATTCCGTGCATCTTCTCCTCTGTCACCTCGAGAATGTCAAAGGCCAGGGTGAGGGCGCCGGACAGTTCATCTTCCATAGCCACGCCGAGGGCGCGTCCCTCTGTGTCTCCGTGGGGGAAGAGCTGGCAGAGGGCCTTTATCACCTCTATCTGCCTGCAGGCTGCAAATGGAAGCTTTGTGATCAGAAGGAGCAGCGCTGTGATGGCATTCTTTCCCTCCTGAGGCGTGGACGCATGGGCCCCTGCTCCGCAGGCTGTGATCTCAAGACAGCTGTCCTTTCCCATGATCTCAAAGGAAACGCCTGTCTCCTTCTCCACCTCATCTGCCGCTGCTCTCACCACGTCATCGTCGAGCCCCTCAAAGACAGCGAATGCCTTTCCGGGGACCACATTGATCTTCGTGCCTGCTTTGATAGATTTCACGCGGGGGAGCTCCTGTGAAGCCTCAAACTCTGCCTCAAATTCTCCCTCCAGATGGCCCTTCTCAATATTCACAACAGGGAAGGCTCCGTCCGGCGAGAAGGTCATCGGCGCCTCCTTCTCCACAGCGTAATAATGTTTTATATCGCTGCTGCCGCACTCCTCATCTGTTCCCAGAATCAGCCTGACGCGCTTCTTTAACGGAATGCCTAACTCCTTTACTGCCCGCAACGCATAGAGGGCGGCAACGGCCGGCCCCTTGTCGTCGGCTGTACCGCGGCCATAGAGTCTTCCGTCCTTCTCCACCGGCTCAAAGGGTTCTGTCACAGTCCAGCCCTCTCCGGCCGGAACCACGTCGAGATGAGCCAGAATATCAAGCTGGCTTTCCTCTCCTCCCCAGTCGACCGTTCCCACATAGTTGTCGTAATTGCAGATGGAAAAACCGTATCCCTCAGCCATGGCAAGCGCTGTTCCAAGCGCCTGGCAGGCTCCCTCTCCGTAGGGCATTCCCTCCTGGTAAGGCATTTTTTCGCTGTTGATGCGGCACAGGGACTTGATATCCTCAAGCATCTCTCCTCTGTGGCTGTCAATATACTTCTCGATCTCTTCTCTGTACATCTTCTGTCATCCCCTTTCCGGGGCCTCCCAACCAGGCTGCCCCACTCTGCCCTGTCATTTCTGTCTCTTTCTCAGGCCTGACCTGCGCCTGTCTTTATTTCAGCATTCCTGCCAGCACCTCATTCACAACCCTGCCGTCAGCCTTTCCCTTTACTCTCGGCATTAAAACCTTCATGACTGCGCCCTTATCGGACTTCTTTGGCTCATCGATGGAAAGCTCCCTGAGCACTTCCCCGATCACCTCCCTGATCTGATCCGGTGTCAGATCGGCCGGAGCGAACTCCTCATAGACGGAAAGCCTTGCCGCAGCCTCGTTCCTGATATCCTCCCTGTCGGCCGGAGCCAGCTCCATGGTTTCCCTGGTCTGCTTGATCTCCTTTTTCACCACTGCATTCTCCTCATCCTCTGTCAGCGGCTCTCTCTTGTCAATCTCCGCATTCTTCAGAGCTGAAAGCAGCATGGACAGGGAATCCTTCCTTGCCTTGTCCTTGGCCTTCATGGCCTCCACCATCGCTTTTCTCACAACATCAATCTTGCTCATTTTTCTACCTCCCAGCTTACTGCTGCTTCTGTGACTGTGCTGTTTAAACTATACTGTCTCTGTGATCGTCCCTCTATGCCAAAAATAGAAGGGACGGTTTTTCTGCCGCCCTGCCGGCAGCCTTAATCGCGCCCGAACTCGCTGAGCACCAGTCCCGGATTTCTGTCCAGTACCATGCCGACGCTCCAGCTGTTGACAAATAAGAGCAGAGGATTGCCCTTTAAGTCCTTGATGCGCTTCATATCTGAGGTTCCCTGAATTTTGGCCGGATCCACCTCATTCTTATTCTCAATCCAGCGGATATATTCGTAGGGCAGCTTCTCCAGCTTGACCTCCACATTGTACTCATTTTCCAGACGGTAGGTAAGCACCTCAAACTGCAGCTCTCCCACCACGCCCACGATGATTTCTTCCATTCCCGTGTTGAACTCCTGGAAAATCTGAATTGCACCCTCCTGGGCGATCTGATTGACTCCCTTGATAAACTGCTTTCTCTTCATGGTGTCCATCTGACGTACCCTTGCAAAATGCTCCGGTGCGAAGGTAGGGATGCCCTCAAACTGAATTTTGTCATTGGACGCGCAGAGGGTGTCTCCGATGGAGAAGATGCCCGGATCGAACACACCGATAATATCGCCTGCGTAGGCCTCCTCCACAATCTTTCTGTCCTGGGCCATCAGCTGCTGAGGCTGGGACAGACGGATCTTTCTGCCTCCCTGCACATGATTGACCTCCATGCCCGCCTCGAACTTTCCGGAACAGATACGCATAAATGCAATTCGGTCTCTGTGGGCCTTATTCATATTTGCCTGGATTTTAAACACAAAGGCCGTGAAATTGTCATCAAATGGGTTCACCTGGCCTGTGGTGGTCTTTCTTGGAAGAGGCGGTGTGGTCATATTCAGGAAATGCTCCAGAAAGGTCTCCACTCCGAAGTTTGTGAGGGCAGACCCGAAAAAGGCCGGAGAGAGTTTTCCTGTGCTGACCTTCTCCATGTCGAAGGGCTCGCTGGCCCCGTCGAGAAGCTCGATGTCATCAAGAAGCTGGCTGTGGTAATCCGCCCCGATCACCTGCTCTGCCTCTGTTCCCTCCAGATCAAATTCCCTGGACGCAACCTCCTTCTGGCCTCCCATGGCCGCCGTAAAGGTGGTGATCTTCTTTGTATTTCTGTCATAGACGCCCTTGAAGTTCTTTCCGCAGCCGATGGGCCAGTTGATCGGGCAGGTCTTGATTCCGAGAACGCTCTCAATCTCGTCCATCAGCTCGAAGGGATCTCTCGCCTCCCGGTCCATCTTATTGATGAATGTAAAGATAGGAATATTTCTCAGAAGGCATACCTTAAACAGCTTGATAGTCTGGGCCTCCACACCTTTGGAGGCGTCAATCACCATAACCGCCGAGTCGGCCGCCATCAGCGTCCTGTAGGTGTCCTCTGAGAAATCCTGGTGTCCCGGAGTGTCCAGAATGTTGATGCAGTAGCCCTCATAGTTAAACTGCAGGACAGAGGAGGTGACGGAGATACCTCTCTCCTTCTCAATCTCCATCCAGTCTGAAACTGCGTGCTTGGTAGCCTTGCGCCCCTTAACCGTACCGGCCAGGTTGATGGCCCCTCCGTAGAGAAGAAACTTCTCCGTCAGCGTCGTCTTTCCCGCATCCGGGTGGGAAATGATAGCGAATGTCCTTCTCTTTTTAATCTGCTCTGTGGTGTTTTCTGTATTAGCCAAAATGGTTCCTCCATGTTCTGTCTTTTTCCTGCTGAGTTTCCGGATTCTGCCCGGCCCGTGATGTCCGTTCAGTCTGTTTCCGGTGCTTCTTTTCCGGCAGCTTCTGTCTCTGCACAGAAAAAATGGACACCAGCGCCTTCGGTGTCCATTTTATTCTAGTATGAAATATATGGAAAGTCAAGGGCAAGGAATTCTGACAGAGCGGCCCGGACCGCCCAGGCGGAAAGAAAAGCTTTCCATCCCCTCTACTCTTTTCTCCACCTGTCCAGAAACCGCTCTGCAAGCTCCACCCACGGATGGCAGCACTCCACGTCGCAGCTTCCTCTTCCGTCATCTGTCTCCTTGTCGGTGCGCTCGTCGGCCAGGGCAATTCCATGGCGTCCCTCGGGAAAGATATGGATCTCCGCGCTTACTCCGGCCTTTCTCAGAGCTCCTGCAAAGAGAAGCGTATTTTCCACAGGAACCGTTCCGTCGGTGAAGGTGTGCCAGAGAAATACAGGAGGCACCTGGCTGCCCACCTGCTTTTCCAGAGACAGAAGATCGAGAAACTGCTCTCTCTCCTCCCCCTTCCTGCCTCCGAGAAGGACATCAAAGGAACCTCTGTGGGCATACTCTCCGGAGGTGATCACCGGATAGCTCAAAAGCAGGCGGTCCGGGCGCAGGAGCAGGGAAATTTCCTCCAGGCTGCTCTCGGAAAATACCGTTTCCCTTCTTCTGAAACCGTCGCCTCTGGGATACTGCACCTGGCCTTTCACAAGAGCTGCCAGAAATTCCTGATTCCAGAACACTGCCAGGCTGGCAGCCAGATGTCCGCCTGCTGAAAAGCCCATGACGGCCACTTTCTCGGGAATCACCTTCCATTCTCTGGCTTTCATCCTCACCATGGCCACCGCCCCGGCAAGCTCCAGGAGGGCCGTCGGAAAGCTGTCCGGAGCTACGCTGTAGTCCAGCACAAATACCTGGTATCCCTTGGACAGAAGCTCCAGAGCCACCGGCTCCCCTTCTCTGAAGGAGCAGAACTCATAGCCTCCGCCCGGGCAGATAATAACTGCAGGCCGTTCCTTTATCCTGCACTCCCTTCCCGAATCCTGAAGGTAGGCCGTGAGCACCGCCGTCTTGTCTGTGATTTTAAATGCTCCGTTTTTTTCTATCTGAATCTGTATCTGTTCGACTCTCATCTCTGATTTCCTTTCTCCTCGCCGCAGTGGTGTTTTGGCTCCCTTCGGGCGCCAGCGGCTCGGCGCAGGTATAATGCCTGCTACGCAGCCATTATACCATATCCTCCGGATATGGCAGCCTCCGGCGGAACTTAGCGCCCGGTTTTCAGCAGTGAATGCTGAAACCGGTATGCGCAGGTATAATGCCTGCTACGCAGCCATTATACCATACCTTGTCCGAAATGGAAACGGAGACTGAGGAGGAGCGTTTCCCTGTCAAGGGCTAAAAGTTTTTTTAATTTCCTCTTTTTCAGTATATTGCCGCCCAAAGAGGTAAATCATGATAGCAGATGAAAACTTGCTGCCGTTTGGACTTCCTTCTGCGCAGGCTCCTTTGTAAAAAGCCGGAGGGAAGAACGGCTGCGAATAATGTAAGGAGGATACTCTTTATGGCACTTAACAAAGTTGAAATCTGCGGCGTCAATACAGCGAAGCTGCCGCTTTTGACCAACGAGGAAAAGGAAGAGCTCTTTGCCCGTATTCTAAAGGGTGACAGGGAAGCCAGAGAACAGTACATCAAGGGAAATCTCCGGCTGGTTCTCAGTGTCATCCAGCGCTTTTCCGGCAGCAGCGAAAATGTGGATGATCTGTTTCAGATCGGCTGCATCGGCCTGATCAAAGCCATCGATAATTTTGATATAACACAGAATGTCCGTTTCTCCACCTACGCAGTTCCCATGATTTTAGGCGAGGTAAAACGCTATCTCAGGGACAATAATTCCATCCGGGTCAGCCGCTCTCTGCGGGACACGGCCTACAAGGCCATCTATGCCAGGGAAAGTCTGATGAAGAAGAATTTAAAGGAGCCGACACTCTGCGAAATTGCCGAGGAGGTGGGTGTCAGCAAGGAGGATATTACCTATGCCCTGGATGCCATCCAGAGTCCGGTAAGTCTCTATGAACCTGTGTACACCGACGGCGGGGATCCGCTCTATGTGATGGATCAGCTCAGCGATAAGAAAAACTCTGAGGAGAACTGGATCGAGGACATTTCCCTGAGCGAAGCCATGAGACGGCTACCCGAAAGGGAACGCCACATCATCGGCATGCGCTTTTTTGAGGGAAAAACACAGACCGAGGTGGCAGAGGAAATTCATATCAGCCAGGCCCAGGTCAGCCGCCTGGAAAAAAATGCCCTGAAAGCCATGAAAAACTACCTGAGTTAAAAAATACGGCAGCGGATGGAGAGAATTCCTGCTCCATCCGCTGCCCAGACTGCTCATAGTTTTTTGCTCATGTAGCCGCTTTCTGTTCATCGCTTCCTCTACTCATACTTCACAATCTCTTTTTTAAGCCGCTTCATAATCTTCTTTTCCAGCCTGGAAATATAGGACTGTGAGATTCCCAGCAGATCCGCCACTTCCTTCTGCGTCATCTCCTCCCCATTTTCACTGTTCAGCCCGAACCTCAGCTCCACGATTTTCTTTTCCCTGGGATTCAGCCGGCTGATAGCTGTGTTCAAAAGGTTCCTCTCTATCTCATCCTCCAGATCCCTGTAGATCACATCCTCATCTGTTCCCAGAATATCGGAGAGCAGAAGCTCATTTCCGTCCCAGTCCACATTGAGGGGCTCGTCGATGGAGACCTCCAGCTTCGTCTTATTGTTCCGCCTTAGATACATCAGAATCTCATTTTCGATACAGCGCGATGCGTAGGTGGCCAGCTTAATATTCTTTCCCGTGTTAAAGGTATTGATGGCTTTAATAAGCCCGATGGTTCCGATGGAAATCAGATCCTCCACACCCACGCTTGTGTTGTCAAACTTCTTTGCTATGTAGACCACCAGCCTGAGGTTGTGCTCAATCAGCCTGGATTTAGCCTCCCTGTCCTTTTCCGTGCCCAGCTCACCTAAAACCTCTGCCTCCTCCTTGCTGTCCAGGGGAGCCGGCAGAATGTCTGCCCCTCCTATGTAGTGGATTTCCCCTTCCTTCTGCATAAGCAGAGTTTTAAATGAAGGTACTGTCTTCAGCCGAAACCGGTTCGATATTGCAACCTTAATCACCATATTTCTCTCCTCCTGACTGATTCTCAGGCTCCTTGCGCCCGCTTTTGCCGCCGTCCTCATTCTGCGGGCTCCTGCTGTTTTCCAGTCCTGTCTTTCCCTCAGAGCCGCCTTTTTGTGTTCCATTTTTTCCCACTGCATCATTTTTTCTTTCTGTTTCCTTTCCCGTTTTTTCGTATGTCTCAGGCTCTGTGAGCCTTTCGCTGCCTGCCCAATTATTTT
Organism: Clostridium sp. M62/1; assembly: GCF_020736365.1. Classification (NCBI taxonomy): domain Bacteria; kingdom Bacillati; phylum Bacillota; class Clostridia; order Eubacteriales; family Clostridiaceae; genus Clostridium; species Clostridium sp. M62/1. Next base: position 1,897,157 of record NZ_CP085988.1, on the reverse strand, counting down.
CCGATTTTTCTGTCTCCTGTCCGCCTTCCGTCTGCCTGCTTTTGTCTTTCTCTGTCTTCCCCGTCCTGGCGTCTCCCCCGTGGCAGGACTTCTCAGACCTGACTGCCTTCTCCCAGAATGCCTCATGCAGAAGCATTTCATAGCTTCCGTCTGACGACAGAGGAGCCTGCGAGACGGCGATGAGAGGATTTTTAAGCTCTCTGCACTTTCCCTCCAGTTCGATACAGATACAGTCAGCCTTCACTGCCGGCAGGAGTCCGCTTTCTTTTCCCACGCTCCTGTAGGGAATAAGAGTCACCCCCGGCGCTCCGTCAAAAAATCCCTCCAAAGCTCCGGCCCAGATAACGCTCACAGGCCGTCCGGATACGGGATCGGTCAGCCGGTTTCCTGTATCGAGAAATGCCTGCACCTGAAGACTTCTCCCCTGGAAAAAAATCGTGGCACCTGCCATATGGCTTCTTCTCCTCCGTTCCTCCCTAACCGCTTCAAGCAGGAAGCAGATAAAGAAGAATACTGCCGCTGCCGCAAAAAAAAGCACATAAAAAGGCAGTTTCTGCTGCCTGGGGTTTGCGGGATTTTCATAATTGTACACTCTGGCGGAAAGGCCCTTGACAAGCTCCAGCCCTCCTGCCATAAGAACGGCTGTCAGGTACAGTGCCGCCGTTCCTTTTAAAAGTCTGACCGGATGTCTCTCCCTGAAAGCCAGAAAGACCATGAGTAAGCTCACAGGCCCGCAGGTAAGGGCCGCCTTCATCGGAAAAGAAAGCGGCAGAAAAATTCCGCCGCAGGCCCACAGCGCCCCTGCTGCTCCTCCCGCCGCAATCCGTCCGGCCCTGCAGGTTTGCCTCATCATCCTCCCTGTCAGCGTGAGAACGCAGACATTCATCAAAAAATTTTGAAGAAATATCACGTCCAGGTACAGCGTATATTCTGCTGCCAGCCGCCTCACCTCCCGTCTGACACAACCTATTATAAAAACTTTCCCCTTCGTAATTTGTCAAAGTGTGCAGGATAATCCTCTTTTTTTATCGCCATATTTCGGCTGGATTCCCCCCGGATTTTTTCCCTTCTCCGGCCAATGACCTCTCACCTATTCAGGGTCCGGCGGAGTATGCCTCCTGCTTTCCTTCAACCAGAGAGTTCTGTACTTTGTTTCTGATTTTGTCGGATTTGCTCAGATTATATAAATAAATAGAACAAAAAGAATTATATAGAAAATTATTTTTCTGTCCGCCGCGCGGCGTACGCATCCCGCCCGGCAGGGCTTTTTGTATTACAGGAAATTGAGAGGAATTTCCTATAATTATGAAAAAAGAGCCTTCATCTCACTGTGAAATGAAAGCTCTTTTGAATTTTCTCTATTTTACTGCCTTATGCCGGCTTTATCTCTTATGCTTTAAGAAATCCGGAATATTGATCTGTGTCTGTCCCATAGGTCTGTAGGAAGGAGTCGGGGCAGGATTCTGGGCCGGAGCCTGCTGGCCTGCCTGATTCACAGATGTGGGAGCCTTATATCCGGCTGCTGGCTGGTGAAAGCTCTGGGAAGCCGGCTGTGCTGTCGTGGCAGCCTCTCTTCCTGCTCCTGCCGGCTGAACAGGCGCCTGCTTTTTCTGGAACGGGTTCGTTCCGAAGCTGGTCATAGCCTTGGCAACAGGAGTCGCTGCATTCTGATCATTTAATCCTGTGGCGATAACTGTAATTGTGGCCTCGTCCTGAGCGTTCTCATCGTACATGGCGCCGAAAATAATGTTGGCGTCATCGCCTGCAAGTTCCTGAACATAGGAAGCAGCCTCATTTGCCTCAATAAGGCTGATATCGCCGGAAATATTGATGATCACGTGGGATGCATTCTCGATGGTAGTCTCGAGAAGCGGGCTGGAAACTGCCTGCTTCACAGCCTCGATAGCCTTGTCGTCTCCCTTGGCATGTCCGATTCCGATGTGAGCGATTCCCTTGTCAACCATAACAGTCTGTACATCCGCAAAGTCCAGATTGATAAGGCCTGGAATATTGATCAGATCCGTGATTCCCTGTACCGCCTGCTGAAGCACCTCGTCTGCCTTCTTTAATGCATCCGGCATGGTTGTCCTTCTGTCAACAATCTCAAGCAGCTTGTCATTTGGAATGACAATCAGGGTATCCACGCAGCTCTTTAACTTTTCAATGCCCTGAATCGCATTGTTCATACGTGTCTTTGCCTCGAAGCGGAATGGCTTTGTGACAACTCCGACTGTCAGGATTCCCATATCTTTCGCAATCTTTGCCACAACGGGAGCCGCGCCTGTACCTGTGCCGCCGCCCATACCGCAGGTGACAAATACCATATCTGCACCCTTTAACGCCTGGGCTAACTCCTCCTGATTCTCCTCGGCAGCCTTCTCCCCGATCTCAGGTCTTGCGCCTGCTCCAAGTCCCTTGGTCAGCTTTTCTCCGATCTGCATGGCTGTGGAGGCCTTGCAGAACTGAAGCGCCTGTTTGTCTGTATTGATTCCAATAAACTCAACACCTGCGATATTTTCCTCGATCATACGGTTCACTGCGTTGTTTCCTGCTCCGCCTACGCCAACTACAATGATTCTGGCTGCATTCTCTGACTCATTTATCTTAATCTCTAACAAGAAAACTTCCTCCTTCACTCACATCTCTATCGGGTTTTAGCTTATGTTTTGCTCATTCCTGTGCTTATCTGATTCTAGCCTATCTAATACTATATTTTATTTTACCAAAAATATCAACTGTTATTTTGCCAAATTTATAACTTTCTTGGACCAATCAGTCTTTTTGGAAGCGGTACATGGGGTTGGTATTCGTCTCGTCATAGGTATCCAGGTAGAGAGTTCCGTCCAAATCCGGATACTCCTCGATAATGTCATGCAGTTCGGAAATTTTTCCGTTTATTTCCGACTCGCTTCCCAGCTCCACGCGGAGATTCTTGACTGTGAGAACCGCTTCCCCGTTTTCCCGGTAGCGGATTCCGTCGGTCGGTATTTCATAGAGGGACAGCACCTGCGTCAGATTCAGAATATCCTCGAAAATATTCTGGTTCTCCACGGGGAGAGGCTTGTGAAGCACCACATGGCCGAATTTCAGTCCCTGGATTTTCGGTATGCCGGGAAGCGTTTCGCTGGTACTCTCCACGATAATTCCGTCCTTGTCAAAGTACATATTGCTGTTCATATAGGAAACGTATCCGACCAGGCTCTTCTCATATACGATGATTTCCACCTCATTGGGACTTCTGAATACTATTTTATAGTCTTCCACAAAAGGGATGGTCTTATGAGGCCGGAACCTGTACTGGAAATAACAGTAAGCTGTATTTCTGCTCAGTGACGAGTCAAAAATCGTCTGTTCGATCTGCTCCGGCGTATACCTTGTCGTTCCGCTGACAGTCACATCTGTAATGCGCAGAGAAACAGCCGTGATCACCAGAACTGCAAGCACCGCAAGGGCGGCGATCAGGCCTGTTTTTTTTCTGCGTCTGAAATATGTTCTCACCTTTGTACCTCCTGCTGTCCCTTTTTACTTCGCTTCCCTGTCTTCCTTTGACGGCTGCTCTTTTCTGCCAGGTGCCGTGATGTCCCTTTCCATATATCTGAGCCGTCCGCCCAGCTGACTCAAGTCGCGGCAGATATTTTCATAACCCCTTTTAATATACTCCGCATCCTCCACCACCGTTATCCCTGAAGCGGTCAGCCCGGCCGTCACCAGGGCAGCCCCTCCTCGCAGATCGCAGGCCTTTACCCGGCATCCGAAGAGCCTTCTGCCTCCGCGCACAAAGGCCCTGTCACCTTCCAGGCGAATGGAAGCTCCCATTTTATTCAGCTCTCCGGCAGTTTTAAAGCGGCTCTCAAATACCGTTTCCCTGATTTCTCCTCCCTTTGATACGCATAAGAGAGTCATAAGAGGAGACTGCAGATCCGTGGGAAAAGCAGGATACGGTCCTGTCACTGTGCGCATCTGTCCGAGGGGCCTTGGAGAACGGAGGAAAATCCGATCTTTCTCTGTGTAGATGAAGGCTCCTGCTTCCTTCAGAAGCTCTATCACACCTTTCAGTTCCTCCGAGCGAATTCCATTTATCTGAATCTCTCCCATGGAAGCAGCAGCTGCCATCAGGTAGGTTCCCGCCACAATCCGGTCGCCGTCTGCCCGCACCGTACAGCCGTGGAGAGGCAGGCCTCCTGAAATCCGCAGATGGCTGGTTCCCACCCCCAGGATCCTGGCTCCCATCCGGTTCAGCATGTGGCACAGAGCAGTAATTTCCGGCTCTCTGGCGCAGCCGGAAAGAAAACTCTCACCGTCTGCCGCCACTGCTGCAAATATGGCATTTTCCGTAGCGCCGACGCTGGGATAGGGAAACTCCACAAAGGCTCCCCTCAGGCAGGCAGAGCGCCCGCTTACCTTCGCTTTCACTCTCCCCGTCTCCCTGTCCTCCATAATCTCTGCTCCAAACCGGCCCAGGGCGAACAGATGCAGGTCAATGGGCCTTTTCCCGATCATGCAGCCTCCCGGATAATAGATGCAGGCCTCCCCCTGCCTTGCCAGAAGCGGAGCCAGAAGTATGACAGAGGAACGCATTTTTTCCATGTCCTCTTTTCTGATACATGTCCCTGAAGCTCCTGACGAATCCACCGTCAGCCTGTTTTCTTTCAGAGAGCAGACACAGCCCAGAGAATTAAGAATCCCCATCATACAGCAGACATCCTGTATTTTGGGGACATTTTCAATTACCGTAATTCCGTTTCCCAGAACCGCTGCCGCCATCATAGGCAGAACGGCATTTTTAGAACCCTGTACCTCTATTTCACCACTCAGCGGGCCATTGCCCAGAATTTCTATCGCAGACAAGCCAAACCTCCCGTATGCCTTCTATATAATATTTTATGGCATAGAGAGTGTCCCTGTGACTAAAGGCGGCTTTGCTACGTTTCCAGCTTGATCTGGTTGGATACGCTTAACACCAGTCCCATCTCGCACATCAGGAACAGAACCGATGTGCCTCCGTAGCTGATAAAGGGCAGTGTAACTCCGGTGTTCGGGATCGTGTTGGTAACAACCGCCACGTTTAAGATAACCTGGATTCCGATATGGGCCATGACTCCCACCACGAGCAGTGCCCCCATCAGATCCGGAGCGTTTCCGGCGATTACCATAAAGCGGTAAATGACAAACATGAACATGAGAATCAAAAGGACTGCTCCAAAAAGGCCCAGCTCCTCACAGATAACCGAGAAAATCATATCGTTCTGCGCCTCGGGGATAAAGCCCAGCTTCTGGAGACTCTGCCCCAGCCCTCTCCCGAAGAAGCCTCCGGAACCGATGGCGTAAAGCCCCTGAAGGGTCTGATAGCCGGTGTCTGTCGCCGTTGGATCCACCCAGGCGGTGATTCGGTCGAGCTGATAGGGCTTCAGAAGGCGGAGAGCCACCAGGGCGTTTCCTATATAGGGAGAAATAGCAATCAGGCCTACGCCCGCTCCTGCGCAGGCAAAAAACGGCCATTTAATTTTGCAGGCCACAAAGAGAACTACAAACACAATTCCGCAGGTGATGATACCGGAGCTTAAGTTGTTCTCTGTTATCAGAAGAGCCGGGATACCGCACCAGATAATAATCGCCCGCACCTTCTTGAACTCGTTGATTTTTAACCCCAGACGTGAAATCACCACTGCCAGAAACAGGATAAGCGAAATCTTTACCATCTCTGTCGGCTGGAACTGGATCGGTCCAACCTGCAGCCATCTCTTTTTTCCGTGGGATTCCACGCCGAACAGCATGGTGGCAACCATACAGATCAGGGAAACAAAGTAAGCCGGATAGGCAAACTTCGCAAACCAGTGATAGTCAATCTTTGAGATAAGCAGCATTCCCACGGCGCTGCATGCCGCAATCATCCCCTGCCTTTTTACGAAGTAAGCTGCGTCACCCTGCACCAGCTGTGCCCGGTAAGAACTGGCGCTGTAGATCATGATCAGTCCGAACACAGTCAGGAACACTACAGCCAGAAGAAGACTGTAATCATAAAACCGGTGGGGCTTTTTTTTCTTTTTTTTCGGTGTAGTCGGCGCATCAGCCATCGTATCACTCCTCACTTGCCAGCCAGGCCCGGCGCCTCCTTTCAGGAGGCAGCAGCCGGAGCCCGTCGGAAACAGCGTTCAGATTCATTTAGAGGTTTCTCACATACTCCTTGAACATGCGGCCTCTCTCCTCATAGTTTTTAAACATTCCCCAGCTTGCGCAGGCCGGTGAGAGCAGCACATTGTCCCCCGCATTCGCGTAGGAAGCGCAGACCTGAACAGCTTCTTTCAAGTCCTCTGCGTACATAATATCCGTAAAGCCGTGACGCTTTGCGCACTCTGCGATTTTATCCCTGGTCTGTCCGATTAATACCAGGTAGCGCACCTTGCCACCGAAGCTCTCGATCCACTCGTCATACTCAGAGTGCTTGTCATAGCCTCCAGCGATGAGAAGCGTCGGGCCCGGCATGGCCTTGATGGCCTGCATGGCTGCATCCGGGTTCGTTCCCTTAGAGTCGTTGTAATATTTTACACCGAACCGCTCTGTCACGAATTCAATGCGGTGCTCCACCGCCTCAAACCGTTTTACCACCCGGCGGATGGTGTCCATGGGAACATCCATGTTCATGGCAATGGCCACTGCTGCCATGACGTTCTCGTGGTTGTGGCGTCCAAGGAGCTTGAGCTCATGGATGTTTACAATCTCCGTCACTGTCTCGCCGTCCTTGTATACGATCTGATCTCCGTCCAGGAACAGGCCCTTTTTCAGCTTCTCGCGGCTGGAAAAATAGACAACCTTACACTTTAAGGTTTCCCCGAACTCTCTGAGTACCGGATCATCGTAATTTAAGACGCACACATCGTTTTCCTTCTGGTTCTTTGTGATGCCCTCCTTAATCTCGATGTAGCGCTCCATGGTTTTATGCCTGTCTAAGTGATCCGGGGTGATATTTAAGATGGCGCTGACATTCGGTCTGAAATCCATGATGGTTTCCAGCTGGAAGCTGGAAACCTCCGCCACTGTCACCGACTTCTCTGTGGTTTCCAGAGCGTGAGCCGTGTAGGGATCTCCGATATTTCCCACCACGAATACGCTGTCATAGCAGGCCTTCATAATCTCTCCCGTCAGCGCTGTCGTCGTCGTCTTTCCGTTAGTTCCCGTGATGGCCGCCAGCCTTCCCTTCGCACAGTGGTAGGCCAGCTGGATCTCGCTCCATATGGGGATTCCCGCCTGATCAATGACGGACACGAAAGGAGCCTCCAGGGAGATTCCCGGGCTGATAATCGAAAGCTCCACGCCCAGCAGATCCGTGCGTGTCAGCTCACCCAGCACAAAGCTCACCTTTGCATTTTCATCAAATTTCTTTCTCAGATCCTCTTCTCTCAGCTTTTCGTTTCCGTCATAGAGAACTACCTCTCCTCCCATGTCGAGAAGGAGCTTCGCCGCTGCAATTCCGCTGATTCCGCTTCCTGCTACCAATACTTTCTGACTCATTGTCCATTTCCTCCTATAATCCTAAGTACGCAATCAGGCAAAGGATTGCCGTTATAATTGAAAATACTGCCACTACTCTCGTCTCCGACCATCCGCACAGCTCAAAGTGGTGATGGATCGGCGCCATCTTGAAAATCCGCTTTCCCCCTGTACTCTTAAAGTAGGTTACCTGGATAATGACCGACAACACCTCTACCAGATAAATCAGTCCCACCAGAGCGATGAAAATCGGCATCTGCATCATAAATGCGCTGGACGCCACAAAGCCTCCCAGAGCCAGAGAGCCGGTATCTCCCATAAACACCTTGGCCGGATACACATTAAACAGAAGAAAGCCGAGAAGACTTCCCACCACAGCCCCGGTAATGGGACTGATGCCCGTGTTCTCGCCGATGGCCACAATCGTAAAGAAGGTCGCCACCAGAATCGTCACACTGGTGCAGAGGCCGTCAAGGCCGTCTGTGAAATTTACTCCATTGTCCGTACCCAGCACGATAAAAAACAGAGCCGGTATAAACAGAACCGGCGGAAGTTCCAGGAAAAAGCCGTCGTCAAAGCCGCCGGTGAACGGAATCAGCATGGAGGTACCCACCTCCCTGCTGCTGATCAGGTAATAGGCGAAAATGCCTGTAATCACAAACTGTCCGATGAGCTTCTGCTTCGGGTTTAACCCCTCTGACCGCTTCATCACAATCTTAATATAGTCATCCAGAAAACCGATAATGCCAAAGCCCACTGTAACAAACAGAATCGGGATAATTTTCGGATAATCCCTGATATAGAGAAGGGAGGTAATCACAATCGCTCCCAGAATCACCACTCCGCCCATGGTCGGAGTTCCCTGCTTTTTCAGATGGGCCTGCGGGCCGTCCTCCCTGACCTGCTGGCCAAATTTCAGCTTGTGCAGAAACGGTATCACGATCGGGCACATGACTGCGCTGATAATGAATGCCGTAATAACTGCCAGAATTGTTTCGTTTACCATGTCACACCTCAGATTCTTATGTAGTCTTTTGTGATACTGCGGCCACAGCTCCGAAAGGACGCGGCTTATCTGTTTTACACGATCCCAAGACTCCTGATTAGTATACGTCTTTTTCCTGGAATAATCAACTGTTAGTTGACTCCTCCTCTGCCCTTGGAATTCCCAGATACGGCAGGATGTTTTCAAAAATATCTCCCACCACCGGGGCTGCTATGGTTCCTCCATAATAGACTCCCTCCGGCTCGTCGATAGTGATAAGGGCAATCACCTGCGGATCATCCGCCGGGGCAAAGCCCAGAAAGGAGGAAATATACTTTTTTCTGCTTCTGGGCAGCTTTTCCGAGGTGGCCGTCTTTCCGCCGATGCGGTAGCCCTCTATCTTCGCGTTTTTTCCGCTCCCCTCTGCCACCACCTGCTCTAAAATATAGCGCATGGCGGCGCTTGTTTCCTCTGAGAGAATTCTTCCCTTTTCTTTGTACTCAAATTCATGGACAATACCGGTAGACGGATTTTCAGCCCGCAGGGCAAAATGCGGTGTCACCCTGTTTCCTCCATTAATGATGGAGGAAGCTGTGGTGATGAGCTGAAGGGGGGTAATCTGGAAGGACTGCCCAAAAGAAACAGTGGCCAGCTCCACAGCCCCCATATTTTCCTTCCGGTGCATGATCGTGGCCGCCTCCCCGGGCAGATCCACCCCTGTCTTTCCCATCAGACCGAACTGTTCAAAGTACCTGTAATAATTGTCCACCCCCAGCCTCTGTCCCACATCGATGAGCACCGGATTGCAGGAATTCATCATACCCTGAAGGAAGGTTTCACCTCCATGGCCGCCGACCTTGTGGCAGCGGATCTTCCGATCCTCCACAATCCGAAAACCAGGGCAGGAAAAGGTGTCGTCCAGATCCACCACGCCTGCCTCCAGCCCTGCGGCGGCTGTGATAATCTTAAAGGTAGAGCCGGGCTCATAGGTATCGTTAATGCACTTGTTTCTCCACATTTGGTTCAGGAGATCCTGTTTCTTTTTCGCCTCATCGTCGCCGCCGTCCGCTTCCGGGGACTCATCTGCTTTTTCCTCCCCCTGGACTTCGGCAGCCGCAGGCAGCCATACAGTCTGTCCCTCCTCCTTATGCTCAGCCTCCATCCCCGCAGTCAGGGTAAATGGCTCATTCAGGTTAAACTCCGGCACATTCACCATAGCGAGAATCTCCCCGTTTTTCGGATTCATGACAATGACAGAAACACTGTTTGCCGATTTTTTCTCCATCACCTGGTAGGCGGCCTGTTCCGCATACTTCTGGATATTCACGTCCAGGCTTACCGTCAGATCATGTCCCGGTATCGGCTCTATGCGATCCTCGGCTGCGTTCTCAATCTCCACCCCGGCCGCATCCGCCAGTGTCAGGATCAAGCCGTTCTCTCCCTTGAGCCAGGATTCATACTGCACCTCCAGTCCTATGATCCCCTGATTGTCCCCGCCTGTAAAACCAAGCACCCTGGATGCCAGGCTGTCATAGGGGTAATACCGCTTGTAGTCCTCATCCACCTTGACGCCCGGAAGAGCCATTTCCCGGATCCTGTCCCCGATTTCCTTGTCCACATTCGTCTTTATGATTTCCCTGGCCGTGTATTTCTCCACCTTCTTTTTCACATCCTCAAGGGGGATGGACAGTTCCCGGCTCAGAACCTCCGCCGTCCGCTCCGGCTCTGTTATCTGATTGTGCACCACAGAAACGGTACATACTGTCCTGTTGTCGGCAATGACCGTTCCGTTTCTGTCCAGAATTCTCCCTCTGGCAGCCTTGATTGACCGCTCCCTCTGGTGGAGATCCTCTGCCATGGCGCTGTACTCCTCTGCCCGAAAGGTCATAAGAAAAAATAGCCGTCCTGTCAGACCAGCCATACAGAGGCATAAGAGTCCGCACAGGAGAGCTATTCTTTCTCTGTGTCGCGTTCTTCTCCGCTCCATACCGCATCCCTTCACCGCCCTGTCCCCTTACGGCAGAGGGCGTCTTTCTCTCTGCTTGGTACAGTATATTGGAAAAAAAACATTTTATGTGTTTGTAATCGCAGGCTTACGGATTCACTTCCGTCCCGCCCGTCTCTCTATGCGCCGGCTTCTCCCTGGGCGCCTGATACCGGTGAAGCCGGCTCCTCCCCTTCAGGCGATGCCGCGCTGCCCTCTGACTCCTGGCTTCCGTCCGCTGTCTGGTCTGCCGCGCTTTCCGCTCCCTGACTCTGACTTTCACCCGTTTCCGAATCTGAGGGCTGCTCTGCAAAAGCTTCGCTTCCTGACGTCTCTCCCGGATCGGCAGCGCTCTGTTCCGGACTGCCCGGCAGTCTTTCCGGGTAGCTCACGCCGTCATCGATAAATTCCTCATCATAGACAGGATAGGTTTCGCCGTCTGCGTTCGTCGGCGCTTCCGTGCTCTCCTCCTCGCCTTCCTCCGGCTCCTGGCTGGTAATTCCCTCCGGAAGCTCTGCCATCTCCTCATCGGCAGGTGCTGCCTCGGAATCCGGAAATACATTCATATAAGGAAGCACCTCTGCCATAATCTTGCTGAAAATCTCGCTGGCGAAGGTGGAATGAGCCTGTTCTGTTCCTTCCAGATGCGGTGTGTCAAGCACCACATAGCAGAGCACCTGAGGATCATGGGCCGGTGCATGCCCGATGAAGGAAACCAGATAGTTCTTGGCGCTTCTCGGATACTTCTCAGCCGTTCCCGTTTTTCCGGCTATCTCGTATCCTGCCACGGCAGCCGCTTTGGCAGTTCCGCCCTCGCCTGAGACGGTCTGGTAGAGGGCCTCATTGATAAAGTCTGAGGTTTCCTGGGAGATCGTCTCTCTCACAAGCAGAGGCTCCCTTTTTTCCACCACTGAGCCCTGTTCATTGAGAATCTGCTTCATCACATGGGGCTCGTAGTAGGAGCCCCCGTTGATCAGGGAGGCATATGCTGCAGCCATCTGTATCATGGTGCAGTTGTAGTTCTGTCCGAAGGAGTTGGTGGCCAAATCGGCAGGGCCCATGTTTTCAGCCGTATAAATCAGTGTCGCCGCATCGGCCTCTCCCGGAAGGTCGATTCCCGTTTTTTGCCCGAAGCCAAAAATACTCTGATACTTGGCAAAAATATCCGTTCCCTCCATCCGGGAAATATTCATCATGACCACGTTGCAGGATTTCATCAGACCCTGCACAACTGTCGTCGGGCCGTGTCCAAACCTGGAAACACAGTGAATATCGTGTCCTCCGATGGAGAGAAAACCTCCGCAGTCAAAGCTCTCATTTCCGTTGATGATATTCTCCTCCAGGGCTCCGGCCACAGTGAAGGCCTTCTGGGGAGAGCCCGGCTCATAGGTGTCATTGACGCAGAAGTTTCTCCACAGCTTGTACCATGCATCTGACTTTGCCTTTTCGTCCATGGCGTCTATTTCTTCCTGGGAATAGTAGGCGCTCAAATCATAGGGATTGTTCAAATCATACCGCGTGCTGGTATCCATGGCCAGAATCTCTCCGCTCTTGGGATCCATCACAATGACTGCCGCCACGTTGCTTCCGATTCCCGCCTGCCACTCGTCAATGTATTTTTCACAGATTTTCTGAATGTTAAGGTCAATGGTGGAAACTACTGTATTTCCGTTCTCTGCAGGCTTAATTACCCGCTCCAGGTTGGAATCGTCGGTCAGATATCCGTATTCGCGGCCATTGTTTCCAATCAGCTCACTGTTATAGTACTGTTCAATTCCTCCTGAACCGGTGCTTCCATCCTTCTGGGCAAAGCCGATCACATTGCAGGCAGTGGCGCCGTTTGGGTACACCCTTCGGTACTCATCCTCAAACCAGACGCCCAGGATTTTCTTTGCCTCATTGTTTTTTTTGAATGCCTCGTTCCTCTCCCTGGAAGCTGTCTCAAACTGTTCCTTTTCCTCAAAGGTCATCTGCTTCCTGTAGCGAATGTAGGAGCTGTCTTTTCTGCCTGTGATAGTTTCCCTCAATTCCGCAGTGTCAAAGCCGAAGCACTCGTTTAAAAGCTGAATGGTCGGTTCCACACACTCATTTCTCTCATCAGAGTACATCTGCCTCGGATCCAGAATCAGAGTGTAGACTTTCTCGCTGGTGGCCAGGTAGGAGCCGTTCCGATCCACAATGTCTCCGCGTCTGTAGGGAATGGTTCTGCTCTCATAATCCTGGTGCCCCAACACCACCTGTGTATATTCCTCGTTCTTTTCCTGGACAATCGTGTAAAGAATGACGACAAGAGCAATTAAAGCCAGCATCATTACCAGTACGGTAATTGCCAGCTTCTCCTGCATGTATCTTCTGAACGGCTGCCTGTTATTCGTGTTCTGGGACGTCTTCATACTGTCTTACATACTCGCTTTCTGTTTTATCGTACAAAAGAATCTGATTCTTATTTGCATAGACCATGCCCAGCTCTTTTGTAGCGACATCATAGATATGATCCAGATCCACGTATGTATTGATGCTTGTTTCGAGGGCGTCATTCTCAGCCTTCAGCGCCTCCACGTCCTGTTCCAGGCTCTCGATATTTCCGATTCTCGTGGTGATGGATGACCGGAGCTGAAGGTACTGCATACAGATAGCCAGCGTGACAATCGCTGCCACAGTTAATGCCAGCACGTAAGGTGCATCCATCCTGAGAGCCTTTTCTCTATTCCTTCTTACCATTTGGCTGCGTCTGATCTCTGACTGCAGCTGCCGCCTGCGCTGTTCTTCTTCCTGCCGTCTCTCACGCTCCTGCGGCGCCCGTCTGACCTTTCTAACCGTATTTCCATCCGTATACGTCTCATATACAGTCCGTTTTCTTGCAGCCATGGTTTCTCCTCCTCACATTTCAAAACCCGGAAAGCCTCCGGTTTACTGCTTCTGATCGCCTGCTTTTTCGAACACTCTCAGCTTGGCGCTCTTTGATCTCTTATTTGCCGAGAGTTCTTCATCAGAAGGTAAAATGGGCTTTCGCGTCACCACGCGTCCCCTGCTCTTCTTTCCGCACATACACACCGGAAATTCCGGCGGGCAGGTACAGGGATTTTCATTGATGCGGAATCTGTTTTTTACAATCCGGTCCTCCAGGGAGTGGAAGGTAATGACAGAAAGCCTTCCTCCCGGATTCAGAAGCTCGATCATCGTGTCGATGGAGTTTTCCAGCACCTGCAGCTCCCGGTTCAGCTCTATCCTGATTGCCTGAAACGTCCGCTTTGCCGGATGTCCTCCCGTAGCCCTGATTTTTGCCGGAATCGCTGCCCTGATGATCTCTGTCAGCTCCCCTGCCGTCTCAATCTCCTTCTCCTGTCTGGCTTTAACGATATGCTTTGCAATATTTTTGGCAAACCGGTCTTCCCCGTAATCCCGGATAATCCGGTAAAGCTCCATCTCGCTGTAGCCGTTTACAATATCCTTTGCCGTTTCTGACCTTCTCTGATCCATCCGCATGTCAAGAGGAGCGTCGTCTTCCCTGTACGTGAAGCCTCTCTCAGCCGTATCCAGCTGGTAGGAGGAAACTCCCAAATCCAGGTAAATGCCGTCCACCTTTGCAATTCCCAGAGAGGCCAGGGCCTCCTTGATATTTTCATAGTTTGTCCGGATCACAGTTACCCGGTCCCCGTAGGGCTTCAGCCTCTCTGTCGCCGCCGCGATGGCATCTGCATCCTGATCAAGTCCAATCAGCCTTCCGCCCTCTCCCAGCCGGCTGAGCACCAGGGAGGCATGTCCTCCCCCGCCGAGGGTTCCGTCCACGTAAATTCCGTCCGGCCTGATATTCAGGCTGTCCACCGTTTCGTACAAAAGGACAGATGTGTGTGAAAATGTCATATTCCCAGTCCCTCCATATTTTCGGCAATGTCCTCCATGTCGTCATAGACATTCTTCTCTTCCCAGAGTGCCCGGTTCCAAATCTCAATTCTGCTTCCCACTCCCACCAGAGTCACCTCTTTTTCCAGATGGGCAAACTCCCTGAGCACAGCCGGAATCAGAATCCTTCCCTGCCTGTCCACCTCACAGTCCGAAGCTCCGGCAAGGAAAAATCTCGTAAACTTTCTGGCATTCTGGTTCGTCAGCGGCAGCGCCCGCAGCTTCTCCTCAAAGGCGGTCCACTCAGAATTGTCATACACAAATAAACAGCCGTCGAGTCCCTTTGTTACGACAAATTCATCTCCGAGCTGTTCTCTGAATTTCGATGGCATAATCAGACGCCCCTTGGCATCTATTGTATGACTGTACTCTCCTTTGAACATAAAACCACCTGCTGGCCGAAGCTGCCACTCGGCCTCCATAGCGCCCCACCAGGCCCCACTTTCCGCCACTTTCTACCACTTTGTATTTATAATAGTAGTACATACGAAAAAAAATAGCAAGGAATTTTTCAAAAAAATTATGTAAATTGCAAAGATCGGGCCGGCAATTTTTTCCATTTGGAAAATTAGCTGAATTTTCATCTCGTTTTCACGTTTTTCCGGCCGGCAGGCATCTTTTCAGGCCCCCTCTTTTCCGGTCAAAAAGTCTTTCTTTCCGCGAAGTCTGTCTTTCCGCGCCGGCCGCTGGACAAAATAAAGAATCCTGCCTCTCAGGATTCTTCGCCTGCGGCGGGGCTGCAAAGCAGCCATATCCCTCTCCGCCGCAGTGCGATCCCCGCGGAGCGTTTTTCATATCACAGGGAACGAAGTTTCCTGTGATATGAAAAACAGGCGCTGCCATAACGACAGCGCCTGCATGCGGCTTTGTTGCAATATGTGTTTAAGAATCTCTGAGAATTATCCCATTCTAATAGCCGGCCACAATATACTGATTCAGCAGTTCGTCAAGTTCCACGCTGTACTCGTATATCTTCCGGTATTCTTCCCTGCGCTCGATGCAGAGATCCATTTTTTTTCTCACCCTCTCGATTTTCTCCACTAACTCTTCTTTTGCATTTGCCATTTCTATTCTCCTTTTATCCCTGTTTTTAACCGCAATCGTTTCCAGATGATAACGGCTGCTGAGGCAGCCACCAGAATCATCGACAATGCCTGGGATACAGGAATACCCGTGCCAAAGAACAGAAGCTGATCGGTGCGAAGCCCTTCTATCCATGCGCGACCGAGTCCATATCCCAAAAGATACACCCACAGCACCTCTCCATCGAACCTTTTTCTCTTTCGGTACCACAGCAGAAAAATCAGGACTCCTACATTCCAGAGCGATTCATAGAGGAAGGTCGGGTGAACCTGGATATACTCCACCCCGTTTTCCACTATTCTATGTTCGAGAAGCCCCTGTGAAATCATAGAAGGATTTACCAGTGACATTTTAATTCTCATTGCGAACAGATTATCTGTGTAGCCGCCGAAGGCCTCGCAGTTGAAAAAATTACCCCACCGTCCGATAATCTGCCCTGTCACCAGTCCGATACATCCGCTGTCTGCCATCGAAAAGAACGAAGTCTTCTTGATCCTTGAAAATACAATCAACGTCAGGACGGCCCCGATAATTCCTCCGTAGATAGCCAGCCCGCCTCCCCGCAGATTGAAAATCTGGATTGGATCATTCTTATAAAGGTCCCAGTTAAAAATGACATAGTACAGTCTGGCTCCTATGATGGAAAAGATGATCGCATATAGGGCAAAATCCAGATAGATTTCAGGATTCTGTCCTCTCCTGCGCGCATCCCTCTGCGCCATATAAATCCCGGCAAGCATACCGCATCCTATGATAATTCCATAATAGGCAATTTCAAATCCTCCGATAGAAATACTGTTCCTCAGATGCTCGATCGTTATACCGAGATGGACAAAACTTATGTCTGCACCTTCCGTCATACACGTTCTCCTTTCGATGCAATTTTTATTTTAAGTCACGAATCCCCAAAAATCAAACACATTCGCTCGACATTGTATCCTCTTTTTCGACAAACAGGGCTCGGAAACCGACGTTTTTCTACCCAATTCCCTTATAGATAATTCCCAGAATAAATACCACAACCGTCAGCGGTACATACAGATATCTGGCCACTCCTCCAAACCAACCGGGAACAGGTGTCTTTCTGCCGGTTTCCAGCTCTTTCCTGATTTTCCTGTATCCGAATACATAGTAAACCGATACGGCTCCCAGCACAGCGCCGAGAGGGGTGACAATAATGGTGATAAAATCCATCCAGCTTCCCACGTATGCCTCCAGTTCCAGGAACACGCCGATGCCCAGGCAGATGATTCCGCAGAGCGCCACAGCCAGGCGGCGCGGTATGTCGAATTTGTGCTGCCAGCTCTCAATGACTGCCTCGAACATATTAATTAAAGAGGTAATCCCTGCAAACACCACGGACAGGAAGAAGATAGCAGAAAAAAACTGTCCCATGGGCATCTGCGAAAAAATCTTCGGGATTGTGATAAACATCAGGGACGGTCCGGAATTCGGCTCGATTCCAAAGGCAAACACAGCGGGCATGATGGCAAGAGCCGAAAGCATGGCTGCTACTGTGTCAAAGCCCACGGTCCTCATGGATGCTCCGATAATGTCTGTATCCTTATTGAGATAGGAGCCGTAAACGATCATGCCGGAGCCTGTGATGGAGAGGGAGAAAAACGCCTGTCCCATAGCCATAACCCAGGTATCCACATTTTTCAGCTGTTCCCACTTCGGCACAAAGAGAAAGCGATAGCCTGCCCCTGCACCGTCCAGGAAGCACACCCGCACAGCCAGCACGGCAAACAGTACAAAAAATACCGGCATCATGATACGGTTGGCCTTCTCAATCTGGGTAACTGAGCCTGTGAGCAGGATCAGCACGGTAATGAGAACTACGGCAATATGCCAGGGCAGGCTTCCGAAGCTGCCTGTAACCTGAGAAAAATATTCTGCAGAATCTGTGTTCAGAATGCTTCCTGTCAGGGAGCCTGCAAATGAGCGCAGCACCCATCCGATGATAATGGAGTAGCCGATCGCAATTCCCAGAGACCCGATAAGCGGAATCCAGCCGATTGCCTTTCCCACCGTCTTTCTGAAGCCGTCTTTCTGTCCGTCTCCCCAGCACAGCTCATAGGAGCCGAGGGTTCCCGTCCTGGCGCGCCTGCCGATGGCGAACTCCGCTGACAGGCCGGTCAAACCGAACAGCACCACAAAGAATATATAGGGGACCAGAAAGGCCGCCCCTCCATACTGCCCCAGGCGGTAGGGAAACATCCAGATATTTCCAAGCCCCACCGCTGAGCCCACACAGGCAAGTACAAAGCCCAGCGAGCTGCTGAAGCTTCCGTTTTTGTGACTCATCCAATTTCCTCCTTCACTATGCCGCTTTAAATTTAAAAAGCAGCAGTTTCCTTATACCTCAATCTCTTATCTTAATATATCGCAGGCAGAAAAGCAAACATTTTTCTCTTTTCTTTCCCCCCATTCTATGCTATTCTTATAAAAGACTATCAGCCGATAAAAAAACAGGGCTTCTGCCGCAGGTATTCTGCCGCGTGCCGTGCCTGAAGCAGCCCTGAAGAATAGAAAGGATACGTATTATGAAATTAGGTATCGTAGGTTTACCAAACGTAGGAAAAAGTACATTATTCAACTCTCTGACGAAGGCCGGCGCCGAGTCCGCCAACTATCCCTTCTGCACCATCGACCCGAATGTGGGCGTCGTTCCCGTTCCCGACGAGAGACTCCAGAAGCTGGCAGCGCTCTATAATTCTGCCAAGATTACTCCGGCTGTCATCGAATTTGTGGACATTGCCGGTCTGGTAAAGGGAGCTTCCAAGGGCGAGGGACTCGGAAACCAGTTTCTCTCCAACATCCGCGAAGTAGACGCTATCGTCCATGTAGTTCGCTGCTTCGATGATCCCAACGTTGTACATGTAGACGGAAGCGTAAACCCCTTAAGAGATATTGAAACCATTGATCTGGAGCTGATTTTCTCTGATATGGAGATTCTGGAGCGCCGCATCGCAAAGACTACAAAGAGCGCCATGGGAAACAAGGCTCTCGCAAAGGAGCTTGAAATCCTGAAAGCCATGTACGCCCATCTGGAGGAAGGAAAGCTGGCCAAAAGCTATGAGACAGAGGATGAGGACGAGCTGGCCTTTATCTCCTCCTTAAATCTCTTAACCTGGAAGCCTGTGATTTTCGCCGCCAATGTAGCCGAGGATGATCTGGCGGATGACGCGGCCGGCAATGCCTATGTCCAGGAAGTCAGAAAATTTGCAGCTGAAAACGGCAGCGAGGTATTTGTCATCTGCGCCCAGATTGAGCAGGAGATTGCAGAACTGGACGAAGATGAGAAAAAGATGTTCCTGGAGGATCTGGGGCTGAAGGAATCCGGGCTCGACAAGCTGATCGCCGCAAGCTACCGCCTTCTTGGCCTCATCAGCTATCTGACCGCCGGAGAGACGGAGACGAGAGCCTGGACCATCAAGGTCGGCACAAAAGCTCCCCAGGCAGCCGGAAAGATCCACTCCGACTTCGAGAGAGGCTTCATCAAGGCCGAGGTTGTCAACTACCAGGATCTTCTGGACTGCGGAACGTACACCGCAGCAAAGGAAAAGGGCCTTGTCCGCATGGAGGGCAAGGAATACGTGGTAAAGGACGGAGATGTGATCCTGTTCCGCTTCAATGTATAGTATGTAGAAAAAAACGAGGATATTTTGTTCCAGCGAAGTCACAAAATATCCTCGTTTTTTTCTTGGGAGGGAAGAGACACTCCCGTTTCCCTTCCCCCAGGAAAACCCCCATGTTTTTTTGTGACTTTTCTGGAACAAAAAAACATGGGGGTTTTCCACACCTCTTATTCTTCTAACTCGTCCTCGCCGACCAGCTCGTCGTACTCCTGCTCGTCAAGGAGCTCGTCGAAGGCGTCAGCGACGATCTCATACTCATCGTCGTCCTCGATGTTCTCAAGGTTCGGCTCTCCGTTCTCGTCCTCTGTATAGCGGTACAGGTAAACCTCTCCCTCTTCACTGTCCTCATCATCCATGGGAAGCAGGGCAATATACTCCTTCTCACCGGCCGGGAAAATAGTGAGAACTACACATTCCAGTTCTCTTCCGTCATCCAGTGTCAGGGTCACTGTCATCTCTTCCTCATTCTCTGCTGCCGGATTTACATTCTTGTTTTCAGCCATAGATTTTCTTACCTTTCTGTTTTATCTTTCACTGTGAAGCCCCGGACCTCTCTCTGCATGGTCCGCCTTTCGGGCCTTTCTCCTGCGCGGCAGGACAGGGCGTCCTTCTTTTTAAACTTTATCAGAGAAAAGGCGAAAAATCAAGCAGCTTTTCACCTGCTTTTCCTGTGAATTCCTGCATTCTCCGGGAAGACCTGCGGCGGGTCTGAAAATAGCTGCAGGCCGTCTCTATTCCTTCCGCTCTGAACCGGAGGGGGTTCTCCCCTGGTCATCCCCTTTTTCTGCGCAGTCTGCATCCTGAGTCCTCTCCCTGCCGCCGCTTTCTTCGCTTTCCTCGCTTTCCTCCCTGTCCCCTATGCTGTCCTGGGCTTCATTTTTATATCCGGCCATGCGCTCAAGCGTATCCCTCGACACCTGGTTCGTCATAAACCAGGATCCCATCTGGCGGTTCAGCCTGATTGTCATGGCCGCCTTTGGCTCAAAGACTACATAGATACAGAATACCGCCTCTATGAACTGTAAAACCATCCCCGCTGTCATAATGAAAATGGCGGGAAGGGCTGTTAATCCCGGCAGACCCATGACCAGCACCGGAGCGCTGTTTAAGAGGGAGGTTCCTCCTATAACCAGACCGATTCCCCTGGCCGCTATCATCAGCGCCGCCACGGCCCACCCGGAGGTCAAAAGCAGGGTATACCAGAAATAGAATACTGCTGTGCCGAACAGACTGACAAACCCGCTGGACAGGCTGATCCCGCTCGGCACGAGAGTCTGATAAAACAAGATCAGCATGATATAGAGCAGGCTGTATACCAGCCTGACTCCCGTAAAAGTGTAGACGAACATGTAAAGCTTGTCCCTCTCATAGATGTATCCCGGATGTTTCTTCTCCATCTCGTTTAAGTATCTCAGCCGCATTTCCTTCGTGATCAGGCTCATCTGCGGCTTTTTTGCTCTGTTCATTCTCACTGTCCTTTCCATTCTCTCCTGAGAGTTCTTCCTCCTGTGCGGCCGCCGGATTGATACACTTCTCATGGGGCCGGCAGAGGTTCAGTATTCAATCCCCCGGCGGGCTGTCATCCCCTTCTCAAAGGGATGTCTCCTGCACACAATCTCTGAGATATAGTCCGCCTCTCCCAGAAGTTCTTCTGACGGATTTCTGCCTGTCATGACCACCTCAAGGTTATGGGGCCTCTTTCGCAGAAAATCCACCACTTTCTTCTCCTGCACAAATCCGCCGCTGCAGGCTGCGAAGATCTCGTCAAGGATCAAAAGCGCCCGGCAGTCTCTGTCCGGGACGGCATTCTTTTTCTCCTCCCGCTCTTTTTCCTCCAGCCTATCGCAGAGCTCCAGAGCCCTTTCGCGCGCCCGCTCAAACATGGCTCCATAGTAACCGGACGCTTCCTCCCTCTGGGCATCTGTCATCTGCCAGGTAAACCCGAAACTTCTGTCGCACGGCAAAAGCTCGATGCCGGGAAGGCTTTTCAAAGCCCCCACTTCCCCCGACTCATCTGTCTTTAAAAAGCGGGCAGCTATCACATATCCCCCGCATCCCTGCATTCGCACAGCCAGCCCGACGGCGGCAGTGGTCTTTCCCTTTCCGTCGCCGCAGTAAATATGCACACAGCCCATCCGGTTCCACCTCTCTTTCCATTTTTCCATCCCCCGGTTTCAGAAACCGCTTCAGCTCTTATCCCGGTTTTCTTTCCATCACAATACCGTCTGCTCTTCCTCCCCGTCCAGATACTCCTCCACAAACCTGGAAACCTCCGCCGGCTTATGGTATCTCTCCTTTACGCTGTACACGTGGAGCCTCTGCTTTGCCCTGGTCATGGCCACATAGAACAGCCGTCTCTCCTCCTCGATATCTGCGTCCAGGACAGCCTTGCTGTGAGGCGTCACTCCCTCATTGGCATCCAGAATATAGACCACCCTGTACTCCAGCCCCTTGGAGCTGTGCATGGTGGACAGGGTCACAGCATCTGCCGTCTGCTCCCTCTCCCTGGCCTGGCGTTTCAGCTCCTCCCCATATTCGCTGATATGGGAAAACCAGGCGTCAAAGGTTTTGTAGCGGGCGGCGCTCTCCTTAAGCTGGTCTGCCGTTTCCAGAAATTCATCTGCCTTCATCCGGTGGGCGGCCGCGTACTCGTAAAGCCAGGCATCGTATCCCACGGACTTCCTGATATAATTGACGGCTGCAAGAGGCGACATGCGGCTGATTGCCGTCAGGTCAAATTCCAGGCTTTCGATCCGCTCCACCATCCAGTCCTTGTCCCGGTAATAGCCCTTGACCTCGTCAAAGGAGATCTGCGGCGCCTGAAGGGCATCCCTGCTGATATACCGGGCCGGACGGTTGATCATCTGAAGCACTTCTCCCCTCTCCCTGCTTCCCAGAGCCACCCGGATGTAGGCCAGAATATTTTTTGAGATCCAGTGCTCATAGAGATTCGGGACCACATCCCTGGCTTTAAAGGGCAGGTTGTACTCCATCAGCTTTTCTATAAGCCTGCGGGGGCCTGAATTGGTGCGGTAGAGAACGGCGATGTCCCGGTAGGCACAGCCTGCCTCGCTGTACATCCGGATCTCCTCGGCGATGCGGCTGTTCTCCTCCTCCTCATCCTTCCAGACACGGGTGATCACCTTTCTGCCTCTGCTTCCAGCCGTCCTTAGGGACTTTTTAAAGCGTTTTTCATTGTTTCCGATCAGACGCAGGGACGCGTCCACAATCTCCTTCGTGGAGCGGTAGTTGACATCGAGAAGAACTCTCCCGGCATCTGGATAGTCCCGCTCGAAACCCAGCATAATCTCCGGCCTCGCTCCCCGAAACCGGTAGATGGACTGATCATCGTCCCCCACAATAAACAGATTGTTCCGGGGGGCTGCAAGCATCCGCACAATCTCATACTGCAGCCGGTTAATGTCTTGAAACTCGTCCACCAAAATATAGGCATACTTTTTCTGCCAGGCCCCCAGAATATCCGGCCGCTGCCGGAACAGCTCATAGCACATTACAAGCATGTCATCAAAGTCGATCTTTCTGTTTCTTCTGAGTCTCTCCTCATAGCCTGCATAGATTCGCTTGAAGGCCTCCTCCGAGCAGCTCTTTGCATAATAGTGGTCAAGATCAATCAGCTCTCCCTTCACAGAGCTTATCTCTGAAAGAAGGGAGGCGATCAGCTCATTTTCGTCCTCCGGCTCCAGCTGCTCCTTTGCCACCAGTTCCCGCATAAAGCGAAGCCGCTGATCCTCCCTGATAATATCGGCTGCCTCATAGCCGTAGGCCAGCTTGAGGATCCTGAAAAAAACGGCATGGAAGGTTCCAAAGCTCACCTGCCCCCGCAGGCACCGCCCCTCCATCAGACGCTCAAACCGCTCCTTCATTTCTCTGGCTGCGGCCCTCGTAAATGTGATGACAAGAATCGATGAGGGGTTGACTCCATGCCTCTCAATCAGGCTCTGCACCCTGTGTGTCACCACCGTCGTCTTTCCCGAGCCCGGCCCGGCAAGGACCATCATGGGGCCTTCCCCGTGGTTTACCGCCGCCTCCTGCGCTTTATTAAATGGCATACCTGTCCACTCGCTCCCTCCAACAGACTTCCTGCAGCGCTGCGGCCTGCGCGTCGCTGCCTCATACGTCAAAGAAGGATGCCGCGGAACCCATCCGCAAGGCATCCCTCTTTTATATAAGCATCTCTTCTATTTCTCGAGAAGCTCGATTCCTTTTCTGATTCTCTTTAAGGATTCCTCTTTTCCGAGAACCTCCATAATCTCCGTAGCCCCCGCAGGCGTCATCTGCTTGCCTGAGACAGCTGTACGGATAGGCCACATAACAAAACCTGTCTTTACCCCTGTTTCAGAAATGTAGGCAGACAGTCTCTCATAGAGAGCGTCATTGGAGAAATCCTCCTGGGCCTCCAGAATCGGCAGCACGTCCTTTAACACCTTTAAGGAAGTCTCCTCTGTGGATTTCATCTTCTTGTGGACGTACATCTGCGGATCGTACTCCGGAAGCTCCTCAAAGAAGTCAATATGTCCCGCAATGTCCGGGAACACCTCAATCCTCGTCTTCACCATGGCTGCAATCTTCTTCAGATCCAGATCCTTTTTGATCACGGCTTTGATATAGGGCTCTGCCATCTCATAGAACCGGTCAAAGTCCATGGCCTTCATATACTCGCCGTTCATCCATCTGAGCTTTACCATATCAAACACTGCCGGCGACTTGCTGATGTGTCTGTAATCAAACTGCTTAATCAGCTCGTCCAGCGTAAAGATCTCCTGGTTGCTCTCCGGAGACCAGCCTAACAGCGCCACGAAGTTCACCACAGCCTCTGAGAGGAAGCCCTGGTCGATGAGATCCTGGTAGGAAGAGTGACCGCTTCTCTTGCTCAGCTTCTTGTGCTCCTCATTTGTGATGGTCGGGCAGTGTACGTACACGGGAACCTCCCAGCCAAACGCCTCATAAAGGCGGTTGTACTTCGGGGAGGAGGAAAGATACTCATTTCCCCTCACCACATGGGTGATTTTCTGTAAATGGTCGTCGACCACGTTGGCAAAATTATAGGTGGGATAGCCGTCGGACTTAATAAGAACCATGTCGTCCAGCTCCGAGTTGTCCACGCTGATGTCACCGTAAATCTCGTCGTGGAAGGTTGTCCTTCCCTCCTGTGGATTGTTCTGGCGGATGACGAAAGGCTTTCCGGCAGCCAGGTTTGCCTCAACCTCCTCCTTGGACAGGTGCAGACAGTGCTTGTCATAGACCATAATTTCCTCGCCGTTTACGGTCTTTCTCAGGCTGTTTAAGCGCTCCTGATCACAGAAGCAGTAGTATGCTTCCCCCTTGTCAATGAGCTTTTTCGCATACTCCATATAGATGCCTGCCTTCTGGCGGTCGCTCTGGACGTAAGGACCTACCGGTCCTCCCACGTCCGGGCCCTCATCGTGAATCAGGCCTGTATCCTTTAAGGTATTATAAATAATCTCAGTGGCGCCCTCCACGTAGCGCTCCTGATCCGTATCCTCAATTCTTAAAATATAGTCGCCGCCCTCATGCTTGGCAATCAGGTAAGCGTACAGTGCAGTCCTTAAATTTCCGACATGCATCTTCCCAGTCGGGCTTGGGGCATATCTCGTTCTGATCTTTTCCATAGCTCCACACTCCTCACTTTGATAATTCAGTCCAGTCAGATAACTGAACTGCTGCTAAAGATACTTAATTATATCGCCTTATCTGAAAAAATACAAGCCTGGAGTGGGACTGAAATCCTGTCCTCTGGCATAGCCCCGGAAACTCCTTTATCCTCACAGAGGCAGCCTGAATGATTTCTGATGCTTGCTAAACCGCCATATCCAGCAGGTGGCAGGCAAAATTAAAGTAGATGACAAGACTGCAGGCATCCAGGATCGTGGAAATCATCGGGGATGCCATCAGGGCCGGATCCAGGTGCAGCACCTTTGCGATAATGGGCAGCGTGCATCCGATCGTCTTGGCAATAATGACGATACAGAAAATGCTCAGCACTACAGTCAGGCAGATCATCTCCTGTCCCGGATAGGACAGGCTCAGACGGATGAAGTTTGCCACAGCCAGGCAGAATCCCACTAAAACGCCGACTCTCAGCTCCTTCCACACCACCTTCACAATGTCTGCTGGGCTGATCTCTCCCACCGCCATACCTCGGATAATCATGGTGCTGGCCTGGCTTCCCGAGTTTCCTCCCGTGTTCATCAGCATGGGGATAAAGGTAACAAGCAGAGGGATCGCAGAGAACGCCTCCTCATACTGGGTCAGGATCTCTCCCGTGACCATACTGCTGAACATCAGCACTAACAGCCACACGATCCTGTTTTTGGCGAGCTGGAACACACTCGTTTTCAGGTAGGGCTTCTCGCTGGGGTTCATGGCCGCCATCTTCTCAAAATCCTCGGTAGCCTCCTGCTCCATGACATCCATAATGTCGTCAACCGTGATAATTCCCACCAGCCGGTTTTCCCCGTCCACAACAGGAAGGCTTAAAAGGGCATACTCATTGAACATGGCCGCCACGGCCTCCTGATCCTCTGTGGTGACAGCCTTCAGCACATGGGTGTCCATGATCTCCTCGATGGTTGTGGTGTAGGGGCTCATGAGAAGATCCTTTACTGTGACGACTCCCTCCAGATGGCGGGCCGCATCCATGACATAGCAGGTGTAGATGGTTTCCTTGTCCACCCCGTATTTTCTGATGTAGGCAAAGGCCTCCTCCACCGTCATGGCCTTTTTCAGTCCCACATATTCGGCTGTCATCACGCTTCCCGCACTGTTCTCAGGATATTTTAAAAACTGGTTGATCAGCGCTCTGGTGTCAGGGCTTGAATTTTTCAGCACCCTTTTTACAATGGTAGCCGGAAGCTCCTCCAGCATATCCACCGCATCATCCACAAACAGATCATCCATGATATACTGAAGCTCTGTATCCGTGATGCTGGTAATAATGTGCTGCTGCTTCTCCACCGGAAGGCAGGCAAACACATCTGTGGCAATCTCCTTAGGGAGCGTTCTGAACACCACCACCGTCTTTTCAGAATCCAGCTCCTCGATAAACGAGGCAATGTCCACCTCATTCATCTCTATCAGTTTTTCCTTCAGGCTCCTGTATTTTTTTTCATCTGCCAGAAGGTGCAGCTCATCGAAATTCATCTCTTCCATGCCAGATTCCTTCCCCCTCATCAATCCTTGGTCCTATATACAGAGACGGCAAAAAGCGGAGCACCCGCGCCGCAGCCACACAGGGCCCGACGGCAGAAACGCCGTCCTTTACGGTATCGGGATGCTCCGCTTCTCCGGGCATCGCGTACTCTTTTTTTATTATAGTCAGAATCCTGTTAAATTTCAATGTGTTTAAAGAGAGTTTTCCAAAATCTGACACAGTCTTTTAAAAGACTTTACAGTCAGACCTGTATCTTCTTTTCCTCCCTGCCGGAGACCGGAGCCTATCCTGGGGCCTGCAGAAGGCGGGACTCTCCAGCCGGCAGAACTCCTACAGAAACGCAGCTGCTTTCAGATAATACCAGGGCAAAAACAGCTTTCCCGCAGTTTTCAAAGCCGGAAGGAACAGGGACAGATCCACAAAAACAGGGCAGAAGACAAGGCTTCCGATAATAAAAAAAGGAATCAGGCAGGCGATGGCCAGAGGATTTCTGACCAGGCGGCAGAGAACCCAGGAAAAGACTGTGCAGCTGCAGCCATAGAGCAGAAGAAGACCTGCTTCCCCGGCTGGGCTCATGAGCACTCCCGCCGCTCCCAGACCTGCAAACCCGCTGAGACAGGCAAGAGATACAGGCGCTGCCAGGCAGGCCATAATGGCCGCCTCCCGCCGCAGACCGGACATGGTCCCGAACAGGCCTTTTTTTATATCCTCGCAGACTGTCACCGCCGCTGCAAGTCCCATGACAAAGATAAACACCGCCGCGATCCCTCTGGCAGGGGGAGAAGTTTTAAGCGTCGGCTCCTCCAGGGCGCTTCCCCCTGAGGTGACATACTGAAAAGCAAAGGTGCTCCCGTTGTTCAGATACCTGTCATAGAGGGGTTCCAGCTGCTCCCAGACGTCCTTCTGTCCGCAAAAGGCTTCTCCCTCACCGGCATATGCCTCAAGGAGCTCCCTTCCCCAGACGGTAAACAAACCGGAAAATACAATCTCCGTAGAAAGTCTTCCCGCTGTGGTTGACGGGGAGGAGACCAGCACAATGCACCTTTTATAGTCTCCTGTCTCCAGCCTCTCCTTAAGATCCTCCGGAAAAATATAACCGCACTCGGCTCTCCCCGCTTTCACATCTTCCCTGAGCGCTTCCTCAGAGCTGCTCACATAAAAGCCAAAAGATCCTGTGTCCGAAAGAAGCTCCTTTGCCACTTTCCGGTTCCACGCGCTTTCCCCGGCATAGAGAGCTACTTTCACCTGCTCACTCTCCCCCTCTCCGGCTGCCCTGAAGCACCACAGCCCAGCGGGAAGGAAAAAAAGAAGAGCCAGAAAAAAGATCCTCTTCACCTGTCTTTTCAGGGACAGAAAAAACCAAAGTCCCGTCTTATTCATAATCCCTCCTTACTGCCGCCGCAAGCAGAAAAGCGGCTGCTCCCAGGACTGTAAGCCTGAGTACAGGAAAGGCCTCCCCTCCCGACACCATCCACTGTACTGCGTCCATCAGAATCGCTGCCGGTGTCACGCTTCCCGCCCGCTGTACAGCCTCCGGGAGAAAGACAGAAGGAATCAGGCCACCCGCCATGAAAACAGAGGCCGCTGCAGTAAGAAACAGCGCACAGATCCCCGCAAATGCGTTCCTGGCCAGCTCATAAATGAGTATCGTCCACATGGCTGCCGCCATGCAAACCATAAGCCACACGGGAATACTGAATCCTCCGCTCTCCATGAATCCCATTCCAAAGCACAGAAAAAACGGCGCAGCCGTCACGGCCGCAAATGCCAGCCACAGGCACACGGCCCTGGCTATAAGTCTTTTTGTCCGTGAAAGACCGATTAAGAACAGCTTTCTCTCCATGATTTCCGAGTAGGGCTTTAAGAAACCGGCCGCCGGAATTCCCAGGAGCAAAAGCACCATCACAGAAGCTGAAATTCCATAAAAAGCGGCCGTTCCCACCTCTCCCACGGCACTTACCTCCTCTGTCCTGAAATAAACGGAGCGGTTCAGTGCGTATTTCAGATACATGGAATTTATATCTGCCTCAGCGCTTGGAATCTGTGTCTCTCTTCCCATTCTGCTGCACAGCTCATCCGCTGCATAGACAGCCGCCTGAGCCGTTTTCAGGATCTGTGTTCCTGCATCGGCAAGCTCCCTGAATACCGCCGCCTCCAACCCTGCATTTTCCGGAAATACGATGGTCACCGGCGTATTGGTGCCGTCCATAATCCCCCTCAAAAGCCCCTCCGGAAGCAGCATCAGGGCATAGAGTTTTCCCTGCCTCATCTGCTCCCGCCCTTCTTTTTCATCCACATAGGAGAATTCGCACAGGCTGGACACGCTTTCCAGGGAGGAGACCATGGAAATCAGTTTCTCAGACGCAGGATCCTGTTGCGGCAGCACGACTCCCACCCGGATATTCCCAACTGCACGGTCCGAGTAAAGCACCCTCCCCGCCGCAAAGGCAATCAGGCCCACAAGAACTGCCAGCACCGCTGTTCCCGCAAGAAAATATGGGGCGCTCTTGAGCGCCCGTTTCAGCTCCAGTTTCAGATACACTAAAAATGTACGCATCCGTCAACCTCTTTGTCCATGTTTCGTCTGCGCCTGCTGACTCAAGGCGCTCCTCTCATCTTTGCAGAAATCCGGCGCAGACTGTCTTTTTCCATTCATCTGAGCAAGCAGAGCCTGCCTGGGCCTTCGCCCCGGCAGGCTCTGCTCCGGTCATTTAGTATATGCTGCTCGTCAGCTCATTGAGTTTTAAGTACATTTCCGCGATTACCTGATTCCATTCTTCCTCAGTAGCCGCAAGAATGTCAAAGCTCTCTCCCTCCGGCTTGGCCGGGCTCTCTGTCATCGGGCCCATCCCAAAGGAACCGGACAGCTCCAGCAGATCCATATCTGTCGCCTGCTCTGCAGGAACTCCAAGGAGTATCTGGTTCACTGTAAGCTTAATAGAATCAGCCGCTGCCTTAAAGGACTCTCCCGGAACCAGCGTTTCCATGATTCCGTCCACAGTCAGGCTTCCCATCTCCGTTCCGTTGCTCTCCAGAGCTCCCTTCAGAGAGTAGGTTTTGTCCGCTATGTTATAGCTTCCCGCCAGGCTGAGGGCTCCCTTCTCTCCTTCTGACTCCAGGCCGATGACAAGTCCTTCACTGTAGGACTGCTCCTTCTGGTAGTCGCCTGTCTTATTCAGGGTAACTGTCACCGGGGATGAGCCTGGGGCCGTAAGCACAAGGCTTGCATCTACATTGGCCATGCGGTTGTAGCCTCCCTTAAAGGTAACCGTTCCTGAGAGGGTAAGAGTTTCTGCCCCCTGCGCTGCGCCGCCTGCCTCGGAGCCTGCCTCTGCTGCTTTTGTCTCTTCCTCTGAAGCGCCGGAGGTCTCTGCACTTTCCCCACCGGCCGCCTGGCCGTCCTCCATTTCCTCCGAAATTCCGGTAAGGACTGCACTGTAGTCAAAGGAGGCCAGCTTTCCATCATCTGTCACATAAACTGCCAGGTTCAAATCTCCCATGCTGTTCTGGAACTGGGTCAGAGCTTCATCCAGGCTGCTGTCCACCTCAGTCCAGAGCTCTTCCTGCTGCTCCTGGGGTGTCAGTTCCTCCG
This sequence comes from Clostridium sp. M62/1, assembly GCF_020736365.1. Lineage (NCBI taxonomy): Bacteria > Bacillati > Bacillota > Clostridia > Eubacteriales > Clostridiaceae > Clostridium > Clostridium sp. M62/1. Next base: position 1,867,289 of record NZ_CP085988.1, on the reverse strand, counting down.
CCTGGGCGCCGTCCCCGCCAGCCACACTGTCCAGGCTGTAGGCGCCTGAAACGGAGTCATTGAGATCCTTCACAAGCTCCAGATAGGTGACGACATCCTTCTTTAAGGTTTCATCCTCCAGAAAGAAGTCCTTCGTATCTGTGAAAAACTGAACAAGTGAATCGCTGCTTAAAACCACATCGTATCCGGTGCATTCCTGCTCCTGGCCGTCTACGGTAAAGCTCCTTTTCTCTCCCTTTTCCACGGTCATGGCAGCCTTCAGGTTGTCGATTGCCTCACTTCCCGTCTTATATCTCTCCCAGAGCGCCTCCAGGTCAAACATCGGCGTTTCGGACTTGGAAATCTCGTTGGCTTTTTTCATATAATCTACATATCCCTGAAGATTAAATCCCATATCGGAAAGATTTTTTCCCAGATACGGGGAATTGGCAATCTGGGTCTCCAGATCCTCTGCCAAATTCAGGCTGAATACCTTTCCCGTCAGCTCGGGAAGCGCTACCGCAAGCTCTGCATCGTCCAGATAAATCTGCGCACCTGCAAGATCCATCCCTCCATACTGAATCCCGAAATCCATGTCCATGGCTCCGGTGTCGCGATCCTGCACTGCGGCCATATTGAATCCGGCGCCTGCAAGCTCTGTGATTCCCAGCAGGCTCTCCAGCTGAAGGCCCATATCCATCTGATAGGAGCCCTGATACAGCTTGTCATACATGGCATCCCAGCCAAAAATCTCCTCAGCCGGATTGGTCTGTCCATCTGCCACCACTCCCTCGAAGGCCTTGATGACAATATCCTTGGGATCCTCTTTGTTCATCTGCCAGAATGCCAGGCCGGCCACAGCGACAACTGCAGCTGCCGCCACAGCTATGATCGGGCCGCGTCCCTGCTTCTTTTCAGGCACAGCAGGAACTCCCGCCGCTTCCTGGCCTGTAGCTGCTCCCTCCTCTGTGCTGTCCGCCGTTCTGCCGGCCGTATCTGTGCCGGATGACGCTTCTTCTGCAGGTTCTTCAGCGGACTTCTCTTCTATCGGGGCCTCGCTGCCTTCACGGCTGCCGTCCTCCTGGCTCGGTATCAATTCCTTCATACAGACAGGACATACAGAGCTGCCGTCTGGAATTTCCTGATCACAATACGGGCATTTCATACTCATTCCTCCTCTTTTTCTTCTTCACAGACTGACTGATAATTTTGCTGTCAGGGTATGATTGCGTCCTCACTGCCTTTTTTGCAGGCTGCTTTGCAATTTTTATACCATCTCGACTAGCGTCTCGATGGACTGCTCGTCAAATGCATGCTCATGCAAGCATGGCATGCGCTTTCCTCGCCATTATACCATATCCTTCGGATATGCTATACTCTCCGAGGGGTGCGCACTCGCCGCAGTAGTGTTTTGGCTCCCTTCGGGCGCCAGCGGCTCGGCGCAGGTATAATGCCTGCTTGCAGCCATTATACCATAGCTTTTCGTTTTCGTCAGCAGATGACTGATTTTTGTAAACATTTTTAAGATTTCTGACGGTTTTTGTCAGAATCTTCCGATCAGTTCCTCCGGCTTTATGCCGCTGTCCGCCTGTGTAAGGACTCCGTCCCTGAGAATATAGAGCTTTTGGCACATGTTCAGCTCCGGCAGCTCATGGGAGGTTAAAATCACCGTTTTTCCGCTTTTTACAAAACCGTCGATATAGTGAAGGATCTCCTCCTTCGCAGCCAGATCCAGGGCGGCTCCCGGCTCATCCATAATCAGAACAGAGGCATGATTGGACAGGGCAGACGCAATGCTCAGTCTCTTTTTCTGGCCGCCTGACAGCTTCCCGGCCGGAATAGAAAGAAACCCGGGAAGTCCCAGGGCTGCGGCCACCCCCTGTCTCAGGTCCTCCTCCATTCTCTTTTTGTCCCCCTTGTACCAGAGGGCAAAATTGTCCCTGGCCGACAGCTCCGGAATCAGCGGATTTTCCTGGGGAACGTAGGCTGCCTTTTTTTCAAAAATTTTCCGTTTTCCCACTGCCTCCTCGCCGTCAAACCGGATGCTTCCCGCATCCGGCCTGCTCACACCTGCCAGTATGGAGAGAAGCGTCGTCTTTCCGCATCCGTTTCCCCCTGCAATTCCCACGCACATCCCTGGTTCTGCCTGAAAGGATACTCCCTTTAAGATCTGCCTGTTTCTGAACTTTTTATAAATTCCCGTTACCTCCAGCATATGTCCTCCTGCGCGCTTTCATACTTCTGCCTGTTTTTCCGCTGCCGATTTTTCCCGGCAGCCCGGTTTTCTGGCCGTCTGCAGTCCGGAAGGGTCCCTGCAGCAGCCCGGCTCCGTTCCCTGCACAGCAAAGGGCTGCCGTAAAACGGTCCTTCGTCTTACAGCAGCCCTGTCAGGCTGTATCCAGCCTCTGTTTCGATTTTAATTCAGCGCAGAGCGCCGAATAATTGATGTCTTCCCGCGGTTTATTCCCCTTTGGAAGCCTTCGGAGCCAGATCGCCCGGCTTCATGCTCAGGTTGATGCGGCCCATCTTGTCCACCTCGATTACCTTTACGGTAACCTCATCGCCGATGTTTACCACATCCTCCACCTTTGCCACTCTCTTGTCGGAGAGCTTGGAAATGTGGATCATTCCGTCCTTGTTTGGAGCCAGCTCAACGAAAGCTCCGAAATTCATAATGCGCACAACCGTTCCCGTAAGCACCTGTCCCGGCTCAATATCTGTGACAATGCTTCTGATAATGCTGATAGCCTTATCGATCATAGCCTTATCTGTTCCGCACACAGAAACATTTCCGTCGTCGTTGATATCAATCTTCACGCCTGTCTGCTCGATAATCTTGTTGATCACCTTGCCCTGCTTGCCCACAACATCTCCGATCTTCTGAGGATCAATGGTAATCTGCTCAATCTTCGGAGCATACTTGCCTACCTCTTTTCTGGGCTCTGCGATAACAGGCTTCATGATCTCGTCGAGAATGTAGAGCCTTGCCTCTCTTGTCTTGGCAATAGCCTCCTCGATAATCGGCCTTGTCAGTCCGTGAATCTTAATATCCATCTGAATGGATGTGATTCCCTTGTGAGTTCCGCCTACCTTGAAGTCCATATCTCCGAAGAAGTCCTCAAGTCCCTGAATATCAGTCAGAACAATATAATCGTCATCTGTGTCGCCTGTCACCAGACCGCAGGAGATTCCCGCTACCGGAGCCTTGATCGGCACGCCTGCTGCCATCAGGGACAGAGTGGATGCACAGATGCTGGCCTGGGAAGTAGAGCCATTGGACTCCATGGTCTCAGATACCGTGCGGATGGCGTAAGGGAATTCCTCCTCGCTTGGAAGCACCGGAATCAGAGCTCTCTCTGCCAGAGCACCGTGTCCGATCTCGCGGCGTCCCGGGCCTCTGGACGGCTTGGTCTCTCCTACAGAGTAGGACGGGAAGTTATAATGGTGCATATATCTCTTGCTTGTCTCATTCTCATCGAGTCCGTCTAACTTCTGAGCCTCAGACAGCGGAGCCAGCGTACAGATATTTAAGATCTGGGTCTGTCCGCGGGTGAACATACCGGAGCCGTGAACTCTGGGAAGCAGATCGATCTCGGCAGCCAGCGGGCGGATCTCCGTGATGCCGCGGCCGTCAGGACGCTTGTGATCCTTTAAGATCATCTTTCTCACCGTCTTTTTCTCATACTGGTAGATGGCCTCTCCCAGTACAGAAAGCCACTCTTCATTCTCAGCAAAAGCCTCCTCCAGGCGCTCTGTGATAACGCGGATGTTCTCCTCACGCTTCTGCTTCTCATCTGTGAAGACAGCTTCCTCCATCTCCTCCTGAGGCACGATCTCCCTGATGGCTGCAAAGAGCTCCTCCGGAACAGCGCAGCTTTCATAGCTGTGCTTTGCCTTGCCGCACTCGGCGACAATGGTATCGATAAATTTGATAATTTCCTGGTTTACCTCATGTGCCTTGAAAATAGCCTGGATCATCACATCCTCCGGCACCTCGTTGGCCCCGGCCTCGATCATGATAACCTTCTCCCTTGTGGAAGCGACAGTCAGAGCCATATCGGAAACCTTTCTCTGGGCGGAGGTAGGATTTACGATAAACTCCCCGTCGATCATGCCGATCTGTGTCGTCGCACAGGGACCGTCAAATGGAATGTCTGAGATGCAGGTGGCAATGGCGGAGCCAAGCATGGCAGTGTACTCCGGGCTGCAGTCCGGATCCACAGACAGAACCAGGTTGTTTAAGGTCACGTCATTTCTGTAATCCTTCGGGAACAGGGGACGCATAGGACGGTCAATCACGCGGGCCGTCAGCACTGCATTTTCAGAAGCCTTGCCCTCTCTCTTATTGAAGCCTCCCGGAATCTTTCCCACGGCGTACATCTTTTCTTCAAACTCAACGCTCAGGGGGAAGAAATCGATTCCCTCTCTCGGCTTATCGGAAGCTGTCGCTGTGGACAGTACTGTCGTATCTCCATAGTGCATAAACGCAGCGCCGTTTGCCTGTGCTGCCACTCTGCCGACATCTACTGTCAGTGTTCTGCCGGCCAGTTCCATTGAAAAACTCTTATACATAAAACTGTAATCTCCTTTTTCTTTTCTTCATTCTTCATTCTTCATTTTTCATTCTTGTCCGTTCTGATGTTTCCTGAGTCCTTGACTCTCATCCTGCCCTGTCAGGCAGCTTATGCAGAAGTGTCCGAAACTACTGATCTGGGCGCAGAAAACTCCGGAAAAGCTCCTGAGTGCTTTCCCGGATCCCATCTCTGTGCCTACATCAGCGGTCTCGGATAACTCCTTCTACATAAAGCAGGTCCTTCTGAGAAGCTACAAAAGTTTTCTATGATATAAACAACTAGGGTGGATTGCTCCACCCTAATTTCGTCTCTTACTTTCTGATGCCTAACTTCTCAATTAAAGCACGGTAGCCTTCCAGATCTGTCTTCTTTAAGTAGTCCAGCAGACCACGTCTCTGACCAACCATCTTTAACAGACCACGTCTGGAATGGTGATCCTTCTGGTTTGTCTTTAAATGCTCTGTGAGCTCTGTGATTCTCGCTGTTAAGATAGCGATCTGAACCTCCGGTGAACCTGTATCTCCAGGCTTTCTTCCATACTCTGCGATGATAGCAGACTTCTTCTCCTTTGAAATCATGACGATTTCCTCCTTATAAAATAAATTCTTACCGCACACTAAGCTCCTGTCAGGAACTCAAAAAGCTGAGTGTCGGCGCGTTAGTACGATGTAGAGTATAGCACAAGAACTTCTACTTGTAAACAGAGATTTTTATGAATATGGCGGCTGGCTCCGGCAGCTTCCTCCTGTCTCTGCAGGGGCGGGTGTCAGACAGCTTAAGCGGGACAGAAGTTAACAGCACCTTCTCTCCCACAGCTTTCCAACTCCCCACAGTCCGATCACGGCTATGATCTCTCCTGCCACCGTCAGGGAAATCACAGGCATAACCTGGCAGAGCTCTTCCAGTTCTCCCATCAGGATATAAAATCTTGTCAGCCCCATGGCTCCGGCAGAAGCTACCAGGACAGCCAGCATGGCCACAGTGAGAGCCCTGCGCCAGAACCGTTTTTTTCTCACAAGAAAAATAAAAGATGCTGCAGAGGCTGTGGCGGCACCGAACACTCCGGCCATCAGCACAATAAATAAGATCTCTCTCATTGCTCCTCTCCCTGGCTCTCCGCGAGCTCAAACTCTGCGTTTATGGCAAACCGCAGCTCCGGTTCCGGCGAAACCTGAATTCCCAGGCGGTAGATCCCCGATCCCGACGGCTGAAAGCTCCCGCTCCAGGGCACGGCCAGTTCCTTTTCCTCTCCCTCCATCCCGGTGAGGAAACCGCAGAAGCCGGCAATGCTCTCCACCTGTATCCAGCTCTCCTCCCCGTCTTCCTCTGTCCGCTTTTCAATGATGGGAGACAGGATGTACTGAATCGGAGCGCCGGTCTCATTGTGCAGGATAAAGGTCAGCTCCCCGTCATCCGGAGAATACTGCTCCTCTTTCATCTCCATCCAGATCTGATCTCCGTACCTTCTGTAGCCGTCAACTGTTCCGAACAGGCGCCAGAGGCTCTCTGCCGTCTCCCGGCTGAGCCTGTAAAAGGATGCGTTTCCCACTGCCAGCTCTGCATCCTCGGCCCCGCTGACATCTGAGAGCCACAGATTCAGTTCTTTGCCGGAGGAGAGCTTCAGCACAAGCCTTCCGGGGAATCTCCCGTTCATGGGAGAATCCTCCAAAACGGCTTCCCCCAGCAGTTCCCGAAGCCTCTCCATCTCGGCCCGGCCGCTGAGAGTCTCTGTCCGGGTCCCGGTTTCAAAATTCCCTGTCAGGCCTGCACTTTCAATTTCTGAAATCCCGTCCAGACTGTCTGCCTGAAAACCGCAGGTCTCTTTGACAAACTCCATCGCCTCCCGGGTGATCTCCTGCTCCGGATGGCCCATAAAATTCTTTTCCATGTCCTCTCTGTTCTCAAACAGATCAACTGCCCCCGTGTTCTCCATCCCCGGAGTCTCTGCTTCTTCTGCTGCCTGCACAGCCTGAGCCTCCTCCTGAACCTGGTCCTGGTCTCCCACCGGGGATTTTTGCAGGCCTTCTGCTCCGTACTGTTCCGGAAACAGTTCCTGCCTCTTCTCCTTTGAGAGGGGAAGATATTCTGTCCTCAGCCCCCCGTCCTTTACCATCCTCACTCTCAGGAACGGCTCCTCTGCCGGTGGCACAAGGAAAACGCCTCTCTCCCTGGCGTCCTCCATATAGGCAATGCCCTCCATTCCTTCATTCAGGCAGTCGTAAAGGCCGGAAATTCCGTAGGCGGCGGCACCCTTCTCCAGCAGGAGAAAGGTGCCGTCGGCAAACTGGCTGGCACTGTAATCCGAATCCTGTCCCCCATTGCCGCAGCTCAAATCCTCCAGGGGATTTTCCTCAGCTGTGCGAAGTCCCAGGATATAGCTGTATCCATTGTCTGCCTTCCTGCCCTCAAATATGTAGCTGTCCTTAAAGAAGGAAACAGCCGCTTCCACCTCCCCGGCAGGAATATCCTCAAATGTCAGTTCCGGCAGCTGCCCCTCTATGGCAGCCGCGGCCCGTCTGAGCTCCTGATGCTGCTGATCTGACAAAACATTGGCTTCTGTCTCCTTATTTACCTCCTCCTGCTGCTGTCCCTGAAAAGGGGCAGAGTTCCCCTTCCCACAGCCGGACAGCAGCAGGGCGAAGACAGCGGCGGCTGCTGCCAGTTTCCATTTTTTTCTCATTCCGTCTTTCTCACTTTCTTTCCGTCATGCCGGCTAAAGCCAGCTGTCCCTTACATTCCCGGTCCGCTGGCTCCTCCGCTGCCTCCATCGTCAGAGGCAGGGCCATCCGGCTCCTGGGCAGACGGCTGGGTCGGTGCCTGGGTGGACGGTTCAGTCGGCGCCGGGGCTGTCGATTCTGCCGGCGGCTGGGTGGACGGTTCAGTCGGTACCGGAGCTGTCGACTCTGCCGGAGCCTGGGTGGACGGCTGGGTCTCCTTCGGTTTCTCGGGTTCAGACGCCTTCTCAGTTCCCTCCAGGTTGTAGCAGAGCACCGGCATTCCCGCCGAAATATTTTCGTAAATTTTCTTCGCTACGCTGTGAGGCAGATTGATGCAGCCGTGAGATCCCCCTGTCTTATAGATGGTTCCTCCAAAGGAGGATCTCCATTTGGCGTCATGCATCCCGATTCCGCCGTTGAACGGCATCCAGTAATCTACAGGGGTGCGGTAGTTCTCTCCTTTTAAAACAGCGTCCCTCTGCTTGTATGTCAGCGGATATGAGCCTGCCGGAGTTCCCCAGCCCTTGGACAGATTTCCTGACACGAAGTCTGACTCCACAAGCAGCTTGCCATTTTTATAGAAGAACAGGTGCTGAGCAGTCAGATTGATCTCTACATAGGTATCTCCATAGTCATTTGCTCCATGGCTGGCCGCCTTCTGAGAGTAAACCGGCTCACGCCCGCTCTGGCTCTGGCCTGAGCGGATCAGAGCTGCCAGCTCATCTGCCTCCGCCGACTGGTTTATTTTCCAGCCGTATGTGCCTCCCCGGATCGTCACTGTCTTTCCATAGGAAGTTTTCAGATTCTTTGCCTTATTATTTGTATTGTACTTGTCTGCCAGCTCCTTTACATAGGCGTTCACCTTTCCAGAATCTACTCCGACAGTTCCATCCGCGTTTGGAACCAGCCATTCGTGGATTCTGTCTCCGCTCAGGGTCTCTGTGGCATCTCCAAACTGGTATGTAATCACAACGCCGGCAGCTTTGTTCATACTGTCGCAGAGCTTTATTAAGGTTTCATCCTCAGAGGTCACCTCCGGCTCCTCATAGCCGCCGATTTCCTCCAGGGAGACGCTTGGCTGCAGATTGAGGATAGCATCAGAAATTCCCTTTTCCACCACCTCATAGACTGCCTTGGCCCCTTTTTTCTCCGGGACAATGGAGTATCCTTCGCCCTCTGTATACTCTGACAGATGGGCATCTTCCGGAGCCGGAGCGTCCTCGTCGAAGCACTCCAGACTTTCCACCGCCTTCTGAAAGGCCTCCTCGTCATAGGCCATCATAGTCTTAATCTTGTAGCTGGCGGGGCTGAATACGTATTCTCCCCAGGCGAGGGGGTTCTGGGAGGCAATAATCTTTTCCATCGTGCCGTCAAACTCAGCGTGAAGCCCTATATCTGCCTGGGAGAGCTGTTCTGTCTTATCTCCTCTCTCCTCGATAGTCAGCGTGTACCCGCTGATGCCGTCAGAGATCATCTGCTCTGCCTCAGCTACCGTTTTTCCGGAAACGTCAAGCCCGTTGATCTCTGTTCCCGGGAAAAATACATTTCTGTACTTCTGTCCCAGGCCGACATAGACTGCTCCTCCGATCAGGAGGACGGCGGCTGCCGCTCCGGCTGCCACCGCCGCCTGCCTTCTTCCAAAACGGCGTTCTCCCTGTCCCGGCCTCCTGCCCCGGACTTTCCTCACACTGGGCTCATCTGATTGGATGTCTTTGCCTGCCCGTCTGAGGGACTCCGGCGGCACGCTTCCTTTCCTCCTGCTTCTTCCCCGGGAGCGGTTTGCATCTCCCCCGCCGGCTCTCTCCTCAGAGGGACGGTTCTTTTCCCTTATTCTGTCTGCCTCCGGGGGGGCAGTCTGCGTCTGAGCTCTCCTCTCCTTCCTGGGCGGCTCCGTAAAACTGCTTCCGGCAGCGCGGAGAATCTCTTCTTCTGTAGGCATAATATCCCCCTGCCTGTTTTCCTTTTCCTCCGGTTCTTCCTCTTCTGCCAGCTCCTCCAGAACGCCTTCCTCCATCCCGTCCAGCGCTGTGTCTCCGGACATATCTGCCCTGGAATCTTCCGTGATTTCTACCTCACTTCTGAATTTTTCCGGCATTCCATCTGTCTGCGGCGCCTCTTCTGTTTCTTCTATCCACTCCAGTCCATCTTCGATTTCGTCTGTCTGCCCGGCTGACCGGACTTCCATGTTCTGATCCGGTTCATCCTTTCTGCTGAAATCTGACATTCATTTAACTCCTTTTCAATCATTTTGCCCTCTGCGGCCTGACGGCTGCCTGAGGACGCTTGTTTGTTCCGGCCGCCGAAATACCCGCTCAGCGGCCATTGTATAATTCTATATGACTTTATTTCGCAAGTCAATGCACGAAACCTTACAGTTCCTAAAATTTTTATTAACAGTCTGCGCCCGGCTCTGCCGGAAATTTTCTGCAGATGTACCGAAAAAAAGAGGGAAAAACCGGCCCTGCTGCTGCAGAGGGAGGGGCCTGTGCAGTACAGGTCCCTCCCTCTGTGCCCGCTTTGTCCGGGCGGATTTTCTCCCCCATAAGCGATACTCTGTCTTTTTTTGTCTTTTGCGTCTTTTCTGTCTTTTTTCTGTTTCTGCCTTTTTCTGTCTCTGTCTTTCCTGGCAGTTTCCTGTGTCAGCCCGAGCTGTCCTGAGCCTACAGTCTGCCTCCAAACAGTCCCTTCTTCTTGTGCTTTTCGCTGCCTTCTGCCGAGACTCCGTTCATGGCGTCGTCGAAGCGGCGAAGGGCCTCCTTCTGCTCCTCGTTCAGCTTTTCCGGAACCTGAACCACAAGAGTTACAAAGTGATCGCCGCGCACATTCTTATTCCGCAGGGACGGAACTCCCTTTCCCTTCAGACGCACTCTCGTGTCGGTCTGGGTGCCCGGCTTAACCTCATACTCTACCTCGCCGTCCACGGTCTTGATGCGGATCGGTCCGCCGAGGGCGGCCTTTGCAAAGGAAATCGGAACCGTAGAATAGATGCTGGTATCCTGGCGCTTAAATACCGGATGATTGGAAACGATCACCTCAACCAGAAGATCGCCTCTCTCTCCTCCGTTTACGCCCGGCTCGCCGTTTCCGCGATCCCTCAGCATCTGCCCGTTGTCAATTCCGGCAGGGATTGTCACCTTGATTTTCTTTCTCCTTGTCACATATCCCGTTCCATAGCAGTCAGGACACTTCTCTCTGATAATCTTTCCGGTTCCCCGGCAGTCCGGACAGGTCTGCACGTTCTGCACCTGGCCGAAGAAGGACTGCTGGGTGTACATAATTTTTCCCTTGCCATTGCACTTCGGGCAGGTCTGAGGCTGGGTTCCCGGCTTTGCCCCTGTTCCGTGGCATTTCTCACAGGTTTCCTTCAGATCCAGCTCGATCTCCTTCTCGCAGCCGAAGATAGCCTCCTCAAAGGTAATGCGGATGCTGGTTCTCACATTGGCCCCCTTCATCGGACCGTTGCTTCTGCCGCCCCTGCTTCTGCCGCCGCCGAAGAGATCTCCGAAAATGTCTCCGAAAATATCTCCCATATCAGCGCCTGAGAAATCAAAGCCGCCGAAACCTCCGGCTCCTGCACCTGCGCCTCCGTCGAAAGCGGCATGGCCGAACTGGTCGTACTGCTGGCGTTTCTGCGGATCGCTTAATACGCTGTAGGCCTCAGATGCCTCCTTGAACTTCTTCTCAGCCTCCTTGTCGCCCGGGTTGGCATCAGGATGGTACTTTTTGGCAAGGGTTCTGTATGCTTTTTTGAGGGCGGCGTCATCCGCATCCCTCGGAACGCCTAAGACCTCATAGTAATCTCTCTTATTCTCTGCCATGTCAGCTCTTCCTCTCCAAACCCCGCAAAGGGGATTGAGCGTTCCCGCCCCATCCCCGTCACGGTTTCTCTATGTCTATGTTCCGGACAGCCTGCCGGCCGTCCTGCGGAAATCTTTCAGGGTGGCGCCGTTTTTCAGGCATTTCCTGCCCCGTTTCGCCGGGGCTTGAAAATTTATACCTCCTTGAAATCTCCGTCTACTACGTTGTCATCAGCCCCCTGGGAACCTCCCATATCAGGAGCCTGGCCTGCTGCTCCTGCTGCCTGAGCCTGCTCATAAACCTTTGCGAACAGAGCCTGGGCGCTAGCCATTAATTTCTCCTTGCCGGCCTTGATATCCTCTACCTGGGCATCTGTCATCTGGTCAACCGGAGCGCGGTTGATGGCCTCTTTCAGGGCATTTAAGTCTGCCTCTACGGCTGCCTTGTCGTTGGCATCGATCTTGTCGCCTACCTCCTCAAGGGCCTTCTCTGTCTGGAATACCATGGAGTCTGCATCATTTCTTGCATCAATGGCTTCCTTTCTCTTCTTGTCCTGAGCCTCATACTCAGCTGCCTCTTTCACAGCCTTCTCGATATCAGCCTCAGACATGTTGGAGCCGGAAGTGATGGTGATATGCTGCTCTTTTCCTGTTCCCAGATCCTTTGCGGATACATTTACAATACCATTTGCATCGATATCAAAGGTAACCTCGATCTGCGGAACGCCTCTTCTTGCCGGCGGGATTCCGTCCAGACGGAACTGGCCCAGAGTCTTGTTGTCCCTTGCGAACTGTCTCTCACCCTGTACTACGTGGATGTCAACAGCTGTCTGGTTATCTGCGGCTGTGGAGAAAATCTGGCTCTTCTTGGTCGGAATAGTCGTATTTCTCTCGATCAGCTTTGTAGCGATTCCGCCCATGGTCTCAATAGACAGGGACAGCGGAGTAACGTCCAGAAGAAGGATGTCGCCTGCGCCTGCATCGCCTGCCAGCTTTCCGCCCTGGATTGCCGCACCGATGGCAACGCACTCATCCGGGTTTAAGGTCTTGCTTGGCTCATGGCCTGTGAGCTGCTTTACCTTCTCCTGAGCAGCCGGCATACGTGTGGAACCGCCGACTAACAGAACTTTTCCTAACTCGGAAGCGGTCAGACCTGCATCCTTTAATGCGTTCTGAACCGGGATGGCTGTTCTCTCGATTAAATCGTGGGTCAGCTCGTCGAATTTTGCTCTTGTCAGGTTCATGTCAAGGTGCTTCGGTCCCTCGCTGGTCGCTGTGATGAACGGAAGGTTAATATTGGTCGTGGTAGCTGTGGAAAGCTCCTTCTTTGCCTTCTCAGCGGCCTCCTTTAATCTCTGGAGAGCCATCTTATCTGTGGAGAGGTCTACGCCCTCTGCCTTCTTGAACTCGTCGATCATCCACTGGGTAATCCGGTTGTCGAAGTCGTCGCCGCCCAGATGTGTATCGCCGTTTGTGGAGAGAACCTCGATTACGCCGTCGCCGATCTCAATGATGGAGACATCGAAGGTACCGCCGCCCAGGTCGTATACCATGATCTTCTGCTCTTTTTCATTGTCCAGTCCGTATGCAAGAGCTGCGGCTGTCGGCTCGTTGATGATACGCTTAACGTCAAGGCCTGCAATCTTTCCTGCATCCTTGGTGGCCTGACGCTGCGCGTCGTTGAAGTAAGCCGGAACTGTGATAACAGCCTCTGTCACCTTCTCTCCCAGATATGCCTCTGCATCTGCCTTCAGTTTCTGAAGAATCATGGCAGAAATCTCCTGAGGAGAGTATTTCTTGTCATCGATGGTTACCTTGTAGTCCGTACCCATATGTCTCTTGATGGAGGAGATGGTCTTCTCTGCGTTTGTGACTGCCTGACGCTTTGCAGGCTCACCCACTAATCTCTCCCCTGTCTTTGTGAATGCCACTACGGACGGAGTCGTTCTCACGCCCTCTGTATTGGCGATTACAACCGGCTTTCCGCCCTCCATAACCGCCACGCAGCTATTTGTTGTACCTAAGTCAATACCAATAATCTTGCTCATAGCTTTTTCCTCCTGATAAATTTCCTCTATTTCCATTCAACCTGTCATCTTACCTGCTGCCGGAAGCTCTGCTGTCCGGGCTTCCCGCTGTCCTGCGGCATCCTGTGCCTGCCGGGACTGACTGCTTTTAGTTGGCCACCTTCACCATGCTGTGTCTTACCACGCTGTCCCGGTAAAGGTATCCCTTCTGGAACTCCTCTGCCACCACGTTTTCTCCAAGGCTCTCGTCCTCGATGTGCATCACTGCATTGTGGAAGTTCGGATCAAACGGCTGTCCCACCGCCTCGATAGGCTTTACGCCCAGCTCCTCCAGCGTCTTTAAAAGCTGCCGGTAAATCATATTCATGCCCTCAGCGAAAGCATCGCCGCCTTCGGGCACGGCACTTAAGCCTCTCTCAAAATTGTCGACGATCGGAAGGATTTTTTCAATCACATCTTTGGCTCCGATCTCGTACATGGCTGATTTTTCCTTTTCTGTCCTCTTCCTGAAGTTGTCGAACTCTGCCATGGTACGCTTTAAGCGGTCTGTCAGCTCTTCAATCTGCTGATCCCGCTTATCTTTTTTTCTGGCGAAGAAGCCTTTTTTCTCCGGCTGGGATTCCTCCCCGCCCTCCTCTGCCTGTTCGCCATCCGCGCCTGTCTTTTCCTCGGCCCCGCTCTCCTCTGCCTGACTTCCTTCAGCGCCCTCTGCAGTCTCAGATGACGCATTTTTCCCGGCAGCTTCGCCGCAGTCCCTGTTCTCCTGTTCGGACTCGGGCTGCATGTTCTCTTTATCCTTTAATTCTTCGCTCACTTGGCTTCACCTTTCTTTATCTGAATTCACCTGTTCGGAACTCCTTATCTGTATCAGAACCGTCCTCCCAGATTCCTCTCTGTTTTGCTGTAAACCGGACCAAACCCTTTCTTCCAGCACGCCCGAAGGCTACTGGTCATGGTTGAAGGTCGCTTCCAGCTGGCTCATCAGGGAGCGCAGAGTGTTTACCACCTTCTCATAGTCCATACGCTTGGGACCGATAATTCCTATGGTTCCCCGCAGTCCGTCGCCCAATACATAATTGGCTGTCACGACGCTGCAGTCCTTCATAGACTGAACCGGAGTCTCATCTCCGATATAAACCTGTATGCCTGTATTCTCCTGGCCGTCTCCTTCATCTGTAAACAGATTTTTAAGAAGCTCTTTCTGCTCCAGAGTTCCCAGAAGCTCACTGGCCTTCTGTCCGTCGCTCAGCTCAGGGTACTTGAAAATATTCGTGGTTCCTCCGGTATAAATCTGAAGATCCTCCTCATTTGCCCTGATAGCCTCTGCAACCTCATTGAGCACCAGATCCACGATCTGCCTTCTGCTTCCCGCCTGTTCCTTCATCTTTGTGATAACGCCCAGATTAATCTGATCGGACGTCAGCCCGTTTAACGAGTTATTCAGCAGAATGTTCAGGTTCAGAAGCTCTTCCTCACTCAGCTCTCCATCCAGATCCACCATGGAATTCTTAATGATATTTCCCTCAAGAACTGTCACAATCAAAAGCTTTCCTGCCTCCATCCGCGACAGCTGGATAAATTTGATCTTGGTCTGATGGTACTGCGGCCCGCTGATCATCGTGGCATAATTGGTATTCGCCGCCAGGATGGTGGCAAGCTGCTTGAGCAGCAGTTCCACCCGGTCAACCCGCTGTATCATCAAGTCCTTAATCTCCGTCACCTCGTCGTCCTTTTCCCTGATAATCTGATCCACATAGAAGCGGTATCCCTTATCTGAGGGAATCCTTCCGGCCGAGGTATGAGGCTGTATGATATAGCCCAGCTCTTCCAGGTCTGACATCTCATTCCGAATGGTGGCAGAACTCAGGTTCAAGTCAGAGTATTTTGAAATTGTCCGGGAGCCTACCGGTTCTCCGGTCTCCAGATAGGTCTGGATAATCGCTTTTAATATCTTTTCTTTTCTCTCACCCAGCTCCAACTGCCTCATTCCTTTCTGTCAGTTTCCTGTTCTGTTAGCACTCAACACTAAGGAGTGCTAACATCTACAGTTGATACTATATTACTTCTATAGTATTTTGTCAACAGATTTTGGAAAAATTTTTTATAATTGCAGCTTAATCTGATCTTAGCTTGACATTTAACATTTTTGTAATATAATAATAAACAGATTGTAACAAACCATAATCTCTATGAAATAATTCTGATTGTGAGGAAAAATATGAAAAAAAGATTAAGCCACGGATTGTCCGCCGCAGTTTTTTCTGTCGCTCTTATAGCAGGCGCAGCTTTTACCTCTTACGCTGAAGAGACAGCAGAGGCCAGCGGTCCCGCCGCAGAGGTTTCCGCATTTTCTGAGGAGACATCTGATCCTGTTAAGACAGCAGAGGGCAGTTTTCTGGGAGAGTTTGACATCACCGCCTACTGCGGATGCCAGAAATGCTCCAAGGGAAATTTACTTACCTACTCCGGCACAGCCCCTCAGGCTGATCACACGATATCGGCAAACTTAAGCGTCTTTCCTATCGGGACACAGCTTCGGATCGGAGATACCGTCTACACAGTAGAAGATACGGGATCCGGTGTGGGCAGAAATCACCTTGATATTTATTTTGATTCACATGAGGATGCCCTGGATTATGGGCGCCAGACAGAAAAGGTCTATGCCGTTGAATAAAAAACTGAATAATGAGAAATAAGAACGGATGTCCGGTATTTTCCCTGGGAAGGTACCGGACTTTTTTCGCTTTGAGGGAAAGACCCCGCTGCGTTAAAGCATAAGCATACTGGTTCCTGATGTTTCTTTCTAATATAGAACATAAACGTTCCGCTATGGATGCGCTCTCCGAAAACAGGGGCCCTCTCCCCTTGACAAATGGAAAAATCTATGTATAATGTTTTCTTACGGCCATAAATATTACAGAATTATTACATTTTGTCACTTTTTGTAACATTTTTTATTTTTTCTGTAACATTTCTTCGCGGCACTGCTGCCGCTATTCCGGCCGCAAGAAAGGAGCGCTCTATGTTAAAGACGCTGAAACTTTTTTTACTTACGATTACCTTTGCCCTTCTGGGTGCCTTTTCGGCTTTTGCCGGAGAGGACTCCTGCGGGCATCTCGATTTTCTCAACGAAACTGGTGTGTCAGGCTGGTGTTATCAGAACAGCCAGCCCTCCTCTCCGGCTGATTTCACCCTGCGCATTGCCAATGTGCTGACAGGAGAAACCGTCCAGGAGATCCCGGCCACCACTTCCCTGTCCCGCCCCGATCTGGAATCCAGAACAGGCGCAGAGAGCACGCCCGGCTTTTTCGTTTCCATCGACTGGGAATCCCTCGGCAGCGGTCTGTACACCGCTTCAATTGTGAGCAATGGAAAAACCGTGGGCAACTCACTCTCCTACCACGTCTCCGGAGCAGACGGGCAGAGCGGGCTTTTGGAGGGCATCTCCTCTGTCCAGAACCTGGGAAATTTCCGCATTACCGGATACTGCTCCTGCCGAAGCTGCAGCGCCGGTTGGGGCGGGCGCACCAGCTCCGGCACCATCGCCGCCTCCGGCCGCACTGTAGCCGTAGACCCGCGGGTAATTCCCATGGGAAGCCGCCTGCTTATCAACGGGCAGGTCTACACAGCCGAGGACACAGGCGGCGGAGTAAAGGGCAGCCATATCGACATCTACTGTGACTCCCACGCTCAGGCCAGAAGCCTCCCCTTCCAGAATGCCCAGGTATTTCTGCTCAGCTAAAATTTCTGCAGAACACAGCCGGCCCTCTCAGTCTTCTCAGTCGTTTGTCAGGTGCAGCCTGTCCAGGATATAGAAAATCAGGCTCAGGATCATTCCCGTAACACAGGCCAGAACCATTCCCGTGAGCTGAATATTTCCGATATTGACTGCGATGCCGGAGAGACCTGTCACAAAGATCACAGAGGTCAGAGCCAGATTCCTGGATTTTCCATAGTCCACCTGGGAATCCACGAGAATGCGCAGACCCGAGGTTCCAATCATTCCATAGAGAAGGAAGGAGATTCCCCCGATCACGGGGCCCGGAATGCTGCTGATCAGCATGGACAGCTTTCCTATAAAGGAGCAGATAATGGAGAGCACTGCAGCGCCTGCGATCACACGGACACTGTAGACTCTCGTGACAGCCATAACGCCGATGTTTTCTCCATAGGTTGTAGTTGGAACTGAACCGATCAGTCCTGAGATCATGGTAGAGAGATTGTCTCCTAAAAGGGAGCGGTGAAGCCCCGGATCCTTCAGAAGGTCGCGGCCTACAATCTTTCCTGTCACTACCTGGTGGCCGATGTGCTCCGAGGTGATGACCAGAATCACCGGCAGAAGAATCATAATTGCCTCTGCATTAAATTTGGGAGCTGAAAAGTTCGGAAGGGCAAACAGCGGAGCGCTTACTACCTGCGAAAAATCCACCAGCCCCATGCAGAGGGACGCTGCATAGCCTGCGATAATGGCAATCAGAATAGGGATAACCGATAAGAATCCCCGAAACAGTATGGAGCCAAATACGGCAACTGCCAGAGTCAGCAGGAATACAATCACCTTCTTTGGATCCAGGACTTCGTCGAGAAGGCCTGCGTTGCCGGCAGCCGTTCCGGACAATTCCAGACCGATAAGTGCTACCACAGGTCCCATGGCTGCCGGCGGGAGCACCACGTCAATCCACCGGGAACCGAATTTGCAGATCACAAAAGCCAGGATACATCCCAGAAATCCCACAGCCACGAAGCCTCCCAGAGCATAGGAATAGCCGAACTTTTCAATCACAAGGCCGGCCGGCGCCAGGAATGCGAAGCTGGAGCCCAGGTAGGCGGGAGCCTTTCCCTTAGTTAAAAAAATGAAGAGAAGCGTTCCCACTCCATTCATAAACAGTACAATCGCCGGATTAATGCCAAACATAAAAGGAACCAGCACCGACGCTCCGAACATGGCAAACATGTGCTGGATACTTAGCGGGATGAGAAGATTAACCGGCACCTTCTCCTCCACCTGAATAATACGATGATTTTCCATCTTTCCCTCCTGTCTCTTTCAGGATAATTTTTTCTTTTATCCTGTATTTTCTGCTTGTTCCGAATAATCATACAACATTTTTCCCCTTCATTCAACTTTATCATATTTCAGGCGGCATAAATTTTACACCGCAAGAATCCCCCCAGGAAATTCCCGGGGGGATTCTCGCAGAAAATACTTATGAAAATACATTTATCTCACCAAATGCTGAGCAGGCTGGGGCTAGGCTCTCGCCATACAGGAGCGGATCAGTTCCGCCGTTCCCTCGATTCCAAAGCGGGAGCTGGTGATAATGAGATCGTAATCCACCCGGTCGCCGCACTCGGTAACAGAATAACTATCCCTTATTTTGCTTCTCTTCTCATCCATCTCGGCAATCTTCTTTTCCGCTTCCTCGCGGCTGATCTTTTCGCTGGCCATGGCCCAGCGGACCTTGCTCTCCATATCAGCCTTGACAAACACATTGATATTTCTGTCACGCCCCTGGAGCACGCCTGCTGCGCAGGTTCCCACAAATATGCAGGATCCTCTGTCAGCCAGGAATTTGATCGCCTCCCTGTGCATCTGATGCCTCTTCTCATCCTCTGTCATACCGTCCCCTGTCACCAGATGATTTTCCTCTGCCACCTTTATCAGAGCTTCCCTGTCATAGAGTTCAATGCCGGTATTCCTGGACAGCCATTCTGCAATCTTTCGGCCGTTGCTCCCATACTCTCTCTCAATACAGACTGTTTTTCTTGCCATAATTTCTATCCTCCTGATTTTTCTGCTTTTGCCTGCCGTCCTGATCAGGCCATTCTGTTTCATTCTTCAGCGCTCTTCTTTCGCTTTTCCTTCTCTCTCAACTATCTGGCCTTATTATACGTTATTTTTTTAACGATTTCCAATATTTTATTTTTATCAATTAATAACTTTTATGTTATGATTTATCCTTTTATGCCTAAAATTTTTCTTTTGTTTTTTCTTTTTTTCAGCTATAATAGAAAAAAATCCAGTGTTTTTTACCGGTGACAAACAGTTAATGAAAAGTAACTTTGATATGATTTTTAACAATTTCCCGCTGTCACTTCTGCCTTATTTCTGCAGACATTTCTGCAGAGCGGATGACGAAGCGGCGAGACAGAAAAGAGGATGATCTATGGAACTTCTACAGCTGCGCTATTTTCTGGTGGCGGCAAAATACCAGCACATGACGAAGGCCGCCGAGGTTCTCCAGATTGCCCAGCCCGCCCTGTCCCAGTCCATCAAGAGGCTGGAACAGGAGCTTGGAGTTTCCCTCTTTGAAAGAGAGAAAAGGAATATCCGGCTCAATGACGCCGGGCGCTTTCTGGAACAGAAGCTCCTTCCCATAATGGCTGCCCTGGATGAAATCCCCTCGGAAATACAGAAAAAGGAGCGGATGAACCAGCGCACGATTCACTTAAATCTTCTGGCGGCTACCCGTCTGGTGACAGACTGCATCATCGCCTATAAGGAGCTTCACCCGGAGATCCTGTTCCGCCTGGTCCAGAATCCGGATCGGGAACATGATGATATCTGTATCTCCACGGCCTTTCCCGGAACTCCCCTCCGATACGGCGAACAGCTGCTTTTGCAGGAACGGTTTTTTATGGCTGTTCCGGCAGGCTCCCCCTATGCAGGGCTGGACGGCGTTGATCTGGCTTGTCTGAAGGATGAGGGATTCATCAGCCTGTCCAACAACCGGCCCATCCGTAGAATCTGCGAGCGCTTCTGTCTGGAGGCAGGCTTTGCATGCCACACGGTCTGCGAGACGGATAACCCGGAATCGGTCCGGAACCTGATCGCGGCAGGCCTGGGCGTCGGCTTCTGGCCGGAATATTCCTGGGGGCTGCTCTCCACTCCCAAAATCCGGCTTCTTCCTATTATAAACATGCACTGCAGCAGAGATATTGTCCTGACACGCCGTTCCCACGGCGCTTGCGAGAAAGCCGCAGATGATTTCTGCCGTTTTCTCGTAAATTACGCTCATGCGGAGGGAAGCAGTGCTGACGGAAAAGTAAGTCTCAGCAAAGACATGGACAGTCGCTGAAAAGAAACTGCTTTTCACATTTTTTTGTTTTTTTCTTGACACCTGCTTTTGGTTGTGTTACAACTAATCTGTAAAAAGAACATTCGGTAGGTGAGGCTACCACAGGGATAAGGGTTACTGCCGGTTAAAGGTGGAGACACCTCTAATCAGGTCAGCAGTCTGTGTCGCTGTAAGGCGCAGAATAATGTAATTTCACGCCCTGTGAAGCTAAAGCTTGAACGGATTGGATACGCAGTATGAGTCCATATCATTCGCTCAGGCTTTGATATGGGCTTTTTTATTTGTGAACAGTTCTGTGAAAATCCTGTCACAGCAGGCTCTGCCTGTATCTGTTCCAATCCTGCCTCTGTTCTTCAGACGTACCCGAAAGGAAGTGAATGTATGGACGGCGACGGTCATCCTGATACCGCAAAACTGAATATCCGGCTTTCTGTGGCTGTCCCTGCTCAGAGCATACAGACCTGATGCAGCGGCCTTTTTGCGCCCTGCGTCTGCTTTCAGCGCCTGTCAGGCTGCTGATATTCTGCAAATCTGATGATTTCTCTGTTCTCACAGCCAGAAGTATTCCGGCATATTCACCCAAATGACAACTGAATAAAAGGAGGATATGAATGTGAGAAGACATGAATTCATCAACGAAGAGATTGTAAAAGAGATCATCCAGTTTATCCGGGGAGAGCATGACAGAGAAGCACTCCTCTCACGTCTGGACGATTATCACGACTACGACATTGCACAGGCTCTGGAGGAGATGACTCCTCAGGAGAGAAAAGAGCTGTACTCCAAGATGGGTGAGGAGTGGACGGCCGAAATCTTTTCCTACTATGATGAGCCTGAGACTCTGCTCACAGAGCTTGCCCCCAAGGAGGCGGCAGGCGTTATTGAGCACATGGATTCTGACGACGCTGCCGAGCTTCTCGAGCAGCTTCCTGAGTCCTTCCACGACAGCATTGAGGCAAATTTAAGTGAGGAAACCTCCGGCGATATCCGCCTTCTCTCCTCCTATGGAGATGATGAGATCGGAAGCCTGATGAGCACAAATTATATCTCTATCTGCTACAGACTGTCTGTGAAGGAGGCCATGCGGGAGCTGATCCGCCAGAGCGCCGACAATGACAATATCACGACGCTCTATGCGGTAGATGAAAACGGCTGCTTTTACGGGGCCATTGACTTAAAGGATCTGATTCTCGCCAGAGAGTACACGCCCCTTGAGAGCATTATTGTCAACTCCTACCCCTTTGTCCACGACCATGACGATCTGGAAGAATGTATGGACTGGATCCGGGACTATGAGGAGGACTCTCTCCCTGTTCTCAATTCTGAGGATCACCTGGTGGGCGTCATCACCGTTCAGGATATTGTAGACTACATGGAGGCTGAATCCAAGGAGGTTTACAACAAGCTGGCCGGTATTGCTGAGGGCGACGGCGACAGCGAGGATATGAAGGAGACCCTGCTCACCAGCATGAAGAAGCGCCTTCCATGGCTGGTGGCCCTGCTCTTCCTGGGAATGTTTGTTTCCAGTGTGGTTGGCATGTTTGAGGGGATTGTGGCCAAGATTGCCATTCTCATCTGCTTCCAGTCGCTGATCCTGGATATGGCAGGCAATGTGGGAACCCAGTCCCTGGCTGTAACCATCCGTGTTCTCATGGATGATGACATCACCTTCAAAAAGAGGCTTGCTCTTGTGTGGAAGGAGGTAAAGATCGGAATCGCCAACGGCGGGCTGCTGGGCATCGTGGCTTTTGTCTTTATCGGCATCTACGTATGTATCTTTAGGGACAAATCCCTGCTTTACGGCTTCTCTGTTTCTGCCTGTGTGGGAGTCTCCCTGGTTCTCGCCATGGCAATTTCCAGCTTCGCCGGCACGGTAATCCCGCTGTTTTTCCACAAAATCAAGGTGGATCCGGCGGTAGCCTCCGGCCCCCTTATCACAACGGTCAACGATCTGGTTGCCGTTGTCACCTATTATGGAATGGCCTGGCTGATGCTGATCCAGATCTTTCATCTGGCATAGGCGGACAGAACACAGAATGGAAAGTTTGTTCTAATGGTACAAAGAATCCTGCCTCGCAGGATTCTCCGCCTGCGGCGGGGCTGCAAAGCAGCCGTATTCCTCTCCAACCCAGTGCGATCCCCGCGAAGCGTTTTTATATAACAGAGAACGAAGTTTCCTGTTATGTAAAAAAAGCTCCGGTTCCTGCCGTAAAAGGCGGGAGCCGGAGCTTTTTTGCTCCCAGCGTCGCTCTTAAGCTGCCTCAATCTCTGCCTGAGCTGCCCTAATATGTCCCATCTCTCTCCGAATGAGAATCATGGTAGTGATAAAGGCGGCAAAGTCGGCTATCGGGCCTGCAAACATAATTCCCTCAATGCCCCAGACCAGAGGAAGAATCAGAATCAGGGGCACCAGGAAGAATACCTGGCGGGTAAGGGATAACACAACCCCCTTCACCGGCTTTCCGATGGCTGCAAAAAAGTTGGCCGAAATCAGCTGAACCCCATTTATGATAACCATAAAAAGGAAAATTCTTAAAAATTTGATGGCAAACTCAAAGTAGAGGGCATCTCCCGTTCCAAAGAGAGCGATAATCTGTCTTGGGAATAGCTGGAACAGCAGAAATCCGATACCGGAAATAATCAGGTTGCAGGTGATGGCAAGGCGGTAAATCCCGAGCACCCTCTCATACTGTCTGGCCCCGTAGTTAAATCCGATAATCGGCTGGGAGCCCTGGGAAATCCCGATGATGACAGCCAGCAAAATGGCATTGGTTTTCATGACAATTCCGCAGCTGGCGAGGGGAATCTCACTTCCGTAAACGGAATGGGCCCCATAATAGGTCAGAGAGTTGTTCAGCACAATCTGGACAAAGGTGATGGCAAGCTGGTTTAAGCTGTTGCTCATTCCCAGGGAAGCAATTTTCAGGCACACGGGAAGCCTGAGCCTGAAATGGCTGCGCCGAAGCTCCACATGGCTGAAGCGTCTCAGATAACTCAGAGCCATCAGGCAGGAGAATACCTGTCCAATCACCGTGGCGAGAGCGGCTCCCGCTACCCCCTGGTGCAGCACAAAAATGAAAATCGGGTCCAAAATGGTGTTGATCACTGCTCCCACCAGCATGCAGGTCATGGAATACTTGGGGCTTCCGTCCGCCCTGGCCAGGTTGCTTATACCGTTTGTCAGAATCAGGAGAGGCATTCCCACTGCAGTGATTCTGGTATAGCTCTCTGCGTAGGGCATGACATCCTTGGTGGCTCCGAATACGGTGAGAAGGGGATGGAGGAATAATTCGATCAGCACCACGTAGATGACGCCAAACAGCACCATCATGCAGACGGCCGTTCCCACTGCCTGGGCGGCGCTTTCCTTTCTCCCCGCCCCCAGCTCCAGGGAAAAACGGGATGCGCTTCCAATTCCGATTAAAAGAGCAATCGACAGACAAATGGTGGTCAGGGGATAGGCCACATTGGTGGCTGCATTTCCCAGATAGCCGACACCCTGTCCGATAAAAATCTGGTCTACAATGTTGTAAAGTGAGCTGACCAGCATGGCGATCACGCTGGGTACTGCATAGCTTTTAAGGAGCCTGGGCAGCCGCTCATTGCCCAGAGGATTTCCCTCTCTCGTGTGTTTTACTGCTTCTGTCATTGGTATATATCTGCCTTTCTTTTCATAGGGTTTCACGATTCACGTCTGATGATTATAATATAAAACGCCTGCAGGTGCAAGGCGTTTTTGAGGGTGAAGGCAGATGATAATTCTGAAAAAACAGACCGTTCCCTGTCAGAGGCCAGCTGCTTCTGAATAAACCAGCGATGATAATCTCACCCAAAAAAGCAGGAAGATATGAACGCTGTCAGTCCGGCGCCGAGGCGAAATTGACCGGCTGCGAGCCGTCAGAGGCAGAGTTCGCCATAGGTTCTCTCAAAGTAAGTTTCTGTCTGGCCGAATACCCCATCTCCAGAAACTCTCCAAACACGCCCTCTATCCGCTCGGGATGGATTACCAGAAGATAGAGTCCCTGCGGCAGAGCGGCTACCGAACCTCCTTTTTCACTCCTGTGCGCCCGATATTCTTCAAATTCCCCATTTCCCGGCTCTGCCACCTGAGCAGTTCCGGTTATCTGAATCCCTTTCACTGAATCAAAATCTGTGTATGGCTCGTAAACCGCCACACTGACCCGATCATTATCTCTCAGTGCCGCGAATTTCAGGCCACCCTCTGTGATAATCCACAGACGGCCTCTGAAGTATTCGTATTCTAACGGGGTGCACCGCACGAAATTTCCGCATCCTGTTGCCAGAGCACAGGTGTTGTGGGATGTAAGAAATTCTTCTATTTTTGATAGGAGCTGTTTCGGCTCCATTTGTTTTATTTCTGATTCGCGGCTTATCCAGAATTTGGCCGCCCGGTCATACTCCTGTCGATTCATAGCTCTCCTTCCTTTCCCTTGGAAGATCCCGCCTTTTTTTGCTCCGGTCTTACGCTGGTCTTTGCCCTGTGCAGGCGTCTTCGGATACACATTTCAGCCATCTGGGGGGTGGCTGTCATTTTGCGCCTCTGTGAAAGAAGACAACGAAAACTGTCTGAAAGAGAATCTTGATATCCAGCCAGACAGACCAGTTGTCTATGTACTCCAGATCCAGCCTCACCACATCCTCAAAATTCTGGATGTCACTGCGGCCGCTTACCTGCCACATGCCTGTGATCCCGGGCCGGAGCGAAAGGCGCCTTTTGTGATGCTCCTCATAGCGCTCAAACTCGTCCACGGTCGGAGGCCTCGTTCCCACAAGGCTCATATCTCCCCGCAGCACATTAAAAAACTGCGGAAGTTCGTCTATACTCGTTTTCCTGATAAACTTTCCTACCTTCGTAATTCTCGGGTCGTCCTTCATCTTAAACATGAACCCTTCCATCTCATTCTGCTTCATGAGCTCTTTCTTTTGCTCCTCCGCATCCATGTACATGGAACGAAACTTATAAATCGAAAACTTCCGGCCGTTTTTTCCAATGCGGGTCTGCTTAAAAACAGCCGGTCCAGGAGACTCCAGCTTAATGGCCGGAACGACGAAGAGTCCGATTAAAACGGTCAGGCAAATCCCCACAGCCGCTCCCAGAATATCCATGACCCTCTTTAATATCCGTTCAGAGGGGCGGAAAATTCGGGGGCCGTAGGTCAGAACCCGGTAGAGCCCAAGCTCTCCTATCTGCTTTTCCTCCTCTGAGAGTCCCAGGCTGCTGGCCGCCACATGGACGACAATCCCCATACACTGCAGCTTCTCTAAAAGGCTGCTGATGCATTCCCTGCTGCTGTCCGGCAGGCTGATCAGGGCTTCATCTACTGCCTGGCGCTTGAGATACTCGGTAAGATCAAAGTCTGAAGTGCTTTTCCTCTCATATCCTCCTGTATCTTTTGGCCTGATCAGATTCAGCTCAGGGTTCTTTCCCTCACGGTCCATGATCACCAGGGCTATCAGCTCATACATATACAGGTTGGAGGCGGCGAGCCGGCCCATAGCCTTCTGCACATTCGACGGATTTGCAAAGATTAAAAGGCGGGTTCTGTTTTTTTCATTTCCATAGTAATTGAAGATCACTGCCTTGCAGTAAATTCTTCCGAGGTAAAGACATCCAAAGGAAAACAGCACCAGAAGGCCGAAAAAC
The DNA here is from genome assembly GCF_020736365.1 of Clostridium sp. M62/1. Lineage (NCBI taxonomy): Bacteria > Bacillati > Bacillota > Clostridia > Eubacteriales > Clostridiaceae > Clostridium > Clostridium sp. M62/1. The sequence goes on along the minus strand of NZ_CP085988.1, from coordinate 1,841,451 downwards.
AGCCTTGTGTCTCCGCCTCTCTGCCCCAGCAGAAACAAGAGGAGGGCAAACAGAAAGGCCATATAGACCGTCTGCCGCACCACGTCCAGAAAGGTTTCCACACCGCTTTCCTCTGCCAGCGGCTTCTCGTGCCCAAAGAACAGATCCGATACCAGGTAAACTCCCAGCACTGCCATAAGGCCGTACCATTTTGTTCTGGAGGGCAAAGTGCCATACAGGGCAAACAGCGTCATCACATAGGCTATCGCCATCGCAGCCAGATCGATTAGAATAAAAAAGGAACGGTTTTTAACTAACATGACATGACACGCCCTTTCTCAGATATTCTTTCCCTCTTCTTCAGCAACAGCGCTGTTAACAAAATTATCAGCCTTTTCCTTCGTCCATCCCTCTTCATATCACTCACTCTTTTCCATTTATTTGAATCGGCAGAAGCCTGCAGCAGCTCTTTTTCAGCTGCTCCCCAGTCTTCCTTTCCATCCGCCGACTTTTTTACAACATAATTAGTATTTCGTCATTTTTTCCATATTTATCCAACTTTTTTGTCCGGCATTTTCAGATAACCGTCCTCATCTCTTCAGGCATTCTTTCTGCTCTGTTTTTCTGCAGCTGGAGGCTCGCGTTACACTCATGCCATTTGATCAGATGTGAAAAATTACCTTGTTTTTGCATAATAAAAAGGCCTTCTATGAATTTCAATTTATCATAGAAGAACCCTTTCCGTTACATATTTGCAATAAGGCTTTGCATATAGGACGCGGGCAGAAACTGATTAGGGGCATACCGTTACCTGCCCTACTTTTTTCACGAAAGTCCCTGCCGTATTTGATAATCTTTTTCACATTCCCGCTCTTCAGGCCTTCTGCATATTTCCTCTCCCCGCTCTGTTCTAGCAACCTTTGCGCAGGCGCGCTCAGCCCACTGGTATATATCCCTGGTATATCCGGCTAAAGCAGCTGTCTGGCCGCTCTGTAAACGAGTTTCGTCACCTGGAACAGCACATATCCAATAACTGCTCCCAGGACATTCATAGCGATATCGTCTGTCTGCGAATAGCCTCTTGCAGTGATATACTGGATGGTTTCAATAAAAAGGCTGCACAGAAAGGCCAGTACCGTACAGAGCAGAAAGCCGCACCTGCCTCTGAAAAACGTAGGAAGAAGCAGGCCGAACGGGATAAAGAGCAGTATATTTTCCAGTACATAGGAATTTCCCCTTATACTGTGGCTCAGAGTGTCAAACAATGACAGGTCAAGGCTTCTGCGGCTGCCGGGAGGCCGGTTAAAAAATACCAGCCAGGCCAGCTGTTCCAGATACACGCCCAGCAGAAAGCCGGAGCCGCAGGGCAGATTTTTTCGAAAGTACCTGTTAATGAATACGCAGAGAGCCAGAGCGAGTACTCCGGCTGCTATGCTCACAGGAATATGTGTCACTGTATCCTGCAAGTCAGTTAAAATGTAGTGCAGCATAAATAGGGGTCCTCCTGGAGACGCAGCAGATTGATGCGGTGCACAGAGACTGCCATCAGCTCCTGTATACCGGCTATGAGCTATCTGGAATGTTACAATGTTTTGCCGTCAAAGTGCCGTCAAAGGCGGCCTGCGGAAAGAAATTTCACTTGTCAGCATACGGCCCGCCAGCAGGAGGGTATCAATTCTGCCTTTCTATCCTGAATTTCTGGCTGTTTGTGCCATTTTCCTTCCAGAGCTGAAGCCTGGTGCCAAGTCTGAAATTTCCGGAGGCCACATCGAGGCACAGGCTTTGATCCTTAAAAAAGCTGAGCTCATAAAGCCCCTCCTCTCCCGGGTACTCTCTGATACAGAACTTCTGGTTTTCGGATACCCAGAGTCCAGGCATTCCGGGTTCTCCCCCTTCTTCCTGCTCCAGGACTTCAAAGATCTCAAGCGGACAGAAAGACAGGCTGTTTTCTCCGGTACGTGTAAGGGCCAGATGCCTTCCGCCCAGCACAATCACAGAGCCGTCCAGAAAGCATATGAGAACACTGCTGCTGTCCGCCGCCATGACAGCGTCCAGGTTATGGGACAGGCTGCCGCTGTGAGGAAAAAGCGCCGGGCTGCTGTTCTGCTTTTCATCCACTAACATGTCATAAGAGCCGTCAAAGGTGCGGATGAGATACTGTCCGCTTTCAAAGGCCGGGACTGAGAACCTGTCATAGTTTATACACTTCTCCGCGTCTGCAGCATATCTCATCTGAATCTTTGCCTCCTCCATCAGGCCGTCTATATCATCTCTGGCGGTTATATCTGATTTAAGGGCAGCAAAGAACCGGTAAAACTGGTTCCACAGGCATATTATCCTGTTCAGTACATCAATCCGGTCAGACAGCTCAGACAGCTCCCTCTCCATAAGGGAAGAAAGGCAGCCAAAAGCAGCCTTCCCTTTACCGGCCTCATCCATATTTCTGGAGAGCTTTTTCATTTCCTCCCTTATCTCACACATCCTGCAGTTAAGTTTGTCTATGCGGGCATTTGTATCTTTTCGGACGCTTTCAAAATCCGAGAGCAGCGCCAGGTTATAAAAGGGCACCCAGCACCATTTTTTAAGCTTGGCTCTTTTCATGTTCGCCTCATCTATCTTTTGCTGCAGATAGGCATAGGCTTCTGACGCCTCATTCTGTACATTTATAAGCTCAGCATTAAGACCCTGAATTTTTGCTTCCTCCTCGCCAATCCAGGCTTCGGAAGCATTTTTCATGCTGTACAGGGAGGCTCTCATATCCATGACAGAGAGCTGTCTGTCGGAAAGTTTCTCAAGAGCAGTGCTGCACCTTTCCTTCTGCTCCTTTATGAGAGGGAGAACCTTATCAGCCAGGGCCTCGGCTTCTTTTTGCTTTTGCAGGAGGATATCAAGCTCATCCTCTATCGCTTCTTTTGCAAAATTGAAGAGCCGGCCCTTACCGGCATTCGGCACGGCGTTCTCCGAAGAGCGGGGGCCAAAGCCGGCCGCTGCAATATTCAAAAGATCTGAAAATCTGAAATCCTTCATAATTTATATATTTTTCTCCTGAATCTCTAACATTACGCTCTTACCCTTGCTGAGCTCGATGGCCCGTTTCCACATAACTTCAGGATTGCTGTCCTGTTTAACATTAAGCTGAGCCTGAAGCTTGTCGCTGACCCGGTAAAAAGCATGCTGGTAGTCCGTAAGCACGAGCTTGAGTGCCACCCACTGTGCGGCATTTGATGCAAGCATAACGTAAAAATTTATGGTTCTCAGTTCTTCCGGATCATCCTCAAAGAGAGTGATATAGTTTTCTATCTCTCCTTCAGCCATAGAGCCTGTTTGAGTCTTGACAGAAGTCCAGAAAGTATAAAAATCATTGAGCACGCTCACAATATAATTCATGGCGCCGATGCCTGCGCTTAAGGCGGAAATAGCCAGATCAAGTGAATTTTTGGTGACAACTGAATTTTCAACAGTCTTCGTGTATTCAGCCACCTGCCTCAGAATCTCTCTCTTTTCCTTTCTGAGAACGGCTCTCTTTTCCGATATATCATCCGCAAGCTTCGTGAGAGCGGCAACTGTATCTGAAAGCTCTGAAGCCTGCTTATCAAGGCTTCCGCTCAGATTTGAAAGCCCTGCAGAGATGCCTGAGATAACATCTGTATAAGACTTTGCCTGTGCTTCAAGCGCTCTCTTTCCTGCCTGTTCCTGCTCCAGCTTTGAAGCGAGCTCCTCCTTTTCCTTTAAGAGAGCTTTCTTTTTCTCCTTGTCATTCTCGTCATTCAGCTCCTTATCCTTATCTGACAGCTGTTTTTTCAGAGCATTGATTCTCTCCTCCGAGGCTTTCATTTTTTCATTGACCTCATCAAGCCGCTTCTGCGTGTTTTGAACAGAGGCATTTTGTTTTTCTGAGGATACTGCGTCGGCCACATTTTTTCCTATATTGTTAGCTGCACCTGCTCCGGTGGTGGAGACATATGCCGACAGACCTGTGCCTATAGCTCCGCATAAGGCGGAGGTAATCCCCATCCAGAACTGCTGATTGGACGCCCTGTCGATCTTTTTATCTATTTCTTTGTATTTCTCTGAAAGCTCCTCTATCTCCGATTCCAGATCATCCTGGACTGCTTTGAGGCCATCCATCTTTGCTTTAAGTCCGGCTACATTATCCTCAAGCTGCTTTTTCTGTTTCACATCCAGGGCTCTGGCATCAAGCATTCTTGTCACAATCTCTCCAGCCTCATTCTGGAGAGTTTTAAACATGTCTATGAGTTCTTTTGCCCGGCTGCTTATCTTCGCTGCCTCGGCACTGATAAGCGAAAATACCTTCAGGGCCTGACTTCCGTTTATAGGCTCTGACAAGAGTGCCTTCACTCCTATCTTGTAATAGCCGGGAATCTTATCTACACGATTTATAAACTCCCTGACATAGTCATCAGCGCTGTCGATGGACGCCTTGTTTAAGTTCTGTCTGAGTTTCCACACAGAAGACTGGAGCCCCTCCATGCCGTCCACCGCATCATAGGTCACCTCAAACAGATCTGCGCAGATAGAAAGGTTATTGTAAAGAGTGACAGGGTCTATCCTGCCATAAAGACTGGCTGCGGCTTTCTTGACAAGTATGGAATTCTCATTTGGGATCTGCATCAGGCTGTAGGACTCCTTTTCCTCGCCGTCCTCTATGAGGAACTCATCCGCTCCAGTGCTGAGCTCAAATTTCAGTGACATATCCTCTCCTCCTTATATATTTAGACTATGTGTTTTAGAGATGAAACTTTATGGGACTGGTATTGTGTATCTCAGTCTCTTCTCGGTTTCTTTCGGCTGCGGCCGCTTTCTGGTTTATATTTTACCATCTCGACTAACGTCTCGATGGAACCGCTCGTCAAATGCATGCTCATGCGAGCATGGCATGCGCTTTCCTCGCTATTTTACCATATCCTCTGGATACGGCGGCCTCCGGCGGAATTTAGCGCCCGGATTTCAGCAGTACATGCTGAAACTGGTATGCGCAGGTATAATGACCGCTCTGCGGTCATTATACCATATCCTTCGGATATGCTATTCTCTCCGAGGGATGCACACTCGCCGCAGTGGTGTTTTGGCTTCCTTCGGGCGCCAGCGGCTCGGCGCAGGTATAATGACCGCTTTGCAGTCATTATTCCATAGGGAAGCTGGGACTGACAGGGGTTTTGGGGGGATAATATTGGAGTTCTAAAATGAAACTTTTTATTCTGATGCTGGCACGCTGCCCCGCGCCACTCTGCATAGTAGCTTACTTATCAGACACCTCCTCAGCCGCATCTTGCCTATCAGCATTAATGGTGACTCTTATCTTTCTTTCCTTATATTCTTCCGATATGTCTCCACTAATTTTCTCGATAATCTGTTCTGCCACCCTTTTCGAGTTTTCTTCCGTCAGATTCAGCCTTGTAGAATAATCTCTGCCTTCATTAAACAATCTGCAGTGTCTGTCATTATCCGGGTGCAGGAACCAAAGGTGTCCTGCAGCCAGACCCTGATGCAGTTTTTCAAATATTACCCTCCCCTCTCTCTCACATGCGCTGCTCAAATCGTAAAAGCTGTCATCAAGAATCAGAAAATAATCACATTTCTGATACAATTTCAACGCCTCAGGCAGCACGCCGTTGCCGTCAAACTTGTTAGCTGAAGATGGATTCTCGTCGAACAGAACAGCCGACTCCCCGTATTCCTCATTCAGAAGCTCGACAATTCTCTCAAGCTGAGCCACCGCAGGCCTCATTCCGCCCTGAATCTTATCTTTTGCGTAGGAAACCCCTATCAGATATTTGTTTCTTTTAAAAAGGTTAGAAAGTACACTGATTTTTTTGACAATGCCGTCAATATCTTTGGTCTGACAGCTGTGCTCCAGTTCCACACACGGCAGCTTTGGATTTTCCGTACCCCACTTCCGGTAAGCATCCTCAGAATTGAAAAGTGCATAGGTATGCCGGTAATGATTCCTCCTCAGGCAATTGCAGAACGCATCCAGGCTCCTGCTGCTTTTTACCGTATCCCACTCCAGGAACAGCATCGTCGGAGCGTCTGTCAAAGCTTCTGAATCGAGAACTTCGCCCCACCGCAGAACTCGATATAAAATATGAGATTCTTTCAGTTTCTGTGTAATATGTTCAAGAACACGCTCAACCCGATCCAGCCTCCTGTCATAGAGAATACGCAGAACGGAGGCTCCTTCTTCCACTGATTCTGCCGATTCCGCAGACAGCTGCTGATCGGAGGCAGTATCGTAGTTCTGCAAAAAAGGTCTGAGTATCTGGAGTCCCGGCATCTGGAATACTCCTCGTATATCTTTCAGCATAGACAGCAAAATGTGCGCATCGCTGTCATCAAGTGCAATATCCTGGGCGATCAGTTCACTGAATGTCCGGAACGTCATCGCAATATGGATACTGCCTATGAGAACCTCCCCATGCTCGTCAAGCAGTTCCCATATAGAACCATCGGTTCTGCACTGATGGATATCTGCAAGTGCCGCCTCCTGCTTAAACAGCAGAATATTGATTCCCCTTCTCTTTTCCTGTGCAAAATACACGCTGAGATTCTCATCCTGTTTTCGATTGCCTGTATAAATACCGATCGTAAATACTGTCTTATCTCCTCCCGATTCGCTCTCCAGTTTCGCACGGCTGCCATCCGGAAACAGCTGCAGATTCACGCGTTCATTGTAAATTGGCCGTTCTATTTCCGAATCCATCCTCAATCTGAACCTGGCATCCTCTGTCAGGAAAATTTTGTCCAAAGGTCCCAGCAGATTCTCCTCCTTCGTATCGCCGCTGATATTATACAGCTGTTCAATCGCGTTTCGCGCCTCATCTCCCAATGACATCTTTCCCAGATCACTCTGAATGGTGTCCAACAGGCTTGGCAGTCTGTCACGTAAGTAGAGATCGTCGATCCGGCGAAGCAGCTCGATTCGCTGCTGCTCGGTTATGATCCCCTCCAACTCTTCTGCCGGGGCCTCCTTCAAAAAATTGGCGGGACTGTCATATTTTCCCAGTCTGTCACATGCCGCCCCGATCCGAAGCACTGTTTTTCGGTCGATCCCCCTCAGCTGACGATTCATGATAATCACCAGATCCCTTCGCATGCCATATTTCACACGGGTCGAAAGCGCATAGAGCGGACCGAGAGCCCTGGGTGCAAACCTGCTCTTTCCAGCGTAACCTCCATAGCAGTGGTAAATGGCTTCCAGCTGGTAGCTCACAACTTCTGCCATGCGGGCCAGATCCCCGCTCACTATGGATACAAAGTTGTTAAACCCTGTCTCCTTCTTAATTTCTTCCATAGTCTTCCCTTTGGTCCAGTGCCACAGCAGAATGGCTCTCATGGCGGATTCTTTCTCCTCCCGCTCATGCACATATCCATTTTCCAGCATATAAGAAAGGGGGCTGGCTTTCCATACCTCACATTTTGCCGGCTTTTCATCTTTTTCTGCAATCATGTCCTTCAGTTTCATTTCGACTTTATCCAGGGCTGAGCGGGCCTTCTCCGGATTTTTCTCGGCCACAGGCAGTTTCAGCTGTCCCATCCGCCGAACCTCTTCTGTGCAGCAGAGTGCATACAGAATATCCAGCAGATATCTGTCGTTTTTAATATCATCCTGCGTCACATTCTCCGGAAGGCCTCCTTTTCCCGGATCAGGGACCGTCTGCCATTCATATACGGTTTCTGTATTGCCGTTCACCCTTTTTCACGTCTGACTCTCCGCAGTCCTCCATCAAAAAACAGTTTTCGTATTTTTTTGCAGGTGTCAAGGCTGAACGCATAGGGAGCCATCAGGCGTCCGTAATCACTCAGCTCATAGACATCCTCATCACTTTCGTCATCACTCTCTTCCGCCCGCTGGCAAAGTTTTGCTTTCATCAATTCCCGCACCACCCGGTCCATGTTGAGCGAAGTACCCGAGCAACATTTGGAAAAACTTTTATTCCACAATTTTTCCAGATCCTCTTGTGTATATTCTTCTTCTCCGAGAAGACTGAGATAGTAGGGGGCCTGCTCAATCTCATTTGCATAAATCAGTGCCGATTCAATTTCTTCTGTCCTGCAGTTGACATAGGAATCCCAGTATTTATCAGCGTCCGTTTTACTGGTGGCAAATACGTAGCTCTCTCCCATCCGGTTTGTCTGCCCCAGGCGTCCTGCCCGTCCCACAAAATTCTTATATTCCTGACTGGTGAGAGCTTCCGGCGGTGTCCCGCCGCCCCGGTGGACAATGGTATCATACAAGATCATCACATCCACCGGCATATTCATTCCAATGGTCAGCGTCTCTGTGGCCACTACATAGCACAGCGCCCCTTCCTGCTTGTACAGCTGTTCAATAAATTCTCTGAGTGCCACAGACAATGCGGCATTGTGGAATGCAATGGATCTGGGCAGGAGATTTTCTTTTAATATATTCTGGTACTCGTCCCCATCATAATTATTGATTTCCTTTGCCGTATCCGATAATCTCTTTACTTCTGTCAATTTCAGCTGTGCGATAAACTCTGCCAGCTTTTTGGTTTTGTTCCTGCCATTTGCAAAAACCAATACTTTGGCTTTGGGATTATCCTCGTGAATCTTCAGAAGCAGGGCCTTCAGGAGAGCCTGCTTTGCCTGTTCCATTTTACATTCTTTGACATATCCGGGAACATCAAGCGCTCCCTCGTCCTCAGACTTCACATCGATGTCTTTAATATTTTCCCCGGCTGTGTAGCGCATCCTCCATTTGCCGTCCAGCTGAATCACGTACTCCTTCAATCCCACCGGACGCTTCGGGCAGCTAATCAGAATCGGCGGCTGCTCCATGCCGTTTTTCCGGACAGTCAGCCACTTGTAGATATAGTTCGCCTTACAGTCACTGGTTGTAAGGCACATAATCCTCGTCTCCACTGTGTTTTTCCTGGAACTCTCATTGCGGCGGAGTATTTTCTGGATACTGATTTCCAGCTTTGGCCCGCGATTGATGCTGGAAAGCATCTGCATCTCATCTACAACCAGCAGCGCACAGTCATTCATCATATTGCCCGAAGCCTGCGTAAGCATTGCAAAAAATTTCTCATAGACAATTACAGCCACCTCATAGTCCCCGTTCACGATGTCTCCATCGTGATCCTGAAAATCGCTGCTGGAAGCGTATACCTGCCCTGTCCCCAGCGGTTTCAGATCCTCCTGCAGAGACTCGCAGCGCTCCCTCACCATAGCCTTCAGCGGTACCAGCACAATACTCTTCTTCCTGCTTTTCAGGCAATCCATAATGGCCATCTCGCTCACCAGCGTCTTGCCGGAGCTGGTCGCCCCCTGAACAATCACATGCTGTGAATCCGTCTTCGGGTCTCCCCGCCAGAACCCCTCCTTATTGAAGGCTTCCTTCTGTAGGCTGGTAAACTGAAATTCGTCCATATTGGCCTGTTGGCTGAGACGCTTTTCCAGAGCCTTTAAAGCGTCCCTGCTCAGCTGATGCTGTTCGATGATATCATCAAATGAAGCAATTTTTTTTACATCACTGCTGTTCATAATAGTACCTCCCTGAATTCGCTGTGAAATGCCTTTTTCCACTCTTCGTTGTGCCATGTTTCAATTCTGGCTTTGATCTCCCTTACTTTTTTTCTTTCGCTTTGATCCAGCGTCTCCCCTTTATCCTGAATTCGTCTTAAATCTATGTAGACTTTGGCCACCGCACGGATCTTCTGTGCCTCTCGTGGGTCACTGCACTGAATATTCAGGAAGCGGCAGATAAAAGCCGGAATCCGGTAGAACAGCTCATCAGACTGTTCCTTCATCCACAGCTCTGCTTCCCGAAGACGTTCCATGCCGATCTTTCTGTAAAGCAGCTCGCCATTCTCATCCGTCACAGACGGCAGCGCCAGCCGGATAATATCCAGACGGTAGCTGATATATTCTGCAAAACGCTTCATCTGAGTGTAATTCACGAAAAAGGCATCATAAAACTGCTTTATCGTGCAGTTTTCATCGCTCCACAGAAACAGTGCAAACAAAAGGCGCTGCCTCTGAAATCTTCTGTACCCGGCAAGCCGTTTATACTGTCCATTTTTCAGCCATGCTGTGTAATTCTTTATATCCTCTTTAATGGCCTGATACTGACTCTTGCTGAACACCCCCCGCGACTGCCGCTCCAGCATCTGCTTCATTGCCCTGACCGACTGTTCCAGAGTCTGCGGATAATAATCCGTAAGAGGGGGAATGTCCTGCGCAATATGGATTCTGACCTCACTGCTCACCATTACTCCAAGCAGTAAATCTGCTTTAAACATGTTCTTATCTGTAATACATCTGCAGATCATCGCAGTTAATCCGTCATAGTCGTCTATGCCTATAATGTAGCCGCTGAGCTTCCTGCCTACATCCGTGAGCCGATATTCCGGGACATACTCCTCGTCCTCATCTTCCTCGTCATTTGCAATACAGATCAGCTTACGTTTCAGCAGAAGATCCAGAAGCCCGTCAATTCGTTCTTTCTCATCTATTTCCAATCCTGGAGGCTTTGGCAAAAGCCTGGTATATCTCAGAAGTTCATCTGCCGTCAGCGCGGAACAGCCGGAACAGCCGTCTGCCGCATTGGGAAAAAGGCTCAGCAAATAGAAGGGCAGTGTATCTAAATCTGCACTGAAAAAACAGCTGGAAATTACGAGCGGGCGCTGAACTTCCTTCTGCAGATTCTCCCACAATAATTTCTGATCTTTTTCAGGGTTAACACGCTCTTCGTCCGGAATACAGTATTTGGCCTTCAAAAACGGGTATACATATCCCTTTCTTACCTGCCTGTCAGCCGGCAGTGACGGATCCAGACGTCCCGCACGGCCGATATAATTCATGTATTCATTCGGATAAAGAAAATCCGCACTCTGTAATTCTTCTATATGCTGCTTGATCATAGATGGGATAATAACTACATCTGCATTACTGTTAATCCCATAGACTAATGTTTCTGTGCTGCACAAGATCCGAAGGCATCCATCAGATTCCAGAAATTCCTTTTCGATCAGCAAACGCAGGGACGTCGGGACGTCTGCATTATGATAGCCGATCCCTGCAGAAAATGCCCGGTAATCGTTTTTATCCATAATCCCATACAATTCTTCATCATTCTGAACAGCAGTTTCCTCAAGGATGTATTGCCTGCAGGCGGATTCACTTTTTTCCGCCTTCAGTACCCCGCGCTCCGACAATTCACTGCAGATCCGCTGCGCCAGCAATCGAACTTCTGTACGGTTGTTTTCAAAGATCAGTATTTTATGCCCCATTCCGAGGTGATACTGACAGATATCAGCGATAATACGGTCCGTACGGCGCCTGGGATTCACTTCAATCCCCCGGTTGTGAAGAGACTCAAAAAGGCACGGCTGTACTGCCATGCATCCAGAGCCCACGTAGTTCACACCTGCCTTCGTGTAGTAGATGGGATATGTCTCCAGCAAAATAGGTCTTTGATTTACCTGAATCTGAAAAAATTTTCCGGCAGAGATATACCTGCTCCAGTCATAAAATGGCGTTCCCAGCGCAATCACCCGCAGTTTCTCATGGGCCACCGCCTGCAGAAGAATAAAATCTGCCTTTATTCCCCGGGAAGTATCCTGCGTAAGTCCAATCTCGTCCAATACCAGCATATCGTAGCTGTCCAGGAAACTGCGCTTCATACTGGAGAACATAAATACCTTCTCATAGATAATAACCGCGATGTCCGTCTTTCCATTCAGCACATCCATATCATCCCCACGGAATTCACCAGTTGACAGAGTAACCCGCAGCTCCAGTCCCAGCCTCTCTGTCATTTCCGAGATTTCCTTCTGCTTTTGGCCTGCCAGCGCCCGGTACGGCACTGCAAACAGCAGTCTGTGCGGTTTCCCCTCTCCTTTTTTCCTCATGTACTCACGAAAGTATAACAGCAGCGGAATCAGCGTTTTCCCACTGCTTGTCGCACCTATGACAAACAGCCACCTGCCGGAGTTATAGGTCTCGTCTGCACAAAAAGCCTTGTGCTGCAATTCCGTAAAGCTTTGAAATCCCAGTTTTTGGGCCATAAACTGTATATGTTCGTACTCTTTCATTGCTATTCCCCATCTGTATCACAAACCATCATCTGCTCCGGCTTAGCTCTCTCCTGCCCGATCCTCTCTTATTCTATTTCATTCAGCAGCCGCCGGATCATCAGCCTGTGATTGACATTATAAAATAAGCTCTCATTCAGGCTCTTATCCCAGGAGTTTAAATCAGACCAGCGATTATCGGTTATCCTTTCATATGCATATTCACTGGAACGCCCTCCTACCGTGCCGACCAGGGCCACCGGAATTCCGGCATTTCTGGCAAGTTCTATTTCTCTGTCTACCCCCTGCTGGCTTTTATCCTCTTTCATTTTTCCGCCCAGGCAGATGAGCAGCTCACTTTTTTCCCCGCATATCATTTTTTCGCGCATGGCCTGGAGTCCGTCTGACAGCACAAGGGTACAGTTTTCTTCGAGTTTCTTCAAATCATATTCCCCGATGTATGCCTTATCCATATGCATCTCAATCGAATATTTTACATCAGAAGAATACAGTTTCCCTATGTCAAATATCAGTTTCTGAAAAGTGGGATGTGCCCCGAAAACCAGAATATATCCATTTCTGATAATTTCCCGTGCATAGATGGTAACGGCTTCCAGCAATGAGTTTTTGTATATCTCATCATAATCCGGGAATGCGCCTGAGAGGATAATCCGTTTGTCTCTCCGGGGCCTTTTGATGCCGGATACATTTTCAAGGTTCACAATATAATCGTCAAAATTTTCTTCTATTACCTTAATATCTCCGGCAGGCTTCTCTCTCTTTCCGTGATTAGAGAGCAGAAACAGCCTGTTTTCTTTATACTTTTCTTCTTGTTTCGCTTTTTGGATAAACTTTCCTATATCTTCCTCTTTGGGATTTCTGCCAAAACACTGGATATAATGTCTTCGGATTCCCTCATCATAGATGTCTTTCGTATCCTCCTTATACTCCACTTCGTATGCCAGTACAGCCTTTTTATCCGCAGTCAGTTTAATCCGCTTCGCATCATTCAGATCCCTCAGATATTCAATATAGGAATACACCTGATTAGAAGAATTCATCATCAGCTGAAAACATTTCTCTTCCACTTCGTCCACAATTTCGCATAACCGGTCCTGACAGTCAAACTCCTCGCTTCCATAGCTGAGGGCAGGTTTCTCCCCCGGATGAATCTCCAGGTCAGAATATGGGGCATGATCAATCTGGATCCACAGAACAGGAATGTCGTTAATCAGCGCATAACATAATTCTTTCATAATATACGGCGAATTCTGCGCCTCTTTTGTCTGAAGAAATATCAGCACATCGCTCCGGGCCAGATTCCTGTCAATATCTTTCTGGGCATCATCCCCCACCTCCACATGAACCACATCACGGTACACATTTCTCTCTCTTGTCAAGTTTCTCAGTTCATCTGCAAGCTTAGCGGCTATGTGTTCTCCATCAGAGCGCCGATGGCTGATGAAATACAGGACTTCATCGCGATATAAGGGAGACAATGTCTGCGCAACAATTTTCCTGGCAAAAATTTGCGCAATCGCCCTCATGTTGTTTTTCATTGGGTTCCTGTTTTCATTCCGGCAGGACACATCGAAGCTCTGCTTATCCGTTACCGGCTCCGGCGGACGCCTGCATTCCGGATTCTTTTCCATGGCGATCGCCCATACCCTGCTCTGGATATTGTGATACTTCGTAAGCAGCCTGATAAACTTTCTGTCGTATGTTCCATCCTCTGCATTGAAAAATACGAAAATATCGTCCGCATCAGCGCTCTCTGCCAACAGGTGATCCATCTGAAAAGCAGAGGAAAGATAGAATATATCCGTCACATATTCATCTAAGATCTCCCGGCAGGATTTAAAAAACAGGTCTGCCTGATCAGTCCTTTTCATGGTCAGCTGAGGTCTGCAAAAAATTACTCTCATCCTTATCCTCCGTAATGAAATACCTACACGATTCCTTCTGCTGTATCGGCGAATTCATCCTTTCATTTTTGCATATTGTTCTTGTTTTTCATTGCTGTTTTGTTATTTTCATGTCTGTAAACGGGAATTTTTGAGATTTTAATGTACCGGCATCCTAGCGGTTGATATGAAAAGAGAAATTTTTAGATCCATACAGCATCTATCGCGTCTCCTTCTGAATATTTTCTTATATAATATCATATTTCCACAAAATTTTCAATTAATTATTGGATTATTTGCTGATTTTTTCTGTTTTTTGTTGCTGTTTGAAATATATTCCGCAAATTGATATTGTTCGTGCCGGACGCACAGACTGCTGTAAAGTCTCAAGTAATTATTTTCAATGCTCAAACACAAAGGCGCAGGAGGCATCCAGCTTTGCCCATACTTTGTGTTGCATGAGCGGATTCACAATACTCGGCGAATGCTTTCCGCTGCAAGCGGGCAAGGGACAAGCTGATATTCAGGCGGACGGCAACGGATAAAATAATCTGCTTCATACAGCGGCCTCCTTAGATGAGTTTATCGTTAAATTTTCGTGCGCCAGTCGCTTCTTGAAGGCGGCATTCCCTTTGAGGTGAAGCTGGAGAAGCCCAACAGGGAAACGATTGCCGCCATGCTGGAAGCGAAAAAGATTGCAAAAGATCCGTCTGTAAAGGGCTACAAGCGGTTAATCAAGCGCGGCCTAAAAATCTAATTGCTGGAACAGGTCGTGGCGCTGCTGTCGGTGGGTGAACCGCTGCCGGATAAAAACCGCGATCATGATCTGTCCGGCGGTTTTTCTTTATCGGCCAAAGTTCCAGTCCCCGGTCATGGGACTTGCGTACCTGGAGATGATGTATGCTGCAAGTTGAATACTATCATTTTACGCCATCACAACCATACATTCTTTTTCATAAAAGGCGATGCCATACTTAAGAATCTTCTTCGTTCCCCATCGCTTCATCCCTTCCGCATACTTCTTTTCTTCGATCTGTTTTAAGGCCTCACCGCATGCTTTCTGCAGGTTCCCATCATCCGCATATTTCAGTTCGATCACAATCCCTGTCCGATCCGGTGTCTGGATGGAGATATCACTGTATCCTTCGCCCGCCTCCGCATTAGATTTCACACGCCAGCTTCCCTGACTCCGCAAAAGCCCCAGCAACATTCCATGATAAAAGTTTTCTTTCATATTTTTTCGCACTGCTGTATCCCGCACACTGATGGAATCCCACAGATAGTCACTCAGCATCTCCTGAATAGTCTCCGCATCTCCGGCCGGGAATGCCGCGCAGAAGCGGTTGATCCTCTCTGTGTCCGACCTTGTCACTTCCAGGAACCAACCCTCCACCAGATCATAGAATACTTTATGGATCTCGCCATTTGGAAGCCACAGGCTAAAAATGTCTGCATCAGCCTGATCCATATATCTGCCCGTCAGATAGCCTGTGGCATAGAGGACGCTCCACACATTTCCAACGCTGTCCTCAATATCCCGATACGTTAGCTCCTGCCTAACCCTTTTTGTGATTTTTCCGCCGTTTAGCAATTCTTCTACTTCATCTTTTGTTGTCTGGTCTGCTTTTTCAAGCAAACGGAGAATGAGACTGTTCCCGCTGGTATTCGCCCAGTAGTTTTTAGGGGGAGTACCCGGAGCTGCCAGCAGTTCATCACAGTAATTAATCACATCCCAGGGACAATAGACATCTGTATCCCCAAAACGGTATCCATCATACCAGTCCCGAATTATCTCTTTATAAGAGGACAATCCATAGAATTCCAGCAGTGCATCCACATCTGCATCGGTAAATCCAAAGTACTCATCATAGCGGACATCGGAAATCGTGTGTACTTTCAGATTGTTCAGCCCTGTGAAAATGCTCTCTTTCGAGATCCTCAGACATCCGGTAAGTACCGCAAAATACAGGCTGTCATTTGTCTTCAGCGCATTGCCCAGAAGATTTCGGATGAAACTTACCATCTCATCATAGTATCCGGCCTGGAACGCTTTATCCAGCGGAACATCATACTCATCGATCAGGAGGATGGCCTTCTGGCCATAATGCTTTTCGAGAAGCAGGGAGAGTGTCTTAAGACTGTCAACCAACGTATCATCGGACATGGTGTATTTCGAACTGCCCTTCACCTCCACATTGACCAACTGATTATAAGAATTTTTATCATTCTCATCCAGTTTCGCACTGTCACGCAGAAAACGAAATCTTCCAGCCTCATTCCCAATGACCGTTTTCAATGATGCCAGCGCAGAATCATATTTTAAACCATCCACGCTTTTCAGGCTGATAGAAATCACAGGGAGTTTACCCATGTATTTCTCGCACAGTTCTTTTTCCCGCGCTATCTTCAGTCCTTCAAACGGCGCCGGATCTCTCCCTATCTCAAAAAAGCATTTCAGCATGCTCATGTTGAGGGACTTTCCAAACCGTCGGGGCCGAGTAAACAGATTTACTTTTCCCCAATTCTGTAAAAGTTCTTTAATGAACAGTGTTTTATCTGCATAGTAAAAATTCTCAGAGGAGAATTCCTCAAAGTTTTCGATTCCAATGGGAAGTTTCTTTCTCACCTTCCCCACACTCCCTTCTATCATCCGCCTATTATGTATCCATTTTACCGTTAAGCCACAGGGCAGTCAAGTTCGTACATAGAGCGATCTGTAAATTATTTGTGGCTGCGGCGCAAAGGCTAAGCACGATACCCATGTATTCATCTGGCTCTTCATCTGTGAGTATTCTGGGGCATTTTCCGTCACCAGTCTGGTGATAGGAAATCACTATTCCGGATAAACGGAAATCTCTGTTCCAGAACCGGAAATCATATTTCAGGACCTTATGATAGAGACATGCATCGCAAGATGTAAATCTATTATAAAGAGGTCACAAGACAATGACCAAGTATCGTGAGTTCCTCAGGCTTACCGCTTTGGGACTGTCACAGCGAAACATTGTTCAAAGCATCGGCGTTTCGCAGAAAACCGTAGTCAAGGTTCAAAAACGAGCGCAGGAAATGCATTTATCCTGGCCGTTGGATGAAACCTTAACAGATGCAGCGCTTGAGACGCTGATGATTCCCAAGGAATCAAAGGTATCCAGACAAAAACGGATGCCGATGAGAGCATCCCCGCCCGCATCCGGCACCGAAGGACAAGACAAATGTTGAGGGCTCTGTAGGTGTCAATTCTACTTGGATCACCGCGGTGCTCCGTAATGAACAGTTCTTTTCGCTGGCCGAGCTGAACAAGGCCATCCGCATTGCTTCCCACCGCCGTCTGTATGGCCGAAAGGGGCGACACAGCACTGTTACGGAACAGAAATTTCCTCTTTTCGGACAGGTGATTTCCAAAACACCGGACTGGCGCTTTCAGCGCACCGGTATATCCATTCAGTGAAAAACAGGGAACGGACTGCTCTCCCCAGCACCACTGCCTGAATATCAGCCCTGGCGTTTCCTATGTAAACTGGGAGATACCAAAGAGAACCGACTAGCTGAAAGCTTACATTTTAAACACGAAAAATAGGATCAGACTCAGAATTACTCCAGCCCCTGACGGGTTGGAGTAATTCTGAATTTCGGATTATTCAATACTTTTTCGATTGTGATGGGATCTGCCATTGGTACTATGTCAAGAAGTGGACGGATTTACACAAGCGCCAAAAGAGATTCTTCAAAATCATATGCACTCTGGCAAAGTTCGGTTACTTTAGACCAGTTTTCACAGACGGTAGGTACAAACTGCTCAAATATACGGATGCGTTTCTTCTGGCCGGATATCCGAATGTTGTGATAATATTTTCCACGTGCAATGATATGTTCCCACGGCGCTTCAACCGTCTCAATTCCATCGGTTTGATCATACGCAGCAACGATCCAGGCTTCAGTACTATCACATGGAATAACAATACAGGTATCATCTGTTTCTTTGAGCCATGTAGTAAGGAGAGCTTTGAGGTGAGACATATACCCTGTCACAGAAGCATCATGTCCTGGGCACGGAAGGACAATAGGAGAGGCAGCCCGCCCAGCTGAGGTGGTATCACACTCTAAAGGATTCCATTTCCCCTTATGAGCACACTGCGTCGCTTCGCACCAGCAATGCGAAGATTTTTCCTTTCGAGACACATCCCCATCCATTTGGATCACTAAAAAATCCAAAGCTGGCTGAATACTCTTCATCAATTCATTGCGAATTGACGCATTATCATAACACCATTTCCAAACGCCTTTCCATCCATTCCCGTATTTCCCGGTCAAATCGTTTTCCGGTTGGAGCATGACATAGGTGTTTTTTTCACCAGTGATCTGGTCAATGACACCTTTCAAAATAATATAGTCAGTAGGACCCTCGCAAACAATTCCTATGTGTTTCATATCAGAGTAGGCACACCCCCCAACCGCCCACTGATCCAGAGCCGAGACAGTGGCTGGCCTTCATTAATCAACTCCTGAGAAACTTTGACCCGTTGGATCTGAGCATAGCCGCTGGCATCACGATCCACCGCAAATAAGCGAATATCGTCATTGTTCAAATCCAATCCATCCAAAACCAGCGGATTATGGGTCGTCAGAAAAACGTGCTTACCTTGTTGCAAAATCTGACCGCAAAATACCTCTATCATCTTTTTGGCCAAACGCGGATTTAATGCATGGTCAAAACTGTCTACTGCAAAAATGGATGGGCCTTGCGGGTGCATTGCCAGTGCAAGCATGAACAGGACATAAAGAGCACCTTCGCTTGCATCATAGCCTGTAAATTGAGCTGTTTCCTTCATATAGCGGTCTGTGAACTCGATAATATTGCGCGTGGTTGGAACATTAGCATTGATATTGCTTTTCTTTGGGGAGGCTACTGTAATATCAGCGGCCCAGTCAATCATATCAAGAACATCGTCCATGTAGAGATTTCCAAAATACACTTCATCATCCTCAGAGTGAATCAATGCCTTGAGGGCTTCCGCAAGGCGGCCGCCATTCAGCCCAATCGGAGTCGTTTGATTCGTATCAGGTGCAGTGCCACGCAATGTAATGGTGTTAGGTTGAAATATACCGTATGCCGAAAAATCCTCAGCGATTTTTCGGCTGGCTTTTAGGTTAATCGCATCATCAATAAGGAAAAAGCCAATGTAGCTGTTGCTCTGCTGGGAGGATGCGTTACTGCGCCCCCACCGCTTTACCCCATTTTGGAACAATACTTCGGAATGATACTTCCAATACTCAGTGTCAGTAGGGGTAGTTAAGTGAACATCATACTGATACACGTCCGAACTGCTGCCATCATCCCATTCCAGCGAAAGGTCAACAGTAGGCTTTACCCGATTAATGCTTTTGAAATTTGACTTGTAGAGAGCCGGAACGCTGAGACGAACTCCTTTGCGCTGAAGACTGGCAGCATCAACGCGGTCTGTCATGGCCGCGCTTAACAGACCTATTCCTTCCAGAATAGTGGATTTCCCAGAACCGTTGGATCCTATAAATACATTAACCTTTCCCGGTTCAAAAGATGCTTTATAAAGACATTTGAAGTTTCCAAAGGTTATTTTTCTCAGATTCATAGTATTGCCCCTTTCTAATTATATATAGTATATCAGATTATCGGAATTAAATACAATTATTTTTTTAAAGAAGGCAATATCTAATTATATAAGTTTTGGAGAAAGGATATTTACCTGTGGGTTAGTAAAGCTTCCACAGTATAATGGTGTCGTAAATTAAGCCACTTTTTCGGACAGATTTTAATGAATCTGATATACTTAAATCAATTCGAAAGAGAGGATTCATTATTATGTCCAGACAAAGAAAGAGATTTAATGCAAAATTTAAATCAGACCTTGTAATTGAGCTGTTTGCAGATTACCAGCCCAGACGACTGCCTGCGCCATATTCAGCGCCCCCCTATGACCTAAATAGCGGCCAGCCAAGGACACGTCTACCGGATGGACGGCTATCGAGAAGCCTGCTGATGTCTCCAGCACTTCTTCAATTTCAAATCCAAGACCGCATTTCCCATCAGGAAGCAGATTGCAATAAGCGATACAATTTAAACAATTTTTCTTTGGCATACCTGTTATGTCCCCCTTTATGGGTTATTTTAACACAGTAAATGATGGGCTGCAATGCGTATTTCAGCTGCAACGCAATGCTCAAATCTCATAGATCAGAGTACAGCTCCTCCCGGTACACTCCGTCCGCAATCAACTTCTTAAAGCTCTCCACAACTTATGGGCGAAGCCCTTTTACCAGTGACTGAAACTCCTGCTCTGTATCCACAAAATGATACGGTGCATATTCACCATACGCTGTTGGTCTGCTGATTGTCACAATCTGTACTCCCTTATACCCAACTGCTCTGTTCAGTTCCCTTTTTAATTCTACCAGATGCTTTCCATGAGTTGTTTTCAGAGCAAAACAACCATGTGCATTACGATCTTTCGCTACCAGATAACACACGATTCAGCACCTCCTTAAATTCATGCTCATTTCGGATAAATCCACTTTCATATTTCTCACGCATTACTTTTCCCGTATCTATCGGATAATTCTTCTTGTACAGGTAATCGTGAAGCCAGTTATTCAGCTGCCTGTCAAACAGCGTATTAAACTGAATTTCTATGGGATAATGTCTTCCGCTTTTCTGATAGTACACATGAACACCTCTGTAACCATCATCCACTGCTTTTCCATTCGTCATATCAGCGATTCGGAACTGTGAAGATTCTTCCAATATTGGATCATAACTATCACAGAAAGCTCGAAAGCCCAAAATATCATTAAACACTTTCCGTGTCTGATGGTTCGGATAGTAGCGATCGTACTTCAAAAGGATGGAATCCAAACTCTTGACTCTATAATCCAACGCAATATCTGAAAGGATCTCCTGTTCATCCAGCCACTCAGTCATCGCCATCAGCTCGGTAATTAACGAATCCTTATCAAAATAATGCAAATTCTTCTTCAATGGAATTCCCAGATGTGACTCAAACGACAACGCATCCAGAATTTCCATCGATAAGCCATTCATTTTCAGCAGCTGCTCATTCATAAGCGTACCTCCTGCTTATCAGGATTCTTTACTTATGCTACCATAGATATGCCAAATTATCAAGGCATCTACATAGATCGGTATGTGTCAAGCGTAAGGTAAGCGTCAAATAGGTTCTTTCCAGTTTTAGTTGATTTGATGAAAATATTCGTTTATGAGTAGTTTCGCTTTCAATAAAGCAAAACTATTCCGTCCATACATAATTCGTTTCGTAAGTTTGATTTTATTTACAATGCCTTCAGCCAGGCCGTTGTTGTATGGGTAGATAATCGCATTTTTTACAGCTTTCAGGTCGTTTTGCAGGCCATTAATATACCGGTCCAGTTCATCTATCTTCAGCTCCGCTGCTGTTTCCATCCAGGAATCCAGTTCCTCACTTTTTCTGGAAAATACAATACGGTAGAATTCTTTTAGCAGTGTATATAACTGGCCGAGTACAGGATACTTTTGAATCGCTGCCTCATATTGTTCTGCCGTGATCCCTTTCACACTCTCCAGTTCATGGTAGATCAGCTGACACATGGTCTTGCGGGGAATGTACTCAACAGGGACAGTCTCATTTGGGGAAATATTTTTCTGGTGTGTTCGTTCTTTCTGAATAAAGACTCTCAGGGAGGCAATCGTGCCTGTATATCCTTTCTGAGCAATATGTTCATGGATCCTGGCATAAGTCAGCCCATTGGACCGCAGTTCGATGATCTCCTTCTCATATGGTGCCAGCTTTCCCGGCCGTCTTCTGTCATAGTGCCCATTTATGAGCGGACAGTCCTCTTTCAGGTATGTTTTGACAGTCCGTCTTGTGTGGCCGGTGATACGGCTGATCTCATCAATCGAATGGCCTTCTGAATGAAGCCTGCGGACTTCATCGATTTTCGCCTGCTTTTTCAGAATCTGCTCCTGATGCTGCCGCTCACGGGCGTTTTCTTTCTTTTCAGGGATCTTATCTTCCGGCATCGAAAGATACCGGTTTATGGTTGTCACGGAAGAATGAAGGAGAAGTGCGATATCATTAACCGTATAGCCTTCAGAGCGTTTTTTTTCGGGCAAACAGTATCCTTTCTGTGCGGTTCCTTGTATCATACAGGGCCTGCATTTCCGGATTTTGTGAAACAGCCGGGATAGCCAGGCGGGAAGGAAACAGCCTGTACATATATTCCTCCACTGCGCCGGACAGATTTTTCAGCAGATGGAAACGATCACTGATCTGTAATGCCCTGGGATGGGAATTTGCCGCTGCAGAAGCATATGCCTGTGCGCCATCGCGGGAAATAACCTGGATATTTGGATAAGATTTCAGCCATTCCTCAACCTTACCGGTTTCTCTGGAATCAAGGAGATCAATAATTCTATGGCTTTCCAGGTCAACCATTACTGTTCCGTAGGAATACCTCTTACGGAAAGCAAAGTCATCCACACAAATCTTTGTGACGCCGGATTTATCCACAAGAGCCGGCATTTTTTTTTAGCAGATCGCAGATGCTGCTTTTACAGACCTTTATGGAATCTTCCTTCAGTAAAGCGGAAGCACTGACAGAACTTAATTTGGAAGATGTTTCAGGATCTTGTTCACCAGTCGCCTGGTTTTTCTCTCTTTTGGAGCAATTAAATCAAATCTTTCAGAGAATGTTTTATGGCTGCAGTCAGGATTCATACAGAACATCTTCCTGGTGTTTAATAAAAGTATTGTCTGCCGATCCTGCAGCGGAATGTCCTGGATCTCACGCTGATAGACGGAATGCACTTTTGATGAGAGAATCCCACAATAAGGGCAAGGTACTTTTTCTCTTGAAGATTTAACTTCAAATATAACCTGTTGATTTTTTAATTTGCATCGAATGCACTCTAAATCCGGATCTAATAATTTTATGATTTCCTGTTCCATAAAGCATCACCCAGTATTATTATAATACTTTTGCACATTAGTATCAACTAAATATGGAAAAAACCTATTTGGCGCTTACTATACTAACACCATACAGGACTTGCCGCCATTCACCAAATACTCATGAACGGCCATGAAGCCTTCCTTGCCGTAGTAATCGTCTGCATTGATTACAATATGTTTAGTGTATAATAAAAATACCCAAAATTGCAGAGGCGATTCCCCAAAGTTGCAGAGGGAAATTCCCCAATAATGCAGCCGTGTTTGGTGCTTCTCTAAGTCTATTCGGGCGGTAGATTTAGAGAAACACCAAACATCCATTGCAAGCATACAGCACTTTTTGTATCCTTGGAATGTCGTTGCAGACAACATTCAAGGAGGAAAGACTAACTATTAAAAGTCAAGTCTAAAATGAAGACTTTTGAATGAATTGCGGGAACGCATTTCATAGATCGTTGTACCTTGAAAATCGCACGACAAACAGAGCATCGGATATCGGTGCTCTAAAAGAGTGTTATAGGGCAGAAAAAGTTATGCCGTTTTTATGTAAGGTTTGCCGGATTTTTCCATTGCGTAAATTAACCGTACAAGTTTCTTTGCGGCGTGGGTGATGGCGACGTTGTAGTGTTTCCCTTCAGAAATCTTCTTCTGAAGGTATGCACCGAAAGTTTCATCCCATTGGCAGACGTATTTGGTGGCATTGATCAGAGCAAAACGTAAATAGCGCGATCCCCGTTTCTCCATGTGGGAATAAGAGGATTCCATCTGCCCGGATTGATAGGTAGATGGAGAAGCTCCGGCATATGCCAGGATCTTATCCGGCGAATCAAAGCGGGAGAAATCTCCAATCTCTGCCAGGATCATGGCGCCCATGCGGTAGCCTATTCCTGGAATGGTCAGGATGGGAGAATGGATTTCATCCATGATCCGTTTGATTTCGGATTCAATTTCTGAGATTTCGGAATCCAGTTCACCAATTAGCCGGAGTGTGTGCTTTAATTCCAGAGATTTGGCAGGCATGTTGGAACCGATGGAGGCTCTGGCAGCATTCCGTATTTCAATCGCTTTCTCCCGGCTGTAACGGCCTTTTGAAGCGTTTTCCAACCGCTTCGTCAGGTGTGTCAAATGGCAGGAGGCAATCGTTCCGGCAGAAGGAAACTCGGAAAGAAGGGCGTAGATAGAAGCGATATGAAGCGAAGGAACAAGTTTTTCCAATTCTGGAAAGAGAATGGTAACAAGCCTGGAAACAGACTGTCTAAGCTGAGCGCGTTCCTGAACCTTACGAAAACGATAACGGGTGAGTGACTTTAACTCCTCGTTATGGTATGATGTATCTGAGTAGGACTTCAGGTTCACGTCAGACATGAGCATCAAAGCAATGGTTCGGGCATCAACCTTATCTGTTTTCGTCTTTCTAAGGCTGAGACTTTTTCTGTAAAGATTTGTGTGGAGCGGATTGATAACGAAGGTGTGGAGACCTTTGTCAATAAGATAACCGAGCAGGTTGTAAGAGTAGTGTCCAGTGGCCTCCAGTCCTACTTTTATATTGGACACATCTGAAGAAGAGGATTGAATCCTGGAAAAAAGAACATCAAATCCATCCCGGTTATTCTGAATGGTAAAAACCGGAAAAAGGACTTTGCCATCTGAATTGGTGATAAAGCAGTCATGCTTATCCTTAGCGACATCAATTCCAACGTAGATCATAAGAACACTCCTTAGTAATAGATTTAGATACTGTTTAGGACCACAGAGCTCTCTGCGCTTGTAACCTCGTTCTAAATCAACCGTCATGCGGTATCTAACTGATTAACAACGATACAAAGAGACTGTGGTTGGAGCCTTTCCGTAACCATCAAGTGGTAGGAAAATGAAACCAATCCACAGTATCTCCAAACAGTATAGCATACAGACCTTGGAGAGGGTCTATAAACACTACTACTATATAATACGAGGAGTATGATTGCAATGGACAAGGTTCATTCTATCAGACAGCTCTTTTATGAGCAAGGGAAAAGTGTCTCGGCTATTGCTGCTGAGACGGGGCATGACCGGAAAACGATAAGTAAGTATCT
The DNA here is from genome assembly GCF_020736365.1 of Clostridium sp. M62/1. NCBI lineage: Bacteria > Bacillati > Bacillota > Clostridia > Eubacteriales > Clostridiaceae > Clostridium > Clostridium sp. M62/1. Next base: position 1,816,456 of record NZ_CP085988.1, on the reverse strand, counting down.
GGACATGACCGATTTTAACACACCGGAACCAAAAAAAGAGGATCCGGAAAATATGTGCCCGAAGCTGGATGCATATAAGCCATTGATTGATCAGTGGCTCCTGGATGACCGTAAGGCTCCCAGGAAGCAGCGCCATACCGCAAAAAGGGTTTTTAAGAGGCTTCTGGCAGAAAGCGAAGGCTTCGACTGCTCTTACCGGCTGGTTGCGCAGTACGTGGCCTACAGAAAATCGCAGATGCATCTTGACAGCAAAAAGTCTTATCTGCCGCTCATCCACTACCCCGGCGAGGCCCAGGCTGATTTCGGCGCCGCACAGTTCTTTGAAAACAGTTTATCCATTGAAGGAAAGTATCTGGTGCTTTCCTTCCCGTTCAGCAATGCCGGGTATCTCCAGCTGATGTATGGTGAAAATGCCAAGTGCTTCATGGAGGGCATGATCACCATGTTTATGCATCTTGGAGGCGTCCCCACGGAAATCTGGTTTGATAACACATCAACCCTTGTCACGAAGATCCTAAAGGACGGGGGCCGTCAGCTGACGGATAAGTTTCTCCGGTTCAGTGAACACTATGGGTTCCGCTATAAGTTCATGAATCCCGAATCCGGATGGGAAAAGGGAAACGTGGAGAACAAGGTTGAATACAGCCGCAGAAACTTCCTCGTGCCGCCGCCCAGGTTCATGGAACTGTCCGGATACAACAGCCGTCTCCTTACAGAGGCTGACAGTGACATGGACCGGGAGCATTACCACTACGACCAGACGATACTGGAACGCTTTGGCGAGGATAAGAAGGCGCTTCTCCCATTGCCGGATGTTGCGTTTGATCCGGCCAGATATGAGACGGTACTCACGGATAAATGGGGCAGGTTTACATTGGAGAAAGGAAAGCATGAGTATTCCGTCTCTCCAGACCACGTCTGTACGAACGTGTGGCTTAAGATCACCTCACGGCGGGTACAGGTCATGGACATGCAGCACCGCCCTATTGTGACACACAGGCGGCTCTACGGAGACCAGAAACAGTCAAGCATGGAATGGCTGCCGTATCTGACGGCTATCTCCAGGAAGCCCCGTTCCCTGTTCAACAGCGGCATCTACGATATGATGCCGGAGAACATGCAGCGGTACATGAAGAGCTGTGGCAGCACGGACCGGGGAGCTATTCTGAAAGTCCTTGCAGAGCTGACCGGGCGGACTGGATTTGACAGCGCCCTTCAGACAGTCAACCAGGCCCTTCTCTACCAGGTAAGGGATCCGGACAGCCTGAAGAATCTGTACCGGAGACTGTATGCGGATGTACCGGAGCTCCCGCCGATGCCATTCCAGAGCGGTGTCCCCGCATTGGAACAGATGCCGGTGGATCTGGCTTCCTATGACCTTTTCCTGCAGAAGGGAGGTGCCGCAAATGGATGACTACAGAGACGCCATTGCTTCCTGCTGCAGGCAGCTGCGCCTGTCGGCCAACCTGGCTGATAATGCATTTGCCATACAGGGCGAAACCCATCAGGAATACCTGTACAACCTGTTAAGCGAGGAGATCAAATGCCGGAAAGCAGCACGCATCGGAAAGCTGATCCATTCCGCAGGTTTCCCAGTCCAGCATAACTTTGCCGCATTTCAACCTGATGAAGTGCAGTTTCCATCGGGTGTCACACCTGAAAGCCTGAAAGCGCTGGAATTTTTCCATGCAGGGAATAACCTGGTGATGTACGGCAGCACAGGCACCGGCAAGACCATGCTGTCCATCTGCATCGGGATGGAAGCATGCAGGAGCGGGATCCCTGTGAAGTTCTTCCGGACAGCCTCGCTCATCAACCAGCTTTCAGAGGCTCAGGAAAGAGGCAGCCTTGCGCAGCTTCACAAGAAGCTGGATAAGGCAGATATCCTCATTCTGGATGAATTCGGGTATGTCCCGTACAACCGGACTGGTGCCCAGCTGTTGTTTGACTATCTCTCCGAGATCCATGAAAAGAAAGTCATTATCCTTAATACAAATCTGGAGTTTTCCAGATGGGTAAATGTCCTGTATGATGAGCAGATGACCGCCGCACTTGTAGGGCGGCTGATGCACCACTGCCATCTGATACTCTTCCCCGGTGAAAACAACCGGCTGCGGGAATCCAGTATCAACGACATGTTTACTTCCCGACAGAAGAGAGGTGCCCGGAATGCCTGAACATAAAATTTTCAAGGAGCATGATCCGGAAGACTGTTTCTACAGCTGCAGGACCGTGCATGATTTCATGCGTCTCACTGACGAGATGGTACATACCATCATCGGTCTGGAAGAAGAACTCGTCCGGTGGCGCCAGGCCCTCATCAAATATCTTCCGCCCGAATGGGCAGAAGGGCTGCGGTCAGACATTTTAAACAACATCGCCCGCGATTTTGAAGGAGATCCGGCTTATGAGCTATATGTCAGCATGGTATGTAACGGTATCGATCCTCAACAGGAGAAAGAGAAACTGGCCCGTATGAAGAGGCTTGTCAACGGCACCGATGAAACCAGCATCACATATCTGTAACTAATAAACTTTGTATGCCTGCAACGGCTCCTCTCCGGCACCTAAAAGAGTGCCGGAGGGGGAAATGCAATACTGAGGAAATTCCCCATGCAACTTTGAGGAAGTCAATCTGCATTTTTGAGGAAAAAGTGCTTGCAAAAAACATGGTCATCCGCTGTGGCTGCTTTGCCCATATGAGGCGGTACTGGAATGAAGCGCTTCCCGGAAAATCCAGGAAGTCTTCCGATAAGACCCCTGCAGAAATCGGTTTAAACTACTGTAACCAGTTATTCGAACTGGAAAAGGAGTATGCGGATCTGGATGCCGACACCCGGAAAGCTAAGCGCCTTGAGACAGAGTCTGCCATCTGGGAGGCTTACTGGTCATGGCTTAAAACAGTGAAGCCAGCTGGCGGAAGCCGTCTGGCCAAAGCGGTGACCTATGCGAAAAACCAGAAGCCATATATGGAGAACTACCTGTTGGATGGGCGGTGCTCCATATCGAACAATATCGCAGAAAATATCGCCCGCCCCTATGCAGTAGGCCGGAAAAATTTCCTGTTCCACGATACCGTAAAAAGCGCCCGTGCCAGCTCTATCATTTACAGTTTAGTAGAAACTGCAAAACTCAACGATCTGAATATCTACGCATATCTGGAGACCGTACTGCTCTATATGCCGGACTACAAAAATGAGCCCGAAGGGATAGAAGAGCTGATGCCATGGTCTGACATGATACAGCAGAGATGTTGGATCAAATCGAAAAGTTGAAGTTGGAGTATTTTACTTCAACTATAGCGGAATACCTTATGGGAAGATAGCCATTATTTTATTGAGCGCTTACGATGCTAAGCTAACAACCCATTTACTGTTATTGCACCGATTCATAAAATGATATTTAAAGAAAACAAAGATTCCCATAGACAAAAATACCGTATGAAACTGGTTATAGTCAAATAATCCTTCGTATAGCTCGTCATTTTTGCACGATACTACTACTGTAACAACATATCTAAATACAAGTGCAACTATTGCGACGATATAAATAGCTGATCTTTTCTTTTTATCCAGATTTACTTTATTTAAAAGATAACCTAAAATCGCCCATAAAATGTACCCCCTGAATATTCTTGTGCGGGAGTACCGCTGTTCCGGAGGAACGGATACCGCCAATCCAGCGGCAGGAAACCGCTAATCCGGAACAGGGATACCACACTTAATTGATTGTTACCTGTGAGTTTACTCGCTTAAGGCCGGATCTAATCCATATACCTCCCGCATGGATCTGTAATTCGCCGGATCCGTTGGGACGATATTGATCTTGTATGCATCATGCTTGATGCGGTCCAATATCGCTTCCGACAGAGGACTGTCATCACCACCAAGCTGGTCATACCAGCCACTGGGGTCGTACTGGGAACAGAAGATGGTAGATGACTTCCTGCGTCTCCTGTGAAGAAGCTCCAGAATGTCATGCTGTTCGGATTCTGTGGGCTTCAGCAGAAGCCATTCATCAATGATCAGCAGAACAGGGTTAGCGTATTTCCCTTGGACCTTTTTGTATGTACCGTCATTGCGTGCCATCTCCAGTTCCAGAAGCAGATCCGGCAGGCGGACATATTTCGTCTTGTAACGCTGTTTGCAGGCTTCCATCCCGAATGCGCATGCCAGGTAGGTCTTTCCACTCCCAGTAGCTCCGGTAATAAAGAGATTCCTGTGTTCTGTGATATATTCACAGGTTGCGAGCCGCTCAATCAAAGAACGGTTCAGCTTGCGCCCGGAAGTATAGTTGATATTGCCAATGTCTGCGTCTGGCTGGTCAAATCCGGCATTGCGGATCAGGCGTTTCAGGCTGTTGCTCTTGCGGTTGCTGTATTCGATATCCACCAGCATTCCAAAACGATCCTCAAAAGATATCTCCTTCATCTTGGGATCATCCATCTGGATGCGGAATGCATCAGACATAGATGTCAGGCGCATTTCAATGAGTTTATCTATCGTGCTTTGTGTAGTCATGGTTCCTTACCTCCTGTAGTAATCAGCGCCCCTTGTAAGCGCATGGCTGCTCTTTGCTGGTTCAGTATGGCTGCTTGCTGCTCCTTTGTCCGGCATCTCCATCTGGTCGCTTCCGGTATCAAGGATGTTCTTGATACTCTTATAACTGGGAGCAGCCGTAAAGGAGAGTGCTTTCCGGCAGGCGGCTTCCAAACGGTCAACGGAATATTTGTCGGCCAGTTTTAAAAGCCCCATACAGCTGCGGTAGGACTGTTGTTCTACGCGTTTGGAGGTAAGGATTGCATCAATTACCTGATAAGTACTGGAGCCGATCCGCTCCGCCCATTTGCGGAAACGGTCGCCGTTCCATTCCAGATACTGCTGGTGAGATGCCGGCATATGCTCTGTGACGGTGCTGTATTGTCCCTTACGTCCATAAAGCCGGCGGTGGGATGCAATCCGGTTGTGATTGTAAAAAATCTCAATGGTCTTATCTGCAACCCTCACATCAACTTTGCGTTTTATATATTCATAAGGAACTGAGTATAGCATTCCGGCAAAGGATATGTGATAATTGAACTGAACGGTGGCTTGTTTCCATTCCGCCAGTTCATATGGGGTGGCAGGTAAAGGTGCCAGGAGTGGCAGTTCTTCGTTGCGGAAGATCTCATACCGGCTGCCCTCTTTCTTTTGAAAAGGGCGATGGCTGAACTCTTCCAGTTTCTGTCGGATTGCTCGGTTTAACTCAATGAGGGAGAAGAACTGCTCATTGCGCAGGGCTGCGGTGATCCAGGTGGAAATATTCCCTACACTGCCCTCGGCATTGGGTTTGTTCTTTGGAGCCCGGACGCGGGCTGGAATAATCGCAGTGCCATAGTGCTCTGCCATCTCCTGATAGACGGCATTGATCCGCTGATCTTTCCAACCCTTGTTGTGATCCACAGCAGTACGGCAGTTATCCGGCACGAGAATCCTGGCAACACCGCCAAAATATTCATACATGTGGACATGCGCAGCAATCCACGAAGGCTGCTTTTCATCCATGAACGCTTCTACGTATGGATACTGGCTGTAAGTCATCACTCCTACGAAAATGTAGGCATCCAGGATTTCGCAGGTATCCGGATCGATGATATGTGCCGGATCTCCGGCCCAGTCAACCTCAACCTGTTCCGCAGGTTTGCGGTTGATATGCATGGTGGCGCGGCGCTTCTGTTCATCCTTCTGGATGTAATAGCAGAACTGTGAGTACATAAGCGGCTCATCCCCGGAAAGGCGGCATTCCTCAAGGTATTCTGTCCAGAGGAGTTTCTTATTTACTCCATTACGGAGAAGCTCCTTGCGGATATGCGCATAATCCGGCATCCGCCTGTTTGATTGAGACTCAGGGCTGTTCTTCTTCGGGAACAGCAGCTGCTCAATCACTGAATCGGTCTGGTTTGGATCAAGCGGCCACGAGATGCCTTTTTCTCTGGCAGCTTTTAAAACCTTATTGACCGTTTTCTTGGATACACCGCAGCTAAGCGCGATGTTCGTCTGACTGAGACTCAGACTGGCAAGTCTGATAATCTCGCGGTATTTGGTCATAACAGACGACCTCCTTATAATGTATTTACGCTAAGAGACGCATAAATACATTATAAGGGAAGAAACCACGGTTTCCATGGCTCTGGAATCACGGTTTCCTTTACATCGGAACGCCGGTTTCCAACTTCCGGAATTACGGTGTAAAACTGACCGGAATACTCACCCCCCAGCGGGAACATCAAATCACGATTGAATTCAATCCTCAAGATTTCAAATAGCCAAGGTAAACAATAGGTGGTTATAAAAGTCACGCCCACAATATATTTGAGGATACCGTCCCCGTCCTCGCTTTTGCTTATAGCGGATAGAACTGGAATACAAAGATATACGGATATCAAAGCAGGAAAGAACCAATACACTCCTATGATTTCTGTATTTAAGAATAAAGAAACTACTTTTATTGAAAGGACTTCTTCTAGCTTTACGCTTCCTTTTATAACTTGTAAAAACAGAAAAATTGCGCTCCAAGCCAACCACGGGATTACAACTTTTTCTATCCTTCTTTTTATGAATTCTTTCGTGGTGTGTCGCTCTCGATAATTCATTAGTTTAGCCCCTGAAATCATAAAGAAGACAGGCACAGCCCAAAAGCATAAGCATTCAATTCCCATAGAAATTAGCCACATGGCAGACTTTTCATAATGATGAGCCAACCCATTATGGTGCATATAAAGTACAGCTATACATGCGGCTATACTTAGATAATCAAAATATGCATATCTCTTTTTCTCAGACATTGTTATTAATCCTTCCTTAAAACTCTCTCAGCCATATCCAAAGCAGATGCAATAACTGCATCCATGTCATAATACTTATATTCGCCAAGACGACCACCGAAGATGATTTTCTCTTCTTTATCTGCTAACGCTCTATACTTCTTATAGAGTTCACCGTTTTTCTCGTCGTTTACAGGATAATAAGGCTCATCACCAGGTTTCCACTCAGAGCTGTATTCACGGCTAATGATAGTCTTAGGCAGATCATTGCCCTCTTCATCCTTACCAAACTCAAACCATTTGTGCTCGATAATGCGGGTCCAAGGAGTCTCTCGATCTGTATAATTGACAGCTGCGTTTCCTTGAAAATTTGGCATTTCGAGGATCTCATTTTCAAAACGAACAGAACGATACTCAAGATTGCCCAGGCAGAAATCGAAGTATGCATCAATAGCTCCGGTGTAAACAACCTTCGCCGCCATGCCGTCCCATTTATCCTTATCTGCAAGGTAGTCCTCATTAAGGATTACTTCGATTCCTGCAAGCATGTTTTCAACCATCTTGGTGTAACCACCCACTGGAATGCCCTGATAAAGAGCATTGAAGTAGTTGTTATCGAAAGTCAAACGAACCGGTAAACGCCTAATGATAAATGCAGGAAGTTCTTTGCAATCACGTCCCCACTGCTTCTCGGTATAACCTTTTACCAGTTTTTCATAGATATCACGTCCAACCAGACTGATAGCCTGCTCCTCAAGATTCTGAGGATCGCCGGAAATCTCTTTCTTCTGCTCTTCAATCTTTGCAGCAGCTTCTTCAGGAGTTACAACACCCCACATCTTGTTGAAAGTGTACATATTGAAAGGCATGGAATAAAGCTCGCCCTTATAATTTGCAACCGGAGAGTTTGTGAAACGATTGAATGTTGCGAACTGTGTGATGTAATTCCAAACCTTTGTATTGTTGGTGTGGAAAATATGTGCTCCATATTTATGAAAATTTATTCCTTCAACCTTTTGCGTATAAACATTTCCAGCAATGTTTGGTCTCTTATCAATTACAAGTACCGACTTGCCTGCTGCTTTCGCTTGCTGTGCAAATACAGCTCCATATAAGCCTGATCCTACTACTAAATAATCGTACATAGTGTTTAACCTCTCATAAGGACATCGTCCCCAATAATCGTATATCTATTTCATTTTTTCAAAATCTTGGATATCGCTAGCTGAAGCATACTAAGGCACAGCTCATATTTCAAGATAATCATTACAATTGCGTATACAGAAAAGAACAGACATGCATTTATAAATAACATCCAAAAACTTCCCGAAATACTAATCATTGAATTAAATATCAAAGAAACTATATAAGCAATTCCTGTTCCTATGACCACTTTACCCAGGGCCTTAACTGTAAATACTTGCTTCACCATTTGCCATGCCAAAAAAATCTGAATAGAGCATTGCGTTGCCTCAGCAATCAAGGTACCAATAGCCGCTCCATTATATGATAGTTTAGGAATGAAAATGCTGTTAAATATCAGGTTTACAATAGCTCCTGTAACAACGGCAATCATGAGGTTTTTCTCTTTACCTATCGAAACAGAATATTGACTACCTACAATCTGGGACACAGAAGAAATAATAATTGTAGGCATCAGAATTCTCATTGGTGCGCTAGCTTCTTCAAAAGATACTCCCGACAGAAAGATAACACTTTCACGCGAGAAAAATGTAAAGTAAGTACAAATTGGAATGGTCACAAACAGCAATAATTCATACGATTTCTGTAGTAACCCATACATACTATTTTCGCTGTTTCTACCAACATATGACAATCTGGACATCATAACCACACTAAATGAAGATATCAAAGTCAGCAAAATAGTCTTTACTTTAACAGCAACGGAATATATACCTGTTGCATAATCACCTTGATATAATCCAAGCATTACTGTATCCATGTGAGAATAAACATTAATTGCAAGGGTTAGGTCAGTTTACAAGGAACTACACGCAGACCACGAAGCGGGGGCTGCTGACAACAAATAAAGGCTGAATATCAAGCACCGGGGAAATGCGAGATATTCAGCCTGTTTTGTTGTCTGGGGTTTCCAAAGGGGCTTGCCCCTTGGCACACGACTTTGCTCGCAAAGTGTAGTGTGTTATACGCTCTGTCGGCGTTGCTGCGAAAATGCCGTTGCCAACCGGGAGGACAAGGGCATTTGAAACGGCAGGAAAACAGGGCTGTGATTGCGTGGCGTGGAGCCGCAAGCGCAGGACTGGTTTCATCAGCAGACAGGGCGGATATGAAAGCCCCCGTCCCACACGGATAGCCACACTTACGAAAAAACAGACGGATTTTTCTCTCAAAATTGAAATGGGCGGGAAGCCATTTTAAGGCTTTCCCGCCTTGATTGACTATTAGCAAAGACGGGCGGGACTGTCAACGGCGGCGCATAAAATGCGCCGTTCATCTTGACCGTTGACTGGCTCGGCTGGCTTTGCTATCTCCACGATAAATGGGATTTGTTATCTATCTGTCCAAGAATCGAATCTCGTTGAAATTTGTGGGTCGTATAGAGGGCAACCAAAATCAAGTAAAATATCCATGAGAGCGTTCATATCAGCCTCTTGCATACCATAGCAATCAAACCTTACGATTTGCGAAGTTGTAAAAACCTGAAATGCTCCATGTCCTTCTTTTTCAAAATCTTTGCCTCCACCTTGTATATTCCAGTCAGAAAAAGAATCAGCCACTTTTTTCAAAATCTCGTCAATCGGAAGAACTTCCAATACTTCCATTACCTCGCCATCACAACACGCTGTCTGATATACGGTTGAATGGTCATGTGCGGTATCTTCCTTGTACTTCCAAAAATTCAAATCCATACTCATTGTATAATCCTCCTGTTAAAAAAGTAAATTCAATTTTATCAATTTCTTATTTCCTCCCCCGCTGTGGGTTCGGATTTTTCAGCAAGTCCGACTTCTGTGCAATCTTTTTCAGCCACTTCTTTTCTTCCTCGGACAGCTTTTTCAAATTCAGCTTGAGCCGCTTACAGATAAACGCCAAAGCCGCTTGCTCCGGGTCGCTGTCTGGACTGGCAGTTTCCTCGGCGGTCTGCAAGAAATCTTCCAGTGGGTTGTCCCCCGGAACGCTGAAAAAATCGTCCTTATGGGCTTCCCGCAGGTCGAGGGCTATCTTGTTTATGTCCTGCTGTATCACATAGCGGCAAAAGCTGTCATCATCAATATGGGCGGCGATAAGCTGTCTTAGCTGCGGGTCGGACAAGCCGGGATTGTACTGCTTCATAATCGTTGCACTCATGGTGTCCACGATGGCGTTTGCACTCTGTACCTGTTTTCCTGCGATACCGTTTACATAGATTTCAAGGTCAGCCATCAGCCGGGGAAAATCCGGGTGTACTGCCAGTTCACACAAGAGGGAATTATCTATCAACCCACTTTTCAAGAGTTCAATCATATCATCACTCAAACGCAGGTCTGCAAGATCAGCGTTTGGGTGATTTCTTGTTTGGGACAGCCCCAGTAGATAATCGGCGGTTACACCGTAAAACTTCGCCAGCTTGATAATAGCATAGTGACTGATGTCCTTAAAATCCTTTGCTTCATAGCTGCCCAGCGCAGACTTGGAGAGATTTACCTGCTCCTCAAGCTGCTCCAGCGTCAGCCCACGCTCCACACGCAAATCTTTCAATCGTTCTTGTATGGATAGTTCCATGCTCTCCCTCCTTGTCTGCTCGATAAATGGGAACTGTGTTATCTTAATCTTCACTCAATGTTTTCAACATGAGTTCTTAAATAATCAAAATATTTTTTGCCATCATCATTACCGTCCTCGTCAGGCTCAAATATCTCCCTTCCTTCAAACATATAGGCTCTAAGCAAATATTCTGTGGCGTTTTTTTCGTCCCCTATTTCTAAACAACATTCACCTAATCGAAGCATAACAAACGGATTTCCATATCCCTCGCCGCTCAAATTCCCCCTTGCTTTGTCAAAGCATTCGTGTGCTTTTTCGTATTGTTTCTTTTGAAAATAAATATCGCCAATGGCAGCTAAAAACCATATGGTTTCACTGTAAAATTGCTGTGGCTCTGGGATTAGGCTAAGAGCTTCTTTCCATGCTTGTATAGCTTCCTCATATTGTTCTTCTTCCTCAAACTGATTGCCTTTTTGGGCTAATTCATCTAACTTAGTTTTTATTTGTGGTGTTAGTTCATCAATAGCCACTTCTTCATTTTTCTTCTTTGAAAACAGTCCCATAATATACCTCCGTGAAATTTCGATTTGCCATTCTATTTCTTCTATTCTACCACAATTCCAAGAGCGTGGAAATAGAGAGTTTTCCGGGCTGATTTCCGACCTTATGGATATACGGGGCGGGCGGTCTTTTAGGTGTAGACTTAAGGTAGTTCATCGATGAGCTGCACCTTGAAAACAGAATGACCGTCCGAAAAGGAATACCCCGGCAGGGGAAGCACCGCAACGAGCCACTTCGGGACAAAATGTCCCGAAGTCCGGGGAGCGTGCCAACGCCGGAACACGCCGCAGGAATGGGGCAGGAAGCCTTTTCGGGGAGAACGGCAAAGGAAAAATGGAGGGAACACATGAGAGAGAACCCATATAAACGACTGCCGCCCATAGAGCGCAGACAGGACGGTTCCCTTTACCGCATGACACCGGCACAGAGGAAACAGGCAAACGCCCTGATCCGCCGGGAGTGCTGCAACTATGAGGACGGGAACTGTATGCTCCTTGACGAGGGGGACACCCACACCTGCCCCCAGACCATTTCTTTCTCGGTCTGCTGTAAGTGGTTCCGCTGGTCGGTCTTGCCGCAAATCGGGACGCTGGAAGCGGAGATTTTCCGGGATAAGGAGCTGAAACGCTGTGCGGTCTGCGGCAGAGTGTTCGTCCCAAAGTCAAACCGGGCGAAATACTGCCCCGGCTGTGCCGCCAGAGTTCACAGGCGGCAGAAAACAGAAAGTGAACGGAAAAGGAGGTCTTGTGTGGACAGTTAGGGGCTGAAAAGTCCTTGATTTACAAGGCTTTGCAAGCACAGAACAGGGGCAGGCAATAGAAACTACCGTCTGCCCCAGAAAACGGGCTTCTAACCGTCCACAAAACACGATATGACAAACACCATTTATATCCATCAGCCGGAAAAGGCGGTCAGCTTTACCCGGCTTCCTAATTTCCTTTTTGAAGCCCCCACATTCACGCCACTGTCCAACGAAGCAAAGGTACTGTATGCCTTTATCCTGCGCCGAACAGACCTATCCCGGAAAAATGGCTGGGCGGACGAATACGGGCGGATTTACCTCTACTATCCCATCAACGAGGTGGTGGAGCTGCTCCACTGTGGGCGACAGAAAGCGGTCAATACCCTGCGGGAGCTGCAATATGCCGGACTGGTGGAGATCCAGAAGCAGGGCTGTGGAAAACCCAACCGCATTTACCCAAAATCCTATGAAGCGGTTCCAAATACCGACTTCAAGAAATCCGGTTATGGAACGCGGTCGGACTGAAAACCGCACTCCACAAGTACGATAATCAATCCTCTTGAAGTACGAAAACCGGACGGTATATAGAAATACAGAGATTAAAACGATTTTATTTATATCTTATCCATTCCTATCCGATCCGAGATATTTTCTGCGGGATTTTCCTGTGGAAAAGTCCCGGAAAGGAACGGAACGGGGAAAGGAGTTTCATGGCACAACACGCAATTTTGCGATTTGAAAAACACAAGGGCAATCCAGCAAGACCGCTGGAAGCCCATCACGAACGGCAAAAGGAACAGTACGCCAGCAACCCGGATATTGACACCAGCCGGAGCAAGTACAACTTCCATATCGTTAAGCCAGAGGGCAGGTACTACCACTTCATTAAAAGCCGCATTGAACAAGCTGGCTGCCGTACCCGTAAGGACAGTACCCGGTTTGTGGATACGCTGATTACCGCCAGCCCGGAGTTTTTCAAGAAGAAGTCCCCAAAGGAAATACAGGAATTTTTCCAGAGGGCGGCTGATTTCTTAATCAGGCGGGTAGGGAAAGAAAATATCGTGTCGGCGGTGGTACACATGGACGAGAAAACGCCCCACCTGCATTTGGTCCTTGTCCCGCTTACAGAGGACAACCGCCTGTGTGCAAAGGAGATTATCGGCAACCGGGCAAACCTGACAAAGTGGCAGGACGATTTTCACGCCTATATGGTGGAGAAATATCCTGACTTGGAGCGTGGGGAAAGTGCCAGCAAGACAGGCAGGAAGCATATCCCCACCCGTTTGTTTAAGCAGGCGGTCAATCTCTCCAAACAGGCAAGAGCCATTGAAGCCACGCTGGACGGCATTAACCCGCTGAATGCCGGAAAGAAGAAAGAGGAAGCCCTCTCCCTGCTGAAAAAGTGGTTTCCGCAGATGGAGAACTTCTCTGGGCAGCTCAAAAAATACAAGGTCACGATAAACGACCTTTTGGCGGAAAATGAACAGTTGGAAGCCAGAGCCAAAGCCAGCGAAAAAGGCAAGATGAAAGATACGATGGAACGGGCAAAGCTGGAAAGCGAGCTGCACGACATTCAGCAGCTGGTAGACCGCATCCCACCGGAGGTGCTGGCAGAACTGAAACGCCAACAGCGGCACACAAGGGAACGGTGATTGATGACAGAAAACATTTCACGCCGCAGCATGGCGGCACTGCACTTTGAAAATTAAATACGGAGGTACTATGGAGCATATCAGATACAAGAAAGAAACCGAAGTCGTGACTTTTCAGGGAAAGGAAATCACGCTGGAAAATCTCTCCCCGGTATTCACGCCGGAGCAGGAAGCGGCAAAACGCCGGGAGCTGGAACAGCAGCTTTATGAGGTGTTCCGCAAGTATGCCGACAAGCGGCAGAGTGAGGAAGCCGGAGCATAAGATTTTCCGAAGCCATCGTTGATTTGCGGGGCTGCTGACGGTATAATAAAGGTGTCAGCAGCTCCGTTTCTTTTTTAAGAAAAGGAGCGACAATATGAATAATCGAATAGACGCAATCTATGCAAGACAATCGGTGGACAAAAAGGACAGCATTTCCATTGAAAGCCAGATTGAATTTTGCAAATATGAGTTGAAAGGCGGTAACTGCAAGGAATACACAGACAAAGGGTACAGCGGCAAGAACACAGACCGTCCGAAGTTTCAAGAACTGGTGCGGGACATCAAGCGGGGCTTGATTGCAAAGGTCGTGGTTTACAAACTCGACCGTATCAGCCGTTCCATTCTGGACTTCGCAAACATGATGGAGCTGTTCCAGCAGTACAATGTAGAGTTTGTGTCCTCTACGGAAAAGTTTGATACCTCCACCCCGATGGGGCGGGCGATGTTAAATATCTGTATTGTGTTCGCCCAGCTTGAAAGGGAAACGATACAGAAGCGGGTAACGGACGCTTACTACTCCCGCAGTCAGCGTGGTTTCAAGATGGGCGGGAAAGCCCCTTACGGCTTCCATACAGAGCCGATTAAGTTGGACGGTATCAACACAAAGAAGCTGGTGGTAAACCCAGATGAAGCGGCAAATATCCGGCTGATGTTTGAGATGTATGCTCAGCCCACAACTTCCTATGGAGACATTACCCGGTACTTTGCCGAACAGGGGATTTTATTCAACGGTAAAGAACTGATACGCCCCACGCTGGCGCAGATGTTACGCAATCCTGTCTATGTGCAGGCAGACCTTGATGTGTACGAATTTTTCAAAAGTCAATGGACGGTCATTGTCAATGACGCTGCCGATTTTACGGGCATGAACGGCTGCTATCTGTATCAAGGGCGGGATGTGAAGCCCAGCAAAAAGAACGACTTGAAAGACCAAATGCTGGTGCTGGCTCCCCATGAGGGCATTGTCCCCTCTGACATCTGGCTGACCTGCCGCAAGAAGCTGATGAACAACATGAAAATCCAGTCTGCCCGGAAAGCCACCCATACATGGCTGGCGGGAAAAATCAAGTGCGGGAACTGCGGGTATGCCCTTATGAGCATTAACAATCCTGTGGGAAAGCAATATCTCCGCTGCACAAAGCGGCTGGACAATAAAAGCTGTGCCGGGTGCGGGAAAATCATCACTTCGGAACTGGAAGCGGTGGTTTATCAGCAGATGGTGAAAAAGCTGGAAAAGCACAAGACGCTGACGGGCGGGAAGAAAGCGGCAAAGGCAAACCCGAAAATCGCCGCCCTGCAAGTAGAACTTCTCCATGTGGACAGCGAGATTGAAAAGTTAGTGGACAGTCTGACGGGCGCAAACAATGTCCTGCTCTCCTATGTGAATGTGAAGATAGCGGAACTGGACGGGCGCAAGCAGGAACTTCTGGCGAGGATAGCGGAACTGACGGTGGAAGCCATCAGCCCGGAACAGGTCAGCCAGATTTCCGGCTATCTCGACACTTGGGAGAATGTATCCTTTGACGACAAGCGGCGGGTGGTGGATCTGATGATTACCACCATAGCCGCCACAAGCGACAGCTTGAATATCACATGGAAAATCTGACGGGCGGAACACCTCCCGTCAGATACCTACCCTGTGTAGTCCCTTGTAAACTGTACTTTGTTGCAAACAAAATAAAAATGGGTTTCAAATGCCTTTTAAAACTATATTCATTATATCTCTTAAAAGAAATATAATTGTGCGAATAAATGATATTCAGAATGTTTCCTGCACTAACTGCAAACACAGAAATAATTGCATAAATAACACCATCAGACGGTTTCTTAACAAAAAGAAACATTAATACAATCGAGATAATCTTAAACGCAATTGATCTTGTGGTGATATATTTATATTTCTCGATGCCTTGATACATCCAGTTCATTCCGAGGACATTCAGCACAATATTAACGCTATACACCATCATCAATGATCTATAACTTTTGAATTGAGGCACGAACCACAGACTAAGATATAAAACCACTAATACAATAATTGCAGCTATAGAACTGATCATCAAAAGTTCTTGCGTTACTTTTGAGAGTTGGTTTCTATCATCTTTTACTTGAGCACACGCTTTTACGCCATATGACGATAGCCCCAGTGTCGCAAAAAGTGCGAAATAATTCACCACTGAAGTAGCAAATGATATTGCTCCATTTGTTTCTACCCCCAGAACTCTCGTTATATATGGAAATGTAATTATCGGGAACAAAATAGATGACAAAGAAAGAATTCCGTTCCAAATAACATTTTTTCCGATTGATTTTTGTTTCCGGTCTGTTGCCACTTAATCACCTCATTTTTCCAGCAGCATTCTCTCAACTACATAAACAAGCCTATAAGCAATTTTTTTCCACGAATACTTATGTCTCGCATTAAGTTTGATTGAAAAATAGCTAACGAAACTCATAAAGCCAAGCCCCGAAGTCTTAATCTGCTTAAGATCTTTTAGCATTGATAATATCTTTTCCTTCTTGCTCGTTCGTGTAGGTATTTTTTTGAACCAACCAAAATTGTTCGTTTTGGGTGTTAGAGCCACTCTTTCAAATTCAATACATTTTTCATCCAATAGCAGAAGTGTCTTAAGATGATATAACGATAACAGCGAAACAATCTCAGCTGTGCTGACGTAATTTGAATTAATAACATCGCATAAGCCAATAAAAACCTCTGTGATTCCATCTTGAACGCTTTTTGCCAGAGAATACAATTCCTTATCCTCATCGCTATACTCTTCAAGGATAGGCATTATCATTCCATTTTCATCACGGTAACCATATGTTGAACCATGAGGAGCTGCCAACATCTGCTCTATTAAATGAGTTTCAAAATCCCACATCGAAAAGTTTTTTGAAGGCGCAGGATATTTTGAAAATACTAGGCCTTCTTTTATGTTATGCCAACTCTCGCTTCCAGTGCAATTCTCATATCCTAAGTATAACCCTCTGATTTTATATTTTTCGCCTAAGGCATAATAAACATTATCTTGAATTGTCCCCTTCCAACCAACATCAACTAGTATAATTTCATCTCCTGCAAATACTCCCTGCTGCTTAATGTATTGTTCAAATAACTTCTTTTCTCTTATACATTTTCTGTCAAGAATATCTTTGAATACTTCACATTTTAACAAGGTCTGAAACTCGCAAGAATGATGTAAACCATATATTACTTTTGAACAATCTACATCCAATTCTCTCTCTACAGTTTCAACCTCGTCATCTGTAAAGGAGAGATTTTTAAGGAATGATTCAATATCCAGATCCTTATATGATCTAAAGATTGATAAGAATTCCGTCTCTGCAGATCCTTGTAGCGAAGCAAGTAATGTAGCCTTTCTGGAAACATATAAGTATTCTGCATCAAACTTTCGGGCTTTAGCAGATTGATAAGAATTAAATAGAGTAATTAAAAAGTAACCTTCTCGGGCAAGAAAAAAAACTTTCTTAGCATTCAGCTCTACTAATCGGTGATACAATCTATCTATATACAAATAATATATAAAGGCGTAGTTGGAAAATGGTGTTTTCTTTCCTTCAACATACAAACGCCTAAATTCTTTTTTAACATCAACACACGTATAGTTATCCGACCACTCTAGCTGATAGCTCTCGATTCCATGCTTTAACGGCATTTCATAATCGGCTATCTTGCTATCGCCAAACATAACTAAATCCGCAGCATTTCCTAAAGCCTTTATTACAACTTCATACAAATTTCCTGTTTGTTTTTTTACTCCATATTCGCTTGATACAAAAAGCACACTGGTAAAATCATCAATGCCTAAGCAAGTCATTATTCTCTTTAAGTTGTCTTCTGAGAGATATGTATCTGAAACAACAGCAATTCTAAAGCCCTCTTTCTTTTTTTCTCTTAAGAACGCAATCATTGAGTCATCCAAATACAGGTGCTTTGTTTCAGCCAATAACTCTGCATCAACACAGAGTTCAATAAATCTTCCTAGAGGAATAGATATTAAAGAATGTAAATAAACATACATTTCTTCTAGTATATCTACCAGACAAAGTTCTTCAGTTTTACTTGTCTTCGCAAGTTGCTTTGTTGCTGTACTTCTAATGGATAGCAATAAATTGGGGGAGACCTTATTTTCTAGTTGTTCAGATACCAAACCTGCCCAACATTTTCTAACTGTCTTTTCATGGACAGTTCTATGAACTAAGGTGTCGAAGAAATCCGTCAATATCCATTTTTTTCCATCGAGATTATATATTTTGTCTCTTTCCATAACACCACTCACATCTCAAATGTTACTTATACTCTTCTAATAGCCAGCTCGAAGCCCGAGATGCTTCATTGAATGAGCATATAGCTAAATAAATAATAATCCAGAATGCTGTTCTTCCAGCTCCAAGAAAATGATTAAACATCATATCTGTAAACAAGTACAACATCAGCATAAAGGACATTCTCGATTTCGACGCCATTTTGAAATAATCATATGTAAAAGCTATTGTTCCAATAATACCGCATTCTAGATATATTCGAAGCACATCATTATGAAGATTTCTGCTAAAACCTCTTCCTAGGACCTCGTTCAAAAACTGTGTTGATGATCCAAGTCCGTATCTCATTTCATTATCGATACAGAGATTTAGTCTTTCTAATCGTCCGGATATAAATGCATTAAAGTTTAATCCTGTAACGCTATAAAACCAGCTTCCAAACGAATCAGAGCATATCAAATGAAAACCTATCGGGACAATGATAAAAAGCACTGTCACAATAAACACTCCTCTTGGCGATGGGGTCTTATTAAACGTTCCTCGTTTTGTCTGGAGCACACTCATAATCAATACGACCAATGCGAACATTACTGCCATTCTCTTAAATGCCAGGATTGTCATGAATAAACTAAGTACAGCCCTCCGCTTATCCTTCATGAATAAATAGAACATAAAAAACACAAGACCGTAAAAAGAATACTCACTCTCAAACGCTGAGTTTGAAGTGATAAAATTAATCGCAAGTATATTTTTTATAGACAGTTTGTCCATAATATCAATAAAGAAAAAGATGAGCTGTATGATAAATGCCGTATCCATATACGGTTTTATGTCATTAATGCAGTTAACCAAAAAATAGACATAAATAATTGGAACAAGCCAGAAGAACACTTCATTATAGCTAGCCCCCATAAAACCATTCTGCATTTGCTTGATTACTGTAATAGTGGACAAAATAACCGTAGTTAATAAAACGTTCTTTGCCTCATCTCTAAATCGAACAAATCTACCTGGATTTCTTATGTAACGTAACAAAAGAATTCCTATTGCTAGAACTGCCATCATGTATTTTATTTTTAAAGAATCAACGGTATTTGATAACCGTGCTAATACAGAACCATCATCAGCTACCTGTTCTGAAAATATAAAAATCGAATACAGTAATCCAAATATCAATTGATTCTTCGATATTTTCCATGAAAAATGCATTACATCACCCTATCGCCTACATTTTTAACAAATGATACATCTTATTCTCGATCGGAAATAATACATGGTTCATAAAACGCATGATTCTTACTTTTTTCTCATTTCCAGATTCGTCAAACAACTCCTTTGAGATAGATTTGATAGTTTCTTCGTAGGCCTTTAATTCCTTCTTTGCAATTTTAGTATCATCATAAGCCAAGTACACCAAACATGTACCGGAAATCATCCTCACTACTTTTTTCTTCATCAATTCATAGCGCTTAGGATTAAACTCTGCTGATTTTTTATAAATAGTTACGTACTCCGCAAGCCCAGAGGATACCTTTATCCTCATGCCAATGTTTTTTATCATATTTTTAACATTAACACTTTGATTAGGAGTTCCATATCTATACATATACACATCATATGGCATGTAAACAGCAGATTCTGCATGATTTAGAATATAAACTACATACTCAATATCAACATAAAAACACTTCTCTGAAAGCCGAACTCCATTGTTCTTTAGTAGTTGACTTCTAACGGCAATGGAATGCATAGCAATGCTTTCGATTTCGGGCATATCTAAAACAGGATATACTTTTCCTACCTCGAATTCAGAAAAGTAAAGCTCTTTCTTTTTGCTTCCATCTGTATATACACGGCTAAAATCCGTTAAAACCAAATCTGTCTCCGCAGTTCTCAAATACTCAACCAACTGTACAAAGTCAGTTTTCTGAACCCAATCATCGCCATCGACCACTTTAAAGTATTTACCAGATGCCAGTTCAATACCCTTATTTACAGTTGAGCCGTGACCTCCATTCTCTTTTGGAATGCATCTAAATGTATTTGGATATTTTTCTTGGTATTTTTCTGCAATCTGATGAGTATTGTCTTTTGATCCGTCGTCTACAACAAGAACTTCAATATCATCCATTACTTCCGGAATACAGAAAGATTCCAATGTGTCTCCCAAATAATCTTCAACATTATACGCTGCGATAGAAATCGTTAACGTTTTCATTTGCTGTCTCCTCCATTTTTCACCTGCTTCACAATTCTCATAATACCCATTCTGTGAAGCATCCCTTTTCCCCATTCAACGACATGATCCTTTGTCGTAACAGGCAGATATCGTTGCATTACCTCCTGGAATTGTCCTTGAGCGATTTTCCGAAGCAATTCTTCTCGAAATGCTGCCCTCGATGGCTGCTTAGAAATCATAACACCATCTAAGCAATGCATTAGTACCGGATCAGCTTCCCATAATTGAAGAGCACCTGTAAGTTCATTAACAAATGTATCTCCCTTCTTTGTATGGATAAAAACATTAGTGAATCCTAGATCGTCATCTTTGCAATCCTGATTAAGCTTACCGACATTCCAGCTATCAAATATTGTCAAATCGCTACATCTTGCATCCCCCTTAAATGAGCATTGATAACAACACTTTCTCGAGCAGGCTCCGCTAAAATAAGCCTTCGCCATATAATCTATTCTTCCACTACCGTAGTATCTCTTTCCGCTTTCAAAAGCAACCATCATAGTACTACTATGATATCCATAGGTCTTATTACGAAATCTCACATCCGTAACTTTTGATCCGTACCTATCTTCCATATATTCAACATATTTTTTAAACAGAAGTGGTGAAGAAACTCCATGACACACTAAATCAACAGTAATCAGGTTTTTATATTCCTTGTTCAAATAGGACTTTAAGCCTGCTATCTGACAAGGAGTTCCTGTAAATACTACAAATGTATCTGAATCCAACACTGTTTTGACTTCTTTGAAGGTCATCCCCAGAGTGCTCTGCACATATTTGGATCCTTGCATCTCACTGACACGATCTTTTTCTGTCCGATTGATGCCAAAGTGCCTAGCAACCATATTGTTATCATAACCAACGCCAAATATGATCCCCTCTTGTTGAAACGCATAATTCGCAAATGCCGCACTTGTTCCACCAGAGGTACTATTGCTTACAATTCTCTTATCTATGTTTCTAACAATATATCCCTTTTGAACATCATTAAGCTTTGGAGGATTATTAACAGGGCAGGTTTTTTCACATAATTTACAGTTAACGCACGCCTTCTCATCAACAAAAGGGTATAAAAAACCTTCTGAATCTTCTCTCATCTCAATGCAGCCCTTTGGACACACGTTAGCACATGCGGTGCAGCCTGTACACGATTGAATATCTGAGCATATATTTTTCATTTCTGCAATCCTTTATCCATTTAACGCTTTATCAAGGAATTCATAGGTTTCATTTCTCAACCCAATTAACACAGAATCAACAGAACCATAATCTATTTCTGCATCAATAATATCTGAAATTCCAGTATCATAACTTGTAACATGTCGATTCGAGATGCCCAACTGACTAAAAAGGCTTACAATACGACCATTCTTTGACTTCCTGATTGCATCTGTATACCTACTGAATGTCACAAATTTTTTGTGATTCAAAATAGAGAATACCGAGCCGTGGAATGAATCCGTGCATATATACTCGGCACCTCTAATCAGATTAAGAAAATCAACCGGATCAACATCAAACCTCTGTTCATCACCAAATTCATTATCTGATTCAACATATTCATCAAGGTGAGGACAAGTTATAATTTTTAGGTTCTTTTCTTTCGCGAACTCCTCCACGAGTCTCCTATGCACTTCAGATGTACCTAAAAAATAGGCGAATATATATGGTTCTGAACTCTGTCTTTCATATGGAAAAATAGAATTCCACTCATCTTCATTAAATAGAAGCGTGGGATCCACAGCAACTTTAGCATCTCTACCAGTTAATCTCTTGATGATATCAGCTCCTGTTGTTTCTCTAACGCTCAAAAACTCAATACGCTCTAAGTATTCTTTTGTCAGTTTTATTTGGTTTTTTGGTACTTCACTAATTCCAAAGCTCGTTGCAAACGCTATTTTTCTTACGCTATCTGGAACAAATAACAAATTATAAAATCTGCTTTTTATTCCGGCTGGTGTCCATAACTGGTCACTTCCAACAATAACAGCATCGTAAGCCAAGGTTGCCTGAGTCAGCTTTTTCTCACCTTTGAAGACTGTTGAGTACGGACCAATATATTTCTTACGATAATCTCTGAATCTATTCAAACGAGCGGCATTGTTCTTCTGTATCTCAGGATTTGCCTTTATGCTTTTATTCTTTTTGTAAGCTATTATTTTCCCTCTCATGAAGTAAGGATTAAACAAACGGGTGATATTCTTTATAAGAAATAACAGCGTTTGTTTATCGTATCGTATTATTTCATATTGCCATCCCATTTTCTCAATTGCTTTTTGAGTGGCAAGAATCTGCAACATGCTTCCATAATTGTTGCAATCATATCGAACGCATAATCCGGCTTTTTTCATAGTCATTATCCTTATCGAAACAGCACATCATAGTACGTGCCTTTCATTCGTTTTTGTTCTTCCGTAAATTTGTACGTCAACTTATGAAACTGTGTTTGGGCTTTAATTGTATTCCAGGTTTCTTCATCAAACTTGTCAAACAATCTAAGCAGCAATATATGTGGAGTTGCATTATCTCTTGGAACGATGGCTCGTGCATCCTCTTGGAATCTGTCCAAAACGATTGCGATAAAGTCATGCAACAAGAAGTAATCCCACATGCTGTTGTTCTCTTTCCAGTATGCATAACACAGGTCTCTCACCGCCATTAACACCTTGCTATTCGTTTTCGCAGACATTAACCACGAAGAAATATAGTTTGCGTGCCCATCACGTCCCGGCTTCAGGCATTGATACATAAACAAATCTGATTGATAAAAATAGGATGGAATACTACTGTCGCTGCAAAAAACAGTAGCATCAAGCCACAACCCACCATAACGAATAAGAAGTTCTAATCGCATAAGATCTGTCATATGCGTATGTGTAATGATATCAGCTTTCCACTTTTCAACAATAAACGGCGGGAATTGAATATAGTCAAACATATTCTCTGTTGTAAGCAACACAACATCCTTATCAGCCATATTTTCCTTCACTGACTGATAGCATTTCTGTACAAGTGCCGGAGCCTGATCAATTCCTTGGAACCAACATATCCATACCTTGTTCGATACCTCATGTGATGCATTGTTGTCGTAGTTTTTTTCAAACTCATCTAAAACCCGATGGTATCTCTTATAAAGTTTTTGTTTTGTCTTAAGCTGTGTTGATAATCTAAGGATTTCTAATGCCGTTCTGCTTTTTCCAAGCAAAACAAATTCGCCTACAGCAGTGAAAAAAGCACCACCTCGCCAATACTGCTTAAGCAGTTTCATACCACCCTGTTTTTCAAATATTTGTTTCAGCCCCATGGTGCTTTTCTCCTAGTCAAATCAAAACTTCTCAGAAATTGGATGCGCCAAGAATGCTTTCAAATCTTCCGGTACACCTAATCCGTACATTCCTGCGCCAACACTACCAATATTATGAAAAACAATCTTCTTAGCGTCATCAATTAGCATATTGTAGACAGGAGCCACATAGAATTCGCCCTTTACTCGCAGATCCAAGTCGATCATCTTGTGCGCATAACGTACAAAATCTTTTCCATGCTTAAAGTTATAAATGCCTACTGTAGCCTCATTAGAGATTACTTCTTTCTCCCTAACCATTGTTACAAGTTTCTGATCATCGAAAGCAATAAATGACCATTTATCGTCATCTGCATACATTGTCATAATGAGACCGTCATTATCTCCCTGAGCATTAATGTACTCATTAATATCACAGTCTACATACTGATCAGAATTTGCAATCATAAGTTCATCATCATTATTGATATACTCTTCTGAAAGTAATACAGTGCATGCTGCTCCTTCAGTCACCTGATTCACTGGAATAACAACACAACCAGGAGCTATTTTTTCTAAGTACTCCGGAAGGCCAAATTGATCAATATGCTCTTGTAAACACAAGAATATAAATCTGTGCTCACATGCAGGAGTCAGGTTCTTTACTACCCACTCAATCATATAATGACCTTTCACATCAATTAACGGTTTCGGCTTCTTGTATCCGGCATTTACAAATCTGCTTCCACGGCCAGCCATCGGTATAACTATATTAATCATTTTTCTTTCCTCTCTGTTCTTTAAGATACTGTTTATATGCCTCAATACCGCCTTCGGTCTTCAGCAGGAAATAATCTTCTCTTTCAATAGGATAAACTCCAATTCTTTTCTGCTTCAAAATCATTTCATTATATACAGGGCAAAGGTAAAACAGTCCATTTACAGATGCATCCTTTGACAACATAGAAATGGCACTTTCAATGAAGTCAGATCCTTTTTTGAAATAATAGAATCCTGCAGTAGCATGCTTACTAATAGGTCTTTTTTCAGCGGCCTCAATAACCAATCCTTCCTTATCCAGTTTAACAAATGAGAACTTAGGATGAATATCTTCGAATGTGACAATCCCTCCATCATAATCTTTCTCAATAAATTCATTTACAACTTCATTTGTATTTGCAAGAAACAGCTGATTGCTACTTGAAATAACCAACGGCTCATCATCCTTGATATAGTCAATTGCAAGCAAGCAACTGCAGACCGAACCCTTCGTATTTCCTTCAGCTATTACAATTTTTGCATCAGGAATCAACAGCTTTACTATCTGATCAAAATGATATCTTTTAACATCCGCTTTTCTGAGAACGACAATAAATTCAGCATCCTTTATCGGCTTCAAGAAATCATAGCAGTACTGAAAAATCGTTTTTCTTTCAATCTCATAAAGGCTCAGCATATAATCAGTATTGTTTTCTAAAGAATCGTTTCCAACGATAGGAATAATCACTTTCATATTACTTTACCTCTTTTGCTTCGATACTATGAATAAAGTTCTTGATATTATCGTAATTTACATCGTACACAGTGGAAATTTCCAATACATGTGCGCCAGCGGCCTTGGCTGCCATAATGCCATTCTTGTTATCTTCACATACAACGCACTCTTCTGGAGTGAGTCCAAGCTTCTCAATAGATTTTATATAAATCTCAGGATCCGGTTTTGACTTTACAACATCCTGATTACTCAAAAAGAAATCCAAATACTGCAACAAATCGCTCTGCTCCATCATCAGCTGAATTGAATTTCTGATTGAATTAGATGCGCAAGCAAGATGATAACCTTCCGCTTTTAATTTAGACAATGCATACTGATGAGTAAAAATAGGATGACAGTCCATATATACTCGTTCAATTGTATACTTCTGCTTTAGCATGTTGATATACGGATGAAGTCTTTCAGGAAGTCCTCTCTCCATAGACAACATTTCCAATTTTTTCTTAGTCGGAAGTCCATCATAAGTAATCAGATGGTCATATCTACTGATCTCATATCCGAATAAGGACAGTGCTTTATTGAGTGCTTCATAATGCCATTCCTTTGCATCAATCAGCACTCCATCCATATCAAAAATTACCGCCTTGATCTTGCTCATTTTCTTTAACCTCTTATTTTCTATACGCCTTGTAATCATGTGTAGCTACTCTCTTCTCTACAGGAGGCATCTCCATATAATTACCATATTTATGCTTAAGTATTTTTTTATACTCTTTTGGTGCTCTGAACTGTTCCCCTTCAAATTCAATCAATACAGTTTCGTCAACCCACTCTTTTTTCATCACATCGCGCTTATAATCACTCTGCCAAGTGGTTGGCCCAACATAATCACATTCGCTGTATTTATGCTTCTCTTTCAACGCTTCGAGACGCTTGAACCAAAAACGCACGCCTGTAGTTTTAGCAATCAAATACAAAGGATACTTTACTATCGTCTGTTTGATACTCTTCTTTGATGAATACTCCTCGTGTGCAACAAAAAAGTGTTCTCTTGATGCGAGAAAACACATAGAAGAGAGGAATCTATAATAGTTACCCTTTCTCTGAACTTCCTTCCATGTGCGACCAGCGCCATCCAAAGGATAGATATCCACAAAAATGCCCATGCCGCAGTCCTTCTCATTATTTGCAACATACTTGTAACGGGTATCACAAAATCTTGCAATCATAAATGGGTATTCTGGATTATTATACTTACAGAACAACTTATACGGTAAAAGCTCACTTTCATGATCCATCAAATATTTCAGAAGCTTATCATAATCAGCACGCTTCATCATAATATCAAGATCATCATCCCAAGGGATAAAACCTTTATGGCGTGCAGCTCCTAATAATGTTCCGTAGATAAGAAAGTAATCCAGATGCTGCTCTTCGCATATCCGCGCTAATACCCTCAATACATCAAGTTCTACCGCTTGCATCTCTTGATTAGTCATTTCTTGCATATAAAAATCCTCCTTCAAATCTGGTAAAAAGAATATTTTAAGTCAGCACCTAAATCTACAGTTTCGCTATATCTGTTTTTCGTAATACTACATCCTGCTAAGAAGGAAGCGACCAAAATCCCATTTCAACCAACTTGCTTCTATCCAGTCTACTGTTCACAGTTCTTTTGGCTTTGCTTATTCCATACTCTTCTGTATGTACAGTTGTTACCTTCGGCTCAAAACCATCCACTCATCTCAAAAACTCTTCCGCATATCTGTCACAAATGAGCTTCCAACTGTATGCGGTTCTAACTCTTTCTTTTGCTTTAGCCCCCAATGCCAATCTATCTTCAGCTTTCATAGCATCAGCCTTATCAATTAGTTGAGCCAAATTGCCATCTTCTTTTGTCCAATAAAGAGCCGACTCCAAACCAACCTCTTGATTAAAGCCAACATTCAACAAAAGATTCAATTCCGTGCTTCCCAAAGCTTCAATAAGGCTTGGATTTGTACCTCCAACTTCATGGCCATGTAAGTAGGCATATGCCTGCTCTCTAATTTTCATCAGTAATTCCTGGTCATACACAGTACCTACGAATTTGATTCTTTTATCCTTCTGAAAGCCCAGTTTCTTATCAAGCTCTTCTAAGAACTTCTCATCCGAGTTTGTGATAATAGCTAAGTCCTTTGTAGTGTTGCTCTTCATAAACTCGCAGATCATCGTCTCATAGTTATTTTCGGGGATGAATCGTCCAACGACCAAATAAAAGCATCCGTCACTAAGACCCTTTTCTTTCAGCCACTTGGCATATCTTTCATCCGCGCCAACAGATTTTCTTGTCTCAGCGCCATATGCAATGTATGTAGTATTCGTCACACCATATCTTTTCTTAATATATTTTTCGATATTTATAGAGTCACAGATAATCAGATCACTCTGTTTTACCATCAACTCCTCGCTCTTTTTCCAGTATGCTCTTACTGGTCTGCTCCATTTAGCTCGCTTCCACTCGTGCCCATCAGGATTCAAATAAACCTTTCCACCAAGCTTATGGATAGCATTTACATACTTTCCAAAGAATGGACCAATCCGACATGTCATAACATACACAATTGGATTATTGATTTTCTGGGCCTTAATGATTTTCACTGACTCTGTCATCGCGCTACAGTCATAATAAATTGCCTGCGCGGGGCCAAGTCTCTCTGGAATGTTTATCTGAAAACATTCTGAATTGTGGTATGTAAAAGTAGTCGGAGATGTAATAACAGCGCCATCTATCTTTGCCGGAATCATTGCGCCCTGTCCATTAGCTTTGCATGCCACATGATATTTGATTCTACAATCATTCTGATGATATTCGGTTAGTTTGTTTACAAATGTCTCATAACCTCCATAGGCTCCTAAGCTTTTAGCGCCTACCAGAAATACATGTTGTACTTCGTTTTCCCGATGCATTTTTCTACCCCTATGTTCTCAAAACTTGAATGTGTCCTTCAATCCAAGCCACTTCTGATCTTTATCGCTTAGATTGAGTGCCACTCCGTCTACGCTATACCCTTCAGCACTTGCTGTGCCTTGATACGTCCCTTCAACCTTCGGCCACACAATACAAATCTCTGGGTCGTTCCAAGCAAGACCGCCCTCATCGCTTGCATGGTAGAAATCATCGCACTTATAGCAGAACTCTGCGGTATCACTCAGCACAAGGAATCCGTGTGCGAACCCCCTGGGAATGAGGAACTGCTTCTTATTATCTTCGGTCAGCTCGATGCCGTACCATTTTCCGTAGGTCTCGCTGCCGGAGCGCAGGTCAACCGCCACATCGAATACAGAGCCCTTAATCACCCGAACCAGCTTGGTCTGCGGAAAGTTCTTCTGGAAGTGAAGTCCACGGAGCACACCTTTCACACTCATGGACTGGTTGTCCTGAACGAAATTGATGTTGATTCCGTTCTCTTCCATATCCCTCTGGCTATAGGTCTCCATGAAATAACCACGAGCATCGCCGTGGACAGCCGGAGTAATCACACACAGCCCCTCGATGCCACCTACGTTCTTTTCAACACTTATCTGTCCCATTGTCTTTATCTCCAAATCTTTCTATCGTTTACAGCTGTGCTTCCTTCAGGTAACGGCTTACTGAATCCTGCCATGTGGGCAGCGGTTGGAAGCCATTCTCCACCAGTTTGCTCTTGTCCAGTCGGCTGTTGAATGGCCGGGCGGCTTTGCTCAGGCCATACTCCGCAGTAGTCACAGGTGTTACCTTCGTTTTCAAGCCATACTGCTTGTAAAACTCACAGCAGAAGTCATACCAGCTAATATAACCGCCCTCATTCGTAGCGTGATAGTAGCCGTACTTCTCTGTCTCGCACATATCCACCAGAAGCCGCGCCAGATCAAAGCAATAGGTCGGCGTGCCAATCTGGTCGTTAACCACCCGGACCTCATCATGGGTCTTACCCACATTGATCATCGTCTTGATGAAGTTCTTGCCATTCAGACCGAACACCCATGCAATACGAACGATGAAGTACTTCTCCAGTGTGTTCGCCACCGCCAGCTCGCCTTCCAGCTTGGTCTGACCGTAGACGTTCAACGGCTTATAGTCCTTACAGTCCGGCTGCCAAGGCTCCGTTCCCTGCACATCAAACACATAATCTGTGGACAAATAGAGCATTTTGCAGTCGATGGCTTTACAGGCCTCTGCAATATTCTGAGTTCCACCTGCATTGACGGCACGAACCTTCTCCACCTTGTCGTCGTCTTCTGCCATGTCCACTGCTGTCCACGCTGCGCAGTGGATGACGGCGTCCGGCTTAATCTCAGAAATAACCTTCAGCACGGCTTCTTTGTCAGTAATGTCGAGGCCGACATAGGGCATGCTGGTTACAGCCGATCCGTCAGCAATACCGGCATAAGACCCTGCAATGTCGGAACCAACACCTTCATGACCTCTTTTATTCAATTCATTCATCACGTCATGGCCAAGTTGACCATTGACGCCAGTTACAAAAAACTTCATCCTTCCCACAACCTCAACCCTTTAGATTTCCACTTTTGCTTTATACATTGCCTCGTAGTATTTCTGGTAATTGCCGCTGGTCACATTGTTCATCCAGTCCTCATGCTCCAGATACCAGTCGATGGTCAGGACAATGCCCTTCTCAAATGGAGTCTCTGGATACCACCCAAGGTCATTCTTAATCTTAGTAGGGTCGATGCCATAACGGCGGTCATGACCCAGACGATCCTCCACATGCTTAATCAGGTCTTCAGAGATGCCCTCATCCTTCAGGCGGTCATGAAGCTGCTGGATAATGGTCTTAACGATGAAGATGTTGGGGCGTTCGTTGTGTCCGCCCACGTTATAGACCTCGCCGATCTTGCCATCGTTTGCCACCATGTCGATGGCCTTGCAGTGATCCTCCACATACAGCCAGTCACGGATCTGCATACCGTCACCGTACACAGAGAGCTGCTTGTGATGCTTGACATTGTTAATCATCAGGGGAATCAGCTTCTCCGGGAACTGGTAAGGACCGTAGTTGTTGGAGCAACGGGTGATATTCACCGGCATACCATAGGTGTCATGGAACGCCTGCACAAAGTGGTCCGCGCTGGCTTTGGAGGAAGAATAGGGGCTGTGGGGAGACAGCGGAGTGGTCTCAGTAAAATAGCCTTCTGTACCCAGCGCGCCGTAAACCTCATCGGTAGAAACCTGAAGGTACTTCTTGCCTTCTTTCCAGGCTTTTGTCTCCGGGTTATACCAGGCTTCCTTCGCCCGCTGAAGAAGATTGATCGTCCCCATCACATTGGTCTGGACAAAGATTTCCGGGTTGGCAATGCTGCGATCTACATGGCTCTCCGCAGCAAAGTTGATTACATAATCAAAGTCATATTTTTCAAACAGACTGGCGACCAGGTCTTTATCGCAAATATCGCCCTGCACAAAGACATGGCGTGGGTCTCCCTCAACGCCTTTCAGATTTTCAAGGCTTCCGGCATAGGTCAGCTTGTCCAGATTGACCAGCAGAATGTCCTGATATTTTTTCAGCATATAATAAACAAAGTTGGAACCAATAAAACCGGCACAGCCAGTGATCAAATACTTCTTCATACTCTCTTTTCTCCTCTATCTATTTCAGTGCAGCACATCCAGGTATTTGCCGTCCAAGACATCTTTCAAATACTGGCCATACTGATTTTTCTTCAATACCTCATAGACGGCCAGAACCTCCTCTTTGGTAATCCAGCCGTTCAGATACGCAATTTCTTCCAGGCAGGCGATCTTACGATGCTGGTGCTGCTCCATCGTCTTGACAAAATTGGTTGCGTCTACCAGGCTCTCATGGGTGCCGGTATCCAGCCAAGTAAAGCCCTGGCCCAACAGTTCTACATTCAGTTTTCCAGCTTCTAGGTATATCCAGTTGAGGTCGGTAATTTCCAGTTCACCGCGTGCGGAAGGTTTCAGGCTCTTGGCATAGTCCACGACCTGATTGTCATAGAAGTAAAGGCCAATCACGCAGTAATTGCTCTTTGGATGTTCCGGCTTTTCCTCGATACTGACGGCCTTGCCGTTCTTATCAAACTCTACGATGCCGAATCGTTCGGGATCGTCCACATAGTACCCAAACACCGTTGCACCCTTACCGGATTCTGCATTGGCAACAGCCGCTCTCAATCTTTTCTTCAGGCCGTGTCCGGCAAAGACGTTATCGCCCAAGACCATCGCCACAGGCTCGTTCCCAATGAAATCTGCTCCGATAATAAAAGCCTGGGCAAGACCGTCCGGAGAAGGCTGAACCGCATAGGTGAGGTTGACGCCAAACTGATGGCCGTCACCCAACAAGTCCTCGAAACGGGGCGTGTCCTGTGGAGTAGAGATAATCAGAATTTCCCGGATGCCTGCATTCATCAGAACGGACATCGGATAGTAGATCATTGGTTTGTCATAAACAGGCAAGAGCTGTTTGGAAATAACCTTCGTCAATGGATATAATCTTGTGCCGGAGCCTCCGGCGAGTATGATCCCTTTCATTTTGTTTCTCCTCGTCATATTTTTGTCCTGGCTTACCTTCACTGCTCATGAAACCAGCTCTGATTTCATCAACGCTAAAGACAAACACGACAACAAGCCCATACCAGACACTTTCGTGCCTGGCATAGGCTTGCCTCAAACCTCCTATTCAAATTTTTACGCTCTCATGGTTGGGTCAAATAGAGCAGCCAAGAAGCCATCCACTGTTATAGCTTTTATCGTCTCTAAACCCTCTCTGCATAAAAATTTAGATTTGAGATTCGGGTCAAGCCGTCAAAAGCCTTGATTTTACGTGGTTTTTCTTGGTTGTCCCTATTATATCTCCATCACCAAACATTGCAATTTTCAGTTTTTTACTTTCTCCCATCTTAAGTCCACTCCCGCACATTTATAAAATAAAAACACCTTTATTATCGACGCAAAATTATTCTGCATGCTAGAATTTCATTTTTATCAATTTCCCTGGGTAAAGAAAGAATTCTAGCCATTTAGATTTATGCATTATAAACGCTGCTATTATAGGGCCAGCAAAACTTATACCTATTCCTAAAATGAAATGCGGCACAAGATTATATATTCCCAATCTAAGTAATACAATTCGCATCATTGCAGCAAACGGAGTATGCATTACGAAAATTGGCATCGTATATTTCGAGAGAAAGGCAAACAGTACGGATTGATTTCTATTTTTATATATGATATAAATTCCTACAATAATAGAACCACAAGCTAATAAGCCTAGTAAAAAACCTATTAGTCCGTTATCAATTTCCAGAAGATAAACAACTATGCTCAAAGCGAGAAATACAATCCCTGTAACAATCGAGACCTTAATTTTACCAACATCCCATACCTCAAAGTTTACTGCATTTAAACACATCCCGATTACAAACCATATCTCATTTGATAAAACATAAGATATTGCATTTACTCCAAATCCGCCACAGATGATTGAGACAAATTTTAAAATCAATGCTATGACGAATCCTACAAAATTCATTCTTCTATTTCTAAAAGTTGGTGTAATCAAAAAGATAAAGAATAGCGCATACAAATACCAGTAAGCTCCTGTTGGTTTAAAAAATAACGTCTCACCTAATCCACTTATTGAACTATTAGTAGAACCCGAAAAAATAGTTTTCATTGCCCAAGTAAGAAATGAAAATGTAAAGTATGGAACCCCTAAATTTATTGCTTTCTTTAAAATATTATGAGCCCAGCTGGTTATATTGTTCACTTTGCTCAATTTCTGATATAAATAACCAGAACAAATAAAGAACAAGGGTACATGAAAATAGTAAATTGTTTGATTAAACCATTGATATAAATCATTGGCAGGCATTAAATTTGCCGAAACCATACTCTGAAAAAAATGTCCCAACAGAACAAGTGTACATGCGATAACCTTAATATTATCTACCCATATTTCTCTTTCTTTATTTTTTATCATCGATTCACACCTCAACATTTTTTCATATAGCAGGTCACCAGGTAACCTAACTTCACCATCCGAGTGCTGAGTTCTTCGACTACCCCCTCGAAGCCACTATTTCGGCTTCACCTTTTCTGGCCGAACATTGCAATTCTCAACTTCTTTGTATTCTCGCCCATCCTTACTTCACTCCCCCAGTAAGTTACTTTTTCTTCTCCCCTTATTCAAATATCTTCCTTTGCCTTCACTGCTCATAAAACCAATTTTGATTCCATTAACACTAAAGGAAAACACGACAAATAGCCTGTCGGGGACTCCCTACTGGGAGTCCCTCGGCAGGCTCGACTGACCTCCTTCTTATTCAATTTCTGTCCTTACATTTTGGGTAAATGATGATGGAACAGCACCGTAAAACCGCTATCAAGGTCTGGCTGACCGCTGATCACCCGTTCGAACAGAAATTGAGATCAATCAGTCAAGCCGCCAAAACCCTTGATTTATCAGGCTTTTTCCGGTTGTCTCTATTATTTCACAAGCTCCGTGTATCGTTGCGATACAGCGTTTACCAAACAGTTTCGGCAGCCACATCATGGCGCAGGGACCCTCTGCATGGAAATGAACCACATCGTATCTTCCAAGGGCAGCACAGATCGCTCCAAAGAATGAGGACGACATTGCTGCAAGCCCTTTGCAGTTAACCGTTAAGACTGATTTTAGCTTCACTCCCTTGTATGCTTTATGTACATCTCTGTCAAATTCCTTACCGCTGACATGGTGGCCTGACCGGTTGTAACAAGTCACAGAGTGACCCATCTTTACCATCCGCGTGGACAGTTCCTCAACGACAATTTCTATACCGCCTTCCCTTGATGGAATGCGCTTATGTCCCAGCATTGCAATTTTTAGTTTATCCTTCATTCTCTGCGCATCCCTTCCTAAGTATCTTCTGAAAAGCTGTTGTTTGTGGCTGCAGCGTTCACCACCAAACCCGCACCACTATATGCCCCTCTTTGGCGTCCAGCATGATCCTCCGGCTTCCTCTACATCTCCACCGTCTGCCTGACCGAATACCCCAGCTCCAGAAACTCCCCAAACACCCCTTCCATCTTCTCAGGGTGAATCACCAGAAGATAAAGTCCCTGCGGAATCATTGCTCCCTCCCCTTCTTTTTCCTTCCTGTGAATCTGATACTCTTTAAATTCCCTGCTTCCCGGCTCCGCCACCTGGGCGGTTCCGGTTATCTGGATGCCTTTCATGGAGTCAAATCCTGTATAGGGCTCATAGACTGCCGCACTGACCCGGCTGTTGTCTCTCAGTGCTGCAAATTTCAGCCCTCCCTCTGTGAGAATCCACATCCGTCCCCTGAAGTATTCGTACTCCAGCGGAGTACACCGGACGAAACTCCCGCTTCCCGTTGCCAGGGCGCAGGTATTGTGGGAAGTTAGGAATTCCTCCATCTTTGAAAGGAGCTGTCCCGGCTCCATCCGTTTAAGTTCCGATTCCCGGCTTGTCCAGAATGAGGCTGCCCTGTCATATTCCTGTCGGTTCATGGCTTCTCTCCCTCCCGCAGAGTGTACCTGTCTCCGTTCCTCTTTCCTTCTTCTGTTCTTTTCTCCTGCCTCTGCTATCTGCCCGTTTCCTGTACCAATTTCTCCGGATACTGGCCTTCGTCAATCAGCCTCCGGATGGCCTCTTTCACCGCAGGTACATCCTCCTGGTAAGTCATTCCAAACCACCGGTCTTCCGTCTTTAAAACCATGACTGTGCATCGGCCATTCCGAATTTCCCGGTCCACGATATCGGGAAGCAGGTACTCGCTCTTTAAAGGATCCAGCTTAGCGGAGGAGAGGAACTCCGAAAATCCCTTTTCCAGAATTCCCAGAAAATCTTCTGAAAATCCCCACATGTTCATAGATACCAGAGATTGCTGATTCAGGATAACCGGCTCGCCCTTCTGAACTCCCTGGGCAATGCTCCCCATTTCTTTGCGTATCTCATAGGTTTCTATGACCTGTCTTAGCAGTCCCTCCTCTGTCACCCGGCAGATTCCCCTTGTGACGGTTCCGCTGTCACTTAAAGTATTTTTCAGAACAAAGCCTGCCATACATCCGTGCAGAACTCCGTCCTGGGTCCTGAGCTTTTCTGCAGTAAGGAAGGCTGCCATTTTTCGAAAGGCCTCTTTTCCGTAATAGTCATCTGCATTGATCACTGCAAAGGGCTCATGAATCACTTCCCGGCAGCATAAAAGGGCGTGGCCTGTTCCCCAGGGCTTCGTTCGTCCCTTCGGAAGCAAAAAGCCTTCCGGCAGATCCTCCAGCTCCTGAAAAACATAGACTGTCTCTGCCTGCTTCTCAATCCGTTTTCCGATTCGCTCCCGGAAATCCTGCTCCATGCTTTTTCGAATTATGAATACTACCTTGCCAAAACCTGCCTCCAGGGCATCATGGATGGAATAGTCCACGATAAGCTCCCCCTTGGGTCCCACCGGCTCCAGCTGTTTGATTCCTTTTCCGAATCTGGTCCCCATGCCGGCGGCCAGAATAACTAACGCTGGTTTCATTCCTGTTTCCTCCCTTTTGTAAGGATGATGTATCTTCTGCTCACGGCTTCTGATTTTTTGCCGGATCTTTGGTTATCCTCCGCTAGCCTTCGTATGGTACTGTCTCCGGCTCTGTAATCTCTGCCACATAGTCGGAGCCAAATTCCTCGATGGTTCCGCTGGAATTTACCTTCCATCTGCACTTGTCACCGTCAGTCACTTTTCTGCCCTTTACCACCTTGCCGTTTGAGTCAATCAGCCGCAGCCCTTTTCCCGGTACCCGGAATACTTCGTACTTTGCATTCCGGTCTGCAGTCTGGAGTCTTCCCTTATAGTAAAAGCGTCCGTTCTTAATACCTGTCGTCCCTTTTCCGCTTGCTTCAAAATAGTAATCTGCCTTTTCTCCAGTGTCATCAGTAAGCTCACAGGCTCCGGTGACCATGGAATAGTCGCCGTCCGGCTCTCCAAAGTAATAAACTTCCCCATCAATTTCCAGAAGACCGGTTCTGGCGGCTCCCCTGTCGTCGAAGGCATACTTCTTTCCGTCAATTTTCTGAATCACGTACCTTCCTGCCGGAGCACACACAGGGGCTCCATTTCCCTGAAAATACCGCCATTTTTCCCCGGATGCCCCGTCAATATCTTCCGGAAGCTCCGTCATCAGCCAGCAGTCTTCTGCCTTCTGTCCCTGTATAAATCCTTCCAGCCCCGCATATGGAAAATAGTACCGGTACCCGCTCAGAGCCGGGGAAGCTCCCCTCATTTTGACCCAGCCCATCTGCATAATCCCATAGGTGTCAAAGCAGTAAGTAGTTCCGTCTACCCGGCTTTCCTCGAAGCCGGAGCCGCTTTCCCTCTTCCTGCCGTTTTCCGGCGAGAAGTAAAACCAGCCCCACTCCCCGTTCCGATCTGCATATTTTTTTACATTATCGTTGTCGTCAATCCAGTCCTCGTCCAATTGGATCCAATCCCAGCCATGCCTTCTGGCTCCGTCGTCACCGCAGTAGTATTTATCATCATCCAGCCATCCGGTGGAAATATTGCCTCCCGTGTTAAAGTAATAATCTTTTCCATTAATATTCTTCCAGCCGCCGGTCAGAACATAACCGTTCTCACCGGCGTAATACCAGTTGGTATATTCGCTGCCGTCCGCCCGCTCTCCGCTGATGGAAAACCACTGATTCCGGCACATGGCTCCGTTTTCTCCGAAATACTGTTTTTTTCCCTTCTCATCGGTGTACCATCTCTTTTTATACATCGTGCCGTTGGCATCAAACCGGTACATGGCTCCGTCTATTTCATACGCTCCGTCTTTTTTTGCGGAACCAGCCGCATCTGCCCAGTACCAGTTTTCCGTGGTCACTCCTGTGGAAGCGTTGGTGTTTGAGATTCGGAACCAGCCATTCTGCTGAAGGATTCCTTCTTCATCCAGATAGTATCGGTTTTTATCACCGTCCACATACCAGCGTTTCCGATAGGACAATCCATTTGCATCCAGATAATACCGATGGCCCTCCAGATCCTTCCAGCCGTTTCTCGCCAGTTTTCCATCCGGCTCGGCATAGTACCAGTTTTCGTATGCCTGTCCATTTCCGTTTACGCCGGAGACAGAGAACCAGCCCGTCTGCTTTCCGCCCCGTTCGTCCACATGATACCGGGCGTCCTCAATATTTACCCAGTTATTTCTCGGTGATCTTCCATTGGCGTCAAAGTAATACTCCACACCGTCAATCACCTGCCAGCCTCCTGTCCTCAGGCTTCCGTCCGGGTTTGCATAATACCAGCTGACAGAAGAAACGCCGGTAGAAGAATTGACGGTCGTGACAGAAAACCAGCCCTTTTCCGCCCGGGCTCCCGTCTCATCCACGTAGTAGCGCTTTCCGTCCAGATTGAAGAAAACATTTCTGGGTGAATTTCCTCCTGGGTAGAAATAATAATGTTTCCCCTCTATTTCATGCCATCCATTGGTGAGGACGGCTCCGTCCGGCCCGGCATAGTACCAGGTCACCGTCACCTTTGCCAGAGGATTTGCAGGTACGCTTTCTATCGAAAACCAGGTATTTTCATACCGGGATCCGTCTTCCTTTATGTAATATTTTTCTCCTTCTGCACTCTGCCACCGTCCGGCTGCAAGGGCGGGGAAGGAGGCCAGCAAAAGCATACCGGCAGCCAGAGAGACCAGTCGTCTTTTCCATGTTTTTGCTTCCAGTCCGGACAGACACTCCGGTAAATTTAAAAAACGCTTCTTCATACTCGTATTTTTCCTTCTCAGAATATTTTTTCCTTTTGCCTTCTCTATCTCAAAAGCAGCTTTCCCAGTCTGCACATCTGCTGCTCCTTCTTTTCAAAATTCATGCATATATCAATATTTTTTCATCTTTTATATTTATTTTTTTATTTTAACCAGGCCAGGCAGAAAGGCAGCACTGCCTTTCATCAAAACACTGCTGCCCTTCCCTTCCTGTCTCTTAGTTCTTGTATACGACTGTAAGCGGTCCTGCATAATTAAGAGATACCGTTACTGTCTTTGTACCGGTGCTGACAGCTGTAGGCGCTACCAGCTCCCATTTCCCGGTACTGGGATTCTGTATCAGAATCTGAATATTGTTCAGTCCCTCTACCAGGTTCGGCACATAGATGCTGAACTGGATCGGCTGACCGTCAGTGGATGCAGTTGTCTCCATGTTCTGAATTCTGACTAACGGGTTGTACCCTGTCAGATCTGTGTCAGAAGGCAGAGACTGGATAGTGGAAAGCCCCGCATTCACCTGCGCGATCTGGTTGTCTGAAATCGAAGCTCCGAAGTTTTCCGTGAAAGTCACGCTAACTCCGGTATTCGTATTGCCAGACAGCGCCCCGCTTCCTCCGGAAGCCTCAGGCGTGCTGCCGTCTTCGATGGTCGTGAGTCCAGGGCCTCCCGGATTGTAGCTTCCGCCGCCAATCGGTCTGGGACCTGAACTTGAACTGGAGCCGCCTCCGCCGATCGGCCTGGGATTTGTGCTGGGACTTCCGGCCGCAAATGCCATGGTCATTACAGACAGTGACAGCGCTGCTGCCAGAATTCCGGCCTGATACCTGATTTTCATCGTAGCTCTCTCCTTTCTTTTTTATTTCTGTTCTGCAGGCGTCCGGCATTTCTGCCCTACGTTTCCCTGTAGAACAGCTCTATAATCATTTCCTCAAATGCCTCTCCGTCAGGGTAAAACTCGTCATAGACAAGCCCTTCAGTTCCCTCGCCGGGCACTGTGAAGAAGTGATCTCCGCCAAACAGATTTTCTGTACCCATGGCTGCCAGACCTGCATCCAGATATGCATCCTTGTTCAGATCTGTAACCATATACTCCTGCAGCGCGTCAAAGGTTTTTCCAAGAAACTGGCTGTCTTTCTGCTGTTCCTTCTCAGCCTGTTCCATCCATCCCTTCGCGTAGGTCCTGTGGCGATCCATTCTTGAAATGGCGCTCTGTGAAACATCGGTGTCTCTGTAGCGCACATAGGTCTCTGCCTGCTTTCCGTGAAGGGTAACGGTCTCACCATAGGGGAGGCTGGGATCTCTTCCCTCCATGCCAGGATCGTCAATGGTAACCGTAACTCCTCCCACCAGATCGTTCAAAACAGGGATTGCGCTCATATTGACGGAAACATACCCGTCTATCTCCACTCCCCCCAGCAGATTTTCCACTGCCTCTGTGAGAAGCTCACAGCTCTCCTGCTCTCCGTCTCCGTAGCCGTAGGCCAGGTTCAGGTGCTGTACATCCGTTCCCAGATAATTTCCATTCAGATCAAACAGCCTGATCTCTGTCATGGTGTCTCTCGGAATGGTGAGAATATTTACCTCGTCTGTCGCCCGGTTCTGTATCAGAAGGGCCATCACATCTGCCTGCCCTCCCGCGCCGGAAACCTTCTGCTGCTCTACAGCCCCGCTTGTGTCAACTCCCACACAGAGAATCACAGTGTTCAGAGTATTCTGTCTGTATTCCTTTCCGTTATAAACTCTGACAGCCTCCCTGTCTCCTGTCTGGAGGCCATTTTTCTCTCTTTCGCTTTTCCGCATTTCAGCCGTCATCTCTGCTTCCTTTTTTTTCTGATAAGACTGGACTGAAAAGGTGACAAACCCTACCGCCGCGGCAAACACGAAAATTCTCAGAATTGCCGCCAACCATCTCTGCCTTTTTTTATTTTCTGTCATTCTGCCCCCCTGTGGAGAAGGACAACAAAGACTGTCTGAAAGAGGATCTTAATATCCAGCCAGACAGACCAGTTGTCTATGTACTCCAGATCCAGCCTCACCACATCCTCAAAATTCTGGATGTCGCTGCGTCCGCTTACCTGCCACATGCCTGTAATCCCAGGCCGGAGCGAAAGGCGCCTTTTGTGATGCTCCTCATAGCGCTCAAACTCGTCCACGGTCGGAGGCCTCGTTCCCACAAGGCTCATATCTCCCCGCAGCACATTAAAAAACTGCGGAAGCTCGTCTATACTCGTTTTCCTGATAAACTTTCCTACCTTCGTAATTCTCGGGTCGTCCTTCATCTTAAACATGAACCCTTCCATCTCATTCTGCTTCATAAGTTCCTTCTTTCGCTCCTCCGCATCCATGTACATGGAACGAAACTTATAAATCGAAAACTTCCGGCCGTTTTTCCCAATGCGGGTCTGCTTAAAAACAGCCGGCCCAGGAGACTCCAGCTTGATGGCCGGAACGACGAAGAGTCCGATTAAAACGGTCAGGCAAATCCCCACAGCTGCTCCCAGAATATCCATGGCCCTCTTTAATATCAGTTCAGAGGGACGGAAAATTCGGGGGCCGTAGGTCAGAACCCGGTAGAGTCCAAGCTCTCCTATCTGCTTTTCCTCCTCTGAGAGTCCCAGGCTGCTGGCCGCCACATGGACGACAATCCCCATACACTGCAGCTTCTCTAAAAGGCTGCTGATGCATTCCCTGCTGCTGTCCGGCAGGCTGATCAGGGCTTCATCTACTGCCTGGCGCTTGAGATACTCGGTAAGATCAAAGTCTGAAGTGCTTTTCCTCTCATATCCTCCTGTATCTTTTGGCCTGATCAGATACAGCTCAGGGTTCTTTCCCTCACGGTCCATGATCACCAGGGCTATCAGCTCATACATATACAGGTTGGAGGCGGCGAGCCGGCCCATAGCCTTCTGCACATTCGACGGATTTGCAAAGATTAAAAGGCGGGTTCTGTTTTTTTCATTTCCATAGTAATTGAAGATCACTGCCTTGCAGTAAATTCTGCCGAGGTAAAGACATCCAAAGGAAAACAGCACCAGGAGGACGAAAAACAGTCTTGTATCCCCGCCTCTCTGCCCCAGCAAGAACAAGAGGAGGGCAAACAGAAAGGCCATATAGACCGTCTGCCTCACCACGTCCAGAAAAGTTTCCACAGCGCTTTCCTCCGCCAGCGGCTTCTCATGTCCGAAGAACAGATCCGATACCAGATAAACTCCCAGCACCATTGTAAGGCCGTACCATTTCATCCTGGCCGGCAAGGAGCCGTACAGGGCCAGCTGTGTCATCACATACGCCGCCGCCATCGCTGCCAGATCGATCAAAATATAAAAGGAGCGGTTTTTAACCGACATGAGAAGACACGTCCTTTCTCAAACGTTTTCTGCCCTCTCCTCCAGCAGCCAGAGCCAGACCATAGCCCCCCGCCAGCAGCAGTCCTTCTGCTGCTAAAATATCCCATCGCGGGCCTCCCTGTTCTCCGCTGCCGCTGATACCCAAACGGCTGCTCAGCATTGCCGCAGCTGCCCCAATCATCAGCACCATGAATAAAATTATCAGCCTTTTCCTTCGTTTGTTCTTTTTCATACCACTCACTCTTTTCAATTTATTTGAATCTGTTATGACTGGCTTATCTCTCCCCCGCGCTGTCCGTCCGTTCTGTCTGCCAGATTACTTCTCCGCACCATAGCCATAGTACTTCCTGTATCGCTTCCCGTAATAGCCTCCATGCTCTGATGTAACCTTATTAAGTACTGCTCCTAAAATCCGGCAGCCGCTCTTTTCCAGCTGCTCCTTGATTCTCCTCTCAATCCTGCGGCTGACCGTTCCTGCCGCTATCACCAGAACTGCTCCGTCACATACCGTGGAGATGATAGCTCCGTCCGTAATGCCTGCCATAGGAGGCGTATCGATCAGAATATAATCATATTCTTCTCTCTTTTTTAGAATCAGTTCTTTAAACAGAGGCTCCGCCAGAAGCTCTGACGGGTTCGGCGAGTACGGGCCTGCAAAAATAATATCCATCCCCTGGATGTCTGTGGTGCAGATCACCTCCTCCATCTGCCTCTGACCGCTCAGATACTCCGTAAGCCCGTGTACCTCCTGTTCTACCTGGTATCGTGTAAGGAGAACACTTTTTCTAATGTCTGCATCTACCACCAGTACCTTTTTACCAAGCCCTGCCAGGGACATGGCCTCTGATATGGTAATCTGACTTTTTCCCTCGCCCGGCACAGCGCTTGTAAACATAACCGTCTTAATGTCGGGGCCGCTGAACTGGATATTGGTGCGCAGCGTCTTAATCGCTTCCTCAAAGCGGAAATCCCTGTTTTCATCTGTGTGGATATTCACCACCTTCATCATCTTTCCCATAATCAGCGCTGCCCTCTCTTTCCTTTATCCTTTTCCGGAACAGACGCCAGTACAGACAGTTTCAGATATTTCTCCACATCCTCCTCTGTCTTCACAGTGTCGTTC
The DNA here is from genome assembly GCF_020736365.1 of Clostridium sp. M62/1. Lineage (NCBI taxonomy): Bacteria > Bacillati > Bacillota > Clostridia > Eubacteriales > Clostridiaceae > Clostridium > Clostridium sp. M62/1. The sequence continues at coordinate 1,774,177 of NZ_CP085988.1, read as the reverse complement.
ACAATCACGCGGACTGCAACGAAAGCACAGACCAGAAAGATTCCGCCTGCTGCTCCCATAACGGCATTTTTCTTAACATTAGGGCTGGTCGGTGCGACGGCCGCCTCGCCCTCCTCCACAATCTTAGGAGGAATCATCTCCATTATCTCCCCGATATACTCAGAGGAACATTCTGCAACCGTGTTTACAATATCTGCCGCCAGGATCGGATCGGGATCCTCTACCGACAGGGTAAGGATTCTTGTATCTTTCGGATTGTCGATGGTGAGTTTTTCTCTCAGTGCTTTATAACCATATTCAAGCCCCAGCTCATCAACCACCTGCTGCAGAACAGGACGGCTGGTTATCATCACCTTGTAATCCTGAGTCAGCTGGCTGCCTATCTGGAGATCTGCCAGAGATGTCAGAGTAGTTTCTTTTGATAGAACATACATCATGGCTGTGGATGTGTACTTGGGAACAAGAATCATCTTGCTGTACAGTCCAAATGCCCCTCCGCCGATTATGGCTGCCAGAATAATCAGCCACAGCTTTTTCTTTAATTCATAAAATAATTCCAACAGATCAATCTCGTCGTTTTCCTCATATCTGTTTTTTTCCATCTCCCTCTACCTGCCCATTCCTTCTTTTTTCTTAATGATGTAAGCCGGATTTTTCCAGACCATCCAGTACAGCCTGCTCCGTGTGCAGTTTCTGCTCAGCCAGCTGACTGCTTTCTTTATATCCGGTGTTCTCTGATTGATATGGTGCATATCAGTTCCCAGCAGATGCACGTTTCCATCTAAAACCTGTCTCCTGCACCACCTGGTATTTTTGTGAAGGGGATTTCCCTGAAGGCTGGAGAAATTCATCTGTGTAAAATTCCCTGCCTGAATCAGATCCCTGACTCTTTCCCCTCTTTTCAGACACTCATACCGCTCCATATGTGCTATGACAGGCAGATACCCTGCCATCTGCAGCTGCCTGAGGCGCTGGCACATATGGCTGAAGGAAACCACAGGCTGAAATTCTATCAGTATGTACCTGCTCCCTGCCATGGTAAAGGCCCTTCCTTCTTTCAGATCTTCCAGAAGCTCCTCTGAATCCATAAGCTCCTGCCCTAAATAGATTCTAAAATCGGAGTCTATCTTTTCTGCCTCTTTTTTAAGCTCCCGGGCCAGCTCTCTGAGCCGCGCTGTATCCTGTCCCCGCCGGTAGTGAGGGGTTGCGATGATACGTCGGATCCCCTGGTCATATGCCATCTGAAGCATTTGTCTGGCTTCCTCCAGACTTTCAGCTCCATCGTCGACTCCCGGAAGAATATGGGCGTGCACATCAGTAAGTTCTGCTTTTACCTTTCTCCTGAGCATCTCTCTTCTTCCTTTCAGTCCGCCGGTTTCCATTTTTTACTACAAAATAAGAATTCCGTTGTTGACTTTACTGATAGCCTTTGATACAATGAGATATTGAAAAGAAACTTAGGAATTTTTGTTGCTTTATTACTACATTATTCTTATTTTGTCATATTTCGCTGTATTTTCTCGACTTTTTCTTCATCTGACTATTTTTTAGATAATCAGCTCCATATCTTCAAGAACTTTTTCATGTTCAAATCCGCTGATACTTGTATAGATTCTTGTGGTTTCCACACTGCTGTGTCCCAGAATGTCTGCCAGATAGACAATATCGTGATTATTTTTATAGTAAATTCTTGCAAACAGATGGCGGAGGTTGTGGGGAAATATTTTCTTTTCGTTAATCCCTGCTGTTTTGCAGAGGATTTTCATCTCTGACCAGATATTGCTCCTGTCAACAGGCTTTCCTCCTCTTGTGACAAAAACAGGTCCTGAATAAATCTGATTTTCCCTGCAGTATATTTCCATTTTCTCCCTCAGCCTTTTTGGAAGAATAACTACTCTCATCTTTCCCTTTAAGTTTACAGCTGCCCGCCCTGAACTGACTGCTTCTCTGGTAATGCAGACCAGCTCGCTGATGCGGATTCCGGTGGCTCCCAGCGTCTGGAGGATTAGGCTCAGCCTGCTTTTTCCCATCCGCTCTGCCTCTTCCACCAGCCGAATATACTCCTCCCGCTGTATCTCTCTCTCCGGATCACTGACCATGGCCCGCTGAAATTTGAATACCTTTACTCTCAGCTCTTCCAGCCCCATAAAGCTTAAAAAGCCGTTGACTGCAATAATCATGGAATTGGCGCTGCTTATCTGGTACTTTGGAATCAGCTGCCGCTTGTAAAGGAGCACTGCTTCCCGGTCAATGATTTTTTCTTCTGGCAAAAACTGATAAAAATTACGGATATCTCTCAGATATTTTTCAATGGTTGACGGACTTTTTTCTGATTCCATCAGATAAATGCGGTAGGCTTCCATTTTAGCTTCTGTCATTTTCATTTTTTTCATTGCAATTTTCTCCATTTCTTGAAATTTTTTCCAAATTACTATACCATATCAATTATTGGATATATTTCAATAATTAGCTTTCTTTTATACCTTTTTCAAAAATACACAGAAAAAATCAAAAAATTAGCATAAAAAATCAGCCGCCCGGTCTTTCCATAACCGAAGCGGCTGACTGCCTTCCTTCTGTCTTGTTTTATTCTTTTTTTATCTTTCTGTCTTCCTTTTATTTTCCTTTCACACCCGCGATCTGCTTCAGAAGGTCCACATCCTCTGGAAGTATCTTCATATTTGCTGTCATTTCTTTTCCCTCAGAGGTTTTGATGGTAAGCTCCAGAACGGTTCCTGCGCAGAAGGCTCCCGTTTCCGAGGCCTTCTTAAAAAACATCGGTATCTTTGGATGTCTATCCCGAAAGCCGGCCCACATTCCGGCAAATTTCATCATATCCATTGGATTCATCTGTTATCTCCCCTTTTCTATGAGTCTTTTATAGTTTTCTGAAGAAGCATGGATCAGCGTTTCCCGTTCGATTCCTCTCAGGCGGCAGATATGGTCGATCACATGGGTGATATATTTCGGCTCATTCTCTCTGTCCTGAACAGGAGCCGGCGTCAGAGAAGGAGCATCTGTTTCTATCAGAATCCTGTCCATGGGAACCTCTCTCACCGCTCTCTGTGTTTCCTCATCCTCCAGCTCAAAGGTAATATTTCCCGAAAAAGAAATGTACATTCCCATATCCAGGAAATCTCCCATAGCCCGGTATCCTCCGCTGTAGCAGTGCATGATTCCCGGAACACGCAGATATTCTTTCATATAGCTTCGGGTGTCCTCCGTAGCCAGCCGCATATGAATGGAAACCGGCTTTCCCAGCTCATTGGCCAGGCGCATCTGGCGAATGAAGGCCTGCTTCTGCATCTCCTTCGGGACGGGATTCTCATAGGGGTAATAATCCATTCCTATCTCCCCCACCACTTTGATCTGAGGGCTTCGTATAAGCTGTTCCATCTCTTCCCAGTCTCTGTCTGTCACCTTCAGGATATCATTTGGATAAAAGGCTGCTGCCACATCAAACATGGGATCTCCTTCTGCCATTCTGCTGGCCTTTCTGGCCTCCTCCACCTCGGTGCAGACAATGAGGATCTTCTCAATTCCGGCTTTTCTGGCCTCCCTCACCACTTCCTCCCATCTGGGAAAAAGCTGTCTCGAACACAGGTGCGCGTGACTGTCCGTAATCCCCGGCTGCTTTGCGGTATTTCCGGTTTTTCCTTCCTCCATCCATCTCTCAGACTGCTTCATCTGTCTGTACCTCCCTTGTCCGCAGTTGAAGACCTTCTGTAAAGTTTTCCGGTCTCTTAACTGCTCTTCCTGATTTGTATTTTTTCCCTGTCTATCAGTATACCAGAACTCCTCTGTTTCGCAAAGTATCTGATGTTTCTTGATTCTTCTGTAAAAACCAATTATACTGGAACCAGAACCTGTTCTTTCCTCCCAGGACAGCTTTTTCCTGGAGGAATGAATAAGAAGATCCTAAGACAAGCAAGGAGGTTTTCTTTTATGATCTATGAAATCACCAACAATGGTATCTCTGCCCGGGTGGACAGTCTGGGGGCACAGCTCATCTCTTTTATGGACGAGCAGGGCACAGAATATATCTGGCAGCGAAATCCTAAGGTCTGGTCCAGTTGCTCCCCTCTCCTCTTCCCCATTATCGGAAACCTCAGAAACGGAAAAACGATTATCGGGGGAAAGGTATGGGAGATGCCCAAGCATGGCTTTACGAGAAATACTCAGTTTCATCTTTTAAACCGCACAGAATCCTCCGTCACGCTGGGCATGTCTGATTCAGACTTCCCGGAGGACTCGTTTCCCTTTGCCTTCGAGTTTTCCATCACCTACTCCCTGGACGGAAAGACTCTCACCTTTTTCACTGAAATCAGAAATCCGGCAGACCGGGAACTTCCCTTCTGCTACGGACTTCACCCTGCCATCCGATGTCCGCTCTTTGCAGGCGAGTCCTTTGATGACTATGTCATCCGCTTTGGAAGGCCCCAGCTTCGTGGATACAGAGCTTATGACCTTGAAAAGCTCCAGTTTGACAAAAACTCCGAGCACCCCTTCCCCGGAAGTGGGACAGATATTTCCCTGAGTCATTCCCTGTTTTCTGAGGATGCACTCTGGTTTGACCGGCCTGACAGCCACGAGGTGTCCATCATAAATCCGCGATCAGGCCGCGGCATCCATGCTCACTTTGAGGATTTTGCCACCGTAGCATTCTGGACCAAGCCGGTGCCGGAAGCTGAATATATCTGCATCGAGCCCTGGAACGGCTCCTCTGCCTGCTCAGACGAGGATGACGAGTTTCTTCACAAGAATCACCTTCGCATCCTCAAAAAAGGAGAACAGGCTTCCTACAGGCTGAGCCTTGAGATACTGCAGGAGTACGTCTGAACATATCCTGCCGGCTAAACAGTCCTGATTTTTCAGAATGCTCAGACGAATACATACACAGATATTATAATAAACAGCACCTGCAGCACTATCATGCCCCCAAACAGAGGGGTCATAAATTTATACCACTTACTGATCGGAATTCCCATCAGTCCGCATTCCAGGGCACAGGCCGTTGGCCAGAACATGTCGGAAAATCCGTCTCCGAACATGTATGCCAGAACAGCCGTCTGACGGCTGACTCCCACCAGATCGGCCACCGGAGCCATAATAGGCATCGTGATTGCAGCCTGGCTGGAGGAACCGGTAATAAAAAAATTGATAACATTCTGAATCATCAGCATCCCTACCGAGGAAACCACCCGGCTCTGTCCGCTCAGAAGCTGTGACAGATAGAAGACTACCGTATCTGCAATCCTGGCATCCTGCATGACCAGCAGGATGCCTCTGGTAAATCCCACCACCAGCACGGAGGAAATCATTCCCTTGGTGGATTCGATAAAGGTTCTGCAGATCCTCGTAGCCCCATATCCCCCGACGATTCCCGTAAAAATCATCATCATCAGGAACATGGCTGCAATCTCATTGATCCCCCAGTCAAGCTGTGTAGTTCCATAGAGCAGCATTCCAAGCGCGCCCAGAAACATGAGAATACAAATCCACTGACGCACCGTCATGGGCTCTTCCCTCCGCTCATAGGCAGGAAGGATATCTGTCTTCTCCCCCCAGAGCACCGACTTTTCGGGATTTTTCTTAATTCTGTCTGCATACCACATAACGTATAAGATAGCTGCAGTCTGAAACACCACAAAGACTGCTGCGTGGAACAAAAGCCCGGAGAACATCGGAACCCCGGCAATGCTCTGGGCAATTCCCACAGAAAAAGGATTCAGAGTGGCTGCCGCAAAGCCTGTGGCCACCCCCACAAACACGATGGCACCTCCCACAATCACGTCGTATCCCAGAGCCACCGCAATCCCGGCAAACACGGGAACCAGTCCGTAAACCTCCTCAAATATCCCCATGGTGGAGCCGAGCACCCCAAATGCCGTCATTCCCACAGGAATAATTAAAAAGGTTCTCCTCCCCAGCATCCGAATCAGACCATTGATCAGGGCATTTAATGTCCCATTGTCAATCAGCATGTATACATAGCCGTAGGCAAAGATAATCAGAAACAGTATATCCGCTGCATCCACATACCCTCTCTGCAGGGCCAGGAAAATCCCAAACAGTCCCGGCCGCTTTCCTTCCACATAGTGAAAGGATCCGGCCTCCACAATCTCTCTTGCGCTTGCCGGATCGAGTATCCTCGTATACTCCCCCGCCGGAATGATATAGGTAAGTCCCACCACCACAAGAAGGATCATTGTCAAAATAACATAAGTGTGAGGCATCCTGATATTCTGAAGCCTTGTTTTCATCGAACCCATATGCGTCCGTTCCCCCATTTCCTTCTTTTGTCTTTGAGCTGCCCTCTCTCCTTTTACAACGGCCGCAAAGCGTGTCCCCGGACAGTCTCACCCTGTCCAGGGGCACGCTCTCTGTATGCCTTTTATCTTTCTTCGCTCCCTGCAGCTCTTTTTCCCATAATAAAGACAGATTCGGCCTTTGTCTCAAATGCAAAGGGCCTTCCGGACCAGATAACCAGATCTGCATCCTTTCCAGGCTTTATTTCGCCCTTTCTCTCCCCGATTCCCAGAACCTCCGCCGGATTTTTCGTGATGGCCTTCAGTCCCTCTGTCTCGTCCATACCGGCTCGCACGGCCTGGGCTGCATAGACTGGAAGATAATAGACAGGAGTCACATCGTGATCTGCTGTTATGCAGACCTTAAACCCGGCCCGGCTCATAATCCCGGCTGTCTCAAACCCCTTCGCCATACACTCCAGCTTGGACCTGGGATTGATGGTCGGCCCCAGAATAACCGGATAGTCAAACTGCTTCAGATAGTCTAACACAGAAACTCCGTCTGTGCAGTGCACAATCACCAGCTTCAGATTGTATTCTCTGGCAATCCTGACTGCCGTGCAGATGTCATCTGCCCGGTGTGCATGGGCATGGAGAGGAATATTTCTCTCAAGCAGAGGCAGCATATGTTCCATTCCTATATCTGTTCTGAAATGGGAACCGGCTTTTAATGACTCCTCCTTTCTGCGGCGGTATTCTAAGGCGTCTTCGATACATTTCCTGAGAAGCCAGGCATTTCCCATCCGGGACTTAAAACCGTATCCCGCATTTTTCGGATTCTCCCCAAAGCTGCATTTGACTGCGGCCTTCCCCATCAGCAGCATCTGGTCAGCCACCGTGCCGGAAAGGCTTATAACGCTGCACATTCCTCCGATTACGCTGTCACTTCCCGGACAGACACAGACTGAGGTCACACCTGCCTCCACCGCTGATTTTACCGCCAGATCAAAGGGATTGATGGCATCCAGCGTGTCAAGATAGGGCATCACGGCGTCGCTGTAGTCATTGCAGTCGTCGCCCACAGCTCCCATTCCCTCCTCACTGATGCAGATATGGCTGTGAGCGTCTATCAGGCCGGGAGTTACATATTTTCCTGATGCCTCCACCATTTCCTCCCCCTCATCCGGGATAATCTGCTCTGCAACCTCTGTTATTTTCCCGTCTCTGATGCGGATGTCCCTGTTTAAAAATCCGCCCTCCTCAAACAGCAGAACCTGTCCGTTTTTAATAACCATTCTTTTTGCCTCCTCTTAACAGTATCCAATGGCAACTGCGATTGTCATAAACACAAACTCCAGCACCAGCACCAGCCCAAACAGCGGCGTGACAAATTTATACCACTTGTTAATGGGTACGCCCATCAGACCGCAGCCCAGAGCGCAGGAGGTCGGCCAGAACATTTCTGCAAAGCCGTTTCCAAACTGGTAGGCCAGGACTGCTATCTGCTTGCTGAGCCCGATCAGCTCAGCCGTCGGCGCCATGATCGGCATGGTGATCGTGGCCTGGCTGGAGGAGCCTGTGATGAAAAATTTAATAATATTCTGCAGGATCAGCATTCCGTAGGCAGAAACATATTTGCTGGCACCGGAAAGCAGATTGACCAGGTAGTAGACGATGGTGTCTGAAATCATTCCATCCTTCATAATCAGAAGGATCCCTCTGGTAAATCCCACAATCAGCATGGAGGATACCATAGACTTCGTAGACTCAATAAAAGTTTTGCAGATTTCCGTAGCTGAATACCCGCTGACAATTCCCACGAAGATCATCATCATCAGAAACATGGCCGCAATCTCGTTGATGCCCCAGCCAGCCTGGGTGATTCCATAGAGAAGTCCGCACAGCGTCCCCAGAAAGAGGAGCAGGCACAGCTTCTGCCTTGTATTCATCCTTGCACCCGTCAGCTCCTCCAGACTCTTTCTCTGAGCAAAGTCTGTTTCCACCCCATACATAACAGATTTCGTCGGATCGGCCTTTACTTTGCGGGCGTAATGCATGATATAAAGAATCGCCAGCAGCTCAAAGGCAATCAGAACGGCGATCCTGAGGCCAAGTCCCGAGTAGAGGGGCACTCCTGCCACATCCTGGGCAATTCCGACCGTATAGGGATTAAAGGTTCCCGACGCATACCCGATAGCCACGCCCAGGTAGACAATCGCGCCTCCCACCACCATATCATACCCCAGAGCTACCGCAATCCCCACAAAGACGGGAAACAGACCGTAAACCTCCTCGAAAATTCCCATGGTAGAGCTTAAAAGTCCCAGCACAATCATGGTAATCGGGATCATCAGCTGTATCTTTTTTCCCACCAGCCTGACCAGGGTTCCCAGGGCGGCGTCCATGGTTCCGTTCTTCACCAGCATATACACAAATCCGTAGGCAAAGATAATCAGAAACATAATATCCGCCGCATCCACATACCCTCTCTGCAGGGCCAGGAAAATGTCAAAAAAGCCCGGCGCCTCAATGTCCACAAACTCAAAGCTGTCCGGCACCACAACCGTTGTCCCGCTGACCGGATCCTCCACCCTCTGATACTGTCCGGCCGGGATAATATGGGTGAGAATCGTCATAATCACAAGAATCGTGATCAGGATGACATACGTATGCGGCATCTTGACATTCTCAAACCATTTTTTCTTCTTGGCAGCTCCGCTCATACCTTCATTCCTCCTCTGTTCATATTCAGATGTTTCATTTATTTGAATTATAAAGCTTCAAGTAACTTGAGAGTCAATAGCCATCTGCAGCCGCAGCACAGGAATTCACAAAACCCCTGTGTAATCCGTTGGCGGATATGGTATAATAGCGAGGAAAGCGCATGCCATGCTTGCATGAGCATGCATTTGACGAGCAGTCCCATCGAGACGCTAGTCGAGATGGTATAATGACCGTAAAACAGTCATTATACCTGCGCATCTGCGCTGTCTGAAAGGAACCGAGACAATACTATGGAAAAATACTTATCTATCGGAGAGGTGTCCCGTCTGTTAGACATACCGGAGCATACACTCAGGTACTGGCAGGATGCCGGCATCTTTTCCGTTTATCAGGAATTGAACAACTACAGAAAATATACCATTGCGGATCTGCTGAACATTGCAGAGATCGCCTTTTACCGAAAAATCGGCATTCCTGTGCGTGAGATGGAGCATTTCAGCCATTTCAGCCTGGAGGATTACAGCAAGGTGCTGACAGGCGTGGGGGAACAGCTGGAAAGGCAGATACAGAGCCTTGAATCCATGCAGCGGGCGGTGGAGCTGAAACAGAAGCACATAGGGGAAATCGAGTTTCTGAAAAAAGTGGATTTTTCCATGGAACGTGTTCCATTTTCCTCTGTGACACGTTTTCAGTACAGTGATCGGGACAAGCTGGTTCGCTATACCCAGAATCCCTCTCTCTATGTGCGCCTGATCGACACGGAGTATCCAGACAGGGAAGTTCGCGGTATGATTGCCGATGGACTGCCCTGCCAGGGAGAACTGATCTGGAAAAAGACAGAGGACCGCGAGTACGCCGCCTTTTTGATTGAGGAGCTTCCAGATGAGGGCTATGCCAGCAATCTGCTGGAAAAACTCATCCCTATCCGAAGTCTTGGAAAAACCGGCATTATTCTGGCTAATTTTCTCATGAGTGAAATACAGGACGGAAGAAAGGTCGACTATCTGAAAGGATATGCGGAGATTATCCGCCAATGATTCACTGGCTTGATACCTCTGAACAGAAAACAGCCGCCTGAAACAGAAGGCAATCCTCTTTGATATGCTCCTCCTCTGTTTTAGTCGGCTGTTTTTCACAGTTTTTTTATTATTATAGTTTCTGTTATTCTTTCCCTGTTTAACTTTATTTCCTGCTTTTTTCTCTGCTGCTTTTTCTTCCAGCCTTTCCCTGTTTCCGAAAATTTACAGGGCTGTAAAATCAGCTTCCGGCCCGCTTAGCTTACCCTGTTTCCCTGACTCAGACAGCCTTTCAGCGCATTGATAAAACCAGAAATATTGATGCTCACTGAGCTGACTGCATCCGTTGCATAGCCCTCGCTGTCGGACAGCCCCTCTACGGACTGATTCTCCAGCACGTATTTGGCCAGGGTGTCCGCCTGCTCGTACCAGAGGGGGCCGTCCTCCGTCATTTGGTACTGACCGTCCATGGAAAGCTGGCGTTTTCCGGTTCCATCCTCCCCCACTGAATCCCAGACCAGGGCCGCGATGGCATGGTCCTTCACGGTCAGGTCAATGCGGTCACTCATCCCGCTGTCATCCTTTTTCGGGCTTGTATAGCTGTATGTTCCATCCTCTGCCCCTGCAAGCAGCTCTTCCAGAGAGGCAAAGGACAGATCTCCGGAGGCGGCCATCAGACATTTTTTCACAGCGTCCACAAAACCGCCTGGGTAGATGCTCACAGATGCCAGGGCGTCTGTGACCCCTGCGCCTTCCACAACCCCTTCCGTGGACTGGTTTTCAACAACATACTGAGCCAGGGTGTCTGCCTGCTCGTGCCAGAGGGGGCCGTTTTCTGTCATCACATACTGGCCACTCAGGGACTGTTCCCGTTTTCCGCTTCCGTCCATTGCCACTGCGTCCCAGGAGAGAGCCGTGAGCGTGCCCTTTTCAACTGTCACCCGGATCTCATTAAAGTGGCCGGAGCCGTCATCTGCGGTATCCCGGTAAATGTAATCTCCATCCGGCACAGACGGAAGAATTTCTGACAGCTCCGGAAGGCCCCTGGCCTCCTTCTCGCTCCTGAATTCTGCCTCAAACAGCTTCGCTGCCTCTGTCCCCTCTCTGGCTGCCTGCTCCAGACACTGTCCAACTGCTTTCTTGACTGCGTTGCTGGTCATCGTGGCTCCGGATACACTGTCCACGCTGAAAGAGTTAGCTCTCCACATCTCGTTTGAGAGCTGAACCGCAACGGCCTTTCCGATTTCCGGCGTCTCTTCCGGCGCTGAGATACGGACATCCTCAATGGCGTAGTCTGAAACGGTCAGTCTGACTGTCACAGGGCCGCCATACCCCCGGCTTGTCCCCTCATACGTACCTGCATAGTAAACCGGGGTTTCGGACACTTCCCTGTTCCTTCCGGCAACTGCCTTGTAGAGCGGCCCGGAACCGGCTGCCAGCAGACCAGATAAAACTATCATCACGCCTGCCCCTGCAGCTTTGGAGAGGACAGCGCTTCTTTCATTTTGCTTCATTTCTGAATCACCTTTCTCGTTATCTTTCTGTATTTCATTTGAGCCAAAAAACAGTATACAAAAATATCTTCTGCACTGCAACAGAAATTTATACAATCTATAAGCATGCAATTATATCACAACTGCATAAGGGATAATCTATCTCCTGCTGCCTGAAGAGCCCAGCCGGCTTCTTTCTGCCCTGCTCTGACCTCTGCACAGAAATCAGTGTCCTGAGGCAATCCCGATGCCCTTCTGTACAGCAGTTAAAGCCTCAGGTGCTTTCAATTGACAGAATCCCAACCGTCCGATAAAATACCCATTGAGCAGTAAAAGATCTGAAACAGGCAGACGTACTATATTTTAAAGGAAGATAACAGGAGGCTAAAATGATGATGAAAAAGTTTTTATCTGCCGCTTTGATACTGTGTATGCCGCTTTCCATGACCGTTTCCGCACAGACTGCAGGAAACCAGGAGGACGGCGATGCTGTGCAGGAGGTGATTATCTATCACACAAATGATACCCACGGCTATCTAAACGGCGACGGGGAAGAGATTGTTGGCATTGCTCTGGCGGCAGGGCTGAAGGAAAGTACCCCGAATTCTATTCTGGTAGACGCCGGCGATGCAACTCAGGGACTCCCTCTGGCCTCCCTGACAAAAGGAGCAGATGTAATCGAGCTCATGAACCTGGCCGGTTACGATCTGATGACACCGGGAAACCATGAATTTGATTTTGGAACGGAAACCTTTCTGTCCAATGCGCAGAAGGCGGATTTTCCTGTCCTGGCAGCCAATATATACCGAAATGGCAGTCCCCTTCTTAAGGATGTGCAGGAGGACAGTAGCGGCTGCCATGCAGTTCTTGAACAGAATGGGGTTCGGATTGGCTTTTTCGGTCTGACTACGGCAGATACCGCCAGCTCCACCAACCCGGCTGGAATCAAGGATCTGGAATTCAGGGATGAGATAGAGACTGCGAAAACAGAGATCAATCATCTGAAAGAGGAGGGGGCAGACGTGATCGTCGCCATGTGTCATATGGGAAATATGGACGCCTCCTGTACCAGCGCAGATTTGGCAGACGCGATGACCGGGGAGTACCAGGATAAAATTGACGTAATCATTGACGGACACAGCCATACAGTAGAAAATGAAGAGACAAACGGCATCCTGATCGTCCAGACCGGCTCCGGAATGGCAGGTATCGGAAAGCTGACCCTGGAAGTCCGCGGCGATGAAGTATCTGCTTCAGAAGAACTGTTGGGACCCGCTGATTTGGCAGACATCGTCCCTGATGCTGCCGTCGCTGAGCGGCTTAAGCAAATCGAGTCCTCCCAGTCCGATCTTCTCGGAGAAACGGTAAGCACCACAGAAACCACACTCTGGGCCGGACAGGTTGGTGTGGTTGCGCTGACCCGTCTGGTTGAAACAAATTACGGTGACTTTACGGCAGATGCTTTCCGCAGCGCTGCAGAAACCTATCTGCAGACCCTGGGAACAGATACTGATCTGCCGGTGATTGCAGTGGAAAACGGCGGCGGCATCCGCGCCATGTCCCCCAACGGAGACATTACCATGGGCGATCTGATTTCAGCCTTCCCGTTTTCCAATACCATTTACCTTAAAAAGGTCACACCTGCGATCCTCTACGAGGTGATGGAGGTTTCCGGTACGGCTCTGGACGGACAGGATAAGGAAACCGGAATGCTTCTTCAGCAGACGAATTCCGGCGGCTTTCTCCAGATCTCCGGCTTCACGACAGTCTTTAATCCGGATGGGGAAGAGGGACAGAAGGTAGTTTCCATCACGCTGGACGGGCAGACAGAGCCGCTGGATCGGGAAGATACCACTACAGAGATCATGATGGCCAGCAACAATTACATTATGAGCGGCGGAAACGACTATACCATGCTGGCAGACCTTCCCAAATACGGAGAGGCCGGGGGAGAGCTTGAAACCGTACAGACCTATCTGGAAAGCTGTATGAAGGACGGAGTGCTGCAGGGATATGCGGGAACCGGAAACAGAATTCAGATGAGAGGCGACGGGTATGAGCCAAAGGACTATACCGCTTCTGTCCTGATTGCAGACCAGTCCGGAGAGCCGCTGGCCGGCCAGGAGCTGTCATACCGGGTAGATGGAGGTCAGCGGCAGAACGGCATCACAGATGAAAACGGAATCCTGCAGATTACTCTTTCAGACGGGGCTCACGGAGTCCGGCTGGCAGATACACAGCAGGAAATCTATGTAGACAATTATTCCGGATTCGGAATTACCGTAGATGAATTCCGGGAGCAGCCGGTTTTAACCTTCCTGTCAGACGGAAGCTGCGATCCGGTTGATGAGGAAAGAGGCGAATCCACAGAATCCCAAAGCAGCGAAGAGACAGAAAGCGCAGAGGCCGCGGACAGCACCGCTCCGGCTGCACAGCCTGAAAACAGCTTCCCTGTAGTTCCTGTGACAGTAGTTGTGATCGCCGCTGCAGCCGCAGCTGCAGTATGGAAAAAGCGGCAGAATAAGAAATAATCCATCCTTACCTTGGGCTGTAAACAGCCGGATGGTAAGGGGAGTGCCGCAAAATCATTAATACTAAATGATTGAGCGGCACTTCTGCTCGTTACAGCCAAAAATCCGGCGTCTTCTCTGTTTTCAGAGCAGGATGCCGGATTTTTGCCGTACTTTAATAGGACCTCTCGGTTTGTACTTTTTCTATGGATGACGTATAATTAATTTCGCAAAATCAATTTCATAAAAATAGACATGGTCTATAGCCGTTTGGTAAAATTAAGTCACCACAACCAAATCTATCAAAGGAGGCTATAAAACCATGTCTGATAAGATTATACAGCTAAATGAGGATTTAATAAAGCACGATTTAAAGGATCTTGTCCGCAGCAGTGTTGAGGAGACTTTAAATGCCCTGCTTGATAAGGAAGCCGACGAATTAGTTAACGCTGAAAAGTATGAGCGTTCTTCTGATCGCCAGGGATATCGTTCCGGCCATTATAAACGGAATCTCCATACAGCTGCAGGCGAAGTGGAGCTGAAAGTTCCAAAACTCAAGGGCATTCCTTTCGAGACGGCCATTATTGAAAGATATCGCCGCAGAGAATCTTCCGTGGAAGAAGCTCTGATTGAGATGTATCTGGCCGGTGTTTCTGTACGCCGCGTTGAGGATATCACCGAGGCTTTATGGGGAACAAAAGTATCTCCTGGAACCATCAGTAACCTGAACAAAAAGGCTTATGAACATATCGAAACCTGGCGTACCCGTCCGCTTTCTGGAAGCTATCCTTATGTTTACGTAGATGGCGTTTACCTGAAACGCAGCTGGGGCGGCGAAATCCAGAATGTTTCTGTTCTTGTTGCCATTGGCGTCAGCCAGGATGGCTGCCGGGAGATCCTTGGTGCCGCTGAAGGGATGAAGGAAGATCGTGAAAGCTGGCGTTCTTTCTTCGTATGGCTGAAGGAACGCGGGCTTACTGGTGTTCGATTGATCATTGGCGACAAGAACCTCGGCATGCTTGAAACGATTCCAGAAGTCTTTCCGGATGCCAGATATCAGCGTTGTACAGTTCATTTTTACAGAAATATATTTTCTGTTACGCCCCGTAACAAGATGAAAACGGTAGCGCTTATGCTCAAGGCGATCCATGCACAGGAGAGCAAGGATGCTGCTCGTGAAAAAGCGCTCCAGGTATCGGAAAAACTCCGGTCTATGAAGCTTGCCAAAGCTGCCAAAAAGGTGGAGGACGGAATCGAGGAAACCTTGACCTATATGGATTTTCCTACGCAGCATTGGACCCGGCTCCGGACCAATAACGCGATTGAGCGTCTCAACCGTGAGATTAAACGCCGTACAAAAGCGATCGGCGCTTTTCCTGACGGGCAGAGCGCCTTGATGCTCGTATGTGCCAGACTGCGTCATGTAGCAGCAACAAGCTGGGGAGCCAGACGTTACATGAATATGGATCATCTTTTCAATCCAGAAGAGGATCAGCTGTCTGATATCATAGCCGGCTGACTACCGGCTGCCAAACGGCAAGATTTTAATTTTGCGAAAAACTATTGACACAATCTATACTAATTCCATTGTAAAAATAATCTGCTGTAAAATTATACGCTAAATACAAGAGCACCCAGGAAAATTGGAAAAAATAGAGACCAAATCCATTTGATGGAATGGTGAAAGGGATTGTGTAAAAGTAAAAAAAAACTACTAATATGGTTACATCAATAAACATTGCAAAAAAACGTTTCACTCTTATCCACCCCTACTATTATATACCTACTTTTCTTCTAGGTATTATGTTGACATTTCAATAGCCAAAGCTCTTTTTTATATCTGAATCATTATTTCATCGCCCTCTGCCTATAACAGCGCAGATTCAGTCAGAGTCGTTTTTTGTATTTGCGCCATCGGTATATTACCTGATTCCAGACATTTCTCATAGGACCGTGGGTACCAAAGCAGTTCATACTTCCTCTCTCTTTTAAGGTTGTCTGTAATAAAGCCATCCCTTACGTTTCCCATTCAAGGGTCGAATCATAAGTCCTTTGATCTCTTTCATCATATATTTTTCGCCCAAAATTGCAAATGGATGCATCTTTGGTGCTTTTCCCTGTTTCATTTCTGCAGGACCTGCCGATGCATCATCGCCTTCCAGGCCTGTCTGAATCGAACGAATATAAGAAAATTCCCATATTCGTTTTGCCAACTCCATCAGAATTTTCTCGTGTTCCTTTTCGAGGACTCCGCCTCCTTCATGCGTCAGTACCTCATCTTCTGGTATGATAAGCTCATATGTAAAACAGCCCTTCTCCGGATATTGGTTCATCCAAAATCCCCTCACCTCTGAATATCCGTGAAAAGAATACAGTACCTGCTTATAATCATGAGAATAATGTTCCGTAAAGCCCAGTTGAAAATCCTTTTCTAATTTCATTTGATTCCATTGAATGATCTCATTTCGGGAATTTCCATCCGCCTCCCAATAGCCGGACAAATACTGCATCCCCGCCTGTTCCAAAGCCTCGAAAAAATCTTTCACAAAATCAGAATACAGACTCTTTCTTTCAAATTGCAGTGATAAATTAAAATATGCAGGCATCCTGTCCTCCTACCAGTCTTTCCGTATCTATTCTACCTTTTTCGAACTCATTGCTTATCTCCATAGAACATATATTCAAGATGTAATATGGACTATCATAATCTTCGCTCACAGACCAAACATTTTCTTTTTTTAACGCAAATTTTTCGTTTGCCCTTTTTACTAACGCTCATATTATGCCCCTCCAACTTTCGATTCGTCGCTCCGCTAACTTTCCCGATTACTCCCGTCTCATATACAAAAGCGGATAGGGACCGCCCTGTTCATCAATACCCATAAACGCCACGGGTAATCAGAATCTTTCTGACCACCTATGACGTCTTTTTATTTGCATAGCACTTTCAATCCATCTTGTTTTAGACCGCTTTTAATACAGTTTTTTCCCTTTGTTTATGAAATAAGCATATCTAATACACAATCCTCTTTTTCCCCTTTATTTCTGAAACACCTTTAACGGTACAGTTTCCTTGCAATTCCGGTTGGATGTAAAGCAATTTTACTTACAAATAAATCTCCTTCAGCAACTCCACACCCCTATCTCTATCAAAAGGCATTCCCATCTGCAAAAGTCGGACTTCCGATTCATCTACTGCACTGATTTCCTCAATATATCTATGAATACTTTCTGTCACCAGCCTTCTGATTCAACTTTTGTTCCATCTGTAACAATCTGCAGCAGGCGGAATACATCGTATTTATGCTTCTTTAAATCCTTCTCGTTTACATGTTCTCCGGCTCTCTTTCTGTCTAAAAGATTAACCCATGCATACATTTTGAAGGGGATCAAATGTTCTGCTCCCAGAACCCCAATACCATCGACGACTCTTCGGCCAGCCATCATAAACTTATAAAAGTCATCATTCAAAAGGATTGCTGATAAGCTGGAAGTATCATCATCGACATGAATCGGCACGATCCCCTCTTCTATTTCAAGATGATAGCCCGGATTTCTTGAAAATAGTTCGATCATAGTTGGATAACCAAATTTCCCTTCTGTAAAACGATAAAAGTGCATATTTTCTTCATTCTACCATCCGCACTTATAGCTGCCTTCCTTTATGTATTCCCAGAATATACTTGCAAATTCCGGGAAGTTATCTTCCATAATCAAAATCATGTCAATGTCTTTTGTCGCCCGAAACGGAAGGTCTGCCTCTGAAAGCAAAATATCACAGGCGGTTCCACCAATAATAGTGTAATAATCCGTATAATCTTTGAATTTTTCTCTAAAAGAACCTATCCCCGGTACCATTTATAATTCCTCCAACAGTTCTTCAATACTCATTTCTATTCTTTCGTCTTCGTTACCTTTGAATGTACATGCAAGTGAAACAGGATCAACACGCCCTTCTCTTGCAAAATAAGAAGGGTTGTATTTCCATAATTGTACCTTCAGACATTTGTCTGGGTCTTCCGATCTGGCATCCACAATTTCCAACTGATCCACAACTTCCTCACCCTTGTAGATTGCACGTACTTCCATTCTAGGCGGATTCAATTCAGACTCCTGACTGAGAGCAGTTTCTCCTGCGCTAAATGATTCAAAGGTTGCTTCATATCGCAAAACTGTTATTTCTTTTTGAACCGGGTTAATCAAATATGCTTTTGCATTCTCATAATACTCTTTGCGTGAGTAATTCCTCATAACAGTAATCTCTGTCCCAGATTTAATCTGTTGGATGAGCCCCATTTTCTCTAATTGAGCTGTTGCCCTTGTGATAGAGGTTTTCGTAAGATTTAGCTTATTTGCAACCTCACTTTTTAACAAAGATTCCTCATCATCCATATACAAAAGTTCCAGGAATACCATCTGCGTGGCAGGCATCATCTTATCTGCCTTAACAAACTGCTTACGATACACATCCAGCAATACAAGCCCCATAAATGGTAAGAATACATTTCCTGGCAAATCCACAAACGGAACTCCGTTTTTCACCAGAGCATTTCTCATGGACACGCTGTTTAGCACCACTTCATATGCCACAGGACACTGCAATGCTTTCTCATACTTTGCCTTCTGCTTTTTCATTGCGGCAACACTTAGCTCCGTTTCTTTCATAACATCTATAATGGCAAAGTTAACACCATATATTTCAACCATCGTAATATCACGCATAGTCATAAAAATCGGCAATGGCAATTTATTCTTGTATTCTGCTATTTTCACTTCGCAGCCAAAATACTGCTCTAATTGCTTTTTCATATGGCATCTCCTTGTAACATATTTTTATATAAAATAACATATTTTATGTTATTTTGCAATACATTATGTTACTTTCTTGTAATCGGCTTGGTTTTTATACCTGTTTAACTCGATACAAAACTTTTGATTATATAGTGCACAAGATCAAGTTATAATATTATTTTATTTTCTGAAGTTCCATTTTTCTCAAAATACTTGTACGCTCTTTATATTCTGGCTCTTGCTTATAAATCGTTTTTGCTCTAAAATCTTCTGATTCTCTGTCCATTTTATCGCAAAAATCTGCATACACAATCTTCCGACCTATAACCAAAATCGCCGCAGATGATTACGTAGTCTTTCTTTCCCATCATATATTGCTCCAGGAATATCTCCGTGCTGAATCGGCGGTAGTCCCCGTGGCAATCTCCCGTAATGTAAATAGACATGGTGTCTCCCCACCTCTGTTTTTATATCTCGTATTTCATTATATACCACATAAGACCATTTCGTATTGTACTTGCAGTTAAATTATGATCCGTTCGTTCTGTGAAACTCTTGATATACAAAAATAAAAACGCCATAGACAATCAGAGTTTTTCTGACTACCCATGACGTTTTTCTTTTTACATAACGTTTTCAATCTGCCTTGTTCAGGATATAAAAGGAAAGAAACAACTGCCTGAGTTTTTCTGACCTCTACTTGATAACCTTAACCGGGCACTTCTCTGCGCACTTGCCGCAGTTTGTACATTTCTCATAGTCGATGACAGCCACATTGTTGTCCATGTGGATGGCGTCGAATTCACACTGCTTGGTGCACAGGGTACATCCGATACATCCGGCGTCGCATTTTGCCTTGACAGCCGGCCCCTTGTCGTGGGAATTGCACTGTACCAGATGCTCTGCCTTGTAGGGAACAAGCTCAATTAACTTCTGCGGGCAGGCAGCTACACATTTGCCGCAGGCCACGCATTTTTCCTTGTCCACAACTGCAATGCCGTCGACAACATGGATGGCGTCAAACTGGCAGGCAGCCACACAGGAGCCAAAGCCCATGCATCCGTAAGAGCAGGCCTTATCTCCGGCGCCAGGCACGACAGATGCCTTCTTGCAGTCCCGGATGCCGTAGTAATTGTACTGAACCCTTGTCTTGTCGCAGGTTCCCTTACATTTTACAAAGGCAACCTTCTTCTCGCTGGTACCTGCCTCCACGCCCATGATAGCTGCAATCTTAGCTCCTACCGGGGCGCCTCCTACCGGACAGGCGTCAACGGCTGCTTTTCCCTCGGCGATGGCCTTCGCCAGACCGTCACATCCGGGATAACCGCAGCCGCCGCAGTTGTTTCCCGGCAGCTCTTCTCTGACGAGAATCTCTCTCTCGTCCACTTCTACTTTAAACTTTTCACTGGCAATCCCGAGGAGCACACCGATGATGATACCGGTAGCGCCGACGATTACGGCAGCGATAATAATACCTGTTACACTCATCCTTCGTTTCCTCCCTTAAATTAATCCGGAAAATCCGAAAAATGCAATTGACATCAGACCTGCAGTGATAAGGACAATCGGTGAACCCTGGAAATTGTAGGGCACATCGTTGTGCTCGATCTTCTCGCGCACGCCTGCAAGCAAAATAATAGCAATTGTAAATCCGACGGAAATACCGATACCGCTGACAACGCTCTGGATGAAGTTATATCCGTCTGTTACGTTATTCAGGGCAACACCGAGTACCGCACAGTTTGTTGTAATCAGAGGCAGGTAAACACCCAGGGACTGATACAGGGAAACCATGTTCTTCTTCAGGAACATCTCCACGAACTGTACTAAAGCTGCAATAACAAGGATAAATACAATCGTCTGCAGATAATTCAGATCGACATGCTGTCCGCCGATGACGATAATATTCGTCTCCGGGTTCAGGAATACTGTATAAATTATGTTTGTCACCGCAGATGCAATGGTAATAACGAAGATAACGGCTGCGCCCATTCCGGCAGATGTCTCTACCTTTTTGGATACGCCAAGGAACGGACAAAGTCCGAGGAACTGGCTTAATACGACGTTATTTACCAGGGCCTGGCCGATGGCAATTAAAAGTAATTCTTTCATCTATCCATTCCTCCTACTCTGTCTTGGAAGCGTCAGCTTCCTTTTTTGCCTCTGCTGCAGGAGTCTCCGCTTTCTGCTCCTGCGCTGCTTTTTCAGCTGCTGCCTTCTTTGCTGCTGCCGCCTTTTCAGCTGCCGCCTTCTTCTCTGCTGCCTTTCTCGCAGCCTCCTCAGCTACCTTCTCGGCAATCAGGGCGTGGTTCGCAGAGCATGCAGAGCCCTGGCAGTGAAGACAGTCGCCTCCGCAGACAAGCTCAGAGCGCTTTACGGAACCATTTGTGGCAGACGGAGCCTTAAACTTGTTCTGCAATGCCTGCAAAATAGAAAGTACGAAGAAAGCACCTGGAGCCAGAACAAAGATGGAAATGCGGAAATCTTCCGGGATAAAGGTAAATCCAAATACACCTCCGGAACCTAAGATCTCACGCACGGCACCGATACATGTCAGAGCAATGGTAAATCCAAGTCCCATTCCAAGTCCGTCGAAAGCGGAGGAAAGGGCATCATTCTTGGAAGCATATGCTTCTGCACGGCCCAGAATGATACAGTTTACTACGATCAACGGGATGTATACGCCCAGAGCCGTGTAAAGGGAGGGCAGATAACCCTGAATTAAAAGCTGTACAATAGTTACAAGGCTGGCTACAATAACGATAAATGCCGGGATACGAACACGATCCGGAATAATGTTTCGCAGCAGCGCAATAATCAGGTTTGAAAATATAAGAACGGCTGTGGTGGAAAGTCCCATGCCCAGACCGTTGACGGCCGATGTGGTTACAGCCAGGGTCGGACACATACCTAACATCAGGACGAAGGTTGGGTTTTCCTTGACAATACCGTTATATAAACGCTCCATACATTTTCCCATGAATCCCACCTCCTGTTAGTTTAAATAATTGTGCAGGAAATACAGAGCTGCATTTACTGCATTTGTTGTTGCACTGGAAGTGATAGTAGCGCCGCTGATGGAGTTAATCTCTGTCTCTCCGGCGTTTCCTGACTTCGTTACTGTAAGTGCATCAGCATTCTTTCCCACATACTGATCCTTGAATGCCGGCTCCTTGGCCTTTAAGCCCAGACCTGGAGTATCATCAATGGCCAGGAAGCCAATAGCGGAAATGCTTCCCTCTGCATTAAAGCCTACAGAGATTTCAACCGGACCGCCGTAGCTGTCGTTAGAATGTGTATTAATCACATATCCTGCCTCTGCTCCGGAGCTGTCTTTTGCAATAAGAACGCTGTCAACGCCTACATTTCCAAAGTCCATCCCGGCAAGCTCTGTATTGCAGGTTTCAATGGAAGATGCCAGGCTTGTATCTTCCTCGAAGCTGCTGGCCTCAGGAAGAACAGACTGGTACGTTGCATTATTTGCCGCAATAGTTGCCTGTTCAATAGGTTCCTTTGTTACCTCATATACGCCTCCCAGTGCAAGACCGGAAATGAGGGTGATTGCAAACAGGATGAAGGCGTCTTTCATAAATCCAGATTTTCCTGCCATTATTTCTTACCTCCCTTTTTTCCAAATGCTGTCGGAAGGGTATATTTCTCAATCAGCGGAGTGAGAATGTTGCAGAAGATGATCGCGTAGGAAACGCCCTCTGCAGAACCGCCGAAGATACGGAACAGAGCCGTGAGAAGTCCCAGGCAGATTCCGAATACATACTGTCCCTTTGGAGTAATCGGGCTTGTAACATAATCTGTTGCCATGAAGAAGGCACCGAAGATCAGTCCGCCGCCGCAGATGTGGGCTGCCACATAGTACATATCAAAGCCGCTGTAAATCGCCGCAAATACTGCCACAGTGGCAATGTATGTAAGCGGGATTCTGAGGGAGATGACTCTTCTCCAAACCAGGTATGCAGCTCCGATTAACAGAGCGATCACAGAAACCTCACCGATGGTTCCCGGAATCCGTCCGACGAACATGGCCATCACGTCAACAGTTTCCCCTGCCTTTAACTGTGCAAGAGGTGTGGCACTGGCAACAGCGTCAGAAAACGGTTCCGTAAAGGTTGTCATCTTTCCTGCAAAGGAAATCAGGAGGAAGCATCTGGCTGCCAGAGCCGGGTTCATCCAGTTCTGTCCAAGTCCTCCGTAAAGCTGTTTTACAACGATGATCGCGAACACGCCTCCCAGACACGGCATCCACAGCGGAATCTGCGGCGGCATGTTGAGGGCCAGGATCATACCTGTTACAACAGCACTTCCGTCGGAAATGGTGATCGGCTTCTTCATCAGTTTCTCATATACATACTCGGAGAGCACGCAGGCAACTACTGTCGCAATCAGCACCAGCAGGGCGTGCATTCCGAACTGCCATACACCGTATACACTCGCAGGAATCATAGCAATCGCCACGTCAAACATGATGCTCTGCGTGGTGATCTTGTTTCTCACGTGAGGTGATGACGATACGTTAAATAATTTTCCCATTTCTTCACACCTCCTACTTTCTGCGGCTTGCCGCAACAGCCTTTCTCATTTCCTTGAAGGCCTGAGTTAACGGCCTCTTGGCCGGACAGGTAAACGCGCAGCATCCGCACTCCACGCACTCCATGCCGTTTAATTTCTGGAAGCCCTCCAGATCGCCTCTCTCGGCAACGGACATCATAAGCTGTGGAACCAGGTGCTCAGGACATACATCCACGCAGCGCCCGCAGCGGATACATGGAGTCGGCTCCTGTGCCGCAACCTCATCCTTTGTGAAAGTAGTCAGCGCAGAGGAGGTCTTGGCTACCGGGAAGTCTGTGGAGAACAGCGCCTGTCCCATCATGGGGCCTCCGGAAATCATTTTTTCCGGCTGCTCCTTAAAGCCTCCGGCTGCCTCAACCAGACGGTTGTAGCTTGTTCCCAGCCTTACCTCAAAGTTCTGCGGATTTGCAATGGCATCGCCGGTTACTGTGATAATCTTTCTGATAAGCGGAGTGGATTCGCACACTGCATTATAAATAGAGACAACCGTGTCAATGTTGTCCACCACGCAGCCTGCATCCGCCGGCAGCATGGAGGAGTTGATCTCTCTCTTTGTCACCGCGTAAATCAAAGTACGCTCGCCGCCCTGGGGATACTTTGTAAGAAGAGGACATACCTCGATTCTCGGCTCATCCTTCACCATCTCGGTAATCTTCTTAATCGCCTCCGGCTTATTGTTTTCAATACCGATCACGCCCTTTGCATTGTCAAAGAGCTGTAAGATGACCTTCAGTCCGCCGATAATCTTCTCCGGCTGCTCCATCATAAGCCTGTAATCGCTTGTCAGATACGGCTCACACTCAGCGCCGTTTACGATTACTGTGTCAATGGCAGCGTCGTCCTTTGGAGTCAGCTTTACATGTGTCGGGAAGCCTGCTCCTCCCAATCCGACAATTCCTGCATCCTTAATGATGCCGCGAATCTCTTCCTTGGAGAGCTTGGTGTAATCCCTCTTCTCACCGAATCCTTCTGCCGCGTTGTCCTGTCCGTCGTTCTCCACAACAATGGAGTCAACCATGGCGCCGTTCGCCACCAGCCTAGGCTCAATCCCCTTCACCGTGCCGGAGACGGAACAGATGACATTGGCAGAAATAAAGCCGCCGGCCTCAGCAATTATCTGGCCTTTTAATACCTGATCGCCCTTCTTAACAAGAGGACGGGCAGGAGCGCCGATGTGCTGGGACAGCGGGAATACCATCTCTTCACCCTGAACCGGGGGAAGAATCTGAATCGGTTTATCCTCAGACAGTTCTTTGCCCTCGAATGGATGAATACCGCCTATAAATGTAGCCAAACCCATCTAATAAACCCTCTTTCTCTAGTTTATTTTCTTCCCTGTAAAAAATGTGAATTATATGTCACAATTTCACAGTAAGAACCATCGAAAATAGTATACCATAGTGAAAAAAAATTAACAATTGGAAAATTTAACGTAATCATAATAATCGGTGTATAAATTTCAGTACACCTGAGCCGTGCGAAGGGAAAGAAAGGAAAAGCAGGCGGGGAGCTTGCTCACCGTATGCTTTCTCCTTCTTTCCCTTCATGGGGCGAAGCCCCTAAGCGAGGAAAACCATAGGTTTTCCTCGCTTTCTGCACGGCGGGCTAACGCTTTCCCGCCGCTTTTGCTCCTGCGAAGGAAACCTCTTCTCCCGCCTACTCTTCCGTCTCCAGACGGATGAAGCTACCTTCCTCCCCCTTTTTCACTACGATTTTCCTTCCCATCTGCTCTCTCAGCTCTGCCACGTGGGAGATAATGCCGATCATGCGCTTTCCGCCTGACAGCTCTTTGAGAACGGAGATCGCCCTGGCTCTGGCCTCATCATCCAGCGAGCCGAAGCCCTCGTCGATAAACAGCGCATCCATCTCCACGCTCCCCGCCGTATTCTGGATCACATCTGCCATGGCGAGAGCCATGGAAAGGGCCGCCAGAAAGGCCTCGCCGCCGGAGAGGGTTTTCACATCCCGGACGCTGTCTGTGTCCACACTGTATACATCCAGATCCAGGCCTGCCTCCCCGCGCAGGCTGAGATCTCCAAACTCCCGGCACCGAAGGAGAAACTGCCCCTGCGTCATCCGCCTGAGCCTGATGTTTGCCGCATGGATCATCTGGGAAAAGTACTGTCTCTGCACATAGGTCTGGAAATCCATCCGCGCCGTGCCGCTCACCTTCCCGTCTGCAGCCAGGCAGAGACGGTTGACCGGCCCGTATTCTTCAAGAAGCCTCCTTCTCTTTCCAAGGAGCCTTTCAAGCTCCCTGCAGGCTCCCTCATTTTCCGCCAGTCTGGAGGCTGACTCAGAAAGCCTGAAAGAGGCAAGCCGCCGCTCCTGCTTCATGGCCTCTTCCTTCTCGAGGAGAGGCGAAAGCTCCTCCTCTTCTAATCCCTCCAGGCTTTTTTGGCACTGCAAAAGGGCGGAAGAGGCGGCAGTAAGACTCTGCTCGTACTGTGAAATATCAGCTTCCAGGCGCTCCTGTTCCCCCTCCTTAAGAATCGCACTCCTGTATTCCTCCTCTCCTGAAAATCCCATTTTCTGGAGAAGCTCCTGCCACTCACCGTAAATCTGCTCTTTCTGACTAAGAAGCTTCCTCTCTTTTTCCTCCTCGGAGGCCAGCCGCCCCTTCAGAAGACCGGTCTGCCTTCCAAGCTCCTCCTTCCTTTTTTCCGCCTTCTCCTTTTCGGCCAGGAGCTTTCCGGCAGCCTCCTGTATCCTGGAAAGCCTCTCCTCTGCCTGCTCACCTGTCTCAAAGAGGAGCTGCTTTTTCTGCTCCTCGTATCTCGCCTTCAGGCTGCTCAGCCTGGACTCCGTCCCTGCCAGCTCTCCGGAGAGTTCCTTTCTCTTCCTTTCCAGATCCTCTCTTTTTTTCTCCTCCTTCTCCATCAAAACGTCAATCTCTGACAGGCGGATCCTGGCCTTCTCCCACTCTTTTTCTTCCCGCTCTCTCTGCCTCTGCTCTTCCTGAAGTTCAAAAAACAGCTCTCTCATTTCCTGAAAGGCATTCTGCCTGTCAAAGACCGCGTGTTCTTTAACTTCATCCGCCCCTGGCTTTCTGATGGCCTCATACATAGCTTCACACTGGCTTTTTACTACCCCTGTCTCGGCTTTCAGGGCCCGCACACAGGCTAAGCGCTCTCTCGCAGCCCTGTCAGCCGTTTCTCTCACTTTCTTTGCACGATCCAGCTGTTCTGCCGTCACGCGCTCATCCAGAAGCCGGGCAGGGCAGGGATGGCTTAAGGAACCGCAGACCGGGCAGGGCTTTCCCTCCCTGAGCTCCTCTGCCAGAAGCCCCGCCTGGGACAGTATAAATATCCGGTACAGCCTGTCGTAGTCAGCGGCGGCCTGCTCATAGTTCCTGCTCTCCCTGCCCAGAATATCCTGCTCCTCTTTTAAGCGTTTCTCCCTCTCTTCCAGCTCCTTTAACTTTCGTCCAAGCTGGGTAACTTCGTCCTTTCTCTTTTTCAGCCGCTCTATCTCAGCCCTGCACCGTTCCAGGTTCAGGCCGCTGTCTCTTTTTTCCTCTCTCTCCGCCTTCAGGGCAGCCAGGCGTTTCAGACAGTCCTCCTGCCCTTCAGCAGAAGCCTCCTCCTCCCTCTTTGTCCTCTCCCTGCGAACCTCCTCTGCACGGATGGAGGCCATGCACTGTTCCAGCTCACGGTAGAGAGGAAGGGAGCGTTTCAGTTCCTGCTCCTGCTCTAAAAGCCCCGGCTGTTCTGCGCGGTATCTGCTTTCTGCCTCCCCGCTGTCCTTCTCTGCCTGCAAAAAATCTTCCGAGAGCGCTGAGAGTTTTTCCTTTATCTCCCCGAGCCTCTCCCCCGCTTCGATCCACTCTCCCTCCTTTTTCCTGGCTTCGTCCTCCTTCTGCCAGACCGGCGCCGCCTGCCTGCCCAGTTTTAGCCTTCTCTTTTTCTCTTCAAACACCTCCTGAGAACTCTGGAGCAGGCGCAGGTGTTCCTCCGCCGCTTTCTCCTGCTCTTTAAGCTCAGACACGCGCCGGGCTCTCTCAATCCTGCTGCCCAGCCTGTGCAGCTCATCGACCAGTCTCTCATCCTCCCTGCGCTCCTTCTCAGCCTCCATCCTGCTGAAGCTGCACGCCTCCTTTGAAACAGCCAGAATCTCCTCCGGGCAGCTCTCCAGGCTGGAAACTGCCTGCTCCCACCTGGGGGCAAGTCCGCTCTCCTCGGGCACACGGATGCGCTCAGCTTCCCGCAGGCAGAACTTCCCATTGTCCTCCAGCTTCTTTGCAAGCTCGCTGTTTCGCTCTCTGAGCTTTCGCTGAATCCGCTCATACACTCCTGTATCAAAAATTCTCGAAAAGATCTCCTTTCTCTCTCTGGAGCCTGCTGTTAGAAGCCTCATGTACTCCCCCTGGGCAATCATAGCCGTCTGTGAAAACTGCCCTCTGTCAACTCCCACAATCTCCCGTATTTTTTCATTGACATCTGAAATCTTTCCGGGAAATTCCGAGCCGTCCGGAAGAAACAGTGATACTCTGGCCGGCTGGGTCGTCATGGCCTGCTCCCCGTCCTTCTTCTTTCTCAGACTCGGACGTTCATAGGAGGGGCTTCTCACAATCCGGTAAACCTCTCCTCTGTCTGAAAATACCAGTTCCACCCTGGTCTCCTGCTTTGGTAAGGCAGACTGGCTGCGCATCATAGAGCCGTCCCTTCTCTGGCCGCTGGTCTCCCCGTAAAGGGCAAAGGCTATGGCATCAAAGATGGTGGTTTTTCCGGCTCCCGTATCGCCTGTGATCAGAAAAATCCCGTCCCCCAGAGCTTCAAAATCAATTTCCGTCTGCTTCAGGTAAGAGCCAAAAGCAGACATGACAAGTCTCAGCGGCTTCAATCCTCTTCCTCCTTCGCTTCCTCAATCACCTGGGCCATGAGCCTCTCCTCCTCCTCTGTCAGATCGCTGTTCAAAATCATGGAAAAGAACTGGCGAAACGCCTCCATGGGCTTTAACACGGGAATCGGCTCTTTTTCGTCTTCAAGTCTCCTTCTCGTCCTCTCATTGTCAATCCTTATCTCCAGAATGTGATCGTATTTCTCCCTCAGCTGTTCCCTGAAGTTGGCCGGTTCCCTCTCATCGGTCAGGACAATGCTTACAAAATCATGGCAGGACGGTTCAAAAGCCCGGCTCAGGACCTGTTTAAGGGTTCCTCTCTCCTTTCGCACGTCCTGAACCCCGGCTAAGGGCAGAAACGAGAGAAGGGGCTCCTCCCCCTTTCTTCCAAGCTCCACCATAACCACAGCCTTCCTGTGGCGCTCCTCACTGACGGAATACTTATAGGGTGTTCCGCAGTAGCGGGCGGACTCTCTTCCCACCCTCTGGGAGCCATGGAGGTGCCCCAGAGCGGCATAATCAAAGCAGTCAAGGGCTGAAATATCAATCTGGTCCAGCCCTCCCGCCATGAGCACAGCCGTTTCTGACTCACAGGTGTCCGGCTTTTCAGAGGCGCTCACAAAAAACTGGTGGCAGAGGATCACATTTCTCCTGCTGCTGTCAATCTCCTCCCTCTCAAGCATCAGCCGGAACGCCTGATCATAGGTGAGGCTCTGAACCGATATATCCTCCTGCTCACCGCTCTCTGCCGCCAAAAGCCGGCGCACGTACCCGGGTCTCATAAAAGGAAAGAGGTAGAAATCCACCTCCCCCCACCTGTCGGACAGCGTCACCCGCCTCAGGCGTTCCCCCTTCTCTGACGGAGGAAATGAACTGATAAAAATACGCTCCTTCTCGAGAATCTGCCCCGCAAAGCTCAGACGCTCCGGGCTGTCATGATTTCCGGCAATCACAAGCACCGGAATCCCGATCCCTGCCAGGCGTTCCAGAAATCCTCCAAATATGGAATATGCCTCCCCGGAGGGGACAGACTTGTCATAGATATCCCCGCAGATCAGAACCGCATCCGGCCGGTATTCCTCTGCATACCTCACTATCTGTCCCAGCACAGCCTCCTGGTTCTCCCTGAGGCTCCACCCGTTCAGCTGTTTTCCGATATGGAGATCGGAAAGATGAAAGAACTTCACGGTTCCACCTCCCTTTCCTCTCCGCTGCCCTCATAAACGAAATTGCCCGGCAGCGGCTTTTCCCTGACCTCCCCGGCCATCTCCTGTCCTGCTGTGTCGGACAGCACGCCCGCCGTCTCCTCGCCGCCTGTGCTGCCGTCCTCAACGATTATGCGGAGAACGGCATTTGTCTTCTTTCCGTCATAATAAACCGGAACCGTATATTCCCCCGGCTGTTCCAAACTGCATCCGCTCAGATCATATTCGAACAGATCCAGGGAAAGCCCCTCAACATCCGGAAAAAAGTCCGCCGGATCGATGGCCGGCTCCTGGCCGGTCTCTGTATGTATATAAATATCCGTCCTGGAATTCTCATCAAACATGAGCTGTTTATCCGGCCTCTTCCCCTGAAGAGCCAGAAAAAGAAGGATGAGAACCAGAACCCCGCTGTATATGGTAAATCTGAATCTGTGTCGTTTCACTCCCTGCTCCTTTCGCTGTCCCTGCTGTTTTTCTGCGGCACTGTCTTTCTGCCATACTGTCTTTTCTGCCGGTGAGCCTTTCGTCTCTTCCGGCTTTTGCATGCCCGATCACAAAGGCCTGACATCCGGAACTATGCCGCATTCCTGCGGATTTTCATTCCACGATGCCAGGCTGGCTTTCCTGCTCTGCGCAAAATTTTATCTTAATCCGGAATAATCAGAGCCATAAACACCAGCTCCTCCTCCGTGTTATTTGCGATCCCGTGCCCGCAGCCGTCAGGGGTAAAGGTACGGTCTCCCGGATTTACAATCCTTGTGGTTCCATTGTCATTATACTCGCCCTGCCCTTTTACGATATAGTAGGTTTCGCTCTCCCTGCTGTGAACATGGTAACCCAGGGAACACCCTGCCGGGATCGTCACCTCGGCAAACATCTTGCACTTTCCATTTAACTCCTCTTCATTCAGGATGCGCTTAACAAAAATCGTTCCTTTTCCTCCGTTGGCATTCTCTCTTCTCTCAATCTCCATGATCTTGTCCTCCTTATTGGATGGGTGAACCGCTCATCCCTTCTGATTTTTCTGTGCCCTTCTCTCTCTGAGGGCTTTCAGCTGCTCCCGGAAATACTCCCTCTCCTGTTCAAACTCCTTTGCGCCGGGGCTGACGCTCAGAGCATATTCAAGCCTTCCTAAAAGCCTCATCAGAAAGTGCTCCTCACTCTCACTTTCTGCCAGGCCCAGGCGCTCCATATGGCTCTCCGTCCCGAATCTGCGGCAGTAATAGCATTCCATGCGAAGCTGTCTTCTCAATTCTTTTGGAAGCTGCACCTTCTCATTGACCGTAAGGCCCGTCACCTCCTGGCGGCAGTTTTTCCCGTAAACTCCCGTCTTTTTCCAGTTCAGCCTCATGCCCCTCTCAGACAGAAAGCCGGAAACCTTCCGGATGACTTTGCCCGCATCAAAGCTGCCGGAAAAGGTCATGTCGTCGCAGTAGCGGCTGTATCTGATATTTCTCTCGCGGCACCAGAGTCCCATATGCTCATCAAAGGGCCGCATCACCAGATTGGAAATGGCCGGAGAAGCAGGAGAGCCCTGGGGAAGCCTTCCTCTCAGACAGCACAGGGAAGTCAGAAGACCTCTCACCTGGGGAGGGAACACAGTTCCTGGAAACGCCAGCCCATAGACGCTGGAGCTGGTTATGCTTCCGAAAAAGTCATGAATATCCAGCTTGAGAATCTTTTCCTGCCCCGTATGGACAGCCGCATTTTCCCTGATTCCCACTCCCTTCCTGTAGGCGTATGCCTGTTCAGAAAGTTCAAGTCCGGAGAGAACATTCCTAAGAATCCGCCGCTGTACTGCCTTCAGTGTGCTGTCTGGAACCATCAGATGCCGGACACCTCCCGTCCGTTTCGGGATCACCGCCTCCCTGTAATGGCGGGACGCATGATTGCTCAGTTCGTAGAGGACAGAAAGCTCCTGCTCCTCTGTGAGGGAGGCATAGCCCAGAAGTTTCATTGAGAGAATCATCTCCACGCACTGCCTGCTGCTGCAGTGATTCCACAGCCCTGTCTCTCCCATCTTAAATCCCTTCCTCTCCTGTACAGTCACAGCCTGCAGCCTCAGTCAGTCTCACAGCATTCAGGCGGGCGGCACTGTCACAGCAATGCCGAATCTTCGGAGCCGTACTGAATATCCCCGCAGGGGATACCGGCGTTCATGCACCGCATGGGCGCTCCCTGTACGGTGCAGATGATTTGGAAGGCAGACAGCGCTGCCTGCCCCTCCCTTCTGACAAAAAGAGCGACTCGCTCCTTTGGGAACCCTTATGTTCCATTCGCTGCCGCGCGCCTGTTTTTTCCAGGTCTTACGCTTTCCCGGCGCTTTGACCTCCCGGAATGCTTCAGCGGCAGCCCGGCCTGATATTCTCAGGACGCAGGCCAGCCGCATCTGGTATCATCTTATCACACCCCTTCCAAAAAAGAAAGTAGCTAAATTCTGCCCGTTCACTGCCTCCTTTCTCCCGGGCTGTATTGTTCATAATTTCTTCACAGCTTTTACATATTTTTTTCACACTCTCCTGTTATGCTTAGGACAGTTAAAAAAGTCACTGCTTTTTTAGCTGAGGGGCAGGAATTCTCCTTCCTTAGGGAAGACAGAACCCTGCCGGCACTATCGTTTGATTGAACGCGGCGAACAGACGACTGTTCCCGCCTTCATGAAACAATCCGTCTGCAGACTTGCCTGTTGATAATCTCAGATGGGTTGGAGCCGTTACAAATTCTTTTTCATACACGCCGGCAGTCAGAGATGGCTGCCGGCTCCTCCCTTTTTTAGAGATTTTTTCTGCATTTTCCTATTTTTTAACGAAAAATTTCTATTTTTTTCTTGAAGCTGTCCTGACTTTCGCTTATAATAGACAACAGGCGCACAGAGTATCTCTGCGCGGCCCATCTGCCCCGGTTCCGAAAGGAGTGCAGCCTTCCCGGGCTGTATCGCAGGTGTCCAGTCTCACTCTTTCTTATCCTGGGAACACACTGCGGCCGGGGCACTTTTATATTTCCCTCCTTTTTATTTTATTCCTCTTTCTTTCCTTCCTCTTTCTTACCGTTCCTTCCTCCTGAACTGGAATCTCAGGTTAAACGGCAGCCCACCGGCCCGAAGCAGCAGGCGGCATCACAAAAATGACCAGACGCCGCCATATTCCGGCTCTCTTTTGCATCTGCGAAGAAAGCCCACAAGGCAGCTCTGGTCATTTCCTTTTAAAACAGCTTTTTTATGTTTCAGATCACTTATTTTTCATCACTTATTTTTCGCTTCTGCAGTCCGGCCTATACACGCTTCAGTCACTCCTGCTCCATCTGTGCGACCCGCTCTATATGGATTCCCAGAAAACCCACTTCCTGCTGAAGCATGGGCTTTTTTAATTCCTCTTCCATATAGCGGCAGATCCTCTCGGCCAGGGCGTAGGCTCTGGGGAAGCTGGTGCGGGCGTACTCCTCCATATCCAGGTTTACCCTTTCTCCCCGGAGTGTCCGAATCAGCATATACCGGATATGGCTCACCAGACGGTTGTAGCCCAGGGACTGAACAGGGATCCGGATTCCCATCCCCTCCTCGATCATGGCAACGCTCTCTGTCACCAGACGGGCAGTGGTCATGGACTGCTCCACATCCTCATCGGAGAGGGCAGAATGAATGTGGAGGGTAATAAACCCTGCCTCATCCTCGGAAATCTTCTGCCCTGCAAACTGTTCGAGGAGCTTCCTCCCCTTCTGGGCAACCTCGTATTCCTCCGGGAACAGGGCTCTGATGTCCTGGTTAAAGGGGTTTAAAAATTCTCTGCCCTCCCTGGCCCGCTGAACTGCCAGGGCAATGTGATCTGCCAGAGGCAGCAGGATATCCCTGCTGACATTTTTAAACCTTTTTTCCGCCTCGTCGATAATGCGGCCTGTGATTTCCAGAAACAGCGGATCCATCCCGTTGACCACCTGGAGGGCAGTATCCTCGCTGTGTCTTGTCTCCGCGGTATAGACATTGGCCTTTCCCGCGTCCTCGAAACGCTCCCCCGTCTTTTTTCCAAAGCCGATGCCGTTTCCGAGGAAAATCACTTCCTTTTTTCCGTCCATATCGTAGGCCAGGACTCCATTATTATTCAGAACCTTAATCACCCGGTACATTTCCGTTCCCCCTGCTTTACAGATTATCGGAGCTCTGCCGCAGCGTCCAGGGCCTCTGCATGGGAAACTGCTGTACAGATTTCCTCTCCTTCCTTCAGTCCCGTAAAGACAGTCAGGCATACATCAGACGGCGCGTGCTCTCTGATATATTGTAAATCAAACTCCATGAGTTTGTCACCTCTTTTTACGCTGTCTCCGTCTTTTACAAACACCTCAAAGCCCTTTCCATCCAGCTTAACCGTATCGATTCCGATGTGGAGAAGAAATTCCACTCCGTCCTTTGTCTTTAAGCCGATGGCGTGCTTGCTGGGGAACACGAACACAATCTCTGCATCCTCCGGTGCCAGAACAATTCCGTTCTCAGGCTCTACCAGGAAACCATCTCCCATCATTTTACCTGCAAAGGCCGGATCCGGAGCCTCCGTGATAGGCTTAACCGTTCCCGTAAACGGGGAGTAGAGTGTTCGGCCCTTTTTCACTGGTGATTCGGCCTCCTGTGATTCGGATTTCTGTGATTCGGCCTCCTGCACCCCGGCCTTCTCCCCGCTCTTTGCTTCGGTCTCCTCCACGCCTGAAGAAACTTTCTCCTCCACGGCAGCCGCTTTTTCGCTGTACTCTGTGTCAGGGGCTGCCGCCAGGTAGCTTTCCAGGTTGGACTTAATGACAGACACCTGAGGACCGTAGATCACCTGGACTCCCTGGCCTTTTTTGATCACTCCCACTGCCCCTGTAGCCTTCAGCAGCTTTTCATCCACCAGCTCTGACTTTTCCACAGAGCAGCGAAGTCTTGTGGCACAGCAGTCTACAGACGTAATATTTTTCTTTCCTCCCAGGGCATTTGCAATGGCCTCGCTGCGGCTGTCTCTGCCGTCCCCGGCTGGGCTGTTTCCTCTTTCGTCCTTCTGAGCTTTTCTGGCATTGACATCTGCCTTTGTGTAGAGCTTTGTCTCCTCCGTGTCATCCTCACGTCCCGGTGTCTTTAAATCAAACTTCTTAATCAGGAAGCTGAAGATAAAATAGTACAGGAAGAAATAAATAATTCCAGCCGGGATAATGCGGATCCAGCTTGTCTTGTCATTTCCCTGAAGGATGCCAAAGATCAGAAGATCCAGAAATCCTCCCGAGAAGGTAAGTCCCACGGCTATGTTCAGCATGTGGGCAATCATATAGGCGGCTCCCGCCAGCACTACCTGGACGGCAAACAGCATGGGGGCTACAAACAGGAAAGAGAACTCGATGGGTTCCGTAATTCCCGTAAGCATACAGGTCAGGGCCGCTGACAGGAGAAGTCCGCCCGCTGCCTTTTTCTTTTCAGACTTGGCCTGGCGGTACATGGCGAGCGCTGCTCCCGGAAGCCCGAAGATCATGAAAATGAACTCGCCGGAGAAATATCTCGTGGCGTCTGCGCTGAAATGCACCACATCCGGGGAAGCTAACTGGGCAAAGAAAATATTCTGGCCGCCCTGGATCAGCTGCCCGTCCACCATCATCGTTCCGCCTACAGCTGTCTGCCAGAACGGCAGATAGAATACATGGTGCAGTCCGAATGGAATCAGCGCCCTCTTGACAATTCCGAAAATCAGGGTTCCCAGGTATCCGGTTCCCGTTACAAGGCCGCCCAGGGCGAAAATGCCGTTCTGAACAACCGGCCAGATGAAATACATGAGAATTCCCACAAACAGATACACAACGGTTGAGATAATCGGCACAAACCGTGAACCCCCGAAGAAAGAGAGCGCGTTGGGAAGCACAATTTTATGGAACCTGTTGTGCAGCGCCGCAACGCCCAGTCCCACGATGATGCCTCCGAACACTCCCATCTGCAGTGTCTGCATACCGCAGACGCTGGCGATGGTTCCGTCTAAGACTCCCTCTGCCACGCTTCCGTCAGACAGCACCTTTCCGCTGATCAGCAGCACCGCATTGATGGAGATATGCATAACAAAAAAGGCGATCAGGGCGGACAGGGCGGAAACCTCCTTCTCCTCCTTAGCCATACCGATGGCAACGCCCACCGCAAAGATAAGGGGCAGATTGTCAAAAATGACATTTCCCGCCTTGCTCATAATCAGGAGCAGGGCATTTAACACAGTCCCATCGCCGAGAATGCTCTCCAGGTGATAGGTTGAAATCGTTGTGGCGTTCGTAAAGGAGCTTCCGATTCCGAGAAGCAGTCCCGCCACAGGCAGAATCGCGATGGGAAGCATGAAGCTGCGCCCCACTCGCTGAAGTACGCTGAAAATCTGGTCTTTCATACTTTTCTTCCTTTCCTCTTTTTCTTTTTTCTTTTTCATAGTGTTTCCCCGTTTTCTGCCATCATAAACGCCAGAAAAGCCTTCATACCTTAAAAAGGCCTCCTCTGTTCAGCGTCTTTTCCCGGCGGAAAATGGGCAGGAATTTGCCAAAACAAAAAGGCATTAACCATCCGGACTGTGTCTCACAGCTTCAGATACACTGACAGCGTCTGAAACACAATCCAAATAGTTAATGCCTGCCTTACCAGTAACACACTATGACAATATGAGCGGAGTCTGTACAGCCCGTGCGGCCTCACAGAAAACCTCCGTTTTTTCGGTTCCCAGTATAGCGGAGAAACGGCTGTTTGTCAATATGGAATCTCTATAAGAATGAAGAACCAGGACCCCGGGCTGTCTGCTGCCCTTCTATGGCTCCAGACAGCCTAAGAGGGTGCAGATGCGCCTGGCGCAGGCCTCTGCCTCTGCCGCCTCCTCTGTATCCAGGCGGCTAAAAGCCTCTGCGATACCTTTCTCTCCAAGTCCCTGTATCCATTCTGCCATCTGAATGAGAGATTCCGCCTTCTCTTCCTCGAACGGCCGACCCCGGAAGTGCTCCTGCCGCTTTCCTCTTTCTCCGACTATCTGGAAGAAAGAAGCTGCCCCTCCAGTCACGGCCTTTCCCTCCTGATCCTCGCAGGGCCACAGAAATCTCTCCATCTCCCTTGCACATGAATATTCCGACCCTGTGTCCAGACTGCATATCACGAACAGATTGGAATTTCTGCAGCCTTCCCGGAGAGCCGGATGCACAAACAGAAAGCTCTCTGGGCGGTCAAAGGCTTTTAACTCCTCCCCCTCTCTCAGAAGTCTGCCGATTCCCCGGTTTACATCCTCCGTGAGCCGTTTCCTCCAGCTGCCGCTCTCCTTACTGTCCCATCCGTCAAGCTCCCTCTCTCTGCCCCTTCTGTCCAGGCCCAGAAATACACGGCGCACCGCTCCCGGCTGCCCTGCCGCCTCTGGAATCTGAAGCGTCTGGAAAAATGGCCTCAGCTCTTCCTGGTGCCTGGCAGCCGCCTCTATGTATTCCCGGTCAAACTCTGCCAGAATCTTCTCCCTCTGCTCCTTTTTGGCTTCCGTGAAAATAAGAGTCAGGGCCTTCACCCTCTTTCCCTCTCTGAAGAGAGAAAGCTGCGCCTGAAAGTGAAGCTCTACTGCTGCGCGAATTCTCTCTGTCTGTTTTTCTGTCTCTGCCTGCTTTTCTGTCTCCGCTTGCTTTTCTGTCTCTGCTTGCTTTTCTGTCTCTGCCTGCGGATTTTCTTCTGATATCTCTCCAGGCATCTTCTGAGGCACAGGCACTGCAAGGGGAGCCCTCACCGCTCCCTCTGCCAAAGCCTGTTTCAGAGGGAAGCTGAAGATCTTGTTGCACTCCTTCCACGGCTCCGACTCAAACCGCATGGTAAACAGCGGATTCAGCTCTTTCATGGCTTCCAGGGATTTGGAACTGTAGCCGCTGCCCTCGATTCGGCAGGGCTCATCCACCATAACAGCCGGGCGGACGGCACATATATCTTCCCAGAGAACCTGTCCGTACTCATCCTCTGCTCTCAGCCGGTTGGTCGCCCGGTTAAAGGCCTGTATGTTCATAATGCAGACAGAAAGATCCTTCGATTCCACAAACCTTGTGCTGATCTCTCCTGTGTGCTCACTGTTAAATGAAAAAACACATTTCTCCGGATCCGGATACCCCAGGTCTGTCATATATCCTGACAGCTTTCTCACCGACTCCTCCAGGCTCAGTCTGGCCGCCACAGAAGGCACAGCCACAATAAATTTAGTCAGCCCCAGAGCGCGGTTCATCTCCAGAATCATACGGAGCATGACAAAGAAACGTCCTTCTCCCTCCGGCATTTCCATGGTAAAGCAGCGTTCCTCCTGCGCAGAAAGGCCTGAGTTCATGGGGATGATTCCATTCTCCTTCTGAACCCGTTTCAGATTTTTTTCCAGGGCCTGCCCGTCAGCCATCGTTGGATTTCCCACCGGAATTCCAAAACCTGGAAAACAGATCCGGCCTTTTTCCTGAACCGCTGTTTTCTCGCCGGAAGCGTCCGTTTTCTCATCCTCTTCATCCGTCTTTTCAAACAATCCTCTGAACAGACGAAGCGCCGTCTTTACCGCCTCTGTCTGCCACCCGGCCTCTTTCCCCTGAACCGCCCTGTATCGCCTCATATCCTTTCCTCCCGTCCCTGTCATTCTCACCTTCAGGATATAAGGAAATTATACCATTTTCGACAGGAAAATAAAATATTTGACAGCCGGAAGATTTTACAGAGATCAGAAGCTGTCCGGCGCCTGCAGCCATCTTCCCATCTTCCTCTCTCTGCTGCACTCAGGCCTCCCCGGCGCCTATCTTTTCCTCTATGAAATCTTTTACCTTGTCACGCTCCAGATCCAGCGAGACGGCCAGCTCTCCGTACAGATTATCCTCTGCCAGTTTAAAGTAGCGGCTGTCTGCCGCTGTAATCTTTTTCCCCTCGCTCATCCGCTTCCTGCGCCGCAGATAAATGGTTTTGATAATCCGCACAAGCTCTCTTCCGTCGCAGGTGCGCACTGCTTCCCGGTATTCCTCCTCCCTCTTTCTCTCATTCTGAATC
Source organism: Clostridium sp. M62/1 (assembly GCF_020736365.1). Taxonomy (NCBI): domain Bacteria; kingdom Bacillati; phylum Bacillota; class Clostridia; order Eubacteriales; family Clostridiaceae; genus Clostridium; species Clostridium sp. M62/1. The sequence continues at coordinate 1,735,760 of NZ_CP085988.1, read as the reverse complement.
CAGAGGGGGCTTATCTCCCGCATCTGCCCTATCAGATCCATCGCCTCCTCCCTGGTCATCACAGGGCGCATCAGCACCTTCTGATTGTCCACGGGAGTGAAGATCGTGCTTCCCGGATCCCTGCAGGGAATCAGCGTATAGCAAAGCCGTTCTTCCTTCCCCGAGCCATAGGGAAGAATTCCCACCCGCTCCACCTTGCAGGCTCCGCTGCTCCCATAAATGATATACTCGCCTTCCTGAAACATAGTTTCTCATCCGCTCCTTTCTTTCATCTGTTTTTCTCAATACTCTGTTCTCCTCTTCCAGAAAAGCTTTCTTTTAAGAGATTTCTTAATTAGGAGGCTTTTTCAAGGCCTTCTTTTAGAAACTTTCTCATAAAAGATTATAAAGGACTTTCTTTAAGAGGCTTTCTTTAATTTTATCATCGATTTTTCCGTCATGTAAGCAGTTTCCGGAGCTTCGACAAATTTTTGTTCACTTTTCTCGCGTATCACGGTTCGGGATTTTGGGGGTTTTTGTGCAATTTTCTTATTCAATTCTCCCGCCTCCCTGGAGCATATTACAGCTCCCACAGAGACATTTTTAATTTTTTTATTTTTGTTAAAAAAACACTTGCATTTTTCCGGAAATATGATATACTATCCAAGTCGCAGGTGATACGGCAAAGAAACAGTAAATTAAAGAGTAGATAAGGCCTGTTGGTCAAGCGGTCAAGACGACGCCCTCTCACGGCGTAAACCCGGGTTCGATTCCCGGACAGGTCATTTAAAATGGACATCACAGAATTGTGATGTCTTTTTTCTGTTAGAAACCACAGCCCTTACCTGTATCCTTTCGCCCTATCCCCTCATGCTCTTTTTCCTCTGCATCTCCCCTTTCAGTTCTGCTCACAGGTATTTTTATATATTATTTCCAATTTTTAGGTTTTTTTTACACTCTGATAACAAAGAGGACACACTTTTTCGGTATGATAATCTCACAAACAAGGCAGAGCGCCTTTTCACATAAATTCTTTTTCATACTACTTCCCCTTTTCTGGCAGCCAGAGGCTGCCAGTTTTTCGTTTCAGAGAAGCCCTTAGGGATGGATGGCTCAGAATGTTCCGTAATGAACCTTCCCGCGCTCGGCCTCCTGCAGCAGATGAGGTTTCGGATGTTTCTCTGTAATTCCTACTGAGAGCACTGCCTCCAGGGCCAATCCCTCCGGCACTCCAAACAAACGGCGGCAGAATTCCTCTGTGCTCTCTCCTCCATCGGCCTTTCTAAGCCTTCCCTGAATCCAGCAGCTTCCAAGACCCAGGCTTTCTGCCATCAGATGCATGTTGCTCACAGCTATGGCACAGTCCTCCGTCCACACATCCGTTTTCTGAGGGTCTCCAAACACCAGAATGGCGCAGCCCGCCTTTTCCAGCATTTTCACTCCCCCCTCCCGGCATCTGGAGAGCCTGAGCAGAGCCTCCTTATCCTCCACCACCAGAAATTCCCATGGTCTCCTGTTACGCCCCGACGGAGAGAGCAGTCCGGCCTCAAGAATCTTTTCGATCTTTTCCTTCGGAACCGCCTCTCCCGTATATTCCCTGACACTCCTTCTGTTCAGCAAAAGCTCCATAAAATCCATATTCCGTCCTCCTTTTTACAGTTTGTTTTGCCCTTTTCCCCTGCGTTTCCATCCCGTCTTTTGTTTTTCGGATATTCCCCGCAGAATCTATAAAAATCTTACCACTCAGGCCTGCCTTTTGCAAGAAAGGCTTCCCGCGTCAGGAAGAAGGGCTTTCATCCCGCAAAAAATCCGGAAAAATCTGTACACGACAAAAAAGACACCACAACTCTGTGATGTCTTCCTCGAATGACCTGTCCGGGAATCGAACCCGGGTTTACGCCGTGAGAGGGCGTCGTCTTGACCGCTTGACCAACAGGCCTTATATGTTTTTTGCTTTACTGTTTTTTGCCGTATCACCTGCGACTCAGATAGTATATCACATCTCCGAAAAAATGCAAGTGTTTTTTTCAAAAAAATTAAAAATTTGTAACAGTTCAGCCATATATCTTCTTGCCCGCTTTCCAGCCAGGGCTGCTGCAGTTTCACCCAGCAGCCCTGGCCGGCTTTCTGCCCATCTGTTTTGGGCTAACCTTTTCCCCTCTTTTTCAGAACCCTCTCAATTTTCTCAACAACCTCTTTTAAATCAATAGGCTTGCTGATATGACCGTCCATGCCGCAGGCCATGCTCTTTGCCTTGTCCTCTGAGAAGGCATTGGCCGTCATAGCCAGGATGGGAATTTCCCGTCCGTCCTCCCTGTCCAAAGAGCGGATAATTCTTGTGGCCTCATATCCATCCATCACCGGCATCTGCACATCCATCAGAATTAGATCAAAAAATCCCGGCTCTGAGGTCTCAAAGGCCTCCACAGCTTCCTTTCCGTTTACTGCCGTTTCCACTTCTGCCCCAAAGGAGGAAAACAGCGTGACGGCGATTTCCCTGTTCAGATCATTGTCCTCCACAACCAGAAACCTGAGTCCGCCGAAATTTCCCTCCGGGAAGTTCTGAGATTTCTGAGCGGTTTTCTCCTCCTGCTTTTCCTCCTGCTTCTCCTGCTGTTTCTCTTTCAGCAGCTTTGTCAGAAGGGCGGAAAGTGTGGACTCAAACAGGGGCTTTTCCACCACGCAGGCTGCGCCGGCCAGCTCCGCGTCCCTTCGGATCTCGTCTGTGTCATAGGCTGTCACCAGCGCGGCGGCTATCTTTCTTCCAGGCAGCTTTCTGAGTCTCCTGATTGTCTCGACTCCATCGCCGGAGGGCATCTTCCAGTCTGCCAGGCAGACATCGTAATCCTCCCCGGCACTGTAGGCCAGACGGGCCTTTTCAACTGCCTCCTCGCAGGATATGGCCGTATCAGCCTTAGCTCCCAGCTTTTTCAGGAGGAGTTTTATATGAGTCAGGCAGTCGGGGTCGTCATCCACTGCCAGAACCCGCAGGTGGCTGAAGTCCGTCTCCCGCCTCTCACGGCTCTCACGGCTTTCCCTCTTCTCCACACGGCCAAAGGGCATGGTCAGAGTAAAGGTGCTCCCCTTTCCAACCTGGCTTGAGACGGTAAGCCTTCCATCCATCAGCTCAGCAAATCTTCTGGAGATAGACAGCCCCAGCCCGGTTCCTCCGTACACATGGCTGATGTCCTCATGTTCCTGCTCAAAGGGCATAAAAATCTTCTCATAGTTTTTCTCTTCTATTCCGCATCCTGTGTCGCTGACCTCAAACTTCAGCCAGACAGTCGTACTGTCCTCATCCATCTTGGCTATCCGCAGGACAATACTTCCTCCCTCCGGTGTAAATTTCAGCGCATTGGAGAGCAGATTCATGAGAATCTGGTTGACCCGCAGCGCATCCCCGAACAGCTCCTCTTCCATATCGCCCAGAAAGATCACATCGAAATTCAGCCCCTTATCTCTGGCCTGCCCGCTTATGACATTGCTGACAGACTCCAGAAACAGCCGGAAGTCAAACACATCTCTCTTTATCTCGATTCTTCCGCTCTCGATTTTCGACATGTCGAGAACATCGTTGATCAGCGTCAGAAGGTGGCGGGAGGAGAGATTGATTTTTCGGATGCAGTCCTCCACACGGCTGCTGTCGCCGAGATTCTGCATGGCAATCATTCCCATTCCGATAATTCCGTTCATCGGCGTGCGTATCTCATGGGACATGCGGGAAAGAAATTCGCTCTTTGCTCTGTTCGCCTTCTCAGCCTGCTGGATGGCAGCCTCCAGCTCCTTCTGGGTAGACAGAATCTGCGTCTGATCCGTCAGAACTGTGATGAAGCGATCCTCCCCCTCTGTCCATATCCGGTAGGTCTGCAGCAGGAAAATCCGCTCCCCGGCCAGGGCAGGATGACGGTAATGAAAGGTACAGCTCCAGTAGCTCTCCCCCACTGTGTCAAAGACCCGTTTTACCTTTTCTCTGTCCTGCTCATCCATATATTCAAACAGAATCGTCGGGGAAACCTTCTTCGGATCCGGTTTAAAGCCCAGAATTCTCCCGGCATTTTCTGAGATGTAATTCCGCTCCGGGTGGTGCAGATCATTGATCATGAAGATATTGTCAATATTTCTGGAGAGCAGCTCAAAGAGCTGATTCTGTCTCTTCAGCTGCTCTGTCTGTCTTCCCAGCAGATATTTATAGATGAAGAGAATGATCAGGGCTGCCCCGAATACCAGGCAGGACGTCAAAATGGCAAAAAAGCAGAAGCGGTCCGCCTCAAAGTAAAAATACTCCACCTTGTTTCTGGCAAAGTCGAGAACCTCCCCCAGCTGGCTGTCAAACTCCTGATACAGCTCCTCCAGGTGTCTGGTGCTGTAGCTTACAATCTCATCCTCGCTCCTGTCATCTGCGGCCGCATAATCCAGAAATGCATCCTGCTCTTTCCCGATCTCATCCATGAGCTCTGACAGGTTTTCCAGATCCTCCTGGTCTCCCAGATAGCTTTCCCTCAGAATTTCCATCTGGCGGTCTGTGTCCTCATAAATAAGGGAAATTTCACCTCGGATCTCCTCTACAACCTTTGGCGTATTAATGTGCTTTAACTGCTCAAAGCTGTTTCTGATCCGGTCCATATCATTCTGCAGCGTGCCGCCTGCATCCATCACCTGGAAGGGGTGGCGTCTGATATCATCCAGCCGTTCCATCAGATGGCGGACACTGAATATCGTAAACAGCACAAAGACGCTCAGCAGCACCACCAGGACCCAGCCGGAAACTTTTGAGATTTTCTGACTTTTGGCAAGCCTCTGTTTTTCTCTTTCCATCTGCGCTCCCCTCTTCTCTTTCTGTTAATCCTGAACTGTAACATCATACCACCTATCTGCAGGTTTTTCCAGTCCTGTGCCCTTCTTTCTTTTACTTCTCTCAGGTTTCCGGAGCTTTTCTGAAATTTTTCTGTTTTTTACCCGGTTTTTGCCAAGGATGGCGCCCCGCCGGGCACACCAAAAAACCGCCGTACAGGTTATCCCATACGGCGGTGCATCTGCCTGTGCGGCCTGAGAGGCTGCTACTGAATTCCAGTCACCTTGTAGTCCTGAGCCTCCACTGCCTCTTTTAACACATCGTCGGCCACCTGAGCGCTCATGGAAACCACAGCAGTTCCCTTCTCATGGCTTACCTGGGCCTCTGTCACTCCCGGAATGGCCTCCAGTGTCTTTTTCACCCTGGCCTCACAGTGTCCGCACATCATTCCCTCAATTGTCATTGTCTTTTCCACTATCTTTTCCTCCTTTTCTGCCCCCTGGCTGTTTCCATCCGGCCTCTCTGCAGGCTGACAGCTGCTTTCACAGCTCTCATTTTTAAACATTGCAGCCGTCTCTTGGCCATGGTGCTTTTTCTTTAATTTTTTATCCTTCGCCCCGTTCCTGATATCGAAAAAGTTCAGGCGCAGAGCGTTTGATACGACGCAGAAGCTGGACAGGCTCATAGCCGCAGCTGCGAACATGGGATTCAGCTTCCATCCAAACAGCGGGATCCAGACGCCGGCTGCAAGGGGAATCCCGATTACATTGTAGAAGAAGGCCCAGAACAGGTTCTCGTGGATATTTCTGAGAGCAGCCCGGCTCAGGCGGATAGCTGCCGGCACATCGCTCAGGCGGCTTTTCATCAGAACCACGTCTGCCGCGTCAATCGCCACATCCGTTCCTGCCCCGATGGCAATTCCGATATCCGCCCTGGTGAGAGCCGGGGCGTCATTGATTCCATCGCCTACCATGGTCACCTTCCCCTGTTCTCTGAGCTTTCTGATCACAGCCTCCTTACCGTCCGGAAGGACTCCGGCAATTACCTCGTCCACTCCGGCCTGGGCGCCGACGGCTTTCGCCGTCCTCTCATTGTCTCCGGTCAGCATGACGACACGGATTCCCATATTCTGAAGCTCCTTCACCGCCTTCGGGCTGTCCTCCTTGATAATATCAGCCACTGCGATGATCCCCGCAAGGGTCCCGTCTGCCGCAAACAGAAGAGGCGTTTTTCCCTCTCCGGCAAGCTCCTCTGCCCGGTTCCTCATCTGTTCAGAAACAGCTGCCTGACTGCTTACAAAGGAAAGGCTTCCTCCAAGCAGCTCTTTCCCGTCCAGCTTTCCTGACAGCCCGTTTCCCACAAGAGCCTCAAATTCCGTGACCTCAGCCCCGTTCAGCCCTTCCTCCTCCGCCTTCTTAAGCACTGCGCGGGCAAGAGGATGCTCGCTCTTTTTCTCCAGGGCACAGGCAAGGGAGAGAAGCTCCCGTTCTGCCACGCCTTCTGCAGGGATCAGGTCCGTCACATTCGGTTCACCAAGGGTAATCGTTCCCGTCTTGTCGAGAGCGACAATCTCTGTCTTTCCCGCCTCCTCCAGGGAAACAGCCGTCTTAAACAGAATGCCGTTTTTTGCCCCGATTCCATTCCCCACCATGATAGCTACCGGGGTGGCAAGGCCAAGGGCGCAGGGGCAGCTGATGACGAGGACGGAGATCCCCCTTGCCAGAGCAAAACCAAAGGTCTGGCCCAAAAACAGCCACACAAGAATCGTCACCGCTGAAATGGCAATTACCGCCGGGACAAAGACGCCTGACACCCGATCCGCCACCTTGGCAATGGGGGCTTTCGTCGCAGCCGCGTCGCTGACCATCTGGATAATCTGAGAAAATGTGGTGTCCTCACCGACTCTTGTGGCCTCGCAGCGGATAAATCCCGACTGGTTCAGGGTAGCCGCAGACACCTTATGGCCGGGCTCCTTGTCCACGGGAATGCTCTCCCCTGTCAGAGCCGACTCATTGACCGCGCTGCTTCCCTCTATAATCACTCCGTCTACCGGGATATTTTCTCCGGGACGCACCACGAAAATATCGCCCTTTGCCACCTCTTCAATGGAAACGGTCTCCTCCTTCCCGTCCTTTATGATGCAGGCAGTCTTGGGAGCCAGTTTCATCAGATTTTTCAGAGCATCCGTGGTTTTTCCCTTGGAGCGGGCCTCCAGCATCTTCCCGACTGTAATCAAGGTCAGGATCATGGCGGCAGATTCAAAGTAGAATTCATGCATATACCCCATCACCGCAGCCATGTCACCCTTCATCTGGGCATCTGTCATGGCAAACAGGGCGTAGGTGCTGTAAACGAAGGATACGCCGGAGCCGAGAGCAACCAGGGTATCCATGTTCGGCGCCCTGTGCCACAGGCTCTTAAAACCGCTTATAAAAAATTTCTGGTTAATCACCATCACCGCGATTGTCAGAAGGAGCTGCAAAAGCCCCATAGCCACATGGTTTGCGGCGAGAAAGGCCGGAACCGGCCACCCCCACATCATATGTCCCATGGAAAAATACATGAGAACGAGGAGAAAGCCAAGGGACCAGAGAAGCCGCCTTTTCAGCACAGGAGTTTCCCTGTCTTTCAGCATCTCCTCCCCCGTACTGGAACCTGCTCTCCTCGATGACTCCTTTGCGCTGCCGGTGCCTCCCTTTAAGGAAGCTCCGTAGCCTGCAGCTTCCACAGCCGCAATTATATCCTGAGGCTTTGCTGTACCTTCAACACCCATGGAATTTGTCAGAAGGCTAACGGAGCAGGAAGTCACGCCCTCCACCTTTGACACAGCCTTCTCCACACGGGTGCTGCATGCAGCGCAGCTCATACCTGTCACAGTGTACTGTTCCATCTGTATACCTCCTTTTCTGATAACATTGTATACCCTATTAGGGTATATGTCAAGAGATATTCCTCACTTTCGGATCCTTTCCAGATAGTCTGCCTTTTTAAAGGCAATTCTACGCATCCGGGCGGCTGTGATGTGATTGCAGAAGCAGGAGAGCGGTCCCGCCTGCATAAAAATCAGATTTCCTGCAATTTTCCTGCAATTTTTTTGCAATTTTCCTGCTGCTTCCCTGTACGTAAAGCTGCCTCCGATTTAAGCTCCTTCTCAGAGAAGTCCTGTTCAACCGTCGGGGGCGATCAGACAAACGGGGCCGGCTTCCCAAATATGGCTGCCGGCCCCGTTTTCCTGATTCACCGTCATTGCTGACTTTCATTATTTCAAGATATTGCTTCCCTCTTCTCCTTTCTATCCAGTTTCCAGAAATATGCAAATCCTGCAATATCCGCCAGAAACCAGCCAATAGGCACTGCCCACCAGATCCCAAGAAGGCCCACTGCCGGTATGGGGGAGAGCAGATAGGCGAGGGCAACTCTGGTTCCCAGGGAAATCACTGTGAGAATAACTGAAACCCCCGCATGCCCAAGGCCTCTGTAAAGCCCGTAGAGCAGGAACAGGCACCCGATTCCCACATAGCAGGCGCCCTCCACGTGAAGATACTGGGCGCCGATTCGGATAATCTGTGTTTCCTCAGGGCTGATGAAGATAGTCATCAATCTCCCTCCGAATGCCACAACCACAAAGGAGATTACAAGACAGAAGGCCCCTGAACTCAGCACTGCTGCCCGAAGGCCCAGGCGTATCCTTTCTTTCCTGCCGGCCCCGTGGTTCTGGGCAATAAAGGTAGAAAAGGCATTGCCGAAATCCTGAACCGGCATGTAGGCGAAGGAATCAATCTTCACCGCTGCCGCAAAGGCCGCCATAACCGTGACTCCGTAGCTGTTAATCAGCCCCTGTACCATCAGAATGCCGAAGTTCATCACCGACTGCTGTACGCAGGTGAGAAGGGAATATCTCGTAATTTTTTTCAAAATCTCCGAATCCCGGTAGAAATGGCGCCTGCCCGGCAAAAGATGGGGCATTTTTACCCACACATAAATTCCAATTCCCAGGGCGGATAAGAACTGCGCTGTAATGGTGGCCCAGGCCGCCCCGGCCGTGCCCATATGAAATTCCAGGATCAGCACCAGGTCCAGCACAATATTTCCCAGAGCCGACACTGCCAAAAACATCAGCGGCACAAGAGAATTTCCCAGGGCCCTTAGAAGGGCTGCAAAATAGTTATAGACAAAGGTGAATACAAGACCTATGAAAATAATCTGCAGATAGGCTTTTGTGTCCTTCAGGATATCAGCGGGAATCTGGAAAACTGCAAGCATGGGATCAATCAGAAGCAGGGCCAGCCCTTCCACCAGGCCCGTCACCAGGGCAATAAAGAAAAAGGACTGGACAAAGCTGTTTTTCATCCTCTCCGTCTCCCCGGCCCCGCAGAGCATGGAAAACAGAACTCCGCTTCCCATGCAGAGCCCCAGAATCACCGAGGTGAGAAATGTCATGACCGTGTAGGAGGATCCCACCGCCGCCAGGGCCCCGGCCCCCAGAAAACGACCCACGATCAGAGTATCTGCTACATTATAAAACTGCTGAAGCAGGTTTCCAGCCATCAGAGGCAGGGCAAACAGCCACATGGAGCGGGCTACCGGGCCGCTTGTCAGATCAATGCTGCGGCCAGCTGTCAGTGTTTCTCTCATGGTTTTGCTCATGGTTTTGCTCATGGTTTCACTTCCGTTTCGTAAGAGTGTACTTTCGTTTTGAAGAAAACATTTTGTCTATCATAGCAGAAAAAACGGAGGTGTGTCAACAAAAAGAGGCACTGGCCGCCGCAGCTTTGACCAAACCAGTTGTCCGGTTCCTCGGCTGTATGGTATAATGACTGCGGATCAGTCATTATACCTGCGCATTCCGGTTTCAGCATTCACTGCTGAAAGCCGAGCGCTGGATTTTGGTCCAGCCAGGGCGGGTAAACTCCTGCTCTTTTTCACAAACTCTGTCACAGAATGGCCTTGGGCAGGAGCTGTAAATACTGCTGTATCATGCAGAATTATACAAGCAATTTAAGATTAAGAAAGGAATCACCTCATGTTTCTGGGAAATCTGGACGACACGGATCAGAAAATTATTACACTTTTAACGGAAAATGCGCGGATGTCCTACTCCGACATAGGCGTCAGGGTGGGGCTCTCCCGGGTTGCCGTAAAAAGCAGGATACAGGCTTTGGAGGAGCGCGGAATTATCGAGGAGTATACGACCATTATCAATCCTCAGAAAATCAGCGGCGCTGTTTCCTGCTATTTCGAGATGGAATTTTCTCCGGACGGCTTTTCAGAAAGCTGCAGAAAACTTAAGGACTGCGATATTGTCACCCAAATCTACCAGGTTTCCGGCCGCTGCCGTCTCCACGTTCACGCCGTCGCCGCCAGCCAAGAGGAGTTGGAATCGTTTTTGAATGAAACGGTTCTCACACTGCCGGGGCTTTCAGATTTATCCTGCAATATTATTCTGTCGAGGATTAAGGATATTAAGGGGCTGCGGCTGTAAGAAAAAGGACCCGGGCCTCCCGCCTGAGTCCTTCTTTAAATCGCAGATGCGTTCTCCTTCTCTTCCTTTCTTCCCTGAAGCCTTACTCCAGATTCAGCCTCCGCTCCAGCACATAGCCGGTTCCTCCCATGAGAAGCGCAAGGCTCACCGCCTGCATGGCCAGAAGGCCGAGGCCCAATACATGGAGAAATGCCACTCCGTTTTCCATTCCGTCTAAAAACCGGACAAATAAAGATGCATTTCCCATGAGCACCATGGAGATAAAGTTAAATACTGTGCTCACTGCCACGAACCACAGGACAGACCATATAATCTTGTGATTTCTCGACATCTGTCCAAGAGCCATGGAAAAATACAGCTCATAGATGGAGGACAGTGTTCCCACTGCCAGAGCTAGCAGAAGCTCCACACCGAAGACCATGCAGTGAAGAAACAGCGTCCTGTCGGCGGCCATTCCCTCCTGTATAAATTCCACTATCAGTCCCGGTATCTGGAACAGTGCCCCAAAAAAGTCGATTCCGCCAAACATTCCCAGCGACAGGATTCCAACTGTCAGAGAGCAGAACGTGGCTGCCAGGGAAACGCAGGCCTTGGAAAATACAAGCTGCCAGGTTTTGACAGGAAGGGTAAACATCAGATATCCCTCCTGCCTTAAAAGGCCTTTGTAAAACCGCTGGATCACCATAACTGCCGTGAATACTCCCATTGCCGCCATCACAAAGATATAAAGCGTCATCGTCGCTATCCTGGTATATTCCAGAAGCGCCGGCGTCTCTGAACCAGTCCCAAATACGTTCTGGAACAAAAAGCCATTGATCAGGGCAACTGCCAGTGTGGCTCCGTAAATGGGCAGCATGGTCCGCATCATTGCCCTCCACTCATATTTTAACAGTTTTCTGAACATACTAGCTCTCCTCCTTCTGATCCTCGTGTACGGTTTTCTCTGTCTTTTCTTCCTCCTGATCATGCAGCCCAGGCTTCACCGCCGGCTCAAAAAGGGGATTTCTGCCCATCTGCGGCCCCCGTACGGCAAAGATTTCCCGGAACAGCCGGTCTACCGATTTCCCTTCCTTCTCCCGTATATCATCGACACTGCTGTGGCGCACCAGCCGTCCTTCCTTTAAAAATATAGCCTCATCTAAGACCTTTTCCACATCTGCAATCAGGTGGGTGGAGATCATCACCGACGCATCCTCTGAATAATTGGTAAGAATGGTTTTCAGAATATAATCCCGTGCCGCCGGATCAACGCCTCCGATTGGCTCATCGAGGAGGTAAAGCTTTGCCTGCCGGCTCATGACCAGGACAAGCTGTACCTTTTCCTTGCTGCCCTTGGATAAGGTCTTCATCCTCTCCTTTTCGGAGATATCCAGAGCCCTCAGCATGGAACCGGCCTTCCCTCTGTCAAAATCTCTGTAAAAATCAGAAAACATGGCCAAAAGATCAGAAACTCTCATCCAGTCTGCAAAATACATCTGATCCGGCAGATAGGATACCACCGACTTCGTGTGCAGTCCGGGCCTGCTCCCGTCTATCTCGATCCATCCCTCCTCAGGCTTCAGAAGCCCGTTAGCCAGCTTCATAAGCGTGGTCTTTCCGGAGCCGTTTGGCCCCAGGAGCCCGATAATTTTCCCGCTCTCCACCCTGAGCTCCACATCCCTCAGCGCGTACCTGGTGCCAAACCGTTTTCCCAGGCCGCTGCAGATAAGTATTTCCTTACTCATAGTTCCCCCTCCTCTGTCATGCTCTCCAGTGCTTCCTCCAGTACCTGGCGTATCTCTTCCTTTGTATATCCCAGCGTTCCCATCTGCTCTAAAAACCGGACAGCCTGTTCTCTGGCCTGCCCCGAGCGCAGTTTTTTAATTTTTTCCATATCCTGTGTCACACACCTTCCCGCTGTTCTGTTCGTTATCACAAGCCCCTGGCTTTCCAGGTCTGCCATGGCTCTCTGCATCGTATTCGGATTCACCCCCGCCTGGGCCGCGCACTCCCTGACGGAAGGCAGCCTCTCCCCGGGCCTGTAAGCCCCGGCTGCAATCTGGGCTGCCAGCTGTTCAGAAAGCTGCATCCAGATAGGTCTGTCATCCGTAATCTTCCACTCCATCGCCTCACCTCCGCTTTTCTCTGAGTATTTTTCTGACATGATGGCAGCTACAGTGCGCTTTTTCTCCTGCTTATCACGCCATTGTATTTTTGTATTAGTTGCTTAATACAGTTATACAATAAACAGAACCGATTGTCAACCCATTTATCATGAAACTTATCAGCCGTCTGCCTCACGCCCTGCATCCCTTTTCCCTTTCCCTGGACTTCCCCATCTTCCTCTGCTATAATGCTTCTGCAGAAGCTCTCCCAGGTGCACTTTCCCTGTACAGGCAGGTACAATTCCTGCCAGGCCTTCCAGGGAGCAGGAAGCACCCAGGGAACCTGTGGACGGTGAAGCCGCCTGAAAGCAGCTAAAAAAAGGTAAAAATAATCGGGAGCAGCAGGATGAATACGCCAACGACAGAAACAGAGAGACTTATTTTAAGAAAATTTACGGAGGATGATCTGGAAGCCCTGTATCAGATTTACTGTGATGAAGAGGTCAATACCTTCCTGCCATGGTTTCCTCTGAAAACAATGGAAGAAGCCAGAATATTCTATGAAGAGCATTACGCAAAGAAATACCGCCAGAACTGTGCATACAGCTACGCAGTCTGCCTAAAAAAGGATAATTTCCCTGTGGGCTATGTAAACGTCAGTACAGAGGACAGTTATGATTTCGGCTATGGACTGAAAAAAGAATTCTGGCATCAGGGGATTATCACAGAGGCCGGCAGGGCGATTATCGGTCAGTTAAAAAAAGACGGCATTCCATATATAACAGCCACACACGATATCCATAATCCCCGAAGCGGCGAGGTCATGAAACGGCTGGGGATGAAGTATCAATATTCCTACAAGGAGAAATGGCAGCCCAAAAATTTTTTCGTTATATTCAGAATGTATCAGTTAAATCTCGACGGAAATGAGGACAGGGTCTACCGGAAATACTGGGATATCTCTCCTGTTCATTTTAAAGAAACAGACATCTAGCCTTACCCTCTGCAGAAACCCAGCCAGAACAGAATCCGAAAAAGCATATACCATTAAGATTTAGGAGGACAGAAATTGATCGTACTCATTACGGGGGCCTCCCATACGGGAAAGACCTTATTATCCCAGAAACTGCTTGAAACATATCATTATCCCTATTTATCCCTTGATCTCCTGAAAATGGGGTTAATACGGAGCAGAAACACCAGTCTGACCCCTGAGGATGACAGGGAACTCACCAGTTATTTATGGCCGATTGTGCGGGAAATGATAAAGACCGCTGTGGAAAACAGGCAGAATCTGATTGTCGAGGGATGCTATATCCCCGGTAACTGGAAAGAAGACTTTTCTGAAGAATATCTGAAGGAAATCCGCTACTGCTGCCTTGTCATGAGCAAAGCCTATATTGAACGGCATTTTTCAGATATAAAAGAACACGCCAGTGACATTGAGAAGCGCATCGATGACACTTGGTGTACGAAGGAATCTGTGCTGGAAGACAATGCAGAATATCTTGCTATGTGCAGAAAGCATGGTTATCCTTACCTGCTGATCGACAGCGAATACAAGGTGGAACTTGATTTACAGCAGCCTGACCGGCAGACGTCAGATTTGATGGAAATTTGATGGAAAATTCAATTCCATTTCCATTCACAGCGTTGATGCAGGGAATAATAAAAATCGGAATTTTAAAACAGGAGAGGTAACTGTATGATGGAAGATTTTATCAGTGCTCTAAAAGCGTTTTCTGAAAACAACTCTTTTATAGAGAGTGTTATTCTCGTAGGCTCTTATGCGAGAGGTACGAATCAAGAAGATTCTGATTTGGATATTGTGGTTATTACACCGAATAAAGCGGAAATGGTTGCCAATCAGGACTTTGTTCAAAATTTCGGAAAAGTTTTATCAAAACAAACAGAGTATTATGGCGCGTGTACCTCTGTCCGTGTGTGGTATGAGAACGGACCGGAGGTCGAGTTTGGAATTGCAGAACCCTCGTGGATAGAAAGACCTTTAGATAGGGGGACATACAAAGTTTTAAGCGATGGCTATCAAATTATTCTGGATAAAAAACACTATTTTGAAAATCTGACGCCTGAACCATCTCCGTCCTGCAGATAAACGCAGCCTTTCTCAGACTGACGGAGTGATCCGCCCCCGGCGGTGAAGGGAAAGTCTTTTTTCAGAACCCTTTTTCAGAAGTCCTTTCAAGAGGTTCTTTCCAGTTTTTTCATCCGGAGCAGCCAGGCCGGTTTGGCGTTCTCCTGAATCTGAACCTCTGCCGGGAATATGCTGGGAATACAGAGAAACCATACAGAGCGAAGGCTGAATTTAATTCTGCAATGGAAAAAGGCGAGGCAGAATCACCCGTCAGGCTGATTCTGCCCCGCCTCTTCCTTCTGACTGTCAGATTGGCAGCTCTAATTTCCCTCTTCTGCTTCCAGAAGCCGGATCAGCCGGCTGGTTCCCAGGCGGTCTGCGCCAAGTCCGATGAACTTCTCTGCATCCTCCACGCTTGCGATCCCGCCGGCAGCCTTTACCTTCACATCCTCTCCCACATACTTTCTCATCAGCGCCACATCGTCAAAGGTTGCGCCTCCCGTGGAAAATCCGGTGGATGTCTTAATGTACTCTGCGCCGGACTCTGTCACCACGCGGCACATCTCAATTTTCTCGTCTTCTGTGAGAAGGCAGGCTTCTATAATCACCTTCAGGAGTTTTCCTTTGCAGGCAGCCTTCACGGCACGGATCTCGTTTAGAACTCCTTCATAGTCCCCTTCCTTCACCATACCGATATTGATCACCATATCGATCTCATCGGCTCCGTTTTTCACCGCGTCCTCTGTCTCAAACACTTTTGCCGCCGTTGTCATATATCCGTTGGGGAACCCGATGACCGTGCAGATGGGGAGCCTTTCCCCCACATACTCCTTGGCCCTCTTTACAAAAAAAGGCGGAATACAAACGGAAGCCGTGCGGTACTTCATTCCCTCATCGCAGAGTTTCCGAATCTGCTCCCAGGTGGCAGTCTGGGTGAGCAGTGTGTGATCCAGGCGTCCTAAAATTTCCTGTCTGTCCATTTTTTTCTCTCTCCATTTCACTGTCTGTTTAACAAGCTGCTTTTTGCAGTTTATGTTTACAATTTACTTTTTACAGTTTACTTTGCAATCTCATCAAGCCTGGAGCGTCCGATTGTCCCCTCCGGCATCTGTACGCCAAAATTGTCTGCTATGGTTGCTCCTATCACCGCGAAGGTATCGCTCTCCTCCATGGCTCCTGCGCAGGTCATCGAAGGGGACCAGGCGATAAAAGGAACCTTTTCTCTGGTGTGATCAGTTCCCGTGTAGGTGGGATCGTTTCCGTGATCAGCCGTCAGAATCAGAAGGTCATCTTCCTTTAACAGGGGCAGCAGCTCTCCCAGCTTCCTGTCAAACCGCTCAATCTCCTTTGCGTATCCTTTCACGTCTCTTCTGTGTCCCCACAGGGCGTCGAAATCCACCAGGTTTACAAAGCAAAGGCCTGTAAAATCACGCTTTGCAATCTCGATGGTCTGCTCCATTCCGTGGACGGAGCTCTGGGATTTGTTGGACTCTGTCAGACCTTCTCCGTCGAAGATATCAAAAATCTTTCCCACTGAGATCACGTCGCAGCCGGCATCCTTTAAGGCATTCAAGGCTGTCTGCCCATAAGGCTTTAACGCGTAGTCGTGGCGGTTGGCAGTGCGCTTAAACTCACCCTTCTTCTTTCCCACATAGGGTCTTGCGATCACGCGTCCCACCTTCCACTCGTCCCTGAGAGTCAGCTCCCTGGCGATCTCGCAGTAGCGGTACAGGTTGTCAAGCCCCATGGTTTCCTCATTTCCGCAGATCTGGAGAACGGAGTCAGCGGAGGTGTAGACGATCAGATGGCCTGTGGCGATCTCCTCCTCTGCCAGCTCGTCTAAGATCTCCGTTCCGCTGGCGCTCTTGTTGCCGATGATTTTCCGTCCGGTTCTCTTCTCCAGCTCGTCGATCAGCTCCTTCGGAAATCCTGTCTCCGTAAAGGTCTTAAAAGGCGTCGTAATATAGAGCCCCATCATCTCCCAGTGGCCTGTCATCGTATCCTTGCCGCAGCTTTTCTCCCTCATCTTCATGTATTTTCCGAGAGGGTTCTCTGCCTTCTCCACCTGCTTTAAGGGATGGAGGTTGGCCATTCCCAGTTTCCTCAGGTTTGGAATCTCAAAGGTGTCCACAGACTCTGAAATATGTCCCAGAGTGTCTACGCCGATGTCTCCGTACTGGGGAGAGTCCTCCATGGCTCCTACTCCCAGGGAATCCAAAACAATTGTGAAAATTCTCTTATACTTTTTATACTGTCCCATCGCAAGTTCTGCCTCCTTCTGACTGCAATTGATTCTTCTCCTGCTTCCGGCCTTCCGGCTTTCGTTTTTCATGGTCTTTTCTATCTGCGCTTTCGTTTTTCATGGTCTTTTCTTTCTGCGCTTTCGTTTTTATAGCTTTTTGGAGCTGTTTTGTTTCAACGCCTTCTCTTTCTGCCTTTCCAGCCGTGCAGGTTTTACGGATTTTCCTATGAAGTACAGCATATTTTACCACAGCCTGAAACAGAGTGACAAGCCATTTCCTTCCGGTCTCCTATTTCCTCTTCTCTTCCAGACGATCTGCCTGAATCAGACGGCGGATAGCCTCCACCGCCACCCGGATAGGCGCCTCTGTGTTGTGCTTAATGGGGTTTTCCATTCCCAGCTTCTCCCTCTCCTGGTTTCCCACCACCAGGAAATCAGAGCCGCAGCGCACGCCCAGGTGGGCAGCTACAATAAACAGAGCCGCCGATTCCATCTCGGAGGCCTTGCAGCCCAGGCGCTTCCATGCCTCCCACTTGTTTAAAAGCTCATAGCTCACCGGCATGCGCTCCGGATCGTGCTGGCCGTAGAAGGCGTCCTTGCACTGCACCACACCTGTGTGATACTTCATGCCAAGCTCCCTGGCCGCCCCCACCAGGGCGTTTGTCACATCCAGATTCGCCACTGCCGGAAATTCAATGGGCGCGTACTCCCTGCTGGTTCCCTCCATGCGGACGGCGCCTGTGGCAATGACAATATCTCCGCCCACGACTTCTAAATCCATGCCCCCGCAGGTTCCCACACGGATGAAGGTATCAGCCCCGCACTGAACCAGCTCCTCCATGGCAATGGAAGCCGAGGGACCGCCGATTCCGGTTGAGGTGACACTCACCTTCTCCCCGTCAATCGTTCCTGTGTAGGTCACATACTCCCTGCTGTCCGCCACCAGAGCAGGGCTGTCGAAAAACTCCGCGATCTTTTTGCACCTCTTGGGATCTCCCGGAAGGATCACATACCGTCCCACATCGCCCTTCCTGATCTGCAAGTGATACATTAATCCGATTTCTCCTGAATAGTTCTGCATATCTTCTCTCCTTTCCTCCAGAAGCTGTGAGCTCACAGCTGCCCTCTGAGCCCTCCCCCGCTGTTTTCCCGCTGCGTTTCTCGTCCCGCTGATAGTTGTATCATATCATCAGCCCTGCCTATTTTCAATCCTCAATTCCTCTCTGCTCCCGCCCCCAGGCAGAACCCAGACAGAACCGCCTGAAGGCCCAAAAAAGACAACCCATGGTCTTTCCCGCTTCCCGGCCGGCCATCTGCCGCAGCCTGACTCATGGCAGATCTCTTTGTCCGACTGCAGCAAGGGCGCTGTAAAACTTCTCCCTCACAGGATACAGTTTTCCGACTTCTGAAGTCTTTCTGTATTCTCTGAGAGATGATTTTACAGCGCCCCCGGCTTTCTGTATTCAGACACGTTTCTCTGCTGTAAGCGCGTCTTTCCCGGCCGCTTTTCCACAGCTTTTTTACGTCTTCTTTTCCAGGTTTTTGTGTCTGTTTGTTCTGTTTTTTTATGTATGTTTTCTGAAGCCTCTCTCTACATCTGTTCTCCGGCTAACACCGGCTTTGCGCCGTCCGGAATGGGACAGTAGTAGCCGCCTTTTGTCTTCTTCTCAAACTCCTCTCTGGCAGCAGCAAGGATTTCCTGGTTTTCAAACAGGTCAATGGCTGTTCCCGCGATAACCTTTCCGGCTGTCAGAGTACCCTTGTGTCCGATGGAGGTGGCGCCGCAGGAAACATTCTGCCAGCTGTGTCCCGGCGCAGCCGACGGGAAGCAGGCCACCCGGATCTGGGCTGTCGGTGTATTCCAGCTCACATCTCCCACATCTGTGGAGCCGGCCTTCATTTTCTCGCTGTAGAAGTAGGGGATCAGGAAATCATTCATGGCCTTTGTGCCGTGGTTGCTGGCTTTGTCCACAAATTCCTGAAGCTCAAAGCTCTCGTCTGTGAAGGAACCGGGCAGAGCAGTCTTTCCCAGCTCGCAGGAAGCATTGAGCTTTTCGGCGAAGGCAAGCTCCTCTTCTGTGTAGGACGGCACGCCGATCTCCTCAAAATTTTTATAGAACAGCTTTTCAAGCGGGCGGTTTGTCACTGTGTTGGAGCAGCCGTCAATGAATTTTTTCTTCACCGTAGTTTCCGTCATCATGGCAGCTGCCTCAGCAATCTTATCGACCCGGGCCTGGAGCTCCATGGCCTCCTTCATGAGCTTGGCGCGAACCATGTAGAGTACCTGTGCCTTCGGCTGCACCACGTTGGGAGACTGTCCGCCTGCGTCGGTGATAGAGTAATGGATCCGGCACTCGCTTCCCATGTGCTCCCTCAAAAACTGCACGCCGATATTCATCAGCTCCACCGCGTCCAGGGCAGAGCGTCCAAGCTCCGGCGCCCCGGCTGCATGGGAGGCCAGTCCTGTGAACTTATATTCCGTCTGGATGCAGGAATTGCAGGTTCCGCTTGTCACCTCATTCTCCGTTCCCGGATGCCAGGTGAGGGCGGCATCCAGCTCATTGAATCTTCCTGCCTTTGCCATAAAGGCTTTGGAGGCGGCTCCCTCCTCTCCGGGGCAGCCGTAGAATTTGACGGTTCCGCTTCCCTCTCCCTTTTCCTCCAGGTAATGCTTTACCGCCAGGGCCGCAGCCATGGCTCCTGCGCCCAGCATGTTGTGTCCGCAGCCGTGGCCGCAGCCGCCTGGTATCCTCTCTTTCCGCTCCACAGCTCCCGCCTCCTGAGAAAGGCCGGAGAGAGCGTCATACTCTGCAAGGATCCCGATCACAGGCTTCCCGCTCCCATAAGTGGCAATAAAGGCTGTGTCAATTCCGCAGACAGGAGTTTCCACGGAAAATCCCTCTTCCCCTAAAACCTTCACGTAGAGCTCCGATGACTGATGCTCCATCAGGGACAGCTCTGCATAGCCCCAGATTTTATCTGATACCTCTGTGATCAGCTCTGCCTTGCTGTCAATATATAAAAGTGCTTCCTTTTTTCCCATTATTTTCTCCCTTCCGGCCGGAGTGCTTTCTCCGGCTCCGGCGCAGCATTCTAGTACAGCACCTTGCCCAGGAACTCCCTTGTTCTCACATTCTGCGGATTTTCAAAAATTTCCTTCGGAGTTCCCTTCTCGGCAATCACGCCTCCATCCATAAAAAATACCCGGTCTGAGACCTCTTTGGCAAAGCCCATCTCATGGGTTACAATCACCGTTGTCATTCCCGTGTCCACAAGCCCCTTGATAACATCCAGAACCTCTCCTACCATCTCCGGGTCAAGAGCGCTGGTGGGCTCGTCAAACAGCATGACCTCCGGCTCCATGGCAAGGGCCCGGACAATAGCCAGCCTCTGCTTCTGGCCGCCGGACAGTTTTCCCGGATACTCGTCAAACTTCTCCAGAAGCCCTACCCTGTTTAACAGCTCCCTGGCCATCTCGTCTGCTTCCTTCTGTGTCTTTTTCCTGAGGAGAACAGGCGCCATGGTGACATTCTTTCCCACACTCATGTTGGGGAATACGTTAAAATGCTGGAACACCATTCCCATCTTCTGGCGATGGATGTTGATATCCACGTGCTTATCGGTAATGTCGGTTCCCTCGAAGAGAATCCTTCCCTCCTCCGGCGTTTCCAGAAGATTCAGGCACCGCAGAAATGTAGACTTTCCGCCGCCGGAAGGCCCTATGACAGAGACTACCTCTCCTCTTGCGATATGCTCCGTCACGCCCTTTAATACATGGAGGGAGCCGAATTTCTTATGTAAATTTTCCACTGTGATAATGTTATCGCTCATTTGCCCTCATTCTCCTCTCCATGAAATTGATTCCCTTGCTCAGGCTGAAAGTCACAATAAAGTAGATGCAGCCCACGATAATCAGCGGCTCCAGGGAAAGGTAGAGTACACCTCTCACGGTCTGCCATACTGTCATCAGTTCTCCCACAAAGAAGGTGGAAGCCAGGGATGTGTCCTTGATCATCATGACGAACTCATTTCCCAGAGCCGGCATGATATTTTTAATCGCCTGCGGCAGAATTACTTTCACCATAGCCTGGCGGTGGTTCAGCCCCAGAGAGCGGGCCGCCTCCATCTGCCCCTTGTCAACCGCCTGGATGCCAGAGCGGATAACCTCAGAAACGTATGCTGCAGAGTTCAGGCACAGGGCCACTGCGCAGCAGACGATGGGGCTTAAATTCATACTCGGAAATGCCATGGGCAGCATAAAGTAAAAGAAATACAGCTGAAGCAGCATGGGCGTGCCTCTGACAATCTCCACATAGATTCCGGCCAGTGTATTTAACGGCCTGATTTTTACAATTTTCCAGTTGCTGAGCCTGAGCATCGCCAGCAGGAACCCGAGAAGGGTTCCCACAATCACGATCACAAGGCTTAACAGGAGGGTAACTCCCAGTCCCTGCATAAACAGCATCCAGTACCTATCCCAAATCTGAACTATTTTCTCAATCAAAACTATCTCTCCCCGCCTGTTTCCTTCCGGCGCTTATTTCTGTTTTTTCCTGTTTCCGCTTTCAGCTGACGCCTAGTTCATATCGATTCCGAGAGCTTCGGCCTTCTCCACAGCTTCTTTATGCCACTCTGTGTAGAGATCCTGCTCCATCACCTCATCGACTGCCTCGTTGATGACTTCCAGAAGAGCCTCCTCGCCCTTGGGAACTGCGATTACATTTCCGTCGTCATCTGTCTCAAACCAGAAATCAGAGAACTGAAGCTCCGGGTAATTGGCAATCATGGTCTCTCCCACAGAGGTTGCCACAGCTACCGCGTCCACCTTGTCTGTCTGAAGCATCATCACTCCGTCATTGACATTTGTGATTGTCTCCATCTGCGCATCCGGAAGCTGTTCCTGCACCAGTGACTGCTGAAGCGCTCCGTTCTGGGCCGCCACCTTCTTCCCGGCAAAGCTCTCTGCCGTGTTGAGTGTATCGGCGTCCTCTGCCAGAATCAAAATTCCCTGTGTGCTGGGCTGCTCTCCTCTGTCGTAATCGTACTTATTGGAAAGGCCCATGCTCTGCGCCCTGTCCTCTGTGTAAGAGAAGCCGGAAATCGCCATATCCACGGAACCGGAGGTGACGGCTGCCTGAACTGCTGCGAAATCCATCGCCTGAATTTCCAGCTCAACGCCCAGCTTTTCTGCAATATATTTTCCAAGCTCGATGTCGCATCCCACATACTCCATCTTTCCGGAGCTGATATCCTTAAACTCGAACGGTGCAAAATCCGGGCTCGTGGCCATTACGATCTTTCCTGATTCTTTAATCTTCGCAAGACGTCCCTCGGAAGCTGCATCCGCTTTCTCTGTCTCACCTGCTGCTGCAGTGCCGGCCGTCTCCCCGGCTGCCTGTGTATCTGCCTTTGACGCCTCTGTAGCTGCCGTCTGTGAACCGCCGGAGCATGCTGTCAGAGATGCTGCTGCCACCAGACCTGCGATTGTAAGAACTGCCGTATGTTTCATTTTCATAATCATATCCTCCTCATTTACAAAACTAATTTTTATACATTTAATTTGCATATATATGTAAGATGATATGTATGATACCGCTTAAAATACGATTTGTCAATAATAATTTTAATATTTTTATGTATTTTTATTCATTCATTTTTGCCATTATTCTTCCTTTTCCTCCCTTTTCGCCCTCTTTTTGCTGTCTCAGAAGCAAAGCAGGCAGGCCGCATCAGTTCCCCGCCCTCTCATGGGTGAAGGCCTTTTTCTTCGCTTCGCGCCGGCTGGGGCTGCGAAGCGGCAGCCTTTATGCGGGCGAGTGCGCATCCAAAGCGAAGCGTGTCCTGCACTTTTTAATTTTACACCGTAATTTCAATCTGGTTGTCCTCAAAGCCCAGCACACAGCTCTCATAATAGCCGTCTCCGGTTACTCTGGGGCCGCTCAGCACCTCATAGCCTGCCCCGGCCAGCTCTTCTGTCAGACGATCCACCGCCTCCCTGCTCCCGGCGCTGAAGGCCAGGTGGATATAGCCGGTGCGCATGAGCCCCTTCTCCCTATCTTCCATCTCCGGGCGGCTCATAATCTCTACCCTTGCTCCGTCTCCGAAGGAGAGAAAGTACGTCTTAAGACCCGTCCTGGGATTGTGGTACGCCTCGCCTGCCTCAGCCCCAAAGAAACGGGTAAAAAACTCTCTGGCCCCTTCCAGATCCCTCACGTATAATGCAATATGCTCCACTTTCATACTTATTCCTCCTGATAAACCATTTCCTTATTTACTCAGCTGTCCTGCTGTGTATTTTTCCTCATTCTCCTCAAAGTTCTTTTTCATCCTCCTCAGGCAGTGGGAGAAGGCGGGAATCAGGAAAATATCCGCAAACACCCAGGCAAGGGGACTTCCAAAGCAGGCTGCTATATAGCCGAATACAGGGACCAGGAAAAGTCCCACAAGACCTCTGGCAGCCATCTCGAACACACCTGCCAGAATGGCGAAGGTACTGTAGCCCATCCCCTGAATGGCAAAGCGCACTACATTGACAAAGACGAGAGGTATGTAAAAAGCACTGTTGGCAGTCAGAAACAGGGAGACGCGGCTGATCGTCTCCGTTTCCCCTGCGTCCATAAACAGAAGCGCTATCTTTCCGCTGAACAGAAGCAGCACAAGAAAGGCAGCCGCAGAATAGATACAGCCGATGACAGACGCACTCTTTACTCCCTGTCTGATCCGCTCCAGCTTCTTTGCCCCCACATTCTGTCCCGCATAGGTGGCCATGGTACCGCCCAGGGCATCGAACGGACAGCAGAAAAACAGGCTGACCTTGCTTCCTGCAGCCACCGCCGCCACTGCCATGGAGCCTAAGGTATTCACAGAGGCCTGAAGGATCACGCTTCCAATGGCAGTGATGGAATATTGAAGCCCCATGGGGATTCCCATTTTGCAGAGAATTTTCATAATCTGGCCATCTATCTTCCGCTCGTCCTTCTGAAGCCTCAGAATCTCGAAATGCTTCTTCATATAGAGGAGGCACAGGACACCGGAGACTCCCTGGGAGATCACCGTCGCCCAGGCAGCCCCGGCAGGACCCATTTTAAGGACAATGATCGTAAACAGATCAAGGACTATATTAATCACGGAGGACAGCAGGAGGAAATAGACCGGTGTGCGGCTGTCCCCCAGAGAGCGGATAATGCCGGCTGTCATATTGTAAAGATAGGTCACCGGAATTCCCGCAAATATAATAAAGATGTAGCTGTGCGCCTGGTCAATAATGTCCTCCGGCGTCTGCATCCAGAGAAGGATCCTGCGGCAGAGCACGCAGACCGTGACAGCCATTGCTGCAGAAAAAAACAGGGACAGCCAGGCCGCGTTTGCCGCAAACTTTCTAAGCCCTCGATAATCTCCTGCCCCGAATCTCTGGGCCACCGGAATGGCAAATCCGCTGCACACTCCGGTACAGAAGCCGATAATCATAAAATTAATAGAGCCGGTGGAACCGACGGCGGCTAAGGCCTTCACGCCCAGATACTTTCCCACGATAATTGTATCTACCATGCTGTAGAACTGCTGGAACAAAAGTCCCAGAAGCATAGGAACCGCAAATCCCAGAATGAGTTTAAAGGGCGAACCTGTCGTCATATCCCTTATTTCGCTTTTTGCCATGTTCTTCATTTCCTTCCTGTCCGTTTTTCTTCCATAGCGATTATCCCCCGCATTTTGTCCGCCGGCCCGACGCCTGCCGTGATTTTCTATTCACACTTCCCATTTCAAAGGCTTATCTTAAAGGTTTATCTCATAAAGCGCAGAAGCAGCCGCCCCATGGGCATGCCTCTCAGCTCCTTCTCACTGACTGCCCTGGTGACCACAAGCAGCCAGCCGTAGAGAAGGGCCCCGACGCCTGCAGCAGCCAGAACTCCCAGAGTATTGGAGGGCACAAAATGGCAGATTCCCTCATAGACCAGGCGGGCTGCAGCCCCCATAACTGCAGAGCAGGCGAGAGGCAGAAGGAAGGTAGTTTTCACCTCCTGCCTGTACCGGAGCGTCCGGCCGATAGAAACCCAGTTTAAAATGCAGACCGCCAGGGCAAAGGTCACATTTCCTATCACAAGCCCGTATACTCCCCAGTTCAGACGCTCTAACATCACATAGACAAAAACCACATGGATCGCCAGGGAGACAGCCGAGTGGGTCACTGATTTTCTCATCTGGTCAATGCCCTGAAGCACCGCGTTTGTCACCGTGGAAAGGGAGAAGAAAATTACGGCACAGGAACCTAACATCAAAAGATCCGAAGTCATTTTTCTGCCGTCTGCGAATACCAGACGCATGATCGGGGAGGAGAGGGCAAACATGCCAGCCGCGCAGGGGATGGCCAAAAGCATATTGAATTTGATGGTCATGTAGATTTTTTCCTTTACCTCCCCGGGCCGCTTCATGACACGGGACGCCACAATGCTCGGGATCATGGACGCTCCCAGAGAGGATGCGATAGCCACAGGCACATTGGTGAGAAGCCTGTATTTTCCGCCGTAGATTCCCAGCAGGGAAAGCCGTTCTGCCTCGCTAAGGCCCTTCCCTCCCATAATAATGCCAAACATGGAATTGTCCACCGAACCGCTCAGCTGGTAGACAAACTGGCTCATAATGATGGGGACAAAGGTCAGAAGCAGAAGCTTCATAATCTCTCCGTATCCGGAAACGTCCTCCCGATCTCCCCTCTCCTTCTGTGCTCCCGATCCCTTGGCCGCTCTCCAGTAGCCTCCGGCATTTCCGTGAGATTTCGCCATCCAGAATGCCAGAATAATGAAAGCAGCCAGCGCTCCCACCAGAGTTCCCAGGGTTCCCCCTGCGGCTCCGCAGGAGGCTGGATTCTCAGTTCCTGCATAGCGGTTCATAAAATCCCAGGAGGCCCAGATACTCACAGCCGCATGCACCACCTGCTCTGCCACCTGGGATACGGAGGTGGGGATCATATTGCCGTGGCCCTGGAAGAATCCCCGAAACACTCCCATCACTGCAAAGACGAGAATGGTAGGAGCCATCACGCGCAGCGGCAGGGCGCTTCCCGGACTGTTAAAAATGCCCGAGGCGATCCAGTCTGCACAGAGAATCAGAAATGCGCTCATCACTCCGCCTGCAAACACCCCCACAAAGATGCCGCAGCAGAACACACGTCCTGCATCCCGTCTTCTTCCCTCCTGCTCCTTCTTCGCAATCAGCTTTGATACCGCCAAAGGAAGACTGTAGGAGGAAAGGATCAGACCAATATTATAAATTTCGTAGGCGGTATTATAGTATCCAATCCCTTCATCTCCCAGAATCCGTGTCATGGGGATTTTGTAGAGCAGACCAATCAGCCGCACCAGAATCCCTGCGGCTGCCAGAATGCTGCCCTGGAGCAGAAAGTTTCCGCCAGCCTGTCCCTTTTTTTCATTCATATGTTTATTCTCCTCTGTTCATTGCCAACTTTAAAGCACAAAAAGCGCAAAAACCGCCCTTATTTTACTACATCTTCCGCAAAATTCCTAGACCGTGTTTAAAAATTGCGTTCATTCCCGTAACTTGGGGCTGTCTCCATCCGGCGGGAGGCTGTACGGCGTCATCTCTCCACAGGAAATTTTCTGTATTCTTCCGGGCAATTTTCAGTTAATTTATATCCGGCAGGTTTAAAATTAATACTTCTATATTTTTAAAAATTCTTCTTGTCTTTTGGGCCGCTTTTTCATATGATTAAGTGGGTGTATTTCGACATTTTTCCGCCTTTTCGCAGCGGATATTCTGCATGTTTCTGAATCTGAAAACAGCAGTCAAGCTGCAGGGCGGACAAGCGGAAATTCACCTGGATTTTCACTTTAAATGAATATTTCAGGAGGAAAACAGTTATTATGAATGTAACAGACCTACTTGGCCTTCTCGGAGGCCTGGCTCTCTTTCTCTACGGAATGCAGATGATGAGCGCCGGACTGGAAGACGCGGCAGGCAACCGGATGAAGCAGATCCTGGAACGCCTTACGGCCAACCGCTTTCTCGGCGTGGCGGTAGGCGCCGGAATCACCGCTGTCATTCAGTCGTCCTCAGCCACTACCGTCATGGTTGTCGGATTTGTAAATTCCGGCATGATGACGCTGAAGCAGGCAGTATGGATTATCATGGGAGCAAACATTGGAACTACCATCACGGGCCAGCTCATTGCCCTCGACGTGGGAGCGCTGGCACCGCTCTTCGCCTTTGTGGGAGTTGTGTTCATTGTATTTGTAAAAAAGGTCATCTTCCACCATTACGGTCAAATCATTGCCGGACTGGGTATCCTGTTCATAGGAATGGAGATGATGAGCTCAGCCATGATGCCTCTTCGCGATTCAGCGGCTTTCGTGGATCTGGTGTCCAACTTCAGCAACCCGTTTATCGGCATACTGGCCGGAGCCGTCTTCACTGCTCTGATCCAGTCCTCCTCCGCTTCCGTAGGTATCCTTCAGGCCTTGGCTGTCAGCGGAGTTATCGGACTTCCAACTGCAGTGTACGTTCTCTTTGGCCAGAACATCGGAACCTGTATTACAGCCGTCCTGGCCTCCATCGGAACCAGCCGGAATGCAAAGCGTACTACTGTGATCCATCTGATGTTTAATATCATCGGAACTGCCCTCTTCACTGCTGTCTGTATGGCCACGCCTCTTACAGCCTTTATGGTGTCGCTGACTCCCGATAACCCTGCGGCTCAGATTGCCAATATGCACACGCTGTTCAACATTGTCACAACGCTGCTGCTTCTCCCCTTTGGAACTTACCTGGCAGAGCTGGCCACAAAAATCCTTCCGGATCGCGGAGCAGAGGATACAGACATGATGCATCTTGCCTACATACATCCAATGGAGTCCTCAAAGGATCATCAGATCGGTTCCTCCGCTATCGTAATCGGAAGTGTCCGCCGGGAGCTTGGCCGTATGGCTTCCATGGCTGCCGATAACGTAAGCCGCAGCTTCCAGGCTGTGATCGACGGAACTCCTGACTCACTGCCCCAGGTGGAGGAGACAGAGGAGTACATTGATTTCCTGAACAAGGAGATTTCCAAGTACATCTCCCATTCCATTGCCTTTGAGGCCAATGAAAAGGACTCCGCTCTCATCAGCGCTTTCTTCAAGATTTCAGGAAACCTGGAGCGAATCGGCGATCACGCAGTCAATATCTGCGAATACACAAAGCGGATGCAGGAAAAGAGGATCTCTTTTTCCGAGCAGGCCAAAAACGAAATTTCCCAGATGCAGGCTGTCTGTGCCTCTTCCATGAAGCTGCTTCTCTCCATGGAGGAGTTATCCGTATCTATTCTCTCTGAAGTGGCTGCCCTGGAGCAGAAGATCGATGATATGACGGATCTGTTCCGCCAGAACCAGTTTAAACGCATGCAGAAGGGAACCTGTTCAGACGAAGCGTGCATCCTCTATTCTGAAATGCTCACAGACTTTGAGCGGATCGGAGATCACATGCTGAATATCGGACAGGAGCTGGCCCTCTCTTCACCAGAATAAAGGGGCAGGGCTGCAGCTTTTTATTATCTCAGAAAGGACTTACATGGAAATACAGAAACGCAAGAATTTCATTATTAATTTTTTATATTTCACTATCATACTTCTGGCCGCCTTCATTCTCATCAAATACGGCCTTCCCATGGTCGCTCCGTTTGCGGCAGGGTTTGTCATCGCCTATCTTCTCCGCACTCCGGTCTGCTTTCTGTCCAAGCGGCTGCGGATGAAAAAGAAGGCTGCGGCAGTCCTCACTGTGCTGGTTTTTTACTGCACGGTCGGCCTTTTGATCTTTCTCATGAGCGTCAAGGCATTTTCGGCTGTAAAAGGTTTTCTGTTTAATCTTCCTGCCCTTTACGCCGCCCATGTGGAGCCGATTTTAAGCGATATCTACAGCGGAATTGAACAGTCCTTTCTCCACATGGATCCTGCGCTCTTAACGGCCCTCGAGGAGTTGATGACTCAGTTTTCCCAGTCTCTCGGACAGATGGTTTCAAGCCTTTCCAGACTTGCCATGGGCTATGTGTCCGGTGTGGCCTCCTCCCTGCCGGGAATTTTTATCAGCCTTTTGCTGTTAATTATTTCCACCTTTTTTATTTCTGCAGACTACGATCGGCTGACCGGTTTCTGTCTGCTTCAGCTGGATGAGAAAAGGCGGGAGATATTTTTGCTCATTAAGGAATATGTGGTGGGAACGCTGTTTGTCTGTATCCGCTCCTATGCTCTGATTATGAGCATTACCTTTCTGGAGCTCTCTATCGGGCTGACTGTGGTGGGAGTGGAAAATTCCATTTTCATCGCCTTCCTGATCGCTATCTTCGATATTCTTCCGGTTCTGGGAACCGGAGGCGTTATGATCCCCTGGATCGTTCTGGAGGCGCTCAAGATGAATTTTTCCATGGCTCTGGCCCTGCTTCTTGTCTACCTCTTTGTCACGGTAGTCAGAAATATCATCGAGCCAAAAATCGTCGGCGCCCAGATTGGGCTTCACCCGGTTGTCACCCTGTCCAGCATGTTTGTAGGCGCGCAGCTTTTCGGTGTTCTGGGCCTGTTCGGTTTCCCTATCTGTCTGTCCCTGCTGCGCTATCTCAATGAAAACGGAGTAATCCGGCTGTTTCGGATGGAGGAAAACACGAACAGCCGCCAGGACAGGGGAAACGCATCTGATAAAAAAATCTGACAGGATCTGATCCACTGCCGGCTGGAGCTGCAGCGCTCCGCCCGGCAGTTTTTTCTGCTTTCTCCCCCCAGCCGGTTCCCCTGTTTAAACGTTTCCTTACTGTTTTTCTTTTTTTGCCCCCTCCCGTCACCTTTCGGTCTTCCGGTGAATATTCTGTTACATAAGAAATCATCGGAGGATTCTGTCCATGAAAGAAGTTCCCTATTCTTTATCCTTAAAAGTTCAGGAAATGGAAGAAGTCGATCCCGACTTCTCTATGCCAGGCGGCTCGTCCATTCCGCCGTTTGACGAAGAGATCGATCCTGGCTTCTCCGTCACACCGGAAGAGCCCACCACACCTTCGACTCCATCTACGCCTTCTACGCCCAGCATACCCTCGACACCTTCTACGCCCAGCATACCCTCGACACCAGTGTATCCTTCTACACCATCCATTCCCTCTACCCCTACTGTTCCCAGCATCCCGTCCACAGGTCAGATTCCCATCTATCCCTGTCTGTTCTGTGGGGGGGATCCCTGGATAGCTGGAGCCATCCGCCTTCTGAATACTGCTGTGGGCTACAACTCTCTGCGCATTTACATCGATGGGATGCTTGCCGCTACTGCTCTGGATTTTGCTCAGCTGACGGGCTACAGACGCATATCCCGCGGCTACCACACCTTCCTGGCTGTCGATGAAGCCCAGAACATAAGCACTTCAAAGTCTATCTATATTGACAGCGGAATGGCCACGATTGCGTTCACAAACGGACCGGCCGGCCTTAACATCCTCTCAATTCCGGATCCGTCCTGCCCGGCTTCATTCCCCGGCGGATGCCTGCGAGTCTGCAATCTGGCCTGGTACAGCGGAAATCTCAACGTATCCGTGGGCAATCTTACCTTCCAGTCCGTCTCCTTCGGTCAGCCCACTTCCTTCAGCAGCCTGAATTCCGGCAGCTATCCGCTTCGGATTTCCCGCTCTGAACGCCCGGGAAATACCCTTATCTCTTCCACCCTGCGCATAACCTCCGGGCGCATTCACACTCTCTATGTCTTTAACTGGAATCCTTCACCAGATACCATCCAGACCCTTCTCACTTCGGACAGGAGAGGATAAGAACCGTCTGCCGTCATAGGGCTGTTCCAAATCATCAGAATTCTGACAAAATGGGGGAGGCAGGGAAGAAAGCTTCTTACCCGGCCTCCCCGGCCGGTCCCTGATTTTCTCTCTGCATGCTGTCAGCTTCTCTTTTTTTCAGGCGTTCCAGCAGGGCGCAGACTGCCCGGACTGCCTTTTCATACACCTTGAAAAACAGCAGGCCAAAGGCAATCCCCAACAAATTGTTTACAATGCGGACAGATACCGCCGCTGAAAGGCCATAGGTACCGGCTGCCATAAGCAAAGCTCCAAAGCAATTTAAGACAGTCTTGGCAAAATAGCTGGAACAAATCCCCAGGCACAGTCCGGCTGCAGGGCCTACCATGAACAAAAAAGACTCCGGAATGTGCCGGTAAACAGCAGCAAACAGCAGGGAGCCCAGAACAATTCCTCCTGCTCTTTCCGCCAGTCTCCCCCTCAGATTGACCGGATAAGAAGAAAGGAGGGAGGAGCAGGCAAAGCCTGCCCACATAAATCTGTTCAAATTCAGGGCTCTGTTCAACAGAAACAAAAGACTTAATCCAAGAGCCAGCCGAAGCTGCCACTGACATTTTGGATCGTAAATGCTCATGCGGCCGACGACATGCAGAAATGATACATTTTTATGCTTCTTACGGTGCCTGAAGAACAAGAGCGCCCCGCATAATCCAAAACCGACAAGTGCCATCATGGCACGGCCGGCAAGAGCAGAGCCCTCGACTGGATTTCCGGCCAGAAAGATATATCCAAACAGATAAAGTCCTCCGTTCCCCATCTCAGGGTATTCACACGTAATCACAAGAATCAGGGAAAGGGATATAAAATGAACTGCAAAGCCTGCCAGAGGGCCTAGGTGCTGGGCATACACCGGAGAGACCGTCAAAATTCCAAAGACTGCTGCCAGATTGATCACGGAATGCTTTGCCTTGTATCCGAAACTGACAAAGCGAATGCTGAGCAGGATGCAGAAAATTATGACAGCCATGGAGCTGTTTTCCTGTCCAAACACTGATGTGAGAAACAAAATAAAGACAATAGCAAAGGCAACAAGCAGCACGTCCCGCACGAGAAGAGCGGTCATAAACCAGAGCCGTTCCCTGCCGTCAGGCGCTTTTTTAATCCTGTCTTTCAGTACTGCCGGATCCAGCTGAAGTGCATCATAAAACCTCATTTTCCTCCCCCTTCTCACTGCTTTCTGCCTGTTTTTTCTCCCTTTCCTGTTCTGCCTTCGAAAGAAGCCAGTTGGCTTGTTCAATCAGGGCCAGCAGCTCTCTGGTTTTCTCCCCCATCTCTCTTTCAAGTCGGTACAAAGGTCCCAAAAACAAACCGCAGTCCTTCTTCAGAAGCTCTTCCCCCCTCTCTGTGAGAGTAATCAGGACACTTCTGGCATCAGACAGAAGTTTTTTTCTCCTGATACACCCCTTCGCCTCCAGAGAGCGAAGCGTTCGGCTGACTGCTTCAAGCTTCATACCAGTTGCCCTGCTGAGTCTCATAGGTGTTGTCTCACTCTCCAGACTCACCACTGCAAGTACTTCCATCTCCCCCATCGTTAACTCCCTGTTCTGCTGCTGTTTTGTCATATTTCTGGAAAAGCAGTGAATCTGCTGCATCCATTTCCACATCACCCGCCAATCCGGTGAAGCGCTGCGGCCATCCGGACTTTCCACATTGCGTTCTCCTGCGTCCTTCATAATCTTCCCTCCTGGAATCTGTTTTTCTAATTAACGGGATAAATCCCTTTTCTGTCTGCCGACTGCCGACTGATTTATCTGAAGATGCAAACTGCTGTCTCTGCTCTTCACGAAAGGCAATTTCCGCCAGGCCATTTAATTAACATTGTTAATTATATTTTTCTTCTCTTGCCCTGTCAACTACATTTTCCTCTGACTTTGGACTGCTCTGACCTTTCTCTTGTGTTGTGTTTTTCTGTCTTTCCAGTCCTTTACCCACTCTTCTCTGCTTTTCCCGGCTTTTCAGAAGCCTCGGGAGCAGAATCAAGTTTCCACCGCAGCTTTTTCAGAACCTGCAGTGTCTGACAGGCTGAAATATTGATATTTATTCCGATTTCCTGTATACTTACAGTCAGCACAGGCTGCCTTTAGCTGTGCCCGATAACGAAAATTCATAATTATAACTCTATTAATTTATGGCTTTATGAGAGAAAGAGGAAAATTAAATGAAAAGCAGAAGATTTCTTCATTATTTAACTACGGACAACTCCAGGGGAGGCAACAGGGCTGCCAGACGTTTCGTCTCCGTCTCTGCGGCTCTGGCCATGACGGCGGCTCTGGCCGGCTGCTCTGCATCAGGCTCCCGGAATGTCTCAGAGACCACAGGCCAGACAGAGGCTGAGAGTGTAAGTGAGGCTTCCTCTGAACAGAGTCAGGAAACGGAAGTCTCACAGAGCCGCGACCTGATCCGTGTCGGTTCCCTGAAAGGCCCGACTTCCATGGGACTTGTCCACATGATGAATGATGAGAGCCTTTCGGAAACCTATGACTTTACTATGGCAGCCGCGGCTGACGAGCTTTTGGCTTCCATGGTATCCGGAGAGCTGGACATTGCCCTGCTGCCGGCTAACGCGGCCAGTGTTCTCTACAATAAAACGGAGGGCAAAATCCAGGTTATTGATATCAACACCCTGGGCGTCCTGTACCTGGTTTCCGGCGATCCTTCTATCACCTCCTGGGCTGATCTGGCCGGAAAGACTGTCTATCTTACAGGAAAGGGAACTACCCCGGACTATGTTCTCCAGTATCTCTTAAGAGAGCAGGCTGCTGCCAATGGTTTTGATGCCGGCGACGTAAAGCTGGAATACAAGTCAGAGGCTACCGAAATCGCCTCCCTCCTCAGTGAAAATCCAGACGCCGTCGGCCTTCTTCCTCAGCCGTTTGCCACGGTTGCCATGAGCCAGAACGAGGCTCTGAGGCTCGTCTTTGACATGACCTCAGAGTGGGATAAGGTCCAGGGTGAGGGCGGCAGCCGGCTGGTGACAGGGGTCACTGTGGTGAGCGACAGTCTGATTGAGACAAACTCGGAGGCTGTCGCAGAATTTCTGGATGCCCACGAGGAATCTGCCGCACTGGCTTTGTCGGAGCCTGATGAAACGGCAGCCCTCGTCGTCAAGGAGGGTATCATCGAGAAAGAGCCTGTGGCCAAAAAAGCCCTTCCCTACTGCAGTATTGTGTATATTGAGGGCGAGGAGATGAAATCCGCCCTGTCCGGTTATCTGGAGGTTCTCTTTGAGCAGGATCCAAAATCTGTAGGCGGCGCGCTTCCAGGCGATGATTTCTACTATCTGGCCCAGTAAGCGGGAGGTGAACGCGGTGACTTTTTCTGGCCGCAGCGAAACGGGAAGGCCCAGACTTCGCCGTGCCGCTGTCATCTTATTCTGGATCTCGCTGTGGCAGGCAGCCGCGGTCCTTATAGAAAATTCCATCATATTTGTAGGGCCTCTTGATGTGGTGCGGGCGCTTTTCCTCCAGCTTCCCACGGAAGAATTCTGGCTCTCTTTGAGCTTTTCCGTTCTCCGGATTACGGCAGGCTTTCTGCTGGCTTTTTTTCTGGCTGCCATTGCCGGCACCGCCTCTTTTTTCCTGCCTGTCCTGAAGGAATTCCTGGCCCCTGCAGTCCTGCTCATGAAATCCATCCCCGTAGCCTCCTTTGTCATTCTGGCTCTCATCTGGATTGGCTCGGAAAATCTTTCTGTGTTTATCTCCTTTATGGTGGTATTTCCCATGATTTACGAGTCCACCCTCTCCGGCCTATCGGGGGCAGATGCGCAGCTTCTGGAAATGGCCTGTGTGTTCCGCATTTCCGGCCTCAGGAAGTTTCGCGCTATCTATCTTCCTGCCCTTCTTCCCTATCTGGCCGGAAGCTGCCGTTTTGCCCTGGGCATGGGGATCAAATCCGGGGTAGCCGCCGAGGTAATCGGCCTCCCCAGCTTCTCCATCGGAGAGCAGCTCTACACCTCAAAAATATACCTTGAGACAGCGAACCTCTTTGCGTGGACCCTTGTCATCATCGCAGTTACAGCCCTCCTGGAAAGACTGTTTCTGCTGCTGATGAACTGTCTGCTGAAAATGCAGGGAAAATAGGCTGGGAGAACAGGCCTTGAGAAACCATATATCTTTTAGGAAAGCAGGAAATTTTATGTCAGTGAAGCAACTCTTACCCGGGCAGCTCCCATTCAGTGAGGGCTCTGCCGATTCTGAAAACGCCTCTCAGCGCGAAAACTGTATTTCTGTAAGCGGGCTTTTTAAATCCTACGGAGAGCTTTCTGTGCTTTCCGATCTCTCTTTTTTTGTGGAGGTCGGGGAGATCTGCTGCCTGATGGGGCCCTCGGGCTCCGGCAAAACCACCCTGTTTCGCATCCTCATGGGACTTGAAGAGGCAGACAGCGGAAGAATCTCTGTGCCGGCGCGGCTGGGAGCCGTCTTCCAGGAAAACCGCCTCATCGAGCACCTCTCCCCCATTGAAAATGTACGTCTTGTCATGGCTCCGGGCCCGAAGGCAGAACAAAAAAAGCAGATTGCTTCTGCACTCTGTGAGATTCTTCCAGCTGAGTGTCTCGGCCGCCCTGCCCACACCCTGAGCGGAGGCATGAAGCGGCGTCTGGCGGCGGCCCGCGCCCTGCTCTCCGACTGTGATGCCCTTATCATGGACGAACCCTTTTCCGGCCTTGACGGGGACACCAAGCATCAGGTTATCCGCTTTATCGAAAAATACAGAAACAGCCGACCTCTCCTTCTGTCCACCCACACTCCTGAGGATGCCGCTCTGCTGCATGCCAGAGTTCTGTCCTTTTAGCAGACGGATCTCTCCGGAAGAGAAGGAAGAAAGAAAACACAGGTTTAAAAATGGGGAACCGGAGCCACTGGCTGTCCGCTTCCCCATTTTTCTCTCTTATATTCCCAGCTGTTCTCTCAGCCTTTCCACATTCCCGTCTGCATAGCAGTATCCATCCATGCCGCAGGCTTCTGCACCTCTAATATTTTCTTCCAGGTCGTCAATGAAGAAGGATTCCTCAGGCCGTATCCCGAATTTTTCAAACAGCCTTTCATAGATCTCCCTCTCTGGCTTCAGACAATGCTCCTCGGCAGAAATGAGAACGCCGTCCATCAGCCCGATACCGGGAACCTCGTTTCGAAATTCGCGAAACCGAAGGGATATATTGGAGCAGATATACGTCCTGTAACCTTTTTTCTTCAGATCCCGGACAACCTCCTCCATTCCAGGCTTGGGGCTGATATTGTACTGGTGCCAATGTGCCATGCACTGTTCTGCCATATCTCTCATATGTTCATCCGGCATGCGCCCTTTCATCCTCTCCACAGCCTCTTCCTCTGAAATAGCGCCGCGGTCCAGCAAAAGCCACTCTTCCGATTCAAACACATTTTTTCTGAGCAGCTCTGTCTCCTGAGGGTCAGCCATGAAATGTCTGGCCACTCCAAGAGGATCATAGTCCAGCAGCACCTTTCCCATATCAAACACAATGTTTTTAATCTTTTTTCCTACCATAAGCTCTACCTCCTGCCAGAAGACCGATGCCTGATGATTCCGGTTTCGCTCTTCCATTTTTTCTTATTTTCTGCTTCGTTTCAGCTCTTTCTCTGTCTGGCTTTTCCTCAGCCGGATACTCCTTCTGCCGATTTCTCTTCCAGAGAATTTCCTATGACAGTCCCTGACCTTTTCCCACTGTGAAATACAAGATCACAAGAATAAAGGCCGGAGCCACAAACTTTACAATCGCGCCCCAAAGCCTTTTCAGGCCAAACCGGCAGCTTCCCTCCGCCTCAATCTCTGCTTCTGCTTTTCCGATTCCCCAGACCCATCCGGTAAAAATACAGAAGAAAAAGGCTCCCACAGGAATCATCAGATTATCGGTAAATTTCTCCATCACCGCATTCATGGGCAGCATCTGCAGTCCGTCTGCAAAGTCAAACCACGGCAGCCTTCAGCCTGGAGACCTTCCACTCTTCTGTGATAAAAGCGCAGCAGCTTTCCAGAATGCTGATGGCACTGGTGAGAGCGGCCAGAAACAGAAGGATGAAGAATGCCAGACCAAACAGAACGCCGCCGGGGAAGCCCGCAAACACCTCCGGAAGCGCCATGAAAGCGAAGCCTCCGCCCATTCCAAGTCCCTCTGCGCCCAGGGTCACAAATACCACTGGGATAATGGCAAAAGCTGACAGGATTGCCACCATGGTATCCAGAAAACAGATCCAGGCTGCACTCTTAACCAGATTTTCCTTCTTCGGCACATAGGAACCGTAAGTAACCATAATCCCCATTCCCACTGACAGTGAAAAAAAGGCCTGTCCGAGGGCTCCGACCAGAGTATCCCTGTTAAAATCCTCCGGGTTGACCGTCAGCATAAAGGCAACTCCATCCGCTGCGCCCGGAAGCGTCACAGCCCTCACAACGCAGGCAATTAAAATCAGAAACAATACCGGCATCAGGATTTTGCTCATCCTCTCTATTCCAGCCGACACACCTCTGACTACCACATAGATGCATATCACAAGAAACAGCAGTCCCCATATGAGCGGTTCCACCGGCTTCTCGATGAAATTGACAAAATACGTCTGATAGGCATCTGCCCCCTCTTCAAAGCCTGCTCCCATTAAATAAACAAAAATATACTTCATAACCCATCCGCCTACTACTGCATAGTAGGAAAGGATCACAAACAGCGTCACCATTCCGATTCCGCCTGCAAACGTCCATTTTCTGTTTAACTGGTGAAACGCTCCCACCACATTTTTCTGTGTCGCCCTTCCCATTGACAGCTCAGCCAGCATAACCGGAAACCCTATCAGGGCTACCATGGCAATATAGCACAGTATAAAGGCGCCGCCTCCGTAAGCTCCCACCTTTCCCGGAAACTTCCAGATATTTCCCAGCCCTATGGCCGAGCCGGCCGCTGCCAGGATAAAGCCCAGATTGCTGGCCCACTGGCTTCTGTTCTGATTCATACTGCTCTCCTCCTGATGTAAAACTTTTTCTCTTATGTCCTCCTGTCTTTCAGACACAAACAGCTCCATCATACCAGACTGACAGCAAAAAATCTATTCTCCCTCTGTATTTATCCATATCTGTTTGTTATCTCTCCTATAAAGAATAGTTATCAAATGTCTTTATGCAAAAGACATCATGCGGATTTCAGTCCTAAAATTCCTATTTTTGACTCCTTTTCAAAGACTTTTACAAAAAAATGAAATTTTTATTCGTTTTTTATATCAATATTCTTGATTTAATGGTAAAATAATAAAATGTAATGAACAGGAGGTGCTGCATATGAAAATGATTATTGCGATTATCGGAAGTGAAGATGCCGACGATTTGGTCTATGAGCTGAACCAGAACTCGTTCTTCGTTACAAAACTCTCCACCATGGGCGGTTTTTTGAAAAAGAAAAGTACCACTCTGATGCTGGGTGTGGACAACGCCAGAGTTGACGAGGCCATTTCCATTATCAAAAAAATGTCCGGTCAGAGAGAGCAGCTTGTATACACTCCACCAACCATGGCCGGAAACTGCTGCCCAACTGTCAATATGACAGTTCCCATGAACATGAAAGTCGGAGGCGCTACTGTATTCGTGCTGGACGTAGAAAACTTCCAGAAATTCTGATAACACTTACCAGATGCTTTACAAAAGCTCCGGTTTCTGCACCGGAGCTTTTCTGCTTCGCAGGTCCCTATTTTTTCACGGGCTCCCTATTTTTTATCCTTATAGCCTGTTCTCTCCCAGATCTCCTTCAGCCGCTCCCATCCATCCATAGATACCAGGGCCACGATAAACGCTGCCAGAATACTGGCAAATATCATATACCACTGAATAGGCTGGTCCAGCCAAGCCATGGCCGCCACCAGAACTGCCGGACAGAGAATCAGGCTCAGAACAAGCACCACCGCCGAGGTGGGCAGCTTGGAAAGTCCCGGCCAGCTCTTAATTACCTGGGTGATTGCCGATACTAAAAAGGCCATCACGCCGATCGCGATCAGTCCATAGGATATATACTGCATCAAGGTTGTAACATCCATCTGCTTTTCCTCTCTTTTTTCCTTAGTATATTGAGATGCCGAGCAGAGCGCTCCTGTGACAGTATCCTCAACGCTGCAGGAGGGACCGACAGCCTGCGGCGCGCTGCGAAACAGAGAGGTTTTCATACGATTTCGCCAGATACGCAAAAACCCTTGTAAATACAGGAAAAATCCAGTATTTACAAGGGCAAAAGAAAAAAGCTGCTGACGGGAATCGAACCCGTGACCTCCGCACTACCAATGCGACGCTCTACCTACTGAGCTACAACAGCACTTCCCGGCTCCCTGAGCCGAGATATATCATATCACAGGAGGACTCTTCTGTCAATCAAAATTTAACAAATCTTATCAAAAAATTGCCAAAATTTCATTTGAAGTCCAGACGCTGTTTCAAAAACTCTGTCCGCCTGTTCCGAAATGTTCTTGTATCTTCTTTAGACAGACTGTCCCTCAATCTCGTCGATGAGATCGCACAGGCAGCCCATATGGTCAATGACATAGTCTGCCCCTGCCTCCCGGTAGCTCTGGGTCAGCCTCTCCTTAGCCGCTTTTTTGCCAGCTTCAGAAAGGGCCTCGTACTCCTGTTCCGTCAGTCCCATCTCGGAACTTCCCTCCAAGACTCCCACAGAGATCACGCCTGCATTTACTCCCTCCTGAATATCTGAAATGGTATCTCCCACCTTCATAACGGTATGCACATTCCTAAGTCCAAGCTGTCTCATGTTTTCAAAGATCATATACGGATAAGGACGCCCCATATTGCCCACGCTGTTCGGGGAGATCCAGAAATCCGGCTCATATCCGTTTTCTGCTGCCTTTGGAACTACAATCTCCATCATCTGATCCGTATATCCCGTTGTGGATCCGATTTTTATTCCCCTGTCTCTCAGCTGTCGTACTGCTTCCAGAACATAAGGCTTTACTTCTGCATATCCGTGGAGAATCCCCAGCAGTTTCTCCGAAAATTTCTCGTGCATCTCGTCCACATCCCGGTCCGTCCACTCCCGTCCGTGAACCTTCACCCACTCACTGTGAATCCGGTCCATAGACAGCATGGTTTTAATGTGATCCCATTTCAGCATCCCCATGGGCTTCCTGGTCTCTTCCATGGTCGCATCAATCCCATATTCCCTGAAAATCTCCATAAATGCCCTGACCGGTGCAAAGCATCCATAGTCTACTGTCGTGCCGGCCCAGTCAAAAATAACACCCTCTATTTTCATTCCTGTCCTCCCGGCAGATATTATTTTCTCTGCCTTTTCTTCCTCAAATTTCCTGTTCATTTCCGTTCAGCCGCCCATCCTGCTGTCCTGGGACAGCCGGCAGACCTGCTGCCGTTTCCGTGGTAGCTTTTGTTTTCCTATGGTTTTACTGCTGTTCAGTCTTCTCCATGTACTCCTGCATGATCTCTGTCAGCTTCTGGATATCCTCCTCATAGATCTCCCCGATCACGCCAATCCGGAAGGTATCTGCATCCGTCAGTTTTCCGGGATAGATTGCATATCCCCTCTCCTTGATGTAGTGGTACATATCCTGGAAGTCGAATTTTCTTCCCTCCGGGTACAGGAAGGTGGCAATAATCGGCCCCTGCCATGCCTTGTCCACATAGAGCTTAAAGCCCAGCTTTTCAAAGTTTTCCACAAGGGTATCCATATTTTTCTGGTAGCGGGCATGCCTTGCCTCGATGCCTCCCTCGTTTTTAAGCTCCTTTATGGCCTGATCAAAGGCGAGAACTACGTGGGTCGGGGATGTGTAGCGCCATTTTCCGTCCTGTTCCATGCCTGCCCACTGATCGTAGAGGTCAAGAGAAAGGCTTCTCGCGCACCCCTTAGACTCCATCAGCAATTTTCTGTTGGCGATAATAAAGGAAAATCCCGGAACTCCCTGGATACACTTATTGGCGGAGCTTACGAGAAAATCAATGTGCCAGTCCCGAACCGGAATGTCAACACCTGCAAAGCTGGACATCGCATCCACAATAAAGACCTTTCCATAAGTATGAGCCAGCCCGCCGATGGTCGCAATATCATTCAAAATTCCGCTGGTGGTCTCACTGTGAATCATCATCACATGGGTAATTTCAGGGTGGTTCTTTAAGGCCTCCTCTGCTTTTCCTGCATCTGGTGTCTTGTCGTAAGCCTGCGTTATGTGAATACAGGAAATATGGTGATATTCGCATATTTTAGCGGCTCTCTCACCGTAAGCGCCGTTGCTCAGCAAAAGCACTGTTCCATCCTGCGGCACTACGCTGCTGAGTACGCTCTCCACTCCAAAGGTTCCTGAACCCTGCATCAGCACTGCCGTATACTCTTCCTCGGTGACATGAGCCAGTTCCAGAAGCTCTCTGCGAATTTTCTGAGTGATCTGCTTATAATCGTCATCCCATGTACAGTGATCAAACATCATCACCTGTTTTACCGTGTCCGTAGTGGTGAGAGGACCTGGCGTAAGTAATTTGTAGTTTCTCATCTCTGTTCTCCTGTGAATTTTTAAAATTTCCATACTGAGGAATCAGCGGATCCGTCAGGCCGAATGTTCAGCCGCATGTTTGGCTTCCGTTTGCTTTCAGCCTGTCTTCCGTTCCTTCTCTGCTTTGTTTTTAAATTTTTCTCCAAACAAAGCTAATTCTACCTTAAAATTCTAAAAATTCAAGAGAAATCTTGTTTTTTAACTATCTTTTTATCTTCGTTTTACATTTTATAAGAACAACACTTACATTTTTTATTTTCTATACAATCCCTGATCTATTTTTTACATTCCTCTGTTTTCTGTCTGCCCCATGTCATCAGCCTTTCTGCCTCTCCCATGTCCGGAGAGACAGGATCCCTTTCTTCTGAAAATCCTTTTCAGCGGCAAAACAGCCATGCCTTTCGATTGTCCCTGCACATACGGAGAGAAAGCCTTTTTTCCTGTTCTCTGCCCTGCACAGAGATTTTCTCCCGGTTCTCCTTCCTCTGGCCTCCTCCTTCGCAAACAGGCCCGCGATATACGGATCTACTCTGCATCCAGCAGGTCTGCAGCACAAAGAAATGTGCCTGAAGATGTGTTAAAAAATGCCGCGCTCACAGCCAGCAGGCGGGCTTTTTGGCGCAAGAAAAAGCAGGC
Organism: Clostridium sp. M62/1; assembly: GCF_020736365.1. NCBI lineage: Bacteria > Bacillati > Bacillota > Clostridia > Eubacteriales > Clostridiaceae > Clostridium > Clostridium sp. M62/1. The sequence goes on along the minus strand of NZ_CP085988.1, from coordinate 1,694,126 downwards.
GGAATAATATTCCGCCTGCGTCCTTTCATCCGGGCTCAGAAATTCCTCTATGCCATTGTGGGCTCTTCTCCCTCTGTCGGGGCAGTCTCCACCTGACCTGCCTCCACCTGTCCCTCAGAAGCCTTTGGTCCTGCTCCTGCCGGCGTTCTGTTAATGGTAAACGGCAGGTTAATACTCATAATATTCAGCACAACGCCCTTGGCATCCGGAACCAGAAGTGAAGCCAGCTTCTCGGCCGGAACGGCAATCGGGCGGAATTTGTTTTCCCTGTTGAATTTCTGGAATTCCAGTGCATCCGTAAAAACCGGCTGATACAGGTTTCCGTCCTTCATCTTTGCCAGCGGAACGCCCTTCTCCTCCTTCTGCACTGCCATAATAAATTTGCCCTTTTTGAAATCTGCCAGAAGCTCGTCAAGAAGCCCTGCCGTATTTGCATCATGCTGCGGGTTTGGCTGCTTCCTCATCTCCTGGGCATAGTAGAGAGAGGTGAGCTGAAGCTGAGGATTCTCAATCCACACCGTTCCCTCCGGCTGCTCCTCCTGGCTCTTCCTTCTCACCAGCTCCTCAAGCTGCAGAAGCGTCTCCTCGCCGCCATTGGCCATGAGGATCGCGTTCACACCCAGCGTAAAAAGGCTTGTGAAAAACAGGAGCTTCTGCTTTTCCTCCACCCTCACAATCGAAACAGGGATCTTCTCTTCCAGAAGCGCCTTTCCCTTTTCTCTTGCCTCCTCCTCTGTGAAAAACATCAGAATCTCATCATCAAAGGTTTCCGGGTCACAGACCACATAGGGCTGTTTCGTGCATACAGACATCAGAACGTAAAGCTCCGGCACATTTCTCATCTTTAAGAGCAGCTCCTTTTTTTCCAGAACTGCCGTATTTTTTTCTTCATTGCTCATCATATCTTCTCCTTCCGCCTGCTTTCCGCGGAAGGCCCACTGAAAAGCGCGTTTTTTCTCTAATCAATTATAAGCAAAAGAGATTTTCGTGTCAATAAAAAGGAGGGGCTGAACAGAACTCCCGGCGCGCCCGAAACAGGAAGCATTAAAAATTATCCTTTATCAGTGAAACAGCGATTTCTCTTGCCCGGGAACTAGACACATTTTGACCGGGTGTTTCTCCCAGATAAATACAAAAATAGATGCGGTGTCCGACGTCTGCAAAGCCTGTATACCAACAGTCTACTACAGTTCCTTCCGATTTTCCCATCCCCGTTTTTCCGTAGACCGCACAGCTTTCATCACTCCCCTCTGAATAAAACATAGCTTTTTCAAGAAGAGCCCTGGTGTCTGAGGAATATTTTGAGGAACTTCCAAAAATCCTCTCCATCACTTCGGTCTGTTCTCTCGGTGAAATTTTCAGGGATGATTCGATCCAAAAGCCGGTGAGGGCCGGATTGCTGTTGTTATTGTTCAGATGCCCCTCCCAGTCTGATATATCGCAGTTACCATATTGAAGGTCATCGAGAGCGCGTTTCATCCCATCCGAGCCGATTTCATCAATCACTTGCCGGTAATACCAGACACACGAGGTCTGGAAGGCAGAGAGAAAGTCGATATCCCTGTTCCAGTCGTCATTCCAGAAAATCTCACCGCTCCAGGATCGGGTGGAATTCTCCGGATCAATGACACCGTTTTCCAGGCCCACCAGGGAAGAAATAATTTTGAAGGTGGAGCAGGGAGAACGGCGGGTATCTGCCAGGTCTTCATTATAAATCTGAACTGTATATTCGTCCGGAGCAAATATGACGGCGGCGCCGTTCAGCTCCCCGAAATAAGATGCCCAGTCAGGACAGAGCACTGTGGCTGGCGATACTGAGGCCGGTGCTTCCGTTTCAGGCACAGTCTCTGCAGACGGCAGCTTTATTTCTTCTGACTCTGCGGCTGTTTCCTCTTTCTCCCGGACGGCCGAAGCTGTCTCATTCTGGAATGACGGCGATTTCTCCTGCTCAGACTCAGAAGCACAGCCAGACAGCATTGCAGACAGTGTGATGGCAGCAGCCAATAGACGGATCAGTTTCATTTGATACATTTCCTCCTGATCTTTCTTTTTCTCTTATAAATCTTTTAGTATTCTGTCTTCTGACCTAATATTCTGCTATCCCCGGCAAATCATAGAAGCAAACGAAAATCGGATATGGTTCCGGCCGATTTCTCCTACCCCGTTTGGGAAAGTGCTTTAAAAGTGCGGTTCTGCCCTACCTTATCTCAGGGCAAAACATTCCTCCCGCACTGTAGCAAGGCCTTCCGTGCAGGTTTTCCCTGCGCCGACTGATAATATCCGCCAAGGGAAATGAGTTTAACATCGGACAGCAAAATTTGGGAGGTGAGCGCAGCTCAGGGCTTTGGCGTCTGAAGATTCGTCTGCTTACGGGGACATATTCAGATATATTCAGATAGCTTCATAAAACATGGCTACCGGCTTTACCTTATCTCTTGCCGAACTCGGCTTTTACGCTATTATGCTGTCTGGGTTTTGTGGGAGAGTAAAACAACCGTCTCGACTTGTTCTTCATTGTCCAAACTAATACTCATGTCTTCCTCGATAATCGGCAGCTTAAATTTGATGGATTTTAACCACTGTCCATTGGCTTGGCGTTCCGGGTAAATCTGAATCTCAGAGATCAATGCCTCAATCAACTGCCGCCGCTCCGCTTCGTTCATCACGCCGTACAGTTTTTCAAAATAGATCAGCACTTTATAGATATTGTCACCGGTCAGTTTTTCCGCTTCAATGGCCTGCTTTTTGGCTCTGGCCGCAATCAGCAGAGATTCGGTATCCTCGATCTTATCATACATCTTGTAGAGCCGGTCATCAAGGTCTGCCTTGCGCCGCACATAGTGCCGGTCGTCCGGGTCGAGAGAATCAATCTCCTCCGCCAGCTTCGCCTTGACGGAATAATGCTGGCGCAGCTGCTTCTCGTAATTGGCAATCTCCTGGTCAATGGCGGCAGTATCCACTTTCATATTGATTTTTTCCTGCATCATGGCAGAAAACTTCGGATTGCTCACCAGCTTTACAATGACTTCTGCCACGGCATCGTCCAGCAGTTCTTCCCGAATCTGCTTTTTGTAATCGCACTTATGCCCACGAATCATAGAGCGGTGCTTGCAACCGTAGTAGTAAAAATCCTTGTACTTGGTGCCGTCCGCTTTGTGCTTGATGCTTTTGTTCCCGTACATTCCGGCTCCGCAGACAGGACACTTTACAATGCCGGAGAGCAAATGTACGTGTTCATCCTTCCCACGGTTGACGTGTTCGTATTTCTTGGCCTGTGCCAGCAGCTTCACCTGCGCCGCCTGCCAGACTTCTTCCGAAACAATAGGCTCATGCAATCCTTCTGCCAGCAGGTAGTTGTCCTGCTCCACCAGCTTATACTCGTTCCTTGTGCCGCGCACTTTTTCCGTTTTGCGGCGTCCATAGGCAATCTTGCCGCAGTACACCGGATTTTTCAAAATCAAGCGAATCAAATGTGCGTCAAACAGGGGATTCTTCCCATTCTGCCGGGGAATCTTGCGGATACCGTGGTTTTCCAGATATTTTGCAATTCCGTTTGCGCCAATATCCGTGTGCACATATTGGTCATAGATGACTCGGATTGCCTCCGCTTCTTCCTCGTTGATCATCAATTTCCCATCCACCAGCCGATACCCATAGGGAGCAAAGCCACCGTTCCAGCGGCCCTCCCTTGCTTTTTGGATTCGGCCCTCCATGGTTTGGACACGGATATTTTCACGCTCAATCTCCGCCACGGCAGACAGGACAGAGATCATCAATTTGCCCGCATCTTTGGAAGAATCAATGCCATCCTCAACACACACCAGATTAACGCCAAAATCCTGCATGACCTGAAGGGAGGAAAGCACATCCGCCGCATTTCTGCCAAAGCGGGACAATTTGAACACCAGAACATAAGACACGCCGTCTTTGCCGGATTTGATATCCTCCAACATCTGGCCGAATTGTGCCCGCCCTTCAATGGATTTGCCGGACTTTCCCGCATCCTCATATTCACCGACGATTTCATAATCATTGTAGTCGGCGTAGGCCTTCATTTTGGCCTTCTGCGCATCCAGCGAGTAGCCGTCCACCTGCATAGCGGTGGAGACTCTGGTATAGGTGTAAACCTTTATCTTCTCTTTTTCCATCTGCCTGCTCTCCATAGGCACTACAGCCCCTTATTTTTTCTCTGTCTTCTGTTCTAACATCTTAATGGAATCCAGATAGTCCTTTTCCACTTCACTAAGCGTTCTGGCCTTGTACTTCTTGTATTCGGCAGTCGCTTTATCCACGGCCTGTTTATGGCTCACGCTCCCATTTCCTTGCAATAGCTGCTCACCGCTCATCGTAAGAATACGGTCCAAATGCTCTGCCCAATCTTTCATGGTCATAACCTGTTTCCGTTCCGCCTGACGCTCCGCGAAATCCAGATACCCAGAAACAAGCTGGCCCATTGCGCGAAGCTCCTTTTCGTTCAGGTAGTTCTTCGCTACCACCGCTTCTTTCAGTGTGGGCTGTTTTCCGGCAAATGCGGTAAGGCCCATAAATTCCTTTTCGGCATCTGCTCTCGTGTAAATGACCTCAGCCGCTGTTTGACCATGAATGGCATAGTGGATCTTATTCTGGACTTTCCTGAAAAACTGGACAGAAATCTCTGCATGAGGGTCATAGTCGATGCTGGTGGCGTAAATTTCCAAAACCTGCCGATAAAAAACCTTTTCAGATGCACGGATATCTCTGATCCGCTCCAGCAGTTCCTTGAAGTATCCGCCGCCGCCCAGATTTTTCAGCCGCTCGTCATCCAAGGCAAACCCTTTTCGCATATACTCTTTCAGAATCCCGGTTGCCCAGATACGAAACTGTGTACCGCGTTTGGACTTTACACGATAGCCGACCGATATAATCACGTCTAGATTATAGTATTCAACCTGATAGGTTTTCCCATCAGCGGCAGTTGTTGCAAATTTTGCAACAACTGAATCGCGCACGAGTTCACCCTCTGAAAAAATATTCTTGATATGCCTTGAAATCGTGGATTTATCCCGCTGGAACAGCTCAGCCATCTGATCGGCAGAAAGCCAGACAGTATCGCCGTCAAAGGTCGTCTCAATTTTAGTTAAACCATCTTCCGTCCTATAGATCATCATTTCGGAACCTGGCATTTTATCATTTGGGTGTTCCATTCGCATTCACCTCAGATTTTAGTTATCGTATTTTGTTTGGACTTTATTATCACGTTAATTATATCATGCAGCAATTTGGCCTGCAACTACTTCATACTCAGGATTAGGATCTTTTTTATCAACCGCTGTACCGTCTTGCTCATCATGCATTACCGATGGCAACGGAAGATTCTCAACATCCAGTTCTGAAGCATACTTTTCAATCAAACTAGCCAGCAGGTCTGCAAAACCGCTCCATTCATCTACCATAGGCTACCTCCATAGAGTGACAGGTCAGAGGGCAGCACCGGCAACGAAGTCCGGCAACGGACCTCTGAAAACCTGTAAACTATCGTCTGACCTGCAAATCTTACTTTATAAATTTTCTTGAAAATCTCGTTGCTTTCGTTGCCGGAAATATAGATAGATATTAGAAAATGCCTTATTTACAGGCTTTTTCCGTATCCAGACCGGAAAATCCCCGGCAACGAACCCGGCAACCAAGTGACAACCATCCCGGCAACAGACTGCTGATTTTATGCGATCCATTCCTGTGGAAGTTCCAACTGGCAGCATTCTTCCTCGCTCAGTTCCACAAATCCATCTTCGTTGCCGGGCAGTTCGTTGCCGGAAACGTCCCGTTCCCAGCCCCTCTGCCTGCCATACCCGGCGAACATCCGGGGATTGGAGAATGGTTTCCAGCCTGTCACCACCGTGTTCATGATCTCGTTGATATTGTGCAGCTGCCACCGCTTCGGCTCGTCGTAGATGTGGCCCAGGGCCTCCCTAAAAAGCTGTTTGGAGCAGACCATGCTGCCGGTGTAGTGTTCCAGAAAGCCCTGTATCTGCCCGGCCTCGGTGTCCTCCGGCATGAAATCTTTCTGCACTTCCACCAGCTGACGCTGGATGGACTTGCTGAATTTCATGGAATACTTCCCGCTGCGGTAAATCGTCATAGCCTCCGCCCATACCTGCAAAAGATAGACTCTGGAGGCGTCCTCGTCCTCCAAAATGTGAACCTCCGTATTCTCCGGGTAAATCATGATCGGCAGGAAGCGCCGGTTCCCGGCCCGGTCAAGGGGCAGGAAGTCCAGCGTGTTGGATGAACCGCCGAATACACACTGCCGCAGCCGGTCTTTGGGCTGGGCCTCATAGGGCGTCCGGTAGGTTTCCTTCTGGCGGCTGATGAACGAGCGGATTTCCTCAATGCTTTTGGCGTTGCTGGTAGCCAGCATCTCCGACATCTCGATGATCCAGTGTCCTTGCAGCTTCAAATACACCCTGTCATCGTCCAGCTTTTTCAGATCATCGGAAAACCACTCATCCCGGATCGCCAGCAGTCGGAAGAAGCTGGACTTGCCAGCGCCCTGACCGCCCACCAGACAGAGCATTTCCTCATATTTGGAGCTAGGGCGGAATACCCGGCGTATGGCCCCCAGCAGGAAGTGCTTCAGCATTTCTTCCACATAGTCGTTCTCGTCCGCACCTAAGAAGTGATGGAGACAGGAGCGGATGCGGGGCGTCCCGTCCCAGACAAGGCCGTTCAGCACGTCCTGTATGGGATGGTAACAGTTTTCATTCGCCACGATGGAGAGCGCCGCCGTCATCTTTTTCTCACTGGTCAGGTCGTAATTCTGCTCAAAATAGAGAAGCAGATACTTCACGTCCGTATCCGTCAGGGCGCTGGTATTCCTGCGCCAGCCCAAATCCCGTACAATGTCCACCCGGTCAGTCAGAAGGTTCAGGCGGATCGCCCCACGCAGGAGAGGGTCATGGCAGAACACCGTCCGACAGTTGCCGATGGTGTTGGCGGGCTGGCCTTTCTCCGTGACAGACAGGCTTTCCCGTACTTCGTCAACGCTCTGCTCCGGCGCTAAGGCTTCGGCTGCGCTCATGGCGGCCTGCCGGGTGGCTGGCGGTAAACTCTGATATTCGCTGCTCAATCTTCCTCACCTCTTTTCCATACTCAGCGACCACACAGGCACGTTCCTCCATGCTGCCGGACAGGAGAATATCCAGCAGATACTCCGTGTGCGCTTTCTTTTGCAGGGCTTCCACAAACAGCGGATTCCACGTTTCCTCCGGCGTCTGCGGGGCGTATTCCTTCTCCCAGCATTCCAGCAGATGCAGATAATCGCAAAGTACCCGGAAACATTTCTGCTCCGCCTGCCGGTAGCGCAGTTCCTCGCTGATTTTCCGTTTGACCGGTCTCCTGCGGGGCGGGTCATGGCCTTTGGCGTCATAGCGGACAGAGAAATCCTCCGCCAGCTTCAGCGCCGCCTCCTTGCTGCTCAGGCTAAACAGACGGGCGGTAAAATCAATCACATCCCCGTCCGCCTGACAGCCGAAACAGTGGAACCGGCGGTCGACCTTCATGCTGGGATGCTTGTCATCATGGAAAGGACAGCAGGCCATCCCGTTCTTGCCAATCTGCACCCCGTAATATTCCGCAGCCTGCCTTGTGGGGACAGACTGCTTCACCGCTTCAAATACATTCGATTTTCTCACCTCCAGACAGGGAAAAAGGCACCCGGTTTCCGCAGAAAATCAGGTGCCTCATAACTCCATATCGTGTTTCTTTTTCGGAGCGATCCGCCCCTCCCGTTCCCAGCGTTCCCGGTTATCCCGGTCAGCGTCCACCTTGCCTTTCGCCAGCTTCTCCAGGATAGATTCTCTGGCCTTCTCCTTAATCTGCTCCTTACCGGCCTTCTTGACCTCCGGCTGCATAAGCGTTTTCTGGATTTTTGCCAGGGCGTTCTGCATGACCCGCTTGATTTTGGTAATAACGCCATCCAGCCGGGCGGCTGCGTAGTCACGTTCCTTCTTCGGTGCCTTCCGCTCCGGCGACAGCACCCATTTTTTGGATTCTTCCACCAGACGAATATCTTCCTTGTGGGTTTCCAGCCGGACGGTATCGGTCACCACCTCCACCGCCTTGTCATAGGCCGCATCGGAAACATCGTCCAGCAGCGTTTCCACATCCTCAATTTTGAGCGTTAATTCTTCCAGCTTCTGCTCCTGCGCCGCCAGCTGCTCCTTCTGTTTCATCAGGATATAGTCCTGCTTTTCCAGATACTCCCGCCCGCCGTAGGACGGCTCCTGATCCAGATGCAGCCCATGTAGCCTTGTGATGTCAAACAGGATTGTCCGACAGACCGCATCGAAGGTCTGTTTCCGGTTGTTATGCCTGCCTTTTGGCTTCTCCGGGTTCGGGAGAGGAATGCCCAGTTCTTCCAGCGCTTTTTCCTGCTGGGGGCACAGTTCCCCGTAGCGGTTCTGGCAGTCAAACACATGGCGCTCATGGATATGGGGCGTCCCCTCGTCCAGATGGAGCGCCCAGTCTAAAATGTGGATATGGGAACCGAAGCGGCGCTCGAATTCCTCATAGAACTCGTTGACGATACGAAAGAGTGTTTCCGGTGAGACGGATTCTCCCAGCGTGCCGATCTGGTAGATGCTTTCCTCCGGGCAGGTCTTGTGGTTTTTCAGCAAGTCCTCCACGGTGCGGTTGCGCTCGGTGTGCCGGGTTTTCTCATTCCGGGCGTTCTGCGCCTCCACATGGTCAGAATAATGCTCGTAGTAATACATCCGCTCGATTTCCTCAAAGCTGAAATCCGGCTGCTCCGGGTTCTCCCGGAACTCATGTGTCGTGAAGCCCCGATAGCAGTCCCAGTAGATATTTTGTCTGGCCCGCTCTGCGTCAATGTGTTCGCTGTTCTCCACATCGAACCGGCGGTCATTGTGGCGGGGATTGTAGGTGCCATGCTTGCCGGAGCGCCCGTTGTGTCGTGTCAGTTTCAAACAATTTCCCTCCTTCCTGCGAAGATGTTCCGGGGCCGGGGAAGGGCGGCGAAGCCGCAAATCCTGTGAAAGTCTGCGTCAGGTAATATACCCAGTACAAGTTGACGCAGGCATCAACTTTCCCTGGGCAAGGCGCTTCGCCCTTGACCCGATGGGGCGGCTGCCCTCAACCCGCCAATGGGCGTTAGTCTCGGCTCCCGCCTCGGTCGGTGCTTTTGCGGCTTTGCCGCAAAGGTCGTCACTGGCGACCCGCACCTCTTGACCCCAGCAGTGCGCTGCCGCCCCTGCACCCAGGCACAAAGGGCTTGCCGCCCTCTGTACTCCCGCCCGGCGAAGCTGGCTTCCACCGCCGAAGCGGTTTCCGCCAGTTTCACCGGCTCCGCATCCACACAGTTACGCCTTTCGGCGGGAAGTGGATACGGAATACGCCTGCGGGGATTGCCGGTCAAAACATCGGGTGCAGACCCGTCATTTTTCCCGTAAACGTCCCGATTTCAGGCGATTTTTTCTTCCGCCGTCATCACCTGAAAGCAATGCTCCTTTGCATAGGCGCTGGCAGCGGCTTTCCGTTCCTCGCTGTAAGGCGGGATGAGCCGGATCGACAACCGAGCCTTGTCCAGAACATAGGTCACGCTGCCCTCCGGTGTACTGCGCTCCAACCGGCACAGCAGCGGGTACTTCCGGCTGAACTCCGCCAGCCTGCGCTTCAAGCTGGCGTTGAAGGTATAGACGCTAGCAAGGTTCTCCGCCTCGTTCCAGTTGATGATGGTTTCTTTCTCATACTTAGACAGCTTCCTCATACAGATCCTCCTTATAATCAGTGTAAGATTTCAGCACACGCAGGCTGCGCTTGAGACGGCGGTACTCGTCCATCTCCATGCGCAGATGGTGGTAAAAATCCTCGTACCAGCTTTCGTCCACCTCCGTCTCCACCTTCCGGGCCAGTCCAAGCATCCAGCGTTTGGCCTCCGGGTCAACCGTCAGGGACGTCAGCCATTTCAGCCGTGTCACCGTATTGTGGTGGCTGGGACAGCCGTAAGCGTAGAGAATCTTCTTTTCTTTCATACTCAGTGTCATAATGATTTCCTCCATTTCTTTGCTGCGGAGCCATGCGCCCCGCATGATAAACTTGTTTCTGTCCGCCGGTCTGCCTGCAAGCCGCTCCTGCCCGGAATTTTTTCCGGCGTATCGGCCTCTTCGGTGCGCTCGATTTCTGTCATGGCGTCACTTCCCCGGAGGCCATACTCCTTGCAGCCGGTCATTCGATTTTCAAGGTTCAGTGCCTGTCTGCAAGAACCATTCTATCGAAAAAAGGGGGCTGCTCCCGTATATCCAAGACGTTGGAAAAACGCTCGAAATCCGCATATTTCCACGCTTATGGAATCGTGCTATAATGGGTGTATTCACTGAAAAAACAATAACGAGAGAGGGGGCATTGGATGTACACAAAGCTGTCAATCCCGGAGCGGCTCAAAGACCTGCGGGTGGTGGACAAGCACCTGACGCTGGAACAGCTGGCGGAGCAGACCGGCCTTTCAAAATCTGCGCTGGGAAAATATGAAAGCGATGACTACAAGGACATCAGCCCGTTTGCGATTGCAACGCTGGCAGAGTTTTACGGCGTGTCCACCGACTATCTGATGGGGCTGTCCGAAAATAAAAATCACCCAAACACAGAGCTTCAGGCTCTGCATCTGAGTGACGATATGGTAGAACTTTTGAGCAGCGGCAAGATCAACAACCGGCTTCTCTGCGAACTTGCCACGCATCCGAACTTCCGGCGGCTGATGGTGGATATGGAAATTTGTATCGATCGGATCGCCAATATGCGGGTGGAGCAGATGAATCTGGTGATGGAGGCCACCCGGCGGACCGTCCTCAGCAAGTATGCGCCCGGAGAAGATGACCTCTATATGCGGACGCTGGAGCTGGGGCAGGTGCAGGAAAGCGACTTTTACAGCCACGTCATGCACGATGACCTAGACAGCATCGTCCGGGATATACGGGAAGCCCACTTGAAGGACAAGACCACCGCCGACCCGCAGCCCACGCTGGAGGATGTCAAGGAAAAGTTTGAACGGGCGCTCGAACAGGGTAGCCAGGAGGAAATGGCGATCCATGAATTTTGTGACAGGATGCAGATACCCTTCGAGAAAATTTCCTCGGAGGACTTCTCGGCGTTCCTGAGGATACTGAGCCTGTCCAAGCTGCTCAAAAATCCCAATAATATGCGAGGAAAAGCAAGGCCAAAGCCGTATTATGCGTCTAAAAAGAAAAAGCAAAAATGATTTAAGCAAATAGCAATTTGCCTGCTAGTTTACATACGAGATAATTCAAAAAGAAAGGGACAAGAGACAGAAAATGAACAATAATCAAACAATGATTAGTGCAGCAATGCTAGAAGCCGTATGGCAAAGTCGCAAAAAAGACATGATCGACCTTATTACCCCTTTTGTAATGTATGCGACCGCTACTCTCACATCTCCAGGTGAAAAAGTAGACATACAAAAGGTGCAAAATTATGTGCAACATAATTTTGCGTATACAGATATGCCAGAAGTCATCATAAAGAAAGTGTTTGCACGTAAACCTTATTCATCTATTGAAAGAAGAAATCATAATTATTATCTTGTTTCTCCAATCGATTCGGAGATTTCTCAAATGGATTCTCGACGGAAAGATTGTGAACGCTACTTACATGTTTTAGGAGAAAAATTATCAGTATACCTAAATGCACATTGTAAAAGAGCAGGGAATTTTACCGACAGTCGGGCGATTAACTGTTTACATACCTTTTTTTCCCGATACGGTCTTCAGATTGGCACAAATGATCTGGCAAGTGTCAGTATCTCACCAAAAGATTATGAAACAGATTACTATATCGCAAGATTCATTTTCGAGTGCAAAGATGCGAGTAATGAAGAATTTGAGTATCTAAACGATTTAATTAAAGGATACTTTTTACGTTTAGCGCTCTATATTCAACCAGAGAATGGAGATATAAAATCAGCCAACTATTCAAATACAACGTTCTTTTATGATACACCATTTTTAATAGACTTACTGGGATATAGCGGCAGCGAAAGAGAACATAACGCCCTATTGCTTCATAATATGCTGCAACGGCAAAATGGAAAATTTTGCTATTTTCCCCATATAAGACAGGAAATAATTGATATTTTATCTGCATATAAGTACTCTTTGAGTCCAACGGCAATATCCAATGGCTATCGTACTCTAGACGGTTTAAACGCTCACAACTACAACTCCAATGACGTCGATAGAGAGATTAAATTACTACCAAGTAAATTGGAAAGCCGTTTTGGAATAGTTGAACACGATATTCCTCCATATGACACAAAAGACGATGGTTCCGTAGATGAACAAAAAATGTTAGGAGAGACAGAACTCAAGCAGTTTATTAAAGATAATACTCCGCATTATACAGAAGCCAATTTGGAAAATGACGTAAAATCCGCACTGGCCATTCATCGCCTTAGAGGAGATTATACAAGTAACGATATTGAAACATGCCGTTTTATTTTTGTCACAAATAATTATGATTTTACAAGAGCTTTTAACACATACTATAAAGAGAACATAAGCAAGAGAACCTTTCAGTTAATTATTTCTGATAGTAATTTATCAGCAATTACTTGGATAAAATGTGGTGAGGTAAATAATTTGCCAGAAAGCGAATTACTAAAGAATGCGTATTGTGCATTACAACCCATCCCAGAAATAATGAAAAAAGTCGATGAGGTTCTCCAAAAACTTAAGCTATCTGGCAAGTTGACACCAGAACAAGTTGTGGCGTTACGTGCTGACCGGGTATTTCGGAATGAAATCTGGTTAGGCTCTTTTGGGGAGGTTGATAGCATCACCGAAACATCTGTACAAGAAGCTCAAAGGAAATATGAAGAACAATTAATAGCTGAAGAAACAGCCCGCCACCAAACTGAACTAAACGAAAGAGAAAAACGGCATCAAATCGAATTGAACCAACTAAACAAAGAAATGGAAAGAGCTTCGCAAAAACATACTCAGGAATTGTCAAATATCACTTGTGAACTTCGCAAGCAAAAAGAATCTGAAGAACAACAGCGGAAAATGCAAGCTGAGAAGAATCGAAAGTCAGCCGATTCATATGCGAAACAAGCTCGTGAAAAATGGATTTCTCCTCGTAAGAAACTATTATCCGTTGTCATGTTTGCATTATCGGTTTTAGGTGTTTTGGGCACAGTTTTTTCCTTTACTACACATTCAAACACGCTATTTACAATTGCATTAATTATTGCAACTATATTAGCAATAATTTCTACGATTGATACCGTATCGGTTGGAAAGCGTTTTCTCGTACAGTTTCTGGAAAAAAAGGCAAATCAATACGAGACAAAGGTACGAGAAAACAAATTAAAGGAGTACAATTCCTTGACACAACGCGAGAAAAGTGAATAAGATTTGTTTTAGGACATTTGCAACAGGCAGATAGAAAGTTTTGAGTTGTAACCAATATAATAGCGCCCATCGACATTGTAGTCAGTGGGCGCTGTTAATTGACATAAGGTTAATCACTACGCAAATGCTTATATACATCCTCCAGGAACACCTGCATCAGTTCACGCTTCTTCTCGTCATTATCCAGCAAAAGTGCGAAGAAATCTTGGTTCTGCTCATACCCGGCAATCAGAGCATCCTGTACAGCGTCAAAATAGGCGAAGCGGAAGTCTTTCAGCGAGTTATTCCGTGCACTGTCCCTCAGATGTCCATTCTTCAGCAAAATGTCCCTCATTTGCAGAGCGGACTTGGAGGCCACGCCGATATCAAAGTTTTTGTTATACGCTGCATTGATCTCGTCGATGATCTCGGACAGCTTCTTTTTCACGGCTTCATCCATAAAGACCTCATTGGGTGTCGGAAGGCTGACCTCCGGCTTGGATTCAATTTCGTGTGTATTTTCCCCGGTCTTTTTCTGACGGAAATTGGAGGCAGTGATTTTGTCCGCAATATCAAAATCATTTCCACCGCTGCCCACTTCGATTTCTTTAACCAGGTATGAAAGGAAATTGTACTTCTTGTGCAGATCCACGCTTTCAAAGCAGGTTGCCTGAATCAGGAAACTGTAAAAACGCAAGAAACGCTTGATCGTCGCACGGATTTCCTGCTTTTCCAGTTCCGGGTGGCGATTGATGATTTGCAGGGATTTATCCAGCAACGCCCACATTCGAGCCTTTTCTTTAGAGGTTCGTTTATCCTGATACAGGTATCCGTTAAATTCCTCAATATCGTCAATATCCAGGAAATTATACTGATCCACCTGAGCTTCCACCGTTCGAATATCCGAAGGGGTGATCGTCTCATTTAGAATCGTTTCAGTATAGAATGGGGCAAAGGACGCTTGAATATCTTCATATTCATTTTTGAAATCCAGCACAAAGGTTTTCTTATCATAGGGCGCACAAATACGGTTCAAGCGAGAAAGGGTCTGCACAGCATTGACTCCCCGCAGACGTTTGTCCACATACATGGCACAGAGCTTCGGCTGATCAAAGCCTGTTTGATACTTATTCGCCACCAACAGTACCTGATAGCTGTTGCTGTCAAACACTTCCGGCAAATCTTCTTCCTTAATGCCGTTCATCACCGCTTCGGTGTATTCGTGGCCGTCCAGAGAGACCTTGCCTGAAAACGCCACCAGTGCACGAATACCCGTGTACCCATGCTTGGAAATATAGGTTTCAAACTCGTTCCGGTATTTGACTGCTGCCTGCCGTGACGAAGTAATGACCATGGCTTTTGCTTTGCCGCCTAACTCCTGCATGATTCTGTTTTTGAAATGCTCAATAATGATCTCAACTTTCTGGGCAATGTTTGTATCATGCAGTTCAATATACTTGGCAATCTTACGCTTTGCGGCAATCGTTTCCAGTTCTGGATCGTCCTCAATAGCCTTATTAATTTCAAAATAAGTCTTATAGGTCACATAATTTTGCAGCACATCCAGAATGAAGCCTTCCTCAATCGCTTGCTTCATGGAATATAGGTCAAAGGCAACCTTTTTTCCTTCTTCGTTCAGACAGCCGAACAACTGCAAGGTAGTCGGTTTCGGAGTTGCGGTAAAGGCAATCATGGAGACATTGGGCTGCTTTCCGCTACGGGCAATTTCGTCCTCGATAATATCGCCCATAGATTTTTCTTCTTCTGACACATCAACAGGGGTGGCCTCGCTCAGTTTGCGGCTCTCTGAAAGAGCATATGTCACCGCTTCCATGGCAGTTCCGGCGGTAGAGGAATGCGCCTCGTCGATGATTACGGCAAAAGTCTTGCTTTTCAGCTCCTGCACAAGTTCCTGAATGTACATGAACTTGTGGATGGTAGTCACAATAATTTTTGTATTGCCGTTGAGGGCATCCGCAAGATCTTTGGACGTGCATTTTTCATCCATGACCTTGATCAGACCGGCCTTGTGCTCCAGTGACAGTACGGCATTCTGAAGCTGACGGTCTACCACGATACGATCAGTGATGATGCAAACCGTATCAAAAATGACTTTGTTTTCCCTGTCGTGCAAGGAGGCAAAACGGTGGGCCAACCATGCAATGGTATTGGTTTTGCCACTGCCCGCCGAGTGCTCAATCAGATAATTTTTCTCGCTATGGTGTTCTACGACGTCTGCCACCAACTTGCGCACGGCATTGAACTGGTGATACCGGGGGAAAATCAGCGTTTCCTTGGTAACACGCTTACCGGTATCCGGGTCTTTCTTGGTTTCTTTTTGCAGGAAAATGATTTTATCAATCAGATACAGCACCGTATCTTTTTTGAGGATATCTTCCCACATATAAGAAACATTGATGCCGTTTTCGTTGTGGGGGTTGCCCTTACCAGAGTGAATTCCAACACCACAGCCCTTATTGAACGGCAGGAAAAAGGAAGATTTTCCTTTCAGATTGGTGCACATATAGACTTCGTTCAAGTCCATAGCAAAGTGGGCTAGGCAGCCCGCCTTGAATTTCAGCAGACGAGTCTTGTAATCCCGCTCAAACTTATACTGACGGATCGCATCCTCATAGTTCTGTCCGCTGGTGTTGCATTTCAGTTCAAAGGTAAAAATGGCAATACCGTTGAGGAAGATTACAAGGTCAATGCGCTCGCCCTCCTTGTGCCAGACTTCCTCCATCACCGAGAGTACATTCTGCTGATACAGCGCCTCCGCCTTTTGGTTGAAGGTGGTGGCAGGCTTTCGGTACATAAGGGTTAGAGAGACGCCGTTGTCAAACTCCACGCCGTGCTTCAGTACATCCAGCAGGCTGCGGCTTTTCTTGTTGACCTCATTGTTGATGTAGTTGAGGATGGTCTGACGGGTCTTATCGCCATAGAGTTTTTCCAGCCGTGCCAATGTATCCGGCTGGGTTGCCTGCAAAAAGGAGAACAGCAGCTCCACATCCATACCGTAGCCGGGATCGTAAGCGGTAGAGGGACGCACCTGATAGCCGTTTTCCTCCCGCAACATTTCCAGAATGTATGCCTGATAATCTGTCCGTTCTTTTAATTGTCCTGCTTTGATTGCCATCTCACCGTACCTCCTTTACTCGTTTTTTGCCAGTGACATATTCGTAGATAAGAGATTTTTTGTGTTGCTGAATAGTAGAGAGTTGCTTCTTTTTCCCAATAACTAAATTGTCAATTTGAGAGCAAATGTTATTTAAGTATTTAACAATAGCCTTTTGTTCTTCGACCGGCGGGATACAAAACTTGTACTTTCCTAGATTATCTGCTGATAAATTTGGTTGTGCGGTACCATTATCCCACAAATATCGCTGAACTTCCTCTATGTGAGAGTTCAAGCAATAATAAAGATACTCGGCTAAGATTCTCACACTGCGAATTGCCACTAATGATGAAGCAACCGTTCCCTGATTCATATCAACAATGGCATTTTTCCCGACACTTCCTCGCAAGCAATATAAGATATCTCCCGGTCTAAGCTTAACGCCGCCCATTATGCGATACTTTTCTTCAGAAATATAATCCATATTATCCATATTAAGGCCATCACCCTCAAGATGACCTGCATTTATGAATGGTATTCCTTCAGATTGTAATTCGCTTTTAGAGGGATAGTTTTCTCCTCTGTCGCCATTGTGGAATGTGACACGATATTTGATAGGTTCTACATCCCAATGCTCAGGAATTTTCCCAATCCACTCAACCCCGCTGTCTTTCATCGGCACAGACTTATCCAACCCCTTGGTTACCGTTTCAGTAATCAGGGATTTTTTATATTGCTGCAAAAGAGCAATCTGTTTTTCCAAATCTGCGGCAATGCTGTCAATCTGGGCACATTCTTTGTCGAGGTAATCAACGATGGATTGTTGCTCGTTTGAGGATGGTAGAGTTACATACAAATTGCCCAATACACCCATTCCGATATTTTGTTGTGTACCGTAAGACCAAGATTGCTCTACTTGGTGTGTGAAAGAATAGCAAAGAGAGTAGTAGTATATAAATTTCTGTAAAACAGAAATATTATCACAACGAATGAGTGCTAATGGAGACCATATGCTAAATTCTTCATCGGTAGTCACTATGCCGCAGTTCCCGGTTGTCGCTCCAGATTTCACTATAAATATATCATTTTTTTGTGGCCTAACTTTTTTACAAAACAATTTATGATCAGATAGTGAAATATATCCTCTTTTATAATTGAAATCAAGTATGCCGTTTTTTACAGATTCAGCAGATAAAAAAGGAATTCCTTCATCTAATAATTCGGGAGTTTCATGAGGTCCATCTGTTATCGGAGTAGATACTATGTATTTTAACTTTTTCTTTTTAAATGTGTGTCCATTTTCTTCTTCCCAAGTCATAAAATCTACCATTGCTCTCCCTCGCTTTCCTGCAATGCTGCAATTTTTTCGGAGAGGGATTTTTCCAGTTCCATAAACTGTGCCAGCAGATTATCTGCCTTTTCCGGCTCCTTGTACTCGTAAAAGAATCGGGTAAACGGGAACTCTGCGCCCAGTTTTTCTTTATTGGTAGCGCTCTCCTTTTTCTCCGGGTCAAATTCATAGGCCCAGATAGCATCCGGTACATGGGGATACACTTCCGCCTCAAAATATTTCTCTGGGTCCTGGGTGAGCTTGATGATCTCGGTATCCTTAGTGGTAGTGTCCTTGATTATTTCGCCTTTTCGGTCTTTTTGCACCACGGCGGTTTTGTCCATCACCGCCAGCACCATGGCAATGCCAGTCAACCGGCTGGCAGACATCCCCTCGACCTTGCCCAGCAGTGATTTCAGATACTTTTCAAACTCGCCATAATCCATAAACACCTGGTCAGAACGGTTGGCTTCCAGAATGTTCAATACATCCGCTACAAACTGCTGCCCCGCCAGATATTTCTGGTATTTCTTCTCGTCGGCAGCACTGCGGGGGTTCATCTCTTTCAACTGCTCAAAATCCGTCTCATTGAAAATGCTGGAGTTACTGGTGAAGTAGCTGCTGGTCCGCAGTCGCTCAATACTTTCCGCATCCAGCACACCCCGGCGCTGTAACGGCTGATAGACCGCATACTCCTTGTACATAAACTCCTCGTTGGGGAAAATCTTGCAATACTGGTTTTCCTCAAAGTTGGAGTACAGCTCGGTGATTTTTTTCATGCTATCCCGGTCAATTTCCCGACGTTTTTTGCCCAAAGATTTGCGAAGGGGTTTCCACATATCCACCGCATTGATCAGCTGCACCTTTCCACGGCGGTCAGGGCGCTTATTGCGGGACAGAATAAAGATATAAATGCCGATATCGGTGTTATAGAAAAGCTGGGTAGGCAGGGCAATAATGGCTTCAATTAAATCTTCCTCCAGCATCCAGCGCCGAATTTGGCTTTCACCGCTGGTGGTTCCGCCAGAGAAAAGAGGCGAGCCATTGGTAATGATCGCTGCACGCCCGTTTTTCTCATCCAGCTTATTGATGGCGTGCTGCATGAATAGCAGCTGGGCGTCACCCGTTCCAGGCAGACCATGTTCAAACCGTCCGCCCTTCTTGTTTTCCTCACGGACTTTCTTCTCTTGTCCTTCCGGTGCATCTTTGCCACCCCAGGGTGTACCAAACGGGGGATTCATAATCACCAGCCGCATCTTCTGATCCGGGAAGCAGTCCGTTTTCAGGGTGTTAGCTTCCTCATCACCCATAATGTTTTTCACATCCTGGCCTTTGATGAGCATATCTGCCAGACAAATGGCGTAGGATTCGGGATTGATTTCCTGTCCAAACAAGCGCACATCCACATAGGGATTTTTGCGGCGCAGGAAATCATAGGTAGTGGACAGCATACCGCCCGAACCACAGGCAGCATCCAGTACGGTGGCAATTTTACCCTCATCCGTCAACAGGTCGTTGCAGCCCTCTGCCAGCAGTACATTGACCATCAGACGAATTACTTCACGGGGCGTATAGTGATCACCGGCCTCAGCGTTTTCAGAAAAGCGGCGGATAATATCCTCGAAAATGTAGCCCATCTTCATGCTATCCACATGGGCGGGATACAAATCCAAATCCGAGAACTTTTTAACCACGCTGTAAAGGCGGTTGCTCTTATCCATTTTGTCGATCTGGGTGCTGAATTTCAGCAACTTTTCTAGAATCAGTTGGATGTTAGCAGAAAAGCCTTCAATGTAAGACTTGAGGTTGGACGCAATGCTGTCGCTGTCATCCAGAAGGCGTTTCAGGGTAAATTCATTGGTGTTGTAAAAGGGATATTTGGACACCTGGCAAAGAAGCGCAGCTGGGAGGTTAGGGTTCTGCTTGTACTTTGCCACAACTGCATCTTTGGTTTCCTCCAAAGCGCACTCAAACCGGCGGATGATGACCATGGGGATAATAACGTCCTTATATTTATCCGAGGTATAGGCACCACGGAGCGAGTTGGCAATGGACCAGACCAATCCGACTTCCTTGCTTACGTCAATGGACGTATCATCAAACATTACTTCGTAAAAATACTTATCTCTCATTTTATGGGTTCTCCTTCTCTATTCTTTTGAAAAGACGCAAACAGGGCGGAAACACTTTCAATCTGGTCGGGAGTCAGATTACAACCTTCTAACTTCCTCATTGCATCCACTAAATCCTTGTTTTGTGTGATGGTTCGGCAAACATCGGGCGGAGGAACTTTCCGAATCGCCATATACAAATGATCCATGTGGTGGTGCGTCTGCAAATCCGGCTTTAGCTCCTTAATCAGCTTGTCATAGACATCCGCTGTCGGAGCGTTGACACCATCCTCTATGTATTTCATGTTGGAACGGGGCAGGCCAACCCTTTTGGCTAATTGAGATTGGCTGAGCGTTCCACGGCAATCACGAATCAATAAACCAAGTTCGATGATCATATCTTTAGCTCGTTGATCTACAGCCACCTTGTTGGGCAATTCGGCACCTCCTTTCTGGAAATTGTTCTATGTTCTATAACATAGAACAATTATACTATATTCACTATTTATAAGTCAAGTTACACGGTCTCCCTTAACAATAAAAACACGCTACCGACTAAGCCGATAACGTGTTTTTAAGTATGAGTCGCTATCCTTATATCATATGAAAATGTTTCAATGCCTCTACAATTGCCGCTTCCTTTTCCGGCGGGCACTGCGGCACTTTTGCATCTTCCTTCTTTGAAAGGTTATAGTTCTGTCCCATATCCAGCCCACACTTCCGCTTGACCTGGGAGATATACAGGCTGGACACTTTCAACCCATACTTCTCCAGCACATAGGCTTTGATCTCGTCATAGGTAGCCTTGCTCTCCGCCGCTGTCAAATCCAGCTCGTCCAGATTCAGCTCCACCTCAATATGCTGCTTGGTATTAAGTTTGGACAAAAGTACAACCGTCTCAACATTCCCCGTCCCCGGAAACATATCCACGCAGCACGCTCTCTCCACCGCATACCCTCTCGCCGTCAGTATTTCCAGGTCTCTTGCCAGGCTTGTAGGCTTGCAGGACACATACACCATCCGTTCTACACCGAAGTCAATGATCTTTTCTATAGCCTTTGGATGAATCCCATCCCTGGGCGGATCGAGCACGATCAGATCCGGCTTGTCGGTCAGCTCTCCCACTACCTTGAGCACGTCCCCTGCGATGAATTCGCAGTTGGAGAGTCCGTTTCGCTCAGCGTTTACCCTGGAGGCCTCCACGGCCTCCTCCACAATCTCCACGCCTACAACCTTCTGCGCCACAGGTGCCAGAATCTGGGCAATGGTTCCCGTGCCGCTGTACAGGTCGAAGACTACCTTCCCGTCCACGCCTCCTACATACTCTCTGGTTTTCTCATAGAGCACCTCTGCTCCCAGAGAGTTGGTCTGGAAGAAGGAGAACGGAGAAATACGGAATTTAAGCCCCAGAAGCTCCTCGTAAAAGTAATCCTGTCCAAACAGTATCTCTGTGCCCTCATCCTTTACCGCGTCTGCCAGCGTATCATTTTTCGTATGGAGAATGCCGGCCAGAGTCCCTTCCAGCGAAAGAGACAGAATTTTCTCCCTCCACTGGTTCAGAAGCTCCTCCTCTGTCCCGCCAAACTGCTCTGTCTGCAGGGTGTGCGTCTGGGTCGTTGTGATTAAGTCAATAAGAATTTCCCCTGTCTTTACTGCCCTTCTCACAAGCAGGTGGCGCAGATACCCTGTCTGCTGCATCTTTTTATAAAACGGAATCTGTCTCTCTTCAAAAAATTCCTTGGTACAGAGAAGAATCTTCGTAAAATCTTCATGGACAATCCGGCATCCGCCAACTGTCACCACATCGTAAAAGCTGCCTCTCTTATGCATACCCAGGGCTAAGGGGCCATCCTTCACCTCATCTCCGAAGGAAAACTCCATCTTATTTCTGTACCGCTCTGCGGCAGGACTTCCGATAATCCCCTCAAAGTTCCATGTTCCCGAGACTCCCGGTGTCCCCAGCACACCCTCCAGAAACTCTCTTACCTGTCCCTCCTTGATTTTCAGCTGCTCCTCATAGGGAAAGGTCTGAAACAGGCAGCCTCCGCAGATTCCAAAGTGCGGACAGGCATCGGACAGCTCCACAGCTGCCGGTTCTGTCACTTCCAGAAGACGGCCCTCGCATTTTCCCTTTCTCTTTTTATTTACCAGAAATTTTACCTTCTGTCCGGGAAGGGCATTCTTCACCGTAACCCGTTCTCCCTCAATATAAATGATTCCCTTGTTGGGAAAATCCATCTTCTCTACAATCCCCTCGTAAATCTCACCTTTTTTCATCTTGTCTCCTTTTCGTCTCTTCCATGATCTACTGTATCTTCCTGTTCCTTACGGTTATTACTCAGCTTTTTCCATCTTTCTCAGCTTTCCCCATCTTGTCTAATCCTGTAATCTCCTGCCCTTTCCAGGCAGACAGCCCGGATTTTCCGAATCATGCCGCCGGTCTCCTGCTTCCGCTATTGGTGGCATATCCAATATCAGATTTCACAGGCAGCATTCCTGCATTGAGGACATATCCGACTGTATGCCAGTCTGATAGTTTGTCTTTTTTTCCGATAATGCTCCTGCATGGAAGACGCACCCGACCACGGGCAGTACCGGCAGCTTTCCAAATTTCTCTGATAATGCTACGGTTCCTGGCTTCCGACTTCCAACAGTATACACAAAAAATCTGTCTTTGGCTACCTCTGCCGGTATATTTTGTAGTGCTACCGGAACCTCTTTTCCCCTGAAACGTAAGAACGGGGGGCTGTGAAAAAATGAGAAATCATTTTTTCACAGCCCCCCAATTTTCAAAACAGTTCCATCCTGCCCTGATTCTTTCTTTTATTCTTTGTCCTTCTCCTTCTCGACAGCCTCTGCCTCTTCCTCGTCGAAGAAGTCATCGTCGAAGTCATCCTCGAAATCGTCCTCAAAATCCTCCAGATAGTCAGGAGTAAAGAAACGATACACTCCATAAGCGATTGCCGCTACAGCAGCTACCACGCCGATAATCGCCAGAATCCAGAGAATGCAGGTTTTTTTCTTCTCCTCCTCCTCTTTTCTGTGAAGGAATTCGTTGAGTTTTGTGGCATTCATAATCTCTTCCACTCTGTTAAAAGCATCCTTGCCCATCAGATCGAATTTATTCATCTTGTCACGTCCTTTCTCCATAACCTTCTAATGGATATGTCTTTATTATTATACCATTATCTCTGTCTTTTTACTATACATATTTTATGTGAAAACCACAAATTTATTACAATTTTTTCAATTTTGCAAAGGATGCAAACATCTTTTTAATTCCGGCTCTGTCGAAGTCCACGGTCACCTCGTAATCCTTACCGCCATCCACAATATTCTTTACGGTCCCCTCCCCGAATTTTATATGGCAGACACGGTCGCCGGCCTTATAGTCAAGGCTTCCTGCCTTCTGGACCGTGAACTGCTTTCCGAAGGAAGGGGCCGGGCTGGAGGTCTTAGAGGCATAGGCGTTTGGCTTCTGACCAAAGGCGCTGAAGCCGGCCGGACGTTTCGGCACAGTAAACCCTTCTGTGGAGCGGTCCCAGTCGCCGGAGGAGACTGAGGAGCCTCCCCATCCTCCTCCCCAGGAGGAATTGCCCGACCAGGAGGAACCTGAGGAGGACAGACTGCCCTGTCCATCCCCAAATCTTCCGTTCTGACGGCCGGACGGGCGGGAACCAAAGCCCGGCTCAAACTCATCTCCCCAGGGCAGACCGCTGTCGTCAAACTCATCCTCCGCGAAGTGAAGCCCGGATCCGCCGGCTCCCGTTCCTCTTTTCTCAAAGGAAGAGGGCTTGTTCTGCCTGTCCAGGAGAAGGGGCGGGATCTCCTCCACGAAACGGCTGAGCCTGGAAAACCTTGTTTCTCCGTTGGTCATCCTCTGTCTGGCTGCCGTCAGGGTAAGCCTCTCTCTGGCCCTTGTGATTCCCACATAGCAGAGGCGGCGCTCCTCCTCCACCGCGTCCCCGTCGTCGGACATGATTGACATGCTGCTGGGGAACAGCCCATCCTCCATTCCGCTCAGGTACACATGGGGAAATTCCAGTCCCTTGGCGCTGTGGAGCGTCATGAGCACCACACGGTTTTCCGACTCGTCCATGCTGTCCACATCCGCCACCAGAGCCACCTCCTCCAGGAAGCCGTCCAGGGTGGGGTTCTCCTCATTGTCCCAGTAGGCCACTGCCTTGTTGATCAGCTCCTGGATATTCTGAAGCCTGGTTTCCGCCTCGACCTCTCCCTCAGCCTCAATCTCCTTGCGGTATCCGGTGTTTTCAAGGATTTCTTCGATAAGCTCCTTTAAGCTCAGCTCCCCCAGCCTTGCCTTAAAGTCCTCGATCTGTTCTGTAAACACTCCAATCTTGTCAGCTGCCTTCCCGATGGACGGAACAGCCTTCACGCGGAGGAGGGCGTCATAAAAGCTCATACCGCCTGCAGAGGCAAAGGCAGTCACCCTTCCCATGGATGTGGCTCCGATTCCCCGCTTCGGCACATTGACAATTCTCTGGACAGCCAGATCGTCCTGGCCGTTTGCGATGGTTTTCAAATAAGAGAGAATATCCTTGATCTCTTTTCTCTGATAGAAGTTGACGCCGCCCACCAGCCGGTACGGGATGCTGTGGAGAATCATTTTCTCCTCCAGAAGGCGGGACTGGGCGTTGGTCCGGTACAGCACAGCGAAGTCGGAAAAGGGACTGTTTTCCTTGGCGGACTCGGCCTTAATGTCACACGCTATGTAGTCCGCCTCTTCATAAGCTGTGTCAAACTGGGCAAGCCGCACACGCTCGCCCTCCCCGTTGGCCGTCCAGAGGGTTTTATCCTTTCTGCCTCTGTTATTTCGGATCACCTCGTTGGCGGCATTCAGAATATTCTGGGTGGAGCGGTAATTCTGTTCCAGTTTGATGACCTGTGCTCCCGGGAACGCCTTCTCAAAGCTCAGGATATTTTCAATGTCAGCCCCCCTGAACTTGTAGATGGACTGGTCGTCGTCGCCCACCACGCATATATTCCTGTACTTTCCCGCCAGCAGATCAACCAGCTTAAACTGCACCATATTAGTGTCCTGGTACTCGTCCACCATAATGTAGCGGAACCGGTTCTGATAATAGGCGAGAACCTCCTGATCCGCCTCAAACAGCTCCACAGTCTTAACCAGCAGATCGTCGAAATCCAGGGCATTATTATTTTTCAGAGCCTTCTGGTACTCTCCGTAGAGCTCTGCGATCTTTTTCTCCCCGAAGTCCCCCCCTGCGTTTGTAAGGGCCTCGTCTGGCCGGATCATCTCGTTTTTAAGGGAGGAAATCCTTCCCAGCACACTTCTCTCCTTAAACTGCTTGGTATCTACCTGAAGGCGCTTGAAAATCTGCTTCATCAGAGTTCTCTGATCATCCGTGTCATAGATGGTGAAGCTGGTGTCATATCCCAGCCTGTCTATATGTCTTCTGAGGATACGCACACAGGAGGAGTGAAAGGTACTCACCCAGATGCTCTCAGAGCCAAAGCCCACAATCTGGTCCACCCTCTCCCTCATCTCGGCTGCCGCCTTGTTGGTAAAGGTGATGGCCATAATATTCCAGGGGTTCACCCCCTTTTCCTCTATGAGATAGGCTATCCTGTGGGTCAGAACTCTCGTTTTTCCCGAACCGGCTCCAGCCAGAACAAGAAGAGGCCCCTCTGTGTGGAAAACTGCCTCCTGCTGCTTCGGATTCAGCAAATCAAATTTATTTCCCATATTTCTATTCTCCTATATCGTGCTCCATCTGGCAGTATTCTGCCGCGCCGTCTCTTCGGCCTGCACTGCAATGGGTTCATTATAATATATTTCTCCCCCAGTGTCACGAAAAAAATCGAACAGACTTTTGGAATGTGACTCCTCAGTCTGTCCGATTTCCCGGTTCTTGTTTCTTCGCCGGACTTTCTCCGCTCTGTTTTCTCTCAGCCTTCTTCTGTCAGTCTTGTCCTGCCTCTATTTTTCAAACAGCTCGCCTGCTTTTCTGGCAAACCGCTCTCCGTAGATCCGGAAGTCCTCCTTGCAGTCCTCAAAATGAGTTCCCACGGAATCCAGGGCAACCGGCCCCAGATGGATGAAAGGTTTTCCCAGGGAAGCACCGCCGGAGTAGAGAAGCATTCCCTTCACCAGCATGTGGCCGATCATATTCATGAGAGCCACATCGCCTCCCCCCTGGGCATAGTGGGCTGTAGCATACACGCCTCCCAGCTTTCCTGCCAGCTTCAGCTTCCCGCTGTCCACGTCAAACCACTTTTTAATCTGCCAGCAGGTATTGGCAAGCCAGGTAGGCGTTCCGATAATGACTCCGTCGCAGGAGTTTACATACTCCTCGTCCACCGGCTCCTCCACGGAAAAGAGCCTTGCCTCACCGCCGGCGCGCTCCACTCCCTCTGCAATCACAGAGCCCATCTCTCTGGTGTGACCTGTCTGGCTATAATAAATAATTGCAATCTTCATCCTTCTCCATCCTTTCTGCCGTCTGAGCCGCTCCCATCCCCAGGCATTCCCGCCAAAAACAGCCTGCCTGCAGGGCTGACGGCTCCGCAGCCCCTTTTCCGGCTCACCCTGTGTGGCACAACACTGCCTGTGAACCGTTTCTTTTATCATGCCATATCCTCCGGATATGGCGGCCTCCGGCGGAATTTAGCGCCCGGCTTTCAGCAGTGAATGCTGAAACCGGTATGCGCAGATATAATGACCGCTCTGCGGTCATTATATCATATCCTTCGGATATGCCATTCTCCCCCGAGGGATGCGCACTCGCCGAAGTGGTGTTTTGGCTCCCTTCGGGCGCCAGCGGCTCGGCGCAGGTATAATGACCGCTTTGCAGTCATTATACCACAAATTCCCTCTTCTGTCAGAAAAAACTGCTGGAAACGTCTGTGCCCTCCGCGCCTAGGCAAACTGGCTGTTATAGAGCTCTGCGTACGCTCCTCCGGCCTTCAGAAGCTCCCGGTGGCTTCCCTGCTCGATGATATCACCGTCCTTCATCACCAGAATCAGATCTACATCCACAATCGTCGACAGGCGGTGGGCGATGACGAAGCTGGTTCTTCCCTTCATTAACGACTGCATGGCCTCTCCTATGGCCATCTCTGTCCGCGTGTCTACGCTGGATGTGGCCTCATCCAGGATCAGCACCGGAGGATTGCAGAGCATCACCCGGGCGATGGTGAGAAGCTGTCTCTGGCCAACCGAGATATTCTCCGCCTCATTGTCCAGAATGGTATCATATCCCTTGGGGAGAGTGCGGATAAAGAAATCCACATGGGCGGCCTTAGCAGCCGCGATCACCTCTTCTCTGGAGGCATCCGGCCTTCCGTAGGCGATATTTTCCGCTATGGTTCCCCCAAACAGCCAGGTATCCTGAAGCACCATGCCGAAATTTTTCCGAAGCTCCGCCCTGGTCATTTGAGCCGTATCCTCTCCGTCCAGCAGAATCCTTCCGCTGTTTACCTCATAAAAACGCATGAGAAGGTTAATCAGCGTTGTCTTTCCCGCGCCCGTATTTCCTACAATGGCAATTTTCTGCCCCGGTTTTACGGAAAAGCTGATCTGCTTCATCAAAATGTGATCCGGTGAATAGCCAAAGCGCACATCCTGAAATTCCACGCTTCCCCTGGCGCCTGACACGCTTACGGGGTGCTCAGGCTCCTCTGTAATCTCCTCCTCGTC
This sequence comes from Clostridium sp. M62/1, assembly GCF_020736365.1. Taxonomy (NCBI): domain Bacteria; kingdom Bacillati; phylum Bacillota; class Clostridia; order Eubacteriales; family Clostridiaceae; genus Clostridium; species Clostridium sp. M62/1. The sequence continues at coordinate 1,666,489 of NZ_CP085988.1, read as the reverse complement.
AAGCATTCTGTAAATATGCTCCATGGAGGCCAGAGCCGACTGCATGGAATTGATCATATAGGATGCCTCTGTCAGCGGCTCCGCGGCCTGGTAGACGTACTGGAAAAAGGCCTGGATAGCGCCTACCGTCAATGCCCCGTCAATCAAAAATTTTCCGGCCAGAACGGCAATCAGCACCTGCCCCGTCCGGTTTACAAAGCGGATGGCCGGATTGATGGCCTGGGCCAGAAATTCTGCCTGGATGGAAGTTCTGGCAAGCTCCTCCGAAGCCTCCTTCATGGACGCAAGACTTTCCTCCTCCCGGTTAAATGCCCGGATGATCACGCGCCCGCTGTAGGACTCCTCCACACAGCTGGTCAGCCTGCTCATGGCCCTCTGCCTTCTGGCAGAGAAGCGGAGCGTCTTTCCTGAAAATATATTTGTGAGCACCATGGACAGCCCTGTAAATACCAGGAACACTGCCGTAAGAATAAGGTTATAGCGAAGCATCATAATCAGCGAGCCTGCCGCCAGCCCCACTGAGGTAAACAGCTTCAAAAGCCCGGTCTGAAGGGCCTCTGACATTTTGTCCAGATCGTTTGTGGCGCGGCTTAAAATCTCTCCCGGCTGGTGCCCGTCGAAGTAGGACAGGGGCAGCCTGTTTAATTTCCTGCTGATCTGTTCCCTCAGATTCAGGTTCAGCTTTTCTGCAAAGCCGGCCATCAGGAAATTCTGGGCCGTATAGAACAGCCAGGTGACAGAATAGAGGAGAAACAGGATGAGCAGCTCCCGCCCTCCCCGGGCCCAGCTGAAGCTGAAAACCGTCCTCTGGGCGGCAGACTCCTTCACCCCGTTCCATATCAGATCCACCAGGTGTGCGCTGTAGAGGGGCGATACAATGGAAAACAGCGTATAGCACACAACAGAAATCATGACTAAAAGCAGCCGCAGGTGCTGCTCCGGCGCAGAATCCCACATCCGCTTCATGGTCTTAAGCCCGTTCTTTGGCACCTCCAGCTCCAGTTCATCCTCCAGGTAACTCTTCTCTGTATCCACTATGCCTCCCCTCCCTTCATCTGTGATCGGGCGATTTCCTGGTACACACTGCACTCTCTCAGAAGACTTTCATGTGTTCCGATCCCGGCAATCTGTCCCTCATTCAGCACAATGATCTGCTCTGCGTTCAGAATCGTGTTGATCCTCTGGGCAATGATCAGCACGGCTGCATCCTCCGTCTCTGCCTTCAGCGCCCTTCTGAGGGCGCTGTCCGTCTTAAAGTCCAGAGCAGAAAAGCTGTCATCGAAAATGTACAGATCCGCCTTCTTCATAAGGGCTCTTGCAATGGCAAGCCTCTGCTTCTGGCCGCCGGAGAAATTCGTCCCTCCCTGAGCCACATGAGATTCAAGCCCCTGCTCCAGCTCCCTCACAAAGCCTGCCTGGGCCACATCCAGGGCATGGTACATCTCCTCCTCAGAGGCATCCGGTTTCCCGTACCGGAGATTATCAGCGATGGTCCCGGAAAACAGCCATGCCTTCTGGGGGATATAGGAAATTTTTGAGCGGAGCTCCCTCTGGCTCATCTGCCTTATATCTCTCCCGTCTGCCAGGATGGCTCCCTCCGTCACATCGTAAAAGCGCAGAAGCAGCCTGGCGATGGTCGATTTTCCGCTCCCCGTTCCTCCTATGACAGCCGTTGTCTCCCCTCTGCGGCAGACAAAGTCCAGGTTCTTCAGAGTGTCCTCATCGGCGTCTGCAAACCGGAACGAAACATTTTTAAAGCAGAAGGCCCCGTCTCCTTCCAGTCTGTCTCTTTTTTCATCTCTGTTTTCGTCTCTGTTTTTCTCCTTTTCAGCGTCCTCTCCGTCCTTTACCTCCGGCTCGCAGGTCAGAACCTCCTCAAGCCTTCCCAGACAGACACGCGCCCTGGGCAGGAGAATAATCACCATCTGAGCCATCATCAGATAATAGAGAATCAGGATCGTGTACTCTGTCAGAGCCGTGATGTCGCCGATTTCCATGCTTCCCGCGCCAATCCTGTTTCCTCCGATCCAGAGAATCGCCACGATCAGGATGTTGATTGCAAAGAAGGAAAAGCTGTCAAGGGCGGCAAACAGCTGGTTCGTCTTTACAGCAGCCTCTGCGTAATCCTCAAAGGACTTCTTCATCCTCTTTTTCTCATGGTTTTCCTTGTTAAACGCCCGGATGACCCTCACGCCTGTAATATTTTCCCTCAGCACTACATTCATCCGATCCAGATAGCGCTGGAGCATCTCAAAGATCGAAGCCGCCCTCCGGCTGATAACCAGGGCTAAAAGGATGACAAGCACCACCGCAGCCGCCAGGATTGCCCCCATAGCAGGGTCGATCAGAACTGCCATGACAATCCCCATGACAGAGAGCGCAGGAACCGGGAGCACCATCATGATGCACCACACGGCTGACTGCTGAATCACCGACACGTCATTCAATGTCCTGGTAATCATGGATCCGGTGCCGAACTGCTCAAAATCGTGAATCGAAAAAGAAAGAGTCTTTTCATACAGGGCATTTCTCATATCCCTCCCAAGCAGCGCGGACAGTCTGGCTGACAGAAGGCTGCCAAGCAGGGCACAGCCCCCCGCCAGGACAGTGACTGCCATCATCAGGATTCCCTTCTCTATAATATAGTCCATATTTCCGGTGCCGACACCCACATTGATCAGATCGGCGGTGATGGTGGGTATGACAAGGGCTCCCGCCACATCCAAAAACACGAACAGAAGCGCAGCCGCAGCCAGCCCTCTGTACGGCCTGATAAATCTCATCAAAATCTTCATGATCTTTCCTCCAAAGCCCTGATAGAACTTGTTTCCCGGATCATGGCGTCCACATATATCCGGCTCAGCCGCAGAAACTCCGCCCGGTCCTGCTCAGGCATCCGTATAAATGCCTGATCCTCAGCTTCCATGACAGGAAGAATCTTTTCTCTCACCTCACACCTTCCCCTCTCCGTCAGGTGAATGTGAAGCTCTCTCCCCTTTTCCCCCTTCCTCATAAAGAGGATTCCCTGATTTTCCAGCTTCCGTATCGCCGAGTTGATCGTCTGCTTGCTGGCAGAGAGCTGCTCACAGATCTCCTTCTGAGAACAGCCGTCTCCCAGCTCGCAGATGGTGTACAGAATGGAAAAAATACTGTCTGACATCCCAAGCCTCAGCGAAAGGCTGTGATACAGCTCCTCCAGCTTTTTGTACAGGCGGTTAAATTCTCTGAGCTCCTGCCCCTGATTCTCCTCCATCTTATGCCTCCCTGAACTGTTTTTAATCTTTACTTTCTTCCAGACCGGCCAAGCCGGCTCCGCTCTGCAGCCTTCCGGAGCAATTCGAGACGGCTCCCCTGACCGGGGCTTTCAGAAAGTTTCTCTTAATCCGAAATCGGACTTGCAGATACCATTTTAGTCCGATTTCGGATTAAAGTCAAGCCCTTTCAGAAGCCTTAACACTTCTTTTTCACGGAGGCCTCTTTTTTCGCCAGTCATTCCCACTCCCTCCCTCCTCACAGCTATTCCCTGTCATAAATCCCTATGCTCCCAAATACACTGTAATAAACAAAATCGGGGGGCTTTCTATGAGCTCTAAAACAAAAATCGTGGTGCTCCGCATGAAGGAAATTATCTATACGGCCATATTTATCGGCCTTGGCATCATCCTCATCACTCTGTTCTTTATTATGTTCCGTCCAAAAGAGGAATCCAGTGCCGTCTCCTCCAGCCAGGCAGAGGCCGGCACAGTTTCCTACACCCCCGGCATCTACCGGACTTCTCTCGTACTTGGAAGTCAGACTGTGGATCTGGAGGTGGCGGTGGACTCCGATCACATCAATTCCATTGCCCTCTCGCCCCTGAGCGATTCCGTGGAAACCATGTACCCTCTCATGGCTCCGGCACTGGAACAGCTCTCAGAACAGATCTGCTCTTCCCAGTCCCTGGAAAACCTTACATACCCGGAGGGGACACAGTATACCTCGGCTGCCCTAGTGCAGGCCATTGAAGCCTGCCTTTCAAAAGCGTCCGCCCGGTAGCGGACTTTACATCCGGCAAATTCCTTCATCATCTCTCTGTGTCGAGGCGTACCAATAAATGAAAAGCGCCCCTGCCGGGAACTCAGATACAGTTCCCGGCAGGGGCGCTTTTCCTCTGCCTCAGCAGTCCGGTTATTTTTTATTTTAATTCATAAACATCGGTGCAAACTTTGACCAGTAGCCCTGAACAAAGATAACCAGCACGATAATCGGGATTCCGTAGGAAACGTAAACTCTCGCCCACGCCGGGAATTTGATTCCCTTTCCCTCATCCGCCTCAGCCAGAAAGTTTTTAAAGCCCCAGCCGTAACGGCTTGTGCAGAATAAAAGATATACAAGGCTTCCCAGAGGAAGCAGGTTATTGCTGACAATGAAATCCTCCAGATCCATGATGGTGGATCCCGGTCCAAACGGTGCAACTGCACTCAGCACATTAAAGCCCAGAGCACAGGGGAGGGAGAGGATAATCACAACCACCAGATTCACTGCGACTGCCTTCTTTACGGAGCAGCCTGTCAGGTCGGTGGCGAAGGATACGATATTCTGGAATACGGCGATTACCGTGGAGCCTGCCGCAAATGCCATGAATACGAAAAACAGGCTTCCCCAGAACCTTCCGCCGGACATATTGTTGAACACATTGGGAAGGGTCACAAAGATCAGGGACGGTCCCTGCCCAGCCTCGATATTGTAGGCAAAGCAGGCCGGGAATATAATCAGTCCAGCCATAAATGCCACGCAGGTGTCCAGAATAAGGACACTGATAGCCTCTCCTGTCAGACGTCTCTCTTTCCCTATGTAGCTTCCGAAGATCGCCAGAGCTCCGATTCCGATGCTCAGCGTAAAGAAGGACTGTCCCAGAGCGGCGAACACCACCTCTCCGAGTCCCGCATCCTTAATCTTCTGGAAATCCGGCTTCAGGTAAAACTCAAGGCCTGGGCCGCTGTTTTCCATCATGACAGAGTTAGCCGCCAGGACAATCATCAGGAGCAGGAGCACAACCATCATAATCTTGGTAATCTTCTCAACTCCCGCCTGAAGGCCCATTGCGCAGATGGCAAAGCAGACCACAACCACCAGTACCATAAATCCCACGTTGATAGACGGACTCGCCATCACGGCATTAAACTGTTCAGACACTCCGGCCGGATCAAGACCGGCAAAGTCTCCCTTTGCCATCTTCACAAAGTAGTATACCAGCCAGCCGGCAACGGTTGTATAAAACATCATTAAGATGTAGTTTCCAGCCATGGCAAACCACTTCTCAATATGCCATTTGCTCCCTTTCGGCTCTAAAACGTCAAAAGACAGAGCCACGCTCTTCTGGCTGGCACGTCCCACAGCAAACTCCATGACAATGATGGGAAGGCCCAGAAGAAGCAGGAAAGCCACATAAATCAGCACAAAAGCTGCTCCGCCGTACTGTCCCACGATATAGGGAAATCTCCAGACATTTCCCAGGCCAATGGCGCAGCCTGCGGAGATCAGGATAAATCCCAGGCGAGACGAAAATTTTTCTCTTTCCATTCCACTTTCTCCTTTATAAATATACCTATTTCTTGACAGTTTACTACATATTTGCATAAAACACAAGGTAAAATGATACATTAATGCGTTAAAATGATAAAAATGGCAGAAAAAAATGGTATGTTAAGAGCCGGCATCCCAAAATTACGAACAGGATGCTATCCGGTAAACTTTTCTGCTATGGCTCCGCTGTAATAAGCCTCCAGAAGCCTCTCCAAATCCTTTATCTTTTCCCTCAGCTCCTGACCTGTGTCCGTATCTCCCACCCGCTTTCTTCTGGCAACCCATTTAACCACCGTGCTGTCTGAATGTATATCGCTCTCATTTTCGATGGCCGCTTCTGTGGATTCGAAGGGTCTGTGCGCCGCCAGAATCAGTCCGTAGGAATTATAAATCAGCGTATACCCGGCAATTCCCGTCTCCTTCTGGTAGGCTCTGGAAAATCCCCCGTCGATGATCAGCAGTTTTCCGCCGCATTTAATAGGGCTTTCCCCATCCTTTGACTTGACCGGCACATGTCCGTTGATAATATGCGCCCCCTCCGGCTCAAGCCCGAATTCCCGGAGGATCCGGTCAACGACCTCCTCGTTTTCCAGAAACTTGTAATAGGGGTTTTTCACCTCCCGGTGCGTTTCCTTTTCTGCCAGAAAATACCGCTCAAAGGTGGCCATCTTATCCTTCCCGAACAGAGGAGAATTCTCGCTGAGCCAGATATACCACATCAGATCCCGGCCCTTTTCGCGCTCCTCCTCATCCACAGCCACAAAGCCCTTGCGGACATAATTGTCCAGAACGTCGTAGAGCGCCCGGCCTTTATAGCGCCTTCCGTAAATTTCCACCTCCTTCAGCGTACCGTCCTCATTGAGAGGTACGCAGCCGTGGTATAGCAGATTGTTATTGTATACTTTATACAGGCTTCCGTTGGCAAGCAGGAATTTCATATGCTTCTGCAGTTTCTCGCATCCCATAAAAGCCTTGGCAAGGCGATCCATAATGTCCGCCTCCTGCTCTGTAAACCGGCAGGGATCTGCCGGATCGATGGTGGGAAAGTTCGTGTCGAGAAGGGGATAGTCTTTCCCGTCCAGAAAGATCGTTCCTTTTTCATAGTCAATCTGCTGAAGCAGATTTCTGTGCCCCAGGCCGAACTCAGGATGGCGCCTGATCGCCTGTCCCTCCGCTTTAAACTGAATGACGGAGATCGCCTTGTGCATTTTCAGGTTCAGCTCCAGCTCCGGCTGCTCATATGTATTCGTTCCCTTCAGTGCAAAACAGGAACAGGGATCGTCTCCGTAGGTGTTCAGGGCAAAGTTCGCCAGAGGAAGCAGGTTAATGCCGTACCCATCCTCCAGAATGTCGAGATTCCCATACCTTGCACAGATGCGGATCACATTTGCAATGCAGCAGAGCTGCCCTGCTGCCGCCCCCATCCACAGCACATCGTGGTTTCCCCACTGTACGTCCACAGAGTGATAGGCCATCAGCTTGTCCATAATGATATGCGGTCCCGGTCCCCTGTCAAAGATATCCCCGACAATGTGCAGGTGATCCACGGTCAGACGCTGAATCAGCTCACAGAGCGCCGCAATAAACTGACCTGCCCTCCCCACGCGGATAATCGTCTGCACAATGGCCCCATAGTAGGATTCCTTGTCTGCCAGATCCCCTCTCTCTGTGATCAGCTCCTCCATCACATAGGCAAACTCCCTGGGGAGAGCCTTTCGCACCTTGGAGCGCGTATACTTGCTGGACGCCCTGCGGCATACCTCAATCAGCCGGTAAAGGGTAATCTTATACCAGTCTTCCGGATTTTCCTCCTTTTTCAGAATCCGCTCCATCTTTTCCCACGGATAGTAGATCAGCGTTGCCAGCGCCTGCTTGTCCTGACGGCTCAGGGTATTTCCGAACACATCGTCAATCTTTCTCTTCACTGAGCCGGAACCGTTTTTCAGCACATGGGAAAAGGCCTCATACTCCCCGTGCACGTCCGTCAGAAAGTGCTCTGTCCCCTTGGGAAGGTTTAATATGGCTTCCAGGTTGATCACCTCTGTGGATGCTGCCGCAATCGTCGGGTACAGCTCCGAAAGCCGTTCCAGATACTTCTCTTCCAGGTTCTTCATAATCTCCTCCTAATACTGGGCAGTTTTTAATTTAATGAAAAATTTTCCTGCATTTCCTAGTCTTGTCTATGATTTTAGCATAATATGGAGAATATTTACAGTTTTATCTGGATTTTGTGAAAATAATAACTCGAAATGATTCCTGAACCCCAGACTTTCCCTCCCTGCCCTCCTGTCCCGGCTCTTTCAGAACGTGGCCGCCGCAGCTTCGGGAGAGGGGCGCTCACGGAAAAAACGGCGCCGCAGCCTCCTTCTTTCGAAGCTGCGGCGCCGTTTTCGCCTGCTGTCAGTCTGATTCTCCTGTCAGACTCTACCTGTGTTCCTCGGCAAACTTCCTGATATTGGACGCATTGACGAATTTCTTTATCTCCCCGTCCTTTCCCACGAGAACCAGTGTGGGAGCCTGCATAATCCCGAACTGATCGGACATGTCAGGATTCTCCTCCGCATCGACTACCGTATACTCGGTTCCCTTTAAAAATTCCTTTGCCATCCGGCAGTTGGGACATGTTTTAGTGGTAAACAGGTAAGCGCCTGCCCTGGCAGCCACACCCTTTCTGGCTGTATCTGCGGGCTCCTCCCTGGCAGATTCATGCTTCTCCTCCAGGCCGATGGAAAACTCCTTTCCGTTTTTCATCCTGGAATGGCCCATACTGTAGGTCTTTCTGTCCTTATACTCCTGGGATTTTCCTTCATTCCAGTTCTGTACCGGGCGGTAGTAGCCGGTAATGCGGCTGTATACCTCCGCCTTCTCACCGCAGACAGGGCAGGTAAAGTGCTCTCCGATCAGATAACCATGCTCTCTGCAGATCGAGTAGGTCGGCGACAGGGTGTAGTAGGGCAGCCGGTAATTCTCCGCAATGGTGCGTACCAGTTTGGCCGCAGACCTCCAGTCCGGCAGCTTCTCTCCCAGGAAGGCATGGAATACGGTTCCCGAGGTGTAAAGAGTCTGCAGCTCGTCCTGAATATCCAGGGCATCAAAGACATCGTCCGTGTATCCCACAGGAAGGTGAGAGCTGTTTGTATAGTACGGCGTTTCTCCCGGCGCTCCGGCTGTGATGATGTCAGGATACCGCTCTCTGTCATGCTTTGCCAGCCTGTAGGAGGTGGACTCGGCCGGAGTTGCCTCCAGGTTGTAGAGATCCCCGTATAATTCCTGATAATCGGAGAGTCTTTCCCTCATGTGGTTCAGCACGTTCTTTGTAAATTCCTGAGTCTCCCTGTGGGTCAGATCCTTGCGAATCCATCTGGCATTGAGGCCCGCCTCATTCATTCCCACCAGACCGATGGTGGAGAAATGGTTTTCAAAGGTTCCCAGGTACCGTTTTGTATAGGGGTACAGCCCGTTGTCCAGAAGCCTTGTGATCACCTCTCTCTTTGTCTTCAGGGAACGGGCCGCCACATCCATCATGTGATCCAGGCGGTGGTAAAAATCGTCCTCATCCACTGCCAGATAAGCGATTCTCGGCATATTGATCGTCACTACGCCTACTGAGCCGGTACTCTCTCCCGAGCCGAAGAAGCCGCCGGTCTTCTTTCTCAGCTCCCTTAAATCCAGTCTCAGGCGGCAGCACATACTTCTGACATCGCTGGGCTGCATGTCGCTGTTAATATAGTTTGAAAAATACGGGGTTCCGTATTTGGATGTCATCTCAAAGAGAAGGCGGTTGTTTTCTGTATCGGACCAGTCAAACTCCTTGGTGATGGAGTAGGTCGGGATCGGATACTGGAAGCCGCGTCCGTTGGCATCTCCCTCGATCATGGTCTCAATAAAGGCCTTGTTGATCATATCCATCTCGTGCTTGCAGTCCTTATATTTGAAATCCATCTCCTTTCCGCCCACGATGGCATTCATCTCAGCCATATCGTCCGGAACGGTCCAGTCCAGGGTAATGTTGGAGAACGGCGCCTGGGTTCCCCAGCGGCTTGGCGTGTTGACGCCGTAGATAAAAGATTCAATGCACTTTTTGACTGCGTCATAGGAGAGATTGTCCACCTTTACAAACGGAGCCAGATACGTGTCAAAGGAGGAGAATGCCTGTGCTCCTGCCCACTCGTTCTGCATAATTCCCAGGAAGTTTACCATCTGGTTGCAGAGAACGGAAAGGTGCCTGGCCGGCGATGAGGTGATCTTTCCCGTGATGCCCCCAAGTCCTTCCAGGAGGAGCTGCTTTAAGGACCAGCCTGCGCAGTAGCCTGTCAGCATAGACAGATCGTGCAGATGGATATCGGCGTTTCTGTGAGCCTCTGCCACCTCGTGATCGTAGATCTCTGACAGCCAGTAGTTGGCTGTGACAGCGCCTGAATTGCTCAGGATCAGCCCTCCCACGGAATAGGTGACGGTGGAATTTTCCTTCACCCGCCAGTCCTCCACCTTCACATAGCTGTTCACCACATCCTTATAGTCCAGGATGGTCGCCTTCATGTTCCTGATTTTTTCTCTCTGCTTTCTATATAAAATGTAAGCCTTCGCAACCTCTGTGTATCCGGTCTGCTCCAGCACATGCTCCACGCTGTCCTGTATCTCCTCCACGCTGATCTTTCCGTTTTTCAGCTTGGGCTGAAAATCAGCGGTCACGCGAAGAGACAAAAGCTCCAGAATCTCCTGGCTGTACTCATTGCTGGTGGCCTTGAACGCCTTTTTGATGGCATTCGTTATCTTCGCCAGATTGAAGTCAGCTATCTCTCCGTCACGTTTAATCACATTTATCATACTGCCTTCTCCTTTCCAAAAACCCGTCAAGAGGGTACAGACTCCATTATAGCAAAAGACAGAAGAAAGCACAATATCTATGAAAATGTTTTTAATAAAAACAAGATATTGTGCTTTTTCGTCTGTTTTTCTCTCTATTTTTTGTATATCCGTGCGCTCTGCCCTTCCGGCAGTCTCTGTCCCCGCCTCCTGATTTCTCTTCTCTTTGCGCCTGTGGGCCCGTATGTCAAAGGGGTCCGGGGCGGCGTTTTTCTCAGCCCTGCAGAATGCTTCCGTAAATCTCAGCCGGCACATACGCCTTCACTGCGATTCCCTCTTCTGTATACTCTTCCGACAGAAGCTCTCCGTACCTGCGGATGGACTGGATTTTTCCAGCCCGGGCGTAGGGGAACACCTTTTCCAGATACACCTTGCGGCTGCGGAGAATGCCCTCCAGTGTCTCCAGAAGGGCCGGAATGCCTTCTCCTGTCTTTGCCGAGATCTTCACCTGGAAGTCCGAGCGGAAATCCCTGAGGATCACATCCCCTGTCAGGCGGTCCATCTTATTAAACACCGTGATCACCGTCTTATCCGTGATTTCCAGCTGCCTCAGTGTCTCATACACAATGTGGATCTGAGTCTCCATCTGGGGATTGGATACATCCACCACATGCAGGATAATGTCGCTGTAGCGCGCCTCCTCAAGAGTGCTCTTAAAGGCCTCTATCAGGTGATGGGGCAGCTTTCTGATAAAGCCCACCGTATCTGTCAGAAGGATTTTCTGCCCGCTGGGAAGCTCCAGTGTCCTCGTGGTGGGATCGAGGGTGGCAAACAGCATGTCCTGGGCCAGAATCCCCGCGTCTGTCAGATAGTTTAACAGGGTGGATTTTCCCGCGTTGGTGTAGCCCACGATGGCGGCCGATACGGTACAGTTTCGATCCCTCTGCTGCCTTGCCACCTCCCTGTGGCGCTTCACATTCTCAAGCTCTGATTTGAGCTGCCCGATTCTCTCGTGGATCAGACGGCGGTCCACCTCCAGCTTTTTCTCTCCCGGTCCCCTGGTTCCGATTCCTCCGCCAAGCCTGGAAAGAGAATTTCTCAGTCCCACCAGTCTGGCAGCCCGGTAGCGAAGCTGGGCAAGCTCTACCTGGATTTTTCCCTCCCGCGTCACCGCGTGGGACGCGAAAATATCCAGGATAACCATGGTTCTGTCCATCACCTTTATCTGAAGGGCATCCTCCAGGTTGCGAAGCTGAGCCGGGCTCAGCTCATCGTCGCAGACAATGCCTGTGGCGTGAAGCTCTGCTGCCCGCCCCCTCACCTCCTCGATCTTTCCCTTGCCCAGATAGGTTCCCGGGTGTACCCGCTCCCTGTTCTGGATGATCCGGTCAATGGCCGTGGCTCCGGCTGTCTTTACAAGCTCTGCCAGCTCATCCACCGACTCCTCCGTGTCATCCCCGTCGTCTGTGCTGACTGCTACCAGAATGACACGCTCTGCCTCTTCCCTCATATCATAAAGCTCTGCCATAAATCAAATACTCCATTCTGCTGCCCGGAGGACAGCCTGTCCCTCGTCTTCCTGTCCTGAGCTTTTATTTTCCTGGCTCAGGTCTTTTTTATGCCCAGCCTTTCTTAGACCAATCCTTCTCAGGCTTTCTTGTGCCTGGCCTTTCCTGTCCCAGGGGTTACCGGCTCTCCAGGAAGGTGATCTCTTTTTCTATCTCAGGAGTGGAGCCATAAACGGAAACCCAGTCTCTTAAAAGCTCCAGGGCCTTTTCAAAATTTCCCTTGTACTCGTAAGCAGCGGCTTCGTTATACTTTAAATCTGGCATTTTCACCTCGTCATTCAGTGTCATTCCCGTTTCAAAGTAAGAGATGGCTTCGTCATACCGTCCCGCTGCCATCATGCACAGGCCCATCCGGTTATAGAGATCGGCCGTGAGGCCTGAGTCAGCCGCGCTCTCATAAAAATCCATGGCTTCCTCATACCGGCCCTGATCCTCGTATGCCTTTCCGATGGCTGACAAGGCCAGAGAGCGGCCTGCCTGGGCCTCAGGTGAGAGAGCGGCTTCCCTGATTGACTTCTGCTTCGGCGCAGAAAAATCGCCGGAAGTCTCCGTCTCTTCCTGGCTGCTTCCTGCCTGGGCCGCTTCCGTCTGGTCCTCTTCCGTCTGAGGGCTGTCTGTTTCCCGGTCTGTCTCCTGAGCTGACTCCTCCTCGCTGCCCTCTTTCCCCCTGTCCGGGTCACTTTCCCCGGCGCCTGAGGTATCTCCCAGAGCGCTTTCGTAGGCTTTAACTGCCCCGTCCAGGTTTCCCGCCATGGCTTCGGAAGCAGCCTGATAGTAGAAGTACTCCGGCTTTCCGTCATCCACATCCGCCAAAATCCCATAGGTATGGGCCGCTGCCGTGAAATCCTCTGTCATATACTCAGCCTCTGCCCTGTATTTTAACACATCCAGCTCAAATTCATTTACGATCCCGTCCGCCTCGTCTAAAGCCAGGTCAAAGGAGGCGATAGCCTCCTCATAATTTCCCTGATTCATCTGCTCGATCCCCGCAAGCCTGGCATCCCTGGCGGCCTTTGAGTCCTGGCAGCCGGACATCATAAGAACTGTTGCCGACACGGCAAATATCCAGCCGATCCGTCTTTGAACTCTCATCTGCCCCTCACCTTCCGAAGCCTTCAGGCTTCTTAATTCTTCCCTGTGCTTCCGTGTCCGCCTCTGTTCTCATTGCCCAGGGTTTCTGTTTCCTCGAAGGCAAAGGCAGGCTGATGCTCCATAATACGGAACTGGCAGATCCGGTCATTGACATGGATCACCGTATCCCTCAGCGCATAGGCCGGGAAAAACCACTGGTCCTGATCTCCGCAGTAGGTTTCATCGATGACACCCATATGATTCGTCTGGATCACACCGAAATTTTTGAAGGTGCTGCTCCTGGGCACCACATGGGCCTCGTAGCCCTTTGGAAGCTCCATGGCCACTCCGAGGGGGATCAGGGCAAACTCACCGGCTTTCAGCTCCACATCTTCTGAAGCCCGCAGATCAATCCAGTCGGATTTTCCGTCTATATAACACAGTTTATCAATTTTGTCCGTAAAATATTTAATTCTGATTTTCATCTGTTTTCCTGGTTCCTCTCTTTCATCTCCATTGGTTCTGATTTCCCTGCTATTTTACCATTCCGCCGGGAGAATGTCACGGGTTTTTGGAGACAAAAAATCAGCCCCTTGCCATCCGCTTTGCCGTGTGATACGGCTTCGTTCCTCTCTCACAATCCAGGAAAAGCCAGGTCATATCACGCGGTTTCTGATATGCACTGGCTTTTTTCTGCATTTTTCTCTATATTTTCTGCCTGTCCTCCGTCTGTGTTCCCTCTCAGAACTTACCTTCCGCCTGCTGATGCTGCCTGAGCTTCAGCCCGTCCTGAAAGGCGTTTCCTGCCTTCTCTCTTCTCTTTTCCCTCTTAATCGGCTGCCTGTCAAATCTGTCTCTGCCGGCCGCCCCGAAATTTATATACCCCTACTGGCAGTGAAGCACAACCTCTCCGCTCTCCAGAGATTTCTTCACGTCGATCACCCTCTGGTTTGAGCTTCCCCGCCAGTACAGATCCTCGTTCTTCAGCTCCTCCAGGAACCTTCCGTCCACCAGGACATCGGCGAATGCAAGATAAGGCAGCTCTCTCACCTGCTCCCAGTCGTAGCCTGTGTAGAGCCAGATAGTCTTATCCGGAAATCTCTCCCTGATCTCTTCCATCAGCCTGCCGATTTCCTCCCGGTTGCCCGGGTGGAGGGGATCTCCCCCGCTTAAGGTCACACCGGAAATATAGGGTTTCTCAAGCTCTGCAAACAGCTCTGCCTTAGCCTCCCTGTCAAAAGGCAGTCCGCCCTCGATATCCCAGGTCACCGGATTGTGGCAGCCCTTGCAGCCATGGCAGCAGCCCGCCACCCAGAGCACCACGCGAAGCCCGTCTCCGTTTAACATGTCATCCTTCGTTATATTGTGATAGCGCATATCATCTGTCCTCTATCTTTTTTCCTTTATCTATCCGTTCTCGTCCGCTTTCCCGAAGACCCCGAAAACTTCGGGGCCTTCAGAACCGATCTGCCTTTACATGGATTTTCGCTCGGCAATCTCCGCCATCTTCGCATCGTTGAGCCTTGTATCGCCTTTTACGCGGGAATAGCTCAGGTAGCCGTTCATCCTGTCAATCTTTGTGAGGTTCCTGCTGCCGCACTTGGGGCATACGTCCATGTTTAACTCCTCATGGCCGCAGTCATCGCAGTAGGACAGGGACAGGTTGACGCCCTCGTAAAAGCCCATCTTCATAGCCCTGCGCACCAGGGTGCGGATGGCATCTGTGTTGTAGGCAATCGGATATTTCACATACTGGATCTTTCCGCCGTTTGACAGCTCCCAGAAACGGTACTCCAGATCCTGCTTCTGAATCGGGGTAATGTCCTCCGTCACATGGCAGTGGAAACCGTTGCTCACATACTCCCTGTCGGACACATTCTCGATAATTCCGTATTTCTTTCTGAACTGCTTTACCTGTAAGCCGCACAGATTCTCAGCAGGAGTTGCGTAGATGGCATAGAGGTTTCCGTCCTCCTTCTTGAACTGGTTCACCTTGTCATTAATGTGCCGGAGCACCTCCAGGGCAAACTGTCCGTCCTCCACCAGTGACTTTCCGTTGTAAAGCTCCTGAAGCTCGTTGAAGGCAGTAATGCCGAAGGACGCCGTTGCTGTCTTTAACAGAGGCTTGATTTTGTCGTGAAGGCCCAGGTGTCCGCCGTAGAAGCCGCCCTCGCAGTAGGCCAGCGGGTTCGTGGAGGCGCGCATCTCGCCCAGGTAAGCATAGGTGCGGATGTGGATCTTTCGGATCAGCTCCAGATAGTAGTCTAACACCTCATAGAAATCGCGGCTCTCCTGCCTTGCCTTGGCGAGAATCATCGGAAGGTGGAGGCTCACGACGCCAATGTTAAAGCGTCCCACAAAGCGGGGCACGTCGTTCTCGTCCGCCGGCTCCATGCCGCCTCTCTCATACCAGGGAGAGAGGAAGGCGCGGCAGCCCATGGGGGAGATAATCTTTCCATATTTTTTGTACATGCCGGCAATATAGCCCTCGCCGGTCAGGGACAGCCAATCGGGATACATGGTCTTGGAGGAACAGCGGATTCCCGCCTCAAATACGTCCTCCAGCTCCTTTCCCGGTCCGTGCAGGTTTTCATCGTAGAGGAACACCAGCTTCGGGAACAGCACCGGCTTTTTGTGGCCTTCCTTTCCCTGTCCCTTTCTTCTCACGTCCAGCATGGTGATGGTGGCCATCTTCGCAAAGCGGCTCCTTCCGGTTCCCGCTGTCATGGTAATAAACGGATAGTCTCCGCGGCTGGAGGAAACGGAGTTGAACTTATACTCCCAGCCCTGGAATCCCTGCTCCATATCCCTCTGAACATCAGCCCAGGCCACCTCCTCGGCCTTCTTCTCATTAAGCCCGAGCCCCGTATATTTTTCAATGTATTTTGCATAGGATTTCTCCGCATAGGGCGCCAGAATCTCCTCCACGCTGGGAACCGTAAAGCCTCCGTACTGCTGGCTGGCGGCGCTCAGGACAATATCTCCGATGACGTCGAAGGCCACATCAAGGGTCTTTGGCTCATTGTACCAGAGGTTTCCCATCTCGAATCCCCCTGTCAGCACGCTCTTTACGTCGAAGAGGCAGCAGTTCATCGTATCTCTGCGGGCAGACATATCATGGATGTAGAGATAACCGTCGCGGCAGGCCTGAAGCTCCTCCACCGTCATGAAAAATTTCTTATAGAGCTCCTTATTCAGCTCGTTAAAAATCAGGCTTCTCTTTGTGGATACCAGGGCGCTGTCTGTGTTGGAATTTTCCTTGTCGCCGATATACATGATAGACTGGCTCTTCTTGTAAACCTCATCCAGCATCTGCACAAAGTCCTGCTTATAGTTGCGGTAATCCCGGTAGCTCTTGGCCACGAGAGGGTTGACCCTCTCAAGAGCTCCCTCCACCAGATTGTGCATCTGGGCGATGGGAATCTCAGCAGTCCCAAGAGCCTCTGCCTTCTCCTCCACAAACTGACAGATAAAGTTGAGCTCCGCCTGTGAGAACTGGATCATGGCCCTCTCGGCGGACTTGTTCACTGCCACTACCACCTTCTGGACATTAAAATCCTCCCTGGTTCCGTCCTTCTTTATCACTTTTATCTCGCTGCACTTCATTTCCCTTTACCTCCTTGATATCCTGCTCCTGTGCTGCCTTTTCATAGAATACAAAAGCCGGACACGGCCCGGCTGTCAGCACAATATATTGTATACAATAAACTATATTTAGTCGTATTTATCACTTCAAACACAATATCCTGTGTCATACCTGAACCCTATCGTATCATCTGCCCTATAGGAAGTCAAGAGCCATTTTCCCTCAAAAAATGCTTGACAGGCCGTAAAGCCTTATCCTGTGCGGAAGAAACCAGAAAAACTTTTTTCTGTATACATGCAGGGCTAATCTTTCCTGCCCAGAAGCCAGATGGAAACAGTCTGCAAAACCCGGCACATCCCTGCCCGCTTTCATCGGCACAGGTATAGCTTTCAGCGCAAAAAAACAGAAACGAGACGAACGCCCTGCCTGTCAGGGGCGTCCAGACTGTTTCCGAATTTTCGCCAGCTCTCTATTCCTGCTCCTGTTTTTTCCCTTCGCCTTCTCCTTCGGTTTCTCCCTCTTCCGCTTTCCCATCCTCCTTCTCTGATGCCGCTGCCGTCTCCAGCACAGCCTGCAGCTCCTCCGGGTTCATGGACAGCTCCTCCTCCACCTCCAGCTTGAACTCGTCAAGCTGCTGGGGATCAATCACCGGCAGCTCCTCCATGCTTCCCACACCGAACCTGCGCAGAAACTCCTCCGTAGTGGCAAACAGTGCCGGCCGCCCCGGGGCGTCCAGACGTCCCACCTCATAGACAAGGTTGTACTCGATAAGGCGGTTCACCGCGTGATCCGACTTCACTCCCCGGATCTGCTCAATCTCAATCTTTGTGATCGGCTGTTTATAGGCGATAATGGACAGTGTCTCCAGAACCACGTCTGACAGCACCTGCTTTTTGGGCGCCTTTGCCACGCGGATCAGATTCTCATAATACTCAGCCCTGGTACACATCTGATAGCTGCCTGAAAGCTCGATGATGCGAAGCCCCCTCTTCTCCCTGTCATACCGCCTGGAAAGCTCCGACACCGCCTCTTTTGCCTCCTCCTCGCTTTTTCCGATGGCAGCGGCAAGCTGCCTAAGCTCCACCGATTTTCCCATGGTAAAGAGAACCGCCTCCACTATGGCCTCTTCCCTTTTTAATTCTGCTCCCTCTCTTTTATCCATCGCTTATCTCCCGTTTCTATGCCTCCTGCTTTTATGGCGCCTGTCCCTGGCCGGCAGACTCCCTGGCTGCTGCCGCCCTTCCTGCACCCGGTGCCCCGAATTTTCTCCGTATTCAGCTTTCAGAGCCTGAGCCCTCCTCCCGGAAGTTCTCCGGCGCCTCTTCTTCCTCAGGCTCCAGCGCCTCTATGTACATATCATCGTCTATGGATGCCTGTGACAGGCGGATTCTCCCGACCTTCATCAGTTCCAGCACTGCCAGAAAGGAAACGACGATCTCCATCCTGTCCCTGGAGTATTCCAGCATCTGCCTGAAACTGAACCTCCTGTTTTTTCTGGCATAGGACAGTACGAAGGTGAGCTTCTCTTCCAGACTTACCGGCTCTTTTTTTATGGTTCCAAAGCTGCTTCTCACCGGGTCTCTCCTGTTGTCACCCCTGCGGAGCACAGACTCGAATATCTCCTGGAGCTTTGCCAGAGTCAGGCCGTCCAGAAGGCTGTCCAGATCCACCGGCTCCTCATATTTTGCCACTTCCTCCGGAATCGTAGGCCCTTTAAACAGAAGGCGCTCCGCCCCCTCTTCCATCTCCTCCAGCTCTCTGGCCATAAACTTATACATCTTGTATTCCAGCAGGCGTCTCACCAGCTCAGCCCTCGGATCCTCCCCTTCCCGCTCCGGCTTTTCCTCCTTAGGAAGCAGCATCCTTGCCTTAATGTCAAGCAGCGTAGCCGCCATCACCAGAAACTCGCTGACTAAGTCCAGATCTCTGATATCCATGTGGTTCACATAGTCTAAATACTGTTCTGTGATCGTCACAATCGGAATATCGTAAATGCTTACCTTATTTTTTTCGATCAGATGCAAAAGCAGATCGAGAGGTCCCTCGAAATGCTCCAGCTTGTAAGAAATTCCCATATTCTCTGTCCCCTGTGCGCTTTCACACCGTCATCCGTTCCGTTTCATAAAATCTCAGAAAATCTCAGTATAGCAGATTTTCCATTCAAAGTAAACCTGCGTCACAGATCCTGCCATACCTCAGCTGCAGAAGCTGCAGAAATTTCTGCCCTGATAGGGCGTCCATAAGCCTCTGCCCGGATTCATCCCGGCAGGTTCAGCTAACCGTTCCGGCTCCTCCCGGACGATTTCCCTTCAGTATTAAATTTCAGCATTAATTTTACAGTATTAATTTTTTTCAACAAATCTATATATTTTATGAATTTGAATAATGTATACTAATTATGATACAATAGTCCCACAAAGACGTCAATCGTACTCCTGCCAGACAGCTGTACAAAGGCGGCTTTGGGAGAGCATTTGCTGAAGCCCTCTCTTCCTTCTCATACCAATACAAAGGAGAATTTTGTACTTATGGAAAAGAAAAAGAAAAAGCTGGGCCTAGTTCCTAGGCTGATTATTGCCATTATTCTCGGTATTCTGATTGGTCAGTTCCTGCCGGAGCCGGTCTGCCGTGCCGTGGTTACCGCCTCCGGTATTTTCAGTACCTTTTTGAAATTTGTCATCCCCCTTATGATCCTGGCCTACGTTACCATGGGAATCGCAGATCTGTCCCAGGGTGCCGGAAAGCTGCTTCTCATAACTGTTGCCATTGCCTACGCTTCCACCCTTGCGGCAGGCTCCTGCTCCTATCTGGTTGCAAGGAGTCTGTTTCCGCACTTTATGAGCGAGGGCGCCATGGCGCAGATTGCCGCCACATCCGGCGTTTCCCTTGAACCCTACTTCAGCATCTCCATTATCCCCTTAATGGACACGCTTTCTGCCGTAGTTTTTGCCTTTATGCTGGGGCTTTGCCTGTCCGCCATGCGCGGAAGGGAGATCAGCGACACCCTCTACAACGGCATGAAGGACTTCTCCGGCATTATCGACAGGGGGCTGCACACGGCCATCATTCCCTTCCTTCCCCTCTATATCTGCGGAACCTTTGTGGATATGACACGTTCCGGAAAGACCTTCGCCATTCTCGGCATACTCTGGAAGGTATTCCTGGTTGTAATTGTCATGCACCTGATCTGCATTGCCGTGCAGTTCACCCTGGCAGGAGTTATCAGTCACAAGAATCCTGTCACCCTGATCAGGAACCAGATTCCAGGCTACACCACAGCCCTGGGAACCCAGTCCTCCGCGGCCACCATCCCGGTCAATCTGGAATGCGCCAGGGCTGACGGCATCTGCGAGCAGATCCGCAATTTCGTCGTTCCCCTCTGCGCCAATATCCACATGGCAGGCTCCATGATCACCATCACAGCCTGCGCCACTGCCGTCTGTCTGATGAATCAGTTTCCCATCAGCCTGTCCACCGTCATCCCCTTTATCATGACTCTGGGCATCGCGATGGTAGCATCACCGGGCGCTCCGGGCGGTTCTATTATGACTGCCCTGCCGTTTCTCTACATGATCTTCGGCACCGCAGCCGGCGATCCGGACGGCCCTATCTGCGCCATCATGGTTGCCCTCTACATTACACAGGACTCCTTCGGAACAGCCTGCAATGTATCCGGCGACAACGCCATCGGCGTGATTGTAGACACCATCTATCATAAATTTATCGAAAAAAACGCTTAAAGAAGGGAGCTGAATTTCTATGGCTTTTATCAGTGTATTTGACGTTCTGGGGCCCAACATGATCGGCCCTTCCAGCTCACACACAGCCGGAGCTGCCTCCATCGCCCTCCTGGCCCGGAAGATGATGCCGGGCGGCTCCTTAAAACAGGTGGACTTCACCCTGTATGGCTCCTTTGCCAAAACTTACCGGGGTCACGGCACCGACCGGGCGCTTCTCGGCGGAATCATGGGCTTTCACACAGATGACAAGAGGATTCCCGACTCCTTCTCCATCGCCGCCGACCGGGGACTTTTATATACCTTCACCCCAGACGAGACAGAAACAGAGATCCATCCCAATACCGTCGACATCCGCATGACCAGTGACTCAGGCCGTGTGATGACGGTGCGCGGCGAATCTCTGGGCGGCGGAAAGGTCCGCATCACGCGTATCAATCAGGTGGAGGTGGATTTCTCAGGCGAATACAACACGCTGATCGTAATTCAGCGGGACAGGCAGGGAGTCATCGCCCATATCACCGACTGCCTCAACCGGGCCAATATCAATATCGCCTTCCTGAAGCTCTTTCGTGAATCCAAAGGGAGCACCGCCTACAGCATTGTGGAATTTGACGGCATCCTCCCTGAAGGCATCCCGGACCGGATCAAGGAAAATCCCGATGTGAAAGATGTCATGCTGATACAACTGTAAGGGAGGAAGGAAAATCATGGATTTTAAGAATGGAAAAGAACTGCTGAAATTGTGCCAGACACACCGTCTCCCTATCTCTGAGGTGATGAAGCTAAGAGAGTGCGAACTGGGGGAAACCACCGACGAACTTATCTGTGCTCGCATGAAGCGGGTGCTGGAAATTATGAAAGAGGCTGCTTTCTCTCCCATCCTCTCCCCTAAGAAGTCCATGGGGGGCCTTATCGGCGGGGAAGCCAGACTTTTGAGTGAACACCGGGCAAAGGGAGAGAATATCGGAGGCGGCGTGCTGGACCGGGGCATCGCCTACGCCATGGCTGTTCTGGAGGTCAACGCTTCCATGGGCCTCATCGTGGCAGCTCCCACGGCAGGCTCCTCAGGCATTGTCCCAGGCCTCTTACTGGCCTTAAAGGAGGAATATCACATCTGCGATGACAGAATCGTTGACGTGCTGTTCAATGCCGGTGCCGTGGGCTACCTGGCCATGCGCAACGCTACCGTAGCAGGGGCTGTAGGCGGATGTCAGGCCGAGGTCGGCGTTGCGTCGGCCATGGCTGCCTCCGCCGCAGTGGAACTGATGGGAGGCTCCCCATCTCAGTGTCTGGATGCTGCCTCCACAGTTCTCATGAATATGCTGGGCCTTGTCTGCGATCCTATCAGCGGCCTGGTGGAATGTCCCTGCCAGGGGCGGAATGCAGCCGGAGTCGCAAACGCCCTGGTAGCCGCGGAACTGGCCCTCAGCCATGTGCGCCAGCTTATCCCCTTTGACGAGATGCTGGAAGTGATGTACAGCGTGGGAAGACGCCTTCCCCCGGAGCTGCGGGAGACAGCCATGGGAGGCTGCGCCACCGCCCCCTCCGCCTGCGGCCTCTGCGGCAAATGTTCGCCGTAATTGAATTTATCCACAAAAAAGTGTGCGCCTTGGCGCACACTCGCGCCGAGCGCGGTTGCCTTCAGGCAATTTTTACCTTGCGCGCGAGTGCGCATCAACGTCATTTTTGTTCAATAGGAAATGAAATTTCCTATTGAACAAGAAAGAATCCTGCTTCGCAGGATTCTCCGCCTGCGGAGCGTTTTAATATAACAGGGAACGAAGTTTCCTGTTATATTAAAAAGGGAGAAGATTTTCTGTCACAGCGAAATCACAGAAAATCTTCTCCCTTTCTCTCTATCTGCCCTTCTTCAGCCTGATATGCACCAGCTGAGGCCTGTTGTTCAGCCTGATATTAATCGAGTGGGTCCCCAGTCCCCTGCTTACGATCATCGTCTTTTTCTCTCTGTCAAACTGTCCCGCACACCACGGCAGAAAAAACTGATACTGAGGCGTCATAACGCCTCCCAGAAAGGGGAGGCGTATCGTGCCGCCGTGGAAATGGCCGCAGAGCGTCAGATCGGCTCCCCACCTGCGGCAGCAGTCAAAAAACAGCGGAGAGTGAAGCATCAGAATCTGAAATCTTTCCCTGTCAGCCTTCCCCACATGGCGTTCCAGCTCCCCTTCCTCCATCTGAGGCACTGTAAAGCGGTGGCGGTAATAGCGCTCTTTCATGTTGCAGCCTGTGATTCTCACATCCTCCCCCAGGCAGGCCGAGCAGTCTGACAGATAGATGACTCCTGCCTGCTCAAGGGCCTCCCGAAACCGGTCGTAGCTGTTTCCGTAATGTTCTCTCTCCCGGTTCATCCTCTCCTCATGGTTGCCGTTTGCATAGTATACGGGATACTTTGACGCCAGCCTCTCCACCAGGTTCAGGCAGACCGCAAGATCCAGCTTTCCCTTTTTGCACACCATCATATCTCCGCCGATCAGCACGGCATCCGGACGAATCCTGTCAATTGCCCTGAGAAGCCTTTCGTTTTCCTCCCCGAACTCATTACTATGTAGGTCGGAGAGAAACACAAGGTTCCTCTCCGGCGTTTTTAGCTTATCAGACGAAATCTCAAACGTTTCCGTGACAAAATGACGCTTTTCGTATTCTGATCGGGCAAAAGAGGCCGCCGCCGCTGCAGACAGAGCTGCTGCCGCTGTCCTGAATAAATCCATAATTCCTCCAATCTCTGAATGCCTGGCCTGGCTTTCTGCACTTTCTTTGTCTTTTATCCTGCTGCCTTCTAAAGGTTCTTCCAGGGCTTATAGGCCCCGGCATAGGGGGTAAGCTCCATGCGGATAAACCAGCCCTGTTCATGCTCGCAGACCGGACAGTATTTCGGCGCAAAGGTTCCGTGATACACATAGCCGCAGTTTAAGCACACCCAGCCCGTCTCCACCTCAGAGGCAAAGAGCTGGCCCCTCTCCAGAAGGCCTGCAAACAGATCAAACCGGTCACCGTGGGTTTTCTCTATGTCTGCCACCATGTGGAATACCTGTCCCACCCGGTCAAAGCCTTCATCCAGGGCAATATCCCCGAACTGCTTGTAGACATTCTCATATTCCTCAAATTCATTGTGTCTGGCGGCTTTCAGCAGATCCAGCGTGCGGTCGTAGGTATCCACCGGATAGCCGCCGTCAATGTGTATGGTATCTCCTGTCATCTCCTGTAAAAATTTGTAAAACAGTTCTGCGTGTTCCTTCTCCTGATTGGCTGTAAACTGGAATACCGCCTGGATGACGGGAAAGCCCTCCTTTTTTGCCGCTGATGCCGCAAAGGTATAGCGGTTTCTTGCCTGGCTCTCACCTGCAAAGGCCCTCATCAGATTTTTTGCCGTCTCGCTGGTCTTTAAAATCGGTTCCATGCAAATCCCTCCTGAATCTTGATATCAGATATTTCCGGCCTCCTCGCCGGGTATCCGTGTGTTCTGACGGCAGGCGCGTTCTGCCTTCCGCTGTTTCTATCTTTTCCAGAATCAGGGATTTCTATTCCAGCACCGCTTAGCTGGGCTGCAGATATCCATCTATGGTTTCTGTTACCCTCAGGCGCCTGAAATCTTTGTCAGAAGCTCTTGTGTGTTCAGCGGACGATAAAAGTAGTAGCCCTGTACATAATCAGCCTTCATTCTCTTAACAATTCCAAGCTCTGTCTCCGTCTCCACCCCTTCCACGCATACCTTCTTATCTGCTCTGTGACATGCGAGGACAATACTTTTCACCAGCTCTCTGCTGGTTCTCGACTGAGCTATCTCTCTCATTATCTCCCGATCCAGCTTTACCAGATCCACCGGATAGCGCAGCAGCATCTGAAGGTTAGAATATCCTTTCCCAAAATCATCCAGAGCCAGCTTCATCCCCATAGTTCTGCATTCTTTGACCAGCCTCTCCAGATGCTCAGGAGCCTCATCAAAATGTGTCTCTGTCAGTTCCAGGATTAAATTTTTGCCGGAAACTCCATATCTTGACAGCGTTTCCTTCATAAAAGGAAGAAAACTGCTGTCAGTAATCTGAAGATAGCTCACATTAAACGACACAGTAAAATCAGGACGCTCTTTCATAAAGCTGCGACAGGCCAGAACAGCCTGTTCAAAAACCCACTTTCCAAAGGCCAGAATCTGCTTATTCTCCTCCATCAGCATAATAAAGCATTCCGGTGAAACAGCTGTCCCCCTGCACTCCCAGCGGCTCAGGATCTCTCCTCCCTTGATTCTCCCTGTCTCTCCCTCTACAATAGGCTGAATCACTACCCGGAACCCCTTGAACTGATCTCTGACATTCCGGCACAGCTCCAGAGACATCTCTGTCTCTTTCTGACGCTTTTCCAGCATATCCCACGAAAACCGCAGGACTCCCTGTTCGGGATTCCGTTTTGCATAGTAGATGCAGGTCATCACCCTCTCGATCAGTTCCATTCCGCTTCTCCCGTCTTCCGGACAGCGCAGCATACCCAGAGCACAGGGATTTTTCATCTCGATTCCTTTTTTCCGGTAGCACTCCTGAATACACTGGCGGATAATGCCGGATATTCTCACATCTGGCACCTGGCCGGGACAAACTGCAAGGAAACGGACTCCGTCCATCCGGTACAGCTCAAATCCGTAAAGTCTTTCCCGAAGCTGTGCGCAGATTTGTCTGAGGAGCCTGTCTGCCTCCATACGTCCCAGAGAGTCATTGATCACGGAAAAGCGGCTGAGTCCAATGCCGAACACCGTCGCCTGCTCTTTTTCCTCGCTCAGAGCGGTAAGTCTTCTGACAGCTGCCGGGTAACGCAGGAGACCTGTCACAGAATCCGCTGAGAACTCGTCTTCCAAATCTGTCATGCAGCCCGAGAAAAACAGAGGTCTGTCCCCGTCCCACTTGATAATTCCCCAGCAGCACATCCATCGGATTCTTTTGTCCATTCCCTGAAATCTCAGACGCTGGCTGTAAAATTCCCGTCTTTCCTCCATCACACTTAAAAGTCCCCGCTTATAGTTCTCCCGATCTTTCTCGTAGACAAACGGCTCTGCCTGCCTGAACAGCTGATGAACCAGGTTGGAAGAAAGCCCTAACTCCTCTCTTAACTTATCTGAGACATAGTAGACATCCTCCTGCACATCGCCGAAGAAAACATATACCGGCATTTCACGAGCTGACACTGAATGAAAAAACATTTCTGTATCAAAATAATATTTTCTGAGAAAGCGTCCGAAAGAAGACTGATACTCATGCAGTTCCTCCTCCCTGCATTCACTGGCAGTCTGGATTCTGAACCTCTCTCCTCCCACCTCAAAAAAGCCGCTTCTTACAGCATAAACAAGCCCGTCCACCATATTTTTCCAGAGTTTTTCATCAGGCCCTCCATCCGGCGTCTCCTCCTGCCCGCAGGCTGTAATAAGTCCGTCAAGGTTCTGCAGTGTCTCTGAACGGAAGTCTTTCCCAAGCTCCTCCAGGGAACGAAATCCCAGCATCCTCAGGCCATGGGGATTCATGTATACAATCTCCTGAGTGTCTGCATTTAAGATACAAACTATATCTCTCATCCGGTCATATATGTGCCATAGTTTTTTCATCTTTTATCTCCTGTATAATCCCCCTGCAGCGGTCTTTTCACACCTGTTCTGCGTAAAACTCCATGTTTCTTTAACGGCTGACACATTTCTCCTGCCTCCTGCAGGCTCCGTCTCCCATCCTTTTGCTATTACCAAATTTTACTGGAAGGGCTCCTGGTTGTCAATGCTTCTTTCCCCTTTCACCTTGTACTCAAAAAAAGACAGAGTCCTTCTGCTTCCAAAACGGCTGCAGAAGGACTCTGCCCTTTTCTCTGTGAATTTAAGCTGCTTTTCTCTGTTTCAGTCCCGGAATCTGCCTACTTCTTCTCCTGTCCATAGTAGGCGCCGGGCCCGTGCTTTCTGAAGTAATGTTTATCCTGAAGGTAGGCCGGCGCCTCCTTCACCTCAGGATTCAGCCATTCCGTGCGGGCGGCCATCCTGGCCACCTCCTCAAGCACTGCCGCATTGTGGACTGCCATGTGAGGATTCTCTCCCCAGGCAAAGGGGCCGTGACATCTGCACAGGACGCAGGGAACTGCCCGGTAGTCAATTCCTTCCTTCTCAAACAGATCTCCGATCACAATTCCCGTATTCTTCTCGTAGTCCTCATCCAGCTCCTCTTTTGTAAGGCATCTGGCACAGGGGACATCCCTGTAAATATAATCTGCATGGGTAGTTCCGTAGCAGGGGATGCTCCTGCCTGCCTGGGCCCAGGAGGTTGCCCACGGACTGTGTGTGTGAACGATCCCTCCGATGTCCGGAAAACGGCGGTACAGAACCATGTGCGTCTTCGTGTCCGACGAGGGATTCAGCTCTCCCTCCACCTTCTCTCCATCCAGGCTCATGACCACCATGTCCTCCGGCGTCAGCTTCTCATACTCCACTCCCGACGGCTTTAGGACAAACAGTCCCTTCTCCCTGTCGATTCCCGATACATTTCCCCAGGTAAATGTCACAAGGCCCAGCCTCGGAAGCTCCATATTGGCCTCATATACCTGTTTTTTCAGTTCCTCCAGCATAATCCTGCTCCTTTTCCTGCTGCTGTTACCCGCGCACAGCCTCCACAGCCGCTCTCTCTGCTGCGAGACCTGCCCGGTACCGCTTCATATACGCCTGAAATCCCTTCACATCTGCCTCGTCCGGCTCTATGGTGGTCGCCCTGGTATCTGCGAACACCCGTCTTTCCAGATATTCTTCCAGAGACTCTCCCTTCCCCTCAGTCATGTAGGAAGCCAGAAGAGCCATCCCCCAGGGGCCTCCCTCTCCTGCCGTCTCCATGACGGAGACAGGTGTCATGGCAGCTGCGGCCATTATCCTCTGGCCTACCCCAGCCGTCTTAAACAGACCTCCATGGCCCATCAGGCGGTCCAGCTTCACGTCCTCCTCCTCTGTGAGAAGATCCATGCCGATCTTTAAGGTGGCCAGGGAGCTGTACAGATGGCTCCTCATGAAGTTGGCCAGGTGGAAGCGGCTGTCCGGCAGACGGAAAAACATGGGACGGCCTTCAGTAAAGTCTGTAATCGGCTCTCCGGAAAGATAGCCGCAGGCAAACAGACCGCCGCAGTCTGCATCCCCCTTCAGGGCCTCCCTGTAAAGGCTTCCATAGAGCTTATCCGGCTCCGTGGGGAATCCCATAAGCTCGGCAAACTCCCCAAACAGGCCGACCCAGGCGTTCAAATCCGAGGTGCAGTTATTGCAGTGCACCATCGCCACCGGCCTGCCCGTAGGTGTCGTCACCATATCGATCTCCGGGTGCACCTTTTTCAGCTCCTGCTCCAGGACAATCATGGAAAATACAGATGTCCCCGCCGATACATTTCCCGTTCTCTCAGCCACACTGTTGGTAGCCGTCATGCCGGTTCCGGCATCTCCCTCAGGAGGACAAAGCCTGACTCCCGCTTTCAGCACACCGGCAGGGTCCAGAAGAGCGGCGCCCTCCCTGGTGAGAGTTCCCGCCTCCTCTCCTGCCGGGAGCACCTTCGGAAGAATCCCTGGAAGGGACCACCGGTATCCCATCTCCTCCCTGAGAGCTTCAAATTTTTCCATCATCTCCCGGCTGTAGGTTCCCGTTTTGCTGTCTATAGGGAACATGCCGGAGGCATCACCTACGCCCAGCACCTTCTCCCCGGTGAGGCGCCAGTGAATATACCCTGCCAGGGTTGTCAGAAAGGACAGCCTGCCCAGGTGCTCTTCCCCATTCAGCATGGCCTGATACAGATGGGCGATGCTCCATCTCTGGGGAATGTTGTAGGAAAAGAGCTTCGTCAGCTTCTCTGCCGCCTCCCCGGTCATGGTATTTCTCCAGGTCCTGAAGGGCACGAGAAGGTTTCCGTCCTCCCCGAAGGCCATATAGCCGTGCATCATGGCGCTGATTCCCAGGGAACCCACGTTTTCCAGCTCTGTTCCGTAGGTTTCCCTCACATTCCGGGCCAGATCCCTGTAACAGGACTGAAGCCCCGCGATAATTTCCTCCTCCGGATAAGTCCAGATTCCGTTTTCCAGCCGATTTTCCCAGCTGTGGCTTCCCTGGGCCGCCGGGGCCAGGGAGCTGTCTGTGAGAACTGCCTTGATTCTCGTCGAGCCAAACTCAATTCCCAGAGCTGTTCTCCCTGCCCTTATATCCTCTCTGATTTCCTCTATACTTCGGCTCATTGTCTCCACCTCTTTCCAGCCGGCCTCTGCCTGGCCTTTCCCTGTTTGCCTTCTGACTATCTGAACTTGTAGAAAGCCTCGTTCCATCTCAGCTCATTTCTGAACTGTCTTAAATTCGTATCTCTGTCAATATACACAGCCTCAATACCCATGGCGTTTGCCCAGTCTCCCATCTGCTCTGCCGTCAGATCATAGGAGAAGGCTGTATGGTGAGCGCCTCCTGCATAGATCCATGCTGCGGCTCCTGTCTTTAAATCAGGCTGAGGCGTCCAGAAGGCCGTGGCTACCGGAAGCTTCGGCATCGGCTTTTCCGCCTTCTTCACATCCACCTCATTGATAATCAGACGGAACCTCTCGCCCAGGTCAATGAGGGACACCGCAACTCCCTTCCCCTCCTTGGCCGTAAACACAAGTCTCGCCGGATCCTCTCTGTCTCCCATGCTCAGCGGCTGCTCCTTGATGCAGATGGGGCCGTCTGCCACAGTGGGGCATACCTCCAGCATATGGGCCTGCAGGATTCCCTCCCGGCCCTTTACCAGGTTGTAGGTATAGTCCTCAAAGAAGGAGGTTCCCTTTGCCCCCGGAACGCCCTCAGCCATGATCTTCATCAGGCGCACCATGGCCGCTGTCTTCCAGTCTCCCTCTGCTCCGAAGCCGTAGCCCTTCTCCATGAGCCTCTGGATGGCAAGTCCCGGCAGCTGCTTCAGACCTCCCAGATCTCCGAAGTGGGTGACAATGGCCTGGTAGTTCTTCTCATCCAGGAACCGCTCGAAGCCCAGCTCAATCTGGGCCTGCACAGCCACCTTATCTCTGAATTCCTTCTCGTCTCTTCCCTCTGTGAGAATCTGGTATCTGCTGTAATATTCCTCTGTAAGGGCATCTGTGTCTGCCTTAGAGACAGAGTTTACACAGTCCACAATCTCGTTCACCGGGTAGGCGTCAACCTCCCAGCCAAACTTGATCTGGGCTTCCACCTTGTCTCCCTCTGTCACGGCTACATTTCTCATGTTGTCGGCCACACGCATCACGCGGATGTGGGAGGACTCCATCACGCCCACTGCTGTTCTCATCCAGGAGGCAAGGGCATCCTGAACCTCGCTGTCATCCCAGAAGCCTACGATCACCTTTCTCTCGATCCCCATGCGGGAAACAATGTGGCCATACTCTCTTCCTCCGTGAGCCGACTGGTTCTCATTCATAAAATCCATGTCTATGGCGTCATAGGGAATCTCCCTGTTGAACTGGGTGTGCAGATGGCACAGAGGCTTTCTGTACTCCTGAAGTCCCAGAATCCAGCTTTTGGCCGGTGAGAAGGTGTGCATCCATGTGATGACTCCTGCGCAGTCCGGATCCTGATTGGCCTCATTGAAGGTTTTGCGGATCACCTCATTGGTGATCAGAGTCGGCTTCCACACCACCTCAAAGGGCAGTCTTCCGCTTTCATTGAGCTTCTCCACAATAATCCTGGAATGCTCTGCCACATGGGCCAGACATTCGTCTCCGTAGAGATCCTGAGAGCCTGTACAGAACCAGAATTTATATTTCTTTCCCGTTAAAATCATTCCTCTTTCCTCCTGTCGCTGCTGTGATTTTCTTTCTCAGTTTCCCGGGCCGGATATCTTTTCTTCCGGCCCTGATATTTTCATTTCCGTCTGTCTCTTCCGGCATCAGCTGCCTTCTAATCCTGCTTTCCGCCCTTCTTGATCATGGCCAGCACAGATTGGAGCACGATGAAGAAGCAGAGAAGAGCTGCAATGGTGATTCTGGTCCACCAGGAGGACAGAGTTCCCTGGAAGGTGATAAAAGCCTCGATGGTAGCCTTAATCAGAACACCGAACAGCGTTCCGAAGACATTTCCCACACCTCCTGTCAGGAGAGTTCCGCCGATAACAGAGGAGGCGATGGCGTCCATCTCAAAGCCCTTTGCCTGCTCCACAAAGCCGCCCAGCGTATTCAGGCAGAACAGCACGCCGCCCACGCCGCAGAGAAATCCGTCCAGCACGTAAGCTTTCAGCTTCACCTTCCGCACATTCAGTCCCATCATCATGGCAGACTGCTCGTTGCCTCCCACGGCGTAAAGGCTGCGGCCGAACTTCGTATACTTGAGCATGATAAATGCCAGCACCACCAGAAGCAGGGCAATGACAACCGTCGGGTAAATATACGGCTGGATCAGAATTCCCTTTTTATTTAAGTAGCCTCCGAAGGGAAGATAGATCTTGGCCTTCGCCCATGCCATGAAAGTTTCATTAGTAATGCTTATCATATCCTTGGAAATAATCGCCGTCATACCTCTGGCAAAGAACATTCCCGCCAGCGTCACAATAAAGGGCTGGATATCCATATAGGCTACCAGGAAGCCCTGCACCAGGCCGAATACCACGCCTGTCACAAGGACAATGATCACTGCGGGGACTGCTCCGATTCCGCCCCGCTCCATCATCCACGCAAGCATCATACAGGCCATAGCCACAAAGGAGCCCACGCTGATGTCAATGCCTCCCGTGATCATAACCACTGTCATTCCGATGCCGATGACAATCAGTCCCGCATTGGAGATAAACAGGTTCAAAAAGTTCTGTGTTTTTGCAAAGCCAACATCCTTAAACACCACGCAGCCGATTCCGTACATAATAAAGAACAGAAGAATCGTGATAAGCAGAAGGAAGCTGTTCTGATTCATTTTTTTTCTCTGTTTCATAGTTAAGCCTCCTTTCCCTCAAGCTGCATTTTCTCTTGCTTTCTGGACAGAGATTTTTTCCATCTGGCAAATCCCGGTGACTGGAGTGCCACAATGATGACAACCACAACCGCCTTATAGACAGGAACCTGATCCGAAGATACATGCATAGCGTACAGGGTTGTGGTGAGGGCCTGGATCGTATAGGCTCCGATCACAGAGCCTGCCAGAGAAAACTTTCCTCCGCCCAGGGAGTTGCCGCCGATGGCCACCGCCAGAATAGCGTCCAGCTCCATGTTCAGTCCGATATTGTTGGCATCCGCCGAGTAGATACGGCTGGAGGCAATCAGTCCCGACAGTCCGGCACAGAGTCCGCAGTAGGCATAAGTAAGGAAAATAATAAACACGGCCTTGATTCCGATAAGCCTGGATGCCCGTTTATTGATACCTACTGACTGTATGTACATTCCAAGAGCCGTTTTCTTTAAAATCAGCGCCGTCACAGCCACCATAATGACTGCCACAATAAAAGGCGTGGGCACCGGGAATCCCGGAAACGAAGCGCCCAGCAGCTTATAGCTGTCCACCCTCACATAGGTAATCTGGCCGTCTGTAATCAGCTGGGCAATACCGCGGCCTGCCGTAAACATAATAAGGGTTGCCACCATGGGCTGAATATTCAGTTTTGCAACGAGAAAACCGTTAAAGCAGCCGATGAGGATACCCACTAAGAGCGCTGCTCCAAAGCCCATGAACAGAGGCGCTGCCAGCTCAGTAGCGGCTCTCTCTCCGCCTGTCAGCAGGTTGCAGCAGACTGCTGCACTCACAGCCATGATCGCGCCCACGGAGATATCCGTTCCGGCGGAGGCGGAGACAACCAGGGTCATTCCGATTGCCAGTATCACAAGCTCTGACGCACGGTTGATAATATCGATAATGTATCCGTAGAGTACTCCGTCTCTCACGGAGATCTGAAAAAAGTCCGGCGTGGTAATCACATTGATCAAAAGCACCAGAGCCAGGCAGAAAATCGGCAGAAACAGCCGCTTTGACGTAATATTTTTTAATGTCCCACTCATATCACTGACCTCCCGCAATGGTTGCCATAATGCTGGCCTGATTCATCTCATCGCCGTAAAGCTCGCCTACCTTAGTGCTGTCCCTCATTACGACCATGCGATCGCAGGTTCTGAGCATCTCCTCAATCTCGGAGGAGATAAATACCACAGCCATGCCCTTCTTGGCCAGCTCCACCACCAGCTTCTGGATTTCTGTCTTGGTTCCAACATCGATTCCCCTTGTAGGCTCGTCGAGAATCAGGAAATCCGGATTTGTAAGAAGCCATCTTCCGATGATAACCTTCTGCTGATTTCCTCCCGACAGGGATTTAATCGGCGTCTCCCGGCTGGCAGTCTTAATCTGCAGCATCTCGATGTATTTGTCCGTGAACTCCTCCTGCTGCTTTCTGGAAAGGAGCCTGAACACACCTCTCTTAGCCTGGAGGGCCAGGATCAGATTCTCCCTCACAGAGAGATCTGCAATGATTCCCTCGTTTTTCCGATCCTCGGGAAGATAGGCCATACCGCAGTTCATGGAGGAGAGGGGGTTCTTTGCCAGATGCTTCTGTCCTTTCACAAAAAGTTCTCCGGAGTCAGCCTTCTCCGCCCCGTACAGGAGTCTTACAGTCTCGGATCGCCCGGAGCCGAGAAGTCCCGTAAAGCCTACGACCTCTCCCTTTCTGATAACCAGATCAAAGGGCTTTATGTACCCCTTCTTTCCAAGGCCTACCGCCTTGATAACCAGATCCTCCTCGCTCTCCCGGATCTCTGTTTTCTCTGTCTTGATGGATGCCAGATCGTCAAAATCCTTCCCCATCATTCTGGCCACAAGCTGTACTCTGGGAAGCTCCGCCGTTGTGTACTGCCCCACCAGCTGGCCGTTTCGAAGAACTGTGATCTTGTCGCAGACTGCATACACCTGCTCTAAGAAGTGGGTGACAAAAATGATGCCTACCCCTTCTCCCTTGAGCCTGCGCATCAGGGAGAACAGCTTTTCTACCTCGCCGTCATCCAGGGAGGACGTGGGCTCATCCAGGATCAGAACCTTCGCCGACATATCCACTGCCCTCGCAATAGCGATCATCTGCTGGATGGCAATGGAATAATTGTCGATTGTCTTCGTTACATCCGCATGAATATCCAGCTCCTCTAAGAGCTTTGCCGAACGGCGGTTCATTTCCTTCCAGTCAATAAAGCCTCCCTTTCTCGGCTCTCTTCCAATGAAGAGATTTTCCGCAACCGTCAGATTCGGACAGAGGTTAATCTCCTGGTAAACGGTGCTGATTCCTCTCTTCTGCGCCTCCTGGGGACTTCTGTTTACGACGTTTCCTTCTATGCCGTCAACGCGGATCTCTCCCGTCTCAAACTCCTCCACTCCCGTAAGCACCTTGATGAGCGTGGATTTTCCTGCTCCGTTCTCTCCCATCAGTGCATGGATCTCTCCCTTTTTCAGGGTAAAATCTACGTTCTGGAGAGCCTTCACGCCCGGAAACGTTTTATAAATGTGTCTCATTTCTAGCACGCTGCCCTGTTCCATAAACGTCCTGCCTCCTTACCTTCCATTCTGCCCGTCAGCCTTCTGTATAGAATCCCTCCCAGGGGGTCTTTTCCAGGGCTGATTTTGCCTCACCTGAGCTTGCTCCTGCCCGGCAGGGCTCTCTCACCTCACAGAAAATCCTGTTGAATTTCCCCTGAAATGCGAAAGCGGGGGCCAAAGGCCTCCGCCTTCGGCCCCCGCATCTTAGCTGATGAATCATCGGGCTGCTCTGATTCTTCTTTATATGCTTTTAATTAGTATGCTCTTGTCTCCAGGATGGACTCCAGATCCATTGTTGTGTCGAAGTATCCCTCGTCAACGTACTGAATCTTCTCTACTTCCTCTCCTGCCTCTAACTTCTGAATAATCTCATCTACACGAGGTCCGTGAAGCGGGTTGCACTCGAAGGTAGCATTCATGTCGCCTGCGATCATAGACTCAAATGCAGCTTTTACAGAGTCGAAACCTACAACGATGATGTCTCCGTCCGGTCCGCAGGTCTTTCCTGCTGCCTTGATGGCATCGATTGCACCAAATGCGGAGTTGTCGTTCTCGCATACAACTACGTCAATATCATCGTAGCTCTTTAAGAAGGACTCCATAACTTCCTGGCCCTTAGCCTGTGTGAAGTCTCCGGACTGCATGTCAAGCATATGCCAGTTTGGATGCTGCTCCAGAATGTTTCCGAATCCCTCTGTACGTCCAATCTGTGCAGAAGCGCCGATGGTACCCTGAATAGTAACGATGTTGATGTCCTCGTCTGCTCTTCCCTGAGACTCCAGGTAATCAGCCAGCCAGTTTCCGCAGGTCTCGCCCTCTTTGATGAAGTTTCCTCCTACCCAGCACTCATACAGGCTGTCATCGGAAACCTGCATCTGACGGTCAGAAAGGATAACCGGAATTCCTGCTTCCTTGGCCTCCTCGAGAACTGTCTCCCATCCTGTCTCTACAACAGGGGCAACAACTATGTAATCTACATCCTGCTGGATGAAGGAACGGATTGCCTTAATCTGATTTTCCTGTTTCTGCTGTGCATCATCAAAGATCAGCTTGTAGCCGTTCTCCTCTGTGAAAGTGGACTTAAAGGACTCTGTGTTAGCTGTTCTCCAGTCAGACTCAGCGCCAACCTGTGCATAGCCCACTGTAATCAGATCGCCGTCAGCTGTATCGGCAGCTGCTTCCTCTCCTGCCTCAGAAGCTGCCTCTGTGTCAGCTGCCTCTGTTCCTGCTGCTGTTGTCTCAGCCGGTGCTTCTGCCTGAGAGCTGCACGCGATCAGGGATGCTGACATAGCCATCATCAGAGCGATTGATAAGAATCTCTTTTTCATATTTGTTTCCTCCTTTTTTCAGTTCCGTTTCTGATAACTTTATTATAAAAAAAGCCCTGTCTTTTTTAAACAGAGCTTCTTTTGAAAAAAGTATAATTTTTTTAAGAAATTTTTTCTGTCAATAATAAAACGTATATTTTTTTACTATAAAGGTATGTTTTTTTAAGGTAGCTCTCATGGCCGCACCTGCTCTGTTCTGCTTTTCTCATCCTCCCGGCGGGAAAGGGGAATCTGCCCCAGATACAGCTTTACGCAGGTGCCCACACCCTTCTCTGATTCAATCACAAGGGCCGACGATTCTCCATAGTACATGGAAAGCCTCTGGGCCACGTTGCTCAGTCCGAAGCCTCCGCTCTTTCTGACCGGCTCCTCCCTGCCCTCTCTGCCGCTCTTTATCTTTTCTCTCAGTTTTGAGAGAGTTTCCTGATCCATTCCGGTTCCGTCATCCTCTACCTCGAAGACAATCCCGTTTTTATCCTCATATCCGCGGATGGAGATTGTGCCTCCTCCTCGTTTATTCTTAATTCCATGGTAGAGGGCATTCTCCACGATAGGCTGGAGGATCATCTTGAGCACCACCCTGCTGCGGATCCTCTCCTCCATCTCTATCCGGTAGTCCAGCACATCCTCATAGCGGATCTTCTGGATTTTCAGATAGCTTCTGATATGCTGTTCCTCCTCTGCGATGGTGATGAAATCGTGTCCTTCAGAGAGCACCGTCCGGAAGAAGTCGCTCAAATCCGAGGTCATCTCCACTACCTGCCTGTTGTTTCCCCCTTCTGCCATCCAGACAATGGAGTCCAGAGTATTGTAGAGGAAATGAGGGTTAATCTGCTCCTGCCTCAGCTTCAGCTCCATCACACGCAGATTCTCCTGTTCCCTCCTGGTCTTATCCATCAGCCCAGCAATTTCATCGCTCATAATATTAAAGGTTCTCGCCAGAACATTGATCTCTGCCATGCCGCTCATGGCCGCCCGGGCCTTCAGATCCCCCTGCCCCAGCCTGCGGGCCGTCTCCGTGAGATCTTTCACCGGCCCTGTCACGGAACGGGCAATCGCTGCCGCAATCGCAAATCCCACAGTCAGCACCGCAGCCAGCAGTACCAGGTATATCATGAGCAGCCGGGTTGTCTGGGTTTCCAGATCCTTCTGCAGACGCTCCATTCTCAGAGTCTCATAATAGATATACTGGTTTATGTAGTCCTGAATCATGGAACAGAGTCCCTGAATATCATTCTCCCAGATAGACTGCTGCACATCGTAGGGGGTTGTCTCCTTGGAGGCGTTCATCAGCTTGTTCACCGCCGTCTCCAGAGAATCCAGGCAGGATAAAAGTCCTCTGATTTTAATATCTCTGTCAGAGCCTCTCTCCCTCTCAATAGACTCAAAATCCCTCCTGGCCGACTCGATCATATTGTAGGGATTCTTGACTATCGTAGCATACTGGGTTCTCCCCTCTATGATGTCCCCGTCCTGAAACTGCTCCGGCTTCAAAAGCCCGATCATAACCCGGTACATGGAATACTCCATGTCCTCCTTAAATTTCATATTGTATTCATTGGCAATTCTCAGATTCGACATAATCGTGGCGTAGGATGCCGAGTATTCTCTGATCAGGGAGACAATCCCCAAAACCATGCAGGTCAGAGGAATTGCTGTCACCAGAATCAGCAGACTCATCCTCCGGTTCAGCGTAAAAAAATATAAAATCCTTCTGGCCCCTGTTCTCTCCTGCTCTTTCCCGGAATTACTCACAGGCTGTCTGCCCTCCTGTTCCTCTTTTCTTTCTTCTGAGTTTTCCGTCAGTCTCATGCGGGGAATCTCTCTTTTTTCATCTCCACCTGTTTTTATCTGCCCTCTCATCCCGTTTTCCTCCCCTGTTCCGGCAGTTCAAGCCGTTTTTCCACGGTGCGGCCCCTTCCGGAGTACCAGCCAATCCTGCCTGATGCTACCCCTGTCTGACCGACGTCTTATACTCCTTCGGCGACATTCCCATAACCTTTTTAAAGGCAGAGCTGAAGTAGTGGGGATCATTGTATCCTGCACGCTCACCGATCTCTGCAGTTCTGAGATTTGTGCATTTGAGCATCTCACAGGCGCTGTCAATCCTCACCCGCGTCAGATACTCCACAAAGGTCTGCCCCGTTTCCTGCCGGAAAATGGAGCTGAAATAGCTGGGGCTTACCCCAATATGGGCAGCTACCAGGTTTAAAGAAAAATCTCCCCTGGAAAAGTTTTCCTTTATGAAGCTCTTGGCTTCGCGGATCACCTGCCCATACCGATCCGAGGAGACTCTGTCTCTGACTTCCAGCGCACATCCGAACAACCCCACCAGATAGTGTTTTGTTTTCTCCACCTCTGTAATCGCCTGGGGGATCCTCTTTATATCCCGAAAACTCTCCGGCAGCTCCTCCTCGATTCCGAGATTTCTGACAAACTCCTGGACACAGTAGAAAATATCTACCACCATATACTGGCGAAGCAGCAGAGATTTATAGTTGTTCTCCCCCACAGCCGCAAAATATTCCTCCACAAATGTCTCACACTCGTCCACAGAGCCCAGTTTTAAAAATTCCTCAATCAGCCTCCGATCCACTCCCCGGTAGTCCGTCTGATCCAGAAATTCCGTATACTTTTTATAGCTGGCAAAATACCGCTCCAGCAGCTTCTCCCTCTCTCTCTCCTCCCGGATCGTATCGGCCACCCGCTTTAACGCCTCCACGAGAGCCGCTGAGGTCACCGGCTTCAGGATATAGTCGCTGATTCCCATCTTTATCGCTTCCTTGGCGTAGTCAAACTCGTTGTATCCGCTTAAAATCACAATCTTTATATCAGGAAGGGCTTTTTTTACCAGCCTGCTCAGCTCCAGCCCGTCCATAAAGGGCATCTTGACATCTGTAACCAGGATGTCCGGCTCCATCTCCAGAATCAGGGGATAGGCATACTCCCCGTCTCCCCCTTCTCCCACAAACTGAAATCCATTAGCCGCCCAGTCAATATTATCACGAATTCCTTTTCTGATAATCGGCTCGTCCTCCACCAGAAATACCTTTATCATTCTTCTCCCCCCTCTTTTCCCGTTTCCCGGTTTTCACACTGCCGGACAGCGCAAAAAACCTCCGGCTGTACGATATATCATATCATACTGACCGGAGGGTTTCCACTGAAATATGTAATATGCAGGCATACGCCTGTGTCTGGTATATTTTACTTATAGAAAATTCAAAAATCCTGTAATAATGGCAGAATTTACCAGATTGATGAACAGGCTTCCCACGAGAGGCACAATGAAGAATGCGCTGGGGGAGGAGCCGTACTTGCTCTCAATCACCTGCATATTAGCCATAGCCGTCGGTACAGCTCCAAGGCCGAAACCTGTCATTCCTACCGTCATCACAGCGGCGTCAAAGTTTCTTCCCATAAACCGGAAATTGACAAAGATTCCATACAGGGTAATTAAAATCATCTGGGCCAGCAGGATAAGGAACATGGGCACTGCCAGGTCAATCAGTTTCCACAGCTCCATGGTCATCATGGAGAGGGCCAGGAACACCAGCAGAGATATATTGGAAATGATGGACAGCTCCGGGAGCTTCAGATCCAGCTTATCTGAGTGATCCGCGATATTTCTCAGTATGGCAGCGGCAGTCATGGCTCCCACGGAGGCAGGAAATTCAAGCCCTGTCAGTTCCAGAAGGTAGGAAATCAGCGTCCCCAGTCCCACAGTCAGCAGGATCTGATAGGCAGCGGCAGTCATCCTCTTCTCATCAATCTCTGCTTCCTCCTCCTTATCTCCAAACTTCATTTCTTTCGTCTCCAAGCCGGGTTTCAGATGTTTTTTCTCGATGAGGAACCTTCCAATGGGTCCTCCCAGAAGCGCTCCTGCTACCAGACCGAAGGTGGCGGCAGCTGTGGCAATCGTGGTTCCGGCGTCCAGCCCGGCACTCTCCAGGATGGGCCCCCAGGCAGCGGCTGTACCGTTTCCTCCTACCATGGGGATCGAGCCGCAGGCCATACCGATCAGAGGGTTAATTCCCATTATATGGCAGATCACAATTCCCAGGCCGTTCTGGAAGACAACCAGAATACTGGAGAGCACCAGGAACAGAATCACCTGAGGTCCTCCTTTTTTCAGCAGCTTCCAGCTTGCCGTATAGCCAATTCCCGCATAAAAAAGCAGGCTGAAAAATTCATTGAACGAGCTGTCCAGACTTACAGAAGCCGTGCCGGACAGGTTTAAAGCTGTAATGAGAAGCGCAACCAGTACACCGCCCACCACCGGAGTCGGAATGCAGAATTTTCGAAGCACATAAATACGTTTTTTGATAAAATCGCCCAGCATCAGCGCCAGAACTGCCAGCGCTATGGTATAGTAAACATTGAAACTAATCTCCGTCATCTTGATTTCCCCCTTAACCTTCTCTGCCCTGCGTTACCTTCCCTGCCTTTTACCTTATCGCTCTGATCAGATTTTCGGCACTCCATTTTCCATCAGAACTCTTCCGTCTGCCACGATAGTTCCATTTTTCATAATCACATCGTAGTGACAGCTGGCCTTTACCTTTCCTCCCAGTGTAATACTCGTTCCGATTCCGATATGGCAGGTTCCGAAAACTCCCTCGTCCTCCAGCATAAACCCGCAGAAACGGCACTTGGGATTCAGCCCCACGCCATGCTCCGCTATATTATATACGTTCGGATCATTCTTGGATGCCAGATCGTCTGCCAGCATTTTGGCCTGACGTCCTCCCGTGATCTCCACAATCCTTCCATTTTCTACCCGGAGCGTCACCGGCTCCTCCAGCACGCCGATCCCGATGTAGGGGATGCTTCCGTCTGCCACAATAATTCCATTGGCGCTTCCCTCAACCGGGGATACGTTTGCCTCAACAGTGGGAAGCGTAGAAAACTGCCCTTTTTCCACCATGCAGTACAGATGGTTTCCTCTGCGCCCCTCGGCAGAATACTCCAGATGTGTTCCTCCCGGAGAGGTCAGCACAATTTTTTTGGCTCCTGCCATAGCCTCCGCCATATTGATGCACAGCGGCTTCAGCTTCTCGAAATCTCCCTCGATTCCCCCGTGAATCATCATCTCTTCCGTAAAATGGGTCAGAACGAGTCCCCGGGAGCCTGCCCCTATCGCCGATTTTACCGCCTCTGTATGGGTGATGGATTTTCCAACCACCGAAATAAATCCGTCGCTCGCCAGCATGGCTGCTGCAATTTCCTTCGGCGGCTCCTCTCCGTCCCTCTTTCGCGGCTCCATGATGCAGACGGCCGGCTCTGCCCCTGCCCGGTAAACCTCCGAGGCCAGTGCCTGGGCGATGCTCAGTCTGGACAGCTCCGTCACAATCAGGATCTGCTCTCCTGGCCGGACCTTCATACACGTGTTGACCACCTTGTCTGCTCCTCTGGACATATAAATGTTTTCCATTGCCAATCCTCCTTCTCCTTTTACTTTTACTTTTACTTTTACTTCTCCACAGTCTCTTTGTCCTTCTTCTCTTCTTAGTCTCTTTACTGTTTCATTTTCTATATAATATATTCTATAGAATATATTATAATTTGTCAATCCTCAATATGATTGTTTGCCCCTTTTTTTCTAACTTTCTATTCCCCTGCTTTTCTAATTCTCCCTGAAGAAGCTCTCCAGACGCAGAGAGACTGCTGCAAAACCAGACTTTCATACAGAAATACTGCCCGCGGCGTGAAGCCTGGCGCTATATTCTGCACTTCCATTCCATTCTGCAGCAGTCTCCCTTTTTTTGCGGCCGCCTGCCCTTTGGCTCTTCTTTCCTGCTTCTGAGGAGAGCTTACTTTTTTCCCTCAATGTATTTCCTTCCATTATGGATATGGGTGGACACTGCTCTCCTGGCAGCCTCCACATCACGCTTCGCGAGAGCGTCCACAATGGCCCGATGCTCCTCGCAGATCTCATGCTTTCGTTCCGGGCTTCCGGCGGAATATTTTCTGTCCCTGCTGATCACTCCCTTGAGCATTTCCAGCAGGTTTTTGAGAATCCTGTTTCCAGTCAGCTGA
This sequence comes from Clostridium sp. M62/1, assembly GCF_020736365.1. Taxonomy (NCBI): domain Bacteria; kingdom Bacillati; phylum Bacillota; class Clostridia; order Eubacteriales; family Clostridiaceae; genus Clostridium; species Clostridium sp. M62/1. The sequence continues at coordinate 1,625,278 of NZ_CP085988.1, read as the reverse complement.
TAGATCTGATCGTCAAACTGCTGGCTCGCCCTGGCGATCTCCGCGACCCCCTCTGTCTGTTCAAACTCCTCGATCATCCGGTAGAGCTTATCGATCTCCTCCTGGCTGACTCTCTCGATTACCTGCTCTACCGCCAGGTGCTCCAGCGCCTCACGGCAGGCATAGGCCTCTTCAATTTCTCTCTGATCCAGCTCTTTTACGACTGCGCCGCGGTAAGGAATAATCTCAATCAGCCCGTCGCTTGCCAGCCGCTTGAATGCCTCCCGTACCGGGGTAGCGCTGATTCCCATCTGTTTTGCCACATGCTGCTCCCTAAGCTCTGTCCCGGGAGGCAAAACACCGCTGACGATAGACTCCATCAAGGAGCGGTATGCTTTTTCACTGAGAGGAATCCTGGTAACTGCTGGAATCCTCCTGTATTCTGTCTGTTCCATCTTCCCTCATTCAAGTAATCATTCCAAAACATCCCGTACCTGCATCTGCCCGGCAGGCTGTTTCTGCAGGGCCGGCAGATAAAGTTAGCCCCTCACAGATGTGGGGGGCTAGCTTTTAAACGGATCGTTCTATTAACAGTAGACTGTCACTGTCCGCTTCATTATTTATTGTTCAGAGCGGCCTGAGCTGCTGCCAGACGTGCGATCGGCACACGGAATGGTGAGCAGGAAACATAGTCCAGACCAATCTTGTGGCAGAACTCTACGGAAGAAGGATCTCCGCCGTGCTCGCCGCAAATGCCGACATGTAAGGTTGGGCGCTCAGCCTTTCCTAACTTGATAGCCATCTCCATCAGCTTGCCAACGCCGTCCTGGTCAAGCTTAGCGAATGGATCGTTCTCGAAGATCTTAGCATCGTAGTAAGCATTTAAGAACTTACCTGCATCGTCACGGGAGAAGCCGTATGTCATCTGTGTCAGGTCGTTTGTACCGAAGCAGAAGAACTCAGCCTCTTTTGCAATCTCATCTGCTGTCACGCATGCTCTCGGGATCTCGATCATTGTACCAACCTCGTACTTGAGCTCTACGCCTGCTGCTGCGATCTCAGCGTCTGCTGTCTCAACAACTACCTTCTTAACATACTTTAACTCTTTTACATCGCCAACGAGCGGGATCATGATCTCCGGCTCAACCTTCCAGTCAGCATGTGCCTTCTGTACGTTGATTGCTGCGCGGATAACAGCCTTTGTCTGCATCTTTGCAATCTCAGGATATGTCACAGCCAGACGGCAGCCACGGTGACCCATCATCGGGTTGAACTCGTGTAAGCTGTCAATGATTGTCTTGATCTGCTCAACGGTCTTGCCCTGAGCGTCAGCCAGCTTCTTGATGTCCTCTTCCTCTGTCGGAACGAACTCGTGTAATGGCGGATCCAGGAAACGGATGGTAACTGGGTTGCCCTCCAGAGCCTCGTATAACTTCTCGAAGTCGCCCTGCTGTACCGGAAGGATCTTCTCGAGAGCTGCCTCTCTCTCCTCTACTGTATCAGCGCAGATCATCTCGCGGAATGCGTCGATTCTGTCGCCCTCGAAGAACATATGCTCTGTACGGCAAAGTCCGATACCCTCTGCACCTAACTCGCGTGCCTTCTTAGCGTCAGCCGGAGTATCAGCGTTTGTACGAACTTTTAATCTTCTGTACTTGTCAGCCCAAGCCATGATTCTTCCGAACTCTCCAACGATGGAAGCGTCTACTGTCGGGATGATTCCGTCGTAGATTTTACCTGTGGAACCGTCGATGGATAACCAGTCTCCCTCATGGTACTCTTTTCCAGCCAGAACGAACTTCTTGTTCTCCTCATCCATAGCGATCTCGGAGCAGCCGGATACACAGCAGGTTCCCATACCACGTGCAACTACTGCTGCGTGGGATGTCATACCGCCGCGGACTGTCAGAATACCCTGAGCAGCCTTCATACCCTCGATATCCTCCGGGGATGTCTCAAGACGAACCAGAACAACCTTCTCGCCCTTGGCAGCCCACTCCTTAGCATCCTCTGCTGTGAAGACGATCTTACCGCAGGCAGCTCCTGGAGATGCAGCTAATGCCTGAGCAACCGGAGCAGCCTCCTTTAATGCCTTTGCGTCGAACTGTGGGTGAAGCAGTGTATCCAGGTTTCTCGGGTCGATCATGGTAACTGCCTTCTCCTCAGAGATCATTCCCTCATCTACTAAATCGCAGGCAATCTTTAATGCAGCCTTAGCTGTTCTCTTACCGTTACGTGTCTGAAGCATATAGAGCTTTCTGTCCTCGATAGTAAACTCCATATCCTGCATATCTCTGTAGTGATCCTCAAGAGTATGGCAGATGCCTACGAACTGCTCGTAAACCTCCGGCATAACCTCCTTTAACTGATCAATCTTCTGTGGTGTACGAACACCGGCAACTACGTCCTCGCCCTGAGCGTTCATTAAGAACTCGCCCATCAGGTGCTTCTCGCCTGTAGCCGGATCACGTGTGAAGGCAACACCTGTACCGGATGTCTCGCCCATGTTTCCGAATGCCATCATCTGTACGTTTACAGCAGTACCCCAGGAGTATGGGATATCGTTGTCACGACGGTATACGTTTGCACGTGGGTTGTCCCAGGAACGGAATACAGCCTTGATAGCCTCCATTAACTGAGTCTTCGGATCAGTTGGGAAGTCCTCGCCGATCTTCTGCTTGTACTCAGCCTTGAACTGGTTAGCCAGCTCCTTTAAGTCATCAGCAGTAAGCTCTACGTCCTGTGTAACGCCCTTCTCTGCTTTCATCTTGTCGATTAATTCCTCGAAGTACTTCTTGCCGACTTCCATAACAACGTCGGAGAACATCTGGATGAATCTTCTGTAGCAGTCCCAAGCCCAGCGCGGATTGCCGGATTTCTTAGCCAGAACCTCTACTACTTCCTCATTTAAACCGAGGTTTAAGATTGTATCCATCATACCAGGCATGGAAGCTCTGGCACCGGAACGAACGGAAACCAGAAGTGGGTTCTCCTTGTCACCGAATTTCTTTCCTGTGATCTCTTCCATCTTGGAGATGTACTCCATGATCTGAGCCATGATCTCATCGTTGATCTTTCTGCCATCCTCATAGTACTGTGTGCAGGCTTCTGTTGTGATCGTAAAGCCCTGCGGTACAGGAAGGCCTAAGTTTGTCATCTCAGCCAGGTTAGCGCCCTTGCCACCTAACAGGTTTCTCATCGTGGCATTGCCTTCGCTGAACAAATAAACCCATTTCTTTGCCATAAGTTGTATTCCTCCTATTGTTTTGCAGGTTTCCCCGCTTAAATTGTAAGACGGACTGTTACCGCCGGGGACATCTCCCGGCGGAACATGCCCCGATGCGCCCTCACAAGCGCATGCCTAAAAAGCCCTCAGCCCGGAACTCCGAACAGAGCCAGCCTTCCTGCACCTCCCCAAATAAGCAGAAGAACAACAAATCCCGCCTGCAGCGGGCCGTTTTTGCGGCAAATTCTGTCCGGCCTGACAGTTTCTTAGATATGCGCTTGTCATCAGCCTGTCTTTCGTGAATATTATAACATAAACTTGTAAGTAGTAAAGGGGTTTTCTTCAAATCTTTCCAAATTTTGTACAGTTAAGCCATGCAAAATCAAAAGGAGAGATGCGGCGCGGGAGCTTGCTCACGAAGACGTATCTCTCCTTTTGATTTTATAGGGCGCACGCCCTCATGAATCATTTGACGGGCGTGGCCTGACACTTCCTCTTTTCAGTTCCTCCGTCAAATGATGAATGGCATGGCTTAACTGCTCCCTAAAAGTCTCCTGCAAAATCACAGACAGAGATGCGGCGCGGGAGCTTGCTCACGAAGACGCATCTCTCCTTTTGATTTTATAGGGCGCACGCCCTCCTCCTAATCGCTTCTGAGGGCATCGATGGGGTTCAGCCTGGCGGCCCGGCTGGCCGGCATATAGCCGAACAGAAGCCCGATTCCCATAGAGACGCCGAAGGATACCAGGATGGAAGCAGGCGTGGGGACTGCCTCCATCCCCATCAGCTTTCCAATCCAGCCCGTTAAGGTACACCCCAGACCGATTCCCAGAAGCCCGCCAATGGAGCTCGTGACAGCAGCCTCCATCACAAACTGCTGCATAATGGTTCTTCGCTTCGCCCCCAGGGACTTTCGGATCCCGATCTCCCTGGTCCGCTCTGTCACGGACACCAGCATAATATTCATGACGCCCACTCCGGCTACCAGCAGAGAGATTCCGGCGATCCCGCCTACCAGCAGAGACATCATGGCAATCATGGAATTCAGTGAATCCAGCATCTCACTCATAAAAGTTATGGAGTAGAGATCCTCATCCTTAAAAACCGGGTAGAGAAAGCGGTCGAACAGCTCCCGAACCGTATCTGTACTGCCTGTGTCCCGGACCGTAAACAGGTAGGTGTTGATCTGACCGTTTCTGGCCAGCTTCACTGCTGTGGTGTAGGGCAGGTAAAGGGTATCATCGCTCCCTCCTTCCTCCATCTCTTCCCCCTCTCCTGCCTGCCGTTCAACACAGCCCACAATCTCATAGGCCTCCCCGTTGACCTTGATTGTTTCACCTAAAGCCCTGTCGCTGCCCCCGTACAGTTCCTGGGCCAGATAGCTTCCGATAACGCAGATCTTCTGCCTGGAAATCAGATCCGAATACTGGATAAACCGCCCTGCTGCAAGTTCCTGATGCTTCAGATCCAGGAACTCCTCACTGACTCCTGTGACGGAGGTGGAGGTAAACGAGTCATTCCCCGCCTTGACAGTTCCCTGAACAGATACGGAAGGGGACATTTCCCCGAAATACTCCCTGTTTTCCTCGTAAAACTCATACATCTCCTCATCCGATACAGAGCGGGTGCTCAAATTCACCAGATTCACCGTAACCTGATCCGTTCCCATATCAGAAAAGCTCTCCGTCATATAGGACATCTGCCCGTTGACCAGACCGACCAGAATAATCACGGCCGCCACTCCGATGATGATTCCAAGCATGGTCAGAGCAGAGCGCATCTTATTGCTCCATATACTTTTTATCGCCAGATGAAAGGACTGCCGCATATTCTTTCACATCCCCGTCAAAATTTATTTTTCCGTCTTTAATCCGCACCACCCGCTTAGCCTCCAGGGCGATAGAGCTGTCATGAGTGATAATCACAATAGTATTTCCCTCCTGGTTCAGCTCCTTCAGAAAATCCAGCACTTCCCGGCTGGTCCTTGAGTCCAGCGCACCGGTAGGCTCATCGGCCAGAATCAGAGAAGGGTTCCCGGCCAGGGCTCTGGCGATGGATACTCTCTGCTGCTGTCCTCCTGAAAGCTGTTTCGGCCTGTTCTTCCACTTATCCTCCAGTCCCACCCGCCTAAGAGCCTGCATGGCCCGCTGTCTTCGCTCTTCCTTTGGGACACCGGCATAGAGGAGGGGCAGCTCCACATTTTCCAGAAGGCTGTCTTTTGGCAGCAGGTTGTACTGCTGGAAGATAAATCCTATGGTTTTATTCCTTATCTCAGCCAGCTGATCGTCACTCATATGTGACACGTCCTCCCCTCCCAGAAAATATTTCCCCTCTGTAGGCACATCGAGAGCTCCTATAATGTTCATCAGAGTGGATTTCCCGCTTCCTGATTTCCCCACGATCGCCACAAACTCTCCTCTGTAAATGTTCAGACTGATCCCATCGTTGGCTCTCACCTCTGTGCTGCCCATCTGATAGATTTTATAGATATTTCTCAGTTCAATTAACGGTACTCTGTCCATCTTTGCGCACCTTTCTTCTGCCATGCCATGTCCGGCCTGCTTCCTCTATCTCTGCCTGCCGCCGCCAGGGCCGCCTTCCATGCCGCCTCCTCCGAAGCCGCCTCCCTCAAAGCCGCCTCCGCCCATACCGTTCATTCCTCCCGGTACATCTGCCGGCTGCTGAGCGCTCTCCTGGGTATCAGAGGATACATAGACCTCATCTCCTTCTTCCAGATCACCGGAGACAATCTCCACATAGTCAGAGCTGATAAGCCCCGTTTCCACCTGAACCTGCTTAAAGCCTGCCGGAACAGGACCCTGGGATTCCTCTGCACTGTCGTCCTTCACATAGACTGCATTCCCCCTCTGCAGGGCGCCGGAGGGTACTGAAAGGACCTGTTCTGCCGAAGCTGTGATAATTGTCCCATCCACATTCATGCCGGGAAGAAGACTTCCTGACTCATTTAGCGTGACGGTGACAGGATAGTAGGTCACACCGTTGGAGCTGGTCCCCTCCATACTCACATTCGTCACTGTCCCGCTGAAGGTTTCCCCCTCAAAGGCATCTGCCTGAATCTCCACCTCCTGCCCTTCCTCCACCTGACTGATATCCAGCTCGTCAATATTTATCTGGAAGGTCAGTGCGGAGAGATCATAGATCACCGCCAGAGTGGAGGCGCTGGAGCCGTTTTGAATCTTGTCTCCCACCTTGACGCTCTTTGTGATGACCGTCCCGGATATTGGCGCTGTGATTGTGTAATCATCATAGCTTTCCTGAGTGGAATCCAGGCTGGACTGAGCGGATTCAAGCTGTGACTGGGCCGTATCCATGGAATCCTTGTAGGACTGCAGGAGCTTCTTTGCCGAATCAGAGGTCATGGAGAAAAGAGGGGTTCCCACGCTCACAAGGTCGCCCTCCTGCACCAGCAGTCCCGCCACCTCCACACTCTGAGGCAGATCTGCCACCAGCACCGTGTCCACGGACGGCTCAAATGTTCCGTCTCCGCTGGAATAAAATTCCCCCACCTGGGCAGTGGCCGCTACCGAACTGCTCAGGCCTCCCGGATTTTCCACCTCTATGGTGACATATCGGATCAGCCTCCCTCCTGTGAGCGCCTCATCCATACTGCTGACCCCTGTGACAGTACCGGAAATCTGTTCTGCGGTACTGCTCAGCGTCAGAACCGCCTGGGCTCCCTCTGGGATCTGAGCCGCCTCTGTGTTTAAAAATGGTATCCTCACTTTCATTACACTGTCATTATAGATGTCTGCAATCTGGGTGTTGGAGGACACTTTATCCCCCGCCTCAATGTACAGAGTTTTTATGTATCCTGCCTTTTCTGCTTTGTAGGTATTTCCGCTGTACCTGGAGGCCGCCTCATTGTAATCGCTCACAGCCGTGTCATAGCTGTCCTGGGCCCGCTCCACATCATTGGAGGCGGACTGGAGCCTGGACTCCATAGACGAAGCGTCGATCCGGTAGAGCACCTGCCCTTCCGTCACCTGATCTCCTTCCTCAAAGGAGGCTTCCACCACCTCCCCCTCCGCCATGGAGGTAATGCTGTAGGTGTCCTTTGGCTCGAGAGTCCCTGACGCCGAAAGGGTAGAAACAATGTCCTGTCTCGTCACCTTCCCTGTGCTGACTGCGCTTTCCTCTGTTTCCCCGCTCTCCGATAATTTCCAGACCGCAGAGAGGACGGCTGCTGCCAGAATCAGTCCGGACACGGCGGCAATTCTCTTCCAGTTCTTTCGAATCCGCATTTTCATTTGCTTGGGAACTAACTGTTTCATTCCACTCCACGCTCCTGCTAGTCAATATAGTCAATCAGCTGATATTCCAGACTGTCCTCATCCTCAGAATCAGAACTGTTTTTATTCTCCCAGATAACCGTTATGGTATCTCCTATCTCCAGCTCTCCATAGACGGAAAATGCGAACTGCATATCAGAGGTGGCCAGCTCGTACTCCGTCCCATCCACTACAATGGAGGTGGGAATCATCACATCGGAGGAGCTGTAGTAAACTGCCTCCAGCTCTCCCTCCGTCGCTCCTCTTTGGCCGTTTCCGCTCTCTGAGTATCCGTATACGGCCCGTGTCGCGGAGTTGTAGTAAATGACAACTGCCTCCTCCTCAATATCATCCTTGGAAGCCGATTCACCGTCCAGGTAGAAGGAGGCCTTTGAGGTGGAAAAGGGCAGGATCCCGGCAAAAGTTCTGTCTGCCATGGCGTAAGGGCCTTTCAGCTTGCTCTCCAGCGCCTCCAGCGGATTGATCTCTCCGTCTGAGGTGAGGGAAAAGTCGAGAACGGAAGCGTATACCGTGCTGCTTGTCTCCTCCTGTCCCTCATACTCTTTTTTGTTTGTCTTAAGCAGGTTGTAAAACAGATTCACACAGTCATACCGGTCCAGGCTGTTGGCCGCCGCCTTTCCGATTCCGTCGTCCAGCTCCAGATACGTAGCCTTCGCCATTCTGTTTGACATGATATTTCCCGAAAAATCTTCATCCGTATATCCCAGAAGCATCAGGACAGCACCCACGGCCTCCTGCATGGTGACAGGCTGATCCGGCCTGAAGTTTCCTCCCAGATAGCCGCTCATCCATCCCTGCTCTGCCGCCACTCTGATATAGGAGGCATACTCGCTGTTCCGGTCCACATCTGCAAAAACCGAAACATTGTTGTCCCCGCTGACGCTGCTTCTGAGGGTGGATGCCTTGACCAGCATCTCGGCAAACTGCGCCCTTGTAACCGGAGCGCTGTCGTCAGAGGTCTCCCGCATAATCCCGGCGGCCACCACCACTTTTTTTCTCATACTGTAATTGGACGACGCCTCCGCGGTTATGGGAGTCAATACGGAAGCTGCCGATACCACCGCCATAAAACCTGCTATGCACTGTCTGTTCATCTCTTCACCATCCTGTCTCTCTGTCTTCTCCATCTTTCCTCTCTGCCGCTCAGAGTGTTCCGGCTCCGGGGCAGAAACTGTGATTTCTTATTTTTTACTATCTTACAGAGTCAAACTTAAATCAGCTTTAAAAAACTTAAGTCAGCTTTAAGTGAGAGCAAAAAGTATTATTTTCTGTTCAGCCATATGGGAGATTGGGAGATGACTGCAGCAGACTGGGAGAAATGCACGCAAAAATGCCGCTCAGCCATCAATTCTATGATGTAATTGATGGTTGAGCGGCACGCTCTTTCCTTTTTTTCTGTTGTCTCACTGGCTGTCTTTCTGACAGACCAGGCAGACAGACCTCACCGCTTAGAAGCGGAACTTATCCTCAAAATAGTTCTTCAGCTCTGCAATCGGGATTCTCACCTGCTCCATGGTATCGCGATCCCTGACAGTCACTGCACCGTCTGTCTCAGAGTCAAAGTCGTAGGTTACGCAGAACGGAGTTCCGATCTCGTCCTGTCTTCTGTATCTCTTTCCGATGTTTCCTCTGTCGTCAAACTCGCAGTTGTAATACTTGGAGAGTTCTGCATAAACCTTCTCTGCGCCCTCGTTTAACTTCTTGGACAGAGGCAGCACGCCGATCTTGACCGGAGCGATGGCCGGATGGAAGTGAAGCACGGTTCTCACATCTCCCTCTCCGATCTCCTCCTCGTCGTAGGCAGAGCAGAGGAAGGCCAGTGTCACGCGGTCAGCTCCCAGTGACGGCTCAATAACATAAGGAATATATTTCTCCTTCTTCTCATCGTCAAAGTAGGTCATATCCTGGCCGGAGGTATTCTGGTGCTGGGTCAGGTCGTAATCAGTTCTGTCGGCAATTCCCCAGAGCTCACCCCAGCCGAAGGGGAACAGGAACTCCAGGTCTGTGGTTGCCTTGCTGTAGAAGCAGAGCTCCTCCGGAGAGTGATCTCTGGCGCGCATCTCGTCATCCTTGATTCCAAGAGTCTTTAACCAGTTGATGCAGAATTCCTTCCAGTATGCAAACCACTCCAGATCCGTGCCTGGCTCGCAGAAAAATTCCAGCTCCATCTGCTCAAACTCTCTGGTGCGGAAGGTAAAGTTTCCTGGAGTAATCTCGTTTCGGAAGGATTTTCCGATCTGGCCGATGCCGAAGGGGATCTTCTTTCTGGAGGTTCTCTGAACATTCTTAAAGTTTACAAAAATACCCTGAGCAGTCTCCGGTCTTAAATATACAGTATTCTTCGCATCCTCCGTTACGCCCTGGAAGGTCTTGAACATCAGGTTGAACTGACGGATGTCTGTAAAATCATGCTTGCCGCAGCTTGGGCAGCAGATATTGTGATCGTCAATATACTGCTTCATCTCCTCCTGGGACCATCCGTCCACGGAGCCCTCCATCTCGATATTGTTGGCAGCCATGTAGTCCTCAATCAGCTTGTCGGCGCGGAATCTCTCCTTGCAGGACTTGCAGTCCATCAGCGGATCGGAGAAGCCGCCTAAGTGGCCGGAAGCCACCCATGTCTGGGAGTTCATCAGAATGGCGCAGTCAACGCCCACATTGTATGGACTCTCCTGCACGAATTTCTGCCACCAGGCTTTTTTTACATTGTTTTTAAGCTCAACACCCAGGTTTCCATAGTCCCAGGTGTTGGCAAGGCCGCCGTAAATCTCGGAGCCCGGGTACACAAATCCTCTGGACTTCGCCAGCGCTACAATCTTCTCCATCGTCTTTTCCATAATAAATCCTCCTATTTCTGCGCTATTTTGTTGTAAACACGACAACTGATGTCTGTCCCTCCGGAACTGTCACTGCTGTGTCGCTGATTGTTTCCACACCGTTACTCATATAGAGCACCTGCCCTTCTGTTTCCAGAACGCCGCCGCCCTGGACATTGACCGCCAGAGCCTTCTGCTCCTTTGTAATATCAAGGCCTGACACTGCCTTTCCGTCCGCGGTCTGAAACTCTCCGGCCAGCCAGCCGGCCGTTCCCGCATCCGCCGCGCTTTTCACCTCTATGGATGTAAAGGAATTGCTGGTGTCCTCATTTTCATCACTCTGTCTGAATGCAATCAGATCCGCCGCGCTCCTGTAACCGAATACGGCTGTCATTTCCCCGTCCTGCACAGAACAGGAATCAAGAGATACGGGGACTTCCTCCCCCTCTGAGCCGCCGGTCTTTTCATTGAACCGCTCTACCGCCGATTCCAGAAACTCCCTAAGCTCATCTGCATCTGCCTCAAAGGTTTCCTCTGTTTCCAGGACCAGCGCGCTCTTTATATCACCGTCGGAGGTGATATAGACACAGCTCCTGTCCGGTGAGAAGGAGCCTGCGCCGCCGGCCGAGCATCCGGCCAGAAGAATCCCCGCGGCCGTAGCCGCAAGCATCAGCCTGGCTTTTTTCATATTCTGCCCTCCTGCAATCTTCGCAGCAAGCCGGCCTGTTCCCGCACTTTGCTGCAATATTGTTTTAGTATACCCGTTTTATTCCATATTTTCAATATCCTGCACAGATTTTCTGCAATCGCCGGCAGCCGTCTATGTAACCACCCGGAGAATTTCCAGTGACCGGAATTCCCTGTCCACATACCTTCTCTTGTTGTCCTCCACACAGCGGGCAAATTCCTCAAACACTGGTTCGGTCAGAAGAAAGGTATACAGCTTTTCAATAGGCGTGGAGATCACAAACTGCCAGGCATAGAGGGCGGAGTCGCTGATCTTCCTGTCAGGCGCCTCCCGGTACTCCCCCTGGATAGCCATGAGCCTCAGCTCAAAGATGCGCCTCACCAGCCTGTTGGGAATCGCCGGCTTTAAAAGCGCCCGGAACGACTGGTAGAGAAGGCGGATGGTCTCTGACTCATCCACGTTCTCACGGCCGTAATATCCCGCAAACTCCGCAAAGTAGGAGGCGTAGCAGGCGCACTCCATATCTGACGCCAGCTCATCAAAGTAGTTTTCCACCTCCGCCCCATAGAGGTTATAGGCGTCCCTCCCCTCTGTCAGTGAAAAAACGCCGAACACAAACGGCCTGCACGGAGCCCGCAGCTGGCTGGCCGCCCGCTTGGCCCCTCTCGCAAAGCAGGTGATCTTTCCCCTCTCCTTTGTCAGAATGACCAGACGCTTGTCATAGTCCCCCACCGGAGAGGCACTGATCACCATCCCTGTGGCCTGAATGAGTTCCCGCACGTTTTTTCACCTCCTTCCCCTTCGCCCTGAAATGCAAAAAAGTCAGCTCCGGGCTTACGGCACACTAAATATCCTTCGGATTATATCCGTAATTCTTCATGAAGAGATCGCTGTCTCTCCACTCCTTTCTGACCTTTACCCAGAGCTTTAAGTTTACCTGGGTGTCCATCAGGTTGCCAATCTCCATCCTGGCGGCAGTCCCGATTTTCTTTAACATGCTTCCGCCCTTTCCGATGATAATTCCCTTGTGGGAATCCCTCTCGCAGACAATGGTGGCCTCAATATCGATCATCCCGTTTTTCCGCTCTGTCATCCGCTCGATGGTCACGGCGATCCCGTGGGGGATCTCGTCGTCCAGCATCCGCAGAGCCTTCTCCCGGATCAGCTCTGCGGCAATCTGGCGCATGGGCTGATCCGTCACCGTATCCTCGTCATAGAACTGAGGTCCCTCCGGCAGGTATTTAAAAATACAGTCCTTCACGGCGTCAATATTTTTCTCCTTCAGGGCTGAGGCCGGAATGATCTCGGCAAACTCGCATATATCCTTATAGGCCGCGATAAAGGTGAGAATATCTTCCTTGTTTTTGATGGTATCCGTCTTGTTGATCACCAGGATCACCGGCGTTTTCACCTTCTTTAGCTGCTCCGCAATGTGGCGTTCCCCGGCTCCGATGAAGGTGGTGGGCTCCACCAGCCAGAGAATGACGTCCACCTCCTTAAGGGTGTGCTCAGCCACACTCACCATATATTCTCCCAGCTTGTTTTTCGCCTTGTGGATTCCTGGGGTATCCAGGAAAATAATCTGTCCCCTCTCATCCGTGTAGACCGTCTGGATCCTGTTTCTCGTGGTCTGGGGCTTATCCGATGTGATGGCAATTTTCTGCCCGATCAGATGGTTCATGAGGGTGGATTTTCCCACATTGGGCCGTCCGATCAGCGTCACAAAGCCCGATTTGAATTTCTGCTCCATGATTTCTCCTTTGTCCGTTTTGTCAGTTAAACAGATTTTTTATCTCTCCGAACATTTCTCTCTCCGCCTGAATCTTCTCCGCATTTCCGATCACGCAGAAGCTGCCTGTATTTAAGATCTGCCGGATAATCGGAGCCAGAGCGCGAATGTCTTCCTTTGTCACATTCAGGATTTCCTCCCGCTCTTTCTTCAGCATCTCGTCAGTAACTTTGGAGAAATAGGCGGAATCTGCCTTGCTTCCCTTATACTGTGGAAGAAGGGGAACATCCAGGTCACTGATAGTTCCGATGACGTATTTCGTCATATCTCTCTCATCGGCGTCAAATTCCTCCAGATATTTGACAATTCCCTCGTAGACTCTGTCCGTCTCTCTGAGGTTTGGATCCCGGTAGGAAACGAAATATCCCTCTCCTGTCCTGCCCGCTCCGTTCATCACGCCGTAGGCTCCTCCCTTGACGCGGACATTCAGCCACAGATAGTCATAGCCGAGAATTACCTTTAAGGTCTTTAAGGCTCCCGTGTATCTGTATCCGCTTCCGGCAAAGGTGCCGCATCTGGCCACATAGTTGACCTGGGAGGAGGTCATAAAGCCCTCATTCCTGTTTTCCTTTGCAGCAGTAAAGGAATATCTCTCCTCTCCTGTTTCAGGCAGCATTTCCTTCAGCTGTTTCAGAGGGGCCTTCATCTTCTCATACCCTTTGCTGTCTGCCGTAAAGCTCACCGTCATATTGTCAGAGGTAAAGAGTCTTTCTGCCGTTTTTCTGAGCTTTCCGGCAATCTCCTCCTTCTTCTCCTCGAAATTCCTGGCCAGGTCCTCTAAGAACTGGTAGTAGGCGATTCCGCCTGTCACATCATTGTAGGCAGAGGCCGCGGAGAAGTAGGACGTACCCCTCGTCACTGCCGCCGAATGGCCGGAAGCGTTTAACCGCATCTGTGCCCTGGATTTTGTCTCGTTGATGATCTCTGACAGGCGCTTTGTATCGTCAAACACAGAGGTTTTCAGAATCTCTCCCAGAATGGAGAATCCGAAATCCAGCTTCTCGCAGAGGACTCTCACGCTGGCTGCAAACATTCCGGTAAAATCATCGCTGTTTTCCAGTGAAGGGTAGGAGAGCACGCTGAAGTTTACGCCGCCGCTGTTTAAGTTAATCTCGTCTGCCAGCTCGCTGTAGCTGTAGTTCTCCGTACTCACATAGCCGAGAACGGATTTCAAAAGCCCCACATAGGCCATATCCTCTGCAGGAACACGGCTGGTGTCAAAGAGAAGGCGCAGATACCCGATCCCTGAGGTGAACAGGTCATGGAACAGCACCTTCGTTCCCTCTTCCTCCCTGACGCTTAACACCAGTCTCTCCGGTTCCCTCTCGATGTCCTCCCTGCGAAGCAGAGGAATCTTCTCCAGATCCTCCTTGGGGGACGGGGTATCCTGATACTCCTTAAGCTCCCTGGTAGCCCTGACAATATGGGCCCTCTCCTCATCTGTCAGGCTCTCCCTGTAGGCGGCCAGCCGCTCTGCCAGCTTCCTGTCCTCCTCTGCGGTCATATTTTTTCTCGGACTTACCAGGACCACAGCTGAGGAAGGATTGTCCAGAAGATACGTCCGAATCAGCTCCTCAAAATATCCCTCTTTCGCCGCTTTTTTGAGAAAGTCAAAGCTCTCCCCGTACTCCAGATGCATCAGCGGATCTCCGCCGTAGAGCCAGCTGTCCAGGCACTGAAGGCCGTACATAAGCCCTTTTGGCGCAGAACCGAAGTCTGCCTCCCTGCAGCGGAACTCATAGTAGTTGATTCCCGCAAGCAGGCTCTTCTGATTCAGCCCCTGATCGGCCAGTCTGCGCAGCGTTCCCTCCACTACGGCCAGAAACTCGCCCTTCTGGTCTCTGTCTGCATCCTTTGCGATAACGGAGAAATAGGGCTGCAGAATTCCGTTTTCATATCCTCCGAGAATATCCTGTCCGATTCCCGCATTCAGAAGCTCTGTCTTTAGGGGCGCTCCGGGGGCGTCGATGAGGACATACTCCAGCACCTGGAAGGCCAGATAGTGGATGGGATTCAGTCCCTCTCCCGCCAGGGATGTGACAGAAAGGTAGGTTGCATGCTCCCCTGACTCACCCTCTGTGATGGGATAGAAAATCTCCCTCTCTACCGGCGCGTCAAAGGCCTTCTGTTTCCTGATCTCTGAGTCTGCCGGCTGTCTGTCGTACTTGGACAGGTACTCCCGGTCCAGCCATTCCAGCTTCTCTGCCATATCCATATCTCCGTAGAGGTAGATGTAGCTGTTGGAGGGATGGTAATAGGTTCTGTGGAAGTTTAAAAAATCCTCATAGGAAAGCTGCGGGATCACCGCCGGATCGCCGCCGGACTCATTGCCGTAGCAGGTGTCCGGAAACAGGACGTTTCTCGTATACCGATCCAGAACACTCTCCGGGGAGGAAAAGGCTCCCTTCATCTCATTGTAAACCACTCCGTTTAAAGTTAAAGGACTGTCCTCTGTCTCCATCTCGTAATGCCAGCCCTCCTGGCGGAAGATCTTTTCCTCACGGTAGATATTTGGGTGAAGCACAGCGTCCATGTAGACGTCCATCAGGTTCTGGAAATCCTTCTCATTGCAGCTGGCCACCGGGTAAACCGTCTTGTCCGGATAGGTCATAGCATTCAGGAAGGTGTTCAGGGAACCCTTCACCAGCTCCACAAAGGGATCCTTTACGGGGAATTTTTCAGAACCGCAGAGTACGCTGTGCTCCAGGATATGGGCAACTCCCGTGCTGTCTGCCGGAGGAGTCCTGAAGCCGATGCAGAATACCTTGTTCTCATCGTCATTGGACAGAAGGAAAATTCTGGCACCCGTCTTTTTGTGCTCCAGAATATACCCTTCTGAGTTCAGCTCTTTTACCTGCTTTTCAGTTATGAGGCGGTATGCCTCCAACTCACTGACTTTTTTCATGCTATCTTCCTTTCCTGATTTATTTGCCTTCTTATGAATCACTTTTATGAGTCATTTTTATGAGCTATTTTTATTGTCCGATCGCCGTTTATATACATCGCGTTTATTTTCATTTATATATTTCCCATAAATTTGTCTTTTAATATGGCAAAGCACTCGCGGAGCCACAGATTCGGAATCAGAAGCGGATCGGACGGAGCCGAAATTCCATAGACATTTCTGACCCCCTGTTTCTTCGCGATTGCCTTGGCCCGAAACAGGTGAAAATCACTGGTCAGAATGCCGATGTGAATGGAATCCAGCTCGTCGCCGGGTGCGTAGGCATTCTCCCCCACCTCCTTGAAAATCTGCTGGAACACCCTTTCCTTCCACTGCTCCTGGCTGCGGATAACCTCCAGGCTGTACCTGATATTCTCCCTGGTATTAGTAGAGCGGGTTTCCAAAAGAAGCTGGGTTTCCGGCACACCGTTGTACCTCAGATACTCATACATGACCTCTGCCTCCGCGATCTCCTCGTCCTTCCCCTGCCCGCCGGACAGCACCAGAAAGGTATTGGGGTTGTTCTCCGCATAGTCAATCGCCCGATCGAGCCTCTTTTTGAGAGAATTGCTGGGCTCAGTTCCATTTACCTTTGCTCCCAGCACAATGACATAATCCATGCTCTTTTTGGTGGAGGTTAAAATTCCTGTTCCGATGAGCACCAGAACCACAGCAATCACAGCTGCAGCCGCCCCCAGAACTGTCACCGCCGACACCAAAGGCCAGACGGGAATCTCTTCCCTGTGATTCAGATAATAGTGTCTGCCGGCGGCCAGAAATCCAAAGAGCGCCGCACAAAACGGCCAGAACAGGGAAAATGAGACAGAAAATCCTGTGGAAAGCACAATCCCTCCATAATATAAAAGGCAGAGCCCTGCCGCCGCTTCCAGTATCACGGTCATGATCCTTCCTCCTTCGTTTCCCTGCCGTCCGTTCCGGGACGCCTTCCTTCAAATGGGTAAAAAAGGGGTGCAAAACCGGCAGTCCTGCCATTTCGCATCCCCCAAGCCGGATGAGAGCGGCTCAGAAACCGGCTACTGGCCGGCCTGTGTCCTTCCCTCTTCATCCTCATTATGTTCGCTTCTTCTCAAAATATCATACGGCTCCGGTGAAACAGAAAGCCTTACCTTAAGCCTCTGTTTTGGGTGAGGCGCGCTTTCCATCTGCACACCCTCCTCATCGCAGATCTCTTCCACTGAAACAGGGATATTCCGCCCGTCCGGCTTCATAATTTCGATGGATTCTCCCACTGAAAACTTGTTTTTCTGCTCCATGAGGAAGCTGCCGTCCCCGCAGACTTCCTCCACCGTTCCGATGTAGGTGTAGTTTTTCACATAGGTGTTGCTGTCATAAATCTGGGCGTCTGATTCTGGCTTGTGGAAATAAAATCCCGTCGTAAATTCACGGTAGGTACATTTTCCAATCTCAGCCTTGTACCACTCCATATTTTCCCGGTATTTTTCCGGGCTTTCCAGGTAATCGTCAATGGCCTTTCTGTAGGTGCGGGCCACTGTGGCCACATAGAGAGCCGTCTTCATCCGCCCCTCAATCTTGAAGCTGTCAATGCCCGCCTCAATCATCTCCGGAATATGCTCAATCATGCACAGATCCTTGGAGTTGAAAATAAAGGTTCCCCTCTCATTTTCATAGACCGGAAGGTACTCTCCCGGCCTCGTTTCCTCCACCACCGAATATTTCCAGCGGCAGGGATGGGTGCAGGCTCCCTGGTTGGCATCTCTTCCGACAAAATAGTTGCTTAAGAGGCAGCGGCCGGAGTAGGAAATGCACATGGCTCCATGGATGAAGCTCTCGATTTCCATATCCTCTGGGATCCTGTCACGGATCTGGCGGATCTCCTCAAGGGAGAGCTCCCTGGCTGTTACCACCCGCTTTGCCCCGAGCCCGTACCAGAACAGGAAGGTTTCGTAGTTCGTATTGTTGGCCTGGGTGCTGATGTGGATCTCCATGTCCGGCAGAATCCTTCTCGCAATGGCAAAGACTCCCGGATCGGAGATAATGAGGGCATCCGGCCTGATTTCCCTAAGCTCCTCAAAATACTGCTCCACACCTGCCAGATCCTCATTGTGAGCCAGAATATTGGCTGTGACATAGACCTTCACCCCCCGCTCGTGGGCAAAGGCAATTCCCTCTTTCATATCCTCAGTTGTAAAATTTTTCGCTTTTGCCCGAAGTCCGAAGGCCTCGCCTCCGATGTAGACGGCGTCAGCCCCGTAAATAACAGCTGTTTTCAGCACATCCAGACTTCCGGCCGGAATTAAAAGCTCCCGTTTTCTCATCTATTTTTCCTCTGATTCATTTTCATTTCGTTTCAAAGCCTCCGGGTGCACCGGTTCTGCCCCCTGCCGCCGCTTTACGCTGACCGTCACCCCGTCACCGATGGGGATCACAGAGGTCTCAAACTCCTCCATATGGGTCAGTGTGTACAGATACTCCCGCATCCTGGCGTGAATCGTTCTGTTTCTTCGCTCCACCGCGTATCGCGACTCAATCAGATCTCCGTCCTGAAGTACATTGTCAGAAACCAGCACGCCTCCCTGGGGAAGCAGCCTTAGTATCATAGGCAGCCAGTGAAGGTACTGGCCCTTGGCTGCATCCATAAAGATAAAATCGTACGGCCCCTTCAGAGTCTGCAGAAATTCCTCCGCATCCCCTTCCAGAAGAGTAATCCTGTCCTCCATGCCGGCCTTTCTGAAATTATCCCTGGCCACCGGAAGGCGCTTTTCATATTTTTCTATGGTTGTGATATGGCAGTCCTCAGGCATCACGCGGCTCATCAGCAGGGCAGAGTACCCCACCGCTGTTCCCACCTCCAGGATATTTTCCGGGCGTTTCATGGCCACTAAGGTCTTTAAGAGAGCCGCCGTTTCCTTCCTGATAATGGGAACACGGCCCCTCACTGCCTCCTCCTCGATTGAGTCGAGAAGGGCGCCGTTTCCCTGATCCAGGGAGTGAAGATAGGAGGTGATCCGCTCATTTACGATCATGATGCCTCCTCCTCTCCCGTTTCCTCTGCCTTTGGCCCCTCGCTCAGCATCTGTAAAATCTCCATGGAAGTCTGGGTGGTGCGGAAGGTATAGGTACCCGGCTGGATCTCATATTCATAGAGGATGGATTCGATCAGAAAGACGTACGCGTCCTGTATCAGCCCTTTTTCCTCCAGGAGCCTTCCCGTTTCCATGACGGACATGCCGTCCTCCACCGTCACCTGCTTTGCAGTTCCCTCCCCGCTTTCCATAGGCGTCGGGTCGAAAATTTCGTGGCCGAAGCTGTATCCTCTGGTGACCCCCTCATACATCAGGATGCACACAAGGGCCAGCAGAATCAGCTTCAGCGATACATTAATCACAGTTCCCGTCACCCGGTTGATTTCCCTCGTTGTACGGCTCATATCTCACTTCCTCGCAGTCATCTGCCCGGCAGTCCCGCCCGGCTGTCTAATCACAGCCCGCTGCGGTGCTCCGGCTGTCTTTTGCACGGCAATTCCTACAGACGCCTATACTTCCATGATAATCGGAAGGATCATCGGATTTCTCTTCATTCTCTTCCAGAGGAAATCACTTAAGCTGTCGCGGATAATATTCTTAATCTTGCCCCAGTCGCTTACATGGCGCTTTAAGCAGTCCTGGACAGCTGCGTCCACAACTGCCTGGGCCTCGTCCATCAGGTCCTCAGACTCTCTCACATAGACAAAGCCTCTTGAGACGATATCAGGCCCTGCGAGAAGCTGATTGCTGTATTTTTCCAGGGTCAGCACAACCACAATGATGCCGTTCTGCGCCAGATTCTGGCGGTCTCTCAGGACAATATTGCCCACATCGCCGATTCCCAGTCCGTCCACCAGGATTCCGCCTGCCTGCACGTGATCAACCGTCTTATATCCCTCTTCTCCGATCTCTATCACATCGCCGGAGGACATGATAATCACGTTCTCCTTGGGAATTCCCATAGACTCGGCCAGCTTCTTCTGGGCCATCAGATGGCGGTACTCGCCGTGAACCGGGATCGCAAACTTCGGACGCACCAGGGAGTAGATGAGCTTGATCTCCTCCTGACAGGCATGTCCTGAAACGTGGGTATCCTGGTTGATCACCTCTGCCCCCTTCATGGACAGCTCGTTGATCACTCTGGATACGGCCTTCTCGTTGCCCGGAATCGGTGTGGAGCTTAAGATCACCACATCCCCCGGCATAATGGAAACCTTTCTGTGGAGGTTTGCCGCCATTCTGGAAAGGGCAGCCATGGACTCGCCCTGGCTTCCTGTGGTAATCAGAACCGTATCCTCTGGTCTGTAATTTTTCAGATGCTCGATGTCAATCAGCGTTCCCTCCGGTATGTCAATGTAGCCCAGCTCGCTGGCTGTCCCGATCACATTGACCATGCTTCGGCCCTCGATCACCACCTTCCTGCCGTATTTGCAGGCAGAGCTGATAATCTGCTGTACACGGTCCACGTTGGAAGCGAAGGTCGCCACGATGATGCGGTTATTCTGATGCTCCGCAAAGATCGCGTCAAAGGTTTTGCCTACTGTGCGCTCCGACATGGTAAAGCCCGGGCGGATCGCATTGGTGCTGTCGCACATGAGCGCCAGAACGCCCTTCTTTCCAAGCTCCGCAAACCTCTGAAGGTCAGCCGGCTCTCCGAATACAGGCGTATAGTCGATCTTGAAGTCTCCCGTGTGGACGATGATGCCCGCCGGTGTGAAAATAGCCAGCGCGGATGCATCCACGATACTGTGATTGGTCTTTACGAACTCCACGCGGAAGCATCCCAGATTGATGGACTGTCCGTGTTTAACCACCTTTCTCTTAATGGTGCGCAGCATATTGTGCTCTTTCAGTTTATGCTCAATCAGCCCGATAGTCAGCTTCGTCCCGTATACCGGCGCCGGAACATCCTTCAGCACATAGGGCAGGGCGCCGATGTGATCCTCATGTCCGTGCGTGATCACAAAACCCTTCACCTTGTCAATATTGTTTTTCAGGTAGGTGACATCCGGAATTACCAGGTCAATTCCCAGCATATCATCGCTCGGGAAGGCAAGTCCGCAGTCCACTACAATAATACTGTCCTCGTACTCGAAGGCCGTCATGTTCATTCCGATCTGCTCCAGGCCTCCGAGAGGAATAATTTTTACCTTGTTGTTTTTCGTGTCCTTTTTCAAATAAATTACACCTCCGCTGTCTTATTCAATCTCAATTCCCATGTCGCCCATCAGTTCATTAAAAATTCTCGAGAGGTAGTCAAGCTCGCCGTCCTCCTCTACAAATTCATATACCGCCTCGGCGTCCTCTGGTTTTGATTTATCCTTAAGAAGGTAACAGTCTCCGTCCCCCTCTTTAGAATCTGTCACTAACAGGAAATTCTCCCCGTTTAATTTTGTTTCCTCAAGAACATAAAAATCGATGGGTTCCCCCTCTTCTGACTGAAGCGTGATCTTGTTCTCAATCTCATCTATTTTATCAAACATATTTTCCATCTTATCTCCCTGACTTTCCGTTTTTTCAGATTTCCTTATTTTTCAAGTTTCTTATTTTTCCGTTTTTTCTTCCGGCCCGGCTCTGAAATTCTGAGTTTCAGCTCCTGCGGCTCTCTTTACAGTCTGCCGGCCCTTTTTCCTACTGTCTCTGTGAGTCGAGATACCCCTGCAGAATCAGCGCAGCGGCCACCTTGTCGATCACGGCCTTTCTGTTTTCCCTGCGGACGCCGCTTTCCATCAGCATGCGCTCTGCTGCGATGGTAGTCAGACGCTCGTCCCACAGGATGACTGGCTTTCCGGTGCGCCGCTCCAGCATTTCCTTAAAGCTCTCTGTCTTTTCCGCCCGCTCTCCTGCCGTATTGTTCATATTCTTAGGATACCCTAAAACGATGGCCTCAATCTGGTATTCCTCGATCAGCTCC
The DNA here is from genome assembly GCF_020736365.1 of Clostridium sp. M62/1. Taxonomy (NCBI): domain Bacteria; kingdom Bacillati; phylum Bacillota; class Clostridia; order Eubacteriales; family Clostridiaceae; genus Clostridium; species Clostridium sp. M62/1. The sequence goes on along the minus strand of NZ_CP085988.1, from coordinate 1,603,607 downwards.
TCGATTCTCGCGCAGGTCTGGCGCAGCTTATTCTCATCCTTCCTGACAATGGTCTCCAAGCCCTGGGCCGTAAGACCGAGGGGATCGCTGACTGCCACGCCTGTAGTCTTGGATCCAAAATCCAGTCCCATAATTCTCATTTGATATTTCTCCATAACAAAACAAGCTGGCATGGTGCCAACTGTCCTGCTCTTCCCTGTTTTATTTTCTGCCGTACACTGCATACGCCGGAGTTTTCTTTGCATCTTAGGCTATCGCCCGGTGTTTTGAACTCTGTCTTCACGTACGCTCCTCTTCTGCCTGCGCCGCCCTCATTGAACAAAGAATCTTGCTCTGCAAGATTCTCCGCCTGCGGCGGGGCTGCAGACGCAACCATCTTCCTCTCCGCCGCAGTGCGATCCTGCCCGGAGGGCTTTTTGTATCACAGGAAATTCGGAGGAATTTCCTGTGATACAAAAAACGGGCAGATTTCCCTGCACACTGCCAGGCCGAGGGGACAGGGCAGATCTCTCCTGTGAGAGCAATCCGGCGCACCGGCTCCCTCTCTGTGCCAAAAGTCACAGGACTGGGTCTCCATCCCTGCCCGTCCTGTATCCCGTCTCTGGATTCAAACATATATCAGCGCAGACGTGTCTCCACGTAATTCTTCATCAGCTCTTCCAGAATTTCGTCACGTTCTACCTTCATAATCAGGCTTCTGGCGCTCTTATGGCTGGTAATGTAGGTCGGATCTCCCGACATGATATATCCCACAATCTGGTTGATGGGATTGTACCCCTTCTCCGTCAGCGCGCGGTACACCTGCTCAAGAACCTGGCTCACTTCCAGCTTTGTATCATCCTGTACTGTTTTAAAAAACTGTGTATTTCTCATATCACCCATGGTTATCACTCACGTCCTTTAACTACTCTCATTTATTCTAACCCAAAATATTCCATTCGGCAAGAAAAATCTTTCTTAATTTTTTGACAACTCCTTCCCTGAGAGGGAAAGATTTGGCAAAGCTCAGTGCAGATCGGATACAAAAGACATCCCTGTTTTTTCCTATTTTTCCCTGAGAAACAGGATTTCATCCGTCACCATGCGCTCCATGACGCCGCGGACCGTCACATTTTTAAGGCCCTCTCTGTAGGGTACCACAGCTTTCACATACTGGCGGGTATGGCCCACCATGTAGTCCTCCCCGTCCACTGAGATTCTCTCTTCCAGGAGCACTTCCTCTTCCTTTCCAAGAAATGTTCTGCGGTATTCCAGGGACATCTGTTCCTCCAGAGCAAGCAGAATGTCGCTCCTTTCTGCCTTCTTTGGCTCCGGCACCTGACCTTCCATGACAGCGGCCCTTGTCCCCTCGCGCCTGGAATATTTAAAGATGTGCATTTCGTAAAAATGAATTCTCTTTAAAAACTGCCTTGTCTCCTCAAACTCTTCCTCTGTTTCCTGGGGGAAGCCCACAATCACATCTGTGGTGATTGCCGGGTTATGAAAGTATCTTCTCAGAATTTCACAGCGGGCTTCGTAATCCTCTGTGGTATAGTGGCGGTTCATACGCTTTAAGGTCTCATTGCATCCGCTCTGAAGGGAGAGGTGAAAATGGGGACAGAAGGATTTCAGTCCAGCAAGCGTCTCTGCAAACTCGTCCGTGATGATGCGGGGTTCCAGAGAGCCCAGACGGATTCTCTCGATTCCCGGTATCCTGTCAAGGCGGACAATCAGAGACAGCAGATCCGCCGCAGCCTCCGGATTCTCTGCCGTCCTCTTAAAGTCTGCCCCGTAGGAGCTTAAATGGATGCCTGTCAGCACGATTTCCTTATATCCTGAGGCTGCCAGCGCCTCCACCTCCTGCACCACATCCTCCATGGAACGGCTCCTTACGCGGCCTCTTGTATATGGAATAATACAGTAGCTGCAGAACTGGTTGCAGCCGTCCTGAACCTTGATAAAGGCTCTCGTGTGATCGGCGATCTTTCTGATATGCAGCTTCTCATATTCACTGGTCTTTCCAATATCGATGATGTCGTCTGTCCCTTCGTGCTCATTAAAATACCGCTCTAATACCTCCACCAGGTCCTTTTTCCTGTTGTTCCCAATCACAAGGTCGACTGCCTCATCCTTTTTCAGCTCTTCCCCTGCTGCCTGCACGTAGCAGCCTGCTGCCACAACCACTGCTGAGGGATTCATCTTCTTAGCCCGGTGGAGCATCTGCCTGGACTTTTTATCTGCCACATTTGTGACAGAGCAGGTATTAATCACATACACATCTGCCCCCTCCCGGAAGGGGACAATCTCATACCCTGCATCCTCAAGCATCTGCTGCATGGCCTCTGTTTCATAAGCATTTACCTTACATCCCAAATTGTGAAGGGCGGCTTTTCTCATTTTTACGCTTCCTTTCTGTAGCTTCATTCTATCTTTCACTGTATCGGAACACAATCATTCTGATTCCGCGCTCTTGCCGTCTCTGGCTCCCCGCATATCCGGGAAGCTTTACTCTCTTCTGACAGTTCTGATTATTTTACCAGCTGTGCAGAAGAAAGTCCATATGAAATTGAGATTTTACCATGTTTGAGGGGTTCCGGGCTGCTGTCCCCCTCTCTTCCCTTCATCTGTTTCCTCCCTCCCTGAACCATACAGATTCTTTAAACAGTTTTGCATATTTCTTTACACATTTCCCTCAATCTCACACTTGACTTTTCCCTGTTATATTTGTAGTATAGAAACAGGGTTATCAAGCCAAAAATAAAACAGACGGCACATATGAGCCAGAGGAGGTTTTTACAATGAAAACAGTTCGCATTTCTTTAAATTCTATCGATAAAGTTAAATCTTTTGTCAACGATTTAGCAAAATTTGACGTAGATTTTGATCTCGTATCCGGAAGATACGTGATTGATGCAAAGTCTATTATGGGTATTTTCAGTCTGGATCTCTCCAAGCCGATCGACTTAAACATCCACTCTGAGTCCCAGGTTGACGAAATCCTCACCGTTCTGGCTCCTTATATTGTAGAATAAATTGCAGGAACAAATTGATGGATACAGGTAAAGCACCTGCTTTTCCCGGTATCAGATTTCTGCAGATATCCCTCATAAAAGAATTCAGAAAACAGTTACATTTCAATTTAAGGCTCCTCTGCACAGGCAGAGGAGCCTTTTATATACCGCCGCTGCCCTGACACCTTACATCCGTGACAGGGCCCGGCGTTTCGTCTTCTGTTCGTCCTTTAGCACCAGATTACTTCCGCGGTATCCACAGCCTTCTTCACCATCCCGTCGATCTCCTCTGAGAGCTTTGTCTCGGAGCGGCGGATGACATCCAGGTTCGGCTTTGTCACCGGATGCTTGGCCACGAAGATGGTGCAGCAGTCCTCGTATGGCTGGATCGAAGTCTCAAAGGTGCCGATTTTCTGGGAGATGTCCACAATATCCTGTTTGTCAAATCCGATTACCGGACGGAATACAGGGAGGGTGCAGACCTCGTTTGTAACTGCCAGAGAGTGAACCGTCTGGGAGGCCACCTGACCGATGCTCTCCCCTGTGATCAGTCCCAGGCACTCATCCTTTTTCGCAATCTCCTCGGCGATCTTCATCATATAGCGGCGCATGATAATCGTCAGCTCCTCATGAGGACACTTGTCGTAAATGTAGAGCTGAATGTCCGTAAAGTTTACCACATGGAGCTTAATGGGGCCGGAATATCTGGCCACGATCTTTGCCAGGTCAATGACCTTCTGCTTTGCTCTCTCGCTGGTGTAAGGCGGCGCATGGAAATAGGTAGCTTCAATAATAACGCCTCGTTTGGCGATCATATAGCCTGCCACCGGACTGTCGATTCCTCCTGAAAGCAGGAGCATGGCCTTTCCGTTGGTCCCTACAGGCATACCGCCGGGGCCCGGAATCACCAGGGAGTACAGGTTTATCTTGCTTCTGACCTCCACATTTAAGAGTACCTGGGGATTGTGGACATCTACCTTCGTCTCTGGAAAAGCGTCCAGGATCACGGCTCCAAGCTCCCGGTTCATCTCCTCTGAGCGCACCGGATACTGCTTGTTGGCACGGCGGCAGTTTACCTTGAAGGTAAAGTTCTGCTCCGGATAGACCTCTCTGATGTAGGAGATCACCTGGTTTTTCAGCTCCTCAAAGCCCAGATCCTCCACCCGCATCATCGGACAGATGGCTGCAATTCCAAACACTCTCTGGAGGGCCTCCACAACCTCGTCATAGTCAAATGCGGTCTGAGCTTCCACATAGATGCGCCCTGACTCTTTTGATACCGTAAACTCGCCGTCTAATCCCTTTAAGGAGCGGCGGATGTGTTTCATCAGCGCATCCTCGAACACATATCGGTTTTTTCCCTTTAAGCCAATCTCGGCATATTTAATTAAAAATGACTGAAACATTCTGATTCCTCTCTTTTTGTTTTCTCTGTGCCTCAGGCAAGGCTCCTGCGCCTTCCTACCTGGCTCTGTATCTTCTGAGCACCGGGAGAAGTTCTGCAAGAACCTCCAGACAGTAATCTACCTCCTCCGGCGTGTTGAACAGGCCGAAGCTGAAACGGATCGTGGAGTCGAGAAGCTCTTTTTTCACTCCGATTCCCCTGAGGGTTCCGCTGACTCCGGGATGGTTGACGGAGCAGGCGGAGCCGGAGGAAACGTAGATCCCCTTTTCCTCCAGCGCGTGGAGCAGCACCTCGCTTCTCACGCCCTCGAAGCTGGCGCTCACGATCTGAGGAGCATTCTCCCGTCCCTCATGGCCGTTTATGGTAACGCCAGGCAGAGCCTTTAATCCCTCGATCATGCGCTCCCTGAGGCCATAGAGCCGTTCAATCTTGGCCTCGTGATCCGTGTAGACCTCCTTTACGGCCGCTCCCAGTCCGGCACAGCCCGGCACATTCTCCGTTCCGGAACGCATCCCCTTCTGCTGCCCGCCTCCGTAGAGAAGAGGACGGATTTTTACTCTCTCATCGATATACAAAAATCCCACGCCCTTGGGGCCGTGAATCTTGTGCCCGCTGACCGACAAAAGGTCAATCCCCTGCTTTTTGGGGCGGATCACATACTTTCCATAGGCCTGGATGGCGTCTACATGGAACAGGGTTCTGGGATTCTTTTCCCTGATCACCCGTGAGATCTCCTCCACCGGCTCCACGGCTCCGATCTCATTGTTGACATACATGACTGATACCAGAATCGTGTCCTCTCTCACCGCATCCCGCAGCTCATCCAGGGAAATGCAGCCGTAGGAATCCACCGGAAGATAGGTGATCTCAAATCCCTGCTCTCTCAGAAATTCCATGGTGTTATAGATGGACGCATGCTCCACTGCCGTGGTGATCAGGTGCTTTCCCGCCCTCTGGTTGGCAAGGGCTGTCCCGATCAGAGCCGTATTGTTGGACTCTGTACCGCCGGAGGTAAACAGAATCTCTTTTTCCTGAACCTTCAGGGACCTGGCAATTTCTGCCCTGGCTTCCTTTATCAGCCTCTCTGCCTCCACGCCCTTCATATGGCGGGCGGCTGCATTCCCGTAATCCTCTGTCATGGCATGAACCACCGCATCCTTCACACAGTCGAATACCTTCGTGGTCGCCGAATTATCAAAATATGCTTCCATTCTCTGCTCCTTTTCTTCCCCGGTGCAGCGGACACTGCGTCTGCCCTCCACCGTATGTCTCTCCTAAATTCCGCCCTCCAGCTTAAATGCCAGCACAGACAGCATGCACAGTCCTGCCGTCTCTGTCCTCAGAATCCGCTTTCCAAGGCTCACCGGCACGACCCCTGCCTGGACAGCCGCCTCGACTTCTGCCTCCTCAAAGCCTCCCTCCGGCCCGATGAATACGGCAATCCTCTGCCCGGCGTCAGCCTGACCCACAAATTTCCTGACAGCCTCCATGCCCGACTCACACTCATAGGGGATGCAGGCCAGGTCGAATCCGGAGACAGCCGAGAGCGCTTCCCGAAACTCCATAACCGGTGCGATCTGGGGGATGATGCGTCTCTTAGACTGCTTGGCCGCACTCTCCGAAATGGCATTCCACCGTCTGAGCTTTGCCTCCTCCTTCTTCTTATCCAGCTTTACCACCGCCCGCTTGGAAGCCACAGGGATAATCTGATAGGCTCCAAGCTCCACTGCCTTCTGAATGATCAGCTCCATCTTATCTCCCTTTGGAAGCCCCTGAAACAGGCAGACTCTGGCGGGAAGCTCTGTTGTCTCCTCTTTTTCCCGGATAATCTCTGCCTCCACCTCATCCGGATCGATCCGGGACAGACGGCAGAGATAATCCCGGTCCTCTCCGTTGCTGATTAATACCTGCTCTCCGGTCTTCATCCGCAGGACATTCCTGATATGGTTGACATCCGGCCCTGTAATGGTGATGTGTTCCGGATGGATCTGGGATCTGTCAACAAAAAAATGATACATGCGCCCTTAAAACCCCTCTTATTTTACTCTCCTTGCAGTCACGCTGACCCACTCTCCCTGGTAGGTTACCTCTAAAACCTCAAAGGAGTCATTGGCCGCAAATGCCTCCCTCACAGCCTGCTCCTTCATGTTAATGATACCCGATGTGATAAAGATGCCGCCCTTTTTGATGTGAACCGGGATTTCCTTCTGAAGCAGGATGATCACATCTGCCAGAATATTGGCCACTGCCACGTCATAGCACTCGTAGCCGGCTTTGTCCTGTATCTCCTTATCGTCAATGATGTTTCCCTGGACCACGGTAAATCGTCCCTCCCCGATTCCGTTTGCCTCCAGGTTTTCACCTACTGCCACAATGGCGTTTTCGTCCAGATCGGTTCCGAACACTTCCCTGGCTCCCAGCTTTAAGGCTGTAATTCCAAGGATTCCGCTTCCGGTTCCCACATCCAGAAGTCTGGTCTCGGGAGTCACATATTTCTTCAGCTGGCGGATACACAGCTGGGTTGTCTCATGCATTCCCGTACCGAAGGCGGTTCCCGGATCGATCTGGATCAGCAGCTTGTCCTCATGCTCCTTTGGGATCTCCTCCCAGGTAGGCTTGATCAGAATGTCGTCCACAGTGAAGGGCTTAAAATACTGCTTCCAGTTGTTAATCCAGTCCTTGTCCTCCGTCTCCGACTCCTCAATGGTACAGGCTCCCAGGTTTACAAACAGCTTAAGCTCCTCAAGCCCTTCCCTCACCTGTCCGAGAATACTTTCCGTGTCCGCATCGTCATCCAGATAGAAGCTGACCTTCGCTGTCCCGTCGTCCGGCGGAAGCTCCGGGAGAATGTCGATAAACATTCCCTTCGTCTCCTTCTCTGTCAGAGGCACATTGTCCTCAATCTCGATTCCCTCAATTCCGATCTCATCAAACATGCTGCTGACCAGATCCACTGCCTCTGTGGTGGTGGTCAGCGTAAATTTTTTCCATTTCATCTGCAGTTACCTCCGTTTCTCCTGCTTTCCTCTCTGTCGTTTTTCCGAATCTGTCCCATGCTCAGACTTTCTGATTCTGAGTCTTTCTTATTTTGAGTCTGTTTTATTCTCAGACTGTTTCATTCTTAAACTATCTTTTTCTCAGCCTGTCCCATTCCAAGACTGAGCGGCCCTCATATGGAGGCCGTCCGGCTCTCTCTTTGCGGCAGCCGTCCGGGCTGCCGGGCACAGTCCCGCTATCCCATCAGAACCTTCACAAACAGGATCGCCAGCACGATGAGAACCACCGGGCGCACAATCTTTTTCCCGTTTGTGAGTACCAGGCCGGAGCCGATGTAGTGTCCCAGTATGCAGAACAGGCCGGACACAAATCCAAGGGAAATCAGCACCTTTCCGTTCAGAAGGAAGGTGGCAAAGGCTGCCGCATTGGAAGCCAGATTGATCACCTTCGTCGTCCCCGCAGCCTCCTTCATGGTGTAGCGGGCTGCCCCGGTTAAAATCAGGATCAGAAAGGTTCCCGTGCCCGGCCCGTAGAATCCGTCGTAGGCTCCCACAATCAGAGCCGCTGCCATGCTGATGGCAAACATCTTCCCCTTGGAGAGAGTCCCCGCCTTGGAGTCATCTCCCAGATTCTTGTTCCAGAGCACGTAGACAGCCACAATCGGCAGGATGACAAGCATCAGCTTTTCGATCACTCCCTCGCTCACCAGGAGCACAAGATGGGAGCCGATGGAAGAGCCAATCAGGGCTGCGGCGGCAAACCAGATGGAAGTTTTAAAATTGATAAACCCGTTTTTTGCGAATCTGGCTGTGGAGACAACCGTTCCCATCACAGAGCACATCTTATTGCTTCCCAGAGAAAGGTGTGCCGGGATTCCGGCTATCATAAAGGCTGGGAGTGAGATAAGTCCCCCTCCGCCTGCGATTGAATCCATCAGGCCTGCCAGAAATACAAGGGGACAGACGATCAGATATTGTGTCAGTGAAATTTCCATTTTTTCCTCCCAGTATGGCCGGAGTGCAGATCAGGGCAGATGCTGCACAGGCTCTGCTCCGGCTCTTATGTCATATATTTTCTGTATGTTCCTGCAGATGCAGCTCTCTGTCTGGCCGGTCTATTGCTCCTGCCGGCTTCTCTCTTCTTTATTCCCTGGCTCTCACCATGTCCGCCTGCCTTCACTGTTTTACATGATAGCACACCAGACATGGTCCGACAACAGCTACGCCTTTTCATCTATGAGGAATTTTGCCAGCACCCAGTTGCTCACATCCACGCCTCTGCCTGTCAGGCGCCACCGGCTGTCCAGGGCCTCCTTGCCCTGAGTCTGAACCAGGCCGTTCGGGCTCACGCTCCCGCTGCAGGCGGGATCGTGCACATACTCCATCAGCCCTTCCCGAACGCACTCTTCCAGTGCCTTCCCATAAACCTGCCTGATGGGACAGCCAAACCGGTGTTCAAATTCCTGTTCTGCCACCCCTTCTGTGAGCCTGAGCCCCAGGAACATAAACTCCTCCATCCTGTCCTTCCAGGTGAGGCGGTCTCTTCCCTCTGTATGCCTTCCCGCCCTGAAGTCCTCCCTGGAATATGCCAGGTATTTCCCCATATCCGGGGTATTTAAAAATCGCTCCGCTCCGGAAAGCGCCAGAAGGCCGGCTTCGTCCGGACAGCCTCCCAGGTCTGCTTCCCGGTTTCTTATTATGTAGGAAGAAGCTCCCAGTCCAAGCCCCAGATACTCTGTGCCTGTCCAGTATCCTCTGTTGTGGCGGCACTCAAATCCCGGCCTTGCGTAGTTGGAAATCTCATAGCGGTGATATCCTGCCTCACTCAGGATCCGCTCTGTGGCCTCGTACATGCTTCGCTCCGTATCCTCGTCCGGCAGGGGCGGCAAATCCGCCCGAGCCCGGGCCTTCCCCTTTCTTTCCATCCCCTCTGTTCCGTACTTCTCGTAAAACGGGGTCCCCTCTTCAATAATCAGACTGTAGGCTGAGATATGCTCCGGCATTAGGGACAGCACCTTTTTCAGGGTGTCCTCCCAGGCCTCCTCTGTCTGGCCGGGGAGGGCGGACATGAGATCCACATTGATATTCTCAAAGCCTGCCTCTCTGGCTGCATGAAAGCTCTCCAGAAAATCCTCCGCCGTGTGAATCCTTCCCAGGTATCTGAGCTCCCGGTTCTGTGCAGACTGAAGCCCCAGGCTCAGGCGGTTGATGCCTGAACGGCGCCAGCTTCTCAGCTTTTCGGGACTGGCCGTGCCAGGGTTTACCTCCATGGTAATTTCTGCTTCCTCAGATAAATGAAAGCTCTCCCTCATAGCATCCATAATCCTTCCGATCTGCGCACCTTCAAGCACAGAGGGGGTGCCGCCTCCGATAAATACCGTCTCTGCCACATATTCACCGAAAGCGGCACCCGCCTCCTCAATCTCCCTCGCCAGCTGTTCCACGTAGAGGCTTCTCTCCTCCTCCCCTGCCGGAAAGGACAGGAAATCGCAGTAGGCGCATTTGCGGATACAGAAGGGGATGTGGATATAGAGCTCCAGAGGGATGGGTCTGCTGCCTGTTTCCATCTGTATGGCTCCTTTTTCTCTGTTTTGTTTCATTCCGTAATTATTCTTCATCCAGCTTCAGGACACTCATAAATGCCTTCTGCGGAATCTCCACATTTCCGATCTGGCGCATACGCTTCTTTCCCTCTTTCTGCTTCTCCAGCAGCTTTCTCTTTCGGGAAATATCGCCGCCGTAGCATTTTGCCAGAACGTCCTTTCTCATAGCCTTCACCGTTTCCCTGGCAATGACCTTGCCGCCGATGGCCGCCTGAATCGGGATCTCAAACAGATGGCGGGGGATCTCCTCCTTTAATTTCTCGCACATCTTCCTTCCCCTCTCGTAGGCAGAGCCGGCAAACACGATGAAGGAGAGGGCATCCACCTCCTCGCGGTTTACAAGGATGTCCAGCTTTACAAGCTCAGATCTCTCATAGCCCTTCAGCTCGTAGTCAAAGGACGCATAGCCTCTGGAGCGGGACTTCAGGGCATCGAAGAAGTCGTAGATAATCTCATTGAGCGGGAGCTCGTACTTTAAAAGCGCCCTTGTCCCCTCAATGTACTCCATGCCCAGGTAATTGCCCCTTCTCTCCTGGCACAGCTGCATGATGGCTCCCACATAGTCGGAGGTCACCATAATCTCAGCCGTCACAATGGGTTCCTCCATATATTCAATCTCTGACGGATCCGGAAGGTTGGAGGGGTTCGTCAGCTCAATCATCTCTCCGTTCGTCTTGTGGACGCGGTAGATAACGCCGGGAGCTGTTGTCACCAGATCCAGGTTGTACTCCCGCTCCAGCCTCTCCTCGATAATATCCAGGTGCAGAAGTCCTAAGAATCCGCACCGGAAGCCAAATCCCAGGGCCAGGGAGGTCTCCGGCTCAAAGAACAGGGCCGCATCATTGAGCTGCAGCTTCTCCAGCGCGTCTCTCAGATCCGGGTATTTGGCGCTGTCGGCCGGATACATGCCGCAGTACACCATGGGCGTTACCTTCTTGTAGCCCGGCAGGGGCTCGCTGCAGGGATTTTCTCTGTTTGTGATGGTATCTCCCACACGGGTATCACGCACATTCTTAATGCTGGCCGTAATATAGCCTACCATTCCGGCAGACAGCTCGTCGCAGGCGATAAACTGTCCGGCGCCGAAGTATCCCACCTCCACAACCTCTGCTGTGGCACCTGTGGCCATCATCTTAATGGGAGTGCCTTTTTTCACCGTTCCGTTTTTTATACGGCAGAACACGATAACTCCCCGGTAGGAATCGTAGAGGGAGTCAAAGATCAGGGCCTGAAGGGGCGCCTCGGAATCTCCCTTGGGTGCAGGGATCTTTTCCACGATCTGCTCCAGCACCTGATCCACATTCAAGCCTGTCTTGGCCGAGATCCTCGGTGCGTCGTGGGCCTCTAAGCCGATCACATCCTCGATCTCCGCCGCCACATGATCCGGATCTGCGCTTGGAAGATCTACCTTATTAATAACGGGGAACACGTCCAGATCGTGATCCAGGGCCAGATATACGTTTGCCAGGGTCTGTGCCTCGATTCCCTGGGCTGCATCCACTACCAGAATGGCCCCGTCACAGGCAGCGAGGCTTCGCGACACCTCATAGTTAAAGTCAACGTGTCCTGGAGTGTCGATAAGGTTGAAGATATACTCCTCCCCATCCTTTGCCTTGTACACCGTGCGCACCGCCTGGGACTTGATGGTGATTCCTCTCTCCCTCTCAAGTTCCATGTTGTCAAGCACCTGGGCCTGCATCTCCCTGCTGGTGAGAAGGCCGGTCATCTCTATAATTCTGTCTGCAAGGGTTGACTTGCCGTGATCGATATGGGCGATAATACAAAAATTTCTGATTTTGCTCTGGTCAACTATTGCCATCTGTTCTCCTCTTTTCTTCGTATTGTCCGGGAAGGAAGGCAAACGTCCTCTCCCTCCCTTTTGCCGCACCCGGGCAGCATATAGTAGAATATATCATTTTTTTCTTTTTCCTGCAACAGACTGGCCTCTATTTTTTGCCGTCTGTGCTGTCTTTTCAGTCCTGCATTCCGGTCATCCGACCTTACTGCTGTCCCATCTGTCTTTTCCCCAGCACAGTGTCGAGAAGCTCTGCCAGGGGCTCCATGGCATTCAGGGCCTCCTCATAGGTGTTCGTCTGGGCTCCCACCTCGATGAGGGCGCTTCTCGGGCGGACGTGAAGGTTGTAGCGCAGCCCCTTCAGATAAATATTTCTCGTATAGCCGGGATAGAAGGCCTCCGCGCAGAGCTTCAGCTGGAAGCTGAAGGCCAGGTTATCTTCCCTGTTGGGATTTTCCAGATAGGAGATTGGGCCGTCCGGCGTCTGGCTGGTTCCATTAAAAAACATCACGGTTGCCGTGGGCTTTCCGTTGATCTCCCGAACCAGATGAGTCCCTTCTGCCACCCCGTCCCTGTGAAGGTCGAGAACTACCTGGATGGAGGGATTTTCTTTCAGGATGCTCTCAATGCCTTCCAGCGCATATGTATATGCCTTGCTCCGGTCAAGCGTTCCCTCCCTCAGATCATAGACAGAGGTATCGTGGATCACCTGATAGCCCTTCTTTCGGAGAAGTTCTGTCAGATACTCCCCCACCCCCACAATCGTCGCCTCACGGTTTCCCCTGTGGTAATCTGCAAACTCCTCCTGGGAGTGGCTGTGGTAAATGAGAATCTGAGGCTTGGAGCTGTCCTGCTCCAGGGCAAAATCCTTTGAGAGAAAGGTTTCCGCATTGATCATATCGCGTCCGGCTGCGGCAGTGGGATGAACCGTATAGAAATTTTTCATCACATAGTCATAGTCCTCAAGCTGTTCTAAAAGGTAGGTCTTCCCTGCAACGGGCAGCTCTGACCGCTTGAGGAGGAATTCTCCCGCCGTAGTCCCCAGTTCGGCCAGAATGGGCGTTCCGGAGGCAGTCAGATTTTCCGATTCCGTGCTCTCCCCGCCATCCCCTGGCAGAGAACCAGAATTTCCACCGAGAACGGAGCTTGCAGACAGTTTATCCACAAGCTCTCTGTACTCCCCTGCAGCCTTCTGGTTTTCAAGGTAGCGCCTGTAAGCGGGATCGCTCTCCGGCGGCTTATCTATCCCTGGTCCGCTTATCATGCTGTACCAGGGCACCCCTCCCCTGATCATTCCCGCAAGCATGGCATCCATGTCTGAAGCTTTTTCATCCTGCCCCGGAAAACAGGATGCTGGAAACAAGAGCTTCCCACAGGCTGAAAACAGGGTTTCCTCCAGGCGGGAAAGCCCTCTCTCCTGTCCGGGTACGGGCGGCACTGCCGTCTGGGAAAGGCATAAAAAAACAAGCCCGCAGATGCAGGCAGATACAGCTGCAGAGCGGAGAGACTGCCAGATTCCTCTGCTCTCCATCCGTACCGCTGTCTGTCTCAGTTTTCTTTCAAAGCTGCTGCGATGCCGTTTTGCCTGCGCCATTCCCATCCCGCCTTTTCGCCGGATTCTGGCCAGCCCGGCCTTCCGGCAGTATTTTCCCTCCTACATTCTATGCAGAGGGACGGATTATTTTACAGTTCTATGGCAGAGCAGTTTATTTTGCCGGGTATGTCACGCCTCTGCAGATGCCGTGTCATTCTGCCTGTAAAGGGCAGCGTGAATCCCCTCGGACACGGTAAAGCTCAGGCGCCTCACTCTCTCGTCGATGTCCTGGGGCGTGACAAACATGGGACCGAACTGGGGCTCTAAGAGCTCCCGAATCAGCTCATACTGCTCATCCGGTTCCAGGCGCTGCACATAGTCTCCCCATCCTTTTGTCCCCTCGCTTTCAGAGAGGGCCTGTATCATGCTCTCAACCGTATCGTGGACAATGGCAGCGGCCCCCACCACAGTGGGAACTCCGATGGCAATTACGGGAATTCCAAGGCTTTCCCTGGTCAGGCTGTGGCGGTGATTTCCCACACCTGAGCCCGGATGGATCCCTGTATCCGTCAGCTGGATGGTGGCTGTGAGGCGTCTGATGCTCCTGGCGGCCAGCGCGTCCACAGCGATCAGCAGATCCGGCCCCGTCTGGCCCACAATCCCCTTTATGATCTCCGCAGTCTCCATTCCCGTCTGTGCCATAACACCCGGAACGATTCCGCTCAGCACAGGCAGAGCGTTTCGCCGGCAGAACCCGGGATCATACTCCATATTCAGATGGCGCGTCATCTGAAGCTGCTCCACCACCCTGGGTCCCAGAGAGTCCGGCGTCACCTGGAGGTTTCCAAGACCTGCAATGAGAATCCTGGGCTTTGGATTGTCCGGGCAGCATTTCTGGACCAGGGACAGAAGCTGTTCTCCCAGCTCTGCAGACGCTTCCTGGTGGTACGATTCATCCTCTTTTGCCAGCTCCGGCGCTTCCAGCGTCAGGTAAGTTCCAACAGGCTTTCCCATGGCCTTCGCACCGCGCTCATCCAGAATGGCTACCTCTGTCAGGCGGATTCTCCGCTCCCCGTGCTGCCACTCTCTCACTCTCACTCCTCTCAGCTTCCCCGATTCCTCCCCGCGGCTCTCCTGCTCCTCCACAGCCAGATCGGTCCTGGGCTGAAAGCCGGAAATCAGGCTTGCCCTTCTCTGTGCCTCTGTCTTCTGCTTTTCTGTATCTGACATGGTTTTCCTCCTGTTTATTCAATCGTTTCTGATGGTTTTCTGAAACATTTCCCAGCTGATTTTTTCTGCTTCTTCTTTTTAGTTAACTAAAACTTCCCACACCATATTGGTGCGTTGATCCTTGATAATTCAATATTTCAGCCAATAAAAAAAGCATAAATCTGTTCCGTTTGGTATAATGGAATTGACTAGAAACCATCTTTACAAAGGAGATTTATGCCATGTCCAGTATACCACAAAACTATTTCGTTGAGAACGACTTAATTGACTGTGTTCAGAGATTTTTTTCCAAACATCATGTTGGCAGGCTCCTTGCCAGATGTAATGGAATGAAGGAAAAAGGTGTTTCATCTGTTTCCCTGCTTCGTTATAAACTCAGCAACATTTTTGTCGGAAGAAGTATGTATATGCAGCAGCGGACTGGCTCTTTTAAGGAGGCGTTTTCCAAGAACACTTTCTACCGTTTCCTTAATTCTTCAAAAACAAACTGGCTTCGTTTTACTTCTCTTCTTGCAGCTGATATTGTCAATCATGACATTCGTGATCTGACAGATCCGGAAAGAAAAAATGTCTTTATCATTGATGACAGCCTTTTCAACCGTACCAGCTGTAAGAAAACGGAACTGGGATCAAAAGTTTTTGACCACACGGATATGCATTTCAAAAAGGGCTTCAGGATGCTTACTTTAAGCTGGAGTGATGGAAACACACTGATCCCTGTAAACAGCTGCCTGTTAGCGTCTGCAAAGAATACAAATATCATCGGCCCGGTAAAGGACTTTGACAACAGAACCCTTGCAGGAAAAAGACGTGCGCTAGCCCAAACAAAAGCACCAGAGGCAATGATGACTTTACTGAATACAGCCCTCAGTGCAGGGCTGAAAGCGGATTATGTCCTGTTTGATTCCTGGTTTTCCAATCCAGCACAGGTCACAGCCATCCATGCAAAAGGCATGGATGTGATTGCCATGATTAAGAAAAGTAGCCGGATCAAATATTCGTACGGTGGTGAACAGCTGAATATCAAAGAAATCTATTCCCGGAACAAAAAGCGCCGTGGCAGATCAAAGTATCTGCTTTCTGTTGATGTTATGGTAGGAAAGGCGAATCCAATTCCGGCGAAAATCGTATGCGTAAGGAACAAGGCAAACCGCAAGGACTGGCTTGCTTTTATCTGTACAGCTACAACACTTTCCGAGGAAGAGATTATCCGTATTTATGGAAAGCGCTGGCAGATCGAGGTCTTTTTCAAAACCTGCAAATCCATGCTGAATCTGGTTGGAGAATGCCACAGTTTATCTTATGATGCACTGACAGCCCATGTGGCGATCGTGTTTACCCGATATATGTTACTTGCAATGGAGCAGCGCCAAAATGAAGATCAGAGAACGCTTGGTGAACTGTTCTTCTTCCTTGTTGATGAAATGGCAGACATTACTTTCAACAGGTCACTTTGCATCCTGATGGAAGCCTTGATGGCAAGTCTTCAGGGAATCTTTAAACTAAGCGATGAGCAACTGAATGCTTTTACCGCTGATTTTGAAGCAAGATTGCCGGAATATCTGAGAAAAGCACTCCATTTGGAAGCTGCAGCGGCATAAATCGCTATTTTGTTAGCTGAAATATTGAATTTTCAAGGAACGAATCCCATTTTAGGTATGGGAAGTTTTAGTTAGTTAAATTGTAACCGGTCAGACTGTTTTTTATGTGTCCGGGCATTTCCGGCGCCGGCAGACAGAGCAGGAAGTCACGGCGCCGGACTGCTGCAAAAAATCGCATTTCCCCTTATTTTTACTATTGACAGATGCGTCTCTTTCCGATAAAATACAATAGTATGTTTACATTAGACTGTCCGTGTCCAGGCTCTGATGCAAACCAGAGAATATTGATATTTACAAAAATCGATGGAGGTGTACAGATTGGCTAACATTAAATCTGCAAAAAAGAGAATCTTAGTAGCTGAGACAAGAGCTGCAAGAAATAAGGCTATCAGATCCAAGGTTAAAACTGTAGTTAAAAAGGTAGAGGCTGCTGTTGCTGCCGGCGATAAGGCTGCTGCACAGGCTGCTTTATTAGTAGCTACCAGCGAGATCGACAAGGCCTGCACAAAGGGAGTTTACCACAAGAACACAGCTTCCCGCAAGGTTTCCAGATTATCCAAGGCTGTAAACGGCATGGCTTAATCGCAGCGGCTGCGAACTTCATAGAGAATAAACGTCTGAATTAACCCGTTCAGATCAGAAAAACCGCTTCTTCGTGGGTGTGACGAAGAGGCGGTTTTTGTATTGGCCCATATTTTGTTTTTTAGCTATCTCTGCGTCAAAGCCGCAATCCGCTCCACTTCCGGCGGCCCTCTCCAGAGTCTTAATTACTTTATCAATTTAACAGACGCCTTTCACCTCTACCCTCCAGGCCATCACCAGCGTTCCCACTGTGAGCAGAAAAGCCCCCTGACTTCCACGTAAACTGCTCGTACAGCAGCAAAACCGACCGAATCAAGGTGAGCGCAACGCTCAGCCTATCGATGGGAACCATCCTGGGTACCTGGCCGATTTGAACCGCCCTGTAATAGCAGAGCCAGGGAGCGCCTGCCGCCAGCCCTGATAAAATCAAAAACAGCCAGCTTTTTTGCCGTTCTCCCCTATTCCCTGCTGCCTGCCTGTCAAAAATACAATTCCCCAAGCCAATATAGAGGTCAAAGCGGCAAATACTGCCGAACCGACTGCATAAATCAGCTACATTTCCGTCATCTCCTCATAAAATAGCTGAAAGTTATCTAACCGCTTTTCTTTATTCCATCATGAACTTTTCAACTACGTGGGCCACGCCGTCGTCATTATTCGAGTAGGTGATAAAATCAGCCGCCTTTCGGACAGGCAGCACTGCATTTTCCATGGCCACTCCCAATCCCGCATACTGAATCATCGTCAAATCATTGTACCCGTCGCCGCAGGCAATCATCTGTTCTCTCGTCATGCCGATGTGGGCTAACAGGCGCTCCAGAGAAGCGGCCTTGTCAATTCCCTTAGGCAGAATTTCCAGAAAAAACGGCTCGGAACGGTAAACGCTGAACCGGCTGCCCAGAGCCACCTTCACTCTCGGCTCCACCATAGCCAGATAATCTCCGTCGTCTAGAAACAGAAATTTAGGAACCGGAAAGTCCAGATAGGACTTCATATCCTCAATCTGGCGGATTTCCATACTGTTAATTTTCTGCTCAATCAGCCCATA
The DNA here is from genome assembly GCF_020736365.1 of Clostridium sp. M62/1. Taxonomy (NCBI): domain Bacteria; kingdom Bacillati; phylum Bacillota; class Clostridia; order Eubacteriales; family Clostridiaceae; genus Clostridium; species Clostridium sp. M62/1. The sequence continues at coordinate 1,585,823 of NZ_CP085988.1, read as the reverse complement.
TGGACATTCCTTATTATTTGTAATAATAGAGTCCTTTTCATAGGTGAGGAAGTCAACTCTCTCGTCTTCCGCCAGCTGAATAATTTTCCGGTTCGCCTCCACCGGAAGCAGGCGTGAAAAAATCACCTCTCCCGTCCTGCAGTCGGTGATCATGCCGCCGTTATAGGAGAGAATGTAGCTTCCGTACCGGTCAAGCTCCAGCTCCTTCGCCAGAGGCATCACTCCCTGGGTGGGCCGCCCGGAAGCCAGCACAATTTTCTTTCCCCTTCTCTGGATTTCCAGCAGCACCTTCTTCGTCTTCGGGGTAATCACCTTGTCCCGATTTGTCAGAGTTCCGTCCAAATCAAGCACAATAATCTCATATTGATTCAATGGAATTTCCTCCGCTGTATTTCATTTTATGTGGAATCGGCACAGCCTCTGCGCAGATGTGCCGTCCGAAGTCCTATTATAATAGAAGGCAGGGAAAATGGCAATGGGAGGGGAAAATACTCATGCTTTTCTTCTTCCACTTTTATCTAAAATCTAAACACTAAAGGCCCTTCTGCAATTCTCCTATTACCTGCTCTATCTCCTGAACTTCCTCTTCCAGTTCCTCTGCAATCTGTTCCACTGTTTTCCCCTTTTTCAGCTTTTTTACCACTTGAGAACGCAGATGGCTCTTTAGTCCATCGACACGTCCATCCTTTAATCCATTTTCACGCCCAACTTTCAAGCCCTCCTCGTACTCCGCCCTGCGGATCAGCTTCAGCTCCCGTTCCTCGTCATACTCAAAAATACTCATCTCGATGGCCTCCCCTCGGTTTTTTCTAAGAAAGTTAGATAATACTCCCTCACGGATACATTCATCCACCGCCCGCTCTGCCGCTGCGTCTAACTCCATCGTTTTTGTGTAAAGGCGGATTCGTTCTACAAAAATCATATATTCCTTAAGCGTCCGGCACAGCTCCAGCAGCTCCTTATTTTTCCCCTGATTGATATTTAACACTAACACCTTCAGTTCCAGATTGGGCTCTTCTTTCTGGTCTCCCGCATATTCGAAGGAATCTGACAGCTTTAATATGCTGCGCTCCTCCCTCTCCTCTGTTCCATTATAAAATACCAAAAAATGAGGAGCTGGAAGCCGCAACCGTTTAGATGAATACAAGGTTTCATCCTTCACCAGCCCCTGGTACGTCCTGGATACATAAAATAAATCACGCAGCGGCATGTTGGGATTCCAGGTAGACTGGTGCTCATAGAGGCTCAGCCCAGCATCCAGCAAAAAGGCCACGTCGTTTTTCATGTTCATGTACACGGCGTTCTCCAGCGTCACTACGGTCAGAGCCTCCGAATCCGTATAAGACGTACGGTTCACCGCATTGTACAAGCTCAGCAGGTTTTCCCTGTCCTGAAACAGCCTGCGAAAAATCGTATCCTTGTAATCTCTTCTGGCTGGCAGCGTGGAGCCAGATGCAGAGGGTGCAGATTCAGATACAAATCTTGTTCCGTTTCTTTCCTTATTCATTTGTCCTCCTTCGCAGGAGAACGAAAATCTCCTGCTTTTTCATTGATTTGTGGAAAAGCATAGATTTTCTGAAATGATAATTAGAATCCTAGACGGCCCTGAACCGGCCTGTAATAAGAAATGTATGCTTTGAGATAAGTATATCATGTGGGGAGAGGGAAGGCAAGTGGGACGCCTCCCCTATACATTTATACCAAAAATGAAATTTTAAATTCCGCCTCTACACTGGAATTCACTTTTTCAATTTAGGTACATTTTTCACTTATTTCTAAAATTTTCTTAGTTTTCTTTTAATGTTCATATCAGAAACCAACAAAATAATCAGGCTTTTTTGCCCTTATAACTTCGAAATCACTGTTAAAATTCCAAAATTTCCATAAAATCATCCTTCGTCAGAGCAGACGCCGCCGCGCCTTCTCCGTCTAAGATCTGGCTGGACAGCTTCTGTTTCTCCTGCTGGAGCTTAATAATTTTTTCCTCGATTGTATTCTGTGCAATCAGCTTAAATACTGTTACCTGCTTCTCCTGGCCAATCCGGTGAGCCCGGTCTGTAGCCTGGTTCTGAGCCGCAAGATTCCACCAGGGATCGAAATGGATAACGATACTGGCAGCCGTCAGGTTCAGCCCCGTCCCTCCTGCTTTTAAAGAGATCAGAAATACCGGCACGTCTCCTGAATTAAACTGTTCTGTCATCCGCATTCTGTTTTCCTTGGAGGTCTGGCCCGTCAGCTCATAGTAGGGAATTTTTTCCTGCAGCAGACGTTTCTCCAAAATGGGAAATACGCTTGTAAACTGGGAAAACAGCAGGATTTTATGATTTCCGGACATTGCCTGGTGAATCAGCTCCATGCAGGTCTCCACCTTGCAGGAGGTCTCGCTGTAATTTTCATACAGCATCTCAGGGGCACAGCAGATCTGGCGCAGCCTGGTCAGCTCTGCCAGTATCTGAAGCTTCCCCTTTTGAAGCTCCTCGTCGCTCTGTTTTTCCAGGCTTTCCATAAGCCGGACTGCGTGGACCTCATAGAGCTTTCTCTGTTCTTCTCCCATCCTGGCGTACACTATCTGCTCCATTTTGTCAGGAAGCTCTTTTAAAACCTCTCCTTTTACCCTGCGCAGAATAAAAGGAGAAATCATCTTTTTCAGACGCCCTGCCAGACGCTCATCCTGGTTCTGCACAATCGGGAGCTCATAGCCCTTCCGGAATTTCTCATAAGTTCCCAGAATTCCCGGCATGAGAAAGTCGAAAATACTCCACAGCTCGCTGAGCCTGTTCTCGATAGGCGTGCCTGTCAGGGCAAACCGCACCTCTGCATGAATCTTTTTTACCGCTTTCGCCGCCTGAGTACCGTGATTCTTAATGTTCTGCGCCTCGTCAATGATTTCTGTGTCAAACTGGTAATCCCTATACAGAGAAACGTCCCTTTTTGCCATATCGTAGGACGTAATCCAGACATCGGCATCCTGTCTGCCCCTTATCAATTCCTCCCGCTGCTGTACATTTCCCACAATGAGCAACGTTTTCAGTTCCGGCGCAAACCGCTCTATTTCCCTCTCCCAGTTGTAGACCAGAGAGGCGGGGCAGATAATCAGATGTGGAAACTGCGCCTTTCCCTCCTGTTTCCGGTACAGCAGATACGCGATTGTCTGCAGCGTTTTTCCAAGCCCCATATCGTCTGCCAGAATCCCGCCAAACCCCAGATCTGCCAGCGTGTTCAGCCACTGGAAGCCAAATTTCTGATATTCCCTCAGGACTCCTCTCAGGTTCTCAGGTTCCTGATAATCGCTGTCCTCCACATTTTTCATATCCCGTATCAGCGCTTTATAGTCGGAGCTGCGCTCTGCCTGAAGCTGTCCGTCCTTCTGGCGGAGCATCTGATCTACGTAACAGGCCCTGAACTTGGGGACATTCAGCGTCCCTCCCTCAAAGTCCTTCCCCGATACTCCCAATCCGTCTAACAGTTCTGCTGCCGTGGACAGAGAATTTTCTTCCAGGCCAATATAGCTTCCGCTTTTCAGAAGATGGTATTTTTTCTTTTTCCGGTAGCTTTCCAGTATGCCTGCCAGTTCCTCCGGCGGAAATTCTCTGCTCTGTACCGACAGCTCCAAAAGGCCGCTTTTAATTGACACTCCCACCTGCATTCTGGGATTTTTCAGCAGTTTCCGGCCTTTTACCCTGTCTGTGGCATAGACCGTTCCCTCTGCCTCAAACTGACTGATTCCTGTATTCAGCAGATGATACATCCTGTCATGGTCGCCTGATTCAAAGTACAGCAGCCCCTCTCTGATATCTTCCAGTGAAAAATAAGAGCGGATCATGTTCTGCACCCGTATCTCCTTTGTGCGATCCCGGTATTCGCCGGAAAAATCCGCCGGTTCCAGCAGGTTATAAGCCGTATCTCCGTACGTTCCCATGGTTTTCAGGGTGACGCGCCCATTTTCCTCATCCAGATAAAAGGAAATCTCCGCATCCTTTGGCTGAAACTCTCCCAAATCCAGGTTCCCCTTATCTGAAATTCCCAGTCTGTCCAGTTCAGGCAGCACTGCTCCGCAGAACGCGGGCATATCTTGCCTGGCGATATGGTACGATGTCTCCTTTTTTTCATCTGCAAGCTTCAGAAATTCCCCCGCTCCGGCATAAAAATTATCGGAGCACTGGTAAACATTCTGCTGAAGCTTTACATAGCGCCTGTCCTTTCCCCTGATTAACTGCAGCGGAGGAATTTTTATCTGGAATCCTTTCTCTCCCTCTGGGCACAGCCTGCACCTGACTGGCGGATCCTGTTTCAGGAAATACAATTTCCCTTTATGTCCGGTAAGAGAGGCGTATTCCATAGACCGTTCCTGATTAATCTCAAAAAAACGATCCCACAGCTCTGGAGTGAGGGCCATTTCTTTCCCCAGATTCTCGTAGCGGGCTCTGGCTGCCTTCTCTGCCTGCTCCATCAGTTCTATGTATTTCCAGGCCGTCTCTGTAAAGACGTTTTTACTGTGGACAAATGCCAGCTGTTTTCCGTAGGAATGCATTTCTTCCCTGTAGACATGCCCCAGGAAATCGCTGATATTTTTTAGAACGTACTGTTTTCCGTCTTCCGGGCCGATTTTAAAGGTAAGCATAAAATTTCTTTCATTTCCGTAATAATATCTGGAAATCTCCTGCAGCTCCGGTATAATTTCAATCCTTCCGCAGGCAGTCAGCTCCTTCATCCGTCTGCGCAGAGAAAAGGCCGCTACAATATCCATCAGCTCCGTATCTGTGCGGTCCTCCCTGAATTCCAGCGGACTATCCTCAAACACCTCTTCTCCTTGCGCGTCTTCCCCGGAGTACAGATATTCCAGCGCCAGAGCCACGCAGTGCTTGCACATTCCAGGATAAGTCTCAAATGCAGGGCAGGTGCAGGAGTATCCTTCGATTTCCTCATTTTCATCCAGTGCGATACTGACATCGTACTCATTGCCATAGCTCCCCTCTACTGTACCACTTACGCAGCAGGAGCCGTCTTTCTCGCCGCCTGCTGTATCTATATACAGCACGCTTCCGTTTTCATACAGCTTAAATCCCTTTATGTAGGTAATTCCTTTGTCAGTCTGTTCTCTGATATCCCTCTCTGTAAGCATATCGCCTCCTAAATGAACTGCTGCCTGCCGCCTTCTAATACTTCCGCATAATCATCAGCTCTACCGCCATCCGATCCCCCAGGCGGCCTGTTTTCACGGCTTCCTCCGCCTCCACGCAGGCTTCCACACAGCCTGCAATCTGCTCCCTCGTAAAGCTTCTGGCCTGGGGCATCAGCTTTCCGGCCACAAAGGGCGGGACCTTGAGCTTTGAGGCTATGGCAGCCCTGTCTGCCCCGCTGTCCAGCAGCTCCTTTGTCAGAAAAAGCTGGTTAAACTGCCTTGCAATGAGAAACAGAATCCTCATCGGCGGTTCCTTTAAAGTCAGCAGATCCTCGTAAAGGTCCATCGCCGCCCTTGTCTTTCCCGTCACAATGGCATTTACCATCTCAAAAATTTTATTGCTCACCTGCACTGTGGTGACAGCCTCCACATCCTCTGCTGTCACCACCTCCCGCCCCATGGTGTAGGAGATGAGCTTTTCCAGCTCTGAGCTGATAGTCTCCATATCGTCCCCTGTTTTCTCCAGGAACAGTTCCATGGTGGCTGCCGTGATCTTTCTGCCGTTCCTCGCCAGAATCCCGGCCGCCCAGCGGGCCAGCTGGGATGCGTCCTGCTTTTTAAGCTCCGCCGCATAGCCCAGCTCCTTCACCTTCTTATAAAGCCTGTTTCTCTTATCCACCGCAGATTCCACAAAAACCATACAGGTGGTATCCGGAATGTCGGCCATCGCCTCCACCAGCTCGTCAGAAGCCGCCTTAAAAAATCCGCTGTCCTCCACCAGAATCAGACGTCTCTCGCTGAAAAAGGGCATGGTATTGGCAAGGCTGATGAGTTCTCTCACATCCATCCCCTTGCCCTCAAAGTAATTGTAATTCATGGTATCGTCCCCTGCGATGGCTTCCCGAAGACGCTTCTTATAGCTCTGCTTTAAGAACTCCTCCTCGCCAAACAGCAGGTAAAACCGTTTGAACTCTCTCGTTTTAATATCCTGATTTAATGTCTGCATCGATTGCTCCCTGTCTGCCGCATCCGTCCGGATCTGTCTGAACAGCCTGGCAGCCCTCCTCTGTCCGGCGGACCTGTATTTTACAAAGGAACCTGCGCAGGCTTTCCCCGCCTCCGATACAATAGTCTCTCTCCGGCAGGGAAAGCCCGGAGATCCCTTATCAATACAGGTATTATACCCTCGCTGCACCAAATCGGCAAGAATGAATGCAGGGCTTTTTATCTGTCCAAAGCACTGCCTTCCATTCTCAGGGCATTCTTTCACCTGCCCTTGCATTTTTTTCTGCTGTTCTATAAACTATTGAATGAGCGGCTCAGCTCAAACAGAACGTATTGATCCAGAGCGTATTGATACAGAACATATTATCCAGAAAGAAAGGATACAGCCATGATTTTATATTTTTCAGGAACCGGAAACAGCCAGTACGCCGCAGAGCGGCTCGGGCAGGCCATCAAGGAGCCTGCAGTTGATCTGTTTGAAAAAATAAGAAACAGGGACTATTCTGCCCTCTTCTCAGACTCCCCCTGGATCGTTGTTTCCCCAATCTATGCGTGGAGGATTCCGCGGCTTGTGCAAAACTGGCTGAAACAGACAGAGCTTCGCGGATGCTCTGATATTTATTTTGCAGTCACCTGCGGCTCAGAGATCGGCAATGCCGGCCATTATCTGAGACGCCTGTGCGCCTCAAAAGGCCTGAGATACAGGGGAATATTTCCCATCGTCATGCCTGACAATTATCTCGTCCTGTTTCCCTCTCCTTCCCCTGAGGAGGCGATAGAGATCATCCGCCGGGCTGCACCCTCCATTGACGAGGCTGCATCATATATCCGCCGGAATGTCCCCTTTCCCGAGCCGGCCATTTCCCTGAAAGATAAGTTTATCAGCGGAATCGTAAACTCTCTCTTTTATACCTTCTTTGTCCGCTCAAAAAAATTCCGTGTATCCTCATCCTGCATATCCTGCGGCCGGTGCGCAAAGCTCTGTCCTCTCGGAAATATCCGGATGAAGGAGGGGCGGCCGGTGTGGGGGGACGACTGTACTCACTGTATGGCATGTATCTGCCGCTGCCCTGTAAACGCCATAGAATATGGTTCCAGGACAGAGGGAAAGACGCGGTACCGCTTTCCCAAACAGCCTGAACAATAGAGTTTTACGAAAGGCTCTGCCTCTGTCTGACAAAGCCCTCCACCTGAACCTTCTCCCCGTCAGTCCGCACGGTTACCATGCCCTGCTCTGCAGTCGGCCATATGGAGATCCCTCTCTTGCTCATTCTCTCTAGTACCTCCTTATGGGGATGTCCGTAGGAGTTTCCCTTCCCGTAGGACAGGACTGCCAGGGCAGGCTTCACGGTATCGAGAAACAGCCCGCAGCTGGAAGCAGAGGAGCCGTGATGGCCTGCCTTCAGCACCTGTACCTGCTTTCCCTGCTCCCATTTTTCAGAAATCTCCTCCTCTGCCTCAGCCCCCGCATCTCCCATAAGGAGCATGGAAAAGCTGCCGTACTCTGCAAGGAGAACCTCAGAGTGTCCGTTTCTGTCGGCGCTCACCGTGTCCTTGCGGGGATACAGACAGGTAATCTTAAGTTTTCCCGCCTGGAATTTATTTCCGGCGCAGATGTATTCTGTCCTGGTGCCCCGCCGCTTTGCCGCCTCCTCCAGCTCTTCATAGATTGGATCTCCCCTTCCGGCTGCCGGGAGAAACAGCTGGTCGATTTCAATCCCCGTATCGTTTTCCAGAAGCCAGGAGAGCCCGCTTATGTGATCCTGATCTCCATGGCTCACAAACGCCATGCCGATCCGGCTGATTCCCCGGCTCTTCAGAACCGGTTCCAGCCTCTTCTCTCCCAGGCCGCGAATCTGAGTGCTTCCCCCGTCCACCAGAATCACCGTCTTTTCTGACTGAATCAGAATTCCATCTCCCTGTCCCACATCTATGAAATCTACCCTGCAGGTTTCCGGCTGTCTGCAGACCAGAAAACCGATCAGTGACAAGATAGCTGCCGCCGTTTTCAAAAGCTCTGCCTTCTCCCTCCAGGGCCTTCCAGTCCTGTTTTTCTGCCTGTTCTCCTCTCCCCTGGCAGGTCTTTCTTCCTTCTGCGGCTCTTCCTCCATCTGCTCATCTGCTCTCCTCCCCCTCTTGGCCGTGCGCCAGAGAAGTACGGAAAGCATCAGATAATAGGCCGCCAGTTTCCAGAGTGCCGGCCTTCCCAGTATCAGCGAGTAAATGGGAAGTTTTCCCACCGCCCGGCACAGCCATTCATAGAAAGCTAAGATATAATGGCAGGTTCCCATACTCCCTGCCGCAAGCAGACCGAACAGCCCCTCAAAAACTGCAGAAAAGGAACATGCAGAGAAGAGTTCAGCCATAAGCCCCAGGAAAAGTCCGGCAAGCCCGGCCCCCACCACATAGGTCATAAGGGGGATCACAATAAAATTCAAAAGGATCCCATAGACAGGATATTCGAAGAAATGCCAGAGAACAAGGGGCCCCGTCACAAGCTGGATGGCGGCGCTCACAGCAAGGGCCCTTGTCCAGCCTCTCCTGCACCGGAAGCTGTCTGTCAGCTCTTTTCCTGCCCAGCCGATGGCAAACACAGCCCCGAAGGAGAGCTGAAAGGCTGCTGTGGCAATCACATAGGGAGACTGCAGTGCCAGGATAATGGCCGCCAAAGCCATGGCCGACAGCAGATCATAGGTCTTCCCCAGCCAGGCTGCCAGAAAGGAGCATCCCAGCATCAGGCAGGCCCTGAACACCGAGGGGCCAAATCCGGTCATGATCCCGTAACAGAAAAGAAGCCCCCCGGCCCACAGCCCTGCCTGTCCAAAGCCCATCCCCCACCTTCTCAAAGCCCGGTAAAATCCCATCCCAATCAGGGAAACATGAAGTCCGCTGACTGCAAGCAGGTGGGCGATACCGTTTTTCTGATAGAGGTCAGAGATTTCCTCGTCCATGCCTGTCTTATCTCCCAGCACAACGGCAGACAGAAGCCCTGCATCACGCTGGCTGCAAAAGCGCTCAAAAACTGCCCTGCCCCTCTCTTTAAACAGATAAGCTCCCGCCTTCAGAGGACTTGGCTCCCCGTCCGCCGCCACTGCCCTCTCTGCACTCATCCGACAGCAAATATTCTTTGACTGATAGTACAGGCGGTAATCAAATTCTCCCTCATTTCTGGCAGGCTCAAAGCTTTCCAGCTCCCCCTCACAGAAAAGTTTCATTCCGGGAAGCAGTCTTCTCTCCCTTTTCTCTGTCCATCCCTCTTCCCATGAAAGCTCTCCCGGCAGGTAGACAATCAGCCGGTCCAGTCTGTAGCTTCTCTCCTCCCTCTCTCCCCTTCTGACTTCTGCCAGGACATCCACAAGCTCCGCAGAACCGCTGCCGTTTTTTTCCTGAATCCTGTCCACTGTTCCTGAAACTGTGGCTTCCAGAGCCGAGAATCCCGGACTTCCTTCCTTCTTTACGATCTCCTCCTCCCCGGACGCAGCAGCCATCCTCAGAAAGCCAACCGCCACAGCAGAAGCCAGAATGGCTGCCCTTCTCCTGTCTTTCTTTTCCCCTCTCTTTCTGTCCCCCAAGAACAAAGAATCCTGCCTCCCATGATTCTCCGCCTGCGGCGGGGCTGCAAAGCAGCCGTATTCCTTCCCGCCGGCAGCCGGTCTGCCGTCCCGGAAAAGGGCGCAGTAAAGAAAGGCTGCGGCCAGACATGCCGCAAGTCCCTTTCCTGCAATCTCCATCGCCGCTCCCTGTAAAGCCAGATAAGCCCATGCCTCTCCAAGTACAATGGCTGCTGCTGTCCAAAGTAGCGGTCTTTTTATTTTCTATTCCTCCTTTTTATCAGTGGGTTCCCCTCACTGCCTCTGAATATACGACTCATCTCTCTCAAACGGCTCGTTCAGCGAAACCACATCCCGGAACATGACGTTCTGAGAGCCATCCACGATAATCTGAACCCTGCTGACAGTCTGAAGCTCTGTCAGGGAGTTGACAATGGCATAGATCGGCAGTTTCTCCGAGGTTTTCAGGGTTCCCGTCAAAAAGCTGCTGTCAAAATTAACATAGCAGATATTCTCCGACACAGACACATTTAAAACCTTGGTGTCCTTCGGAAGCACAGAATTTTTGTCGTCATCCATGGGGCCCTCTATCAGCTGTTCCACAATGAGACGTTCCAGAGATGTGGTTGCGCTGTGAACCACCTCCCTGGTTTCCGGCACCAGAGCCGTGCCGTCTTCATTGGCAAAATAGAGCGTAAGCTCCTCCTTCTCGTAGGAATTGATATTGGAGACTCCCTCTATAAAATCACTTTTTCCCATAACCCCCACCGGATTTCCGTAGCTGTCAAGTCTCGGCTGTCCCGCACAGTTAATACTGATAAACTCGATTCCCTCAGCCTGGGTCAAAGTTTTCGTAAAGGCGGCCCTGCAGAGGATCTCCCTCACCGGATCCATGGAATCGTAATCCTTGCTGAAATTCAGGTACAGGATATTGTCGCTTTTCGTAATGTCCAGAAGCTGTACCCGGTCAGGCAGAACCGGCTGGTACTCTGTATCGGCCGGCGCTGCCAGAAGCTGTCCTGCCAGCTCTCCCACCAGCTGCTCCAGTTCTGTGGTTTCTGTCCTGTATTCACAGGCATTCAGGCCAAGACCGGAGGAATCCAGGTAATAGATCTGGTATACTCCTTCCTCCTTTCCCTTTGCCTCCTCCTTCTCCCGCTCCTTCCCGCAGCCCACAGACAGAACAGCTACAAGAAGAAGGACTGCAGCCAAAAGCCGTCTTGTCTTTCCTTTCTTCATCTGACGCCTTCCTTTCTATGGAATGTAGTTGAGAGGAATGCGGACCGTGAATGTGGTTCCCTCCCCTTCTTTGCTCTGCAGTTTGATCGCTCCCTGGTGCATGAGGATAATGCTTTTTGTGATGGCAAGTCCAAGGCCTGTCCCTCCCGTTTCTCTGGATCGGGCCTTGTCCACCCGGTAGAACCGCTCAAACACATGCTCCTGATCCTCCTGAGAGATGCCGATTCCATTGTCGGAAACCTTCACGTAGAAAAATTTGTGATCTGCATCCAGGGTCACGTGAACCCAGCCTTCCTCGTGATTGTACTTCACTGCGTTTTCCACCAGGTTGCTGAGGGCCAGAGACAGTTTCACCTCGTCCACATCGGCCGAAACCTCACGGATGCTTTCAAGCACCAGCTCAATATTCCGCTTTTTGGCAATAGGCCTGAGCCGTTTCAGAATCTGCTCCAGAAGCCCGTTGATATTGATCTGCTCCACGTTCAGCTCTGCGTTTGACTTATCTGCCTTCACCAGAGTCAGGAGATCGTCGATAATCTTGCTCTCCCTGTCGATCTCGTCAGAGATGTCAGAGAGAAATTCCCGGTAAAGTTCTTCTGGCACATCCTCCATCCCCATCAGCGAATCCGCCAGCACCCGGATGGATGTGATAGGAGTCTTCAGCTCATGGGACACATTGGAAACAAACTCCTGTCTGGACTGATCCACCGCCTTCAGTTTTCTGAGGGTCTGGCTGACCGCTTCCGAGATCTCCTTGGTTTCCCTGTAGGTGTCCACTCTGATATCCTGCTCCAGATCTCCCTCTGCCACAGCCCCCAGCACCTTTTTCAGCCTGATAAACGGCTTCAGCAGCAGTCCGGCAGCCAGAAGTCCAAACACAGCCACCACCCAGAAAACCACAAGCTGGAAAAAGGTTATCTTTTCTGTTACCCGGGCTTCCAGCAGATCGATATTTTCTGTTGAAGCCGTCAGCAGGAGAACACCTTCAGCGCTCTCGTTTTCGTCTTTCCCCGGTATCGGGAAAGCCAGAGAAAAATAATCCTTCTTTCTGTTGTAACTGCTCTGCTCCTCCCCTGAGTAGGCTTTCAGCACCTCCTGGGAAATGTTGAGCTTTCCCTCTGCCAGATTAAAAGTATCAGCAATAATCTTAAAATCCCTGTCGACGATGACAATTCTTCCATTAAACATCTCTGCCGTCACAGACAGCTCTGTGTCGATAATCGGATTCTTGGCTGTATTGCCCACATAGTCAGAGCTTACCAGACGGTTGATCAGAATCAGGCATTTGTTCTGAGCGTTGATCATCTGATCTTCCACAAGACTCTGGCGCATACTCCCCGCCAGCATTCTCGACTGGAGCATGAGAGGCAGAATGCTGAGAGCCAGAATGCAGACTGCCAGAGGAATCCTCATACTGACGGCATGGAACGGCCATCTCCTTTTCCCTGTCTTAAAAGTGCCTCCTCCCATCTATTCCTCCAGCCTCCTGGTCGCTGCAATGGCAAGCGCCCCCGGCCCTATGTGGCAGGCGACACTGAGGGACAGGTGATCCACATAGATATCCGCCTTAGGAAACAGTTCCTTCAGCTCGCCGCTCAGAGCCAAGGCTGCCTCGTCATTCTGCGTATGGGCAATTTCCAGATGTGTATTCTGGCACAGCTCATCTCCCAGCCTCTCCTTTAAATCCTTCTGAATGGCGGAAATCATAATGCTTTTGGCCTGCTTCATCGTCCTGGCCTTGGAAAATGCATCCAGCTTCTTTCCCAGGATAATGAGCACAGGCTTGATTTTCAGAAGCGTTCCCAGAGCGGCGGCCGTTGACGTAATACGCCCTCCCTTTTTCAGGTATTTGAGCGTATCCACCGTGACATAAATAACCGAATCTTTCTGGGTCTCCTCCAGTCTTCTCTTAATCTCTGCCCCGTCCTTTCCGGCTCTGGCAAGCTCGATCGCATCCAGCACAGACTGTCTCTGCGTTACGGAAATCCTGTGGTTGTCAACCACATGCACCTTCCCGCCGTAGTCCTCAGCCAGCATCATCGCAGTCTGGCAGGCCCCCGAAAGCCCGCTGGACATAGGGATGTGCACAATCTCATCCCAGTTTTTCAAAACCTCATCCCAGAGCTTCGTCACGTCTTCCGGAGATGGCTGCGAAGTGCTTATATCAGCCCCTGCATTCATTTTTTCATAAAACTCCTGCTGTGTCAGATCGATATCCTCAAAGTAGGTTTTCCCATCAATCATAAAAGGCATGGGCAGCACGTGGATTCCCAGCCGTTCTGCCTGTCTCTGGGTAATTCCGCTGTTGCTGTCTGTCACAATCGCTGTTCTCATCTTTCATCCTCCTGTCGGCAGCCCCGTTTTTTCCAAAACGCTGATTTCTGTCCCTCTGCTCCTGTCCCGTCTGGCTGCGTTTAAATCTATTCTACCGTATTATTCTGTCAAATGGAAGCACTGCAGGGAAAACTTTTTTTCTGCAGAACCTTCCTGCTGTATGGCAAAAAGCTGATGGCTTTCTGCAGCAGTGTAACCGCAGAAGCCACCAGCTTCTTTACTTCCTCCTCGGCGGATAAATTGAACTGGCTATCCTCATTATGGAAAAAGTCCCTCGCCTTGCGGCGAAGGACTATACTTTCAACCCGACCATTTATATACCACATATCGGTCAGTGGTAAACTTTCTTTGTACCTACATTCTAGCAAGTGCAAAGAGGAAAGTCAATAGAACTTCCCATTAAAATTTTATGCAGATAACCGCTAATTATTCCTGTTACGCAGTAAAAGCTGGATTTAAGCGATATAGGTACAAAATATCGCCCACGCCATTTTGGCACTCTTAAACCCTCATAAAATAAGCGTTCCAAATGCTCTAAAGCGTAACATTACGCTACAGTCATTCCATTTTGCTTCACACCTTTTTTTTAAATCCGCTCATGCAGCCAGTTTACTTCAAAAAACTGCTAAGCAGAACAATATTATATTAAAACTACGCAAAAAGAAATAGAACAGGTATCATGATACCCGTTAAAAATCCAGTATTCACCAAAGAAGCAGAGCCAACAGGCATAAAGAAACCTCGGAAACCCTTGTAAAATGGGCATCCGAGGTTTTCTGTCCGTTATTCAAACTCTTTTGTTTACTTTTTGATCAGGAGGGATTTCCCTGTCATCTCTTTCGGCTGCTCCATTCCCATAAGCTCAATCAGAGTCGGAGCAATGTCTGCCAGGCAGCCGCCCTCTCTCAGCCCATAGGACGCGTCTGCATTTACCAGAAGGAAGGGAACAGGATTCGTCGTGTGGGCAGTCCACGGTTTTCCTGTCTCCGGATCCACCATCACCTCAGCGTTTCCGTGGTCGGCGCAGATAAACAGAACGCCTCCCATCTCCTTTACCGCATCCACCGTCTTTCCGACACACTCGTCCACTGCCTCAATAGCCCGGATGGCAGCGTCCTCCACGCCTGTGTGGCCGACCATATCGGGATTTGCGAAGTTTACAATCACAACGTCGTACTTTCCGGATTTGATAGCCTCCACCAGTTTCTCACATACGATCGGCGCGCTCATCTCCGGTTTTAAGTCGTAAGTCGGAACCTCCTTGGGAGACGGAACCAGAATCCTGTCCTCGCCCTCATTGGGCTCCTCAACGCCGCCGTTGAAGAAGAAGGTAACATGGGCGTATTTCTCCGTCTCGGCGATTCTTGCCTGTGTCTTCCCATGGGAGGCCAGGAACTCTCCGAACGTATTGGTAATAACCTCCTTCTTGAAGGCTACCAGCTTATTTCCAATCGTCTCATCGTAATCTGTAAAGCATACAAATACCAGATCCAGGCGTTTTTCCCGAGCAAAGCCTGTAAATTCATCGTCACAGAATGCCCTGGTAATCTGTCTTGCGCGGTCTGGACGGAAATTGTAGAAGATAACAGAATCCTTGTCCTGAATCAGTCCCACCGGGCTTCCGTTCTCTGTGATCACAGTGGGAATCACAAATTCGTCAAACTTCTCGCTGTCGTAGGAGGCCTGGATCGCCTCCTCTGCGCTCTCCGCTTTGTTTCCCTCTCCCTTTGTCATGGCATCGTAGGCCAGTTTATTTCTGTCCCAGTTTTTATCACGGTCCATAGCATAGTAGCGTCCCATTACAGAGGCTACCTTTCCGACGCCAAGCTCCTTCATCTTCTCCTCAAGCTCTGCCACAAAGCTCTTTCCCGATGCAGGCGGCGTGTCACGGCCGTCTAAGAAGCAGTGCACAAATACCTTTTTAAGCCCGTTTCTCTTAGCCAGCTCTAAAAGTCCGTAGATATGTCCGTTATGGCTGTGAACGCCTCCATCTGACACAAGGCCGAACAGGTGGAGGGCAGAATCATTCTTCCTGCAGTTTTCAACTGCCTGCAGGAACTCCGGGATCTCAAAGAAATCTCCGTCCTGTATGGACTTTGTGATTCTTGTGAGCTCCTGATAGACAATGCGTCCCGCTCCCATATTCAGATGGCCAACCTCGGAGTTTCCCATCTGTCCGTCCGGAAGTCCCACTGCCATTCCGCTGGCATATCCCTTCACAAACGGGCACTGGCTCTCTAACTGATCCATTACAGGTGTCCTAGCCTCGCATACTGCGTTGTGCTCGCAGCTCTCATTTAATCCATAACCGTCGAGAATCATTAATACCGTTGGTTTTCTGCTCATAATTATTCTCCTTTAATATCCCAGCTGCCCTGCCTCTGTTTTCCAGAACAGAACGCGGCCTGCAGCGGTTCTCTCCACATCTTGGCAGGCGGCGGCCATATCCTCTCTTCCTCTTTCAGACTCCGGAACGGCTGCCCCTTCAGCTCTTTATTTTACATGATTTGTCTGCAACTTTCAATGGGGTAATGATAAATTTTTATCAAATTCATGCAGGTTCAGCTGCGCCTTAAAACCTTGCCACCGCCAGGCTGTCCCCTTCCCTGAGCCTTGTGTCTCCTCCCGGGATAATCGTCTCACCATTTCTCTTGATCAGCACAATCAGAGTTCCCCGGGGGGTGGAAATCTCCCGGAGTGTCTTTCCTATCCACCGGTTTCCCCGCTCCAGATTGATCTCCTTCATAGACAGGTTATCCCTGTCTTCAAACTGCTCTGCTGCCATAATCAGCAGATCCCCCTCCTCGATAACCGTATTTCCGTCCGGTACCAGAGTCTGATCTTTCCTCAGTATCAGAGCCACTAAAAAATCCGGCATAATCGGAAGCTCCTTTAACGGCAGCCCCACCATCCTGTGCCCAGGATATATATGCATCTTGACAAAGCTGACGTCACTCTCCTCCTGATAGTCGTTAAATGTCTTTCTGACATCCTGGTTGCTGTCAATCATGTCAAGAGCCTTCGACACTCTGGGAAGCAGCGTTCCCTGAATCCCGAGAGACAGGATAACAATGCAGAATACCAGGTTGAACAGGTTATACTGGGTGGAAATTCCTCCTAAGACGGCATAGATGGCGAACACAATGGAGGCCACTCCCCTCAGTCCTGCCCAGGATACGACTCCAATCTGCCGAAGTCCCGAGCCCATGGGCAGCAGCAGTATGGCCGATGCCAGAGGTCTTGCCGCAAGGGTGAGGAATGCCATAATCGCAAGTGCCGGCACGAATACCTGAGGCAGCTGAGCTGGGGTTACCAGCAGGCCCAGCAGGAAGAAAATCATCATCTGCCCAATCCCCGTCACGGCGTCAAAGAAATGAACCAGTTCCTTTTTCTCAGGCAGCGCATAATTTCCCATGAGTATGCCGCACAGATATACGCTCAGATAGCCGTTTCCTCCCAGCGCAGAGGGGAGAGCATATGCAAGTATGGCCACGGCAAATACAAAGATAGTCTTTCCCTGTTCCATATAAAAATCACATTTTACCAGCAAAAATACAGCCAGACGCCCGATTGCCAGGCCAAACAGGGCTCCTATCAGAATCTGTCCGGCCAGCAGCAGGGGAACGGAGACGGTTTCTCCTTTCATCATTGACACAAAAAGAACGGTCAGCATATAGGAGAAGGGATCGTTGGAACCGGATTCCAGCTCCAGCAGGGAAGCTGTATTGTCCTTCAGGTCCTGCTTCTGTGTTTTCAGGATATTGAACACAGAGGCGGCATCCGTAGACGCGATAACCGAGCCGATCAGAAAGCTCTCCAGCCATTCAAGTCCCAGGACAAATCTCACAAACAGCCCTACGAAGCCGGCTGTCAGCGCAACCCCGGCCGTGGACAGGAGCACCGCCTTTGCGGCCACTGGCCTGGCCGCCTTCAGATTCGTGCCGAAGCCGCCGTAAAACATTACAAACAGAAGGCAGACAGAGCAGATCTGCTCTGATATCTGGTAATCATCGAAGGGAATCCCCAAAATTCCATTTACGCCAAAGCACATGCCAAGGCCAATAAAAATCAGCAGCGACGGAACCGGAAGTTTCTGGGCAAACCGGTTTAACAATACGCAGATTACAATTACAGCTCCAATGAGCGCTAAATATCCATTCAAACTTTTACTCCTTTCTTACTGGAAACAATCGCTTCTCTCTGTACACCCTTTCTCTCGCAAGACCGAGACACCGGATGTCTTCTTTCCTCCTCTCGTTTATATTCTTCACACTGCACTTTTAAAGTTTAACTCAATAAATCGTTGACAGAACCCACTTTCTGCTCTACAATAGGCCCCATAGCAGACACAGGTAAAAAGCAGAACAGAGAGGTACCGATATGATCGTAATTATGAAACCCACAGCCACAGACGACAATATAAAAAAGATATCCCAGCAGATCGAAAGCCAGGGACTGGATGTCCATCTCTCCCGGGGGACAGAAGTCACCATCATCGGCGTTGTGGGAGATAAGACAAAGCTGAAGGGCATCAACCTGGAAATTGCTGACGGCGTCGACAAGGTGGTAGCTGTCACCGAATCCTACAAACTGGCAAACAGAAAATTTCACCCGGAACCTACCGCGGTCTCTCTTTCCAGCACTCAGATCGGTCCGGAAAGCCTCACGGTAATGGCCGGCCCCTGCGCGGTGGAGAGCTTCAGCCAGCTTCTCGAGACGGCCTTCGCAGTAAAAAAGGCGGGTGCGCGCATTCTGCGCGGCGGCGCCTTTAAGCCCCGCACCTCCCCCTACTCCTTTCAGGGGCTTGAGACAGAGGGATTAAAGTATATGAAGGAGGCACGGGATGCCACAGGTCTGTCCGTAATCTGCGAGGTGACAAGTCCCCGGGCCATCGAGGAGGCAGTCAAATATGTGGATCTGCTCCAGATCGGAGCCAGAAATATGCAGAACTTTGAACTTCTGAAAGAAGCCGGAAAGACAGGACTTCCCGTTCTCCTGAAAAGGGGACTGGCCGCCACCATAGACGAATGGCTCAATGCCTCCGAGTACATTATGTCAGAGGGAAATCCCAATGTCATCCTCTGTGAGCGCGGCATCCGCACCTTTGAGAGCGCTACCAGAAACACCCTGGATCTGAGCGCTGTGCCTGTGCTCCGCCAGAAAACACATCTGCCTGTTATCGTGGATCCGAGCCACGCCACAGGTGTGCGCGCCTATGTGGCTCCCATGGCGAAGGCTGCTGTTGCCGCCGGCGCAGACGGACTCATGATTGAGGTTCACCCATGCCCCGAGAAGGCTCTCTCTGACGGCCCCCAGTCTCTGACCTTCCGGGAGTTTGAATCTCTGATGGCAGAACTGGCCCCTTACGCGGCCCTTGAACACCGTGTAATCTAACCGGAGGGCCTGAGCCCTTTGCTGCTGAGTATGATGCCGGAGTCTCCCAGAGAGCGGGATCAAAAAAGCTGTCCGGAAATATAAGCAGTCTCTATAATTCCGGCAGCTTTCTCAGCAGTATTTTCTGCTATTTTACATCGATCTGGCACATTTTCATGGCCTCAAGGGCATTTCTGTGGCTCTCAGGAGTCACACCTGCACAGCAGGCAGAATCCACACGGACAGGGGTTCCCGGCAGCACAGCCTTGATCAGCATGGCGTTTGAGATAACGCAGATGTCTGTGCACAGTCCGACTAACTCCACAGACTCGTACTCTCCGGCGCCCACATACCGGGCCAGCTCAACACTTCCAAAAGAAGGCTTCTCAAATCTCCTTCCCTCGAATTCCCCGATCTCCGGGCTGAGTTCCCAGCCCTTTGTCCCTTTCCTGCAGTGGACGACCGGGAGCTTCTTTCCCTCAAGTGTTTCCAGATAATTTTCGTAGTGAGTGTCCATGGTAAACAGGATCTCACAGTCCTCTCCCTGATATTCCTCAATCTTTTTCCTGACCGCCGGCACAATCGCAGCAGCCTCTGCTGTTCCCAGCGCTCCGTCGATAAAATCATTCTGCATATCTACTACTATCAGCAGCCGTTTCAGTTTGTCCATCATCCATCCTCCTCTTTTGCAGCAGCCGAATTTGGAAGATAGTATACCACACAGCGGCAAACGTATCAATGAAAAACATCTTAAGATTTTCAGGAGAATTTTCAGGAATTTCACCAATGCTAAAAGGACAGAAAAACCGTCCGCTGGATCCTGCTGATGGTTTCCTGCCCTTTTGCTCATTCTGTACGCACTTTTTGCCTGCAGTCTCTTCCTCTGTATATTACAGTGAGTCTGACTATTTATTGTAGTTTACGATCTGACCGAAGTCTGGCTTCAGAGAAGCTCCTCCTACCAGTCCGCCGTCGATATCCGGCTGCGCAAACAGCTCCGGAGCAGATGCAGCAGACACAGAGCCGCCGTACTGGATACGGATTGCCTCTGCTGTAGCCTCGTCGTAAATCTCGCCGATGCACTTGCGGATAGCTGCGCAGACCTCCTCAGCCTGCTCTGTGGTAGCTACCTTGCCGGTTCCGATGGCCCAGATTGGCTCGTATGCGATCACTGCCGTTTTGGCCTGCTCTGCTGTTACATTCAAGAAGGCAATCTTAATCTGCTGGCGAATCCAGTCGATGGTGATTCCCTGCTCTCTCTGTGTTAAAGACTCTCCGCAGCAGATAATCGGGGTGATTCCGTGCTCAAAGGCCTTTAATACCTTCTTGTTTACTGTCTCGTCCGTCTCTGCAAAGTATTCTCTTCTCTCAGAGTGTCCGATAATGACATACTTAACGCCTGCGTCCACCAGCATGTTCGGGGAAATCTCGCCTGTGAAGGCTCCTTTCTCCTCGAAATACATATTTTCTGCACCGATCTGGATATTGGTTCCCTTTGCAGCTTCCATAGCCGGGATAATGTCGATGGCCGGAACACAGAACACTACGTCCACCTCATCATTTGCCACCAGTGGTTTTAATGTATTTACAAGTTCAACTGCCTCAGATGGAGTCATGTTCATCTTCCAGTTGCCTGCGATAATTTTCTTTCTTGCCATTTTACTTTCCTCCTGAATACCGGAATATTTCCCGAGGCTGTCCGAAAGAACCCCCGGCTGCCTCGGGAACAGTCTGCACACGAAGTCTGAAGATACCCCGTTATATGCTATTTGTCATTTGCAGCCGCTACGCCTGGAAGCTCCTTGCCCTCAAGGAACTCTAAGGATGCACCGCCGCCTGTGGAGATGTGCGTCATCTTGTCTCCGAAGCCTAACTGGTTTACAGCTGCAGCAGAGTCACCGCCGCCGATAATGGTAGTGGCATCTGTCTCAGCTAAAGCTTTCGCCACCTCGATGGTTCCCTTTGCAAGAACCGGGTTCTCAAATACGCCCATCGGTCCGTTCCACACAACTGTCTTGGCAGACTTTACAGCATCTGCAAAGAGCTTGGCGGACTCTGTTCCGATGTCGAGTCCCATCATATCTGCCGGAATCGCGTCTGCAGATACGTTCTTCACCTCGATCTGAGCATCAATGGGGTTCGGGAAGGAGGCTGCCACAGCGGCGTCTACAGGAAGCAGGATCTTCTTTCCGAGCTTCTCAGCCTTTGCAAGCATCTCACGGCAGTAGTCGAGCTTTGTATCATCTACCAGAGAGCTTCCGATCTCCTTGCCCTCAGCCTTTAAGAAGGTAAATGCCATGCCGCCGCCGATGATCAGCGTATCGCACTTTTCAAGCAGGTTGGAGATAACATTTAACTTATCCGCAACCTTTGCCCCGCCCAGGATGGCAACGAAGGGACGAACCGGATTGTCCACCGCATTGCCCAGGAAATCAATCTCCTTCTGCATTAAGTAGCCCACAACCGCTGTGTCCACGTACTGTGTCACACCTACATTGGAACAGTGAGCGCGGTGAGCTGTACCGAAAGCGTCGTTTACATATACGTCGCAGAGGGAAGCCAGCTCTTTGCTGAATGCCTCTCCGTTTTTTGTCTCCTCTGCTCTGTAGCGTGTGTTCTCAAGAAGGATCACATCGCCGTCCTTCATAGCCTCTGCGGCTGCCTTTGCATTCGGCCCTACAACTTCGGGATCAGCGGCAAACTTCACCTCCTGGCCCAGCAGCTCAGAGAGGCGGACAGCAACCGGTGCCAGAGAAAGCTCCGGCTTCGGCTCTCCCTTCGGCTTTCCAAGGTGGGAGCAGAGAATGACCTTTCCTCCGTCGCTGATTAATTTCTTAATGGTGGGAAGAGCTGCTACAAGGCGGTTTTCGTCTGTGATTTTTCCGTCCTTTAACGGTACATTGAAATCGCAGCGCACCAGGACTCTCTTTCCCTTTACGTTAATATCGTCCACTGATTTTTTGTTAAGCATGGGTAAATGCTCCTTTCTTTTTCATATTCCGCTCTGTCAGGCCTGATACGGCCTGCCGCCGGAAGGCTGCTTCAGACAGCTTCCCAACGGAAAAGAGGCGGCCCGGTCCAGGACGGACCGGACCACCTCTGTCGTGAATCCTATCAGGTTATCTGCGCTCAGTGATTAGTTTAACTCAGCGAAGTACTTGATTGTGCGAACCATCTGGCTTGTGTAGGAGTTCTCGTTGTCGTACCAGGAAACTACCTGTACCTGGTATGTGTCCTCATCTACCTTGGAAACCATGGTCTGTGTAGCATCGAATAAGGAACCGTAGCGGATGCCGATGATATCGGAAGATACGATCTCCTCCTCGTTGTATCCGAAGGACTCTGTGGCAGCTGCCTTCATAGCTGCGTTGATGCCCTCTTTTGTGATATCTTTGCCCTTAACAACTGCGGTTAAGATTGTGGTGGAACCTGTCGGAACCGGAACACGCTGAGCGGAGCCGATTAACTTTCCGTTTAACTCAGGAATTACAAGACCGATGGCCTTTGCAGCGCCTGTGGAGTTCGGAACGATATTCACAGCGCCTGCTCTGGCTCTTCTTAAGTCGCCTTTTCTGTGCGGTCCGTCGAGGATCATCTGATCACCTGTGTATGCATGGATGGTGGACATGATGCCGGACTGAACCGGAGCGTAGTCGTTCAGAGCCTTTGCCATAGGAGCCAGGCAGTTTGTTGTACAGGAAGCAGCGGAGATGATTGTATCATCCTTTGTTAATGTCTTGTGGTTTACGTTGTATACGATAGTCGGCAGATCGTTTCCGGCCGGTGCGGAGATAACGACTTTCTTAGCACCTGCATCGATGTGAGCCTGTGCCTTTGCCTTGGATGTGTAGAAGCCTGTACACTCCAGAACCACATCTACACCCAGCTCTCCCCATGGAAGCTCTGCAGCGTTTGCCTTTGCGTAGATTGTAATCTTCTTTCCGTCAACTGTGATGGAGCCCTCTCCGGCCTCAACTGTGTGTCCCTCATATCTGCCCTGAGAAGAGTCATATTTTAATAAGTGAGCTAACATCTTCGGATCTGTTAAGTCGTTGATAGCAACTACCTCATACCCCTCTGCGTCAAACATCTGTCTGAATGCAAGACGACCGATACGTCCAAAACCATTAATTGCAACTTTTACTGCCATGATTTCATTCCTCCTAAGAATTTTATTTCATGATGGTTAATAGGATTGTTAAATAATAATCAACCTACTCTGTATTGTACCTAATTCTACCAGAAATAGCAAGGGGTTTTTTGATCTTTTATAAAATTTACACCTCCCTTTTACATATGTTTATACAGTGTCTGTGTGAGAGAAAAGTCGGTCCTTTTTCTGTTGCACCCCTGCTTTCTTTTCTATATAATTTATATCATCTCTAGCTGGCGGGAAAATTATGCCCGCACTCTGAAAAACAGGATGTGAAACAGGTGAATTTCAGCAATTTAAATCTTTTCAGAATAAAAAATTCTGTCCGGAGAACTCACAGCAGTGCCTGCAAAAAGAAAAAAAAGACGACGCTGGAGACTACCCTCTCCCGCAGTTTTTTCGCCGTCTCCGCAGTTCTCCTGCTGCTCTCGCTGGGCATTACCATGTATTATGATATTACCAGGCAGAGAAAGGAGGTAGATTCCACCATCAGCGGAACCGCTGCCTACATCGCCTCCATGCCCCAGGTAGCTGATATGCTTCAGATGGGATATCCCTCTGAGTCCCTTCGCCGGGATCTGGACTCCCTGTGCAGAAATACGGCCAACCTGAATGTGGTGCTCATCTGCGACAAGAACGGACTGCGCTTTTACCACACGGACCGCAATACGACCGGTGAGACAGTCACAGATGGAGACGAGGCGGCGGTTCTGGCCGGAAGTCCGCCCTATATTACCACCGGCTACGGCTCCCTCGGCACCCAGCGCCGCGCTTTTCACTCCATTCAGGATGACTCGGGCTCCATCATCGGGTATGTGATGGCCTCAGTTTTTACCGCCCATCTGTCTGACAGCCAGAAGCGCATTGTCACCCTGTATCTGACGGTGCTGGCCTTTATGCTTCTTGTAAGCCTGCTTCTGTCGAGAGGCGTTGTGGTTTTGCTGCAGGGAAGGCTGATGGGCCACGAGCCGGAGGAGCTGTTAGACATCTACATCCGTCAGGATGCGGTTCTGGGCTCCCTGGAGGAAGGGCTCATAGCCGCCGATCCTTCCGGCAGGGTTCTGTTTGCAAATCAGGCGGCGTCCGATCTGTTCTGCGGCAGCCGTACGTCCGGCAGTCTGGAGGGAAAACAGCTGTCTGCACTGTTTCCAGATACAGATTTTTCCCGCCTGCTGTCCGATGATGATTCCCGGTCCGGGGCAGAGGCATCCCGTGAGCTGAAAAAACAGCCGGTACAAAAAATTATGTCGTCAGGGACTGACGCTGAGAAAGCTCAGGAAAGCCGAGTCCTGGCGGACAGCTTCAAAACCGCCTCTGTCTCCGGCCTGATCTCAAATGTCGGCAGCCGTACCCTTCTCATTAAGACAATTCCCATTATAAGGAAGGATTCCATGAAGGGCGTCCTCATGGTGCTGAACGACAGAACCGAGGTGCTGCGAATGTCGGACGAGCTGTCCGGAACCCGCGCAACCCTGGATACGCTGCGTGCCTTTAACCATGAGTTTATGAACAAGCTCCACGTCATCCTGGGCTATCTGCAGACAGGAGAAACAAAAAAGGCTATCACCTTTATCATGAACAGCAGCCTTGTATCCAGCCAGGCTGTCAGAGAAACTGCTGAGCGCATCCGCGTATCTTCCATCTGCGCCCTGATTATCGGAAAAATGATGCACGCGGCGGAGCTTGGGATCCGCCTGTCCCTCTCTCCCGACAGCATCTGCCTGGAGCACGATCTGCTGATTCCCAGCGAGGAAATGATTACCGTAGTGGGAAACCTCCTGGAAAATGCCGTGGAGGAGCTGGCAGACCCGGACAATGCAGACAGGGCAATAAAGGAAATCAAACTCTCCCTTTTCTGTCGGAGGGATTTTAACCTGATTGTCTGCGAAGATACAGGACGCGGCATCTGCAGAGAGCTGGCTGAGCGCATCTGTGACAAGGGGGTGTCCACAAAAGGTGAAAGCCGGGGCCTTGGCCTGTTCCTTATAAAGGATATTGCCGAGCGCCGCAGGGGAGAGCTTACTATAGAAACAGAGGAGGGAGAGGGAACAGTGATTACCCTCACCTTCACGCAAAAGGAGAACGAAACATGTATTCAGTAATTATCGTAGAGGATGATCCGATGGTGGCTTCCATCAACCGCCAGTATGTGGAGCTGGAGCCCTCCTTTTCTGTAAAGCAGATCTTTAAATCCGGTCAGGATGCGCTTTCCTGGCTGAGCAGAGAGGAGGTGGATCTGATTATCCTGGATTACTACATGCCGCTGATGACCGGGCAGGAATTTATTGACCGGCTGCACAGCATGGGAAAGGCGCCCTCCGTTATCATGGTCACATCTGCCGGCGACTCTGCCATTGTCCAGGAGCTTCTCTCCCGGGGCGTGCTGGACTATCTGGTTAAGCCCTTTGAGCGGTCAAGATTTCGCCAGGCCCTCTCCCGCTTTGCACAGACCAGAAGCTGTCTGGACGGCTCTCCTGAGCTGAATCAGGCAGAGATTGACCGGCTGCTCTCCCATGCGCAGCCGGCTTCCCCCTCCTGCCAGACAGAACTTGCCAAGGGCTTAAGCGAAACTACTCTGACCCTGATCCGGAATTTTCTGAAAAGCAGGCCCGGCGAGCTCTTTTCCAGTGAACAGATTGCCGAGCAGGTGCACTTATCCCGGATAACCATTCGCCGCTATATGAACTATATGCTGGAAATAGGGGAGATTGTAAGCTCCGTGGATTACCAGACCGGCGGCCGGCCCTCCATCAAATATACCTGCTCCGGCCATGTACTTTAGTTACGAAAGCCTGTCAATAGTTACATAAATTGACTTTCCTTTTCTGTTTCTTTATATTTTATTTATAAATTTTTAACACATTCATAACATAGAGAAACGGAGGGAACTGTTATGGAAGCAATTTTAAGCTACTTTGGTACATATACTCCTGCTGCCGACGGCGCTGTGGCATCGTTCAAGTTTGAGTATCTGACCACCCTGGGCTTCGCGGCCATTGTAATCTTTGCAGGCCGCGCGATCGTTGCACATTCTGCGCTTTTGCGCAAGTATGCAATCCCGGCGCCCGTTGTATCCGGAATCATCTTTTCCATCATCGTGTCCGCCATCAAGGGGGCAGGTATTGTCGGCATCTCCTTTGATACGAAAATCATGCAGGATCTGTGCCAGAACCTGTTCTTCCTGTGCGTCGGCTTCGGCTTCAGCCTGAAAATGATTAAACATGCCGGCGGCAAGCTTTGTATCATGATTGCCGTTGCCGCATGTCTTTTAATCACCCTGCAGGATATTGTCGGCGTGCTGGTGGGAAATGCCATCGGCCTTCACCCGCTGTTAGCCCTTCAGTGCTCTTCCGCATCCATGTCCGGCGGCGTGGGAACTGCATCCGCTTTCGGCGCGATCTTCGAGGAGTGGGGAGCCCCCAACGCCACTACCATCGGCGTGGCAGCCGGAACCTGCGGAAATATCATGGGTTCCTTAATCGGCGGTCCTGTGGCTGCCTTCCTGATCACACATCACAAATTAAAGGCTGACCCTAATGACAAGCCGGAGTCCGCAAAGACAGGCGAAGTAATCCCCTTAAACAACAGCCGCATGATTTCCATGTTTGCCATGTGTCTGCTGGTTGCCGCTCTCGGAATGCCGATCTACTGTATCCTTGACAACATTCCGATGATCGAGATGCCGAAATTCATCGGCTGCCTCTTCGCCGGCGCTATCGCAAGGAATGTGATGGAGGCATTGAACATCAAGTTCTACACTCCTGAGGTGGATGCCATCGAGCACATGTTCCTCGAGCTGTACCTGGCTCTGGTTCTGATGACCATTGATATTACGGCTCTTGCACCTGTTGCGGGACAGATGGGAATTATCCTTCTCGTTCAGGCAGTATTAATGGCCCTGTTTGCCATCTTTATCTCCTACAACATGTTCGGACGCGACTACGGCGCCGCTGTCATGGCTGCCGGAAACTGCGGATGGGGCTGCGGCTCCGGCCCGAATGCCGTTGCAAATGAGAAGGCTGTTATGGATGCCTATGGCTGGCATAATGTTGCCTGGGTACTGTACCCGTCCTTCGCCGTTATCATTGACGATATCTACAACCCGATTTTCCTCTCTGTCTTCGGCGGAATCGTAGGAAAATAAAGACGGTGCCGAATCTTTCTTTGCCAGAGGGAAAAGGAAAGTGCCCGCAGCTATCCAAATGGCTGCGGGCACTTTCCTGTATTCCGATACTTTCTCTGATTTTCTTTTTCTCTTCTTCCTGAAGTTTTCTGATGTTTTTTTCTGAATTTCCTTTTCACGGAATTTCGTTTTTTCTGATTTCATTTTCCCTTTTCCGAATGTTAATTTTGTGTTATAGTTATGAATAATATTTCACCTTACAGCAGGGCGGCAGAAACTGTTTCACATAGCCGTTCTGCCATAAAAAATGGGAGGACTGCCATTGAAACACCTGATACACCTTATGTCTATATCTGCCCGTTCTGTCATCGGCATCCTTATTGCGATCCCATTTCTCTGCTCATGCTCGCTTAACGGGTATTCCTCTGCCTTTTCCGGCGGGAACGAACAACCAGACAGCACGATCACTGTTCTCACCATTGGGACAGCTGACAGAGGAGGAAGCATGTACCCGGCCGGAGAGGCCATCGCCGAATCCATTGAAACAACTTCGGAGCATATCCATGTAAATATATGCGCCTCTACCGGATCCTACACCAATATCCAGATGCTGAGCGAAGGCCAGATTGATCTGGGCCTTGTCAGCGGTGATGCGGCCTATGCAGCCTTCCATGGAACTCACGAGTTTTCAGCCGCCCCCCAGACAGAGCTTCGGACGATCGGGGCTGTATACTCCAGCATTTCCAACTGGATGGCCCTGAACTCCTCTTCTCTGTTTTACGTTCATGATCTGAAGGGCAGCCGTGTCTCTGTAGGTCCTGAGGCATCAAATACGGACCTTTCTGCCCGCATTGTCTTTGACCTGCTTGGCATATCCCCGGAGAACACGGAAATTGAAACGCGGGGAGGCATCGGGTACGGGGCAGAGCAGGTTTTGGCGGGAAACCTGGACGCTGTCCACGGCTTTGCCGGAACTCCCGTCGAGGGCCTGTATAACCTGTCTGTCCAGGCACCTTCAAGGCTTTTAAAATACACAGCCAGCGAACTGAACCAGATTCTGTCTGAAAACAGCTTCTATTACCGGGCCAGGATCCCTGCCGGAACCTATAAGGGTCAGGCGGAGGATGTGGACTCCTTTGGCGTCAAATGTCTGGTCTGTGTAGACGAAAGCATGGACGAGGAGCTGGTTCACGAGCTGACCTCTATCCTCTATTCCAGCAGAGTGGCTCTCGGAGAAGAGCAGGCTCTCCTGAAGCCCATGTCTGATGAAGGCTTCATGTACAGCGAGCTTCCCATACCGCTCCACCCGGGTGCCGAGCGTTTCTACAGGGAGCAGGGGCTCATTCCGTAGCCCGGATTTCAAATGTCTTCCAGGTACGGCTCCCTGTACCCGATTACTGTCTTTTCACAGCCGCTGCAAGGAGCATCATTGGCCTTCGCATCTCATCTCTCATTCCGGGAAGTCCCATCATCTCCTCCGGCGGCTGAGGTTCTACGATATGTGTCAGCTCGAAGCCGCATTCCAGAAGGGTATTCAGATAGGTGGTCAGCGTCCTGTGATACTTTGTCACCTTTTCCCCCAGAAACACTGCCTCCCTCGCCCCCTCATAGTAATAATTGTCCACCGGAAAGTGAAGGATCTCCTTATTCTCTCCGTAATACCAGTCCTGGGTTCCATAGGCGGTAAATGCAGGGTGCTCCACAGAAAACACGAAATCCCCTCCCGGCTTTAAAAAGCGGCTGATCTTCCCGACGAGTGGCTGAAAATCACGGACATAATGAAATGCAAGAGAACTCAGCACCACGTCAAAGGAGCTGTCATCAAACTCCAAATCTTCCATAGCCGTCAGGCGGTACTCAACTCCTTCGCAGCTGTTGATCTGCCTTGCCCTTCCCAGCATCTTTTCCGACAGATCCGTTCCCAGCACAGACAGGGCTCCGTGCTCTGCTGCATACCGGCAGTGCCATCCATAGCCGCAGCCCAGGTCAAGGACTTTCTTCCCCCTGAAATCGGGAAGCAGTTTTTCAAGCTCGGACCACTCTCCGGCCCCCTTCAGCCCCTTTTTTGAGCGCTCCATCTGGCTGTATTTTTCAAAAAATACAGGATCGTCATACTTGTTTTCCTTCATACCTTTTCTCCCTCTGCTGCCTTGCTACAGGGCCCCGTTTTCTCTTCTCCTCAGGATCTTTTTCATCGTCAGCAGATAGACAGCGATGCTGACCGCAGTTCCCAAAAAGTCAGAGAAAGGCTCTGTATAGAATACAGCCCTTACACCAAAAATCATCGGTATCAAAAACACTCCCAGCAGATACAGCGTCTTTCGGAAAGCCGACAGCGAGATGGCAATAGGCGCAATTCCCATCCCCGTATAGCCGTCTACAATCCCATACTGTATGGACAGCGGAATGATGCCCAGCGTAAATACCCGAATGGCCCAGACTGTCAGCTCCACATACTCCGGCTCTCTCGTAAAAATGCGGACAAAATACTGCGGAACTGCCTGGGCAATGATAAACATAACCGCTGTAAAGATGAGGGCCAGCGTCACAATCCACTGCTGAGCCGCCAGCACACGGTCGGATCTGCGCGCGCCGAAATTGTACCCGAGAATGGACTGGGTTCCCCCTGTAATGCCGCCTAAGGGCATCGTCACCATCAGCATAAAGCTCTGGACAATCGTATTGCAGGTCAAAAGCATATCCCCCTCCGGGCCTCCATAATGCTGGAGGGAGGCGTTCATTGCGATAACCAGCACATTGTCAAAGGCAACGATAAGGAAGGGTGAGAGCCCTAGAAAAATTACCTTCCGCATAATTCTCCACTGGTAATTGCCGAAGGTGATGCGGATCGGCACCCGTTTGCCAAACAGGAAGGCAAGCACGAAGGCGGCAGAAGCCATCTGAGAGATGACCGTAGCCAGAGCTCCGCCTTTCACTCCCATGTCAAAGCCGAAAATAAAAACAGGATCCAGCACAATATTGACCACTGCCCCCAGCATCACCGACTTCATCGCCACCTTTGCAAAGCCCTGGCAGATGATAAACTGGTTCATGCCGATAGACAGAAGGGCAAAAATCGTTCCCAAAAGATAGATGGTAATATAGTCGTTGGCATAGGGAAAAATGGCCTCACTGGCCCCGAACCACACAAGGAGCCTGTTTTTCAGAAGCAGGGCTGCCGCCATGATAATGAGAGAAATCGCAGAAAGCAGCAGAAAGCAGTTCGCAAGAATCTGAGAGGCTCCCTTTTCGTCCTTCTCTCCCAGGCGTATGCTCATCAGCGGCGCTCCTCCCACTCCCACCAGGGAGCCGAATGCCGTGATGAGCGTTACAATCGGCCCGCAGACGCCGACGCCGGCCAGAGCAGTCTCGCCTATCTCTGGAATATTTCCGATGTACATGCGGTCCACCACGCTGTAAAGCACACTGACAAACTGAGCCAGCATGGACGGAATCGCAATTCTCATAACAAGGAGCCGGACATCATCCCGGCCCAGATCATTTTCTATTTTCATCTTCTGTTCCCCCTTTTGCATTGACATTTATACCCTGTTTCCCCAGTCTTGTCAACACAAAAAAATAGCAGCAGAAAACTGCCTTCACTCCCGCTCCTGATTTCGAAGCAAAGGATTCTGCCGACTGCTTTCTTGAGCGAAAGAAAAAAGAATCCTGCCTCGCAGGATTCTCCGCCTGCGGCGGGCCGCAAAAGCGGCATTTTCCTCTCCAACCCAGTGTGATCCCCGCGGAGCGTTTTTATATAACAGGGAACAGCGTTTCCTGCTGTATAAAAAAGTGTGCGCCTTGGCGCACACTCGCGCCGAGCGCGGTTGCCTTCAGGCAATTTTTACCTTGCGCGCGAGTGCGCATCAACGTCATTTTTATTCAATAGGAAATGAAATTTCCTATTGAATAAAAAAGACCGGCACTGATTTCTCAGCCCGGTCTTTTTTATTCGCCTACAGGCCGGTTGGTTGGTTGGAATGGCCTGTATTTGAAAATTTTCTGCACTGCTTTGGAAACATACCTGTAACGGGGTGTAATGCATCAAGGAATTTCGAGTAACTTGATATGTTGTTATAGTATGTCTTCCGTCTGCCAGAAACAGAAATCATTTTCATCCGTTCAATTAGTTAATGCAACAGACTTATGTTTTATTGCATTTATTTCAAAAAATTTTTAAAATTTTTTGAATCATAGAAATAGGTAAAACCTGAACGGTTTTTATTCTGTTCTATTCTAATATGAAACTTCCGTTCCGTCAAGCTGTACCCCGCAAATTTATTAAATTCTTTTTACAAAACTATCACCTATCTGGCGATTTTTGTAACATTTTCGTCGCTGGCAAAGCCCGGTATCTGGTAGAGCACCAGCACATCCGTCACCTTCTCTTCCTCAGACAGCTCTGACAGCTTCTGATTCAGGTACCGCAGATCAGCCATGTACACCCGCTCAAAATAGGGAGCCGCAAAGGCGGCAAAGCAGTGGGCGTAGGAGTCCTTTATGATCAGAAGCCGCCTGTGCCCTGCGGCCTCTGTGTTCACGATTTCTGTCAGCGCGTGGTTGCCGTCCAGAAAAACCGCATACTTGTCTCTGCCTTTAAGCCGTTCCGGCTCATAGAGACTTCCGTGTGCCTCAGGAACGCCGTCGTAAAATACCTCAAACTGGCTGTCCCCATTCCACTCTCCTGCACCGGCAGGCGTCCATACCTCAATTCTGTCAGGGTTCATGGGAATATTTAACTTCGAGTGAATGGTTCCCAGAAACTCCTCTGTCACCACAGTTCTGTCGTATTTTTCCATGTCGGGGGCCTTCTCCCCTATGGAGTCCATCCAGCAGGAAAAGGCGTAGTAGGCTCCCTTCGTAGTCCAGTGATGATCTGTCCTGTAGTACAGTTCCTCCCCGCTGTGCCCGGCAAGCACCTGATCCGGCCTGAGAAGCCATGAGGGCCAGTCCTGTGCCTCTCCTCTCTTCCCTTTTCCGGCAGCATTTTCCCGCCATGCCGCCTCCCGAAGGAGCTCATAAACCTCTGTCTGATCCCAGGGCTCGGCAAAATCGGGCAGCTTCTCTGTCAGAATCTGGGACGCCGACGGTACAAGCATCACCCGGACATGATCCTCCCCCAGGCTTTCCCCAAAACTGCTGACTGCCTTTGCCAGATAAGCAATATTTTTCTGAAGCTGCCCGTTTAGGAGCTTCTCCCTGTCAAACCGCTCAATATAGTACCCGTCCTTCCCAAAATACACGCCGTTTACATCTCCCTTTCCGGCACTTCTCTGGGCCAGCGCCTTTAGAGCCACCAGGCCTCCCCTCATCGGAAACTGATCCGAAAGGTACTTCTCATAGTCTTCCCCATAGCTGCCGTCCAGAAAAGCCTCTGGTGTCCATTCCGGCTTCTGCGCCAGATACCGGTTCTCTGTATCCGAAAATACTTTCTCCGGAAGAAAGACCAGGCCGGCCCCAAACACAGCCAGAAATCCCAGAAAAGCAGCTGTGAGCGGCAGTCCCTGCCTTCCTTTTTTCTGTCTGTGCTTTTGCTCTTCTCTCATCCTGCACTCTCCTCTCCCGCAATCCCGCGCCCTTCCTCACCGGTCAGCCAGACATGGCTGCCCTCCCTGTCAGAATCTGAAATACAAAAACGGATTATAGCCGGCATTAACCAGAAAGGCCGTGGAAAATAAAAGCAGAAGCAGGCAGAAGCTAAGCTCCAGCACCTCTCTCGCCCCCTTCTTTTTTTCCAGAAGCTTCATGGCGAAACCGGCTCCAAGGGCCGGAAGTCTCGTTGCCCCCAGAACTGCCGCCCCAAGGAGCAGCAGGTTTGACAGGAAAAGATACACCGTCCTGTCAGTTGCCAGGGGAAGAAAGCTGCCTGCTGCCGTGCGGTAAAATCCAGCCATCTGAGACAGCCAGACGCCGATCTGCCCCATATCCTCAAAGGCAAACAGCACCCATCCCAGAATCACAAGAACCTGTGCATAGAAAATGCCTGCCGCCCGCGGGAGCCTCTCCAGAATTCCTTTCAAAAACAGCTTTTCCGCAAGCAGAAGGACGCCGAAGTACAATCCCCACAGGAGAAAATTGAAGCCTGCGCCGTGCCAGATGCCTGTGAGCAGCCATACAATCAGAATATTCCTCACCTGGACTCTGACCCCTCTTCTGTTTCCGCCAAGGGGAATATAGACATATTCCCTGAACCAGGTGCCGAGAGAAATATGCCACCTTCTCCAGAACTCTGTAATGCTTGAGGCCGTATAGGGGTAACGAAAATTTTCCGGAAAATGGAAGCCGAACATGGCTCCCAGACCTACCGCCATATCTGAATAGCCTGAAAAGTCAAAATAGATCTGCATTCCGAAGGCGAAAATGCCAAGCCAGACCAGAAGAATACTCCGGTCATCTGCAAACATCCCTGAAATTTCGGAGAACAGAGCTCCCGCCTGGTTTGCAATCAGCACCTTTTTCCCGAGTCCTATGCAGAAGCGCCTGACTCCCAGGGAAAACCGAGAGAGACTCTCCTGTCTTGCTGACAGCTCCCGGGCTATCGTGTGATAGCGGACGATGGGCCCTGCAATCAGCTGCGGAAACATGGAAACATAGGCTCCGAAAGCAATCAGGTCCTTCTGCGCCTTCGCCTCTCCCCGGTATACGTCAATGGTATAAGACATGGTCTGAAAAGTGTAGAAAGAAATTCCCACAGGAAGCGCCAGCCCCAGAAGAGGCAGCTGAGTGCCCAGAATCTCGTTTGTGCTCCTGATCAGAAAATCGGTGTATTTAAAAAAGCACAGAAGGCCCAGGTTAATGATGACCGAAGAGGCCACCGCCATCCTGGCCCTCCTGATACTTCCCTGCTTCTGAAAATGTTCTACCAGCTGTCCGTGAAAAAAATCCACCAGGGTGGAAAACAGGAGCAGGGTGATATAAACGGGCTCTCCCCATCCATAAAAAACAAGGCTTCCAATGAAGAGAACGCCATTGCGAAGCCTTGTGGGCACCAAATAATAGGCCAGTATCACAGCCGGCAGAAACCGGAATAAAAACAGAAGGCTTGAAAATACCATTTACCCTTCCTCCTGCAAAGGCTGCGGGTTATCCGGGTGACGGAGCCCCCGCGCCTGTTTTCTATTCTGCAAAAAATCCCTCTATCACATCAACGCCGATCTGATTATTTGCCTTTGCCGATTCCAGAGCTGCTTCCTCTCCCTGTTCTTCAGCCTCTGTGTCAGCTGAGCCGAGCATGACAAAAAACACGTATCCATCTTCCTCCAAAACCTGGGATGCCTCCAGCTTGGGAAGATTCATGGGGTACTGCATTCCGTCCGTCAGCTGCTGATCCCTGTAGTCATAGAGGGCAGCCGCAATGTCCTCCTCGTGTCCTGACACTGCCTTAAATCCCATGAATGTTTCCACATGGGCAGAGATCATCGGCCCCTCTGCAATGCAGGCCTCGTACCAGTCTCTGCTGATCCCGTAAATATTTTCCAGCATCTCACTGTCAAGCTCCATGCTGGGAATGTAGCGCTCCCCATATGCTTCCTTCACGGCCGCATAGATTTCATTGAGCTTTTCGTCAGAAGCTTCCGCCTGGGAGCTTCCGGCCTCTTCGCTATCCTGTGTGTCTTCCTCTGTTTCAGGCGCCTCTGTGGTATCCTGCTGTGCAGACTCTTCCATATCCGCTGTCGCCTGTTCTCCGCTTTCTGATGCCGGTGCGCACGCACTCAGGCTCAACGCCGCCAGAACTGCGGCCAATACATAGGTTTTCTTCTTCATAATACCCTTCTGCTCTCCTTAATTCATTCTGCATTCTTGTCTCTTCCCAGCTCTTTTCTCTTTTTCCCAGAACCCGCCAGGCAGTATGCCTGTCTCTTTCAGAGAAAGGAAGAAGCTCCGGCCTGTCTGACGCCCGGGCAATTTCCCGCGGTCATACACTTGCCGAATCCAGATTTCTATATTATAATGTAGCCACATGTGAATTACAATTTACTTTTGCTTAAAGAATACTTACGATTTTAGGAGGACTAAACCATGGGATTTGAGTATGTCAGCAAACTTCCCACGCCGGACGAAATCCGGGCCCAGTTCCCGCTGGCTCCGGCTCTGGCGGCAGAGAAAGCCAGAAAAGACGAAGAGATTAAAGATGTGTTTACAGGAAAGAGCAGCAAATTTCTGGTCATTATCGGCCCCTGCTCCGCAGACCGGGAGGACTCCGTGTGTGAGTATGTTTCCCGTCTTGCAAAAGTTCAGGATAAAGTTAAGGACAAGCTGATCCTGATTCCCCGGATCTACACAAACAAGCCCCGGACAACCGGTGATGGATACAAGGGCCTTCTTCACCAGCCAAACCCGGAGAAAAAGCCCGACCTCCACGAAGGGTTAATTGCCATCCGCAAGCTCCACATGCGCGTCATAGCGGAAACCGGCTTCTCCACGGCAGACGAGATGCTGTACCCGGATAACCTGACCTATCTGTCTGATCTTTTATCATACATTGCCGTAGGTGCCCGCTCAGTGGAAAACCAGCAGCACCGCCTCGTCTCCAGCGGCGTTGACGTGCCCGTGGGTATGAAAAATCCCACCAGCGGCGCTCTCTCTGTCATGTTAAATGCCGTTCACGCGGCACAGCACGGCCATGAATTTATCTACAGAAGCTGGGAGGTTAAGACAAAGGGCAACCCCCTTACCCACTGTATTCTTCGCGGTGCAGTCAATAAGCATAACCAGTGCCTGCCCAATTACCACTATGAGGATCTGCGCCTGCTCCTGGAGCTCTACTCAGAGCGCAGCCTTGAAAATCCTGCCTGCATTGTAGATGCCAACCACTCCAATTCCAACAAGCAGTATATGGAGCAGATCCGTATTGTGAAGGAAGTTCTGCACAGCCGCCGCCACTCAGACGATATCAGAGATTTTGTCAAGGGCGTCATGATCGAAAGCTATCTGGAACCAGGATGTCAGAAGGTAGGAGAGCACTGCTACGGAAAATCCATCACGGATCCATGTCTGGGATGGGATGATTCGGAACGGCTGCTCTATGATATTGCAGAAAGCATTTAGAAATCGTCTGAATAAAAGACCGGTACAAAAGCTGTCTCTGTGGCGTCAGTCTGTTTTGTACCGGTCTTTTTGCATTCCCCTCGCTATTCCTGTTCTGCCTTCTGCCTGCTGTCCGCCTTTTCGGCAAAGCAGTAGCCTCCCTTTCCCGCATATTTGACAGAATAGAGGGCCTGATCTGCGCAGTCATACAGATGTTTAAATTTCCTTCCGCATTCCGGAACCATGGCAATCCCAATGGAACCGCTGATACTTACCTCCCGCCCCTCTCTTTTATATGTGCGCCGTAAAAGCCCAAGGAGCTTTTCTGCACTGGATCGCACATTCTCCTGTGATTTGATGTCTCTCATCAGAACGATAAATTCATCTCCGCCAAGGCGCCCCACAATATCTGTCTTTCGAAAACTGCTCCTCAGTATCTCGGCAACTTCCCTGAGGACCAAATCTCCCTGTACATGTCCCATTGTGTCATTGATCTCCTTAAAATTATCCAGATCAATCAGAAGAAATGCTGATTTCATGTCCCTGGCTCCGATAGACAGGCTGGCATTTATATTTCTCTCAGAGGCAGCCCGGTTGTAAAGCCCGGTCAGCTGATCCCTCTCTGCCTTATAGAGAAGCTCCAGCTCCTTCTTTTTCTTTTCCTCATTGTTGTGGGAAACCACTACGGCATTCAGCTCATGGCTTTCCGGGAGCTCTG
The DNA here is from genome assembly GCF_020736365.1 of Clostridium sp. M62/1. Taxonomy (NCBI): domain Bacteria; kingdom Bacillati; phylum Bacillota; class Clostridia; order Eubacteriales; family Clostridiaceae; genus Clostridium; species Clostridium sp. M62/1. Next base: position 1,549,178 of record NZ_CP085988.1, on the reverse strand, counting down.
TCAGATATACATTTGCCACACACCAGGAATATCCATGGTCCGTACGTCTCCGGTATTCAAGGGAAAATTGGTTTTTCCCCTTGGAGTAAAACTCTTCCTTCAGCCTGTCACAGCTCAGGATATCCGATACCTCCCTGGCATCCTCCTGGTACACGATCTGAGCTACATGCTCCTGAATGAATTCTTCATACTGAATATGCTCTCCCTCCGGAACAGGAATCCGGTTATAGGACAGCAGACGATTGCGGGTCACATTCGTTTCCAGATGAAACACGGACTGTCCTATCATTGCCTCCATATATGCCTTCTCTTTTAAAAGCTGATGCTCCTTCTTTCTCTCCTCTGTCACATCTTCAATGATACCGACAATCTGCCTTGCGCTGCTCTGCAGGGAAAACGGATTAAGAAGCGTAATTTTTTTCCATCGCTCCTCTCCATCAAAAACCGCTGCAGCCCTGCAGATCGTCTCCCTCCTTGTCTCAATGATCTCCTCAAAAGCGCTCAAAAATTTTCCCTTTGATTCCGGACTGATGAAACGCTCTGCAGCATCTTCCAGACTCATTTTCATATTAGCCGGAAATTCTATATCCCAGCCTCCTCTGTTTTTGAAGGTCAGCTCCTGTGTCTCTTTATTGTAGATAAACACCGACAGCCCGCTGTAATCGGCAGAAATCCTTAAAATCTCGTCATCCAGTTCGATTTTCCTCTCAGCCGTAATATCCTGAATGATACCGATAATTTTTCGGTTTCCATACTTGTCGGGAAATGGATTTACAAGGGTCACCCGTTCCCAGATCGTCCCCTTCTCCGTCTGTTTTTTCATGACGCAGGAGGCACTCCTCTTTCCATTTTCCAGAGCCTTAAACATGCCGAGAAATCCTTTTCGCATGCCTGAATCCTGAATCTTCTCTGCCATTCTTTCAGGAATATGTTCCAGTACCCTTCCTCTCCTGCTTCCATTCTGACTGCTGTTCTGAAATACAAGCCTCCTGTCTTCCTGGTTATAGATAAATACAGTGAGGCCGCTCTCCTCCATGGAAATGCGAAAAATTTCATCTTCCAGCTCCAAAGCGTCGAGAATGCGTTTCCTCTCCTGGGAGACATGATAAATATATGACAGAGCTGCGCTGGCAGCTAATCCAAGCATCACGATTATCACGCAACCTTCCCAGTCCGTCCATCCTTTGTCAAGCGTAACAGACAGGTTCCACTGTCCCCCCGGAACAGAAACCGGCTGCTGCACAGCCTGGCTCTCATCCACATTTCCCATAGAAATTGCTGAACTTCCGGATTCTGTCACCAGCTTATATGAATATCCCTTATTTTTTAAATCCTCCCATCCTGCTTCCTTAGATATTTTATCAACGTCCAAGACAGCGCAGGCAAATCCGCAAAGCTTCTCCTTCTGCCCCTGAACCGTAAAAATCGGAGATACCAGGATAGAGACTGCTGACAGCTTTTCCGTTTCCAGTGGAGTCCCCAATACGTTTTCTTTTCTTTCTTCTGCAAGACTCCTGAGCTTTTCAACTTCTGCCCTTACACCATTCTGCGATGCAGACTGAGGCAGTACATTCTTCGGATACTGATATATTTCCCCGCTCCCTGTGACAAGAATTTCTGAAATTATGCCCCTTCCTGTGCCGGCCAGTGACATGATCTGATTAAATTCTTCCTCCGTCATCTTTCCCTTTGATGACTGAACTGCCGCCTTCATGACATTCGTCCGATCTGCCGCATCTTCTGTCACTGTCTCAAAACGTTCTGCATATAATTTTGCCAGATGCTTCGCATTTTCCTTCAATATGTACTCTGTTCTGTATAAATAAATTCCTGAAAGAATAACGGTTATAAAAATTCCGCATAGTAAAATAGGTGCGTGAAACGGCATTGTCCTGATAACTGCACCTTCTTTTTTCTTCATTGTTTCACTCATCTTCTGACCGCCCGCCCAATAGATATTCTCTCTTCCTTATTCCGTTATGTAAAATATGCACCGGAGTGTGGCTCCCAAAAGACCAGCGCCCACGCATCGTGTACATCCCTGAATCTTTCTGTATCCGGGAGACGAAATTTTCTGCGGTATGCGACAGCCTCTCTGTTTCCTATCCAGGCAAAAAGCCGCTCTGTTATCTGTGCAGCCTAAAAAACCGTACCCCAAAAAGACAGGCAGAAGTTCTGTCTGTCCCGACTGTTTCAGAAAACAGCACTGCTCTCAGCAGCTTATTTTAAAATCTTATTTTCTCTGAAGTATGATAAAATTCTGTCTACCGGACATTATAGCATGATAAATCACCGGCGTAAAGAGCAGAAAAATCACCTCTGCCCAGAGCTTTTCTTCCCCTGTATGCTGTCTTTTCACCCAAAGTACATCCCTGCATATATTATATTAAAACAAAACATGAAGGATTTATTTATGTGTAATAGATGCAATCAAAATCCATGCCAGTGCGGACGCCCATGCCCGCCTATTTTTCCGCCGAACCCATGCCCGCCTGGTACCTGCCCTCAGCCAATCGCCATCGGGCAGACCATCACAGGGCTTCCCGGGACAGCCGCCAATGTATTTAACAGCGGCACTCCCTGCCGGCCCATTCTGAACTTTACAATTCCTCAGGGCGGAACCGGACCGACCGGACCTCAGGGGCCTCAGGGACTCCAGGGACCGGCAGGGCCTCAGGGACCTCAGGGACCTCAGGGACCGGCAGGACCTCAGGGAGCCCAGGGGCCGGCAGGACCGGCGGGCGCTACCGGCGCCACAGGTGCCACAGGACCGACCGGCGCACCCGGACCAGGACTTGACACCGCTACTGCCTATAATCCCACTGTCACTTATGCTGAAGGGGATATTGTTTACTTCAACGGAAGCATTTACCGTGCTGCCAGAAATGGAATTTTAGCTACACCGGGAACTAACTCTGACTTTACACTGCTCTCTGTTGCCGGACCGACCGGCGCTACAGGACCAACCGGCGCTACAGGTGCTACCGGCGCCACAGGGCCGACCGGCGCCACGGGACCTACCGGCGCCACGGGTGCCACAGGCGCTACAGGACCGACCGGCGCCACGGGTGCAGACGGAGCAGCAGGAGCGGCGGGCGCTACCGGCGCCACAGGACCGACCGGCGCTGCAGGACCGGCAGGTGCCGCAGGTGCTGACGGCGCCACAGGACCGACCGGCGCTACAGGTGCTACCGGTGCCACAGGACCGACCGGCGCTGCGCCTCCATTTAATGGCCTGTATGCGACCAATGTTCCCAGCCAGTCACCGGCTTCCGACGGAACTGCCCTTACCTTCGACACAAACCAGTTAGAGGAGGGCACCGCCGTCACCCACACAGCCAGCAGCGGTGATTTTACCATCAATGAGGCCGGCGTATATCTGATTTCCTATTCGGTTATCGGAACCAACACAACCGCCACCGGCGAGGCGAAGGTGGAGCTTCGGGAAGACGGCACTCAGATTCCTGGAAGTGCAAAATCAGGAACTATCGCCGCTACCAGCAACACAACCACCCTGGCAGCCTCCGTACTCATCAGCGTAGCCGCAACTGCTACAATCACTCTGGTTATGATTGGAACCGGCTTCTCCTTTACGGATGCCGGACTTCTGATTCAGAAGATATCAGATACACCGTAAAAACTGGATATGTACCCAGCGGAGGGACAGCCGCAGTACGCGGCTGTCCCTCCGATTTGCTCACCTGTCTGCAATGAGATTTGGCCGAAAGCATCCCCGGGGCAATCCATTTCCACGGGACTCCTTCTATTTGAGGAAAAGAAATTTTCCTGTAAACTGAAAAAACCCCCGCACCTTCCGGTGCAGGGGGCTCTTTCAGTTAGGATTTTGGAATTTCAAAAAGGTTAAAAGGTTTATTACTTTTGTATCGTGCATTTATTATGGTTTTAGTATAACACGGTTCTCCCAAAAATGTTTGTATAGTCTTTAAATAAATTATGAAGTTTTTCTTAAGATTCCACCGCCCCATGCAATAAAACGGCAGTTTTCTGCATTATAGGGACTTTCATCCCCTGCTTTTTACGCCCTCTTCTTTCCCAGCTGTCTCCTACAGCACTTTATTAAAGAGATCGCAGAAATCAAAGGTGGCGAAATAATCCCTGGGCGTCTCTGCCCGGCGGATCATCTGGACGCTTCCATCCTCCCTTAAAAGGAGCTCTGCAGAGCGCAGCTTTCCGTTGTAATTATATCCCATGGAAAATCCGTGGGCTCCCGTATCGTGGATCACCAGCAGATCTCCTAAGTCAATTTTCGGAAGCATTCTGTCAATGGCAAATTTATCATTGTTTTCGCAGAGGGATCCCGTTATGTCATACTTATGGTCACATGGTTCCTTCTCCTTCCCCATCACTGTAATATGATGGTAGGCTCCGTACATGGCCGGGCGCATCAGGTTCACAGCGCAGGCATCTACACCGATATACTCCTTGTGCGTGTGCTTTTCGTGGATAGCCGTTGTCACCAGGCAGCCGTAAGGCCCCAGCATAAAGCGTCCCAGCTCTGTGTAAATTGCCACATCGCCCATCCCTGCAGGAACCAGAACCTCCTCGTAAACCTTTCTTACTCCCTCTCCAATCATGAAAATATCGTTTGGCTCCTGATCCGGACGGTAGGGAATTCCGATTCCGCCGGAAAGGTTGATAAAGGCTATCTCTGCTCCGGTCTCCTCCTTCAGCTTGACTGCCAGCTCAAACAGCACCTTTGCAAGCATCGGATAATACTCATTGGTCACCGTATTGCTGGCCAGAAATGCGTGAATTCCAAACCGTTTCGCTCCCTTTGATTTCAGAATCTTAAATGCCTCGAAAATCTGCTCTGTGGTCATTCCGTATTTGGCATCCCCGGGGTTGTCCATGATGTCATTGCTGATCTTGAAAAGCCCGCCTGGATTGTAGCGGCAGCTTATGGTTTCCGGAATATGGCCGATGGCCTTCTCAAGAAATTCGATGTGGGTAATGTCATCGAGATTGATAATTGCCCCAAGGCTGTCTGCCTTCTGAAACTCCTCAAGGGGCGTATCGTTTGAAGAAAACATGATCTTTTCTCCGTCATATTCCATGGCCTCTGCCATCATAAGCTCCGTCAGAGAGGAACAGTCCACTCCGCAGTCCAGTTTCTTTAAAATATCGATGATAAACGGGTTCGGTGTTGCCTTGACTGCAAAGTACTCTCTAAACCCCTTGTTCCAGGAAAATGCCCTCTTTAAGCGCTCTGCATTCTCCCGAATTCCCTTTTCATCATAGAGATGAAAGGGTGTCGGATATGTCTTAGTAATCTCTTTTAACTGTTCCAGTGTCACAAACGGTTTCTTATCCATTCTCTTTCTCCTTATCCTGTTAAAATCCTCCGGCGTTTCTGCAGTCTTTGCCTTTTTCTGTTCTCTCCTGCGCCTTTTATCCGGCATCCGCAAAAACGGCGCGGACTTTCACTGGGAAATGCCGCGCCGCATAAGCCGTTTATCTGATTTCAAAAGTCCGGCTCAGCCTTCCCTCCGGCCTGGCCATCCTGAAGCTGCCTGACTCCGGCCTTTTTATCTGATTTCTGTTGATCTCTATTGACTCCTATTCATTCCTATCGATTTCTGTCTTTAGTCCACCTCAACCACGCGCATGATATTGGTATTAGCTGCCGGAGAATGCCGGCTTGCATAAGTCACAACTCCGGCAGTAGCCACAACCACATCTCCTGCCTTTACGATTCCCTTTTCCTTCAGAATCTCGATAGAAGAATATACCAGAACGTCGGTGGAATCTGCCCTCTTTGCGTGGAACGGCTTCACCCCCCAGTAGAGCTGCATCTGGCGGACCGTTGTCATGCTCGGTGAGAGTCCCACAATCGTCGCGTTGGGACGCCATTTGGAGAGCATTCTCGCTGTAAATCCGCTGACAGAAGGCGCCACAATCGCAGCTGCGCCCAGATCATGGGCTGTGGCTACGGATGAATAGCACACTGCGTTGGAGATATTTTTCTTATTTTCCACACTGACCCTTCTCTGACGATAGGACGAATAGTCCAGATACTTCTCAGAATCTTCCACGATCTGAGCCATCATCTTTACCGCCTCCACCGGGTAGCGTCCCATAGCTGTCTCCCCGGAGAGCATCACTGCGTCTGTTCCGTCATAAACGGCATTGGCCACGTCTGTCACTTCCGCACGGGTTGGACGGGGATTCCTGATCATGGAGTCCAGCATCTGGGTTGCTGTGATAACCGGCTTACAGGCCTCATTGCACTTTCGGATAATCAGCTTCTGTATATGAGGAACCTTCTCTGCCGGAATCTCAACTCCCATATCACCTCGGGCAACCATAATTCCATCGCAGGCTTCCAGGATGGAATCCAGATTTTTGATACCCTCTGCATTCTCAATCTTTGCAATAATAAGCATATTGGAACCATGCTTATCCAGAATCTCACGAATCTCACGGATTGCAGATGCATTTCTGACAAAGGAGGCCGCGATCATGTCAAATCCGGCCGTGATTCCAAAGAGGATATCCTCCTTGTCCTTGTCGGTCAGAGCCGGGAGCTTAATTTCCACATTTGGTACATTGACTCCCTTCTTCTCCCCAAGCTCACCTCCATTGATGATTCTGCAGACAATATCATTTCCCCTTACTTCTTCCACATCCAGCTCAATCAGTCCGTCGTCAATAAGGATCTGATTTCCCGGCACCACATCAGCGGGAAGCCCTGCATAGTTGATGAAGCCTCTCCTGTCGTCACCCACGATTTCATCTGTGGTGAGCGTATAAAGTTCTCCCGCCTTCAGAGTGACCTTCTTTCCGTCCTTCAGATTTCCCGTGCGAATCTCCGGACCCTTGGTGTCAAGCAGGGCTGCGATTGGAAGCCCCAGCTCTTCACGCACACTCTCGAGGATCTTATAGCGGCCCATATGCTCCTCGTAATCTCCGTGGGAAAAATTAAAACGCGCCACATCCATTCCATTTAAAGCAAGCTGTCTCATAATCTCTCTGTCATTGGTGTTCGGGCCCATGGTGCAGATAATTTTTGTCTTTTTCATCCTGTTATATTCCTCCTGTATCTGTTCTCAGCCCCCTCTGGCTGAGCGTTGCAAGTTTCCCCCGTTTTTCCCCATGTCTGCTTCGGCAGAAAAGCCGGCGGCTCTGATACTCTCCCCGCTCTAGTCCTCCCTGCGTTTCTCCAAATCCTCCTTTGTCACATGTTTATGCGTATAAAGGTGATCCATACAGTATTCCAAGCCCCCTTCACACTTGGAACAGTAACGGAACTCCAGATTCGGATCGTCTTTTTCAGTCCTGCCGCAGACTGCACAGCGGTGATGCCCAATCTTAATTTTCTGTGCATTGGCAGCCTTCACATTGGATTTGAATTTCTGTTTTCTCCGAATCTCGGAGGGACTGATCTTCCGGTAATTTCTGGTCATAAGGAAGAATACGACAAAATTTAGCAGTGACAGGCCGATACATATTTTGGACACAAACCCGCCAAAAATAAAGTCATACAGAAATTCTGCCCCGATAAAAATACCCAGCCACGATGCCTTGATCGGAATGACAAAGTACAGGCGGAACATCAGATTTGGAAATGTCACCGCAAAGGCCAGAAACAGGGAATTATTCAGGTAATAAGTGGTCAGCGGAAATGACAGAGGCACCCCGATCAGTGCCCAGGTGGCAAAATAGAGGATAAATGCCGCTACGATATGACCCAGAATTCCCATCAGGAAATACAGGTTAAAGCGGAAGATTCCCCACACCTGCTCCAGCGTCCGGCCCAGGAAGTAGTAAAGGCTCATGGCAATCGCGCTGAGCAGCACGGAAGTCATGGGATCACTGCTCATAGAAGGCGGACAGATCAAAAAGGTGACAATTCTCCAAATCTGTCCCTGAAGAATCGCCCCCACATCTAACGACAGATACTGAAAATAAATATTGGGGTTTGCCACATAAATGATGAGTCCCATTCCGTACATTATAATAATGTAGTACATCAGGTTGGGAATGGCATATCTCCCGAATTTCTTTTCTAGTTTTCTCAAAAAATTCATATATTTTCCTGCTCTCTCTTTTCTGATCCCTCTGTTGGAATCTTTAGTTCCTTATTATAAATTTAGCCGCCCTCTTTGTCAAATAAATTGTTTTTCCTTCCATACACTTTGCGCACGCCGATCCCGCTTTTTTCTTCTCTTCGCCCTCTGCCGCCTTTCAGAAACACGCCGGGGAACGATAAAAACAGTTCTTCACATCGGAATTTTCCTCTAGTGCAAAATTAATGATTCTAACCTTTTTTTTACAGCATTTTAACGCAAATAATCAATTGTATTCTTTCTTATTCTATGTTAAAGTATAGCCGAATAAACGTGTACTACAAAGGAGGGACGGGGATTAGCCCCGGTTAATATATGAAATCCTGTAAAAGACTGGGAATCGATATCGGTTCCACTACCGTAAAAGTCGCGATTATCGACGATGACAACCGCATTCTGTTTGCCGATTACGAACGCCACTTTGCAAACATCCAGGAGACCCTGGCCCTGCTCCTTTCACGGGCAGTGGAGGTTCTCGGAGACATGGAACTCTATCCCATGATTACCGGCTCCGGCGGACTTACCCTCTCCAGTCATCTGGAAGTGCCGTTTGTCCAGGAAGTCGTTTCTGTGGCATCTGCCCTACAGGACTATGCTCCCCAGACGGACGTAGCCATTGAGCTCGGCGGAGAGGACGCGAAAATTATCTACTTTACCGGAGGCATTGATCAGAGAATGAACGGCATCTGTGCAGGAGGAACAGGCTCCTTCATCGATCAGATGGCTGCCCTTCTCCAGACTGACGCTTCCGGACTGAACGAATACGCAAAAAATTACAAGGCCATTTATCCCATCGCTGCCCGCTGCGGCGTGTTTGCGAAATCGGACATTCAGCCTCTCATCAACGAGGGCGCTACAAGGGAGGACCTTGCCGCCTCCATCTTCCAGGCCGTAGTCAACCAGACCATCAGCGGACTGGCCTGCGGAAAACCTATCCGCGGTACTGTCGCATTCTTAGGCGGACCGCTTCACTTCCTGTCCGAGCTTCGGGCAGCTTTTATCAGAACCCTAAACCTTGGACCGGACAGAATTGTTGCCCCTGATCACTCTCACCTGTTCGCAGCCGTCGGCGCTGCCATGAATTCAAAATGCGAAGTCAGCATGAATGCATCATCCATGATTGAGCGCCTCAAAAAGGGCATCAAGATGGATTTTGAGGTCAACCGTATGGAGCCTCTCTTCGAAAATGAGGCCGCCTATGAGGAATTTAAAACGCGCCACGAGAACCACTGCGTCAAAAAAGGTGACTTGTCAACTTATAAGGGAAACTGCTTCCTGGGAATCGACGCAGGATCCACCACCACCAAGGTAGCCCTCGTCGGCGAGGACGGAACTCTGCTCTACAATTTTTACAGCAGCAACAACGGAAGTCCTCTGGCCACAGCTATACGCGCCATGAAGGAGATCGATGAGAAACTCCCTGAGGGCGCCCACATCGTCTACTCCTGTTCCACCGGATACGGCGAAGCGCTTTTAAAAGCTGCCTTCATGCTGGATGAGGGGGAGGTTGAAACCATCTCCCACTACTACGCTGCAGCCTTTTTTGAACCGGATGTGGACTGTATTCTGGACATCGGCGGCCAGGATATGAAGTGTATCAAGATCAAGGACGGAACGGTCGACAGCGTTCAGCTCAATGAGGCCTGCTCCTCCGGCTGCGGTTCCTTCATCGAAACCTTTGCGAAATCTCTGAACTACAGTGTCATCGATTTTGCAAAAGAAGCCCTGTTTGCGAAAAATCCGACGGATCTGGGAACCCGCTGCACGGTATTCATGAATTCCAACGTAAAGCAGGCCCAGAAGGAGGGCGCATCTGTAGCCGACATCTCTGCAGGTCTCGCCTACTCCGTTATCAAGAACGCATTATTTAAGGTAATCAAGATCACAAACGCCTCCGATCTGGGAAAGCATGTGGTAGTTCAGGGCGGAACCTTCTACAACGACGCAGTGCTCAGAAGCTTCGAGAAAATCGCGGGCTGTGAGGCTGTCCGCCCGGATATTGCCGGAATCATGGGAGCCTTCGGAGCCGCTCTCATTGCCAGGGAGCGCTATGACGCCTCCAGGGAAACCTCCATGCTGCCGATGGAGAAAATTTTAAATCTCTCCTACAAGACCAGCATGACAAGGTGCCAGGGCTGCACCAACCACTGCGTTCTGACGATCAACCGTTTCGACGGCGGACGCCAGTTCGTAACCGGCAACCGATGCGAGCGCGGCCTCGGACATTCAAAGAAAAAGGAGGATATTCCAAACCTCTTTGATTACAAATTTCACCGGATGTTCGACTACGAGCCTCTGACTGCCGATGTGGCAAAACGGGGAACAGTCGGCATTCCAAGAGTGCTGAACCTCTATGAGAACTATCCGTTCTGGGCCGTATTTTTTAAGAAGCTGGGCTTTCGGACTGTCCTGTCTCCCCAGTCTACGAGAAAGATTTACGAGCTGGGAATCGAATCTATCCCCAGCGAGTCTGAGTGTTATCCTGCCAAACTGGCCCACGGCCATGTAGAATGGCTGATAAAACAGGGCGTCAAATACATATTTTACCCCTGTATTCCTTATGAGCGAAACGAAATGCCGGAGGCCGGAAACCATTACAACTGCCCGATGGTTACTTCCTATGCAGAAAATATCAAGAACAACGTGGAGGAGCTCCACGGAAACGAGATTCTGTTCAGAAACCCATTCATGGCCTTCACCAATGAGGAGATCCTGACAGACGCTCTCGTAAAGGAGTTTACAGAGCAGTTCCAGATTCCGGAAAAAGAGATACGCGAGGCGGCCGGTGAAGCCTGGAAGGAGCTTCTCGCATCCAGGAAAGATATGGAGAAAAAGGGAGAAGAGGTTCTCAGGTGGCTTGTGGACAATAACCGCCACGGAATTGTCCTGGCCGGACGTCCCTACCATGTAGACCCTGAGATCAACCACGGAATTCCGGAGCTTATCACCTCCTACGGCTTTGCCGTGCTGACAGAGGACTCAGTATCTCATCTGGGAAATGTGGAGCGTCCCCTCATCGTCACCGACCAGTGGATGTACCACTCCCGCCTGTACGCAGCCGCAAACTTTGTTAAAACTCAGGAAAATCTGGATCTCATCCAGCTCAATTCCTTCGGCTGCGGGCTGGATGCAGTGACAACGGATCAGGTAAACGATATTCTGACTCACTCGGGAAAAATCTATACCTGTTTAAAAATCGACGAGGTAAATAATCTGGGAGCCGCCAGAATCCGAATCAGGTCTCTGATCTCGGCGATCCGTGTCAGGGAGAGAAAGCACTATCAGCATGATGTGGTCACAAGCGCCTACAGCCGCGTTTTCTTCACCAAGGAGATGAAAAAAGACTACACCATTCTCTGTCCCCAGATGTCTCCGATTCACTTTGATCTGATCGAACCGGCAGTCAGAAGCTGCGGATACAAGCTTGAGGTACTCCAGAATTCTGACCGTACTGCCATTGACACAGGCCTTAAGTTTGTAAACAACGACGCCTGCTATCCGTCGCTGATTGTGGTGGGACAGATCATGTCTGCCCTGCTGTCCGGAAAATACGATCTGAACCGTACGGCCATCATTATGAGCCAGACAGGAGGAGGCTGCCGTGCGTCCAACTATATTGGATTTATCCGCCGTGCCTTAGAGCGGGCAGGGATGCCGCAGATACCTGTTATTTCCCTGAATGCCAACGGCATGGAGACAAACCCGGGCTTCTCTTTTACACTGCCGATGGTAATCAAGGCTCTGCAGGCTGTAGTCTACGGAGACGTGTTCATGCGGGTTCTCTACGCCACAAGGCCCTATGAGGCAAAACCCGGAAGCGCAGACGCTCTCCATGAGCAGTGGAAGGAGAGATGCATTGCTTCCCTGACAAAGAAAAAGCCGTCCATGAAGGAATTCAGCAGAAACCTTCGTGGAATCATCTCTGACTTTGACACACTCGCCCGGAGGAATGTGGTGAAGCCGAAGGTGGGAATTGTAGGCGAGATCCTGGTTAAATTCTCCCCTCTGGCAAACAATCACGTAGTGGACTTACTGGAGAGCGAGGGCGCAGAGGCCGTGATGCCGGATCTGCTTGACTTCCTCCTCTACTGCTTCTACAACTCCAACTTCAAGGCAGAAAACCTGGGAGGAAAGAAGTCCACTGCATGGCTCTGCAATGTGGGAATCCAGATGCTTGAGTATTTCCGCCGCACGGCCAGAAAAGAGCTGGAAAAGAGTACGCATTTTATTCCTCCGGCGCGAATTCACGATCTGGCTGCCATGGCAAAATCTTACGTTTCTCTGGGAAATCAGACGGGAGAGGGATGGTTCCTTACCGGAGAGATGCTGGAGCTGATACACAGCGGCACGAAGAATATTATCTGCACTCAGCCCTTTGGCTGTCTGCCCAACCATATTGTGGGAAAAGGCGTTATCAAGGAGCTGAGGGCCTCCCATCCTGAGGCGAATATTATCGCCGTGGATTACGATCCGGGAGCCAGCGAGGTAAATCAGCTGAACCGGATTAAGCTGATGCTAGCTACGGCGCAGAAGAATCTGAATGCGGAGGCGGCCGCTGAAGCTGCTGCCGCCGGGGAGAGGGCTTAAAAAGGGCTGTTGTCAGAAAAAGGAAGTTTTCCAGTTCCAGGAAAGTCACCGGAAAACTTCCTTTTTCTTCTTTGCGGCTTTCTTTTCTGGCCGGGAGAATATAGGAGAGGTGTGTTTTGAAGAGCTGCGCCTGGGAAGGAGGCTCCGGATAGAAACTGGGGACATTTCCCCCTCCCATGGCAGGCTTTTTAACAGAAATACTGAATGGAGGAATGGAACAGTGGAGCTTGTAGTAAAACGTTTCAATGAACTGACCCTTTCGGAGCTTTATGATATTTTAAAGCTCAGGGTAGATGTATTTGTGGTAGAGCAGCACTGCGCCTACGGGGAGATTGACGGGAATGATCCGGATGCTATCCATGTGTTTTTCAGGGACAGCGACGGGATTGCCGCATACCTGAGAGTCCTTAACCGGGGAGTATTCTTTCCGGAACCGGCTATCAGCCGGGTGATCTCTGCCAGAAGGAGATGCGGCATCGGAAGCAAACTTCTGCAGGAGGGAATCAAAACGGCTGTGGAAAAGTTTGGAGCGACTTCCATCCGCATTGAGGCTCAGACCTATGCCCGCCCCTTCTATGAGGCTCAGGGCTTTCGCAAGGTTTCCGACGAGTTTCTCGATGCTGGGATTTCCCATATTGAGATGCTGTGGGAAAAGCCTGACTCCTTTTAACAGACTGAAAAAGCCTCATTCAGGCTGAAAAACGGCTGCTTCTGAGGCCCTGTTTTTCGGGGCTGACAGAAACTGTGAAGATTCTATGAATAATTGTTTAACAGCCTTTTAATAAGTCATTACGATTTTTTTAATGACAAACCGCAATTCTTGTGATAAAATAAAGAAGGATTGGAGGTTCTTACAATGGGTTTCAGAAATTTTGCCTGTACGCTTGTACTGACGTTTTCATTTGCCGGCACAGCTTTTGGGGCTGATGCTGCGGCAGTTCCGCAGACACTTTCCGCTGACATGGTAACGGCTGCTTCTAATGAGGCGGTTCCTTTGACCGGTTCTAAGGTTATCACAGATGAATTTTCCTTCGAGGTTCCCGAACGGTGGGCCGGAGAATGTGTAATTATTCAGAATGATGACGGACTGGACATGTATGACAAGGAGTCCTATGAAGCTGACGGTTCAGGACTTATGTTCTCCATTGTCCGTTGCAGCGACGACAGTTATACATCACTGGAAAGCTACTCCATTCTCGGATTTTGCGGAAGCGACACCTTTATCCTGGACACATCGGAATCAGAAAACGACAATAAGAGCTTAAAAAAAGGCTTAAGAGAGCTGCAGAGCAGTTTCGTCGCCGTAGTGGGCGAAGGACAGTAACACTTTTCCTGAAACCAGTGAGATACTTTCCATCTGCTCCCAAAATTATCAACAACCCTTTCTAATTTACAAGAGAAAAGGCCGCAGGAGGCTTGATAGGTTCCCCCTGCGGTCTTTTCTTTTACTCTCCTTTTCTCTTTATTTTCTTTATTTCTGACGTTTTATATGCCTTTGATCTCCCACCTGTACGCGGAGATGGCCTGGCTGAGGGCAATGGATGCTGCCTCTCTGTCCGCTTTTTTCTCCTGGTAGGAAGCCACTCCCTGAAGGTAATCCTGTCTGGAAATCATTCCCGACTGATACTTGGTCTCAAGGGCATCCCGCTCCTTCTGGGCGCTCTGGAATGCCTGACCGGCAGCCTCATACGCCTCACGTTTTGCGATCATATCGCTGTAGAGCGCATCCATGGTGGAATTTTTTTCTCCCTTCGCCTCCTCTATCTGCTGGGTCCTGAGGCTGCTGGCCGCGCTTCCTCCCGCCTGGGATTTTCGCAGTGCCTGAATGGATTCATCTGAGGTTATGGCGGTCTTTTTATCTTCCTCCAGCTGAAAGGTATCAATGACAGACGGATCAGGCTCCGGGAGCGTTCCTATCTCCAATCCTTCTGCGTTTCGTCCAATCATGGCCGCCAGCTGCCGTTTCAGACTGTCCTCGCTGTCCCTGGCCGACTGCAGAGAAATCTGGGTGCTCAGCAGACTCTGCTCTGCTGTCAGCAGTTCCTGCTGGGTTGTCATTCCGGCTGCATACATTTTCTGTGTCTTTTCATAAGCTGCCCTGGCGCTTTCTTCCTGTTTTTCGGCGGTCTCTCTCTGGGCCCGCATCTGGTTATAGCTTGCCATAAGGGTCTGAGCTGTCTTCACCATGGTGTTGACAGACTGGTTCAGACTCTTCTGACCGCTCACTCCCGTAAGTCTGCGGATTGTCCGATTCATCTGAGCGATGGAGGTTCCAAGCTGATCTGCATTTGACTCATACTGGGCGATCAGAGCATCACTTCCGTCCTCCTCCTTCAGATCCCCGGCATTTTCTGTCATCTCCTGCTTTGCAGCCGCCAGAGACGAAAGGGCCTCCTGATAGATCTCCAGATCGGTGTCGTAGGAGCCGATGGCTGCTTTTACGGTAGGATTTCCCCTCCTTATAAGCTCCTCCAGCTCTCCGTATTCAATCTGGCTGTCCGCCAGTTCCTCCTCTGAAAAAGCAGCTTCTTCTGCCTGGGAGCCGCTTTCAGTCCCGGAGCCGGCGGACGCATCATCCCCTCCTTCTGCTGAGACTCCAGGGCCGACGGCCAAAGCTTCCTCCTCAGTCTGCCCGTCGGCTTCACCTGCCTTCCCTTCTCCCTCAGCCTGCCGCTCCAGCTGCGTCTGTGTCACCTCCAGAGATTTGGCGGCCTGAACGGGCAGTGTCCAGACCACAGACAGCAGAAGGATACTTCCAGCCAGCCATCCCCCTTTTCCTCTTCCCATCACTTTGCGCATATGGCATTTCCTCCTAATCTGCGTCTATGAAGCGCTGGCCAGACCGTTCACTGCCCATTCATAGGCAAGCTGCGCACTCAGCAGGCTGTAGGCCGCCGTCTGCTTTGCCGTTTTCGCATCCTCATAGGAATAGACCTGTTCCTGGTAGCTGTTGGCACTGATCGTGCCGGCCGCCTTTTTCCGTTCTGCTGTCTGCATCTGCTGTTCAGAAAGAGCCAGCTGGTTTACCGCCTGTTCATACTTGTTTTTGGCCAGAAGAAGACTCTGGTAGGCGCTTGTCACATTGGACTTTATGGTCTGTTCCCCGCTCTTTACCTGCTCTGTATACGTTTCTTCATTTGTACTGGATCTGGAATTCTGCAGCTTCTTTTTCAGGATTTTCAGATTGTAGTTATTCTCCAGGGCCTTGTTCAGAGCCTCTTCCAGGTTAACGGTCTGAACAGCGTCCAAATCCGGCTCCGGCAGCTCTTTAATCTCCACCTCATCTCCATAATTCCACCCCAGCATCCGGATTAGAGAGTCTCTCGTCTCATTCAGACTGCTCTGGGCGGAGGTAATGGATGACTGCGCTGTGAGAACCGCCTCACTGGCATTTAAAAGTTCCGTCTGTGTAGCAGTACCGGCAGCCACTTTGGCTGAAACTGTCTGTTCATTCTGCTTCGCCTGCTCCAGAGCGCGGTTCAGGGATTCCAGATTGGCAGTACTGCTCCAGTAGGAGATCATCAGGCTCTGGGCCTGGTTTACCAGGCTCTTCTCTGTCTTTGTATACCCCCACCTCACCGTGTCCTCATCGTCCACATTGTTGTCACCCTGCTCCACCATATTGTCCGCCTGCTGCTCACTGCTGATATAGCTGGAAAGGGCTGATGCATATCCCTCTGAGTCAGAATCCAGCTCCGGAAGGTTCCCATAGATTTCATCTGCTGAGTCGTAATATTCCTGTGCCACGTCATCCCTGTCTTTTCCCTGATAATCCTTATAATCAATGTTATTCTGCTTCACCGTACTGTTGTACTCATGGATCAGCTCGTCTATCTCTCCAAATTCCAGTGTGTCATCCCTGATAGACGCCCACTCCTCCTCCGTATAGGCAAAAGGGGGGCTATCCGCAAAAGCGCACATGGGAAAAACTGTACCTGCTAAAAGAGCCATTCCTACTGCCCAAAGCGCCGCTCTGTATCTGAATTTTCTCATAATTTATACTCCTTTTGCAGTGCCTCTGCCAGGACTGTACCGAGAAGCTTTTCCATCCTCTTTCTTCTGCCAGTTTCCGGTTCGTTCCGTCCTCTGCAGAGGCCATACCTTTTCTCACTGTTCCGTTTGTCTCATATTCAGCCGACACCGGCAAAGCCTAGTCAATATCCCAGCCGTTATATGCCTTTGGCTTTCGGTTCATCAGCGCGTAGTAGACAGGGAGCATGAAGAGGGCTACAAACAGTCCCACTGTCAGTCCTCCAATATCCACTACCGCAAGTCCCTGAGTCGTAGAACCGCTGCTTCCAATAGCCATTGCCATAGGCAGCATGCCAAGGATCGTAGTAAGGCTGGTCATCAGCATCGGGCGAAGCCTCGTAGCTCCCGCTTCAATCATGGCTGTCTCCATATCCATTTCCATCCGGTACTGGTTCACCGTATCCACATAGAGGATTCCGTTGTTTACGACCGTTCCCACCAGGATCAGAAATCCCAGGATGGAAGTCATACTCATGGTGACCCCTGTCAGCTTCAGAAAGCCAAAGGAGCCGATCAGGCTGAACGGAATCGTGGTCATAACCATAAAGGAGAACTTGGGAGACTCAAACTGCGCCGCCATTACAACGAAGAGCAGGAACACCGCCGTTGCAATCGCTGTATAGAGGGCTGAAAATTCTTCCTCCATCATCTGATCCGTGCTGCTCGTTCCCCTTTTTATAGTTCCTGTCAGATTCGGCGCAATCACCTCGCTGTCAATCTCTGCAGACACATCCTGGCCGGTGTAATCGCCGCTGATGGTTACCTGGTATTCTTTATCCTCCCTGCTGATGGATGACGGGCTGTCTTTAAAGATTACCTCTGCCACATCTGTCAGGGCAACAGAGCTTCCATCCTGTGCCGTCAGCGTAATATTTTTCATCTGATCAATGGTCCGGTACTCATCTTCCGGGTACTCAACCTTTACATCTATATCCTGCCCATCCACAGTAAGAGTCGTGGCTGTGGTGCCGCTCAGTGCATTGTTTACCGAAGAACCGATGGAAGAAGCGCTCAGACCATACTTCTCAGCCATCAGAGAATCTACCTTGATGGTGACAATGGGAGCATTGTTTTCATAGCTGGAATGGACGTTGATAATGTCGTCCCTGGCGGTGAGCTCCTCCACAATTTTGTCGCTGACTTCTTTCAGCTCGTCATACTGGGTTCCCTTAAGAATCACCTCGTAGCCGCGGCTTCTCTGCATAAAGCTCATGGAGCTTCCCGCTGTGACGTCGATGCTGAAATTTTCAATGTCTGTCATCTCCTCCTGCCACAGATCTGCCAGCTCCTGGGTTTCCATGGTTCTGTCATCCTTCAGATAGGCTGTTACGCTTCCGCTCTGGTTATTATACCGAAGCATGTAGGAATCCACGTTCTCATTGGAAGATACTATCTGCTCGATCTCCTCGAGAGCCGTGTCTGCCTTTTCATCCAGAATGCCCGGACGGGCCTCAATGTCGATGCTGATCTGTGCCGTATCGTCAGCCGTGATAAGCTCTGTCTCCATTCCTGAGGCCAGATAGACAGTGGCCACAAGCATTGCCACAGATACAGACATAACCATCGCCTTGTGTCTTAAAAGTCTTTTCATGATCCTGCGGTAGAGGTCCTGCAGTCTCTCCACCGGCCTGGACAGGACAGCCCCCTCCTTCTCTCTCGGCTTATACACAACGTAGCACAGAGGCACGACCGTCACGGCAGAGAGCAGAGATGCTATCATACAGAATACTACGGTAAAGCCCAGAGGGCCGAACATCTGTCCTGACATTCCCTGAAGGGATGCCAGCGGAATAAATACGACACAGGTTGTAGCCGTACCGCCGATGATCGACGCGAACACCACATTGGTTCCCTGAAGAGCGGACTTTGCATAACCCACAATTCCCTTATCCCAGTTTTCTTTCGTAACCCTGAAGCAGCTTTCCAGAACGACAATGGAGTTATCTACCATCATTCCAACTCCCAGGGTCAATGCGCTCATGGTGATGACATTCAGCGAAAAGCCTGCCGAGGTAATCGCGATCAGCGATAACAGGATCGAAGTAGGGATAGAACTTCCGACAATCAGGGAAGCCTTCACATCTCCAAAGAACAGGAAAATAATAATCATCGAGATTACTACCGCCAGGATCATGGTTACCGCCACATCCTTTAAGGAGTCCAGGATCGTGTCCGCAGAATCATTTACAATCTCAATAGTCAGATCAGAATCATCTGCCGTCAGAGTTTCTATGGTCTCTTTTACGGCATTGGAAACCTCCATGGCCGTGTTGCTCTGGTTTTTAGTGATGGAAATGGAGATTGTTTCCTGTCCGTCATATCGGGATATTCCTCCCTGCTCCTCCTTGGCCTCCGTAATGTTCGCAACATCCTGCAGCATAATAATCTCGCCGGATGAGGTTGTGATGGGAACAGTCTTTAAATCCTCCATCTCCTCTGTCTCCAGTGAGGTGGTGACAGACAGCTCCAGATTTCCCACCACTGTGTCTCCTGACGGAGATGACAGGTTTGCCGCCTCAATAGCCGAGGTGATCTGGGACATGGTTACCTTGTACTGGGCCATCTTTTCTGAAATCAATTCAACCTTGATATATTCCGACGAACCTCCTGTAGCCTCCACAGAGGCCACAGATGTGATTTTTTCCAGCTCAGGAACGATTTTCTGATCTACATAGTCATACAGATTGCTCTGTGTCCTGTGGCTGATGGACAGCATCATAGTGGTACTGGCATCCATACTCATTTCCATCACCGTCGGTTCCTCCGCGTCATCTGGAAGCTGCCGTTCAATGCTGTTCATCTTCTTTGTTAGATCGCTGTATGCCTCATCCATATCTGTGCCGTAGTCGTATTCCAGCATAACCATAGATGAACCGTCACTGGATGTAGAGCTGACGCTCTTCACTCCCTCCAGGGTACTGACCTCATCCTCTATGGGCTCTGTCACCAGCTCACAGATGTCCTCAGGACCCGCTCCGTCATAGCGGGTGCTTATAATCAGCATGGGAGTCTCCATCTCCGGCATCTGCTCCAGAGTGGCATTAAATACAGAAGAAATACCGAACACCAGCAGACAGAGCAGCGCCATAACGATCGTAACCGGACGTTTCAGGACAAATTTTGTAATTCCCATAATGGCCTCCTTTTCCTACCTTTCCTCTGCGTCCGCTACCGGTTCCAGGGGCAATGCGTCTGACGGGGAAAGCGGCTGTTCCCTGCCGTCTGTCTCTTTGTCCGCCGTCTCCTCTGTCTGCATATCCGCGTCTGTACCTGTGCCCTCGCTGTCATCTTTGAGCTTTACCGTACTTCCCTCATATAGCTCCGAGCTCCAGGTGCTTATCACCAGGTCATTTTCTGTGAGACCTGCCTTGATCTCTGCCAGTTCTGAATCGAAGATTCCCACCTCAACCTCTTTTTTATGTACCGTTCCGTCCTCATAGACATAGACGTTTCCTACGCCGCCGTCAAAGTAAACTGCGTCCACCGGGACCGTCATGGCATCGTGAACCTCCTCAGAAACCACATAGATTTTCACTGTGCTGCCTGTGGGGACCTCATCTGCCTGATCCATGCTGGCCTTCACCTTAAACATTCCTGTGGCTGCGTCTACCATGCCGCTCACCTCTGTGATGAATCCTCTGTATTCCGCCCCGTCCTTTTCAATCCGTATTTCATCTCCCACTGACAGATTCTTTGCCACGCGCTCTGTCACACTGAAGGACACTCTCTGCTCCCCCTCGCCGGAAATAACACAGAGCTGCGCGCTCACATTCACATTGTCAAATACCTCCACATCACAGCTCTCTACCTTGCCGGCGATAGGAGCGGTCACAGTGCTGTACTCCACCTGGTTTTCATAATTCAGCTTTGCTGATTCATACTGCAGCCTGGCTGACTTTACCTGATTCTGATACTCTTCATACTCCTGGTCGGAAATATCGCCTCCCGCATAGAGAAGCTGCATCCTGTTCAGAGTGCTCTGAGCCTGATCATAGCTGATCTTTGCAGAATCCATGGAGTTTTTAGCTGACTCTACCTGTTTTGTGTCGATGGTCAGAAGCACCTGTCCGGCTTCAACTACATCTCCGGCCTTTACCTGCACAGAAGTGACATCGCCTGACTCCTGAGCGTATACATAGACAACATCTGCCGGTTCCACGGTTCCCGTGACAGCTGTTTCCAGCTTAATATCTCCGCTTTTGGGATACTCCGCAGAAACGGTTGCCACGTTGTTCATCTGCCCCATACCCATGGCTACCGGTGAAGAAGACTTTCCTCCTCTTCCTGCCAGAAAGGCAGCGGCAGCTACTGTAAAAATAGCCGCCGGGATCACTATCTTTTTTTTCCGTTTCAGCAAATCTGCCGCTGAATACAGTTTTTCTCTATTCATGTCTGTTCTCCTTCCTTCTCGCCTGCACTTCTGAAGGCGAGCCTGAGCCCCGTATTCTCTCTCGGTGACTGTTTGCGCTAAAGTATAGCACCTCAATTTTAAATGAACTTTAACCTTATATAAACTGAATGTGAACTTACATTTAAAATTCTGTGTTCTCCTGCTATTACAAAGTCCACGCAAAACACACCGCGATATGCTGTTTCGTTTAAAGAAAATTAATAATCCTGTGGTATACTTATGGTGAAACCGGCAGACAGCCTGGTGGGAAAGCGCTGATGGGAGACAGAAACTGCCTCCACCATGTTCAGCCTGACTGCTCTGCTGCCGGCAAAATGACTGTGATAAGAGGTGAATCCAATGTTTAATATTCTTGTAGTAGAGGACGATATGAAACTGAGAAATCTTTTCTGCACTGTACTGCTGAATAACGGCTACTGTGCCATCCCTGCTGAGAGCGGGCTTGCTGCTCTGAAAATTCTCGATACTGAGTATGTGGATCTGATTATCTCCGATATTATGATGCCCGGTATGGACGGATATGAGCTGATTGAGACACTGCGGGTCAGCGGCTACACCCTGCCAATTCTGATTATTACTGCCAAAGAGCGGTTTGAAGACAAACAAAGGGGCTTTCTGGCAGGCACTGACGATTACATGGTAAAGCCCATTGATGTCAATGAGATGGTTCTTAGAATCGGCGCCCTGTTAAAGAGAGCCAGGATCTCCACAGAGCGGAAAATTATCTGCGGAAAAACGGTATTAAATTATGATGCCCTGACAGTCACTTTCAACGGAGAGGAGCTTCTGCTGCCCCAGAAGGAATTTTACCTTTTATACAAACTGATGTCCTATCCCAACAAGATCTTTACCCGCCAGCAGCTGATGGACGAAATCTGGGGCGTGGATTCCCAGTCAGATGAACGGACGGTGGACGTACATATTAACCGATTAAGAGAACGCTTTAAGGACTGCGATGATTTTCAGATTCTCACAGTCCGCGGCCTGGGATACAAGGTGGTGAAACAGGAGCCATGAAACAGATAAAACAGCATACATCTCCTCTGAAATTTTATATTATCCTGATAACCTTCATCAGCACTGCCGTGACTCCAATGCTGATTGGGTGGGTATTCCTTCTGATCAGTAACTGGAGCGGCGATTACGGCCCCAGCCCTTATTTTCCGCTCTTTACCATGCTGGTGGAAAGCCTGCTGGCCGGTATCGTTTTGACCCTCCTTGTGAACCGGCTTCTGCTGTCGCCGTTAGTGAGCTTCAGCGATGCCATCAAGAAGGTGGCAACCGGCGACTTCTCCGTGCGCGTTAAAACCGACTACTCGTTTCCGGAGCTTGGACAGCTGGCCGGACATTTCAACAAGATGGTTCAGGAGCTGGGAAGTATAGAATCCCTGCGCAATGATTTCGCAGCAAATATTTCCCATGAATTCCGGACACCTCTGGCAGCTATCGAGGGATACACCACCCTGCTCCAGGATCACTCTCTTACGGAGAAGGAACGCGATGAATATATACATATTATCATTGACAGTGTACGCCAGCTCTCCAGCCTGTCCGGGAATATTCTGGCCATGTCGCGTCTGGAAAAACAGGAGATTGTGACGAATAAGACGCGCTACTGCCTCGATGAGCAGCTGCGTCAGGCAATCCTCCTTCTGGAACCTCTCTGGGACGAGAAAAAGCTGGATCTGGACATTGATATGGAAACTGCCTGGTATTATGGAAATGCCGACATGATCATGCAGGTCTGGGTAAATCTTCTTCACAACGCCATCCAGTACACGCCAAAGAACGGAACGATCCGTGTCTATCTGAAAAATGAGGGCTCTCTGATTCGCGTTTCCATCCAGGACACCGGGATCGGAATGGATGAAGCTACCATAGCCCATATTTTTGACAAATTTTTCCGCAAGGATAAAAACAGCTCCTCCGGCAACGGCCTTGGCCTTCCCATGGTTAAGCGGATTCTGGAGCTGAGCCACGGCTCCATTACTGTGGAAAGCCGCCCGGATGAGGGTTCCTCCTTTACGGTCACCCTCCCTGTCGAAGCTCCTGCCGATTAGACGAAGCATGTCAATTTTGCAGAAACGAAAGAAGGGCTCTGATTTTGAAATGCGTCTCAGGGCAGATGTTTATTTCCGCCCCGGACTTGCCTTTTCATACAATCCGTATCTTTGCTGCAGGCAGGTTATCTTAAACAAAAAACTGTAACAATATGAGCGCCGCCGGCATAAAGCCTTCTTCAGGAAGGTATGAACCTGCCGTTCTCTCTCATATTATTACAGTTTTTCATTTTCTATATAACAGCGAAACCTGTCTCTTCGCTACTCCTTGGCTGTCTGTGAGCCATGCAGATAGGCAGCATACATCTGAGTAGTGGCCATATCCGAATGTCCCAGTATCTGCTGCACTGCCTTCATGTCTGCTCCGCTGCTGATCAGATGAGCGGCAAAGGAGTGGCGCAGCGTGTGAGGCGTGATGTCCGTCTGGATCCCCGCCTTTTCCCCGTAATATTTGATAATCTTCCAGAAGCCCTGACGGCTCATCTGTCCTCCGCTGCAGTTTACAAACAGCCAGTCTGACTCTTTCTTTTTCGTAAGCTCCGGCCTGGAATTTTTCAGGTAATCATCCAGCGCTTTTTTCGCCACGCGGCCAAAGGGGATCGTTCTCTCCCTGCCGCTGTCGCTGCAGGTAATAAAGCCGATGGTCATATTAATGTGATGCAGATTCAGGTTCATCAGCTCTGAAACCCTGATTCCTGTAGCGTAGAGAAGCTCCAGCATAGCCTTGTCCCGTATCTCCTTGGGGGTTCTGCCGCCCGGCTGGTTTAAAAGTCTCGTAACCTCCTCTACCGAGAGAATAGACGGAGCTTTCTTTTCGATTTTAGGCGCCCGGATCATCTCCGCCGGATTTCTTTTTATATATCCTTCTGTGCTTTCATAATGAAAAAACGCCTTGATCGATGCCAGCATCCGCGAGATAGTTGCGGCAGCCTTCCCCTCCCTCTCCAGAAAAAGAATGTAGGAATCCAGGCTGGTCTTTGTAACTTTTCCAGCCTCTGCCACTCCCCTGTCCGCCATATAGGATGCGAACTGCAGCAAATCACGCCTGTACGAGAGAATCGTATTCTGGGACATTTTTTTTACGTCCCGCAGATATCCTACAAACTTCTCCACCTCATCAAACATACTTTATCCCCTAATCGTTCCGTACTCTTTTGTCAATCCATACCTTTTTTGAAGCTGATAACAGAAACTGAAAAAAACAGAACGGCTTACCTCACCTCTTCCTTTTCAGTCCAAAGGCATGGCTGTGTGCCCCTTTCCATTTTGCTCCTGCCTCAGTCTTTCCTCATAAAACAAGGCAAAAATCCACTGGTATCTACCATTATATATACATTTTTTGATAAAATCAAACACATTTTTCCCACTTTCGACACCTCCTCCTGCTGATTTACATAAAAAATACAAGATATTGTCCTGCTGCATTTTAACAGGGCAATATCTTGAGAAAAAATTTTTTTCTGTTCTCGCAAATTCCATAAAAACCAGCCTTGTTCAGCCTGAAAGAGCTGCTACAACACTTCCTGCCAGTTCCATCCACACAGGATTCAGAAGGGTTTCCGTCAGAGCTCCTGCTGCCGTAAACGCCATCAGAATCAAGAAGGCGGCTCCGTGGGTACGCTTCTCTGTGCTGCTCCCCCACCGGAAAAGAACCAGGAGAACGGGAATATAAAACAGCCATTGTGGAAACAGCGACAGGATAAACAGAGGGAGAGCCAGAAAACCTGCCTGCATAGTCAGGGCGGAAAGTACGGCTGCCATGGAGAAGCCCAGGACTGCCGCCCCGAGACACAGCCCAGCCGTTCCAAACGATGTCATTCCTGCCAGCCACAGGACTGCTGCCTGAATGCATCTCTGAAACATAACTGGAACAGCCTGGGCAGGCTCCGGCTTCACTGAGTATCCTGACTGATGCAGCCATGCCTGCCCAAGAACCCCCATTTCCTCCTGTGTCTGACCGGGAAGCCCGTTCATCCACACACTTCCCGCCAGCGAGGCCGCTGCAAAGCAGAAAAAAAACAGCATAACCGGATGAAAGCGGATCATATCTGAAACACGTCTCATGTGTTAAACCCATTTCCTTTTTTTCATCCTATGCCGTTTTTTTCCGGTCTATGCAGTTTCCGTTTTTTCCTGTCTTCCTTCTTCCGGCACCGCTGGCGCCGCTATTTTCTCTCAGGTCCTCTGCCTCTGTACTTTACTGCGTAGGCCAGGATAGATGCCACTGTTTTTCCATCTGTCATCTTTCCTGCAGCGATCAATTCCAGAAGATCCTCCAGCTCCCATTCCTCCACCTGAATGTTTTCGTCCGGATCCAGATGCTGGCGGGAGGGAATCAGGTTTCTCGCCACAAACACGTCGATGGCCTCATCGCAGAAAGCGATGGTAGTGTTGATGCTCAGAAGATATTCCAGATGGTCTGTCCTGAATCCCGTTTCCTCCTCCAGTTCTCTGTACGCGCAGTCAATTTTCGGCTCCTCCGGATAGTCCAGAGCTCCCGCGGGAATCTCCAGCGTATAGCGGTCAAGGGCGTTTCTGTACTGGCGCACCATCAGAAGCTTCCCCTCCTCCGTTACAGCTACCACGGCAGCGGCTCCATTGTGATGGATATAATCCCATTTTGCCTCGTGGCCATTTACCTGAACCGTATCCTGATACACCTTCAGGATAGTTCCCTGGTATTTTAATTCCCTGTCTATCCGCCTTACGGGAATCTCTTCCTCCTTTGTCTTCTGATCCATCATGTCCATCTCTTCCTCTCCTTCCATTCCCTCATATCTTTTCTGCGGCAGGCTGCAGCCCGGACGATCCCTCGCCGCTTCGCAGAAGCCCGCTTCTTTAGGGCTCTGCACCTGCCTTTTCCTATCTCTTTTTATCTCTTTTTTATCTTAATCTCTCTTTTCCTGTCTCTTTTTATCTTGTATCTCTTTTCTTATCTCATATCAGTGCATTTCTTAAAGCAGGCATCAGCCGCCTTAATTACGGCATTCCTGAATCCGCATTCTTCAAGGGCTGACACAGCTGCAATCGTAGTTCCTCCCGGTGAGCATACCATATCCTTTAATTTTCCTGGATGTTCACCTGTCTCGAGAACCATTTCTGCGCTTCCCATAACCGTGCGGGCGGCCATGCGGTACGCAGTATCCCGGGGGAGTCCGTACTTGACAGCGCTGTCTGCCAGAGCCTCAATAAACATATAGACATAGGCAGGAGAGCTTCCGCTCACACAGACAACTGCGTTCATCAGCCGTTCCTCCACCAGTTCCATGGAACCGAAGGACTCAAAAAACTGACGGATGGTATCCCTTTCCTCCTCAGAAAAACGCTCTGCCTCATAGCACACCCCTGTCACCCCCATTCCAACAAGAGCAGGAGTGTTCGGCATAGCTCTGACAATTCTTCGATCCTGTCCCAGCTTTTCCTTTAAATCCTGGATCGTGACGGAGGGAGCGATTGAGATAATAATTTTTTCCTTTGTCACCGTATCTTTTATATCTGAGAGAACAGCATCATAATACTGGGGCTTAACGGCTAAAACCACATAATCAGCCATAGAGGCGCAGGCTGCATTGTCCGCAGCGCAGGCAACGCCTGTCTCCTCCGATATTTTCTCTGCACGTTTCCGATCCGCATCGGTAAGAAGCAGTACTTCCCTGTCAAATACCTGTAAAAGTCCCTTTAAAATGGCATATCCCATATTTCCCATTCCAATAAAGCCAATCCTTTTCATTTCCATTTCCTCCAATCGCTGTTTCTTTTTTCTGTCTTTCCATCCCCCTGTCTGATACAGGAGGTTTTGATCAGCTGTTTTCATTTTACCTCATATTCGTGCCCTGTCAAGAATATGAACACATGAACTGGTTTTTCCCTGTACCCTTGCAGCCGCCCCTCTGAAAAGAAAAAGAGAGGGAACCGCGCTTTCCGGCATCTGCCGAATGAAAGCACGCTTCCCTCTCTCAGAATTAACTGCTCAGAACTCAATTTGCCTTTATCTACTTCGCGTAGTCCGTCACTCTTGATTCGCGAATTACATTCACTTTTATCTGACCGGGGTATTCCAGTTCTGTCTCGATTCGCTTGGAAATTTCCCTTGCCATCAATACCATACCATCGTCGTTTACCTGTTCGGGAATGACCATGATCCGTACCTCGCGTCCTGCCTGGATCGCGTAGGATTTGTCTACTCCCTTGAAAGAATTTGTAATATCCTCCAGCTGTCTGAGACGGTTCGTGTATGTTTCAAGTGTCTCTCGTCTGGCTCCAGGTCTTGCAGCCGAGATTGTGTCAGCAGCCTGTACAAGACAGGCAATCAGGCTCTGCGGCTCCACATCGCCGTGATGGGCCTCCACCGCATTAATCACTACAGCGGATTCCTTGTACTTTCTGCAAAGATCCACGCCGAGCTTTACGTGTGTTCCCTCCATCTCGTGGTCAACAGCCTTGCCTATATCATGTAATAAGCCTGCTCTCTTCGCCGTGCGGACATCTACTCCGACCTCCGCCGCCAAAAGTCCTGCAAGCTGTGCTACCTCT
Source organism: Clostridium sp. M62/1 (assembly GCF_020736365.1). NCBI lineage: Bacteria > Bacillati > Bacillota > Clostridia > Eubacteriales > Clostridiaceae > Clostridium > Clostridium sp. M62/1. Next base: position 1,521,468 of record NZ_CP085988.1, on the reverse strand, counting down.
ATGGAATGCTTCAGTGCATTCTGTCCGTAGCTTGTCCTGAACTTCATCTTGCCAAGCAGTTTGACAAGCTCAGGGTGAATTCCGTGAATGCCCACCTCAAGCAGTGCAGCCTCACCTTCCTCGCGCATCATGGTTTCTACTTCCTTCTGCGCCTTCTCTACCATCTCCTCAATTCTGGCAGGATGGATTCTGCCGTCTACAATCAGGCGTTCCAGAGCAATTCTGGCAACTTCCCTGCGGATTGGGTCAAAGCCGGAAAGGACAACCGCCTCCGGCGTATCGTCAATGATCAGTTCCACGCCCGTCAGCGTCTCAAGGGTCCGGATATTGCGTCCCTCACGTCCGATGATTCGTCCCTTCATCTCATCGTTTGGAAGCTGGACAACGGATACTGTCGTCTCGGCCACATGGTCAGCCGCACAGCGCTGGATTGCCGTTACCACGTAATCCTTGGCCTTCTTATCGGCTTCCTCCTTGGCCTTTGCCTCCATCTCCTTGATGAGCTTGGCCGTGTCGTGCTTTACATCCTCCTCCACGGATTTCAGAAGATATTCCTTCGCCTGCTCGGATGTAAGACCGGAAATTTTCTCCAGCTCCTGCATTCCCTTCTCGTAGAGTTCCTCAACCTCTGTGGTTCTCTTCCTCAGAGCTTCCTCTTTGGCGTTAAGCCCTGCTTCACGTTTCTCAATCGCTTCTGATTTCTTGTCCAGATTTTCTTCCTTGCTCAGTACGCGCCGCTCATAGCGCTGAAGCTCAGCTCTTCTTTCCTTTGTTTCTTTTTCAAGCTCATTCTTAGTCTTCAGTGACTCTTCCTTCGCTTCAAGGAGAGCTTCTCGCTTCTTTGTCTCTGCAACCTTTAATGCTTCATCTATTATTTCCCTTGATCGTTCTTCCGCACTGCCAATCTTAGCCTCGTATGTCTTCTGGCGGTAATTGACAGCCACAAACCAAGTAATAACAGCAACAATAACAGCCGTAATCAACGGAATTATTACTTGTGGCACAGGAGCACCTCCTTATTTAGTTTTCATTGTACATATCGATACAACACTACAATTTTAAACTGTTTTATACACTATGTCAAGTATAATAGGAAGTGTTTGCTCTTTTTCGTAACTATCTCACAAAGAAAAAAACGCGCTCTGCTCCTCTGTTTTTTGCCCGCAGTGCCAGAAATAGTGAAAATACAGTCAGTACAGATCCCTGAGCTCTGCAATCACCCTGCGCACCGTTTCATAGGAAAAGCCTCTGCGCATCAGGTACGCCACCTGTCTGGCTGTTTCCTTTGGATCGGCATTTTCCGGATCAAAACGCCGCTTTGCAAGGAGCTTTCGCACCTGCTCCTCCTCATCCACAGGGTTTTCTTCCAGCAGGCGGCTGACACACTCCCGGCTGATTCCCTTGCTTTTGAGCGCTGAAGCCAGCTCGGCCCGGCTTTTCCTCGTTCCGTTCAGCTCCACAAAATTTCTGGCATACTCCTCATCGTCAATATACCTGTACTTTTTCAGAAGCTTTATGGTATGATCCACTGCCCGCTCAGGATAATGGCCATCCCGCAGCTTTCTGCGAAGCTCCTCCTCTGTCCTGGCTGAACATTTCAGCCAGTAGACAGCCCTCTCTCTGGCTCTTTTAAATACAATCTCTCTAAGAATCGCTTCATACTGCTCGCAGGAAAGCTCTCCTCCCTCCTCTATGCGGTAGTGTCTGAGCTCCCCGCTGTACAGGGCAAAAGCAAACTCTCCATCCAGAAAAACCTTGCTCCTGCGCCTGTCTATGGGTTCTATCTTGTCAACCTTCATTCTCTTCTACGTTTTCTGTCCGGGCAGGCACCTCAGAAGCAGACGGCCCGTTTCTCCGTCCCTTCTGCCCTTTGCCTGACTCCCATCCTACTCCTGCTCGTCTCCCAGATCAGGCATGGCCAGCTTTGGCTCCTGTGCATCAGCCTCACGCTCCGCTGAGCCTTCATCGGCAGCAGCTCCGTCCAGACCGTACTTGGCCCTCACCTTGGCCTCTATCTCCTGGCACAGCTCCTGGTTTGCCTGAAGGAAATTCTTTGCGTTCTCGCGTCCCTGTCCAATCTTGCTTCCATTGTATGCGTACCAGGCTCCGCTCTTCTCCACAATATTCTCCTTGGCTGCCAGATCCAGTATATCTCCCTCCTTGGAAATTCCCTTTCCGAACATGATGTCGAATTCTGCCTCCTTAAACGGAGGGGCGATCTTGTTTTTCACTACCTTGATGCGGACGCGGTTTCCCACCATCTCACCGCCCTGCTTGAGGGTTTCGATCCTTCTTACATCCATGCGGACAGATGCATAAAACTTCAGCGCCCGTCCTCCTGTGGTGGTTTCCGGATTTCCGAACATAACACCTACCTTCTCTCGGAGCTGGTTGATAAAGATCACGATACAGTTGGATTTGCTGATAATGGCAGTCAGCTTTCTCAGCGCCTGGGACATGAGCCTGGCCTGAAGTCCCACGTGAGAATCTCCCATCTCCCCATCAATTTCCGCCTTCGGGACGAGGGCTGCCACAGAGTCCACGATGACAATATCGACAGCTCCTGAGCGCACCATGGTCTCGGTGATCTCGAGAGCCTGCTCGCCGTTGTCCGGCTGTGAGATGTAGAGATTATCTATATCGACGCCGATATTCTTCGCATAGACCGGATCCAGGGCATGCTCGGCATCGATAAAACCGGCGATTCCGCCCCTCTTCTGAACCTCGGCAACCATATGGAGAGCTACCGTCGTCTTACCGCTGGACTCAGGTCCGTATACCTCTATGATACGCCCTCTGGGAACGCCTCCAAGTCCCAGGGCAATGTCAAGGCTCAGGGAGCCGGTGGGAACTGTCTCAATATTCATATTGGCTCCTGAGTCGCCCAGCTTCATAACGGAGCCCTTTCCATATGCCTTCTCTATCTGCGTCAGCGCGGCGTCGAGCGCCTTCAGTTTTTCATCTCTATCCATATTCTCCTCCATATCTCCAAAATACGAACAAATGTTCTGTTCTCGCTATACCTATCATATTATAGGCAAACTGAAATGTCAACTGTTATTTTAAGAATTTCCCCCAGATTCTGCCGCGGCAGGCTATCTCCCTCTCCATCGGATCTGCTCGTCCCGTTTTCCCTCCTTTCCGGCCCCTTCTGCCCGCAGCAGCCGTCTCTTTCCGTATCTCTGCTCTCGTATATATCTTTTCTTTTTCCGCTTGTCACAGCCGGGATAGGCGTAAAACGGAAACATATAAAACTGAATCTGAAATTCTGCCGGAATTCGGCCTTTGGATTGAAATTGAAAGATACGCAGCCGGAACCGGCTGGCGAAAGAAATCTCTGGCTTCTGCTCTGCAGTCATTATACCATATCCTTCGGATATACCAGCCTCCGGCGGAATTTAGCGCCCGGCTTTCAGCAGTACATGCTGAAACCGGTATGCGCAGGTATAATGCCCGCTCTGCAGTCATTATACCATATCCTTCGGATATGCTATACTCTCCGAGGGATGCGCACTCGCTGCAGTGGTATTTTGGCTCCCTTCGGGCGCCAGCGGCTCGGCGCAGGTATAATGCCCGCTCTGCAGTCATTATACCATATCCTTCGGATATGGCAGCCTCCGGCGGAATTTAGCGCCCGGCTTTCAGCAGTACATGCTGAAACCGGTATGCGCAGGTATAATGCCCGCTCTGCAGTCATTATACCATATCCTTCGGATATGGCAGCCTCCGGCGGAATTTAGCGCCCGGCTTTCAGCAGTACATGCTGAAACCGGTATGCGCAGGTATAATGCCCGCTCTGCAGTCATTATACCATGCCGAGCTGTCTGGTGTCCAGAAGGGAGCCTGCGGTTTTGTAATTTTTGCAGTTTTAATGCCTGTTTTTCTGTACTGCCGGACTGTCTGCAAATTGTAGCAGGCTTTTAACGGATGTTCTCTTTTGTTTTGTTGACATTCCCTGATGTTCTATATATAATCGTTATGATTATCTGGATTTGCAGATACAATTTATTGTCTGAACGCACAGAGGATTTGACGTATCGGACACATGCTTACTATAAATAATACTAAGGAGTTCCGGCAATGTTAAGCAATAAGGTTTGGGCACTGACCCCGGCTAAAATTATTCTAGGCGGATTTTTTCTGATTATCCTGTGCGGCGGTATTTTGCTGTCGCTTCCGTTCTCATCGAGAAGCGGGGAAATGACTCCCTTCATCGACGCTGTTTTTACAGCCACATCGGCAACCTGCGTGACAGGTCTCGTCGTCCATGACACCTCCACCTACTGGTCTGTATTCGGGCAGGCCGTGATTCTTCTGCTGATTCAGATCGGAGGAATGGGAGTTGTGACTCTGGCCATTGCCATCACCATTCTGTCGGGAAGGAAGATCGGTCTGAAGCAGCGTTTTGTCATGCAGGAGTCCATCTCTGCCCCGCAGGTAGGCGGTATTGTCAGGATGACCCGTTTCATAGTCAAATGCACTATCCTTTTTGAGCTTCTGGGGGCTCTCGTGATGGCTGTTCAGTTCTGTCCTCAGTTTGGCATTGTCAGGGGAATCTGGTACTCTGTCTTCCACTCCATATCGGCCTTCTGCAACGCAGGCTTTGATCTGATGGGAGGTACTTCAGGCCCTTACTCCTCCCTGACCAGCTACCGGACAAATCCTTTTATCACCATCCCTGTCATGGCTCTGATTGTCATCGGCGGCATCGGTTTCTTCGTCTGGGACGATATTTACAAACACAGGCAGTCCTACAAGTTCTACAGGCTGCAGACAAAGATCGTTCTCACTACCACCTTTCTGCTGATTCTGATACCGGCGGTTCTCTTCTTCCTGTTTGAGTTCACGCCGCAGCGGTGGGAAGGCTACACGCTTGCTGATCGGATTTATTCGTCAATTTTCCAGTCAGTAACACCCAGAACGGCCGGTTTCAACACGGTTCCTCTGGATCAGCTTTCCACTCAGAGCCAGCTTGCGACGATTATTTTAATGATCATCGGCGGTTCTCCGGGCTCCACAGCAGGAGGTATTAAAACGACCACTTTCGCCCTGGCGGTTCTGTGCATTCTCTCTGTATTTCAGAATCAGGAGGACATCCACTGTTATAAGCGCAGAGTCCCCTATGATATCCTGAGGAATGCGATTGCGATTCTGGTACTCTATCTGTTCCTGTTTCTGTCAGCCAGCTTTCTGATTACCCGGGCTGACGGAGTTTCCATGATGGAGTCCTCCTTTGAGGCAGCCTCCGCCATTGCGACTGTCGGGCTGTCCCTTGGAATCACAGAGGATCTTGGAATTTTTTCTAAAATTATACTGATCCTTCTGATGTATCTGGGCCGTGTGGGCGGTCTCACCATGCTGTACGCTCTTACCAATCACAGAAAATTTCCAGTCCATCTGCCCCAGGAACGCATCACTGTGGGGTGACAGACAGGTAATAAATGGAGGATTATGATATGAAGTCTATTTTGTTAATCGGCCTCGGCCGCTTCGGCGCCACAATGGCAATGAAGCTCTATGAACTTAAACATGAGGTAATGGCTATCGACATCTCTGAGGAGCGCATCAATGCGATCCTCCCCTATGTCACCAGCGCGCAGATCGGCGACTGTACCAATGAGCAGTATATGGCCTCCATCGGGGTCAGAAACTTTGATCTCTGCGTGGTGGCTATCGGCGATAATTTCCAGAGTTCCCTGGAAACCACAGCCCTCTTAAAAGATCTGGGAGCCAAGTTTGTCCTCTCCCGTGCAAACCGGGATATCCACGCGAAATTTCTCCTCAGAAACGGCGCCGATCAGGTAGTCTATCCGGAAAAGGAAATGGCCATTCACTCTGCCGTCCGCTACAGTACAGACAATATCTTTGATTATATTGAGCTGACTCCTGATCACTCGATCTATGAGGTCCCTGTACCAGAATCCTGGGTTGGAAAAAGCATTGTTCAGATTAACGTCCGAAATAAATACAGTATTTCAATCCTGGCTGTCAAAATGGACGGAACTCTCCATCCTCTTCCAGGGGCCGCCTATGTATTCCAGGGGCCGGAAACTCTCGTTATTATGGGAGCCAACACAGACATCAAAAAATTCCTCTCACTGGGGAAATAAAAAGGAAGAGGGAAAACAGCGCCTCTGTTTTCCCTCTTCCTTTTTGCCGTCCTCTCTTCCCCTTTTCTTCTGATTTCAAAGGAAAATACTCTTTCCCGTCTCCAAAATCATGCATCTCTCCCTCAGGCGTTCTTTCATCCTCCCGATTGCATAGATTCCCGTGCAGTGGACAGGCATCAGAAGGGAAATCCCCATTGCATCCAGCGCCTCAATCGTCTTTTCAAGCCTATCCTCATTTACCCCGCCCAAGTGCATCCCAGCGAGAACACTGTAGATGGGACGTCCGGGAAACGAGCTCTGGACAAAGCTCAGGCAGTTGATAATTCCTGCATGACAGCAGCCTGCAAACACACAAAGCCCCTTTTCTGTGTCAATGACAAGAAGCTGTTCGTCCTCCATGTAGTCAGGGCGCTTTTCACCGCCCTCGTCAATAAAGAAAATCTCCGGCCTTTTTTCAAATGGAACCGTGTAGGGAATATTCCCCAGAACCCACACGCCCGGCGCAATCTCCTGTCTGTCCTCTGTCAGGATCTCCATTCCCTTCAGCAGCTCTCTTTTCCACGGAATCCCGAGAATCCGGTACGTCTTTTTGTCCTCATTGACAGCCTGCTTGTTTAAGAATGCATTTTTCCTCACATAAACTGGACAGCGGGGCAGTGCATCCCCAAAAAATTCCAGACCTCCGCAGTGATCAAAATGGCCGTGGCTCAGTATAATCCCGTCCAGCTGTGTGAGATCCTCTCCGAGCTTTTCAGCGTTGTGAAGGAATACGCCTGTCTGCCCTGCGTCAAACAAAAACCGTTTCCCGCCATGCTCTATCAGAAGGGAAAGCCCGTGTTCCGCCAGAAAGCCTCTCTTTCCGGCTGTGTTTTCATTTAGTACTGATATTTTCATCCTCTTCCTCCTCTGTCCCGGCAGCTCTGCCAGGACGTTTCCGTTACTCCACAAGCCTCTCCACGTCGAGAAGCCCCCACCCCTGCTGGTTTCTCGGAAGCCCCAGATCTACCGCCCTCTCCCTGAGCCTGAGCTTCACATCCAGGTTTGTCATTTCAGGATACTTTTCCAGCAGAAGGGCGACTGCTCCCGATACAAGGGGCGTGGACATGGAAGTTCCGCTTTTTCTGGTATAGGAGCCGCTCCGGTTGGCACAGCTCACAATGTTGGAGCCGGGCGCCACGATATCCGGTTTCAGAATGCAGGCATTTGTGGGACCGCGGCCGGAATAGTCAATCATCCTGTTTCCCGCCACATCCACCTCCTTGTAATCGTCAGAGCAGCCCACTGTTATCACCTTCCGGCTGATTCCGGGCGTTGTGATCGTGCGCTGCCCCGGACCATTATTTCCGGCAGCTACCACCACTACCAGACCGGCATCCCAGGCGGCATCCACCCCCTTTACCAGGGCGGATTCCTCGCTCATCCCCCGGCGGCTGAAGGAGCCCACCGATATATTGACGATTCTGATATTATACTCCTCTCTGTGATCCCGGATCCATTTCAGCCCTGCCAGCACGTCGGAGGCATATCCATTGCCCCGGTGATCCAGCACCTTCAGGCTGATGAGACTGCACCCCGGGGCAACTCCGTGGTACCTGCCCCCTGAGTCGATCCCCGCTCCTGCGATGATCCCGGCTATATGGGTGCCATGTCCATTGTCATCATACGGCTCCTTTCTGCGCTTTACCATGTCCACAAACGCTGCCAATCTATCCTCAAAATCCCGATGCAGGAAGATTCCCGTGTCCAGGATTGCGACTCCCACTCCCTGTCCTGTCAGGCCAAGCCGATATGCCCCATCGCAGTTGATCCATTTCTTTGCCTGATCCATCCTGCTTTCCTTTCAGTGCTTTTTCTATTAGATTATTCAGAGGACAGTATCCGGGGCAATAAAATCTCAAAAGGACGCGGCCTCCCCCACATTTCCTTTCAAAAAGAAGACGCTATATGGTATAATAGCGAGAAAAGCGCATGCCATGCTTGCATGAGCATGCATTTGACGAGCGGTCCCATCGAGACGTAAGTCGAGATGGTATAATGTCCGCAGAGCGGTTATTATACCTGCGCCGAGCCGCTGGCGCCCGAAGGGAGCCAAAACACTACTGCGGCGAGTGCACATCCCGGTTTCAGCTCTCACCGCTTCAGCCCAGGCATTCTATTGCGCCGGAACACAAAGGAGAACCTATGGATACTTCAAAAATTTTCTTTCTGGCCGCTGCGGCGGCCGCAGTTCTTTTGGTCCTTTTCCTCTTTTTTGGCAGCCGCAGGCACTATCCCTATAAGGCCAAGCCGATTCTCACCAAAAGAGAGTACTCGTTTTACCGGATTTTGAAGCGCGAAGCAGATGCCCGAAAGCTCCTGATCTGCCCTAAGGTTGGCCTGAAAGATCTCATGGACGTGACAAACCGCCGCCATTTTTTCCGGTATTTCGGCAAAATATCTCAGAAGCATGTGGATTTTGTCATCTGTGACAGAAACCTGAACGTCCTGTTTGCGGTGGAGCTGGATGACCGGAGCCACGATACAGAAGATGCCAGAAAAAGAGACCGTTTTAAGGACAATGCCTTCCGGGCAGCTAAAATTCCGCTGAAGCGTATCCGCTATTTCAATGAAGAAAATGTCCGGGATCTGTTTGACTGAGCATATCCGCTCCCTTAACCCGGACTGCTTTTCTAAAATTTCATCAGATTAATCCCGATTTCATCACTCATCTCCCTCTCCACGGTTCCGTCCGCCACAGTCAGAAACAGCTCCGCTGTGGCGCTGACCACCGCGCGCTTCAGGTGTCCGCCTCTGGCCATACCGTCCCTGCCGGCCACAGTGATATGGAGATGCTCGTAAGGCTTCTGTTCCTTTGTTGTGATATTGCCGGTCAGAGCAGTTATCTCCATATCGCCTGTCCAGGTGTGGGAGATAAACTCCTTCTTCTCCGTGTCGAACAGGCCTGCCGTTACCTCCCCCACTGCTCCAATTCCAGTCACCTGGGCTACCTTGATATCCTTCCAGGCACAGAGCTTTAAGAGACTGTATACAATCTCCTCCCCCTTATCCAGACGAACCACATACTTATCTCCGAATTTTCTGTATTCCATCGAAATCCCTTCCTTTCTCTCACACCCAATACGCCTGCGTTTCCTCTCCGTTTCGTAAAAGCCCTAAGCCGGAGGAAAGCTGTAGGAAATAACTCCGGGAGCCGCTCCGCCCCGAAACTGTATCAGCTCGCTCACTGTCACAAGCTGGAAGCCCTGCCCGGTGAGAGCCGGAGCTATCTGCTCCACCGCCTGAGCCGTAGACGAATACAGCTCATGCATCAGCACAATATCTCCATCCTTTACTTTGCCGATTACAGCTGCAGCTGTCTGAGCTGCGTTTTTTGTGGCCCAGTCCCTTGTGTCAATGTTCCACAGGATAATCGGCTGGTGAATATTGGCCAGTACAGCTGCATTGTAGCTTCCGCCCGGCAGGCGCATCAGGGCCGGCGATACGCCGGTGACGGCAGCCACTGCCTGATTGCAGCCTTCCACCTCATTTCTTATCTGCTCAGCTCCCAGCTTCTGCAGGTACTTATGGCTGTAGCTGTGATTTGCTATCTCGTGGCCGGCTGCCTGCATCCGGCGCAGTTCCTCCTGGAAGGAATTGACGCGGTTTCCTACTACAAAGAAGGTGCCCCTTCCATTATACTTTTCCATACAGTCCATAATCCTGTTTCCCACCGGGGCATACGGTCCGTCGTCAAAGGTAAGGGCAACCATGGGTCTGGACGGATCCAGAAGACGGCCATTGCTCATCACCATCCCGTCTGCCTGACCGGCTGTTTCTCCCTGAGCTCCATCTCCTTCCTGGCTGCTTCCCTCTGTCTGAGCCCCATCCCCTGTCTGAGCTGCGCCTCCCGTCTGACCGCCCTCTGTCTGCAGCGTATCTCCTGCCTGGCCGCCGCCTTCTGTCTGGGCTCCGTTTTCTGGCTGACTGCTTTCTGCGGACTGTGCACTTTCCATCCCAGGCCCCATTGGCTGAGCCTGCTCTTTTGAGTTCTCCGCTATCTCCGTGTCAGATGCCGGCCCTGACACTTCTGCCGCAAAGGAGGCTGTGCCTCCCCATGTACACAGGGCTGCCGCACAGACCATGGCAGCCAGAAATTTTCCTGTTCTGTATTTGATCCTCATAGTTTCTTCCTCTTTCTATTCTGATGAGTCTGAAAAGCATTTCCTGCCGTACAGCCATTATACCTAATTTTATGAAAAACACCAACCCCTTTATCACGAAACCCCTTTGTTTTTATTAATATTTATAATAAATGAATCCTATTGTCCATTTTACCTAATATATGCTAAGATAGAGTTGACTTTTGCGCTGTATGGCGTCAGAAAAAACAACTGAATTACACAGATTGAAAGGAAGGAAAAAATGGGCGGATTTTTTGGTGTAACCTCAAAAACAAACTGCACTTTGGATTTATTCTTCGGAGTAGACTATCATTCTCATCTTGGGACCAGACGCGGCGGAATGGCCGTCTACGGGCCTGACGGCTTCAACCGTTCCATTCACAATATCGAAAATTCCCCGTTCCGAACGAAATTTGAGCGAGATGTGGACGAACTGACGGGAAATATGGGCATTGGCTGTATTTCCGATATGGAACCGCAGCCGCTTTTAATTCAGTCCCACCTGGGCAGCTATGCCATCACCACAGTGGGCAAAATAACAAATGAGCAGGAACTGATCGAGGAGTCCTATGAAAAGGGCCATATTCATTTTCTTGAGATGAGCGGCGGAAAGATCAATGCCACCGAGCTGGTCGCCGCCATCATCAACCAGAAGGATTCCATTGTAGACGGCCTTCTGTATGCACAGGAGAGGATTCAGGGTTCCATGACAATCCTGCTTCTGACCCCGGAGGGCATCTACGTTTCCAGAGACAGGCTTGGAAGAACTCCGGCCATGATCGGAAAGAAGGAGGGCGCTTTCTGCGTATCCTTCGAGAGCTTTGCCTACATTAACCTCGGCTACAAGGACTGCCACGAGTTAGGCCCCGGCGAGATTGTATTTATGACTCCGGAGGGAATCGAAACGCTGAGCGCACCGCGGGAGGAGATGAAAATCTGTTCCTTCCTCTGGGTTTACTACGGCTATCCTACCTCCACCTATGAGGGAGTCAATGTGGAGGCCATGCGCTATACCTGCGGAAAAATGCTTGCCAGACGCGATCACTCCAAATCTGATCTGGTTGCAGGCATTCCGGACTCCGGTATCGCACATGCCATCGGCTATGCCAATGAATCCGGCATCCCATTTGCCCGTCCTTTCATTAAATATACGCCAACCTGGCCTCGTTCCTTCATGCCTACAAGCCAGAACCAGAGAAATCTGATCGCCCGCATGAAGCTGATTCCCGTAGACGCCCTGATCCGCGACAAGAGTCTTCTTCTCATTGACGACTCCATCGTCCGCGGTACACAGCTGGGGGAAACCACAGAGTTTCTCTACCAGAGCGGCGCCAAGGAGGTACATATTCGTCCCGCCTGTCCTCCGCTTCTGTTTGGCTGCAAATACCTGAATTTTTCCCGCTCCAACTCAGAGCTGGATTTAATCACACGACGGATCATCCGTGAGCGGGAGGGAGACGACGTCTCTGAGGAAACACTGGCCGATTACGCTAACCCGGACAGTGAAAACTACAAGGCCATGGTAGAGGAAATCCGAAAGAAATTAAACTTTACCACACTCCAGTTCCACCGCCTCGACGATCTGGTGGAATCCATCGGCATTTCCCCATGTAAACTCTGTACTTACTGCTGGAACGGCAAGGAGTAGGAAAGAGCAGGAGAAATCCCTGCCCCAGGTTTTCTAAAAAAGAGAAAAGTGACGCATCCAGACGGCTGTCTGTGTGGATGCGTCACTTATTTTTTTCACCGATGGCTGATGCGCCATTTCACATGGAAGCTATGCTTCCCTTCCCTCAAACAGAGGACTTTTTTCCCGATCGCCCACCAGCCAGAGCTCGTGAAGGGCGCGGGTGATTGCCACATACAAAAGTTTGGCGTCCTTTTTGTTTACGCCATAATGCTCCTCATCCGGCTTCCAGAGAATTACCGCGTCAAACTCCAATCCCTTCGTCAGAGTCACAGGGAGCACCATAACGCCGTTTTTAAACTCTCCCGGCGCAGTCTTTTCGAGTCCCAGCAGCATTCTCACCTCTTCTGCCTCTTCCTCGCACCGGCAGATAACGGCAATGGTTTCATAGCCGCGGCTCTTAACCTCCTCCACCGCCACTCTCAGCGCCTTTTCAGGCTCCTGATGTGCCGTTCTGTCCTCTACCGGACGGCCGTGCCGGATCACCGGCTGGATCTTATAGGCGCCCTGGGATGCATGCTCCAGAACCAGTCCGGCCTGGCCGGAAATCTCTATCGTATTCCGGTAACTCTTGGCCAGCAGGTAAAAGCTGTCGTTCTCCTTCTCAAACATGGCTTCCTTAAGCCCCTCCCAGTCGTTCATTCCCGTCTCATAGCGGATATTCTGGGAGACATCGCCCATAATGGTGAAGTAGCAGCCCGGCAGCAGACGGCGGATCACATAGTACACCGTCTCTCCGAAATCCTGGGCCTCGTCAATGATGATCTGGCTGAACTCATCCGTCTCCTTTTTTGCCAGAATCCGTTTCCATATCAGGGCAATGGCAGCCGCATCATACAGGTCAAACCGCCCTTTTTTCACAGCCTCCTTCGTCTCCTCTGAAATGCCGGCAGAGCCTTCCTCCGCAAGCAGGCCGAGAAATTCCAGGTAGATCTGCATTTCCGTCCATTTATGTCTGGATGAGTCGAAATATTTTTTATACTCTGCCAGCTTTTCCTTCCTGAAATTCTCATCCTTTCCCGTACAGAGAAAGCGGATTCTTGACGCAATTCTGGCATTTAAGAGCTTTTCCAGCTGATAAAGGGAGAGTCCCTCATTTCTCTCTGCCGTTTCTCTCAGGTTTTCCTCTGTAAATACCATGCCCAGCGTCTGGTCTCTGATATCCCCAAGGTTCAGAGAGCGCTCCCTCCATGTATCCAGAAACTGATCCAGCTTCCTTATAAAGGACAGGTGGCTTTTGGCCGGAGCATCCTCCCTGTCTTCTGTCAGAATGTATTTCTTTTTCCACGCTTTTCCCATCAGATAGGGGATAAACACATCCATTCTCATCTGGCGCACATGGTTTACATCCAGCTCCGGAAGACCGCTGTTTATATAGTTGAGCAGCATATCACTGCTTCCGACAATGCAGAACTCCGACGGCTTGTATTCCTTGTCATAGTTGTAGAGCAGATAGGAAATGCGGTGAAGGGCAACTGTAGTTTTTCCGCTTCCCGCAACTCCCTGGACAATGATATTTTTATAAGGTATATCCCTGATAATTTCATTCTGCTCTCTCTGAATAGTCGCGATAATATCGCCCAGAACAGCCTCCTTGTTCTGAGAGAGATATTTAACCAGAAGCTCGTCATTGGCAGCCACATCGTCATCGTAAAATCCCAGAAGCGTATCTCCGTCTATATCGTAGGTTCTCTTCCTGTCCAGACAGATTTCCACAGAGCCGCTTCCCGGAACGTCATAGCTGCCCTCTCCCAGCTCATTTTCATAGTAGACATTGGCAGCCGGAGCGCGCCAGTCCACGATGATCACATCCGTCTGATTCTTTGTAATGCCGTTTTTTCCAATATAACATGTTTCATTGACGCCAAAGGTTCTGTCCTCATAGTCAATGCGCCCGAAGTAGGCTTTTTTCAGCGCAGCTCTGTTTTTTCTGAGCGCATTCTGGGTGTGTTCCAGAATATTGCGCCCGGCAACCAGAAGGCCGTAGGAGTCACCTTCCCCCTTTTTCACCGACTGGTACAGTTCCTTTACCTCCCGCTGATAATCTCTCTCCTTCTTTTTATAGAGAGAAATATTCTCCTCAATCACTGAGAGGCAGTTTTTCAGATGGCGCTTCTCCCCGGCCTCATCCAGGGGAGCCTTCCATTTCGCTTCGCTTACATGCTGTCCGTCTCTTTCCTTCACCGAACAATCCCTCACTTTTCCTAAATTTTTTTGTTTCCTGCAAAGAAATCCAGAGCAGGCGCCGTCTCTTGGCACCTTCCAGTTTCAGGGCACGTATAGTTATATCAGAAACGAATGAAAAAATACAGATCTATTTTCTCTGTCCGCTCTGAGTCTGCGAGGATCTACAGGCGTCTTTCCTTTTCCAGAACCATCATATACCGGTTGTATGCGTCCTTCATGCAGGCAATCAGCGGTTTCTGGGTCATGGCAAAATAGCGGCTTCTGATCTCTCCCTCCAGCAGCTCCAGATCTGTCCTGAGACTCTTTCCAATGAACATCTCTGCCACAAAATCACTCGTCACATGAAGAATGGTGTTGCACTCCACATTCAGAATTTTCCCGCTCTCCTTTTCCAGCACCAGGCTGATGTAAAATTCTCCGTGGAGGCTGTAGATCGCATCCTCTCTGCTGGGCTTGGCCTGGCCCACCACTAATATTGTACCTTTTCCGTATTGCATAGCTTTGTTCTCCCTGTCATTTTCCTGAAAAACCAGTCTGCCGGAATTCCTTCTTTTTTGAGGCAGACGGCTCTGTTTTGGCATCTTTTCGCCATCCATTGTTACTATTATAAGCAGGCAGTTTTCTTCCTTCAAGCAAAATTTCAGAATCGCCTGGATTTTTGAAACGGAGCCGTCTTTTAACTTGACAGGAGGGAGGAAACGCGTTAAGATAGGATTGAAAAAAGCATACGGATTCTTTTATTTATCGGGACTCCTGCCCGGATGTTCCCATCGTAAATAAGAGCCATGAATCTGAACAGGAGGAGTGGCTTTTTTTATTTGTTCCAACCGGGTCTGAACCCGGAAACAGGTAAAAAGCCCTCATAATGGGAGGATTTCATATGAATTTTTTTGACAAGCTGGATGCAGTGATGAAGCAGGATTTTGGCGGACGCGGCCTGCTTGGCTCTCTTCCGCCGTCCCCCTTATCACTGGCAGCCAAAGAGCTTTTCTGCGCAAGACGCGCCCTGATCCTTACGGGCTTTCCGGTTCTCTGTCCTGACGGGTCCGTGATCGGGGAGACGGACGGACCTCTGGGATCCGCCGATCTTGCTTTTGCCCTGAAAGCAAACGGATGCCAGGTCACAGTGGCAACGGACGCGCACTCGTCCGAATTAGTTAAGGCAGCTCTCTCCGTACGCTGTCCCGACGTGCCTGTCACCGTACTTCCGGAAACAGGAACCCGCGCCTTTTCCGAGCAGCTTCTCGACACCCTCTGCCCTACCCACGTGATCACCTTAGAACGGCCCGGAAAGGCGGCAGACGGCCATTATCACAATATGCGCGGTGAGATTATTGACTTCATGACAGCCGACGCCGACTGTTTTCTGGAGCTGGCTGCCCGGAGAAATATCCGTACCCTCTCCATCGGAGACGGCGGAAATGAGATGGGAATGGGCGCCTTCCGAAAAGAAATCGAGTCCTTTGTTCCCTGCGGAGAAATCATCTGTACCGCCGCTTCTGCCGACTGCGTGCTGGCCGGAGGCGTGTCTAACTGGTGGGGAATCGGAGCAGCGGCACTGCTTTCCATGGAAACAGGAGCCTTCCTTCTTCCCAGCGAGGCCCAGGAGACGGAAATGCTTCGCCGTGTCATAGAAGCCGGCGGCGTAGACGGAACCACAAAGCTCAGAGAGATGACAGTCGACCATCTTCCTCTCTCTGTCCACCTTGAAATTCTCAGAGATGTTTCAAGCCTTGTAAGAAAGGCCCAGGAGGAGCAGGCGGCGTAAGCCAGAGCCTGCTCTTTTTCGGCTTTTTCTCCCTTCACCCTGTCTTTACTTCTCCCATTCTTTCAGGTATAATTAGGAACATCAAATCAATCGGATATCTTCGATATATCATTTTGATATAAGAATTGTGCAGATAAGGAGAAGCCATGGAAATCAACTACGATTACTACCGTATTTTCTATTATGTGGCAAAGTACAAGAGCTTTACCCAGGCCGCCAATATTTTGATGAACAACCAGCCCAATATTACGCGTTCTATGAACAATCTGGAGAATCAGCTTGGCTGCCGTCTGTTTATCCGCTCCAACCGGGGAGTTTCTCTGACGCCGGAAGGAGATCGTCTGTTTCACCACGTTTCCATCGCCTACAAGCAGCTTCAGATGGCAGAGTCAGAACTGGGCCGCGGAAAAAGCATACAGGATGGAACTGTAAGCATCGGCGCCAGCGAGACGGCTCTCCACGAGCTTCTGCTGTCCAGGCTCAGTGAATTTCGCACCCTGTTTCCGGGAGTACACATCCGCATTGCAAACTTTTCCACGCCTCAGGCTGTGTCTGCTCTCAAAAAGGGGCTGGTAGACTTCGCAGTTGTCACCTCTCCTTCCGACACTTCCCCTCCGTTTCGCGAAACTCCATTGAAGCAGTTTCGTGAAATCCTGGTGGGCGGCAGCAACTATGCGTTTTTATCTGGCAGCAGACGGCGCCTGGCCGAGCTGACTGATTATCCCCTGGTCTGCCTGGGAAAGTCTACCAAAACGTATGAGTTTTACCATACGTTTTATCAAAGTCTGGGACTTACGCTTCTTCCAGACGTCGAAGCGGCTACTGCCGACCAGCTTCTTCCCCTGATCCGCAATAACCTGGGAATCGGCTTTGTCTCAGAAAACCTGGCCAGGGAAGACCTGGAAAGCGGAAAGGTGGTTCAAATTCCTCTGGATGAGAAAATCCCCCTCCGCTCTATCTGTCTCGTGGAGGATACCAGCCGTTCCCTGAACCCGTGCGCCTGCCAGCTGGCTAAGCTGCTCTGCAGGGAAGATTGAGAAAAGTACATGTTCCCCAGAGACCTTATATCAGATAAAATAGCGTATTTCAGGACATGACCGGCACAGCTGCCGGGCAGCAGTTCTTATCTGGCCGGCTGCACATCCCATCCCCAGCAAAGCCCTTTCTGCTCTGTCGGAATCAGGGCTTTTGCCTTTTAAAACAACACGGTCTTTCCATACAACAAAAAAGCTGTTGCCGATGCCCCGGCAGGATCGTAAACCGGAATAATCTTCCGAAACGATTCCTGCCGGATTCTGCATCCTGCAGCAGCTTTCTCTTCAGCTTGTCCTGCTGTTTTTTATGTCTGCCTTATATGGGCTTTACTGCTCAATATTTCTCTGCGCTCTTCTCCTGCCTAAACCGGAGCCTGCGGCGCCAGTACCTTTTATTAAGCTCTCGGGCCGGCATTCTTGATCTCTTCCGGCATATTCGGGTACTTCTTGTCAAAGTTGTCCTTGAACATCTTAGCCAGCTTGGCAGCTGCCTCATCATAAGCTGCCTTATCAGCCCATGTGTCTCTCGGATTCATAATCTCTGCCGGAGCACCTGGGCAGGACTGGGGCACGTCTACATTAAATACATCGTCGTGTTTGTACTCAGCCTTCTCCAGCTCTCCGTTTAATGCTGCTGTTACCATGGCTCTCGTGTAGGACAGCTTCATTCTGCTTCCCACTCCGTAAGGACCGCCTGTCCAGCCTGTATTTACAAGGTAAACCTTTGTGTTGTACTTTTTAATTCTCTCACCTAACATCTCTGCATATACAGACGGATCGAGAGGCATGAACGGCTCGCCGAACAGTGTGCTGAATGTCGGCTGCGGCTCCTTGATTCCGCGCTCTGTACCGGCTAACTTGGAGGTAAATCCTGTCACAAAGTGATACATTGCTGCATTCTCGTCCAGTCTGGAGATTGGCGGAAGTACGCCGAACGCATCAGCTGTCAGGAAGATAACAACCTTCGGAATTCCTCCCTCTCCCGGAATCTGAGCATTGTCAATGTAGGTGATCGGGTAGCCCACACGGGTATTCTCCGTGATAGAGTCATCATCATAATCCGGCTTTCTTGTTTCCGGATCCAGAACTACGTTCTCCACCTCGCTTCCGAAACGGATGGCATTGTAAATCTCCGGCTCATTCTTCGGATCCAGATTGATGCACTTTGCATAGCAGCCGCCCTCGAAGTTGAATACGCCGTTGTCAGACCAGCCGTGCTCGTCGTCACCGATGAGCTTTCTTCCAGGATCGGCGGAGAGAGTTGTCTTTCCTGTTCCGGAGAGACCGAAGAATACAGCTGTCTCATGGGTCTCAGGATCCATGTTGGCAGAGCAGTGCATCGGGAGTACATTCTCCTCAACCGGCATCAGATAGTTCATTACGGAGAATACGGATTTCTTGATCTCTCCGGAATACTTGGAACCGGCAATCAGTACCATCTTGTCCTGGAAGTTGACAATGATAGCTGCCTCGGAATTTGTCCCGTCTACAGCCGGATCGCAGGTAAAGCCAGGAGCTGCAACGATGGTAAAATCAGATGCGCCGTAATTTTCCAGCTCCTCAGCTGTCGGTCTGATCAGTAACTGATGAATGAACAGGTTCTGGCTTGCAAGTTCATTGACAACCATGAACTTTCTGGTGTACTTCTTGTCAGCTCCTGCAAAACCCTGGAATACGTATAATTCCTTGTCAGCCAGATATGCAAACATTTTATTTTTAATTGACTGGTAGGCATCCTCAGAGATAGCAACATTTACATCTCCCCAGGCAATCTTATCATGAACGTCCTTTGTGTCCACGATGAATTTGTCTTTTGGTGAACGTCCTGTGTATTTGCCTGTAGTAACAGAAAGAGCACCTGTATCTGTTAACACACCTTCACCGCGGCGAAGAGCCTCCTCTACCAGACGGGCAGGGCTTAAATTGTAGTGAACCTTGCCTGTGGTATTCTGAATTCCAATCATTTCTAAGCTATGGTTTTCTTTCATGAAATTGCCTCCTGTCGGTTGTAATTTTTTACCTATACTTCATATATTACACTGATTATTAGACACCTGTAAAATATATTTTTTAGATGACTGACATATTAAATTGATATAATGGTAATGAGAATACAGAACTTCAATCCACGCTCCCGCGAGGGGAGCGACGCGAAAATGTGCTATAATAGTATCATCGGCACTGATTTCAATCCGCGCTCCCGCGAGGGGAGCGACAAAACAGTGATGAAGAGCTTCTAAACGGACATGTATTTCAATCCACGCTCCCGCGAGGGGAGCGACGACGGATCTACTGGCAAGAGGGATGCGGATAGAGATTTCAATCCACGCTCCCGCGAGGGGAGCGACCAGCAGAGCATTTCCGGCACTCTGATTTTTGGAACAATTTCAATCCACGCTCCCGCGAGGGGAGCGACGGTCGGTAACAGAACGATTCCCTTTTTCTATATTAATTTCAATCCACGCTCCCGCGAGGGGAGCGACACAGCAGCTGAAAGCTCTGGAACGGTACAAGAGAATTTCAATCCACGCTCCCGCGAGGGGAGCGACGGGAAAATTTAAGATCTTGAACCGGGAGATGAAGATTTCAATCCACGCTCCCGCGAGGGGAGCGACGATGCCCTGATCCGGTGTGTGACCGTACAGGACAGTATTTCAATCCACGCTCCCGCGAGGGGAGCGACTCTGTGCTCATTCTCTCTCCTCAATCTCCACATCCGATTTCAATCCACGCTCCCGCGAGGGGAGCGACGCCGGGATGGTTATGCAATTATATCGCTGTACTATTTCAATCCACGCTCCCGCGAGGGGAGCGACTACTGCAAACCCGGATCTTACAGATGAGCAGGTTATTTCAATCCACGCTCCCGCGAGGGGAGCGACAAGGGCTGCTTTTATGGACTTCCTGAAGCGGAGGAATTTCAATCCACGCTCCCGCGAGGGGAGCGACGGTAGGACTGTTTGCTGTCCATATACTCGCTGTAGATTTCAATCCACGCTCCCGCGAGGGGAGCGACTGTTATTTCCAGTTATCTTATTCTCAATCAAGCAATTTCAATCCACGCTCCCGCGAGGGGAGCGACGAGGAAGGGGCTTGCAAGTCTAAAAGGGACAAGCTATTTCAATCCACGCTCCCGCGAGGGGAGCGACGGAGAAGATTGTAGCAAGCGCAAAATCGTATGTAATTTCAATCCACGCTCCCGCGAGGGGAGCGACGGCTCTACTGTTTTTTTTTAGTCACAGTAACAAGAATTTCAATCCACGCTCCCGCGAGGGGAGCGACTTGGTCTACTCGCCGGAAAGAAGGATTTGGACGCGGATTTCAATCCACGCTCCCGCGAGGGGAGCGACTCTGATGCTGGATATAAACAGCGGGGGCAATTCGATTTCAATCCACGCTCCCGCGAGGGGAGCGACTGTATCATTACGTCATAGACAACAAATGTCATCAAATTTCAATCCACGCTCCCGCGAGGGGAGCGACCTGGCAGAGCAACACGGAATTTCAGGATACACAGATTTCAATCCACGCTCCCGCGAGGGGAGCGACGATTACGGAAGGTATCAGGATGATCTGGCTTATATTTCAATCCACGCTCCCGCGAGGGGAGCGACGATAAGATTCAGGCCCAGGCCGACGAAACAGTTCGATTTCAATCCACGCTCCCGCGAGGGGAGCGACTATTTGCCTATGCTACTGATGACGGAGCCGTCTTTATTTCAATCCACGCTCCCGCGAGGGGAGCGACGCTGTCTTAAATAAAGCGGAAGTAAAAGACGTAATTTCAATCCACGCTCCCGCGAGGGGAGCGACGAAAAGACCAGGGCGCATGTAAAAGAATCCACTATTAATTTCAATCCACGCTCCCGCGAGGGGAGCGACTGGATCTACAATGGCAAGGTCAAAAAAGCTATCCGGATTTCAATCCACGCTCCCGCGAGGGGAGCGACTCGGAGACAGGACGGGCGGACACCTACATCGCGATTTCAATCCACGCTCCCGCGAGGGGAGCGACATACATTCCAGAATACATATAAAATCCAATAGTAATTTCAATCCACGCTCCCGCGAGGGGAGCGACCAAAAGTACACGAAAAGTATATTCTATTGCTCCAATTTCAATCCACGCTCCCGCGAGGGGAGCGACGACTCTCAGCAGCTTTCTCTTCAAGCATCCTGGCAAATTTCAATCCACGCTCCCGCGAGGGGAGCGACAATATATCCATTTGGTTTAAAAGACAGATTAATGATTTCAATCCACGCTCCCGCGAGGGGAGCGACGCAGACGGCGGAAAAGATATGGCGGCAGTGTTTAATATTTCAATCCACGCTCCCGCGAGGGGAGCGACCCAGAGAGGGCGAAAAACCTGTGGTGATGCATAGGAGATTTCAATCCACGCTCCCGCGAGGGGAGCGACGAATACATGTACATAGATAGCCCAAAAGGATATGATTTCAATCCACGCTCCCGCGAGGGGAGCGACTCCGTCGCAAAAGTCCGTCTGAATCGGTGCGGATATTTCAATCCACGCTCCCGCGAGGGGAGCGACGACGGTGTAGCACACCCTGATGTAGTGGCTCATTGGATTTCAATCCACGCTCCCGCGAGGGGAGCGACCCATGTATTTTGCTTACCTTTCCCTTGTCCATATATTTCAATCCACGCTCCCGCGAGGGGAGCGACGAGTAAAACAATAAATAAGATCGTGGCGTAAATTTATTTCAATCCACGCTCCCGCGAGGGGAGCGACTCTATTACCAGCCAAGGCTCATTTTGTTCGGATGATTTCAATCCACGCTCCCGCGAGGGGAGCGACCGCCCTTGCCCGTACAAAATGGGCTGACCTGCTGATTTCAATCCACGCTCCCGCGAGGGGAGCGACGGCAGTATTGCCGGAACATGTAGGCCTTGGAACAATTTCAATCCACGCTCCCGCGAGGGGAGCGACTTCGCAGAGTCAAGCTTGCTTCCGAAGATGAGGATTTCAATCCACGCTCCCGCGAGGGGAGCGACATGGTTTGGAGGGGCATTGCTAATATTGTTTTCGGATTTCAATCCACGCTCCCGCGAGGGGAGCGACCCAGGAGTAATTCCAAAGGGAGCAGAAGGGTAGATTTCAATCCACGCTCCCGCGAGGGGAGCGACCCATCTCTACTTCCTGCGCTATGAATCCGATGGCCTATTTCAATCCACGCTCCCGCGAGGGGAGCGACAACAAAGCATGTTATACTTATATTTGGAGGTAAAAATTTCAATCCACGCTCCCGCGAGGGGAGCGACGGCAAAACTGCCCAAATATCTTGTGCGATTTTCAGCAGTTTGCACATTTTTTCATTCATAATTTATTATTACAGGCCATTTTTCCCTCTATCCTGTCCATTTCATAATTTTTTGTGCAGTTTTTTCGGTGCGAATCTCCAGGGAATTTTATGTGTAACTGTTATTCGCACTAGAAAATCAATACAGAATCTGCGGGCGTCCCCCTCTCTACTCCAATATGTTCTACCTTGGTTTTATAATTATTTCCCAGATAATAAAAACGGAGGCTGTCTGTCTGCTTATCTACCAGCTCTTCCAGTTCACATTTCAGTTTTACGCACTGGGCGCTGTCCAGAATGCACTCAAATACGGAGTTCTGGACTCTCCTTCCGTAATTGACGCACTGTTTTGCCACTTTTCTCAGTCTTGCTTTTCCCTCCGGTGTTTCTGTGTTGACATCATAAGTAATTAACTAAAACTTCCCATACCTAAAATGGGATTCGTTCCTTGAAAATTCAATATTTCAGCTAACAAAATAGCGATTTATGCCGCTGCAGCTTCCAAATGGAGTGCTTTTCTCAGATATTCCGGCAATCTTGCTTCAAAATCAGCGGTAAAAGCATTCAGTTGCTCATCGCTTAGTTTAAAGATTCCCTGAAGACTTGCCATCAAGGCTTCCATCAGGATGCAAAGTGACCTGTTGAAAGTAATGTCTGCCATTTCATCAACAAGGAAGAAGAACAGTTCACCAAGCGTTCTCTGATCTTCATTTTGGCGCTGCTCCATTGCAAGTAACATATATCGGGTAAACACGATCGCCACATGGGCTGTCAGTGCATCATAAGATAAACTGTGGCATTCTCCAACCAGATTCAGCATGGATTTGCAGGTTTTGAAAAAGACCTCGATCTGCCAGCGCTTTCCATAAATACGGATAATCTCTTCCTCGGAAAGTGTTGTAGCTGTACAGATAAAAGCAAGCCAGTCCTTGCGGTTTGCCTTGTTCCTTACGCATACGATTTTCGCCGGAATTGGATTCGCCTTTCCTACCATAACATCAACAGAAAGCAGATACTTTGATCTGCCACGGCGCTTTTTGTTCCGGGAATAGATTTCTTTGATATTCAGCTGTTCACCACCGTACGAATATTTGATCCGGCTACTTTTCTTAATCATGGCAATCACATCCATGCCTTTTGCATGGATGGCTGTGACCTGTGCTGGATTGGAAAACCAGGAATCAAACAGGACATAATCCGCTTTCAGCCCTGCACTGAGGGCTGTATTCAGTAAAGTCATCATTGCCTCTGGTGCTTTTGTTTGGGCTAGCGCACGTCTTTTTCCTGCAAGGGTTCTGTTGTCAAAGTCCTTTACCGGGCCGATGATATTTGTATTCTTTGCAGACGCTAACAGGCAGCTGTTTACAGGGATCAGTGTGTTTCCATCACTCCAGCTTAAAGTAAGCATCCTGAAGCCCTTTTTGAAATGCATATCCGTGTGGTCAAAAACTTTTGATCCCAGTTCCGTTTTCTTACAGCTGGTACGGTTGAAAAGGCTGTCATCAATGATAAAGACATTTTTTCTTTCCGGATCTGTCAGATCACGAATGTCATGATTGACAATATCAGCTGCAAGAAGAGAAGTAAAACGAAGCCAGTTTGTTTTTGAAGAATTAAGGAAACGGTAGAAAGTGTTCTTGGAAAACGCCTCCTTAAAAGAGCCAGTCCGCTGCTGCATATACATACTTCTTCCGACAAAAATGTTGCTGAGTTTATAACGAAGCAGGGAAACAGATGAAACACCTTTTTCCTTCATTCCATTACATCTGGCAAGGAGCCTGCCAACATGATGTTTGGAAAAAAATCTCTGAACACAGTCAATTAAGTCGTTCTCAACGAAATAGTTTTGTGGTATACTGGACATGGCATAAATCTCCTTTGTAAAGATGGTTTCTAGTCAATTCCATTATACCAAACGGAACAGATTTATGCTTTTTTTATTGGCTGAAATATTGAATTATCAAGGATCAACGCACCAATATGGTGTGGGAAGTTTTAGTAACTAAAACTTCCCATACCTAAAATGGGATTCGTTCCTTGAAAATTCAATATTTCAGCTAACAAAATAGCGATTTATGCCGCTGCAGCTTCCAAATGGAGTGCTTTTCTCAGATATTCCGGCAATCTTGCTTCAAAATCAGCGGTAAAAGCATTCAGTTGCTCATCGCTTAGTTTAAAGATTCCCTGAAGACTTGCCATCAAGGCTTCCATCAGGATGCAAAGTGACCTGTTGAAAGTAATGTCTGCCATTTCATCAACAAGGAAGAAGAACAGTTCACCAAGCGTTCTCTGATCTTCATTTTGGCGCTGCTCCATTGCAAGTAACATATATCGGGTAAACACGATCGCCACATGGGCTGTCAGTGCATCATAAGATAAACTGTGGCATTCTCCAACCAGATTCAGCATGGATTTGCAGGTTTTGAAAAAGACCTCGATCTGCCAGCGCTTTCCATAAATACGGATAATCTCTTCCTCGGAAAGTGTTGTAGCTGTACAGATAAAAGCAAGCCAGTCCTTGCGGTTTGCCTTGTTCCTTACGCATACGATTTTCGCCGGAATTGGATTCGCCTTTCCTACCATAACATCAACAGAAAGCAGATACTTTGATCTGCCACGGCGCTTTTTGTTCCGGGAATAGATTTCTTTGATATTCAGCTGTTCACCACCGTACGAATATTTGATCCGGCTACTTTTCTTAATCATGGCAATCACATCCATGCCTTTTGCATGGATGGCTGTGACCTGTGCTGGATTGGAAAACCAGGAATCAAACAGGACATAATCCGCTTTCAGCCCTGCACTGAGGGCTGTATTCAGTAAAGTCATCATTGCCTCTGGTGCTTTTGTTTGGGCTAGCGCACGTCTTTTTCCTGCAAGGGTTCTGTTGTCAAAGTCCTTTACCGGGCCGATGATATTTGTATTCTTTGCAGACGCTAACAGGCAGCTGTTTACAGGGATCAGTGTGTTTCCATCACTCCAGCTTAAAGTAAGCATCCTGAAGCCCTTTTTGAAATGCATATCCGTGTGGTCAAAAACTTTTGATCCCAGTTCCGTTTTCTTACAGCTGGTACGGTTGAAAAGGCTGTCATCAATGATAAAGACATTTTTTCTTTCCGGATCTGTCAGATCACGAATGTCATGATTGACAATATCAGCTGCAAGAAGAGAAGTAAAACGAAGCCAGTTTGTTTTTGAAGAATTAAGGAAACGGTAGAAAGTGTTCTTGGAAAACGCCTCCTTAAAAGAGCCAGTCCGCTGCTGCATATACATACTTCTTCCGACAAAAATGTTGCTGAGTTTATAACGAAGCAGGGAAACAGATGAAACACCTTTTTCCTTCATTCCATTACATCTGGCAAGGAGCCTGCCAACATGATGTTTGGAAAAAAATCTCTGAACACAGTCAATTAAGTCGTTCTCAACGAAATAGTTTTGTGGTATACTGGACATGGCATAAATCTCCTTTGTAAAGATGGTTTCTAGTCAATTCCATTATACCAAACGGAACAGATTTATGCTTTTTTTATTGGCTGAAATATTGAATTTTCAAGGATCAACGCACCAATATGGTGTGGGAAGTTTTAGTTAGTAATTAATACAAGCATTCTCCCTCCTTAAGGCTTCCCACGTTTTTTTCACTTTTTCACTCATACGTTTCCATACTCGTTTTCCCATCGCCGTGTTTACTGTATTTCTCTCAGGTTCGCTTTCTTCTTCCTATCCTATGCCCTACTTCCATAAAAAAGGCGGATAACCATCCAAATCTCCTCTCAGATATCTGGCCAGAAGCAATGCCTGGACGTAAGGTGCCATTCCCCATTCTATTTTTTCCTTAAGAAACGGATGTGTAAGTGTCTCTTTTTTCCTGTTCTGCCACTCTGTCAGTACAATCCGTTTTGTATCATCCGTCATAATAACCGCTCCGTTCTCTTTCTTCTTAAACCCTTTTCCGTTTACGAGCTTTTTATTAATCAGCGACAATACAAAGCGATCTGCCAGCGCCGGCCGGAACTCCTCTATTATGTCAAAGGACAGAGATGCCCTTCCCGGACGATCCGTATGAAAATACCCTACATAGGGATCAAGGCCCACACACTCGAGAGCCGAAGAAATCATATTGGCAAGAAGTGTGTAGACGAAGGACAGCAGTGCATTGACATTATCCATAGGCGGCCTTTTACTGCGCCCTTGAAAGAAAAACTCTTTTTTCTGCTGAAGGATCAGCTCATCAAATACGCCGAAATACGCCGCAGCCGCCTCTCCCTCATGACCTCTCAGCTCTTCCTTTGTCTTGCTTCTTTCTATGCATTTCAGACTCTCCTTTAAGTGCAGGGATACTTCTTTCACCTTTTTTGCATCTATCTGCATTCCGTGATCTCTTATGGCTCTCTCCAGCACCCATCTGGCATTATGTACCTTTCCAATCATGCAGTTTTTCGCAATTGCAAGGCTCTCCTCATCATTTCTGCTGCTCTCAAACTGCCTTTGTCTCAGCAGTACATTGCCCTTAACTTTCCCGCTTACCCTTGCCAGAAATTTACCCTGGGGCGTCAGATAGCAAAGAGAGATTCCCCGCTCTGCACACGCTCCCATAAGGGCAGGGCTTGTACCCCGGTATCCAAAGGAAATCACCGATTCGAGCGTATGAAGCGGAAGCCTGCCAGCCTCCTGTTCACCTGTAAGTACCACAATATTCTCTCCATCCAGAGCCAGATAGCTGTCCTCTGATGTGACATACAATGTATTTAAAAGCCTTCTCATTCTTCCTCCCCAACTGCCTGGCTGATATATGCTTTTACTGACTGTGCCTTTCCCAGCTTTGGCAGACAGATGTCCTTCAAAGAGCAGCCATTGCAGCTTTTGCTCCATTTAACCTTCGGAGTGTAACCGCGATTGTAATACTGATGCATTTCCTCAAACATTTCCTTCACTTCTGTTCGCAGCTCATCTGTAAACGTCACAGCCTCCCGTTTTCTTGTTTCCCCGTAAAAAATAGCCCCCTCAGCAATATTTACAGAAAACATTTCCTCCAGGCACATGGCCTGAGCGGTAAGCTGAAGGCGGTCCTCCTCTGTAATTTTCGGGCTTCCCTTCTTATATTCTACCGGATAAATTTCATAGAGATCCCTATGGCCATGCAGCTTGATTCCATTCTCTGATTTTCTGAATTCCACCGTATCACACTCGCCGCTCACCCCCAGTGACCGGGAATGTACCGGAAGGGCTCTGCTGATCAGAACATCTCTTCTCTTTTCTGCCAGATAGGGATCATGGGTCTTCCTGTGCATCAATTCTCCAGTTACAGTATGGACATTTTCCTCCCACTGCTTCTCTATATGGATGATTGCCCACTGTCTTCTGCAGAACCTGAAATGCTGAATCCCGGAAATCATCAGATAATCCTCTTCCCTGTATTCCATCGTTTTACTGCCTTCCCCTCTCTGCGGCAGAAGACATACCGCTTTTTCCTCTGCCGCCTCCTGCTTTGGACTATATGTGCAATATGTACAGGTATGTATAAGCCATACAGGCTATTTTCAGTCCCTCTGAAAAAGTGCGTTAAATCTTGTCCATCACTTCAACGCTTTCCGGAATCTGCTCCCTGTGAATTGCTATCTCATAATCTGAATACTGCCTTGCAAATTCCACCCCTTCCTTTCTCTTTACCTCAACAGCATCAAACAGTTTGTACGACGGGCAGTCTCCCAGCTCCCTGCTGTGTTTAAACACAATCAGCCTGCGGACGGCCATTTTCCCTCTTGCTGCGGAATGATCGTGCTCAAACATATTGATAATCGCTTCCCACAAAAGTTCCAGGTCTTCCTCTGAAAATCCTGTCACCTTTCTAGCCAGGTTTGCAGAGATAAATCCCTCTGCCCGGTACAGGCCATATGGGACAATATTTTTTCTTCCCATCTCCGTCTTTTTATTCAGCGAGTCCTCCTCTGTGGTAATCGCCACTCTGGTTATGGTGAGCTCCTGACTCACAATCGGGTCAATGCTTCTGGCAAAACCAATCTGCACAGGTCCCCTCACCTGCCCGCAGTTTAAAGATGCCTTCACAAAGGTCGTCATGACTGCCCCGAAGGTCCGAATGTCAAAGAAATTCCGGCACATAAAATCTCTGATTTTTTTGTCCGCTTCCGGATCATTTTTCTTTAATTCCTTAAGCCCCTTATCGCTCAAATCTTCGACTCCGATATAGGATAATGCCTTCTTGTCACTTGTGTTGAGAGGCACATCTTCTCTGATATAAATTCCGTATCCTTCCTCCCCCTCTTTTACTGTTTCCACATAATTTCGTATTTTCCGCTTCAGGCACACATCCGTCACAAGTCCAAAATTACTCTCCGGATCGATTCTCGGCATATTGCCTGCATCTGGATCTCCGTTTGGATTTCCGTTTTCCACATCGAATAATACCACGAATTCATATCTGTTTTTAATTGCCTCGCTCATCTATTTATCCTCCTTTTTCGTATATCTCTTCTGAACCTGGTGATAGTACCCCAGAATAAACGCCCCCTGCTCTTCCAGATTCAGGCTGGCCGGATAGGATTTTGCCTTTTCCCTTATTCCGTTTTCTCCCTTCTCTGCCTGTAGCATCCCTTGAAGTTCTGTAAGCTGTCTCTCATAGTAAATGGCAGCTCTGTCCTCCAGCTTTCTGATATGGCTGCTCTCCAGCTTGAAAAGCGTGGGAAAAATCAGCTGCGGCCTGGAGCAGGCAGCATTAAAATATCTGTCTTTAATTGTGCTGTTCAGGCCTGGATTCGCCTTCTCCTGAATTTCCTCCAGCACTGCAAATATGCGTCCCAGCACATAGGCTGTGTCGACGCAGGACTCATTTACCCTCACAAATGTTCCCTCCTTTATCAGTCGTTCCTCTTTATTTCGTATGAGATAGGCCTTGATAATAGCAGCCCGTCCCCTTGTCACTTTTCCTGCACCGTTCTCGGCCCGTATCCGAATGAGCACGTTGGAGTAAAGGCTTTCCGGGTATTTCGCTCCCGACAGGATCGATTCGAAAACGGCAGCAGCCATATTCGGCGGTGCTTTTTTGTCACGGGACTTCTGATTAGCCGTTTCATACAGCATTCTTCCTGCACTCAGATATTCTGTCCTGTCCCAGGAAGGCCGGACAATCTCCATCTGCTCATAGTGGCGTTTCAGATTGGTAAGAATACTGCCAAAGCTGTCCTTATAGAAAAAACGCACAGACAGCCGCGCCGCATTCGGCGACAGTCCCAGGACGCAGAAACTCTGTTCGGGATTCAGAGAAATGTCATCTATCGCCACAGGTCTGCCCTTCTGCATCGCCTCCAACAGCTCCCTGAGCTTTTCCTGATCGTCCTCTCTGGCCTCTATTCCCATCCAGAACGCCTGCTGGTAGGCTTCTTCTCCGCTCTCAGACCAGAAAATCACAGTCGCATCTCCCAACTGGAACACATATCTGCGCTGGGACAGAAGATAATTGAGAGCCGTCGTATAGGCGAAGGCCGCATAGATTCCCACTGGTGCATTGTAGCTCTGTTCCTTCCCGTAGGAAGTAAATGAATCTGCATTGAAGGATACCAGAGCCGCACCGCTGGACTGTGCACCCGAAACTCCCTTGATCGTATTGTGAATTCTTGCGATCTCTGTCCTCTTTCCTGTCACAAGGCAAACCCCGGCTTTTTCTTCCCCTTCTCCCTTTTTATTCTGGCTTTCTTCCCAGGCGCACCGGATACTTTCATCCTTCTGGGCTTCATCCATCCCAACGGAAAAGATAAGGTTTCCACCAGCTGTAAGCTCCTCCCACTTTTCACTAATCACAGGATTTTCCGCTGCCTTATCCGGGTCCCAGCTCTTAAAAAACGCACAGACAGCCTCTGCGGCTTCTCCGGAAACGCCGTCGAGAATTTCCAGATGCCTGTTCTTAGCTGCCTCAAAGCACTCTCTGAGCCGCTTTCCCGAACCATTTTTGTCTATTCCCAGAAGGTATTTAGAATTGTCACAGAGAAAATTCGGGGCAATGCCTGAGGAACGGGAAACCATGGCCGGCACAGTAAAATCCTGGGGAACCAGAACCTTTTTTTTACCGCGTTCTTCCTCTTTCAAACAGGAAATCACTCTGGCCACTGTCCCGTCCGGTCTCAGATCCAGGCAGTATGATACCTTTGCGCTGCACCAGCCTGGTTTTGATACTTTCCCCTGCTCTGCCAGCCTTTCATAATACTTTACAAGCTCCTGTAAAATCACCGTACCACCTCACAGTCTTTTACATCCAGCACTCCCCGCCTTAATACGGCCCTGAAAAACATGGGCTGGATATTTTTCAGATCGGAATAGTCCATATCATAAAGCATATATCCCAAATCTCTTTCCTCCTCCCCCTCATAGGCAGTGGAAATTACTTCCTCCTCGCAGGGAGCAAAGTAGGCGGGAAACTCCCTGCATCCAAAATAGGGCATATGAAAACACTCCCCTCTATTGAGTCTTCTGGTTACAATGTCCTTAAACTTTCCCGGGTTGTCTGTTTCATTGGCATCCTGCGTCATCTCGAAATGGGCTTCTATCACGTATTCTACATCCTTTAAAATCAGTGACGCCCTCTGAACAATATCGGCTTTCGTGCTGATGTAGAGATCCTTTTTCGCTCCATTGTAAACGGAAAGAGCATTAGACGCAGACAGCTTGCTTTTCACCTCATTTCTTCTGACGCTGGTAAAGCGAATGGGCTTCTTGACATAAATCCTGTCAATTTTCCATCTGAGGCCAGGATGCCAGTAGATTGCCTCCAATATGCCCCGGGCGGCAGAGGGTGTCATCACATCGTAGGTGCACCGTTCTACCTTCATCTCCGGCCGCGAAAAAAGAGCATAATCTCCCCACACCCGTACTTTGATTCCTTTTGCCATATGTATGGCTCCTTTCTTTTGCTGTGTATACAAACATTCAATATTTTCGCTAATACCTTAAAGTCTCATCCAAATAATTTTTCTCCGAGAAAAATCATCAAATCTCCTTTTTACCTCTGAGTAATCTCTGAAGCCTTATTAAAGCATATCCTGAATAATCTCCGCCGCAAGATTCCCACCTCCATGCTGGCTGTCACTTCCTGATGCTGATAACGTAAACAAATATCTGGAGTCCCCTTTATATGTGAGCTTATAATGTCCCCCATCTTTTGTAATGGTAAAACCATATGTTTTTAACTCCCTTTTTAAATGATCATCTACCTTCGTATAACCTTTTAATATACGCTTAATCTCTGCCTGTTTTTTATTTAAAACATCTGTCGACTTATTAGATTTCAAAATATCCTGTAATATATCTTCCTTTCGAGTCTTCTTTTTTATATTCTTCAGTTGATTACTAAGCATTCCCAGTATCTGATCTTTTATTTCCCCCTCAAACAATTCATCTTCCGTGCCGTAGTATAACAGAGGAATTTCTGTAATCTGATCATATTTTGCTCTAAGTCCCTGGTTTTCTGCCTGCAGTGCCATAACTCGATTATTTAACTCTTCAATGGTATGTTCCTTTTCTTCGAGTTCCTCTCCAAAACTATCATAAATCTCAGATACTTCGCTCTCCGCTTTTTCTTTCTTTTCTTTAGCTCTTACATAACGTAATTTCAGCAATTCATTCTGAACGCCCTCCCAGGTCATCATCCTGTCCCTAGCCTGTTGATTAACATATCTGCATACAATATTTACTACGCGCTCTATCAGTACTTCCTCCCGTTCTTCATAGTTTTTGGTGCTAATTATTTTATTCAATGCCGAACTGCTTGGGTAATAAATGCCGATACTTCCATGATGTGAATTCATCCCATCGCAGCTTTCTCTGAGAATCTTTGACACATCTGCATCATCCTCCGCAAGAACATGTGCAACACCGCGCAATTTATATGCTAAGTCCTGAACTCTTAAAGGATAATTCCCCCATAGTTTCGTTACATAGATCACAGGCATCGAATATACAACATTTCTACATATAATATTTTCTATTACTTTATAGTTATCTTTATTAATGAAAATCGGCTTATCACTTATGGGCATGTCCTTATCAGTTCCTATATATCCCCTTTCCAGCAGCATATTAACAAGAATCGGCGGTTTGAATTTGGGAATGAAACTAATTGTATCAACAGTTGTTTCCCTGTCTAATTTGATAGAGAAAATATGTGTGGAAAAATTCACAACAATATCCGTATTCCATATAATCTTATTTTCATCAAACTGATGAAATCTCACAGCAATTGTATTATAAGCACGGATTTCCTCAATGGATAAAGATAAATTTTCATCTTCAAATTTTATATTTCTTTTTTTCCATCCCAATTTAAATTAGAAATTTTATTAAAAGGACTTCCTTGATTCCATTCAATTACTAATTGAATTAAAACATCCTGAGTTAAAGATTCCTTCACAGGAAAAATTGCTGAATAGATCTGCATTAGTAAAACCCTTCTTTCTTCGGTAAATCAATATTTAACTTCATTTTTTTCTTTTTTATTTATAAAACTATTTGTATTTCTATCATATCACTTTTTCTTTTTAAGTCAATCTGATTTTTGCCATTAACTCTTTTTTTTCACCGCTTCTTGTGTTATGGTATCTATGTCGCTCAGCATTCTTATCCGATACCGGGCGTGGATTGAAATATTTTTTTCCAGTTTTATTTATGAAAAGGGAGAGGGGGCCATTCGGCCCCCTCTCCCTCTTTTCCTTCTTTCTACATCAAAAATGCCTTTCCTGTTTCCACCTCCATCAGGAGTCCGACTTCCTGCGAATACTGCTCTCTCCTCTTCAGCAGGTACAATCCGTCTTCTTCCCCTTCGGTCAATAGCTCAGCAATGCCGTTTCGGCAGAACTCTTCTATTTTCTTTTTGTCTACGCTCACACTGTACCTGCCCGCCTCACGCATCCGCTTTCTGCTGCAGCCTTTTAAACGGATTTCCTCCGCAATTTTTTCTGCACTCTCCTCGACCGGTATCAGGAGAGATACTGTGTGTTCCTCGATCATCTTAAATTCCTGAGCGGCAGAGGCGAAGCTGAAATTTCCCGGGTGGAAATATTCCATTATATGTTTTCTGTCCAGCTCACTTCCCTTAAACTGGTACAGATAGCGGAAATATTCTTCCGCTGCCTCCGGGGAATTCAGGCTTTTTCCTGCCCTTTCAAGCTTCTCCAGCATTCCGCTCATCACCTCGGCCCTCTGTTCCTGTTCTGCGGTTTTCTTTTCCCCCTCCATATCAAAAATCCAGGTTCTGCTCTCCTCCAGGGGGCGTTTCCCCTCCCTGTTGCAGCGCCCGGCCGCCTGTATGGCCGAGTCGAGACCTGCCATTTCCCGGTACACAGATGCAAAATCCAGGTCCACTCCAGCCTCCACCAGGCTCGTCGCAATCACAATGCAGACATTCCCTGCAGATTCTGTCTCTTCTGTTTCTTCCTCAATCCCAGTTTTCTCAATCTGAGATTTTCCTTCTGCCCTTTTCCCTGTCCGTTTCCGTATCTCCTCCAAAACCGCCTTCCTGTGCTCCGGATACATCTGGGTTGAAAGGTGAAAAATCTCTCCTTCCGATGATTGTCCTCTTCTCTCCTTCAGCTCCTGATAGACCTCCTGAACCTCCCGCTTTGTATTCAGGATGCAAAGTGCCTGGTCTTCCTGCTCCAGCCTGTCAATCAGCTCCTCCCTGCGGATTCTTCCGAGATTAAGTATCTGGCAGCGCTTAAAAAACTGAAACTGCTCCTCGCGATCGGGGCACAACTCTTCCCACGTTATACTTTTTCTGAACAGGCCGCCGAGGGCCGGCTGTGTCGCTGTGCAGAGTACCAGCGTACTCCTGTACCTCAAAAGCAATTCCTCCATCGCAGCGATACAGGGCCTCAGGTACTCGCAGGGCAGCATCTGTGCCTCATCAAATATGATCACGCTGTCCGCTATATTGTGGAGTTTTCTGCACTTTGATGACTTATTGGAAAACAGGGATTCAAAAAACTGGACATTCGTCGTCACCACCACAGGCTTGTCCCAGTTCTCAGCCGCCAGGTGAAGCGGTTTCAGTTCCTCATCACTCTCATAGTCGATATTACAGTGAT
Source organism: Clostridium sp. M62/1 (assembly GCF_020736365.1). Classification (NCBI taxonomy): domain Bacteria; kingdom Bacillati; phylum Bacillota; class Clostridia; order Eubacteriales; family Clostridiaceae; genus Clostridium; species Clostridium sp. M62/1. Next base: position 1,487,114 of record NZ_CP085988.1, on the reverse strand, counting down.
CCTCCAGCACATTCTCTCTTCCCAGAATGTCGCTGAAGATTTTAGCATTCTGTTCGATGATGCTTGTATACGGGATCACGTAGATCACCCGCTTCATCTCGTGCTCTGCGCCATGGCGGAGAGCAAAGGCCAGGGAAGATATGGTTTTTCCTCCTCCGGTGGGTACTGTCAGCCGAAACAGACCACGAGGGAGCGTTCCTTTCTCAAGGCACTGCCTCAAAATCTCACTTCTTCTCCCGTTGACGGTCCTCCTGTCGTGATTATCCAGCCAGCCCGACACGTGCTTTTCCAGCTTTTTTAAAAGGGATTCCAGTTTTTCGCCGGAATCCCTCTCCACTTTTTCCTTCATAAATGCTTCCGTGTCGAGATAATCCGCATCTACCAGGCAGGAATACAGCATCCGAATTAGAAAAGACTGGGCAAATCCCGGATCCTCCCCTCTGTCTGTTCCCCTGAAATTTGTGGGAGCAGAAAGGGCAGGAAAGTCAACTTCCTTTCGGTACTCCTCAAAGCTGCAGAGTTTTTTCTTCATTCTCCCTTTCAATGTTCCCCTTCCAGCTAAGTCCCCATCTCCGCCTGTATCGGGCAGGCCGCTGTGGTGTCCAGCCACTGCGTAGGCAAGCATTCCATACGGACTGTAGGGCCCTTTCTGCTCCCAGCACAGCCTGGCTCCGGCAGTGGCATGATCTACTTTTTTTCCATTTTCCGTGAGCCTTTTCTGAAATTCAAAGGAATACTTTCCTATATCATGCAGTTTCCCCAAAGCATAGCCATAACTTCCGAATCCGAATACTTCTGCAAACTGCTCTGCCAGCCTTCCCGTTCCCTCCAGGTGCTCCAAAATTGTCTGCTCACGTTTCCCATCTTCACTGATATGGGCCAGAAACCTCCGCTTCGTCTCCCGGCACATCTCACATCTTCCTCCATTCCCCGTCCACTATTCCTGCCTGAAATACCCAAAGCTGTTTACCAGGGCATCAATTTTCATCTTTCTTTCACAGAATGGACAGTTCCTGTAATCGTAGAACCGGTAGTCCGGCAGATCCTCTGTGGAATACACGCTGTTGATATGCACCCCGTCCACCTCCGTCTGGGCGCTGAACACGGCGGCCACCCCTTCCAGGATCCCCTCATAATATCCAATGCACTCCAGCGCCTTATTGAGGGTCAGGCCGGTGGTGACATTTGCCAGCAGAAGAATCACATGCTTCCCGGCCACCATTGGCCTGACATTTTCTTTAAATATCATCTGGCTGTTGCTGTTGAACTCCGGGGTAATGATATAGATCGTCTTATGCTCATTCATTGATATGAAACCGGCCCTGGAAAGCTCCTCTGCAAGATAAGCTCCAATAACCTGGGTTCCGTCCAGACATACGATGGTATCTACTACCGTATTGTTTACATACTGGCCTGCCAGTGTCTTTGCCATCTCCTCTGCCTCGCTCTGGCGGGCCTTCACTGTCGTCATATCAATATAATAATTAATGTGGGCGTGATTCGTTGCGAAATGTCCCGGAACCGCCTTGAGCGGAAGATGTGTGTTCTTTGCGCGAATTTTCATCATTGCATGTTCCATAAGATACCTCCTCCTGCCAAAATGGCCTGCCTGCTCCGCTGTGTATATTGTCATATTCCACTCTGGCTGTGCCGCAGCTAACATATTTCCATTTTCTCCTCTTCCTCCTCAGAAGGAGCTAAAAACAGCCCACCTTATTCTCAGCCAGGCAGAATATACGAACCGTATACAGGCAGAGCAACTATTTTCTTAATTATATAACATATCACCCTGATTACACAATATAATACAAGATTATTTTCCTGTTTTTTCAGATTTTTATTTATTTTTTCACAAACAAACCAAATGTTTTTCCGTTTCTTCAGAATCAAAAAAGCTGCTGCAAGACGAACGCCCCAGTCCATACTCTGGAAAGACTCTCAGAAATGTATCCCTGTCCTGAAAGTTTTCCTTTTCTTTCCTATGGCACTCTGTCTTACAGCAGCCTGTGCTTCCCGTATTTTTAATCTGCTTCTCTGCTAAATCGTTCCTCTGCGCAGCACCCGGTCAATCCTTTCTCTGTCAAGGCTCTTTATTACCTCTGCCGCCATTTTCACAGTAGCGTCGATATCCTCCATGGCGCAGAAATTGTAATGGGTGTGAACGTACCTGGATGGGATTCCGAGAACCAGAACCGGCACAGCCTTTCCCGTGAGACTGATCTTCCCGGCATTGGTGCTGCCTCCCCTTCTCACGGCATCCTGATATTTGATTCCGCACTGCTCTCCTATCTCATGAGCCAGACGGATAAATTCCGGGTTTGATACATAACTTGCGTCCAGATGGCGAATCTGGGTTCCCGCCTTCAGGCTGCACTGGGCAATTCCCGGCCTGAAATAAAAGTCATCTGCCGGAGAACCCTCAAACACAATCGCCAGATCCGGCAGGACTGCCTGGGAAGTTACCTGGGCTCCCCTTGTCCCCACCTCCTCCTGGGCGGCAAAGGCTCCCACTACCTGGACAGCCAGATTTTTCTCCTCCTTCTGCAGAGTCTTCATGGTTTCAAGAATACTCACACATCCCAGACGGTTGTCAAAGGCTTTTCCGTAGCAGATTCCGTGTTCCTCATCATACTCAAACCGCACATCCGGCATAACCGGGTCGCCTACAGAAATTCCGTAATCCTCCATTACCTCCTGCCGGCTGGACGCGCCCACGTCAATCCGTATGTCCTCTATATTTAAGGAGTTGTCTGCCTTCTCAGCCGCAGTCAGAAAATGCACCGGCTTTGAGGTTGTGATTCCCCTGATTTTCTTTCCCGCTCCATTTTTGACAATCACTGAATGGGCCGGAATATTGGTGTTGTGAATTCCCCCCAGACAGATAATGTCCAGAAGACCGTTTTCCTCAATATTCTGGACCATGAAGCCCACCTCATCGGAATGGGCATCCAGCATCAGAACAGGTCTCCTCCTCTCCCCCTGCCTGAGCTCTCCCCGGCTGAAAGCCTCTCCCGCCTGCTCGTCCATAAATGCATATACATTATGCATGGCGTCATGTTTAAGGCAAAGCGCTCCGCTGTGAGCCTTAATCGCCCTCACCACATCCTCCTCAAATCCGCTTGGCCCGAAGGCGTTGGTGAGATCCTCTATCATTTTTAAATCTGCCATGTAAATCCCTCCTTATCTTTCTCCTGTCTGTATGATTCATCCGCTGTACGAAAAGCGGCTGGCTGCTCTCCCCGAGGGAGGCACACTCGCCGCCTAGGACTTTTGCCAGCCTCCGGCGGAATTTAGCGCCCGGCTTTCAGCAGTGAATGCTGAAACCGGTTTGCGCAGGTATATTGACCTCTCCGCGGTCAATATACCATAAACGAATGTGCCGTCACTATATCGCGGTAATTGCTGCTCACCACCCGGTTTGTCCTCTCATCCACCCGCTCTGCTCCCGGGAAAAATGACATCTGGTAGGCTTTTTTCAAATCCTTGTAATTCACCACATACTCAAATTTTTCCGGCATGGAAATACGGCAGGCTTCCGGGCCGCGGCTCAGAGCTTCCTTCACACGGCTTCGCAGAAGACGGTCCGCCTCCGCTTTGCTCATGCTGATCGTACTTCCCCCGACTCCCTTCTTCACAGCCGCCGTGGTAATTGCGGGAACCATCTCTCTTGCCAGAGAGCAGATTGCCTCGTCTCCGGATATAAATACAGCCGGGACGCCAATCATGGCAGCCGTGTATGTGTTGAGCATGAATTCACTCATCACCTTTCCGTTCAGAAGAATCTGATTGCTGTTTCCCGTGGATGTGTGGCTGATCGGGTTCCCTCCATTTCCAGCCGGAGCGTGGTAGCCTACATAGAGCACAGCGTCAAAGCTGTCATCCAGCCCGAACATCATGTTGTAGGGATGCCCGCTCTTTCCTCTGATCAGGGTCACACGGTCAGGGAGAGCGGTAAAATCAATATTTGTCGCATCTCCATGGCCATCCTTCACTACAATCTCGTCAGCTCCTGCCTCCAGAGCAGCTTCGCAGACTGCCGCCACCTCCTCTGTCATCTGTCTGGCAAACTGGCGGTACTCCGGCATATCTTTATGGGTTTCACTGGCCAGCGTCGTCCCGACGCAGCCTTCAATATCAGCGCTGATAAACAGCTTCATCGCTTATTCCTCCTCTCATCCTTTCCTCTACAAAGCATCATATCACACTCCGCTTCAAATGCAACCTTCTTTCCCCGAAAAGAATTCTCTAACGCAAACGGCAGGAATCCAGCCCGTTTTCCCGGCCTCGCCGGAACAAAAACGGGCTGGATTCCTGCCGTCCCTCCGTCTCTCCCTTCGCCTGTACTCTTCCGTTTTCTTTCTACATCTCGTTGTCATACAGGTGGCAGTATACGAAGTGATCCTCTCCTACCTGGTATTTTCTCGGAGCTTCTTTTTTGCATATCTCCATACATTTCGGGCATCTGGTGTGGAATTTGCAGCCGGACGGCGGATTGATCGCCGACGGAATGCTTCCCTCCAGGATAATCCTCTCCTTCTTCACCGTCGGATCGGGAATCGGAACTGCAGACAGCAGCGCCTGTGTGTACGGATGCATGGGATTCTTATAGAGATTTTCCTTGTTTGCCTCCTCCACAAAATTTCCCAGATACATAACCCCAATCCTGTCGCTGATATGCTCTACAACGCTCAGATCATGGGCAATGAAGATATAGGTTAAGTTAAACTCCTTCTTCAGTCTGCTCATCAGGTTTAAAACCTGAGACTGAATGGACACGTCCAGCGCAGATACCGGCTCGTCGGCGATAATCAGCTGCGGCCGCACGGCCAGAGCCCTCGCAATGCCGATTCTCTGTCTCTGGCCTCCTGAGAACTCATGAGGGTATCTTCTGGCATGGTAGTCGTCCATCCCCACCTCTCTGAGAAGCCGCACCACCGCCTCGTCGATCTCCTGTTTTCCCTTGGCAAGCCCGTGGATCACCAACGGCTCTGCCAGAATATCGTGGATGGACATTCTGGGATTCAGGGAAGCGTAAGGATCCTGGAATACCATCTGAACCTTCTTTCTCACGCTTCTCATTTTTTTGCTGTCATAGCCCCGGATATCCTCCCCGTCCAGAATAATTTTTCCGTCTGTGGGCTCAATGAGCTTGCAGATAGCCTTTCCGAGAGTGGATTTTCCGCATCCGGACTCTCCTACGATTCCGAACACTTCTCCCTTCTTTACCTCAAAATCCACATCGTCCACGGCCTTTACGTAGGTCTTTTTCCCAAACAGGCCGCTGGATGCCGGATAATACTGTTTCAGTCCCTCTACCTTTAATAAATCTTCTGCCATATCCGTCCCCCCTTATCTTTCACAGAGCCAGCATCTGCTCAGGTGTCCGTTCCCCAGATCAAAGAATCCCGGCTCTTCCTCTCTGCAGCGTTCTGTGGCGTGTTCGCATCTGGGGGCGAACTTGCAGCCCTTTGGCATATATTTGGGATTCGGCACATTGCCGGGAATGGAATCCAGCTCCTCCACATGCTCCCCGAGCTTTGGGATGGAGCGCAGAAGTCCCTGGGTGTATGGATGAGCTGTCTGCCCGAAAATGTCGTACACATTTCCCTTTTCCACCACGCGGCCGCAGTACATTACCACCACCTCGTCGCAGGTTTCCGCCACCACACCCAGATCGTGGGTAATGAACATGATAGAAGTTCCTATCTCCTGCTTCAGATGGTTCATCAGATCAATGATCTGGGCCTGAATCGTCACATCCAGAGCAGTGGTAGGCTCATCGGCGATGAGGATTTTCGGGTTGCAGACGAGAGCCATGGCGATCATAACCCTCTGCCTCTGTCCTCCGGAGAGCTGAAACGGGTACTCATTGACAATCCGCTCTACCCTCGGAAGTCCCGTCTTTTTCAGCATCTCAACGGCCATCTCCCTGGCCTCCTGTTTCGTCTTGTTCTGGTGCATCTTGATGGCCTCCACCAGCTGATCCCCGATTTTCATAACCGGGTTCAGGCTCGTCATAGGCTCCTGGAAGATCATGGAAATCTGATTTCCCCTGATCTTTCTTCTCTCCTCAGCGCTCAGGTTTGTGATGTCGCGGCCGTCCAGCAGAATCTGCCCCTCCACCACCTTTCCCGTGGTTCCCATTAACAGTCCCATAACCGAGAGGGCCGTCACGCTCTTTCCGCTTCCCGACTCTCCCACTATCCCCAGAGTGGAGCCCTCCTTCAGCTCGATATCCACTCCGTCCACCGACTTTACCACTCCATTGTCTGTGAAAAAGTAGGTGTGCATATTTTTTATTTCCAGAATATTCTTCCTTGTATCCATTCCGTTCCTCCCTCCTGTCCGGCTCTCCCTTTCATCGTTTCTCTTCCTTCATTTAATCGGTCAGCTTCGGATCCAGTGCATCCCTGAGTCCGTCCCCCAGAAGGTTGAAGCACAGAACTGTCAGGAATATGGCAAGGCCCGGAAACAGGGTAATGTGCCAGCTGGTCATCATGTAGGTTCTTCCGTTGCTCAGAAGAAGTCCCCACTCCGGTGTCGGCGGCTGGGCTCCCATTCCCAGAAAGCTGAGGCTCGATGCTGTCAGAATGGAGGTTCCGATAGACATGGTATACTGCACGATGATATTGGGAATGGCGCTGGGCAGAATATGGCGAAACAGGATCCTGGCGTCGCTGGCGCCCAGATTTCTTGCCGCCTGCACAAACACATTTCCCTTCGTCGACAGGGTGGTACTGCGCACCAGCCTCGCAAAGGTAGGTGTGCTGAACACAGCTACTGCAATCACCACGTTTGTCATTCCGCTTCCCAGAATGGCAATGATAGCGATAGCCAGAATAATTCCCGGGAATGCAAACAGAGTGTCACAGATTCTCATAATGATAGAGTCCAGGATTCCGCCGTAATATCCGCCAAGGAGTCCCAGAATAGTTCCGCAGACAGCAGCGATGCTGACAGAGAACAGTCCTACACTCAGGGAGATCCTGGTACCGCAGATGATCCTTGAAAACAGATCCCGCCCAAACTCGTCTGTTCCAAACCAGTGGGCTGCGCTGGGTCCCTGCATGATCGCCGTGTAATCATACTCATTAATGCCATAGGGGGCAATCTGGTAGCTGATAAATGCGAGTATCACCAGGGCAATGATGAAGAACATTGCCACGATTGCCGTTTTCTGCTTTTTAAATTTCCGCACAAAGTCCTTAAACGGCGTATTGATGTCCGTTTTTTCATTTAATACTTTTTCTTCCTTCGCCATAACGTATCCCCTTTCCCATTAATTCAGCTTGATTTCCGGATTCAGCAGAGCATAGAGGATGTCCACTACCAGGTTAATCAAAATAAAGTGCAGCGAGAAAATCAGGATCAGGGACTGAATAGCATTGTAATCCCTGTAGTTTACCGACTCCACAAGAAGGGAGCCAAGACCCGGAAATGCAAACACAGACTCTGTAACTACAGAACCGCCAAGGAGGAATCCAAACTGCAGACCCACTACTGTCACCACGGAGATCATGGCATTTCTGAAGGCGTGCTTCCAGATGACAGATTTCTCCCTGAGGCCCTTGGCCCTGGCTGTCCTTATATAATCTTCCTTCATTACCTCAATAATGGACGAACGGGTAAACCTGGCGATAATGGCCGCGATACTGGTTCCCAGTGCAATAGCCGGAAGAATAAAGCTCTTCCAGGAGTCCGCACCTGTGGTGGGAAACCATTTGAGGTTAACGGAAAACACCATAATCAGGAGAAAACCGATCCAGAAAGAAGGCATGGAGATGCCCGATATGGCCAGCGTCATTCCCGTGTAATCCTGCCACCGCGATCGGTGCTTTCCTGACCAGACTCCGATGAGCACTCCCACAATCACACTCCACACCAGACTGAACACAGTCAGCTTCACTGTATTCATGTACCGCAGACTTACCTCTGTGGCTACCGGGCGCTTCGTTCTCAGAGACATTCCCAGATCTCCGTGAAACAGTCCTGTCACATAGTCTGCATACTGAGTGAGAATGGGTTTATTAAGCCCCAGCTCTTCCCTTACTACCTCCACGTCCTCAAGAGTCGCCTGAGGGCCGGCCACCAGACGGGCCGGATCTCCCGGAATCAGGCGAACGAAAAAGAACACAAAGGTTGTAACAATAATCAGTGTCGGGATTACACCAATCACACGCTTTACAATATATTTAAGCATCCGTTCACTCTCCCTTCTCTCCCTACTCCCAAAAATGGTTTGGCAGCTTTCTGTTACAGACCGCCAAACCATTTCCGAGCAAATCCTGAGCTTCTGCACTCTTTGCCTTTTCAGCTTTTCCTGCAGCTACAGGCTGTATTCCAGTCAAGAAAGAGAGCTCAGGCCATCCGTCTTACCGGAAGTCTTCCTGCGACTTTGGCCTGCCGCTCTCCTGCTGACTTTCAATTATGTTTTTGTATTCAGTTTACTTTTTCACTGTCTTTTCCATCTTCTGCATGATCTGATATATTCACTATTTTGCCATTCTGGCATTTCTGATGTTCAGACAGTTATCCGGGTAAACCTTAACATTGGCAATCTTGTTTGTGGTGGCCCATGTGTTGTAATCGTTCACGAGGCATACCATCGGGCAGTCTTCCCAGAGAATATCCTGAGCCTTGGCATAGGCCTCTGCCCTCTTCTCCTCATCTGCCGTTGCCAGTGCTTCATAGAGAAGGTTATCTACTTCCTCATTTTCATAGTAGCAGATGTTATAGCTCATCGGAGGCATGGATTCTACAGCAACCAGAGGACGGATACCCCAGTCTGCATCTCCCGTGGAGGAGGACCAGCCGATGGTGTACATCTCTACCTCAGCCTCTGAGCCGGGAACATTGACATTCTCTACCTTGTCATTTACGACCGCGCTCTCGAGAGCGTTGATGTTCATGGTGATTCCCACCTGAGCCAGCTGCTGCTGAAGGAACTCGGCCTGTTTTAAGTTTGCCGTGGTGCTGGCGCAGATCAGGGTGCACTCAAATCCGTCCGGATATCCCGCCTCTGTGAGAAGTTCCTTGGCCTTTTCGGGATCATAGGGGTATGGATCGTTTGCCTTATAGTGCTGAGTGGCAGGTCCGATGATGGAGGTTGCCACCGAGGAGAGGCCATTCTTTACAACTGCAATGTAGGCTTCCTTGTTGATTGCATAGTTGACAGCCTGGCGCACCCTCTTGTCATTAAACGGCGCTTTCATATTGTTCATGAACAGATAGCGGACAACCATGCCCTCCTCTGCTCCTACATACACGTTTGTATCTGCCGCAAGTGCCTGCATGCTCTCTGTGGGAACCGGCCAGATAAACTGGGCATCCCCTGACTGAAGCATGGCGACTCTCGTGGCGTTCTCAGCTACCGGGCGGAAGGTGATGCTCTTAAAGCCTGCATCCGGCTCTGCCAGAGCTGTACCGCCGCAGATTTCTGCGTCATAGCCCCACCAGTCCTTGTTAAGTGTGACGGTAGCGTGATCGCCTGCGATCCACTCCTTAAATATGTACTGTCCTGTTCCAACCGGGCTCTCGGCACAGGCGTCGTTTCCCTGGGCAATCACCTTCGGGCTCATCAGCACACAGGCCGGGTGGGCCAGCGTTGCAATAAAGGCGCCGAAAGGCTGTGACAGCTTCACCCTTACGGTATACTCATCCACGATCTCTGTCGATTCCAGAACATTGCAAAGAAGTGTCGTCCTCTTAAGTCCCAGCTCCTTATCGCCCCAGCGATCCAGGTTGGCCTTCGCCGCTTCTGCATTGAACGGTGTCCCGTCTGTGAAAGAAATTCCCTGTCTTAAATGAATCACATATTCTGTGGCATTTTCATTTGCCTCATAATCCGTTGCCAGCATGGGGATGATCTTCATGTTGTCGTCAAATCCGAATAATCCATCCATCATGAGTCTCTGAATACCGCCTGAAAGTGTATCGCTGGTATCCATGGGATCCATGGTGGTGAAATCCACATTCATGGCACCGACCACATCCATCTCCTGGGAAACGGATTCTCCCTCCGGCACAACCACTTCCTCTGCTGATTTGGGAACTGAAGAAGCTGCTCCGCCCTCTGAGGATGCTTCTCCGGTCTGCCCCGCTGCCTCTGAGCCTGCGTTCCCGGAACCGCCGGAGCTTCCGGAGCCGCCGCAGCCGGCCAGGGATAACGTCATCACACCGGCCATTGCAAGGGCAAGTAGTTTTTTCGCTCTCAATTTCATAAAATCTCTCCTCCCTTTTTTTCACAGAATACGCATTTTAACCGCACCGCTGTAAATTTCTGAATTTTTGATATATTATCCCATAAATTTTGTATTATGTCAATATTTCACCTTTTAATAATTTTGTTTTTGTCTTCGGAGGCTCTGAAATATTCCAAATATTTCTTTACTGTTTTTATTTTTGTTTTATTCGTCTTTTCCTGTAGAATTTCCATTATTTTATTCTGCTTTTTGAAGCTGACCTGACTGTCTGGCATATCTTTCCATCTCATTTTCTGTGATTTTTTACTGACTTCCGGTATTCGATTTATATGAAGCGGCACGAAAAATATTCTCTCTTTTATCTGTGCATTCCTTCTGCTCCATGCTATACTAAAAGGAATCTATGCTATACTAAGATAAATCTATATTGTAAAAGGGGGATTTTTTCTAATGAAACAGCCGGTTATCGGAATTGTCACCGTCCTGGGCGAAGAGGCGGTTCCCAGAGTCTTTACCAACATAAATTATCCGAACGCCGTCATCCGCGGCGGCGGCGTTCCCGTCATGCTGCCTGTAACGAAGAACAGGGAAATTCTTTCCCAGTATCTTGCTGTCTGCGACGGCTTTCTCTTCAGCGGAGGGCAGGATATCTCTCCCTGCAAATACGGAGAGCTTCCCAGCCGTCTTGTGGGGCCTACCAGCCTTCTTCTGGACGATTTTCAGCTGTCTCTGATGAAGCTCGTGCTGGAGGCGAAAAAGCCCTTTATCGCCATCTGCCGCGGCATACAGGTTCTCAATGTGGCCTGCGGCGGAACGCTCTATCAGGACTTGACGGAATTTTCTCCAACCGTTTCAAAGCACATGCAGGCAACGGACAGAGGGGATGTCAGCCACCCTGTCACAATTAAGGAGGGAACTCTTCTTCATCAGCTGTTCGGAACCAGAATCTGGACGAACAGCTACCATCACCAGGCTCTCAAGACTGTGGCAGAATGCCTGCAGACAGCCGCTCTCTCCGATGACGGGGTAATCGAAGCGGTGGAGGTAAAAGATTATCCATTTGGAATCGGGCTTCAGTGGCACCCGGAGGCCATGCTCCCTGTTGATGACGCCATGCTTCCATTATTTGAATCCCTTGTCCGTGAGGCTTGCGTCCCCTTTAAAGATTAGGCAGAGCTTTATTCATAAACTTCAGAGAAATATCCTGCAAACAGTAAAATGGAGCCGGCATTTCTGCATAATGCCGGCTCCGCTTCACGCTCTGTATTCTGCTTTTCCCTCGTTCTTATCACGTCCCAACAGGACTGTCTTTTTACTCTCTGATCGGTTTTCTTTCCAAAAATTCCGCCAGGCTGTAATAAACGGTTCCGTCCACTCCCTCTGTCGTATCAGCCATGGTCATGGAATTGAGAACCGCCTCCTCCACCGCCTCGGCCACTGCCTCAAAGGGCTCATTGAGAAGGCTCTCGTTGAGCATCTCCCTCGTCAGAACCGCAGGTTCCTGTGCCGCCGGAACGCGATTGGCAGTGGAGAAACCTATCATAATCTCCCCGCTGCCATGTCCTGTATAGGAGCCGGTTCTGGCCAGTCCGTTTCCCATTCTGCGGATCAGGCGCTTTAACTGGCGATCTGAGAGCGGTAGATCCGTAGCGCAGATCATCATAATGGAACCGCGATCCTCCTGGGTACCGTGGAACAGAGCCTTTTTGACATGGCTTCTCAGGGTATCTGAAGGGGAGGGCAGCTCCTGTCCCTCTGCCTCTCTCAGAATTTCCCTTCCCACGGGAACGCCGTTGATCGTCAGACAGCGGGTGGCACCGAAGTTTGACTGAACCAGGACTCCGATGGTATATTTCTTTCCTTCCACTTCCACCAGCCGGGATGCGGAGCCGATTCCTCCCTTGAAGCCATAGCAGATGGTTCCGGCTCCGGCGCCCACGCTGCCCTCCTCAAAGTCCTCACCGGCTGCCTCGATCGCCTCAAACACATCCTCTTTTGTCACTGCTCTCACAGAGATCTTATTAATCCGGCTGTCATTGCACTCTCCCACCACCGGATTGACGGAAAAAGCAGGCTCTCCGTCAGCCTCACAGCGGTTTAAGGTATATTCTACCAGCGCATCGGCCACCAGCCCTACATTCAGCGTGTTGGTAAGCGCGATGGGTGTTTCCAGTGTTCCAAGCTCCTCCACCTGCAAAAGTCCGCAGGTTTTTCCAAAACCATTGTGGATGTAAGCTGCGGCAGTGCACTTGTTCAAAAACAGATTGTCTTTTACAGGCATAATCACTGTGACTCCCGTACAGTTCCCGTTTCCCTTCACCGTCTTATGCCCTACAGCTACGCCTGGAACATCCGTTATCAGATTTCTGGTTCCCCTGGGAAAACTCCCAATCTGAATTCCATAATCACAGATTCTCTGTCTCATTATTTTCGCCTTTCTGTCTGCTTTCCTCAGCGCAGGCCTTGACTGCCGCAGACTACAGAGTCAGGGAAGGAGCTGTATACGTCCTGGCTCCCAGCTCGCTGTCCAGCATATAAAGTCCCTTCGGATCTCCTCCAAACAGCTCCATCTTTTTGATCAGGTCAGAGGCATTCATCTCCTCCTCCCCCTGCTCCTTTACAAACCAGTCGAGGAACTGCATGGTGCGGAAATCTTTCCCGGTGTAGGCTGCGTCATAGATATTGTTGATCAGGGAGGTTACATACTGCTCATGCTTAAGGCCCTCCTTCAGAGGATCCATATTGTTCTGAAGCTGTACCTGCGGCTTGTCAATAGCCTCCAGCGTCACAGACACGCCGTTGTTTTGAAGGTATTTTAACATCAGCATCGCGTGATCTCTCTCCTCCTGGGCCTGTATGCTGTACCAGTTTGCAAATCCGCTTAATCCCTGCTCCACGTAAAAATTGGAAAATTCCAGATAAAGGTATGCGGAGTAAAACTCCTTATTTACCTGTGTGTTAATAAGCTCTGCCACTTTTTCGTTCATCATGACCGTCATCCTCCTTCTTCTCTGTCTCTGCCTGCGGCATCTTTGTCAAACCGCCGCCTCCCTTAAAAATTAGCTCCGTTCCATCCCCAGTGAAGCACTTCCTCATACTTGATATAAATACGGTTTTTGGGTATTCCAAGCTCCTCCTCATAGATGGAAGAAATACGCTCTGTCAGCCTGTCAAAGGCGCTGTCCGGCGCGCTGCCGAAAATTTTCACCTCAATAAAGGCAGTGGGTCCGTCCTGGTTTCCCTTGAAATACAGGCAGTAGTCATCCTCAAATCCTACCATCAGCCAGCTTTCCGTTTTGCCCGGAATCGCCTCTATGGCATGCCCCAGCTTTGTTTTAATTGCTTCCTTTTTTTCATCTGACACCTTAACTGACAGTTTTGAGTTAATAAAAGGCATCCATGTCACTCCTTTCCAATGCAAGCTATCCTGATTGTACTACAGGAAGAGAGGATTTTCCACTGAAACGTAAAAGTCCGGATGAGATCAGGATTCCTGCTGCTTCTCGCATCTGTGCCTCTGTGCCTTTCGCACCAGATCAGAAAACAGCCCGTTCATTTTCGGCACCGACCTTGTAAGCTCCTCGGGATGCCACTGTACAAGAACAATTCTTCCCTCCGGACTCTCCATAGCCTCCGCCACTCCGTCTACCGCCCAGGCTGTTACAGCCAGATCTCTTCCCGGGAGCCTGACGCACTGGTGATGAAGAGTATTTGTATATACGGTCTCCTCTCCCAGTATTTTTGAAAGCCGGCTTCCCTTCTCGATCCTCACCTGATGGATCGGATAGGATCTCTCCTGCTTCTGCGCATGGAGCTGGTGATCCGCCCGGTACAGGCTGATATCCTGCCACAGGCTCCCTCCTCTGGCAACATTGACAAGCTGCATTCCTCTGCAGATTCCAAGCACCGGGAGCTTCCGCTCCTCTGCCTTTTTCTCTGCCAGAATCCAGAAGCGATCCATCTGCTCATTGACTGAACCGATGGAGGGATGGGGCTCCTCCCCGAACAGCTTCGGATCCACATCCTCTCCTCCGGGAAACAGCAGTCCGTCACAGAAAGAGAGGAGCCTCTCCAGTTCCTCTTCTGTGCCCACAGCCGGGATCACAAAGGGAATCCCTCCGTTCTCACTCACTGCGTTCAGGTATGCAGAATTTGCATATGTCATCTGAGCCGCATACGCGGAATGTGTATGTGTATACAGATTTCCCAGTACTCCTATTACAGGGCGTTCCATTTCTTCTGAATGTTCCATTCTCTTCTTTTTAACTCCTTCCTGACTGTATATCTCTTTCATCATTCACATTAACTGTGCGTCTTGCCTATATCTGTCTATATCTACTTGACCTGGATATCCTCACCCTAAGCCTGCCATGTTTTTGCTTTACTCATCCTGCTCTCTTAAAGCGGGGAATCTTCCCAGCTGCAGATCTACATACTTAAAAAACGGAGCGCTGCAGCTGCCATAAGCCTGGTGCAGAGCTTAATGCAGTTTTCGTCAACCATAAACCGGGAACTGTGAGCTGGGGCATATACTCCCGTTCCCACCTGGATAAAGCAGGAGGGAACTTGTCTGGAATAAAATCCGAAGTCTTCAGCGATCAGCCTTGCCTGGCTGCCTGTGAGTAAATAGTGTTCCGGAATCTCCACAATCCCATCATACAGCACTTCCCTGTGGTTCTCAACCGTATCTGTCACAAAAGCGGTAAATTCCGGATCATTGTATACAGACGGATATCCCTGGCGAAAAGAAATTTCACAGCTGCCCCCCATAGCTTCCGCTATCCCTTTTGATATAGAATTAATTTTTTCCATCATCACCTCACGGGCATCTGGCGTAATATTGCGCATCATAATTGAGAGTTCACATTCCGAGGCGATAATATTCGGCGCACTTCCCCCTGCAATTTTTCCTACATTCAGAGTGGAGTTCTCCATGGGGCTGATGTTCCTGGCTGCCACTGAATTGAGAGCTGTCACAATCGCCGCCGCAATTCCTATGGCATCCACTCCTTCTTCCAGTGTGGATGAATGGGCCGCTTTTCCGTGTATTTTCACTGTGCAGCCATCAGAAAAGGCCGTCAGATACCCGCTCCCGATTACCAGTTTCCCCTGAGTCCAGGGAAACACGTGGAGCCCTATACAGGCATCCGGCTTTTCATCCAGAAGCCCCTGTTCAATCATTCTTCTGCCGCCTCCTCCGCTCTCCTCGCCTGGCTGGAACACCAGCTTTACCCGGCCGTTAAAGCAGTCTTTCATCTCATTTAAAATCCTGGCGACAGTTAAAAGGTTTGCGGTATGGACATCGTGTCCGCAGGCATGCATGACATTTTCACGCTCAGAGCGAAACTCCAGGTCATTTTCCTCCTGAATTGGAAGGGCATCCATGTCTGCCCGAAGCATTAGAAGCTTTCCCGGACGTCCGCTGTCTATCTGAGCAATGATCCCCGGTTCAACCGGACTTTTTTCCCAGGGAATGGAAAGGGCGTCAAGCTCCCGGCACACCAGGGCCGCCGTACGGAACTCCTGAAAAGACAGCTCCGGGTTTTTGTGGATCTCTCTCCTGTTTTTCAGTGTATATGCTTCATACTCGTCCGAAAGGCGGATTAACCGCTTTAAGCTATGGTTCTCCATGCTCCTTCCTCCCCTAAAATCCTATTGATGTACCCAGTAAAATCCAGCCATCCATTACGAGTGCGCATCTCTCGGAGAGATGGCATATCCGGAGGATATGACAGGCAAAATCCCCCGCTGATTTGAACTGTTGTCTGGTATTCTCCTATTTATGGACAATTATACAAACAATTTCTACTGAATTCCAACAGTTTTATCCGGTGAGGCCACTGTGTTTTTCTGTCGCTTTCATTTTTTCAGGCAGATTGATATAATCTTCCCTTTCACCGCCTATAATTTAATTTTGTCTGATTATTTTTTCATGCCAGCCCTTATGGAAAACCTGTTTTGCCAGGGCAATAAATTCCTTTGCTATGCGGGGCTGATACTTTCGATCCAGATAGTTAACTGCTATTTTCCTGCGAAACATGGATTCTGACAGCCGAAATACCTTAAAACCGTCTTCACGGAGTTGTTTCTCATCAAGATAAATTTCCGGACAAACCATAGCTCCCATCTCTTTCATACACAGAGAAATCATCGTGTCAATACTTGCTGTCTCTACTGAAGAGTAAAATTCCACCTCCTTTTCCCTCCCAAAAGCCTCTACCATTTCCCGAAGCCAGGTTCTCTCACCCATCAAAATCAGAGGACATTTTCTGGCCGTCTGAAAAGAAATCCTGGTTTGGGATAGCAGGCGTTCTCTTTCGCTGTCACTGAAGCACGCTTCAAAAATTTTTCCGGGAATCACAAGCCATATCTCCTCCTCATAGAGGACATCGCTTCGAATCCCTTTGTCCTCATCTGATTCATATCCGATTGCCATCTCAACTCTCCCGTGAAGGAGCGCCTCTGTCACCTGGGCTAACGGGGCCTCGAGAAGCTTTACCCGGCATTCAGGCCTTTTTTTATAAAAAGCCGGTAAAAGAACAGGCATCATAGCGCTGCTTCGATAGCCGGAGATTCCTATGGAAAGCTGGCATCCTCCTCCCTCTCTTAAGTCCTGGAGTTCTTCTTTTATCTGATTTTCTTCATCGAGAATTGCCCGGGCATGCTTCAGAAGAAGGTTTCCCTCCCTGGTCATTGTCAAAGGTGCGCTTCTGTCAAACAGACGGACACCATAATGCTCCTCCAGCTTTGCAATATGGCTGCTCAGAGACTGCTGAGAAATGTAAAGCCGCTTGGCTGCACGCGTAAAGTTCATTTCCTCGGCAGCCATGACAAAACACGAAAGATCTACAAAATTCATGATTAACCCCCTGCCACAATATACAATATTTTTTTGTGGGCCTTTTTCAAAAAACTGTTGGACAAAACCTGTTATTTTCCCCATAATATCTTATAAGGAGATTCTGTGTCAAAGGAAATCTTTATCACCTGCCTTCTGCTTCTCCTCCGAGACGGAGAGCACATGAAAACAGAAAGAAAAGAGGAAACAAAATATGGAAAAATCTGATATCCGATACAAAACCTACGTGGACATTCTGAAACGGGAACTTCTCCCCGCCATGGGATGCACGGAACCTATCGCCATCGCCTACTGCGCTGCCAGGGCCAGAGCGCTGCTGGGCTGTATCCCCGATTCCGTCCTCATTGAAGCCAGCGGAAACATTATAAAAAATGTAAAAAGCGTTATCGTCCCCAACACAAACGGGGCCAAGGGAATCGAGGCTGCAGCAGCTGCCGGCATCATCGCAGGAAAGGAGGAGCTGAAGCTGGAGGTTCTGTCACAGGTAACTGATGAGGAAAAAGAAAAGCTTGCCGCCTACCTGAAAACGGCTTCCATTTATGTCCGCCCGGCAGATTCCCCCTTTATCCTGGACGTATCCGTGACCGTGAAGAAGGACGGCTCACAGGCCAAAGCCCGCATAATCAATGAGCATACCAATATTGTTCTTCTCGAAAAAGACGGGGAAGTTCTCTACCAGGGAGAGCTCTCCGAGCAGGCAAGCACAGATATGCCTGACTACAGCCTTCTGACGGTTGAGGGAATCGTGGACTTTTCTGATACAGCAGACCTCTCCGATGTCCGCGAACTGTTAGACCGCCAGATCGCATACAATACCGCCATCTCCCAGGAGGGACTGCGCGGCAGCTATGGGGCCAACATCGGAAAAGTTCTTTTAAAGGAATACGGAACAGATGTAAAAAACAGGGCAAAGGCTGCGGCGGCTGCCGGCTCCGATGCCAGAATGAACGGCTGTGAAATGCCCGTTGTCATTCTCTCCGGCAGCGGAAACCAGGGCATAACCGCCTCCCTTCCGGTTATCGAATACGCTAAGGAGTGGAATTGCAGCGAGGAGAAGCTGTACCGGGCTCTTCTCGTCTCGGATCTCATCACCCTGCACCAGAAAACAGGGATTGGACGGCTGTCAGCCTACTGCGGAGCCGTCAGCGCCGGCGCCGGCGCCGGTGCCGGGATCGCCTACCTGGCCGGAGGCGGCTTTGAGGAAATTGCCCATACCCTGGTAAATGCCATTGCAATTACCTCCGGCATTATCTGTGACGGCGCCAAGGCTTCCTGCGCCGCCAAGATTGCCGCCTCCGTGGATGCCGGCATTCTGGGCTGGAACATGTACCGCAACGGCCAGCAGTTCTACGGCGGTGACGGTGTCGTGTCCAAGGGAGTGGAGAACACGATCCGGAATATCGGCCGCCTTGGAAAGGACGGCATGCGGGAGACAGACAAGGAGATTATCCGAATCATGACGGGATGCTGAACCGGGAAGTGCCGGAACCGGCAGCACTGCAGTCTCTAAAATCCCTTCCGCTATACAGAAAAAGAGCCGCTGGGGGAAATTTTTCCCTGCCAGCGGCTTCTCTGTTTTATCTTGTTTTTATTCTGTTTTATCTTGTTTTTATCTTGCTTCTCACTGTGCCTTAGCTGCCTCTCTCTTCTTGATAATAGGAAGAATCAGTCCAAGGGCTGTCAGCACGAACGGAGTCACAATGTTTAACGCTGTGGAAGCGATATCGCCTTCTACATACATACCCAGGACGCAGCAGAGGGCTGTGACGCCGAAGCACCATATGCCTGCCGTGAAGGCAAGACCCTGATGCTTTGTAAAGCGGTATTCCGGATTAAATTTTCCGATACATCTGCGCAGCGCAATGTAGGCAGCAAATACCCACAGGTAGCGCAGCGGCATGGTTACGGAGTTCAGCTTATTTAACTGGGCCAGAACTGCAGCAGCCCCCGGCACAAAGGACTGAATTGCGATGATGCTTCCTGACAGGATAACCACCATCCAGATTCCGTTGATGTAAGCGCCGTATTTGTTCTTCTTTAACAGCTTTGTCGGGATAAACTCTCTCGCATCCTCATTGTCAAGCAGCATGCGAAGCGGAGCGTCGATGCTGAGTACCAGCGTGGAGAACTGTCCCACTGCGTTGCAGGCAGCGTAGATGATTAAGAACAGATTTCCCACATGGTAATACTCGCCCAGCTTCTGGAATGCCCAGTATCCGCCGTTGGACACGTAGGAATTGAAGCTCTCTGTGCTCTCATTGATGACCGCCGGATCAAACATCATACCCATGGCTACCGTACCCAGGATCGCGCAGACCATAACCATGACGGCCAGGGCAATCATTCCCTTGGGGAAGCCGGTGGCAGAGTTTTTCACCTTGTTTACATAGGGAGAAATCTTTTCACATCCGCCCACTGCAAACACAAGGATGGACAGGGAGGTGAAATATCCCACGTTAAACTGCGGAATCAGGTTCTTTGCGCTGAAATCCATGGAAACGTAGCCGCCTCCCGGGTTGATGGCCGGAGCTGCGAACATCATGAGAATGTAGAGGATTGACATAATGAACATGCTTGTTCCGGCGATGGTGGCCAGCTTTTTCAGCGGGTTTAAGCCGCGGCTTGCAACCCAGCAGAAGAACAGGAACACAGCCAGAGTCGCAAGCTGTACCCAGGTGGTGGGCAGCGTGTCATAGGTGCTTCCGTTCTGGAATACCATCCAGCTTAAAGCCTTTAATCCGCCGCTTCCCTTGCTGGCGATATAGGTTACATGGCAGGCCCAGTACGTCCAGCCTGCATAGTAGGCAAACTTGGGGCTGATGGTTTCACGGATCCAGGAGCTTACGCCGCCGCCGGAATGCTTGAAGGCAGAGCCCAGTTCGCCGACCATCAGCGTATAAGGTACAAAGTACAGGGCAAACATCAGAATCCAGCTGAAGATAACCTGGATTCCGTTAAAGTAAACGAAGCCGTTGAGCACGTTTCCAAAACCCCAGACCGTAGAAAACGCCATAAAGGCCAGGGTGTACCAGTTGATTTTCTTTGAGTTTTCCATAAACACCTCTTTTTCTTTCATTTCTTTCATCTGCCTTTCCCCGGGAAGAAACCTGTCCCAGAGCCGCCAGCTTCCCGCTGACTGACGGACCCAAAAAGGGAGTGTCGCATGATGGAACTTTTGCAGCATAAACTGTAAAGCAGAAGTTCCAGGAGCAGCACTCCCAGACAAGTTATTTTGCTTTCCCAAAGGCACAACGAGAATTATTACATAAAATGAATGCGGCGTCAACCTTTTGATGTTTTTTACATTCATTCTCGAAAAAAGTTATTATTGTGTAATTATGGAAAATTCCTCCATTTTAATGGCAGAAAACCGGCCTGCCGGCTGCCGCCTCAGCCCATGTCATGAAATTTCCTCACAGGGGTAGGACAGTCCCCACTGCCTCCTCAGCTCATCCATCAGCTCCATGACATAGATCGTTTCACTGTGAGGCATTTCGGGACATTCTGTCCGGCCCTCCCTGACAGCCTTCAGGCAGCTCTCCACCTCGTACTCATATCCTGTCACCTGGGGCGGGCAGGGAATCCTTTTTACTTCCCTGTAATCCCCGTCATAAACCGTAATGGACTGTGGGTTGTTAATATTTTCCACTTCCAGGAACCCTCTGTCTCCGTAGATCACGCCGCGTCTGTCGCTGATCCCCATCATCGTCGCATTCAGCACAGCCATCCTGCCGTCTCTGTAGCGCAGGGTAATGCTCTCCTGGGCGTCCACTCCCGTCTCTGCCATCTGCACGGAGGATTCTATTTTTTCAAAATCCTTTCCAAAGGCCATGAGAGCAAAATTCAGCGTATAAACTCCCACATCCAGGAGAGTTCCTCCTGCCAGCTCCGGCCGGATAAGCCTCTCCTTCTCAAAAATCCGGTACCCCAGATTCGCAGTCAGGGTACAGGGAGTGCCGATAATGCCCGATGCCAGCACATCGTCAATCATCTCTCTCATAGGCATGTACCTTGTCCAGATGGCCTCTGTCAGAAGAAGCCCCCGTTTCTCAGCCATATCAAACAGCTCCCTGGCCTGAGGGGCGTTGACTGTAAAGGCCTTCTCACACAGCACATGCTTTCCGTTTTCCAGGCACAGCTTGGCATGGGCATAGTGGTGGGAATGAGGGGTTGCAAGGTAGACCAGATCCACTGCCTGGTCGGCCGCCATCTCCTCATAGGAGCCGTAGGCCTTCTCAAAGCCATATTTGGCTGCAAAGGCCTCCGCCCTCTCTCTGTCCCTGGACGCTGCCCCATAACAGCAGAACTCCTTATCCTTTCCCTCCATTCCATTTAAGGTCTGGGCCATCTTTTCCGCAATGGATCCCACTCCGAGTATTGCAATATGAATCATATGTTTCCTCCTTTTTCCAGAAAAATCCCTGTACGTTTCTGATATTCTTATCATATCACACAGTCCGGCCTGATTCCTACAGGAAATTCTCACAGACTCACTGTCCCGGCAATCCGCTGCACCGGCCGGCATCTCCCCTCCCTCCTGCCGGAAACAGCAGAAAGATACGTTCTTGCATTCTTCCTCCCTTTCCGTTACAATAAACTCCGTATGTTTCACGCCTGTACAGCAATGAAAAAGGAAAAAGCATACAGCTGACAACGTGTATGAAATGAAGGTGCATTGCAATGAATCAAAAAGAAAGCGCCCCTTCCGGCGCAGGACATCTCTACAGCAACCGGCAGCTTTTCGCCCTGATGGTTCCCCTGATCTGTGAGCAGCTCTTCACCTCTTTTATGGGAACTGTGGACTCCATGATGGTGAGCAATGTCAGCGAGGCGGCCATCTCCGCCGTTTCCCTTGTAGACTCCATCAACATACTGGTTATCCAGGCCTTTTACGCTCTGGCTGCCGGGGGTGCGATTATCTGCGCCAACTATATGGGCCAGAAGCGGGAGGAACAGGCGAAACGCTGTGCCGACCAGCTTCTGTTTATCGTACTTGCCATCTCGCTGGCTGTTCTCGCAGTCTGCCAGCTTTTCAGAGGGCCGATCCTTGGCCTGATCTTCGGCTCGGTGGAAAAGGAGGTCATGGACTCTGCCATGGTATATTTTTTCTATACCTCCCTGTCCTTCCCCTTCATCGCCCTCTTTGACTCCGGTTCAGCTATCTTCAGGGCACAGAATAACAGCCGCCTTCCCATGGCTGTCACAGTAGCCACGAATCTTCTGAATATTTTCGGAAATGCCGTTCTAATCTGGGGTGCAGGGCTGGGGGTGGCAGGAGCTGCCATCTCCACCCTGGTATCCCGGATTATCGCCGCCGTCTGCGTGCTTTTATTCCTCCGGAGGAAATCCGGCCAGATCATTATCGGAAACTTCATCTTCCTACGGCCGGACGGACGCCTGATCAAAAATATTCTGCGCATCGGGATTCCCTCCGGGGTGGAAAACGGAATGTTCCAGTTTGGAAAGCTGGCCATTCAGTCCACCGTTTCCACTCTGGGAACAGCGGCCATTGCCGCCCAGGCCATGACGAATATTATGGAAAATTTCAACGGCATTGCCGGGATCGGCATCGGGATCGGAATGATGACTGTGGTGGGCCAGTGCCTGGGAGCAGGCAGACCTGACGAGGCCAGGTATTACATAAAAAAGCTGAGCTATGCCGCAGAGGCCGCCGTCTTTGTGAGCTGCATTCTCATCTTCCTCCTTTCAGGGCCTATCACGAGGCTGGCAGGCCTGGAGGCAGAGAGCGCCTCCCTCTGTCTGTTTATGATGGGATGGATTACGGTGGTAAAGCCTCTGGTATGGACAGCCGCCTTTATTCCCGGCTATGGCCTGAGAGCGGCCGGCGATGTGAAATTTTCCATGCTGCTCTCCTGCCTCTCCATGTGGACCTGCCGGGTCACTCTCTGCATCTTCCTGATCAGAGTCTGCGGCTTTGGCCCCATGGCTGTATGGATTGGAATGTTTACTGACTGGACTGTGCGGGGCTTCTTCTTTGTAAGACGGTTCAGAAGCGGGAAATGGCTGGAGCATGAGGTTGCAGATTAGCGATAATTGAAAAAGTTCTTGCCTTTTCCAACAGTTTATAGTAAAATACAATCGATGCGTCTGTAGCTCAGTGGATAGAGCAATGGCCTCCGGAGCCGTGTGCGTAGGTTCGATTCCTATCAGACGCATGATAAATCCCCTGTCAGATTGTCCAGGCAGTCTGACAGGGGATTTTTTTATATAACAGACAACTTCGTTCCCTGTTATATAAAAACGCTCCGCGGGGATCGCACTGCGGCAGGGGAGCTATCTCTCCCCTCCATTTTCTTCACCGCTGTCCTGCCCCTCTCTCTTTCTGAAATAGAGACAGCTTCCCAGAAAGGCCGCAGCGCCGATCAGGAGAACGGCCGCATTCGAGTAGGCGTCCATGGCCTCCAGAATCCTCTCCCAGGATGCACCTGCTGTGGCCCCTGCCAGAACCAGGGCTGTATTCCACACCAGGCTTCCGGCGGCTGTGAAAAGGAGGAAGGGAAACATCCTCATTCCGGCCATGCCTGCAGGAATGGAGATCATGCTTCTGATAATCGGGACACAGCGGCAGATCAGCACTGCTGCCATTCCCCGTCTCTCAAACCACTCCACAGCGTCTCCCACATCCTCCTTCTGAAAATGCAGCATATGTCCCACCTTTCCGTCCAGAAGGCGGGACATATGTTCCCTCGGAATGAGATGCCCTGCATAGTACAGAATCACAGCCCCCAGAACCGAACCCGCTGTAGACGCTGCAATCACTCCTGCAGGCGTCATGGACGTATATGTAGTCATAAATCCGCCGAAGGTAAGAATCACCTCAGAAGGAATGGGAGGAAACAGATTTTCTATCAAAATCAAAGCAAATATCCCTATGTATCCGAACGAATCCATCACTTGAAAAACAAATTCCTGCACTGCATTCCCCTGCACACAGCTTCTCAGTCCAGTTTATTCGGACACTGGCCCTTCTATTCCTCCAGCCCCTCACCGCTCTGATTTTCTCCTGCTTTTTCCCTCACTTCACCGATTAAAAAGCTGACCTTTTTCGTTCCGTTTCCATAGCTTTGGCTGTTTAACTCTACCGGGGCCGTCACAACAAGGTTCTCTCCATAGTAGGGGGCGCGCCCTTCGGCTGTGATTCCGATCTCCACCTCTGCCCAGACCGTGCTGCCGGGAATAAAGCGGACGCGATTGATGACATTCAGTCCTGTGATGGCGGCTCCGTCCGCCCAGCTCAGGTCCACCTCACCAATCAGCCTCCCATCCTGGCCCACCAGTTTCCCGCTGTTTTCCCCAGGCTGGTAGCTCAGGGAAAAACGGTTTTCCATCTGCCCCAGAAAGTCCTCTGCCGTAAATTCCTGACATGTCATGGTTCCCGCCGGGCTTTTTAAGAAGGCGTAGAGGGTATCCCGCTTCTTTTCCTCTCCTGCCCCGGCGTGGAAGGAGGCTATAATCAGGCTGTTGCTGCTGTCTGCGTAAATCTCCGGCATCTCCCGAGACTCTGACAGATAGACAATATCCGGAAAATAGCTCACATTGTCTCCACACCGGATCATGACTCCCTGCCAGGGCTTCTCTGCGTCCACATACCCGTATACGGAAATGTCTTCCTGAGGGAATTCCGCCAGCAGAATACCCAGGCCCTCTCTCCCCTCGGACGCAGCCTTTTCTGCCGTCTCGGCATCTGTCACTTCCAGACTGTCCGGACTCAGCGCGTAAAATCGCTCTCTGAAGCGCAGATCTGCGTCATCAGTGGCAATCGGCTCACTCTCCCCGCCGTCTGCCGTGTCAGAACTCTGCAGCTTCTGAGCCATTACATAAGACACGCCCTTTACCGCCCATCCTGCCCCTATTGCTGCCAGCCCCAGGATGCAGACGGCCAGCCAAAATCCCCTCGCGGCTCTCAATCTCCCTTTTTTCATCTCAATCTCCATTCTATCTCTTCGTCCCCATTCCTCTCATACCTGTGAATGGTTCGCGGTTAACTGATCCAGTCTATGTTTAGGATACTTCTGGAAAAACCGTTCGTCAATTTCGATTTCCTTACATTTTCTTTATTTTTCCATTTCCTGAAAAGAAAAAAAGATAAGAATTTCTAAAACGCTTTTATTTATGAAAATGAGATACGAGAAACGAGATTTGGTGTAAATTTGATGTAAAATGAGATGGAGAGAGAGCCTGCAGAAAGATATTGTATTTTAGCGGCTGAGCCCGCCAGGCGGCGGGCTCCTTAACCCCGGAGGGCAGTCCGGGCAAACGGGCTGACCAGGTTTCAGCCAAACAGGTTGATAAATATGGACTTCATGGAAAACAGTTTTCTCTTTTTCAGGGCATTCTCTATCAGCTCCAGATTTTCGTCAGAATGCTCCGTCTGCCTGGAATAGCTCCATGACAGTCTGAGGAGCGCGGCCTCGGCTTCCTCCCTGCCCATGGCATTTTCTTTCTTAAGCCTTCCTAGAGCCATCTCTGCAGTCAGAGCCTCCCGGATACAGAGAACAGAAAACAGGCAGTATTTCACCTTGGTATACACATCCCTGTCATAGACTGCCCCGGGCACGTACAGACACAGGATATAGGCGGCCAGATTTTCAAGCATGATTTCGATTTCCGGCTCTCCCTCGCTTTCCCGCACTGCTCTGTCATAATCTGCAAATCCAGCCTCCGTCCGGTAGAGCACATCCATCCAGCCGGAAACCATCCTCCCATAGCCCGGGTAAATTTCAGTCAGCTCCCCGAGAAGCCCCAGGCAGGCTGCCATCTGATCATACCGCTCCTCCCGTCTCCCCATGCAGGATGACGTTTTCGACAGAAACCACTCGTACCCCTTCTCTGTTTCCAGCAGGGTGTACCGATCCATTATCATATGGAGGGATTCATCTTTGCCCTGGCTGATTCCCCGCTGCATGTCGTGGGACATGGCGAGAATCATAGCCAGACGGTGTGCGAGAGGCCTTTCCCGGAAGGATAACATTGAGAGCATCTGTTTTCTCGCCCTCATAAGCTGGGCAAAGAGAGGACGGGACGCCGGATCCTCTGCCTCTTTTTCTCCCCTCCCCATATATTTCCGGAAGGTAAGCCTCCCCTCTCTCTTTAAGATCAGCCTGGCCGCCTCCGGGCATGACAGGGAGAGGGAACGCTCGTGAACACTGCCGTAATCTTCATCGTGGCGCGGATAGAGCCGGCAGGCACGGCACAGGTAATCCTCCCCCAGATCCCTGTGGAGCCTGCAGAGCCCCTTTTCCAGCAGAGGGCAGGAACCATCCTTCATCACAATCTGCCGCCTTCTCCTGTCTACCGCACCATGGAAGTCAAAGCCGCTCCGGCCCAGAGCACGGTATTTTTTCATGGTTTTTTTGTCAATGGGAATTTTCCAGCCTCCGCAGCAGGTGTCCGGACAGCTGCTCTCGATACAGTGAAACTCTCTGTAGTAGTTCGGCACGATGAGCGTTCGTATCATGCATGTTCCTCCCTTTTTTCCTTTGCGCCAGCTTCATCTGAGAGAACAAACGCGCCGTCTTTTACATCCAGCCGGCAGAAACCGCCCCGCTTCAGGCTTCCAAACAAAAGCCGGTCAGCCAGGAGAGGCTTGATCTCCCGCTCGATCACCCTCGTAAGCTCCCTTGCCCCATATTCCCGGCTCACTCCCTTTTTCGTCAGAAGGGCCTCCGCCTGCCTGGTGAAAGAAAACTCCACCTGCCGCTCCGAGAGAAGGGCTCCCAGCTCCCTGAGCTTTTTCCCTGCAATCTCTCTGGCCGTCCTCTCGTCAATTCCATCAAACACGACAATCCGGCTCAGACGGTTCCTGAACTCCGGCTGGAATACCCGGTTTACCTCATCCATAATCACGCTGCCCCGTCCGTCTGCGCCGGCGCCGTCCCCGAAGCCCAGCCTTGCTTTCGTAAGCCTGCTTGCCCCGGCATTGGAGGTCATAATCAGGACAATATTTCTGAAATCCGCCTTTCTCCCCTGATTGTCCGTAAGCGTCGCATAGTCCATCACCTGGAGAAGAATATTGTAAATATCGGAATGGGCCTTCTCAATCTCGTCCAAAAGCAGGACTGCATGGGGATTCTTTCTGACCGCCTCTGTCAGAAGGCCTCCCTCCTCGTATCCCACATAGCCGGCCGGCGCTCCGATGAGCTTCGCCACCGCATGCTTCTCCTCATATTCGCTCATGTCGAAGCGGATCAGCCTGATCCCAAGCTCCGACGCAAGACTTCTGGCGATCTCCGTCTTTCCCACCCCTGTGGGGCCTACAAACAGGAAGCTGGCCAGGGGCTTTCCCGCCTCGGAGAGCCCTGCCCTGGAGAACTTGATGGCGTTGACCACCTCTTTTATGGCCTCGTCCTGGCCGAACACACAGGCAGACAGTCTGCGCTCCAGGCCCGCGAGCTTCTTTATCTCCCCGCTCTCCACCACCTTCTTTGGAATCCGGCAGGTCTTTGAGAGGATCTCGTCAATGACCTCCTTTCCCACGGTCTGCTTTTTCTGGGGAAGCGGATGGAGCTTCCGGTAAGCGCCTGCCTCGTCGATCAGATCGATGGCCTTGTCCGGCAGAAATCTCTCATTGATATACCTGGCGCTCATGTGCACCGCATACTCCATCACGCCCTTTTTGTAGGAAACGCCGTGGTATTTCTCATAGTGCTTCCTGAGCCCTTCCAGAATTTTGACTGTCTCCTCCTCTCCGGGCTCGGAAATTTCAATGTTCTGAAACCGGCGCACCAGGCTCTTGCTCTTCTCAAAGTGCTTTTTATATTCCTCATGGGTAGTGGCCCCTATAAAACGGATCCTTCCGGCTGCCAGGTAGGGTTTTAACAGGTTTGACGCGTCAAAGCTCCCCTCCCCCACGGCCCCGGCTCCTACAATGTTGTGGATCTCATCCAG
Source organism: Clostridium sp. M62/1 (assembly GCF_020736365.1). Lineage (NCBI taxonomy): Bacteria > Bacillati > Bacillota > Clostridia > Eubacteriales > Clostridiaceae > Clostridium > Clostridium sp. M62/1. The sequence continues at coordinate 1,459,145 of NZ_CP085988.1, read as the reverse complement.
GTATACAATGGGCTTTTCTTCCCTCTCAAGGCCTGCCAGAACACTCTTTAACCGTTTTTCAAACTCGCCTCTGTACTGGGTTCCGGCAATCATGGCTCCTAGATCCAGAGAATAGATTCTGGCACCTTTTAAGGCCTCCGGCACCTTTTCTTCTTCCAGAAGCCTTGCAAGGCCGTAGGCTATGGCTGTTTTCCCGACGCCGGGTTCGCCGATATGAAGGGGGTTGTTTTTCTCCCTGCGGCAGAGAATCTGCATGGTGCGTTCCAGCTCGTCCTCCCTGCCGATGAGGGGGCTTACATCCGACAGGCTGTCATTTAAGCAGGTCACATAATCTCTCCATTTTTCCCTCTTCTTTTCTGTACTGCCAAACGGGATGTCCTCTTCCCCGCCGTCATCATTCTTTCCTTCCGTTCTTTTCCCGCCGCCTCTCATCAGCTCTTCCCTGCGCTTTTCCAGCTCATATTCCCGGGCATAGTATTCCTCCCACTCCTCCGAATTGTCACCGCCCTCATGAACCTCGTATTCCTCATACTCCCCCTCCCATTTTTCACCGGACTCAATAAGCTCCAGCAGAAGCTCCGCCTTTTCAATGCCCTGCTCCATCAGATAGTAGAGGGCAAAGCTGTTCTCTAAGTGGTAATAAGCGGCGATCAGGTGATTCAGGTCAATGCTCCTTTTCCCGCAATTCTGGGTGGTAAGCTCTGTATAGAATAAAAGCTCATTTAAGTCGGCGGAAGGAACAGGCTCTTTTTTTCCGTCTGAAGCCGGTACCTGTTCCCTGATGTACGCTTCAAGCTTGCTTTTCAGCTCCCCGCAGTCGCCGCCGCACTCCTCAAAGGCCTCCCGAAACATAGGCTCGTCTGCAATTTTTAGCAGAAACAGTTCAGGAGTCACATACTCCAGCCCCCGCTCTCCTGCTTCCTTCACAGCACCACTGAACACACGGGCTACCTCTTCATCTATTTCCATCATCTGCAAATTTCTCCTTTTTCTGACGCAAATTCCGGCAGACAGCAGAAAATTTCCCGGAAGCTGTCTGCCGGATTCCTATGCCTCTTCTACGCTGAGCCTGAACGGGAATCCCTGTTCCCTGGCTCTTTCCTCTGCCTCCTCTGCCTTGGTCCTGGCAATATCGTAGGAATACGTTCCCACCACCGCCCTCTGGATATTATGCACAAGCATCATCAGGGCTACTGCCTCCTCATGTTCCTTGTGGAAAATCGTCATCAGAATCTCCACCACAAAATCCATGGTGGTAAAATCATCATTGTGCATAACTACATGGTAGAGGCTCGGTTTTTTCAGCTTTATCTTAGTGTCCTCTTTTACGCCTGTCTGGAATGCCATCTCTCTCCCTCCTGCTGCAGTTTTTCATATCAATAAGCCGTCTTGTCACCGAATGTTACCTGTTTTGTCTGTTTTCTCTCTGCCTTCACTCAGAGCCTTTTCCCATTCGCGAAGCCGCATGGCAGCTTCCGGGTTCTGCTTCATCAGCCGCCGTTCCAGCTTCTCACGCCGCTGCTTTAACATGCTTAAAAGCTCCGGATGATTCTGCTCAAGCTCTTCCCTGATCCTCTGCCTTCGTTTTTCGAGAAGGCTCAGGACAATGCTTTTGTTGTCGCTCAGATTTTCCGGCAGCTCATCAAGGTGAAGCTCGATTCTTCTTAAAATCTCGTCCTCATCAAAGGCTCCCAGATTCATCCATCCGTCCTTATCCTCAGGAAGACCGCGTTCCACCAGCTCCTCAATGTCCGGCATATAGTGGATGCTCTCCATAATCCGGTGGACGCGTCTCTCGATCTGGCTCACCACGTCCCCTCCGAAGGCCCAGCCAAATTCCTCCAGAGAATTCTCCTCCTCCGCAGAGAGGCCTGTCATAGCCTGGTACCTGGAAGGGCCTGCCTCTCTCTCCTTTACCGGGTAGGGCTCCTCCATTCCGGCTGCCTTTAAGGCAGTGGTGATGGTGCGTCTTACCATTCCCTCCTCAATCAGGCGGCCAATTCCCAGCTTTCTCATTTCCTCATTGACTGTATCCACATGCTCGGTCAGGTAAAAGCGGATTCCCCTCTTTTTCAGGCTTTCTGCCAGAGCCTCCAGCTGATCGGCGGCCGTAATATCAAGGCTTGTCACTGCCCCTGCATCCACAATCACTGTTTTTGTGTCATCCTCAATCAAGGACTCGATGTCCTCCTTAAATATCTTTATGTTGGCAAAGAAAAGACTCTCGCTGAATCGGTAGATCACCGTTCCTCTGATGGGAACGGCATGGGGATTTTTTCTGAGATCGAAGAATCCCTCCCTGCCCGGAATAATTCCCAGCACCGTTCTGGGCGGATTGGCAGCCTTTAAGATCATTTCTGTAAAAGACAGGGCAATTCCAATGACAACTCCGTAGATCGTTCCAAGGCAGAGTACGCTCATGCAGGCTGCCAGAAAAATCCAGAACTCGTTTCGGCTCACAGAAAACAGCCGCTTTGCCAGATGCAGCTCTACCACATTCATCAGGGCGGAGATGACGATGGCCGCCAGCACGGGAACAGGAAGATAGCCGATAAAGCCTGTGGCAAAGAGCAGAATGACTGCCATCGCAGCTCCTGCCACGATCCCTGTCATCTGCGTTTTGCCCCCGAACTGATCGTTCATGGAGGTCCTGGAAATACTTCCGTTTACCGGGCAGCAGCCAACCAGAGCGGCAGCCAGGTTTCCGGCTGCACAGGCCAGGATCTCCCTGTTGTCCTTAATCTGATATCCATTTTTAAAGGCAAAATTATTTTCCGATAAAAGTGTTTCTGACATGACCACCACTGCCACTGTCAGGCTGGTTCCCGCCGCCCTGCCGATATCCAGGCCGGAAACGGAAGGAAGGGACAGAGCGGGAAAGCCCGGCTCTACGGCCGCAAGCATCCTGACACCCATCCCGTGCAGCCCGAATGCCAGCTCCAGGCCCACTCCTGCCGCCATAATGGCCACTGCCATGGGGAATTTCGGCACCAGCCTCTGGGACAGGCGCAGAATCACAAGAGCGCCGGCACCGAGCATCACAGACAGGATGCTCACATGCTCAAAAGCCTCCCAGATATGTAAGAGAAGCTCCAGAAGCTCCCCTGAGCCGGAACCGCTTCCAAGAATCTTCGGAATCTGCATCAGGATAATGGTGAAGGAAATTCCCGTGATAAATCCGCCCATTACGGGGGTGGAAATGTAGTTGACAATTTTTCCCGCCTTCAGGAAATAAAAGAGCAGAAGCCACAGCCCTGCAAGCAGAGCAGTAAACGGCACAAAAGCCATGGCCTCGGGGGAACCTGCCTCTATCCCCGCAGACGACAGGGCAGCGCACACGATCGCTGCCGGAGCTGCATCCACTCCCAGGATAAACTGGGGCGAAGTGGAAAAGAGTGCAAAACAGAGAATGGGCAGAAGCGAGCCATAGAGGCCGTATACCGCCGGAAGCCCGGCCACCTCCGCATATCCCATAGAAATGGGGATTGAAACGGCAGCAATAATAAGCCCTGCCTGGATGTCCTTAACAAGCCAGGAGGGCCTGTATCCTTTTAGTGTCGGAAAAAGAGATAGGTTCATGGTGATCGCCTCCAAAAAAAATCAGTTTTATTATATCATCGGAATACCTGTATGTGCAATCTGGGATTTTCAGAAGGCCTTGGGCAGCCTCAAAAACCATTTGACATTCTCTCCTTCCCCGTATACACTTTCCTTTGTTAAAAAACGTTAAGAAAGGAATTTCCCATGGAACTTGACATGACTGAGGGGAAACCGCTCCCCCTTATTTTAAGATTTGTTTTTCCGTTATTCATAGGCAATGTGTTCCAGCAGCTCTACAACATGGTTGACACCGTCATCGTAGGGCGCTATGTAGGCAGCAGCGCCCTGGCGGCGGTGGGGTCTACCGGAACGATTATGTTTCTGATCACCGGCTTTGCCCAGGGTCTGACTGCCGGCTTTTCCGTTCTCACTTCCCAGAAATACGGGGCCGGAGATACACACGGAGTCAGGCGCAGTGTGGGAAACGGCGCTCTTTTGTCCCTGGCGGCAGCCGTCCTTCTGACAGTGTCCAGCCTTCTGTTTATGAAGCCCCTTTTAGCTGCCATGAATACGCCGGCTGATATTTTTGACGACGCCTATTCCTATATCAGTGTCATCTGCATTGGCCTTGGCGCCAACATCCTCTACAACCTTCTTTCCTCCTACCTGAGAGCAGTGGGAAACAGCAAAGCTCCCCTGTTTTTCCTGATTCTCTCAGCTGGGATCAACGTGATTCTGGATCTGGTTTTTATCATCTGGTTTCATATGGGTGTGGCGGGCGCTGCATGGGCCACAAACGCGGCCACTCTGATTTCGGGACTGCTGTGCCTTTTATATATCTGGAAGCGCGTCCCTGCTCTCTGTCCCGTGCGTGATTCCTTCCTTCCGAGGGCTTCCTATGTACGCTGCCAGCTCTCTATGGGAATCCCCATGGCTCTGCAGTTTTCCATCACTGCTGTGGGAACCATCGTCATGCAGGCTGCCATCAATCTCTTCGGCTCCACAGCCGTGGCAGCCTTCACCGCTGTGAGCCGGCTTCAGAACCTGGTAACCCAGGGAATGGTTGCAATGGGGCAGATGGCCGCCACGTACGCCGGTCAGAATATCGGCAAGGGCGATCTTTGGCGCATCCGCCAGGGGATCAAAACCTCTCTGGCTATCAGCACAGTGTACGCCCTCGCCAGCGCGGCCGCCTTGGTTCTTCTGCTTCCTTTTGGAATTCGTCTGTTTTTTACAGGCGACCTTACCCAGATCCTTCCCTATGCGCAGACCTATATGTACATCTGTGTGGCATTTTACATTCCTCTCAGCTACATTTTTGTCTTCCGCAATTTCATGCAGGGCTGCGGCTACGGCTTTCTCCCCATGATGGGAGGTGCGGCTGAGCTTGGCGCCCGCTGCGCTCTGGCCCCCATAGCCATGAAGCTCATGAGCTACCCGCTGGCCTGCTTCTGCGATCCGGCCGCCTGGATAGCCGCCTCCGTCTTTACAGGCATATCCTGCCGCTATGTCCTGCGCCGTCTGGAGGAGCGTCCAAAAAGCCGGGAGGAGCTGCTTTAGACTTTTCCTTTCCGACGCAGCGCAGCACCTAGGGGCTGCCTAAGGCAGCCTTTTTCTTCTGCACGGCGTGCGCATCCTGCCAGTCAGGGCTTTTTGTATTATGGAAATTCTTCCGAATTTCCTATATTAAAAGGCACCCCTCTGCTGGCAGGTTCACTGCGCGGGATGCCTTTATTTATTCTGAATTTCTGCGTATTTTCGGTAATTCCTTAAATGTCTCTGACTGCGTTTCCGACTAATTAATCTCTATCTTCTCTGCCTGCTCCGGGAAGAAGGAATTCTTCATATCGTATTTGTTATGGTGGGTAAAGTCATAGAGGGCTTTTCCCTTTAAGAAATAATTTCTCTGATATTTTCCCTCTTTAACCAGCAGCCAGTTCTCCCGATCCCAGGTCAGGTAGCCGTCCTCATCTGTCCTTGGCTCTGAAAATACTAAATCCACCTGGCGGTTGGAGTCTAAAAGCTTCATAAGCTCCTCTCCTGTAACCTCCACCTCTTTTTTCTCCTGCATATCGTATGCCTTCATAAAATAAACCTCCTCATCTTATGCTGTCCTGTCCCCTGGGCCTGAAGTTCCCTGCCCTGAAGACTTTTTACAGCTCTTCTGCTATTATAGCACATATTTATATCCTGTACAGTATATTTATAATTCCTCTGTATCCAGCCGGTACTCAACCGTAAAGTCCTTTCTGCACCGAAGGGCCTGTCCCTCGCAGAACACTTCCCCGCACTGGTTGTCATAGGGATCGTCCCTGAGTCCCCCTTCCGGAACGGAAAAACCGTGCATAAACGAAGAAGCATAGGGGATTCGGTATGGATCCAGGTTTTTCCCATAGTATTCCCTGCGCTCCTCATCCTTCTGCCGGAATGCAGAGCCGCCGAAGGAACAGTCTGCACTCAGCCAGCCAAAAGGCGCCACATAATATTGAGCCCAGTCATGGCACCCGACGGAAAGGGGCGTGGCATAAAGACCCGACTGCCACCTGGCAGGTATTCCCGCCGCCCTGCACATGGTGATAAATAAAAGGGCCTGGAAACCGCAGTCCCCCTTCTGATTGACTGCCGTAAACTCCGGAATGTCATAGATGGTACTGTAGCTTCTGACAAAAGAATACCGAACCTCCGATGTGATAAAGCGGTAAATTTTTTCCGCTGCCAGCAGAGGATTCTTTTCCTCCCCCACAGCCTCCCGCGTCAGCTCCCTGATATACGGCGTAAAACGGATATGAGGCGCCTCTTCCTGCGTATAGAAGGCCGGCTGGACAGGCAGAACTTCTCCTGGATCGGGCTGCCGGTAAACGGTTATATTGTCAAATTCGTACTCTGTCTCCCAGCGCTCCCCTCCTTTGATCACTGTCTCAAAGTAAGCCGTCCGCTGGGGATAACTTCCCTCATCGATTCTGACCGGAGCTCCCACATTGCCGGGAAAGCCGCAGATTTTCAGATTTTTTACCTGTGCATACTCCACGGGAAGGGGAAGATAAACGCCAAGTTTCTTTCCCATACAGCCTTTCTCCGCTTCAGGTGTCAGGCGAAGGGTTGTGTGAAGATGGAGGTGAAGCGTCCTGCTCCCCTTTTCCTTCATGATTCTGATATTCTCCCTCAGCAGTGCCGCATTTTTTTCTCCGTCGCTGCTTTTTTCTTTCGCCCTGACCTCATAGTCCGGCCTTGTCTTCATTAAATTATCAAAAAACAGTTCATGGAAATGTACGCTTCCTTTTATGTAGATCCAGTCAGCCGTATTCTCCTCCCACAGCCTTTCCAGCTCTTCATCCTGGAAATTCTCAATCCTCTCTCTTAAAATCAAGAGGGCATCTTCATAGCTGTAAGGATACTGAGCCGGTATCCTTACGGCCAGCTCCCGCTCAAGCTCCAGCCTGATTCTAAGCGCTTCCGGAAGCGACTCACTTTTCAGCTTTTTCTCGATTACCTTTTGAAGCCGCTCATAGTCTCCCCCCCATTTGAGTTTTTCCACATCCTCAGGAAGAGGTACGTTCAGGTATCTTAAATCAAAGTGCTTCTCTCTGTCCATTCTCTGAATCCTCCTTCTTTCTCAGCCTGTACTGGCCCTTTCCCGTTCTTTTAGCTTCATAGAGAGCCTGATCGGCCTGCAGATAAAGCTCCTGGAAGCTCTCCTCTTTTTCCCTCATGGATACGCCGATGCTGATGGATATTCCTGCCATAGGGTAATCCTTTCCCTCCAGACGGAATGCCTCGATAATACTCCTGGCTCTGTCCTCCACCACATTCTTTGCCACACAGCCTGAAAGATAAATCAGAAATTCATCGCCTCCCATGCGTGAAACCGTATCCTGTCTTCTTGTGTGGACCTTTAAAATGTTTGCCAGAGCCATCAGCACTCTGTCTCCTGCCTGGTGCCCGTAAATATCGTTGACTTTTTTGAAATTGTCAATATCAAGCAGAAAAAGCGTCCCCTTTTTGTCTGTCATAAAAGACTGCCTGATGCAGCCTGCCGCTCCCTTTCTGTTGAGCGTTCCCGTGAGGGGATCCTCTATTGCCTCGCGCTTCAGTTTTTCCTGCAGATCCATATTTTTAGAATTATCCAGAATAATCCCTATAATGGCCTCTCTTCCGTCCTCTGTGACAATCCGGTGCCCCTTTTCCATAATCCACATAAGGGATCCGTCTTTTCTCATAAATCTGCACTGCAGTTCATACTCGCCCGTGTCCCTTACGCTCTGAAAGACCTCCCGTTCCACCTGTTTTCTGTCCTCGGGGGCAATGATGGAGATAATCTTCTCCCCTGTCACCTCCACCAGTTCCTCGTATGTATAGCCCAGATAGCTTAGCATGGAATCATTGATGACATAGAGAGGAAAACCCGGTTCCAGATATACTCCCGAATTCCTCCGGGAAGCAGGGATGACATGGTCTGTATCAGGCTTCTTCCTGCTACAGCCCCGATTTTTCCTACAGAACGATGGCCATATTTCAGAGGAAAGACCTCCTCTCTCTCCTGGAAGCGCATAGGCCTTGACATATGCAGCTGAACAAGCTTCCACATCCCCTCCTCCTTCCTTGCGCATGCAGTCAGACGGATTCCGGCATTTTTTCGAATGGCCCCCTCCTGTTTCTTTTCCACCGCAGTTACAAAAAAGCAGAAGGCCCCGCACATCCCCTCCCCATATTCGCTTTCTCTGTAATCTGCCAGGACGTAGCTGAACTTTTCTTCTTTCTGAACTGCGGCAGTTTCACGTTCCAGAAGAGCCCTAAGCTCCATCTTGTTCCTTGCAATCTCCTGTTCCTCTGTCCCGAAGCTCATGATTTTCTCAGAGGCAAAAGTCAAAGCCTTTTCTACATTTCCCTCTATCAGGCATGCGTCAAAAAATTGTTCCAGCAGCTTTTTTACTCTCATAATAGCATTCCTCCCGCTGCCGCGGAAACTGTTCTGTGGATGCGTCCCCGCCACTTTTTCATACCTGTCATTATATCGAAAATGATTATCATTTTCAATAATAAAGTATGCGCCAAAATGCGTACTGGAAATTTCCGTGGGGATTTCCGTCTTTAAGATCAGATGGTTTAAAAAAGAGACAGCCTTCTCAGGCGGTAGTGTAAAAAAGTTTGTGTCTTTGGAAGAAAATGACTCCTTTTTGGTAAGAATTACGATATGAAAATTCTTATCGAAAAGGAGTATTTTTATGCCGGTAGCTAAGGAACAGATTCGACAGATTATTGCTGATAACAACTTATCCAGTGTTGCTGATGTCTATTCCCTCCTCAGGGACAGTTTTAAGGATATCCTCCAGGAGCTGATGGAAGCGGAACTCGATGCCTCCCTCGGTTATGAAAAGAATCAGAAAGGGGATTCCGTTTCCTCTAACAAAAGGAACGGCCATTCCCAGAAAACCCTGAAAAGCCAGTATGGAGAGTTCCAGATTGACGTCCCCAGAGACCGCAACGGGGAATTCGAGCCGAAGCTCATCCCCAAATACCAGCGGGATATCTCCGGCATTGAGGATAAGGTGATCTCCCTTTATTCCAGAGGCCTCAGCACCAGGGATATCCATGACCAGCTTCAGGACCTCTATGGGATTGAACTGTCCGCTGAAATGGTCAGTAAGATCACAGACCGGATCCTCCCTGAAATCAAAGAGTGGCAGTCCCGTCCCCTCAATCCCATCTACCCTTTTGTCTTTATGGACTGTATCCATTACAAGGTCAGGGAAGAGGGCAGGATCCTCAGCCGGGCCGCTTATGTGGTGCTGGGCGTTACAACGGAAGGCTATAAGGAAATCCTCAGCATCACTGTAGGAGCCAATGAAACCTCAAAGTTCTGGCTGGGGATGCTCAATGACCTGAAGAACCGCGGCGTGCAGGATGTCCTGTTTTTCTGTGTGGACGGACTGCCGGGATTTAAGGACGCGATCCAGGCCGTATACCCGCAGGCACAGATCCAGCGGTGCGTCATCCACATGCTGCGCAATTCCTTCAAGTATGTGAATTACAATGACCTTAAGAAATTTTCCTCTGATTTCAAAGCGGTCTATAATGCCCCGACAGAGGCAGCAGCCCTGGCAGAGCTGGAGGCAGTGAAGGAAAAATGGGGAAAGAAGTACCCATACGCGGTCAGTAACTGGGAAAACAACTGGGAGGATGTCAGTTCCTTTTTCCAGTTTTCAGGGGACATCCGCCGGATCATGTATACCACAAACATCATAGAAGGGCTGAACCGCCAGTACCGGAAGGTAACAAAAACAAAGAGTGTATTCCCGAGCGACAGCGCGCTGGAGAAAATGCTGTATCTGGCGAGCGGAAATGTGACAAAGAAATGGACGCAGAGATACCGGAACTGGGACCAGGTGCTCAGTCAGCTGATTCTTCTGTATCCGGAACGTCTTACACCGTATCTGTAAAGGAAGAAAAAGCAATAAAAGCCGGGACAGCGTTTTATAGGCATAAGCAGCTGTTCCGGCTCTGTTATACAGACATTTACAGTATAGCCGGGAAAGCCCGTTTTAAACCTGAAGTACGGGAAATGGCTTTGGCTTCTGTAAATGTCTAATCAGCATGTAAAAATTTAAAAAGCATGTATAAAAGAAAGCGGGCAGGAAATACTATAACCAGAAAGATAAATTCGACAAAAGATACGGCTGCAAAAGCCGACAAAAACCACTACATATCGAATTCTTATCTGGAAGGTTTCATTCCCATAGACACAGAATATTTTACAGCCTCTCTCAGGCTGTCCCTTCCAGACTTTTACCGTCTCCAGACATATCTGTCCTTCGGCCTTCTCCTGCTTCTTTTTAAATGCCTTCTCGCCTCTTTCTCACCTTCCTGGCCGCCGTCTGAAGCTGGTATCTGTCTTTTCTCCTCCTTTTCCTCTGCTCCTTTCGTCTCTTCGTGAACGCATTCTGCGGACCTCTGCTCTCCCTTCGTGTTTTTCTTCCCGTTCTCCTTTTCAGCTCTCTCTTTCAGCCATTTTGGCTCCTCACGCCTGGAATCCTTTCTGACTGACTCCTCCTTCAAATGGTTCTGTGTCTCCTCTGCAGCAGAGAGAATCATCTCCTCATCCGGCCTCTGACCGCGCTTTTTCCCGGTGTTTCTTCTGCCTTTTCTCCTCATTTCCGGTATGGAGGCCTCCTCCTGCTCATTCTCAGAGGACGCTTCCCTCATCTCCTCCCTGGCTGCTTCCTGTCTTTCCCGCTTTTCCCGGATATGCCTTTCTTTTTCCTGCCGCTCTCTCTCCCGCTTTTCTTTTTCGTGTTTCTCCTTCTCAGCCTTTCTGTCAGCTTTTTTCTGTTTTTTCTGTTCTTTTTCCCGTCTTCCCTGTTCTGTCTGCCCGCTTTTTTCTCTGGAACTTTTGGTCTCTTGTTCCTTGGCCTTTTCTCCGGCCCGCTCACTGCGGTCGACAATAATCTCCCTCACGCTCTCCGCCTTCTCCTCATTCACCGCTATGGCCGGCTGGCGTTTCATACTGATCAGCTTTCCTGACATCTCCTTTCCGTCCCAGAAATCCTCCATACTGCCGAATCCATTGTCACGGCTGACGATAATAAAATCCTTTTCAGCTGTACTTCCGATCAGGTAGCCGCAGTAGCTGGAGAGCTGAAAATCCAGGAAATTCTTTCCTGTTTTATCCACCTTAATATATCTGACCTCTGCCCTGGAAGAAGCAATCTCAATATGGCGCTCAAACGGGACGGCCGCCGCCTGCTTTCCATAAAAAATCACAACTCTGTCGTGGTCAGAAAGTTTCTCCACTCCGTCCATTCCTCCTACTCCTACATTCTCGAAATCTACTAAATACGTACTCATCTGAATCCTCCATTCATTGTTTATCCGTTCTGCAATTCTGCAGCTTTTCACACAGTTTGCTCCGGCGCAGAAAGGATGTTCTGCTTTCTCTGTCCCCAGCACGTAAGCTGCGGCCGCCTGCAGTTCCTTCAGCTGCCTGTTCTGCCCTTGAAGCAGGCAGAAGGCCTGATCATTTTTCACTGCACTTCCCTGATCAGGCAGTACTGATTCAGAGGGAAATGCTTCTTTACCACCCCATATACCTTAAAACCGAATTTGGCATAAAAGGCCAGATTCTTTTCATTGTGTGTTTCCAGTGAAATCATCATTCGATGGCGGTTTGCATAGTCAATGGCCTCGTCTAACAGAAGGGCCGCTACCCCGTGGTGCTGTACATGAGGATCTACGGCAAGGTAAATAATGTGGAGCCTTCTGTTCTGGTGAAGCTGATCCGTCCAGCTTGAATTCAGGTAATCTATGCCCCTCATAAAGTTATAGAAAGTCTTTAGAGACGGATCCTCCTTGATCAGCACAGTGTCCGTGTACAGAGCCGCCTTTGCCTCTGAAAAGTAAAACCGGAACAGGTTATACGGCTCTGCCTCATCCGATACAACCAGTACCCCCTTCAGCTCTTCGCTGTCTGCAAATATCTCACAGGTTTCAAAAAATTCATCCAGATCACAGTGAAACAGCTCAGGCATCAGCCTTTTTCTGACCTCTGGATCAGGGATCAGCGTTTCATAGAGCGGATCATGTGCAAAGCAGAGATTCAAAATTTTCTCCAGCTTCGGCAGATCTTTTCTCTGCACACGGTACAGCTTATCACTATCCATAATAAATTTTCACCTCTGTATAAAGTCCTTTTTTGTTATTTTTTCAAGAGTGTCCAAAGCATCCAGAAGCGCTCGAAGCTGTCTTGACAGCGCCTCATCAAGCGCATCTGCTTCCTTCCTGCAGTCACTCTCTCCTCCGGACTCTCTTTGAAGCAGCCCTGTGACAAGAGGATACAGATTTTCATGACCGGCAAGTCTCTGGTACCCCCATTTCAGACGGTCCTTTGGCTGATCCAGCACATACTCGGTAAAGTGGCGGTACACTTCTTCAGAAAACATAAAGGCATAGGCATTATTATCCACCTGATAGAGCTTTCGCAGAGCAGCTGAGATCTTTCCTTCTCTGAGATTCTTCACCGCCCCGCCCAGCAGCCGTATCTTTTCCATACAGAGCTCATGAAGATAATAGACATTTCCATACCAGTCAATGCGCACAAACTCATCCTGTTCCAGCTTAAAGCGCCTTAAAAGCTCTGCCTCGCGCTTTCTCTCTCTCTGAAACAGCTCCTCTGCCTGCGCCTCTCTTCCCTGGCTCAGAAGGCTGCTGTAGCGGTTATTGATTTCCCGCACTTCTTCATATTCTCTCCATGAGAACTCTGCCGCCTGCTCAAAGAGCTGCTTCATCTCTTCCAGCCTGACAGCCACCTCCGGACTCACCCATAGCTCTCCCAGTTCTTCATCAAGAGACCGGGCCGCCCGCTTCATCACCCGCTCAAAACAGAGAGGAACCACAGCTGTCCGGTCAAGAGCCTCAATCAGAAGAGCGAACAGCTCATGGTGAAGTCTGTAGACCTGCTCATCATAGAACTCATCATTGTCAAACTGGGAATGATAATGCGTTTCCATAAAGCTCCCGCCTGTGAAATCATTGACCATGGACGGAATTCCGGCAATTGCCATGGAAAAGTCATCTGACCAGGTTTCAATGGGAGCCGTTACCTTTGTCTCTTCCGGATACGCCTGAGTCAGATTGGGCAGATCCTCCAGCCATTCATTCAGATAATCTACGTATTCGTAGCAGCTTCTGATCCTCGCCCTGGTTCCATGTGCCAGAGCCGGCAGCTCGAAATTCAGGTCTGCAATCACCCTGCCCACCCATTCGGGATGCGCTGTGAACACCTGCTCATAGGCTCCCGCAGACCAGTCAAAATTAGAATCGGCTACTCCCCACTCCTCAGCCGCCATAGCGCAGAAAACAATGGTATTGTTGGGCTGAAAGCCGCTTGCCACCAGAGCCCTGGCAATTCCCAGCATCATAGCCACAGCTGTATTATCATCCTGAAAGCCGCTGAAATAGGAATCATAGTGGGCAGACAGGAGAACCATACGCTCCGGATGTCTTCCCGGAATACGGCCTGTGATGTTGTAGGTGGTGCAGTTTCTTCTGACACGGGTATCCGCATCCAGAAACACAGACAGCTCCCCCTTCTCCTGCAGCAGCTTTTTCAGCTCTCTTGCATCTCTTTCTGAGATAGAGAAAGCAGGTGCATCCTCCGGCCCTGCAATATCCTGGGCGTTTAATGCTTCCTCTCCGATTTCGCCGTACCCTCCGCTCTGAACAGCGATCAGAGCTCTGGCCCCCTTTAAATGGGCTTCATAGACCGGATAGTTAATCCACCACTCATCCCTCTGGTTAATATCCACCAAAACCAGCTTTCCGGCTGCATTCTTTCCCTCATAATCCCGGTCCGTTCCCTTCCCCAGGTACATCAGGGAGCACTCCTCAAATCCATCTGTCACAAGAGTGGTCTGGTAAGCTCCCAGCTGAACCTCTCTCTCCCTTCCGTCCTGTCCCTCAAACCGAAGAACTGCCTTTTTAAACTCCCAGCCATCCACGGTTACCGCATCCTTTGACACATCTGAAAGGCCGATGCTCTCCATCTCCTGTTTCAGCATTTCTCCTGTTTCAAACTCCGCCCTGGAGCCCGCTGTGCGGTATCCCAGGACAGGATTGGATTTATATACTTCCATCCGTTTTGCCAGACGGTAGGAATAATCCACATCCAGATGCTTTAGGATCTCTTCCTGTGTTATCATGACTGCCTTCCCTCCTGTTAAACATTCCGGCAAAACTTAGCGCCCGGTTGCCGGCACTGCATACTGAAGCCGGCATGCGCAGGTATAATGCCCGCTTTGCAGGTATTCCTTGGTTATTATACCACCTCTCCTTACAGGTAGGGAAGTGAATTTCGCCTTCGGCCTGAAGAATCAGAAAAAAGTGCTGCTGTTTCAGGGCTCCATCTGTTCTGAGCTGTTCCCGCTGATCAGTATAACTGACAAATCCCCCCGGCAGGACTGGCATTCTCCTTTCCTGCCGGAGGGACTGATTTTCTGGCGTTTCCCTTTTTTAATTTTCTGCTTCCTCTTTCTCTGATGCCAGCTCCGCCTTTACCTTTTCCATCTCTTCAGACGGCAGCCTCTCCCGTATTCCACGGAACTCAGGGAGAAAAACGTATTTCTCAATCCTCCGACAAAAGATACGGAGTCACCTGATATACGTAGAAATTCAGCCAGTTGGTGTAGAGAGTGTTGGCCACGTTGCTTGTATTTACAGGAATTTCAACCTTTACTACCCCCATATTTTTTCCCTCTACCCCATTTTTACCCCATTTATATCTGCTTTTCAAATTCTCTTTCAATATTTATTTCTCTGCTGTCTTCCAGAGAAATAAAATATTCACTTAGTCTGCTGATTGCCTTCTCTTCACAATGTTTAAATACGGAAGTATACAAATCCATTGTCATTTGTAATGTAGAATGTCCCAAATACGTCTGTATTACTTTTGGTGATATTCCGGCTTCAAAACATCGTGTTGCAAACGTATGCCGAAAGCAATGCGGAGTAAACATTTCAAACTGCTCAATCTCGCTTCTGACTGAATTAATCTCGTTTACAATTTTCTTAATGGCATCAATTAGAATCTGGTCACAAATAGGCGTTGCGTATTTTGTAGTGAACAGTAGATTTTCAAACCCCTTTTCCGGCTTTGCTGACTGCCTCGAGATAATATTATTTCTTTGAATCAACTGTTTTTTCAATGCAATTTCACATTGTTTATTTATTGGAACTTTTCTATTGCTTGTTTTTGTTTTTGGGGGATTAATATGAAATGTCTTTCCGGTATCTCCCTCTAACTTCTGATACAGCAGAGTCTTTTCTACATTGATTTCTTTCTTCTCTAAATCAATATCATCCCATGTTAAAGCACATAGCTCACCTTGTCTCAGTCCCGTATTGACGGCAACAGTAAAGAGATTATCATAAAATGTACCTTTACAGCAATCAAAAAAATCTATCTGTTCTTCCACTGAAAATACTCTTTTATTTCTTTTGTTGTGCTTTGGAAGCCTGATACCTTTTGCAGGATTCCGAACAGCATAATTGTCAAGAATTGCTTTATTATACATATCGAGCAACATAACCCTGACTTTGTTTTGTGTTTGAAACTGTAAGCCCTGCTTATCTAACTCTTTTAATAATGCCCTTATGTGCAGCTGTGTTATGTCTTTTAACCTCTTATGTCCTAATAGCGGTTCAATATGCTTTTTAAAAACCTGTTTATAATAGACTCTGGTATTATCACGTATTACATTGTATTTATAGATTTCCAGCCAATTATCAAACCAAACAGATAAAGTTAAAGAATCATCTAATATCACATTCCCGATTGCATCATTATATTTGGCTTCGTTTAGTTTTCTTTTTAAAGAAGACAAATTTCTATCATATAATTCTTTACGCTTACCAAATTTATCTACATATCTTGCAGAATAAATACCGTCTACTTTTTGCCTGATTCCAACTCCTAATTCTTTACCTTTTAAATCTTTTCCCATATTAAATCCTTTCTAACAGATGAGAAAAGACCTATATAACATAACTTATTTTAAATCTTCTTTTGCATCGTATCAATACTTATTTATTTAATATTTCTTAAAATCCGGTTAACTGTACTTCTGCTCAATGCTGTCTCCTTACAGATGTCCGCAATTTTCATCCCCCCCTTATACAACAATAGAACTGTTTCTCCTTTTTCATTTTGCTTAGATGGCCTTCCCCCATTTCTGCCTCTGGCTTTTGCTGCTTTTAGTCCTTCCTTGGTTCTCTGACTAATCAAATCTCTTGTGTCAAAAAGTAAATAGATTATGATACGTTTTTTGATACTATTTTGAGTATAAAAAGAGGCATACTTACGTACACCTCTGATTTATATCTGAATCATTTATTATGAATTTAATTACTAAAACTTCCCACACCATATTGGTGCGTTGATCCTTGAAAATTCAATATTTCAGCCAATAAAAAAAGCATAAATCTGTTCCGTTTGGTATAATGGAATTGACTAGAAACCATCTTTACAAAGGAGATTTATGCCATGTCCAGTATACCACAAAACTATTTCGTTGAGAACGACTTAATTGACTGTGTTCAGAGATTTTTTTCCAAACATCATGTTGGCAGGCTCCTTGCCAGATGTAATGGAATGAAGGAAAAAGGTGTTTCATCTGTTTCCCTGCTTCGTTATAAACTCAGCAACATTTTTGTCGGAAGAAGTATGTATATGCAGCAGCGGACTGGCTCTTTTAAGGAGGCGTTTTCCAAGAACACTTTCTACCGTTTCCTTAATTCTTCAAAAACAAACTGGCTTCGTTTTACTTCTCTTCTTGCAGCTGATATTGTCAATCATGACATTCGTGATCTGACAGATCCGGAAAGAAAAAATGTCTTTATCATTGATGACAGCCTTTTCAACCGTACCAGCTGTAAGAAAACGGAACTGGGATCAAAAGTTTTTGACCACACGGATATGCATTTCAAAAAGGGCTTCAGGATGCTTACTTTAAGCTGGAGTGATGGAAACACACTGATCCCTGTAAACAGCTGCCTGTTAGCGTCTGCAAAGAATACAAATATCATCGGCCCGGTAAAGGACTTTGACAACAGAACCCTTGCAGGAAAAAGACGTGCGCTAGCCCAAACAAAAGCACCAGAGGCAATGATGACTTTACTGAATACAGCCCTCAGTGCAGGGCTGAAAGCGGATTATGTCCTGTTTGATTCCTGGTTTTCCAATCCAGCACAGGTCACAGCCATCCATGCAAAAGGCATGGATGTGATTGCCATGATTAAGAAAAGTAGCCGGATCAAATATTCGTACGGTGGTGAACAGCTGAATATCAAAGAAATCTATTCCCGGAACAAAAAGCGCCGTGGCAGATCAAAGTATCTGCTTTCTGTTGATGTTATGGTAGGAAAGGCGAATCCAATTCCGGCGAAAATCGTATGCGTAAGGAACAAGGCAAACCGCAAGGACTGGCTTGCTTTTATCTGTACAGCTACAACACTTTCCGAGGAAGAGATTATCCGTATTTATGGAAAGCGCTGGCAGATCGAGGTCTTTTTCAAAACCTGCAAATCCATGCTGAATCTGGTTGGAGAATGCCACAGTTTATCTTATGATGCACTGACAGCCCATGTGGCGATCGTGTTTACCCGATATATGTTACTTGCAATGGAGCAGCGCCAAAATGAAGATCAGAGAACGCTTGGTGAACTGTTCTTCTTCCTTGTTGATGAAATGGCAGACATTACTTTCAACAGGTCACTTTGCATCCTGATGGAAGCCTTGATGGCAAGTCTTCAGGGAATCTTTAAACTAAGCGATGAGCAACTGAATGCTTTTACCGCTGATTTTGAAGCAAGATTGCCGGAATATCTGAGAAAAGCACTCCATTTGGAAGCTGCAGCGGCATAAATCGCTATTTTGTTAGCTGAAATATTGAATTTTCAAGGAACGAATCCCATTTTAGGTATGGGAAGTTTTAGTTAATTATTCTTTTATAGTTGGATTATAGGCTTCATTTGCAAGCTTCCGATTAAGATTAGAATGAATACACTGTGAAGCATATATACACGTATTTTCATTTGAACAATATGTTGTATTAAATCCCTCTAATCTATTTTTATAAGTCATTCTAACTGTTCTAACAGTAACATTTTCTGCTGTTAATGAACATCTTCCATTTTTCTCTGATATTTTTCCCATTCTAGCACCCCCTATCAACTGAATTTCAATGATTTTAAAATTTACATTTACAGTTCATACAAACCCTATCTACTTTATTCGTTAAAAATCCTGTAGCTAAAGACCATTTTCTTGGAACCATCTGAATCTGAGTTGATCCACATTTAGGACATTTAACGGTAGTATCATTTATTTTATCACTATTTTTAAATTCAAAATAAGGGTCTGTTTCTGGTCTAAAAGAAATTGTATCATATATAGAATGACATCGAGGACACATTATAGGCAGTCCTCCTGCTTCAAATTTGTAATCTCCATTATCAAGAATATTTCTTTTATACATAGTATTGATATACTTAAATTCTTGCCCACAGGAACACCTTAAATACAAATTTTGTATGCCTTTGTTATAGCAGTATACGATATTAGTATTTTCCTTACTTAACTTTTCTTGAGTTTGATTTAAAGGAAAACCACAATAAATACATTTTTCTGTTCTGTCACTTACTTCTTTTCCGCACTCTGGACATTGAATTAACGCCATAATTTCCCTCCATATTTTTCTATTTCATTTCTACCTGTTCACTCATAACATAGGCTATTGCACCTTTGTTTGCACCCTCAAGTAATTCTACCTTTGTTACAGCTATTCCTACATCCTTAACATAGACTTTTGTTCCATTTCCCTCTAATGCAATCTTTCCCCCCTCTACCATGGAGTTCATCATATTTTCATCGTTATTTTCGATAGCTTTAAGCCATTCATCTAACGCATCTCTCGATATAGCCAAAACAACCGATCCATATCCGTTGTCTTCTAATGTTGCATCATATGTTTTTATTTCATTTTTAGCAGTTTCTCCACTGTAATATTTTTTAACTAAATTCGTATCAGTCATAATCATAAAAATATCGTTTTCTGATACATTAAATTTTTTCTCTGCTTCTGTCCATATCTCATCAGCCTTTTTTTCAAGGTCTGCATCTGATATATCTGTATCGTATAATGGGTCAATTTGACCATTTATAAATGCTAATATTTCCAATTTTTTACTTTCACTTAAATCTTCTTTTTCAATCGCTTTCTTAGTTTCCGGTTCCGTCGTCTCATTTATGGTTGTAGTTTCAACCGCTGTAGTTGCCATTTCTGTCGTCTGACTACTACATCCAATAAGTCCTACACTTGCTAAAAGCCCTATCAATAACATTTTCTTTTTCATCATTTTTTCTCCTATATTATATTCTTTTTAACGAATATGTATCTATACTACAACATTTATATTACACTTTCAACCAGAATCTTCTTTATATCGAAGATATTCGTATAAAAAAATAGGCTCTATGCTAATACTATCAGCTAAGACAGGAGCATAAAACCTATGATTTTATTTGATCCCTTCTGGAAAAAATGTGAAGAGTCTGGTGAAAACTGGTACACCCTTCATAATAAACATGGAATTTCTTTTTCTACTCTTCATAGATTAAAACATAATAAACCTATCTCTACTACCACTATCAACGACTTATGCCGGATTCTAAATTGTGATGTAAAAGATATCGCCACATATGTACCATGTGATGATGACCAAATTTTATAGAGTCCTGTTACACTATAACAACGACACTGGCAGCAGGACTTTATACACAATTCTTTAACAGACAGTATATAAAATTTCTTGTTTTTCTTTCATAATATCTTCTTTATTCTCAATTTTATAACGTACTTTATATCTATCTTCCGCTTCTTCAAAACTTTTCAATCCAAACAGTTTACAATAAACTTCTAGAACATCTGATCTTTCTTTTAAATCAAACGGATGTAAGTACAACTTACTACCTTGTCCAAATCCTCTTACTCTTCTTTTCCGATTTTTTTTGTAACTTTTATCTCTGCTTTCCATTATTTGTTTATATATGTAATATGCAACTTCCTCTTTTAGTATTTTTTGACTTTCTTCATACTCCTCTTTTGACAATAAGTATTTTTTCCCAATTATAACTTTATGTGCCTGAAAAGGTTTAAAACCGTATTTTTTTATCCTATTCTCAAATCTTTTTTTATATTTGGGAAATTTCTTATGGCTTCTCAAAGCATCCTGTAAAGAGCACTCTAATTCTTTACAAATTTCATTTTGAAGGTTTTCTACTATTGCTAATTCATCATCATCTAACTCAATTATATTATTATCTTTACTTTTTACCCAAATCAGATTATGTTCAATAATTCCTTGATTAGTTAACGATTTAAAGGCAGAATCATTAATTGTATTTAATTTATCACGAATCATCTGCTTAAAATACCAAATCACAGGAGTATCTTCTTCATTCCTTTTCCAAAATTCTTTATCTCCAATACCATATAATGCACTGAAAATTTCCCATGAAACTTTTGTAAAACTTCCTGCTTCTAAAATTAACTTTTCTACATATTGGATATATTTAGTATTATTTCTTCCACCACGATTTTCTTTTCTGAATATCGGTTCTGAATATTTTTCTGTTATTTTAATTCTATGTCCGGTTCCTATCTCTTCAAATTTTAAATATCTTTCAATTTCTTGTCGCATATATCTACGGGCAATTTGTCCATCTGGCTTCATTCCAAGTAAAAGCTGATATAAACTTGACTTCGATGGAAATTCTTGGTTCACATTAATTTCTGCTAAATTTTCTAAATTTACTATATATCTACTACTCATATTTATCCTTTCATATCAATTTAGGGTAGTTTTGAATTATATATATTTTTAAATTGTTTATACGCATTTCAAAACTACCCTATTATTACTATGCCGCTTCTATTCAGTCGCGGCTTAAAATTCAAATATTTTTTGATTGTCTGATATGTTTCACAAATTTATTTAAACACATACATTTTGAAGAGTGATTTACGGCTTGTCCGTCAAAGCACTCGGAAAAATGCTTTATGTTTTAAATAAATTTTGAAATATATTAGACAAAGATTTAATTTAAATATATTTATATAAGATTGCGTAGCTTGCAAAAGCGAAGCAAGATTATTAAATTATTTAAATTAAATCTCCCTTAAAGGTAACGTATCTGCTACCATCTATTTCTAATATTTTCCATTCGCATTTTTTGATAATATCCCCCTTATAAAATACACTAAAATCAGTGATTTCCTTTGTTCCTGCATATATACACATATACTTTAGTAATATTATCTTTCCTATAAATATACCGTAATCATAATAAGTGTTTTTATCCTGTCACTATATTTTCCCTCCTCTTCCATTCTATTTTTTCTTTGGTAATCGCCTATCCCCTCCCTTCCTATTCCGTCTCCTCTAAACTTTACTTTTTCACGCCGTATAATCAGCTAGAATCCATTTTTATTTGTTCCATGATATTTTTATCCCCTTCCTTTACAAATTGAAAATATGCCTTTTATTTGTGTAAATTTAATTACTCCATCTCTACGATTTGTTGATTTTGTGTGGCAATCTTTCTTTTTGAGATTCAATAATTTCATTTTGTCTACGAACTGTTTGTAAAGTTGCTTTAAACAATTGTTTTGTCATATCATCAGCAAAGGGAAGATAAGTATTAACAAAAAGTTCGTCATCATTTACATATCCACCTGTCTTACGAATTGAGGGAAGGACTTCTGATGTTACCCAATGTTTAAATCTTTTGGCATTTGGAAGTTTACTGGAAAGAATCAAACTATAAAGACCTGATTCATTTATAATAGTTAAATTTTGAACTCCACCAAGGGTGTCACATTTCGTTACCCCCTTATCTTCTTCATCTATATGATCACTAATAGCTTTTCTTGGATTTGTATAATTAAGAATTTCAGCTACATCCTTCCCAACAAACCAAGGCTCATTGTTAATTATTAATGTTCTTACCTGACCAAACTCCTCATTATTAAAAATTTGTAATTCATTCATAATCATTTCTCCTTTTATCTTTATTTAATATATAAACTTTCATAGACAATAGAATTATTAGATTTTCCTATTATCCTTTTAAAACTGCTATTGACACAGCTTCCAAAGTTCTGAGAAACTATCTCATATGTTTCGTAATACTCTAATATCTATCTTTCTTTTCTCTAAAAAACAAAAAGACGCTAAATCAACAGACAGATTATGCTCCATCTAAATG
This sequence comes from Clostridium sp. M62/1, assembly GCF_020736365.1. Lineage (NCBI taxonomy): Bacteria > Bacillati > Bacillota > Clostridia > Eubacteriales > Clostridiaceae > Clostridium > Clostridium sp. M62/1. The sequence continues at coordinate 1,436,791 of NZ_CP085988.1, read as the reverse complement.
ATTTAACGCCTTTTCCTATTACTTCCTCTTTCGAGGGTTAGCAGTCCCCGGTATATATCAAATCACATGATATAACAAGACATTACGGTTTCATAACGGCTTATTCAATTTTCAGCATGGTTCTGCTATCTTTTCTTCACACCGCCTTTCCGTATTATATCTATCTTTAAAAGTCCACTATATTTCATCATACTGGGTTTTCTCCTTCAGATTTCAATTCTGTATGTGTTTGGTTGTAAAATACATTATATCACAATTTCATCTTTTTTAAAGTCCCCCAAATTTGCTCATGGTATAGCAAAAGTGGCTCTAAAAGCTCATAATAAGCCTTTAAAGCCACTTTACCTGTTTACCTTATATTTTTCCCATTTTAATTCTTGAAATGGATTTTCGTCTTAATAAACATCATTTTTACCAAATAATCCAGAGTAAAAAATTCTGCTCCAATGGAATGGTTTAAAAAATAAATTGTATTTTTTTTAATACAATCTTATTCTATAAACTCCGATAACTGATCATCTAAGTCAGTAAGCAGTAATTTTAATACCCTCATAACTGATTCTCCCTGTATATTCTGGCTCATTGCAAAGGCTTCTTCTAACAAGGTGATAAGGTTTAAAATTGATTCCATTTTAACTAACAGAACGTCTAAATCTACCTGTATAGCATCATTCATACCATTCATAATTATACTCCATTTCATAGTCTTTTTTGATGTTATATAGGTCTTTTCACTGGTTATATTTACTGCCCCATTTCTACCCCATTTAACTATCAAAAATGGGGTATTTTCGCCATTTTCCCGCAAAGTACTTTCATTGACTAAAGTGTCATTTTTCCCTTATTTTACAAGCCTTTTCTCAATCCTCCGACAAAAGATACGGAGTCACCTGATATACATAGAAATTCAGCCAGTTGGTGTAGAGAGTGTTGGCCACGTTGCGCCATTTCAGCGTCGGAACTGAAAACGGATCGTTGTCTTCATAGTAATTGTACGGTATCTCCGGATTCATTCCCTTGCTCAAATCCCTGTGATATTCATTGTTCAGCGTCATCCGATCGTATTCCGGATGTCCCTGCATAAATATCTGCCTTCCGTCCCGGCTCATCACCAGAAAAACGCCTGCCTGCTCAGAGCGGGACAAAAGCATCAGCTCCGGGTGCTTTGCCACATCCGCTTCCCTCACCTCTGTCCATCTGGAGTGGGGGCAGTAGAAGTAATCATCCAGGCTCCTGACAAGGGGAACCTTCCTGTTCAGCACCTGATGCCGGTAGATGCCGGAGAGTTTCCTCTCCCTCTTATATTTAGGGATTCCGTAGTGGTAGTAAAGTCCCGCCTGAGCCCCCCAGCAGATGTGGAGGGTGGAGGTCACATGGGTTTTGCTCCACTCCATAATGTCCGTGAGCTCCTCCCAGTAGTTGACCTCCTCATACTCCATATTTTCCACAGGAGCCCCTGTAATAATCATTCCGTCATATTTTTTCCGTCTCACCTCGTCAAATGTCACATAAAACTTATTGAGATGGCTGGCAGATGTATTTTTCGAGACGTGGGACGAGAGCATCAAAAAAGTACAGTCCACCTGCAGCGGAGTGTTGGAAAGAGCCCTCAAAAGCTGTGTTTCCGTTTCCTCCTTGATCGGCATCAGATTCAGAATCAGGATTTCCAGCGGCCTGATGTCCTGTCTTAAGGCCCTGTCCTCATCCATCATAAAAATGTTTTCCGCTTCCAGAATCGCCTTTGCCGGCAGATCCTTCTGTATTTTAATAGGCATAACATCCCTCCATTTTACTGTCAGTAAGGCAGCTCTTCCTCCTGTCTGCGTTTTGTCTTTCGCTTCGCAAAAAGGCGGACTGCCGTAGGGTATCATATCACATTTTAAACATAATTGCCAGCGTGACTCATAAAATAGAATAAATAAAACCCGAAAGGCGTAACAGCAGAAGCTGTCCTATCTGCTGTTATGGAAAGGAAATTTTCATGCAGGAATCGGATTTTTCCAATGTTCAGGAACAGAATGAGGCTCTTACCGCCCAGTCTGCCTCAGGTTCGTCAGACCATATGAAGCAGGTCTCTGTCAGACAGACGGTTTCGCAGACAGGTCAGCCTCTGAAAGGCCAGGTCATCTATCAGAATCATATCAGAAAGCAGCCCTCCAAGGGCCAGGATAGCTGTCAGCCGAACGGCTCCCCAAGCCAAGGAAGCCTGTCTTCCTTTTCTTCCATGCACATTCAGGACGCCGACCCACGCGCCAGAAACAGAGCGGACAAAAACCGCTTTGACAGCTGCAAAACGGAGGCTGAGATGGAGGAGACAAACCGATCCGAGATAAACCGGGCTGAAAAAAACGGCGAAACGGCTGAGGCTTCAAGATCTCAGCTCAAAAGTCAGGGAATCAGAAAAGACAGTCCGTGTGCGCCCGGAAACTCAGGCCCGGGAGAGGCTTTTCCCGGCGGGCCCCGCTGCGGCGAATTTCATCCCCATGGCCTTCGCCCCGGCGAGCAGGCCTTCCGCGCAGCCACCCCCTACCCTCCCGTCAAGGCCGGATGCCAGAATCCCCGCTATGCCTCTGCAATGCTTGACAATCTGGGCGGCCAGTTCTCAGAGATGACGGCTGTGGGACAGTATTTTTATTCCTCTCTTCTCTCCGCCGAATGCCCGGAAATTTCTGAGACCTTCCACCAGGTCAATATCGTGGAAATGCATCACCTGAAAATCTTCGGTCAGCTCGCCATGCAGCTAGGCGCAGATCCCAGGCTCTGGACCAGAAGCCTGCGCACCGGAAGGTATATGTACTGGGATGCCGGTTATCTGCACTACTCCTCCTCTATCAAGAAACTTCTCTCTGCTGCCATCGCCTCAGAGCGGGAAGCCTGCAGCAAATACCTGAAACAGGCATCCTGGATTCAGGATCCCAATATCTGCGACAATCTGAAACGAATTGCCGCAGACGAGCAGATGCATGCAGAGCTGTTTACACGTCTGTTTCACAAATACTGCTGAGAACCAGAGAGCGCATCAGAAGTTTCCCCGGGCCGGTCAGAGCGCATCCCTCCAGGATGCCCTGACCCCAGCCCTCTGCTGTTCTTCTGGTGCGCTCTGCCAAACAGTCTGTATTTATCTTTCCCGGGAGAGCCTGCTTTTCTCTCTCCCGCCAATCCTGCTTCTTTCTCACTGCTTCGCAGAATCTGTTCCCAGCATTTCTATAAACTGCTCCTCTGTGATAACAGGAATCCCGAGTTCTCTGGCCTTCTTATTCTTAGAAGAATTTGATGCGGCATCATTGTTGATCAGATAGCTGGTTTTTGCTGTGACGCTTCCCGTCACCTTCCCCCCTCTGGACTCAATGATCTCCTGAACCTCCTTGCGGTTCTTAAAGTGCTCCACCGAGCCTGTGATGACAAACACAAGCCCTTCAAAGAGCTCTGTCCTCTCCCCTTCCTCCTTTGGAGCAGCCTCTATGGTCAGCTCCTCCATCAGCCGGTCCACCATCTGGTTATTCTTTTCATCTGCGAAGAACTGGATCCAGGCGTCGGCAAGCACCTCGCCGATTCCGTCCACCGCTGTCAGCTCTTCCTTTCCCGCGCAGCGCATGGCATGAAAATCATACTGGAAATGGCGGCACAGCATCTTGGCGTTGGCAAGCCCGATTCCTGCCACACCCAGGCCGTACACGACCCGGGGAAGGGTTGTGTCTGCGGCCCTCTTCACCGCCTCTGTCAGCTTATCGAAGGATTTCTTCCCAAAGCCCTCCATATTTACAATCTCCTCCTCATGCCTGTCCAGATGAAAAATATCCGCATATTCGTGAATAAAGCCTCTGGCGATGAACTTTTCCAGGGTCGCCTCGGACAGTCCCCCTATATTGAGGGCGTCCCTGCTGGTAAACAGGGTAAAGCTCTTGATCTTTTTGGCCTGACAGTCCGGATTGGTGCAGTACAGCGATTTGACATCGTTTACCTTCCTCACTTCCGTCTTTCCTCCGCAGACAGGACAGGTTTCGGGAATATCTCTCACTCCGCTTCTTGTAAGGTTGTCTGCAATCTGGGGGATAATCATATTGGCCTTGTAAACGGTAATGCGGTCTCCCTCTCCCAGCTCCAGGGCCTCCATGATACTGATATTGTGGACGCTGGCCCTGCTTACTGTGGTACCCTCCAGCTCCACCGGCTCAAATACTGCCACCGGGTTAATAAGCCCTGTCCTGGACGCGCTCCACTCAATATAGGAAAGGGTTGTCTCCTGGATCTCATCCGCCCATTTAAAGGCAATGGAGTCTCTGGGAAATTTGGCAGTCCTTCCCAGGGACTGTCCATAGGCAATATCGTCAAACAGCAGAACCAGCCCGTCTGACGGCACGTCATTCTTCTCCACAGCCTCGGAAAAAGATGCCACAGCCGCCTCAAGGGTATCTGCCGTCACCAGCCGGTATTCCACCGTTTCAAAGCCCTGGGACTTAAGCCACAGAAACTGTTCCTCCCTGGAATTTTTAAAATCCACTCCGTCGGCAGACACCAGGCTGAATGCGAAAAATCTCACCTTTCTCTGAGCCGTAACCTCACTGTTCAGCTGCCTCACAGACCCGCTGCACAGGTTTCTGGGGTTTTTGTATCTGGCATCCACATCCTCAATCTCCTCATTGATTTTCAGAAAATCTGAATACCGGATCACTGCTTCCCCGCGGAGCACAAGCTGCCCCTTGTAGGGAATGGTCATGGGAACGTTGACGAAAGTTTTCGCATTGTTTGTGATCACCTCGCCGATCTCTCCGTTTCCTCTGGTAACCGCCTTCACAAGTTTTCCCTCTTCATAGGTCAGGACAATCGTGAGACCGTCCATTTTCCAGGAAAGGAGCCCGCTCTGCTCTCCCAGCCATTCCTTCAGCTCCTCCACGCTCTTTGTCTTGTTCAGTGAGAGCATGGGACTTTCATGTCTCTCCTTCGGAAGGGAGCTGACCACCTCATAGCCTACATTCTGTGTCGGGCTGTTTCCAAATACAGTCCCCGTCTCCCGCTCCAGCTCAAGAAGTTCATCGTAGAGCCGATCGTACTCAAAGTTACTCATGACTTCCCGGCTTTCCTGGTAATAGGCCCGTCCAGCCTCCCGGAGAATCCCTATCAGCTCCTTCATTCGCTCCAGCTTTCCACTCTGCTTTTCTTCTATCTTCATCTGTCTTTCCCGGCTTCCTTTCTCACTTTTTGCTGACTGCCAGGCCGTCTGCCCCATCCTCTTTCGCAGGCTTGCGGCCTTAGCTTTCTGTCTCTGTTCTCTTTTTCTGATTCCCTTTCTATTCTTCTTTATACGTATGATTCATTTTACTAAAAATTGCCTTCCCTGTCCAGTTTGTCCTCCTTCCGGGCAATCCATTCCGCAAGATCCGTCCCGGCCATCGAAAAGGGCGCTGCCGCCTCATTTTGCCGCAGCGCCCTCCTTTTACATGGAAGACTCCATCTTCTTTTTGTCCTCTGTGCTGTAATCTCTCACTATCATGGTGGCATATCCGTGATCCCTAAGCTCTGCTTCGAGAGCCGCCGCGTAGTCCAGATTCCGGAAGGCGCCGACTCTCACCTTGTAATACCCATCCTCGTAGACGAGATAGGCGGGATAGCCCTGCGACTGAAGCTGAATGAGCTGCTGCTCTGCCAGGGCCCGCATCCGGTAGGCCCCTGTCTGTACCATATAGTAGACAGGCGGCTTCTCTCTCTCGTCTCTGGCGGCAGCCTTCTCAATTCCCGCGGCGATTGCCTCTGCGATCTCCTCAAACTTTTCATCAAACATGCGGTTATCCTCCGGATTGTCTATAAATCCTGCCTCCACAAGGACCGCCGGCATCTGTGTCCTTCTCAGGACTACCAGTCCCGGCCTCTCCACCACTCCCAGATCCTGAAAACCAGTTTTTTTCAGTTCCTCATTGATCTCTCTTGCCAAAATTCCCCGGAATCCCTCATCCGCATAAACAAGTGTCATAATCCCTGATGCATTTTCGGGCACTCCGGCTGCATTTCTGTGGATGGAAACAAAATAATCGGCCTCTGCGTTGTTCCCCATCTGGGCCTTCTCGTAAGGCGTATCATACACGTCGCTGACTCTCGTATAAACTACCTCGAACCCCCGGTCCTCCAGGAGCGAGCCTACCGCCAGGGCAAGCCGCAGCGCATCATCTTTTTCCTGTCTTCCAAAATATACAGCCCCCGGATCTCTGGTTCCCCCGTGTCCCGCATCTATCACAACTCTCTTTTTCATATTAAGAGAAAGGCTCCTTTCTGTTCTGTGCCGGAAGGAGATACCGGAATGTACGCTGCTGCAGTCTTCAGCCTCTTTTCTCTTTCCCATTCCTTCCTCTCTGGCAGCTCTGTTCCTTTTCTGAGCTAAGAAACATAAGATGCCAGCCGGCAGTTCTACTTTATTCTATGAAGAACAATAAAAAAAGTGTAGCCTTTCCCCGGAAAGAAGGATCTGTAGCTTCTAGGGGATCGCAATCTCGCCGTTAAATACCTCCACGGCCGGTCCTGTCATATACACCGTATCCTTTTCTCTGTCCCACTCGATGGTCAGGCAGCCTCCCAGAAGCTCCACCTCCACCAATGTGTCGGTATACCCGGACAGGATGCTGGCCACTGCGCTGGCACAGGCCCCTGTTCCGCAGGCCATGGTCTCCCCTGACCCCCGTTCCCACACTCTCATTCTGATATGTCCTCTGTCTATCACCTGGACGAACTCCGTATTGGTGCGGTCAGGGAATCTCCTGTGGCACTCAAATTTCGGTCCGATGCTCTCAAGAGGGACAGCGGCTGTGTCATCCACAAACAGCACTGCATGGGGATTTCCCATAGAAATCCCGATAAACTGATATTCCTTTCCATCCACCTCAATGGATTCCGGAATTTCTGAGGTCTGTTCCGGCCTTCCCATATCCACAGTCAGCTGGACAGCCTTCCCATTCTCCTCCTTTACCGTAAGGGTTTTGATCCCGGAGGCCGTCTCCACGGTGAGAACCTTCCTGTCTGCCGGCACAATCCCGTGATCGTAAGCGTATTTTCCCACACAGCGAATCCCGTTTCCGCACATGGCTCCCCTGGAACCATCCAGATTGTACATATCCATCTGGCAGTCTGCCACCTTGGACGGTTTGATGAGGATCAGGCCGTCTGAACCGATCCCGAAATGGCGGTTGCTCACAAAAACGGCCGTTTTTTCCGGGTTTTCCACAGTTTCCTTAAAGCAGTCCACATATACATAGTCATTTCCAAGTCCCTGCATCTTTGTAAACTTCATGTTTCTTCCTCCTGTTGCTTCCTTCCTGGTATAATTTCTTTTCTATCATTATCTGTATGCCTGGTTTTTCAATATCCTGATTTGTCAGCTCTGCCGGTACAGGCGGATCACCATGGCCGCAGACTCCGGCAGGCTGGTGCCGCTGTCCATGCTGCATTTCTGCAGGTAGCGGTGGGCCTGGGGCTCCGTCATCCGGTTTCTGTCCATCAGTATCCGTTTGGCCTCAGCCACCAGGCGCTTTTCCTCCTCGCTTCTCTCCCGCTTCAGGCTTCTCAGCCGTCTCTCCTTCTGCACAGCTATCTGCTCCATCATCCTGACCGTACCGACCAGATCCTTCACTGTAAACGGCGCAGGAAGACAGACGATCTCTCCCATCCTCTCACCGCTCCAGAGGCTGGGCGAGGCAGCTAACAGCATCTCGAACCGGTCGGACAGCTGTTCCCTCAGCTGTCTGCAGTTCATATCCCCGAACCGGTAGCCGCAGACGACGATGCCTGAACCCAAAAGTCCTGACTGGCTCAGCACCTGGGCTCCGCAGGTACAGACAGTCACAGCCAAAAATCCGCTTTTTACCAGTATGCTCTTTATTTTCCGCCCATCCTCCTGTCTTGCAAAAGCCACAATTATGTTCGTCACGTCCTCCGCCTTTCTGTCCTAAGCCTGTATCCTGCCTTCCCGGCTGTCCCGTTTTCCAGCGCCCAAAATCTGTCTGTCAATATCTGGAAAGATACTCCCGAAGCTCCCAGTCGCTCACCCAGGATATATGGCGCTTCCACTCTTTAATCTTCATTTCTGCATAAAAGGAGAACAGTCTCTCTCCCAGCAGCTTTCTCATCCCTGCGCTCTCTGAAAACACGGAGACTGCCTCTCCCAGCGTAGAGGGAAGTTCCTGCCTCTTGATGTCCTTTTGTATTTTGGTTCTCTCCTCCTGCTCCCCAAATCCAGCTGCCAGCACAGCCGCAAGGGCCAGGTAGGGATTTACGGAGGAGTCAGCCAGGAAAAACTGAAGCCCCGTCTCCGAACTCCGGACAAAGTCCTCCCTGTCAGCTCCCTCTTCTCTGAGAGCCGCAAGACGCCGGTAGGAATTTACCAGTGGATTTGTTAAAAGAGCCATCTCCCCCAGACTCTGTCTGAGACGTTCTGCTGCCTCCAGGCACAATGCCTTCCTTTCCTTTTCCTCTCCCCGACTCTTCTGTATAAGCTCCGGCAAAACCTCTATCTCAAGCCCTGAGCCCCCGAATCCATTCAGCGGCTTTGGCATAAAGGATGCGTGAAGGCCATGGCTTTTTGCAGTTCTGCGTATGATAGCCCGAAATGCCAGCAGCTCATCTGCGGCCTGCACTCCTCTCCTGGCCTTCAGGCGGAAAACATGCTGTCCGGGCGCGCACCCGTGGGTCACATACTCCACCTGGATTCCCGCTTCCTCAAGTCCTAGGAGCATGTCGCGGCGCACGCTTTCTGCCAGGTCAATGGTTCCTCCGTCGCAGTATCCCGCCGTCTCGTGGGTGACAGTCGTGGCCCTTCCTTCCTCATCGGTGTGAAACAGGAAAAACTCGCAGCCAAAGGCAAACTGAAAGGTGCGCCCTCTTCTCTCCTGGCGGAGAAGTTCCCTTTTCAGCACCTCTCTGGAATCGCTCCACATGGGACTTCCCTCCCGGTCTGTCACCTGGCAGATAACCCGGGCCGCATCTCCCGTTCCCGTCTCCCAGCTCATGGGAAGCCACGTATCCCACTCCGGTTTTAGGAAAACCATCTCTCTGCGTTTGCTTCCCCTTTTCCTGCCCTCTCCTAATTCAGGCCGCTCCTCTGTTTCCCCTGTCACCGCCTCTGCCTCCACGGCCTCCAGCCTCTCCCAACCGGGTTCTGCCCTTCCGGGAATTTCCACAGATTTCAGCCGTCCGCACAGATCAGAAAACTGCAGTTTAATAATATCAGCCGTTTTCTCATCCAGTTCCAGAGCCGTCTCCCTGTCCATTTCGGCCGCTTCTTCCCCCTCCAGCTCTATGAGCTCTTCTGCCTGTCCGCTTTCTCTTTTCTCCCCTCTGCTTCCTTCCTGTTTTTCTAACTCCACCTTTTCTCAGCTCCTTCCCTTCTGATTTTATCATTTTTCTGAATTTAAGAATATCATATCTGAGCGCTTTGGCACCTTTCACAGGAAATCCGCTTCCCTGTGCAAAAAAGTGTGCGCCTTGGCGCACACTCGCGCCGAGCGCGGTTGCCTTCAGGCAATTTTTACCTTGCGCGCGAGTGCGCATCAACGGCATTCTTCCTTTCCAACCCAGTGCGATCCCCGCGGAGCGTTATTATATAATGGGGAACGAAGTTTCCTGTTATATAATAACAAAAGAGAGAGCTCCCTTTGCAGAAAGCTCCCTCGCTCTTTTTTTACTATAACAGCGGCGTCCCTGTTTGTCAATTTCTATTTGTCAATTTTGGTCTTCCGATTTTTTATCTGTCGTTTTTTTGTCTGCCGGTTTCTGTCTGCAGCTTTGCCAGAATCTCCCGATGCAGCTCAGCTCCGATCCGCCTTCCTGAGCTTCTCCACCATCTCGCAGCCCAGAGTCATATTTCCGATATAGCCGACCTCTCCGGTCATGTACACCACTCCGTCCTCCTTTATCTCCACCTCAAGGATTCCTCCGGGCATGTGCACATACATATTTCGGTCTGCAAGACCCAGCCGGTTTGCCGCACAGGCAGCAGCACAGGCGCAGCTTCCTGACGCCAGTGTATATCCTGCGCCTCTCTCATAGATTTCAATCTGAATGTTTGTCCTGTCGAGAACATTTAAAAGCTGGGTGTTCACCTTTTCCGGGAAGCAGGGGGCGTTCTCCGAGTGTTCTCCAATCCGGCAGACCAGTTCTTTAGAGATCTCATTCATCCAGATGACACAGTGAGGATTTCCAATGGACAGGCAGGTAGTTATATAGGGGATTTTCCCGAACACCATGGTCTGATTGACCATCTCTCTGCGCTCTCCCGTCACGGGTATCTCATCACTCCAGAAAGTAGGTTTTCCCATGGAAATTTTAACGCGGGTTCCCTCCTCATTGAGGTAGTACACGGTCACCGGACCGCCCAGCGTCATCCAGGATACCTTTGTCTTCTGCACATATCCCGCATCCCTCAGATATCTGGCAAAAATCCCCATGCCGTTTCCGCTCTTCGGGGCCTCGCTTCCATCCGGGTTATAGATCTTCACATACATCTGCTCTCCGTCCAGTATCGGCCCCTCCAGAATTCCGTCTGAACCGATGCCAAAATTTCTGTCACAGAGCATCTTCACCTGCTCCTCCCCCAGCTTCATCTCATTTTTATTTGGATCAAAAACCAGGTAATCATTTCCCATGCAGTGATATTTTTCAAGTACAGCCTTCAATGATAACTCCTCCCTTCAGCCGGAAATCTGATGCCCGCCTTCCTGCGGCGCGGCATCTTAGCTCTCCATTATTTTTATTTTACACCGCACTATCCACAAATAATATAAGTTTTCTGCTCTTTATCTTGCATTTAGTGCTCTGTTTCCATTATAATTTTGGTAACAGTTCAACCATGCGAAGATTGGGACAGGAAAATGCCAAGGCGGACGCCAGATGCTTCCCCGCCCGCTTTAAGCGGGCAAGAAGATACATGGCTTGGCTGTAACTGATTTTACTATTATGAAAAACAGGGAGGTTTTTGCTTGAGCTCATTTTGCCATCTATCAGAGGAGGAATACGAAAAGCGCGGCTATCTGTCTGAGGAATTCCGCCTGTTCCACCTGACTCAGCCAGTCAGGGCTCCCATTTCCTACCATTATCACGATTTCGACAAGGCAGTCATCTTTCTTGGCGGCGCCTCCGGCTACAGCATCGAGGGAACCTCCTACACCCTGGAGCCCTATGACATTGTGCTGGTCCCCCACTACTCGATCCACAGACCGGAGATAAAGCCAGGAGCCCCCTACAGCCGGCTGATTCTCTACCTTTCCCCTGAATTTTTGGCCTCTGAGGAGGGGGGAGTGGGAAAGCTCTCACGGCTGTTTTCCTCTGCAGGTGAAACCAGCTCCTATGTACTGCGCCTGCCCTCCATGCAGAACAGTCTCCTGTTTGAGTCCCTTTTAAGACTGGAAAAGGCCTGCTCAGAGCAGGGCTTCTGCGATGTTCTCCTGCGCCGCCTGCTGCTTATGGAATTTCTCATCTATCTGAACAGAGCTGCCGTGTCCGGGGAGGCCGTCCCCCTGACAGCTTCCTGTCCCAACGCCGCCGTCCTCTCCCTGATGCGCCTGATCTGCGAAAATCCTTCCGCCGATTTTTCCATCGACGCTCTGGCCACCCGCGTCTTTTTAAGCCGCTCCCACATGATGCGGCTTTTTAAGCGGGAAACCGGCTGCACCCTCATGGAATACATCACTGAGAAGCGTCTCTTAATGGCCAGGGCTCTGTTAGATTCCGGTCTTTCGGTAACGGAAACCTGCTACCGCTGCGGCTTTAAAAACTATTCCGCCTTCCTGAGAGCCTACAAAAAGTCCTTCGGCTCTCCTCCGGGGCGCAGAAAACTGTAAACAGCACAGGCATCCTACTGCTGCCCGTCTCTTCCTCCCCGGCGGAACTCGTTGATATCCCGGATCAGGATTCTAACATTTTCAATCAGGGAGTCAAAAGCCCCGTATTTATAAAAATTGATAAATATAAGCCCAATCGGCACAGCCAGGATCATGCCGGCCAGCCCCTTCACCTTAAATCCAAGATACAGCAGAAGCAGCGTCATAAGCGGCGGCAGTCCCATGGAGTCTCCGACTATCTTCGGCTGAATGAGCTGTCTTGCCACCTGAGTGACCACGTAGAGGATCAAAAGCCCTGCCGCATATCCGTAATCTCCGGTAAAGAGCTTTACCGCCGCCCAGGGAAACAGCGCTGTCCCTGTCCCAAATACAGGCAGGAAATCCAGAATTGCAATCAGGACAGCCAGGACAAGGCCGTAGCTTACATGGAGAAACAGGAAGCCAACAGCCAGAATTGCGGCAACCACAAACATAATCCGAAACTGTGCAAGAAAATAGCCCCCGATCAGCCCCTTTGCGTCCTTCTTCAGATAGGCTATATACCGAAGGATAAACTCTGGCAGGATTCCTCTCATCCATTCCATCATCCGGTCCTGCTCCGCGATAAAAATATAGGCGGACAGAATCGTGATCACGGTATTCACCAGCGCATTCGGGATCCCCTTTGCCACATTTCCTGCGATTTCCACAGTCGGAGCAGCTGCTTTCGATACAATCTGTCCCATATAGCTTCCCAGATTTTCCGTGACCCTTGCCACTGTCTCCTGAAACTCATCCGGCAGAAATTCGAACAGCCTCCCCCCGTTTTCCAGAGCTCCCTGTATCTCCAAAGCCGCGTTCTCGTAGAGAGCCGGCAGAGCTCCGATAAAGTCTCTGAGCTCCGTATACAGCTTTCCGATCACCAGATAGAGAAGAAGGATAATGAGCGCCAGAACTCCCACGATAATCAGAGCAGAGCCGTGCTTTCTCACAATCCTCATCCTTCTCTCGAGAAACCGGACCAGAGGGTTGGCTATCAGCGCAATGACCCAGCCGATGACAAATGGGATAAAAAATCCCAGCAGCTTTGGTCCCCAGAAACACACCAGATAGATTCCTGTCAGAGGAATCAGAATATTAAGAATTGTCCTCAGATATCTTTTTGCCTCTTCCATATGCCAGCCTCCTGACTCTGCCAATCCCCCATGATCTGCCTGTGCTCAGACACTCCCTGTTCTCTTATTATATCCTGTCCTTTTCCGGACTCCCCGCCTATTTCGTCAGCCCGTAATACTCTGCGATCGCCCTGAAAGCCGGAAGGGATCTCTCAATCATCTCATAGGAAACGCAGTAGGCAATCCTCACATAGCCGGGACACGCAAAGGAACTTCCGGGAACCACCAGCACGTGATGCTCCTTGGCCTTCTCGCAGAACTCCTTCTCATCTGCCGGAGTCTTCATAAACAGGTAAAATGCCCCCTCCGGCTTGATGCACTCAAAGCCGCATTCCCTCAGCCCGTTATAGAGGAGGTTTCGGTTTCTGTCGTAGGCATCCACATTCACCTCGGCGTCCACACATCTCATAATCACCCTCTGCATCAGAGAAGGGGCATTGACACAGCCCAGCACACGGTTTGCGATAACTGCCGCTGAGAAAACGGCCTTCGCCTCCTCCATCTCGTCCGGGATGAGCAGATAGCCGATCCGCTCTCCGGGAAGAGAGAGAGATTTGCTGTAGGAGTAGCAGACAGCGGTGTTTCTGTAATACTTCGTAACAAAGGGAACCACCGCCCCGTCGTAGGCCAGCTCCCTGTAAGGCTCGTCGGAAATCAGTACGATGGGATGGCCGAACTCTCTCTCCTTTTCTTCCAGGATGCCTGCCATGGCTCTCAGCGTTTCCTCCGAATAGATCACGCCCGTCGGATTGTTGGGCGTATTGATAATCACAGCCTTTGTCTTTTCTGTGATGCGCTTCTCAAACTCCTCAAGGTTCGGCTGAAAGTCCTTGGTATTCGGCGGGATCACCACCAGCTCCCCGTCATAATTGCGGACATAGGAGCCATACTCCACAAAATACGGGGCAAAGACAATCACCTGCTCACCGGGATTTAAGAGGGTTTTCAGGATCACGTTCAGCCCGCTGGCCGCCCCCACTGTCATCAGGATGTTGTCCTGGTGAAAGGCTGTGCCAAAACGTCTGTTTAAGGACTGGGCAATGGCCTCCCTCACATCCTCATACCCTGCATTGCTCATATAGCCGTGGACAAACAGAGAATCCTCCTCTCTCAGAATATCCAAAATGGCCTGCTCCACCTCCTTCGGCGCCGGGACGCTGGGGTTTCCCAGGCTGAAATCATACACATTCTCTGCCCCGTAGACAGCTGCCATCTTTTTCCCTTCCTCAAACATCATCCTGATCGCTGAGTTGTTTTTGAGCAATGGCTGCATTTTTTCTGAAATCATAACCTTCCTCTCCTCTCATAATTTTTCTGCAAATGTTTTTATCTTCAGGCTCTCCTACCGACGCCACTCCACGTACACTGCCGCGGCTCCTGTCAGGACCAGATAGAACCAGGTGGCCGGGTTGCTGAACCAGGTGGTGAAAAAAGACAGGCCAAAGTACACAGCAATCTGGGCATACAGAAGATACCCGATCGGGTTCCTGATATGCTTCACCATATCTGTCAGATAGAAGGCCAGCGCTCCCAGCGCACAGGCCAGGAGCACGACGCCGATGATCCCGAAGTCGTAGTAGGCGTCATAGAACAGCGTAACGGTTGTCAGTTCCTCCTTTGTGGTGAAAAGCTCAAAGGCTGTCAGCTGCGGGAAGAGAAACTTAAGCCCTGTCAGTGCCCAGAGCGGGAAGAGCATTCTGATTCCGAAGCTGTGGCTGTGCCCTGAAGCCAGGGCCTCCACCAGACAGTCAAAGTTATCATAGTTATTGGCAATATACATATAGGGCTGTGTGATGAAAATCGGCATCCTGCTGTTTTTCATCTCAAAAATTCCGTTCAGATACTCCACATCGTGGCTTCTGGCAATGGTCAGAATCACATAGACGATCACCATGACCACAAACAGTCCCGCTGCCCCTGCCATCATCTGCAAAGGATCAATATGAATATCCATCATCAGATAGGTGATTACCGCCAGCGCCACTGCCAGGATCAGCTGAAACCTGGAAACGCAGAGAATCGGAATCAGCAGGGCTATCACGTCCATACCTATCAGGATCCCTGTCTTTAACCTGTCCCGCCCTCCATTGGAGTGAAAGAATATAACCGTAAGGGCCGGTACCAGCACACAGGATACGGTAAAATAGTGGACTCCCGTAATGTGAAAATAGGAATATGCGTGAGGCACTCCCCTGAGGAAAAACGGCACATATCCGAGAATCACCGCCTCTGCCGCGAAGCAGAGCAGGGAAACGACCGCTATGGCCACGGCACACACAAACACCGGCTCCTCGCAGGAACGGAAATCGTGCCAGCGCTTCTGCCCTTTCCACCTGGCAGCGTAGCTGTTATAGTTATTCCGGCCTCTCCTCTCAAAAAACTCATAGGCAAAATAAAAACCCAGGAAGGCAGCCAGAAAGCAGAGCCATGTCATCAGGCTCCAGTCCCTTGCCAGGCGGCTCAGCTTCAGACAGGAAATTCCCTGCCCGCCCACCCAGGCCAGAGAAAAAATTCCTCTCAGATGGATGCAGTTCCCCGTTCTTCTGAACTCTCTCACGTAGAGGTAAACGGCTGCGCCTATCAGGAAAAATCCTGAAAAATAGTAATGACCCATTATGGCCGTCAGAAAAGAGGCCAGATAGCATATCAGGTAAACAATCATCTTCTTCATCCTCACGTACATGATATTCAGGAAACCTTCGTTTCCTCCGGGCAGTCCGCCCCCTGTCGATGACAGACTCTGCTCCTCCTAAAGCGTCTGCTTCCTGCGAAAGCTCTGTCTGTTTCCAAAGAGTTTTTTGGGAAGATCCTTAAATTTCCCCAAAAGCAAAAGGCTGCATAATTATAGTTGTACCAGTTACAATCATAATTATGCAGCACCTCTTTTCTTTCATCCCTCATCCAGGCAGATTTTTGCAGGCCGCTTTCAGCAGGCCCGAACCTGCCTGTTCTCTTTCGTCAGGCAGCTCCCGTCATGTTCTGCCAGACTTTGTCTGGCAGATTGTCATCCTCTACAGAAAATTCTTCTCTGTGAATTCCCTCATAAAGCTCTCAATCTCAGAAGCAGTCACAAAACTCATAGCCTTGTCCGCCATCTCCTGAAGCTTTCTGCTGTCGCACTCTGTGATCATCTTTCTGGCCTTCAGCACAGCGGAAGCGCTCATGCTGAACTCATTTAATCCGAACGCCACTAACAGCGGGATCATCAGCGGATCGCTGGCTGCCTCCCCGCACATTCCGACCATGATGCCCTCTTTCCTTCCGCACTCGATAATATGGCGGATGCTTCTCAAAACAGCCGGATTGAAGGTGGAGTACAGGTAGGATACCTTATCGTTTCCGCGATCCACAGACATGGTGTACTGGGTCAGATCATTTGTGCCGATACTGAAGAAATCTACCTCCCTGGCAAACACGTCAGCCATCAGAGAAGCTGCAGCCGTCTCTACCATGATTCCTACCTGAATGTCTTTATTGTAAGGGATTCCCTCCTGTTCCAGCTCGTCCATAATCTCGTGAATCAGAGCCTTTGCCTCACGGTACTCCTCCACGCAGGTTACCATCGGAACCATAATCTTGATGGCTCCGAATGCGCTGGCACGCAGCAGGGCGCGAAGCTGCGGACGGTAAATGTCATCTTTCCTGTCAAGGCAGAAACGGATTGCCCGGTAGCCCAGGAATGGATTTTCGTCCTTTTTCAGTCCCATGTAAGGGATCTCCTTATCGCCGCCTATATCCAGCGTTCTGATAATGACCGGCTTTCCGTTCATGGCAACGGCTACCTTCCTGTAAGCCTCAAACTGCTCCTCCTCTGTAGGCATGGAGGTGCGATCCATAAACAGGAATTCTGTGCGGAACAGTCCGATGCCCTCTGCGTCATAGGAAAGCACACGATCCACGTCCTCCGGCCGCCCGATATTGGCTGCCACCTCTATCTTTACGCCGTCCTTTGTGATCGTCTCCCTGCCGATATATTTCTTAAGTTCCTCCTTCTCAGCCAGGTAGGAAGCTCTCTTTGCCTCATACTCTGCCTTTACGGACTCTTCCGGCTTCACGAAGATCTCTCCGCTCTCTCCGTCCAGGATAATCTCATCGCCGTCGGCTACCTGGGACAGAATGCCTGCGGCAGCCACTACAGCCGGGATCTCCAGCGCCCTGGCAAGAATGGCTGAATGGGAGGTGCGTCCTCCCAGCTCTGTCACGATTCCCGTTACATTTTCCGGATTGATTCCGGCTGTGACAGAAGGAGTCAGATCCTCTGCCACCAGTACACTTCCCTTGGGAAGCGCCGATACGTCCACAGACTTGACGCCCAGAAGCACCTTCTGCATTCTGGTCTTGATATCTCTCATATCGGCAGCCCTCTGCTGCATCAGTTCGTCGTCCATAGATGCAAACATATCCGCATACATCGTGCACACGTCCTCAATGGCCGCCTCGCTGCACAGCTTTTCGCTGTCGATCTTTCCCTCTATCTCCATGGTCATCATCGGGTCCTGCAGAAGCATCAGATGACCGTTTAAAA
This sequence comes from Clostridium sp. M62/1, assembly GCF_020736365.1. NCBI lineage: Bacteria > Bacillati > Bacillota > Clostridia > Eubacteriales > Clostridiaceae > Clostridium > Clostridium sp. M62/1. The sequence goes on along the minus strand of NZ_CP085988.1, from coordinate 1,419,293 downwards.
TCTCAGCTTCTTTTTCTCCGATTCTCTCTGCCATATCGGCAGCCAGGGCCTGCGTATCCTCGATGCTCTTTTCCACAGCCCTTTTAAAACGCTCCTTCTCTGCCGCAGCATCAGCCACTGTATCGCGCCTGATTACGAGAGTCTCTTCCTTAAGAATTACAACCTTTCCAATGCCGATGCCGGCAGATGCTCCTGTTCCTGATGCCATTTTCTTTTTCCTCCTTCTATCTGAGGCTGCTATTCGCCCAGACCGTCGTTGACTGCCTTTAACATGGCGGACAGCGCCTTTTCCTCGTCTTTTCCCTCACAGATGAATTCAATCTCATCCCCGCATTTAATGCAGGCTCCCAGAACGCTCAGCACGCTTTTTGCATTCGATGAACTGTTTTTATAATTGAACGTTATCTGAGACTGGTATTTCACCGCCTCGTTGCAGAGAATTCCCGCCGGTCTCAGATGGAGACCGCTGGTATTCTTAATTTTTACTTTTGCTTTAACCATAAAACTTCTCCTGTGTTATTTCTTTCCGGCATTTGGAGAAAGTACATGACTTTCTCCGCTGCTTTATTCCTGCCTGTCCTCTGTGTCTCTGTCTGCGCCTGCTGTCCCGGACTGTCCAGATTCCTGAGCTTTCTGTTCCTCTTCATCTTCCGTTCCCGATGCAGTGTCTGCCGAGGAGTGAGCCGTCCTCTCTGTGACTTCCACTGTCACCGAAGGAATTCCTATCATTTCATAGGCCTCGTCCAGCTGATACTTGAGAACCGCCGTATGGGTTCCCGGCGTCATGCCCAGCACATCCAGCGACAGATTCATCTTATCCGGAGACAGGCTGTCCAAATCCTCTTTCAGTCCGCGCACGGTAATCTTGACCTCAGAGCCCTGCAGCTCATAGCTGTAGCTGTCAGAAGCTCCTGTCATCTCAATATCTTCCTGATATACCGTGTAAACTCTGTTCTGCAGAGGCTCTACCTGGAGCGTTACCTTCACAACCGTGTTATCCAGTCCGGCCAGCTCAAGCCCTGCCGGCAGGTAATCTGCCAGATCGATCTCGCATTCTTTGTCGGCTGTGGCTCCTTCCACAGAGAGCTCCGGACTCTGAATTGGAAGGGTGTTCATATTGGCAAGCACAGAGCGCAGGCCTGCCACGGAAACGCTCGTCACATCGCAGTCAATTCCCGTCATCCTGTAGCCGTCAGCCACCTCCCCTGACACCTGGAAGTCAAGGGCAAGGGTCTTTACCCTCAGCATCGTCATCTCATAAGAAATATCTCCGCCCAGGATTGTAACCGTATCGCCTAAGGGCAGCTCATTATCATTGGCATCATAGAATTTCGGGGATGCCGTTCCAGACACGTCACTGTCCTTCCCCTCCACGTCAATCTCAATTCCCACACTGCTGATCTGCCCGATCAGGGATACCGGGCCTCTCACATACACATAGTCGGGATTCATTTCCACCTGGCCAGGGGCATATTCTCCGTCGCCAGCCGGGGTTCCCGTTATGTGGTAGGTCAGAGAAAACCGTTTTGTCTGAAGCTCTTCAGTTTTAATGTGGACAACTCCTGGCGCCTTTACCTCATACTTGGCTCCTGCGAAAGCCGCATTCCCCACCAGGTACTCCTCATCGTTCAGAATCTCTACGGTAACAGGAACAGCTCCCGTCACCGTGTAGAGATCGGCCAGATCCGCATAGGCCCTGAAGTCATCTGCACTGAACCGGTAGATGTCGCGGGCCCTGGCGCTCACCTGAACTGTCACAGTGCTCTTTCCGTCAATCTGGTACGTCAGATTGGAGCTCTCCAGAACTGACTCATTTGTGATCGAGACAGGCACTTCCACACTCTTTGTCTGAACCGGGTTTGCCACATTCACAACGGCGAGCCACACCAGGAAGGCACAGAGCAGTGAGATCAGCTTAAGTCCTGCATTTTTAGTCAGCTTTTCTTTCATTCTTCCGCCTTCCCTTCCAAATCTTAAACCTGGCAGCCGTCGTCTCCTCCCTCTTCACTGCTCTGGACAGAATTTCCTTCAGCTGTTCCGCATCAGAGACACGGATCAGCCTTCCTCCTGAGGCCACGGACACACGGCCTGTTTCTTCTGAAACTACAAGAGTCAGGCTGTCGGTCACTTCGCTGATTCCTACAGCCGCCCTGTGGCGCGTGCCAAGATCTTTGCTGATGTCCATATTGTCGGACAAAGGCAGATAACAGGTAGCAGCTGTCACCCGGTTTCCCCGGATAACCACTGCTCCGTCGTGAAGAGGGGTGTTATGCTCAAAAATATTGATCAGGAGCTGGCTTGTGATGATTCCGTCCACCTCGATTCCGGTGCGCTCCACATCGCTCAGAGAGGTTTCCATCTCAATTACCATGAGAGCCCCTGTCTTAACCTTTCCCATCTCAAAGCAGGCTCTTGTCAGCTCATTGATTGTCTTCTCGCTGAAGGTTTCCTTCACCTTGCCGTCGTCATTGGCAAACAGACCGGTCAGAACATTTTTGCTCCCCAGCTGTTCCAGAGCGCGTCTGAGTTCCGGCTGGAATATAATAAGCAGTGCGGTGATGGCAATATAGGATGCCTTACCCAGCAGCCAAAGGATGGTGTCCAGTTCCAGTACGGCAGCCGCAAGCGCAAACGCACAGATAAAAAGGATCCCCTTTAAAAGTGCCCATGCCCTTGTGTTCTTAATCCAGACCAGAACCTCGTAGACTACAAATGCAATAATTACAATTTCCAGAAGGTTTTTTAATGTCATATTCGGGACAAACGCGATCCACGAATACAGCTCTTTCAGATATTCTGCCATACTCTCACCTCCTTTTTTCTTCCTTCATCAATCCCTGCGCTTTGGGGTTCTTCTTGTGTTGATTCTCTGTACCTTCACATCCGGCTTGGAAACTGCGATTTTCGGCACAGCTTTTACATAGTAGTAGTAATCATCGTCCTCAAACTGTACATACTCCGTCCGCGTGTAATCCACCGCAAAGACAAAGAAGTGATAGACCACTGCGATCAGAGCAGATACAGCCATGCCGACTGTAATCTCCAGTATGGACACTGATACATTGAACCGGAAGTCCCCGATAAAGATTACCAGAAGCTGGGCAATTATACCGGCCGCGATTGCGATCCCCCATGCGTAATTCACTGACATGCTCTTTATAATATGCACGATCAGGATGCAGAGTGCCAGTGCAGCCATCATCACCAGCATGGCCTGATTGGTGACAATACTCTTTACAAGCTGTATCACAAGCTGTGTAAGCTCTGTCTGAGCACTGCCGGCCAGAACGCTGGCATTCTGCTTTACGTAAAGGATCACGTAGTAGATAAATGTTCCGCAGCATACCGGAATAACCGAAAGCATGTTTCCTCCCAGTCCCACCAGAAGGGGAACCGCAAACGGGATCTTCAGGAAAAACATAATCGGCGTCACCAGCAGCAGCACGCTGTCCCCCGGCTGAAAGCCATAGTATAAGAGCACCACGACCATCAGGAAAATCAGCGTGATCACCGCCACCTCAAGGGAGATGGAAAAAAGCTGGGCCATGAGGAAGCCTCCGGCCAGAAATGCCGTCACCCCATATGGTACAGCCGCTCCCACAAGCCCCATTACCACCGCCACAAGGGGAGAACTCAGCTTTTCCACGAATCCGGTGTTCTTTCCTATCAGATAGAAAGCGGTAAACGCAACGATAAATTTCAGGATCGGAATCACAATCTGGCTGTTCTTCGCATAAAATATCCTGAGGCGCTCCTTGAATACAAGCAGTCCCATCATTCCCTCCTGTCCTCCTTTGCCAGAGTTCTCGAGCGGTTCTGATAGTCGTACCGCTTGTCAAGATGTTTCAGTTTTGCCGTGTAAAGCCTGATATTCTTCGACGCGTAGTCGTAGCGCCTCGAATAAACGGCATACACCAGCCCCATATACAGGGCCAGCCCAATGACATAGTAAATCACGAAGCCTCTGATAAGACCAAGCATCCCCTCAAAGGAGAGAGTGCTCAAAAACTCTTCCATGCTGTAGATCAGCCAGATGCAGAGAATTGCCGCGCAGCTTATGGTGTAGCTGAAAAAACCGCGTATCATATTGCGGCTGATATAATCGCTCTTGAAATAGTTTTTGCCGGAGTTCATGGCCTTTCCGTTCTTTTTTTCAAACATGGCCATATTTGTCATAAGTCTGATTTTCTCTTCATTGAGCATATACCCACTCCCTGCTGTAATTAATTATATCGCTTTATTATATCATACAATTTTGTAAATATCGAGTGGCTATAAAAATTTTCATAAATTCGTAAATTTCCTTTCATTCGTCCCACATAAAAAAGTCTGGGGTGGCGGGTCTCATGCAGCCTGCAAAAAGCGGCAGGCCAGAATCTTCTTTCATCTTCTTTCGCCTGCCGCCTCTTCTATAAATTTTAGCCGTTCTCCGGGTCCCTATTCATAGCGGAGTGCGTCGATGGGGTTGGCCAGCGCCGCCTTTCTGGCCGGGTAGAGGCCGAAGAAAATTCCGACCACTGCAGAAAACGAGACGGCCAGAATCACCACCGTCGGTTTTACCACCGCCTGAACTCCCAGAGCTGCTCCGGCAGCCATGACAAGACCGGAGCCAATCAGAATCCCGATCATCCCTCCGCAGGCTGACAGGATCGCAGATTCCGTGAGAAACTGTACCATAATATCCCGGGTTCTGGCTCCCAGAGCCTTCCTGATTCCGATTTCCCTGGTGCGCTCCGTCACTGACACCAGCATGATATTCATAATGCCGATTCCCCCCACTAACAGGGAGATCGCAGCGATTCCTCCCACTGCCGCCGACAGCCCTGACATGAGAGAATCCACCTGACCCATCTCCTCCATGGCAGTCTGCACCAGCCAGTCCTCCGGCTCCCTGTTCTTAAGCTTTGCCACATAGAAGGCCAGATTGTCGTAAAACCGGGTCAGTTCCTGGGATGTCATGGACTCATCCGCATACAGACGGCAGCCGTAAAACCGGTCATTGGGCCAGGTCAGAAGCGTCCACGGGATAAAAGCCGCCCCTCTCTCCTCGCTCACCCCCATCATCAGCTTCTGGAAGGGGCTCATCTCCTTCTCATAGACTCCCACCACCGTAAACTCCTTTACCTCCCCGAACAGTACAGTCCGAAACTGCCTTCCCACCGCATTGTCTGTGTGGAAGAAATTTCTGGCCGTATCAACGTCAATCACTGCGTTTTCCTTTCTCCCCTTAACGTCAGCTTCGTTCAGATATCTTCCATATAAAATATCTACCGGCTGGACATCGATGTAATTGCAGTCAATTCCCTCATAGTCAAACTCCATCTTGTCCGCCCCTGAGACGGCCTCGGCCGAGGTACTCATGGAGCTGTCAATATAGGCAATCTGGTCCCCAAATACATTCTTAATTTTCTCCAGATCATCCATGGTAAAATAGTCGCTCTCCCTCACATCATCCACCCAGTAGCCGATGGACACATAGGCCTGCGTCACTCCCACATCTCTGTACAGGCTGGAAAACAGCTCTCTCATGGTGTCTCCGATGGAAACGATGGAGATAACGGAGCCGATTCCTATAATGATGCCCAGCATCGTAAGAAAAGAGCGCAGCTTGTTGGCCCGCAGGGCAGAGAAAGCCATCTTCATATTTTCAATTAACATTCCTCCACCTCCTTCGGCGTATCCTCCCGGCCGGTCCTTCCTCTCCTCTCGTCGCTTATGATCCGCCCGTCCCGGAAGCGGATAATGCGTTCCGTGAAGGCTGCTATATCCTCCTCATGGGTGACGACAACCACCGTAGCCCCCTCCCTGTGAAGCTCTGAAAAGAGCTCCATAATCTCCAGAGAAGCCGCCGTATCCAGGTTTCCGGTGGGCTCATCCGCCAGAATCAGAGGCGGATCATTGGCAAGGGCTCTGGCAATCGCCACCCGCTGGCGCTGGCCGCCGGACATCTCATTTGGCATGTGCTCCGTCCTTGCCCCCAGCCCCACACGTTCCAGCAGCCGTATAGCCCTCTCCCTTCTCTCATGCTTGGGTACATGGGCGTAGGTCATGGGAAGCTCCACATTCTCTCTGGCCGTGGTTCTGGAAATCAGGTTGAAAGACTGGAATACGAAGCCTATCTTCTGATTTCTGATCCGGGAGAGCATCCTGTCATCCATGGCGTTGATATCAATGCCGTCCAGGTAGTAATGGCCGATCAGAGGCCGGTCCAGACAGCCCAGGATATTCATAAAGGTAGATTTGCCCGAACCTGACTGTCCCATGATAGCGACAAACTCGCCTCTTTTTATGGTCAGGTTTATATTTCTGAGGCCCACAACCTTCATAGCTCCTGTATCGTATATCTTGCACAGATTTACAACTTTGATCAGCTCATCTGTCCCTGTCCCGGCTGTCCGTCCGTTTTTTCTCCCGGCTGCAAACAGCGTCCCGGCTTTCCGGGCCGCTCTCTCTGCTTTCTGGCTGAGCTTAAATCCCCTGCTTCCAGGACAGAGCTGTCCCGCCGTATTTTCTCTTTTTTTCTTTTCCTCACAGCTCTTTTTTGCTCTTATCATACCGGCACCACTTCCATTCCCTCGGAAAGTCCCTCAGGGGACAGAAGCACGGTCATTCCCTCTGTCAGCTCCTCCCCTGCAGCTGCAGCAATCTCCGTTTCCAGATCGCTCTCAACTCCAGTGGTCACAGGGATAAGATGAACCAGGTTCGTCCCCTCCTTCAAAACTGCAATCTGTTTTCCTCCATCCTCCTCCGTAAGAATCGCAGAGGAGGGAATTTTAAATACATCTTCAGCCCTCTCCGTCACCACCGTGGCCCTGGCTGTGATCCCGGCAATCAGTCCGCTCTTCGGATCATCAATGGTCACAGTAGTGGGAACTACACGTTCCGTGGACCCGCTTCCCACCTTCTCCTCTCCTGTGGGGGAGATGGAGGAAACCGTTCCCTTCACCGTCCTTCCGTCCAGAATATCAGCTGTGATTTCTACCGGAAGTCCTACAGAAATATCTCCCACCGAATACTCGCTGACCTGGAGCTCCATCTCAAGCTGATCGAGGTTTTCCACAATGAACATGGGCTTTTCATCCTCCGGCTTGTCTGCAAACTGTCCCACCTTGGAATTAACACGCACCACGGTTCCGGCTATGGGACTTTCCACCTCTGTCTCCTCCAGATCCTTCTTCTTCTGATCCAGCTCAAACTGGGCAGACTGTACCTTCAGCTCATAGGACTTATCCGGCACTGCCTGGCCGTTTTCCACCGTATAGCTCTCCATCTCTCTCCTGGCATCATTCAGCCCATTGCTTACAGCCTCAAACTCAGCCGAGGAGACAGCGCCTGACTCAAACAGCACCTTGTTTCTGTCGTAATTCAGCTTGGCTGTGTTGTAGTCCTGCACCGCCTTCTCATATCCGTTTCTCGTGTCGCGGATATTTTCATTGTACTCGCTGACAGCCAGCTCATAGGAATTCTGGGCAATATCCACTTCCTTCTGGGCATCTGTGCGGTCCAGAACAGCCAGAACCTGGCCTTTCTCCACGCGATCGCCCTCCTTTACCCGGATTTCCAGAACCTCGGCGTGGAGATTGGAAACCACATCTGCGCTGTCTGTACCGGAAATCGGCCCTGTCAGAGACAGGGTAGAAACCACATCTCCCCTCTCAAGCGGCATAGACGCCACCGCCGGCGCGCTGCTTTTTCCTCCTGCCAAAGCCCGGAGCACGAGAACTGCCGCTGCCACGGCCAGAACTGCCGCACCGCACTTTTTCGTTTTCGGAGACCAGTTCCTGATATTTTTTACAGCTGCCAGAGAAGAGCGCCTCTTCTTTTTTTGCTCCTGGGGCTGATTCAGGAGCGTCTCCAGCTCCTGCTCCATCTCCTCCTCACTTTTTTCTTCTGCAAACATGGCTTTCTCTGTGCCGGGTTTCATTTCTGTGCCTCTGTCCTTTTCTGATTTATCCCTGCTGTCCGCACGGCCCTTTTTCTTTATTTTTTCCATCTGACTTTTATACCTCATTTCTGCTTCCTGCCCCTCCAGCTGATTCTGCTCCTTCAAATGATTCTGTTCCTTCTGGTTTTCCTGTTCTTAAGAAAGCTGCCCTCTGCCCTGTCTCTCAGGGCAGTCATAAGCCTTCTATTTTTTGAAACGAGCCATGTGAGCTGATAACTTCAAAAAATTTGCAGTTTGATCTGAAAAGTCTTCGCTGGCAAAGTTTCACAGGAGGGGAGCTGTTCCTGCTTTAAATGAAAGGCACCAGTTCTATCCTCAGCGTGCCGTCCTCTGTCAGCACTGCCCGTTTTCCCTATACGCCGTTCTTGGCACATATATCTGCCAGACAGCACCTGTCGCAGTGGGGCTTCGTTCTCGCTGTGCATATGTCCCTCCCGTGGTAGACAAGGCGGTGGCAGAAATCGCTTCCCTCCTGAGGCGGAACCAGCTTCCAGAGCGCCATCTCCACCTTTTTAGGCTCCTTGATTCCGTCCACAAGTCCCATGCGGTTCACCAGCCGGATACAATGGGTATCGGTGACTATCGCCGGCTTCCCGAACACATCTCCCATAATCAGGTTCGCGCTTTTTCTCCCCACGCCGGGCAGAGACAGCAGGGCGTCAAAGCTGTCGGGAACCCTGCCGTCAAATTGATCCCTGAGCATTTTCATGCAGGCGCTGATATCCTTTGCCTTGCTGTGCCCCAGGCCGCAGGGCCTCACAATCGCCTCAATTTCCTCCACCGGCGCCTCTGCAAGGGCGTTCACATCCGGAAATTTCTCATATAAATCCTTTACCACCACATTCACTCTGGCATCTGTGCACTGGGCTGCCAGACGGACGCTGACCAAGAGCTTCCAGGCGTCATTGTAGTCCAGTGTGCAGTCCGCATCCGGATATTCCTTCTTTAACCGGTCAATGATTTCCAGAGTAAGTTCTTCTTTTGTCATACTATGGCTCCTTTCAGAGTATTTTTAATTTTTTCTATTTTACGACAATCTGTGGAGAAAAGAAAGAATTTTCACATGAATCTTAAAAAACAAGAACCGGTACTGAGAGGCACAGGTGAGAGAACGGGAAGGCAGATGGCTGCACACCCTGAATCCGTGTTGCATTCGTGTTGCAAAAACACCGAAAAATATGTGCGGAATACCGCAATATGGTTACGCTTAAAACAAGCGAAAACCCCTGTAAATAAAGGAAAAATCCAGTATTTACAGGGGCAAATAAAAAGAGCAGATAACGGGAGTCGAACCCGCCTTTCCAGCTTGGGAAGCTAGCGTTCTACCGATGAACCATATCTGCATAGTGCTAGTATACCACTTTTTCGCATTTATTCAAGCAGAATTTTCAAATTTTTTATGCTTTTTACCAAATTTGTTTGCACTGTCTGTCACAGCTGCTCCCTGCAATATGATATGATACTGTTTGCAAAAAAAGAACTCTTTTTTCTCATTTCATCAGCAGCACGATTGAGCATAACGTGGATTTGTCTGCTTTTCCTGCCTGTACCTGCTCTGCCCTGAGGAGAGCCCGGCCGGACAGTCATCCGGACGGGTCCTCAGCCAGAGCCTTCCCTGAAAAGTAAAGCAAAGCTTTTTCTCTGCCTCAGGAGACAGCCGCCGCAGCTCCATTTTAGAGGAAAATATACTTCAGCACAAACAGAAGCGCCAGCACATACATCAGCGGTGTATTCTGCCTGGCTTTTCCTGCCAGAAGATGAATCAGCACATAGGAGATAACGCCCATGGCGATTCCCTCGGAGATGGAGTACATGAACGGCATGGCAAAAATGGCAATAAAGGCCGGGATGGCCTCCACCAGATTCTCCCACTCAATCTTTACCACCTGCTGCATCATCAGGAATCCTACCACTACAAGAGCCGGAGCTGTGGCAAAGGACGGGATCGCCAGAAAGACCGGTGAAAGGAACAGGGCAATCAGAAAGAGTCCACCTGCTACAATCGAGGTCAGTCCCGTTCTTCCTCCCTCCGCAATGCCGGATGAGGATTCCACAAATGTTGTGATGGTGGAGGTTCCCAGAACAGCTCCCACTGTCGTTCCGACGGCATCCGCAAACAGAGCTCCCTTGATTTGCGGCAGTTTTCCATCCTTATCAAGCATGTCTGCCTTGGATGCGCAGCCGATCAGAGTCCCCAGGGTGTCAAACATGTCCACGAACAGGAATGCAAACATAACAACCACAAAGTTCAGCGTTCCCACAACGGAGAAGTCCAGCTTCATGAAAGTGGGGGCCACACTTGCCGGCATGGAGAACACTCCGCTTGGGAAAAGGCTGTAGAATCCGGCCTCCGGATTCGGAACGTAGAGCCCCACAGCCTGGCAGATCATTCCCAGAATCCAGGTGGCGAGGATTCCGATCAGAATGTTTCCCTTCACTCTCTTTATGAGAAGCACCGACGTAATGATAATTCCGACTAAAGCCAGAAGAACGGTGATCCCCTCTGACTGAAAGGTTCCGGCCTCCACAGAGCCGCGGAAAGAAAAGACCGTGACAAGGGTGGAAGAATCCACCACAATGTGGGCATTCTGCAGGCCGATAAACGTGATGAAAAGGCCGATTCCCACTGCCACTGCGATCTTGAGGGTGGCCGGAATCGCATTGAAGAGAGCCTCCCGGACATTGGTGAGGGAGAGGATGATAAAAATAATTCCCTCCGCAAACACAGCCGTCAGGGCAACCTCCCAGCTATACCCCATGCTTCCGCAGACCGTATAGGCAAAATAGGCATTCAGTCCCATACCGGCAGACAGCACAAAGGGCAGATTGGCAAACAGCGCCATCAAAAATGAGGCAAGGGCTGAAGCCAGAGCCGTCGCAGTAAATACTGCCCCTGAATCCATCCCGGCACCTTCCGGGCCCAGCATGGACGGATTCACTGCCAGAATGTAGGCCATTGTCATAAAGGTGGTCACTCCGGCAATCACTTCTGTCTTGACATCCGTTCCATGCTCCTTGAGTTTAAAAAACTGTTCCATACTCCTATCCTCCTGTGAAATTTTCCGTATTCTCCCCTCTATTCAGCAGAAAATACGGCGTATTAAAGGAAACGAACTCTATTGTAACAGATTTCACAGGAAATTGACAGCACATTCTCTAATTAAAGCTCTGCTCCGTCCTCGCGATGATCTCGTCCTGAAGAGCCCTGCTGAGATTCCGGAAATGGTCACTGTAGCCGGCAACCCGGACAATGAGATCCCTGTAGTCTTCCGGATGCTTCTGAGCCTCCAGAAGCGTCTGGCGGTCAATGACATTGAACTGAATGTGGTGGCCGTCCAGGTTGAAATAGGTGCGCACCAGGCTTGCCATGTTGTCGAGCCCCTTCTCCCCGGCCACATTGGACGGGGTGAATTTCTGGTTCAGCAGAGTTCCCCCTGTGCTGATCTGATCCATCTTGGACGCTGAGCGGATCACGGCCGTCGGCCCGTGGACATCTGCTCCCTGGCTCGGTGAAATTCCCTCTGACAGCGGTTTCCCAGCCAGCCTTCCGTTTGGCGCAGCCTCCATCACCTCCCCGAAATAGACATGGCAGGTGGTGGGAAGCATATTGATCCTCCACTGGCCTCCCCTGCTGTTGGGCCTTCCGGTTACGGCTTCCCGGTAGCTTCTGAACACTTCCTTCATAATTTCGTCTGCATAGTCATCGTCATTTCCATACTTGGGCGAGCGGTCTGTGAGCAGGTGGCGGATCACCTCGAAGCCTTCGAAATTGCGGTGGAGCGCCTCCATCAGCTCTCCCATACCGATGTCCTTTTTCTCAAACACATGGTACCGGATCGCTGCCAGAGAATCGGTGATGGTTCCGATCCCCACTCCCTGCAGGTAATTGGTGTTATAGCGGGCTCCTCCGGCGTTGTAGTCCATTCCCTTTTTAATGCAGTCGTTTGTGATGATGGACAGGAAGGGAGCCGGCATGTAGTTGGCATAGATGGCCTCGATCACGTTGGATCCCTTCACCTTTATGTCAATAAAATACTCCATCTGCTTTTTGTATGCCTCAAACAGCTCCTCGTAGGAGCGGAAATCCTCCGCATTTCCCAGCTTCAGGCCCAGCTGTTTTTTCGCAACCGGATCCCAGCCATTGTTCAGGGTAATCTCAAGCACCTTCGGGAGATTGAAATAGCCGGTCAGGATATAGGCCTCATTTCCGAAGGCTCCTGTTTCCACACAGCCGCTGGTGCCTCCCCGCCTGGCGTCATCGATGGATTTTCCCGCATTTAACAGCTCCTGGATAATCTCCTCCGTATTGTAAAAGGCTGGCTGGCCCCATCCCTTCCTGGAAATCTCACAGGCCCTTTTCAGAAATTTCTGAGGGGTCTTCCGGCTGATCTGCACATTGGAGCTGGGCTGAAGCAGACGCATCTCATCCATACAGTCCAGAATCAGATAGCTGACCGGGTTTACCCCATCCTCGCCCTCCGGCGTGATTCCCCCTGTGTTGATGTTGGCAAAGTCGGTGTAGGTTCCGCTCTCCTTCAGAGTCACGCCCACCTTGGGAGGCGCCGGCTGGTTGTTGAATTTTACCCAGAGGCATTCCAGAAGCTCCTTGGCTTTCTCGTCATCCAGGATTCCCTCTTTTACATCCTTTCTGTAGAACGGATACAGATGCTGGTCAAGGCGCCCCGGGCTGTAGGCGTCCCACGGGTTCAGTTCTGTGGTCACTCCCAGGTGGACAAACCAGTACATCTGGATCGCCTGCCAGTAGGTCTCTGGCCTGTGAGCCGGAACTACATCGCAGTTTTCAGCGATCTGAAGAAGCTCCTGCCTCCTTATTTCATTCCTCTCCTGCTTTGCCATCTCTCTGGCAAGAGCCGCATACCTTCTCCCCAGAGTCATAATCGCGTCACAGCAGATACTCATGGCAGTCAACTGCTCCCGCTTTTTCAGTGCCTGCAGATCGCCGGCATAGTCCAGAGCATCCAGGGCATCCTGAATGTCCTTCTTATAATCCAAAAAGCCTTTCTGATAGATTTTTTCCGAGCCAACCGTATGTCCCGGCCCTCTCTGCTCCATAAATTCTGTGAAAATTCCTGCGCTGTAGCATGCCTTCCACTCCTCGGACATAGACGAGAGAATCCTGTGTCGGATGGAACGCTTCTCCCAGAAGGGAATAATCTCCTCCTCCTGGATTTTCAGATCCCTTTCCGTCACCTGAAAGGAAATCAGCTCCCTGTCGTTCATGATCCTCATGTCCTCCACGGTGTGGCAGCACAGCTCCGGGAAGGTGGGCGCAGACTGAGGGCCGTCCCCCTTCTCCCCTACGATCAGCTCCCCGTCGCTGATGCACAGCTTCCGGTTCTCCATAAAATGCAGAAAAGCCAAAGCTCTCATCTCCGGCACAGAGACGGAGCCCTCATACTTTTTATAGGCCTCTGTTTCCAGCACCGCCCGCTCCAGGCAGATTCTCGGCTCCGTGTTCTCGCTCTGTCTTCTGAGCATTCTGATCCGCTCATTCATTCCTCTCTCTTCCATTCTGCTCCTCCTCCACTGTGTATGATCGATTCTTTCTTTATATAAAAAGCCTTTTCAGGATAATTCTGTGTGCAGTGTTTTTCCTTTAATAAAGCATCCTTCCGGACTGTCCCTTACGGCCTATCCGCCGTTCTGTACCTCTCCCTCCCGAAAGCCCGCCTGCAGCCAGAGGGCCTTCAGCTCCTCCATCCGCTCTCCCGTGGGAACGGAAAATTCCATGCTCTCGGCTCCAACCCGCACAGCCTTGTCTTTTCCTGTGTTGTGGTAGGGCAGCAGGCTGATCTTAACGGGCTTTGCATATTCCTTTACGAAACGGATGATTTTTCCCATCTCCTCATCGTCTCCGTTGACTTCGGGAATGACGGGAACTCTTATATGGACTCTGGCTCCGGCAAGGGTCAGGTTCTTGAGATTTTCCAGGATTCTCTCGTTGGAAACGCCTGTGTATTCCCGGTGGAGCTCAGGCGTCACAGCCTTAATATCGTACAGGAAGGTATGGATATAGGGAAGCACCCGCTCAAACCTCTCGAAGGGAGCCTCCCCGCAGGTATCCATATTGACAGGGATTCCCTCGGACTGCAGCCTCACAAGAAGGTTCTCCATATAGTCCATATCCTGAGCCATAGCCTCCCCGCCTGACAGAGTGACTCCGCCGCCGGAATCCTCGTAAAACTGGCGGTCCTGCCTGAGGATTCTCACCAGCTCCTCCGCCTCCATCTCCTCCCCGACGATGCTCCTCGCATTGGAGATACAGAAGTCGGTACAGCTTCCGCAGGCCGTGCAGAGAGCTCTGTCTGTGACAGCGATTTTCTGCATTCCGCCTTCCTGTACTTTTACTGCAATCCCCTTCTCCGGACAGACCGCAGCGCATCTTCCGCAGCCGGAGCACCGCTCGGAAAAGAACATCAGCTCCCGGTTCCAGGATCTGCTCTCCGCATTGTGGCACCACCTGCAGGAAAGGGGACAGCCCTTGAAAAATACAGTTGTCCTGATTCCGTCTCCGTCGTGGACGGAAAACTTCTGAATATTGATAATAAGAGGTTTCTTCATATCTGCCCTTCTTTCACCGTGATACAAAAATAGCGGAAAACCTTTTTTAAAGGTTTTCCGCTTACTTTCAAGGATGAGGCATCGGGGATTCGAACCCCGGACAACTTGATTAAAAGTCAAGTGCTCTACCGACTGAGCTAATACCCCATAGCTGTAAACTGGGCTAGTTGGATTCGAACCAACGTGATGCAGGAGTCAAAGTCCTGTGCCTTACCGCTTGGCGATAGCCCAACAAAACCCTGTTCAGGGAAGGTGGGTATAGGGATTCGAACCCTAGGCCTCCAGAGCCACAATCTGGCGCGCTAACCAACTGCGCTATACCCACCATAAAATGAATCCGAAGGGAGTCAATCCTTTCGGATTCGACGAGCCTGAAGGGATTCGAACCCCCGACCCACGGCTTAGAAGGCCGTTGCTCTATCCAGCTGAGCTACAGACTCATATTTTTAATTGTGTAGACTGCCAAACCAGTTGACATTTTCACTTTTTCCTGCCGCTGACGAACCGCCAACTGCTTTTGTGCATCTGCTTTCGCTTCTGCACAGAGCGGGTGATGGGAATCGAACCCACGTATCCAGCTTGGAAGGCTGGTGTTCTACCATTGAACTACACCCGCATATCCATCGGGGTGACAGGATTCGAACCTGCGACTTCCTGGTCCCAAACCAGGCGCTCTAGCCAAACTGAGCCACACCCCGTCATCCGATATGGATGCTTTTTTATGGAAGCTTTCTTTCAGAAGTTTTTTCTGAACCGCTTCGTTTCAAGCAAGGATTATTATATACTATGGCAACCCTAATGTCAACATTTTTTGCAGGTTTTTGCGTCTAATTTTAACCCATATTTTACCAGTTTTATCTGAAAATTGTAGAGTCAATTTTCAATATAGCTCCTTTTTTCATGTTATACATGACTGTTTTCATAAATTATTCTTTTTCCTGTTCTCATCCTCCCGTGCCCGTCAGGAGACTTTTTTCTTCAATTTTTTCTCCTCTATCAAATTAAAAGAGGAGAGCTGTGCGCTGCGCTCCCCCCTCCTGTTTGCTTCTCTGCCTGGCAGATCTTCTTTTTTCCTTTTTTTACTTTCTTTACGCATGTTCTACAGAAAACAAATCTGGAAAGAAGCCTTTCCCGAGCCGTCCACTTCCATAATCATGTAGCTGGGCCTTCTTCCCTCCTGGCGGGGGAAGGACAAGCTGCCCGGGTTCAGAACCGTGATGCCGTTCCTGTCTTCCAGAAAAGGCTTGTGGGTGTGTCCAAACATGGCGATATCTACGCCTCTGGAGCGCGCTTCTTCCTCCAGACGCTCCGGCCCGACCGACACACTGTAGAAATGGCCGTGTGTGAGAAATGCCCGATACGGCCCTATGGAAATCTCCTTTTCCCTGTCAAGGCAGGAAAAAAAGTCGTTGTTCCCGAGAACCATGTGCACCTCACAGTTCTGGTTCTGCTCCAAGCACCAGGATGTAATCAGTTCTTCACTGCCCTCGCCGTCCCCCAGATGAATCAGCATATCAAACGGAGCTGTCTGTTCTATCACCTCCTGTAGATTTCCGTTGCGGCGGTGTGTATCGCTCACAATTAAAATTTTCATTTCTCCATTCCCCCAAGTGCCTCTTTCAGTTTTTCCTTTATCAGCTCCAGGGCCTTTCCCCTGTGGCTGATCTTGTTTTTTTCTTCTATGTCAAGCTCTGCGGAAGTTTTCTGATATTCCGGCAGATACAGAATCGGGTCATAGCCAAAACCGCCGCTGCCGGCAGGCTCATAGGCGATCCTTCCCTCCATGTACGCCTCTGTGAGAAGCTCCCTGCCGTCCGGCAGCACAGCTGCGATGGCGCAGGCAAAGCGCGCGCTTCTCTCCTCCTCCTTTGCCCCCGCAAGGCGCTCAATCAAAACACGGTTTTTCTCCGAATAGGAGGCATCTGCCATATACCTGGCAGAATAGACGCCCGGCTCCCCGCCCAGATAATCAATGACGAGGCCCGAATCATCCGCCAGAACCAGCCCTCCTGTTTTCTCCCACACTGCTCTGGCCTTGATAGCTGCGTTTTCCGCAAACGTCTTTCCGTTCTCCTCAATATCGCCGTGAAATCCGGCCTCAGCCATGGAAATAACCTCCATTCCCAAATCTCCCAGAATCAGGCGGATTTCTCTCAGCTTTCCCTGGTTGGATGTCGCAAAAATAAGTTTTTCTGCCATGTCTCTCCTCCTGTACTTTACTCCATATTTTCCGCAGATTCCAATTTACTGTCTCTGCTTTACGGCTCTTTTGCCTTTATTTACTGTTTTTCCTTTGTATCGCTCCCGTTCACTGTCCCCTGACAGTCCTGGTGTAGGCTTTCAGGCACACATTGCAGCTCTGCTCGGTTTCCACCCGATCCCAGGCAGTTCCGCGAAGGCTGATATAGCCTTCCCCATCGCTTAAATCCACCTGCGTCGGCAGGTCAGGCCCATTGTACTCGATGGCAACGGGATGGACAGAACCCGGTGTGCGGATACTCACAATCACTGCGTAGCGCTCTCCCTTTTTCAGATCCACAGGGTGTTCAATATCTATGGTATAAAAGCCGGCGTTCTCTATCCTGCCTCTGGCCACGGATTTCCTTCGCCCGAAATCAGCGCTTCCGGAGGCATCATTTACCACATAAACCTCGTACTGGGTATCCTGATCGGTAGCATAAAAGCCGACGGCGCACAGCTCTTCATCCTCCCTGGCCTCATAGATATTTGCAAAGAAGGCCTCCTCTTTCCCGTATCCAAGCTGCCCTACCCAGCCGCACAGATCGGTCTGGTAAATGTGGTCGTAATTGTCCGGGGTGTCCACGCGGCTGTAAAGAATATTGTGGATTCCGATGTTGGAATCATAGTAAGACACGTAAAAGTATCCCTCGTCCCCGAACGCTCCTCCCCAGCTGTTGGCACAGATAAAAGCCCCGTCTCCTTCCGGAGGAACCGGAAAATTTTCTTTCGGATAGCGATCATCCCAGCCGATAATTACAACATCGTGGTTGGGTTTTCTGTTTCCCGCATAGCAGTAGGCTCCTTCTTCCTTATTATAATACTCTGAGTTTTCCTCCCCATCGGCCATGGAAGTGTAGAGAGAACTCTGCACCCCTCCCGTAAAATAGACGGCTCTCTTGATTGCCTCATAATCCTTCTTCGGCAGGACCTGTATCTCCTGAACGTGGCGCACCGGAGTAAGGCCAGGCGGCGACCAGCTGTCCCCGTAGGGATCGTCCTGTTCCAGCACCGGTCCCTGCCAGGCCAGAAGATAGGCCATGGACATGGTGTACTCCCCGCCGTCGTTCTGGTTCATGCGGAAACTGTTCCTGATGGACATGTGATCCTCAGAAAAGTCAAAGGATTTTTCCGGCAGCAGCCGGCTCTCCAGAGCCATCAGTGAGGCAAAAGCCCAGCAGGTTCCAAGGCTTCCCTGGTTTTTCACCGTCGGTGCCCTCCCTCTCAGCCTGTAGTCGTAAACCTCCGGAAGCTCCTCAAGCTCCGGCCTTAAACCGGTGAAGGAGAGAATATTCTCATCTGGCTCCCAGCTCATCTCATAAGAAAATGCTTCCGAGACTGCCTGGGCAGAAACCCACAGTTCTCCCTCCTCTTTCGTGATAGCATCAGACAGAGCCACATCCCGCTTTTCGGACTGTTCCATCCCCTCGAAAACGCCGGTCTGACCTGCATGGCTGTCCTTTTGGGAAGCTTCTGTCACTGTCATCCGCTTTTCTCCCATGATGATTTCTGCCATCACCGTATTTTTCTCCATAACCAGAGAGGTCTGTCCGTAAATGTGTGCAGTGCAGGAAAAAACCTCTGTAAGCTCTGAGACAGGGAGCAGAAAGCTGCCGGTGGCCGTCATGACAGCAGGGTGTGACATCTTTTTCTCTTCACCGTCCACAAAAATTCTGATTCCTTTTCTGTTGGCCTCCTCAGACACCATTTCGTACCATTCCTCCGGATAACTTCCGGCAGTTTCTCCCTTCTTCACATCCTCCACAGAAGAAAGAACGCTGAAATTCAGCGCACAGAAAGCTGTAAAAATCACCGTCAGCAATAGTACAAACTGTTTACTCCTCAATCTTCTCTCCCGCCTTCCGCCTCGGCGGCTTCGGCCCCAGGAACTGATAGAAATACGTTTTCATCATTCCATTGTAAATCTTCCTGTTTTTGTCCGCCTTCCTTCCAATATACTTTTCTGTATTTTCATAGGAAGTAATCAGGTACATGGACCAGGAATCCAGTTCCCTGAACCTTTCTCCAATCTGGCGGTACAGCTCAGGCAGGTTCTTTTTCTCCTCAATTCTCTCGCCGTAGGGCGGGTTGGAGATAATAAAGCCGTATTTTTTCGGATGGCTAAGCTCTGACACCGGACGCTGCTGGAAATGAATCAGGTGATCCACTCCGGCCCGCTTTGCATTCTCCCTGGCAGCCCGCACGATCTCCCCATCCACATCGTAGCCCTGGATGTCCACCTCCACACTGTCATCAAGCAGCTCTGTGGCCTCGTCCACAGCATTGTACCAGTGCTTCCTGGGAACCAGGTTTCTCCAGCTCTCAGCCAGGAAGGAGCGGTTCATTCCCGGAGCCATATTGGCCGCAATCATGGCAGCCTCAATGGGGAAGGTTCCGCTTCCGCAGAACGGATCCACTAAAATTCTGTCCTTTTTCCATGGAGTCAGAAGGATCAGGGCTGCAGCCAGCGTCTCCGTGATAGGAGCCTTGCTGGTCAGCGTCCGGTACCCCCGTTTGTGGAGTGAATCACCGCTGGTGTCAATGCCGATTGTCACCTGATCTTTAAACAGAAATACCCGAAGCGGGTACTGGCTCCCTGTCTCCGGCAGAAGCTGCTGCCCCAGATCATACTCCTCCTGAAGTCTCCTCACAATAGCCTTCTTCATAATCTTCTGAATATCCGAAGGGCTGAACAGCTTGCTTTTAATGGAAGACGCCTTGGCCACCCAGCACTTGCCGTCCCTTGGTATGTACCGCTCCCACGGGAGTGCTCTCGTCTTTTCAAACAGCTCGTCAAAGGTCACTGCCGTAAAGCTGCCCACCTTTAAAAGCACTCTCTCTGCTGTCCTGAGAAATACATTCGCCCTGGCGATGGCCTCCGCATCCCCCTCGAAGGTTACGCGGCCATCTTCCACCAGGGTGATCTCATAGCCTAAATCGGTGATCTCTTTTTTTAAAACTGCCTCCAGGCCGAAGTGGCAGGGGGCAATCAGTTCAAATCGCTCCAAAACTGTTTCCTCTTATCTTTCTTATTTCAATACTTTCTTATGGTTTATCCGCAACTCTTATTCTAATTTAAGCACTTTCTCCTGTCAATGCACTTTTCCGCCGGGATCAAAGGGCTCCTGGGAAAATCCTCCGCAGACCAGATTATGTCCCCGGTAGTAGGAAAGGCCGTTGGCCACGTCAAATACCTGATAGCCCATCCGTGAGAAGCGGATGCTGGCCTTTAAACTCTCGCTTCCTCTGGCGCAGTAAAACAGCACAGGTCGGTCGCATGGAATCTCCTGGGGATTCTCGAGGAGGCTCTCCAGCTCCCGGTTAATCGCTCCTCTGATATGTGAACGGCGGTAATCGGCGGGACTTCTCAGATCGACAATTGTGCCCGGAAAGCCCCGGTCGAGAAACATGTCAAGCCGCCTGACTGGTATCATCTGATACATTGCCGTTTCTCCATGTCCTCTTTACCCTATTATATTCACAGCCTGTACTCTGTGTTCCTCCATCCTTCAGCCCCTTCTGTGCAGGAAAAAGCCGTCCCGCAAAAGCTGCCAAACAGAGGCAGAGTCTTTGCGGGGCGGCCTTCCCCATTTGTCCTTCGTGTCCGATGATGCCGTATTTTTTCAGCAGTATTTTCCTTCAGTCCTAGTATTTTTCTGAATTTCTCAAACCGATGGTACACACTTCCTGCATCTGCCCATACCCTTTCGGGAAATCTGCTTCAGCCCTTCTTCAGACTGCAGACTCCTTACAGCAGAAAACAGGCTTTCAGCTCTTAATAATTATTGCGGCTGCTGTTGTCGCAGTCATTGGAGCTGTTTCTGCTGCTGTTTTTTGAGGAATCTCTGTAAGAATCCCTGTAGCTGTCCCTGTAATTGTCCTTGCTGGTATTCTGGGATCTGTTCTGTGACTTATTCTGGCTGCTGTTCTGAGAATTGTTTCTGCAGTCGTCTGCATTGTAGCTGTTTCTGTTTGCCATGTTCATTACCTCCTAACTTTAATGACTACACAGTCAGTATGGCTTTTGAAATGCTCCTTTATGCAGAAAAAACTTCCATTTTTTTCCGAAAATAAAAAAGTGTGCGCCTTGGCGCACACTCGCGCCGAGCGCGGTTGCCTTCAGGCAACATCTACCTTGCGTGCGAGTGCGCATCAACGTCATTTTCCTCTCCAACCCAGTGCGATCCCCGCGGAGCATTTTTCTATAACAGGGAACGAAGTTTCCTGTTATAGAAAAAAAGGACAGCGGCCCCAGTCCGGTTCGTCTCCGGCGGGCCGCTGCCTTTCTATTTCTTCTGTTTCCAAAATCATTATCCGAGAACATTGACAATTTTCACCGGATTTCTGTAAGTCCACGGTGAAATCTTGATGCCTGTCTTTTCTGTAGATGCATGGACGATCTGGCCGTCTCCTATGTAAAGGCCCACATGATTGATCCGGCTTCCGTTTGCGTAGAACACCAGATCTCCCGGCTGCATCTGCTCTGCGCTCACCGGAGTCCCCTGGGTAGCCTGGGAGCGGGAGGAACGGTTCATGTCAACGCCTCCTGCATGTTCCAGCACATAGCTGGTAAAACCGGAACAGTCTGTTCCTGTGTTCGGATCAGAGCCGCCGTACACATACGGATTTCCGAGGAAAGTAAGGGCATAGTCCACCACGTCCTGCCTGATGTCTGACTCTTCCTCCGCAACCTGTCCGTCTTCGCTGATCACTGCAGATTTGCCATCTGCCAGAAGATATCCTTCCGTTCCGTCCTCGGAGCAAATCTTTACCCAGCCGTCACTGCTCTCCTCAACTACTTCGTATGTATCACCCTGAACTGCCTGTCCGACTACTTCGGATTCCTGGCTCTTCCCTGAATAGAGGGAGAGCTCCTGGGCTTCCACCGTCACCACCGCAGAGCCTTCATCTGTACCCGTCTGTGCCTCATCAGCTCTGGCTGCAGCCGGATTCATCAGACACACAGCAGAACAAACGCAAAACATTCCCAACAGCTTTAATCCTTTACTTTTAATCATCCCGAAACTCCTGACATCTTTATTCGGCCCGCAGCCGTGACTTTTCTCTCACACCGTCTTATCTTCTAATGCTTTCGTTTCCGTCCACTTGTATTTTTCAAAAGTTATTAACTTTTTCTTTCTAATTGTTACATAATTGTTAAATATGTTACGGTGTTATTATATTTACTTTTTTTACTGCTGTCAAGAAAATTGGGACGGTTTATATTTATTTAATAATTTCACTCATTATCCCTTTGCAGCTCCTCCCATCATTCCGCTTACCAGAAATCGTCTGAACAGAAGTGCCAGGACAGCCGGCGGGATGATGGCGATCAGACCTCCGGCAGCTGTCAGACCATACTGAATGGAATCCTTTGTCATAAATTCGCTGGTAACGATGGCAGCCGGCTTTGTCTCCAGGGAGGATGCCAGAATCAGCGGAATCTGGAACTGGTTCCACGCGCTCAGAAACATAATGAGCGAGCAGGCCAGAATCACAGGCCCGGAAACGGGAAGTACAATCCGAAAAAATGTTCCCAGATTTCCGCAGCCATCCACTCTGGCCGCCTCCAGAATTTCTCTTGGTATGGTGGAAAAATAATTGCACATCAGCCAGGTGCTCATGGGCAGAAAGGAACTCACATAGACCAGAGCCAGCCAGAACTGGCGGTCTAACAGATCATGCTCCACAAAAATCCGGAACAGAGGAATGATGGTCGCAAATACAGGGATCACCATCGTGATCAGAAGTGCATTCTTGAACCATTTTCTCCCCGGGAATTCCATCTTGGTGAGGGTATATGCCGTGATCAGCGCCAGGGGAACTCCGATGACAAGGGTCACCGCTGCCGCCGTCAGGGAATTTTTGAGACCTCTGAACAGGCGGATACTGTGGCTTGTAGTCATGCTGAACAGGTTTTCGTAATTGCTCCAGACGAAGGTTTCAGGCAGCATATTTTTTGTATTGGTAAACATCTCATACTCCGGTGTAACGGATACGATAAACGCCCAGACAAAGGGCCCCAGCGTCAAAATAAGAAGAACGGCCGCTGACGCCCAGTAATACCAGGGCTGCCGCTTGAGGGAGCGGCTCTTTTGGGACTGTCTTTTCACGTTACCCCTCCTCTCCCCATGGGCTGTCCGAACCGGCATGGGCTGTTTTCTTTCTCTTCTT
Source organism: Clostridium sp. M62/1 (assembly GCF_020736365.1). Lineage (NCBI taxonomy): Bacteria > Bacillati > Bacillota > Clostridia > Eubacteriales > Clostridiaceae > Clostridium > Clostridium sp. M62/1. The sequence continues at coordinate 1,396,354 of NZ_CP085988.1, read as the reverse complement.
TTCTTCCCCTCTGTCTCTGCCCTGTTCCTCCTGGTTCATACTTCTGAGATAGAAAAAGCCCAGCACTGCAGCGAGAAGCATAATCAGATAGGTATAGGCACTTCCTCTTCCATAGTTCATAAAGGAGAAGGTGGTAAGATAGTTTTGAATCAAGAGGTTCTTTCCCAGATCACTGTAGCCGGACAGGGCCACAATCTCGTCAAACAGGTTGACGGCGGTGATGGAGGCAGAGGTAAGACCGATAAGCACAAAGGGTCTGGAAAGCGGAAGCGTTATGTGAAAAAAGGATTCGATCCGTCCGCAGCCATCCAGTTTTGCCGCCTCGTAAAGTTCTTCCGGGATGGTTCTTAGTCCTGAAAGACAGACAATAGCGCAGAAGGGAATGCTCCGCCACGCAGCTACAATTCCTGCTACCGTAAGAAGCAGCCAGCGGTCAGCCAGCCACTCGATGGGAGCATCTATGAGGCCCAGCATCAGCAGGAGCTTATTCATGAACCCGTAGCCGGAATGAAACACAAACCTCCAGATTATGCCGTTTACAATGGGCGGCATGGCCCAGGGAAGAATGGCAGCGGCTGTGAGAAGTCCGGAAATCTTTGTGTCCGCATTTAAGATCAGGGACACCAGAAGTCCAAATACAGTCGTAAGGCCGGCTACCAAAACGAGCAGATAGGCTGTGTTCTGAAACACATACCAGAATTCCCTGGATTTTAATATCTCAATGTAATTTTCCGCACCTATAAAGTGGGTGTTCTGGGGAGCTGTCAGCTTCATCTCCTTTAGGCTGTACGTAAAGGTCACAGCCACCGGATAGAATACCAGCATGATCATCAAAAGCGCAGCAGGAAGCAGCAGCGCGTAGGGGAGAAGGGCATCTGACTTCTTTTTCCTCATTCTGTATTCTCCTTCAATCAAAAGGGATGCCGTAAAAGCCCTCCTGAAAGGCTCTCACAGCATCCCCTTTTTTCGTGTCAGTATCTTAAAACCAGTTTCTTATGTGTCTGGCATCGCCGTTTTGCCGTGCCTTTCCATTATACTCCCGATTCTTTTATTTTGCCAGTTCATTTACCTTTTCATTCATGGCTGCAAATGCCTCCTCAGGCGTCTGCTCTCCCAGCACCATACGGTTGATGTTGTTGAAGATTGTATTGCTCATCTCTGCATAGTAGTCCGGCACACCGTTGGGGAACGGGGACTTGATGAGCTTGGCCATATCGAGCATCGCTCCAGGATTTGTGATAGTTCCGTCCTCGATCAGAGCCTCCAGCACGCTGTTTCTGGTGGGGATGGAGCCGTTGGCTGTATAGAGAGCCTTCTGTGTTTCCGGTGAGCTGTACCATTTTACAAACTCCATGGCTGCTTCCTTGTTCTCAGAGAAGCTGGAAACACCGACAGCCTCCGGAAGAGGCATTGTCTGAGCTGCCGTTTTGTCCTTTCCGGGAAGCATGATCGGAACCACATCTCCTACCACACTGCACTCGTTGGGATCAGAGGAGAAGCGCACAAATTTTGTGGGGCCCACCATGAAGCTTGCTTCCCCGGATGTGATCTTTCTGTAAACATCCATTCCTGTGGCTGTCTTGATGGCTGGATCCGTGTAGCCCTCCTGAACCATCTGGTTTTCAAAGGTAAGAGCGTCTAATACAGACTCCTCATTCAGTGTATTGTCGTCGTTGAACACAACTCCGTTTCTCGCAAATGCCATCCACATCATAGAGGTAGTCGCAGACTCGTCGGCATTCATCGGCATTGCATAGGGATATTCTGTGATTCCCTGCTCCTTGATAGCCTTCATGGCCTCGTAAACCTCATCCCATGTCTCTGGAGCCTTGTCAATCCCGGCCTGTGCGAAATGCTCTTTATTATAGTAGGCAATCCGGTAATCATTGGCATAGGGAACGGCCAGAATCTGTCCGTCAATCATAAAGGTTTCCATGGACGGCATGTCGGCCATGTCCTCCTCGCTCATCTCAATCGGCTCTAACCAGCCTGCACTGTTCATCTCGCCGACCCAGGACCAGTCTACCTCGATTACGTCAGCTGCCGCCTTGCCGCCAACTGCTGCAATGGATACCTTATCCCGGATGTCATCCCAGCTCACTTCGTTCATCACTACGCTGATTCCCGTTTCCTCTGTAAACTGGGCAAGCAGCTCTTCTCCTGGATTTCCCCAGTCCGGAACCATAACGGTAATTTCCGTTCCTGCCAGATCGCTTTTTTCCTCTGCTGCATCTGCGCTCTCAGAGGCCTGTGCGTCTGTCTCTGCCTGTGTCTGAGCTGCTGTCTCTTTCGTTTCCTTTGCAGTATCAGCGCTTCCTGAACAGCCGGTCACTGCTGCCGCCAGAACTGCCGCCGCCACTGCACCTGCAAATTTCTTTTTCATAGTACTTCTCCTTTTGTCTGTCTCCTTTGTTTCCTGACGGCACAGAAAACAGTCCTTCTGATTCCTGTGCTTCTCACATGACTGCATCTGCAGTCCATTCTCTCCCAGTATAAGCAGGATGCCCTGCAAATTCAAGATTCCTGCAACGATTCGCCATTCAAAATTTGCATCTGCAGAGATTATCTATCGTTTTTTTCTATAAGCCTCAGCATCCCGGCCTTCTTTATCCCTGTTCCCATGAGCTTTGCATTTCTGTTTCTGCCCTCTGCTTCTTTATCCGTGCAGCGTTTCCAGAAGTGCCTCAAGTCTTGTGGCAATCTGGCCCTGATCAGAGCGTGAATAATCTGTCTCAAGCATCAGATAAGGAATATTTTCTTCCTCCACTGCCCTTTTGACAAAATGCGCCTCGATATTATAGGTATGGCAGGACTGAAGAATGATCTCAATTACCGCATCAGCCTGATAGTCCCGGATCATATCTTTTATATAACCCATACGGCTGGTATTGGGGCTCATGACAGAGCAGTTAATATTCAGATACTTCTTTGCCAGGGCATCAAATACAGGAAGATTTTCATCTACCAGCTCCACTTTTTCTCTCGTGCCGCTGCAGGAATCAAAAGCCACCACATCAGCGCCCATCTCTTCCACTGTCTTTATAATCTTGTCTCTGACTCCTGCATTGGGGCAGCCTGTCACAAGAATCCTCGGGCGATCCGACGGCTTTCCTTTGTAGTTCTCTTCCCAGTCCCTGAGAACCTCCTCTGTTCTCTCATCTACCAGGCGGATTCTCTCCTCCATATCAAAGTTAAAGGCCAGGGAATCGGCCCGGGTTCCAATCTCATAGCCGGAAATGGGAGCCGGATTCAGCTTGCCAAGCTCCATAAACCGCAGCATGGAGCGGCGCTCCCTGTTTTTTATACGGATTGCCTGGCGAATGTCCTCCTCTGTGATTTCAATTCCGTAAAAATCCTCCAGCTTCTCCTTCAGTGCGATGATTTCTTCCTTCCATGCCTTGAGCGCTCTCTCATTTCTCCCCGACGGAAGCTGCATCACATAGGTTTCCTTCAGCTCGTTCATCAGCTCAAACATCTTCGTCTTTCCGTCGCAGGTCGTTTCACCTACAATCAGATCAGCGAAATAGAAATACGGACAGGTATCTGTCAGAGCAAAGCCATAGCTGGCCTTAATCAGAGGACAGAGGTTGCGGGGCAGCTTCGTCTCAGCCGCAGTGATCGGCTGTTCACTGGAGGCGCAAAGAGATGCGCTCACGGCCCCCGCTGCCATCAGGATTTCTACCGGCACGAAGGAACAGAAGATCCCTACCACTCTCGCCCCCTGTTCCTTTAACTCCTTCATCTTTATAAATCCTGCTTTTCTCGCCTCATCGTATGTAACAAAATTTTCCGGCAGTTTCATCATGCTGTTTTCCCCTCCCTGGTATCTTTTATGAAACAGCTGTTTTCACAGCTATCTTATTTCCCCTCTGTCTTTAAAATTCCATCTGATGCCGGAAGCTGAAAGCTGCAGCCTCCGGCAAAACTTAGGCGCCCGGCTTTCAGCAGTGAATGCTGAAACCGGTTTGCGCAGGTATAATGCCCGCTCTGCGGCCATTATGTCATATCCTTCGGATATGCTATTCTCTCCGAGGGTTGCGCACTCGCCGCAGTGGTGTTTTGGCTCCCTTCGGGCGCCAGCGGCTCGGCGCAGGTATAATGCCCGCTCTGCGGCCATTATGTCATATCCTTCGGATATGCTATTCTCTCCGAGGGTTGCGCACTCGCCGCAGTGGTGTTTTGGTTCCCTTCGGGCGCCAGCGGCTCGGCGCAGGTATAATGCCCGCTCTGCGGCCATTATACCATAAGTCCTTCGGCTGTACAGGGGGGAGTTTCTGGGGGGAGGGAAAGGGATTTTTTCTGAATTGGAAAGTTTTTTCGTGGGAGAGCTTCCCTGATTTTTTCTTCCAGAAGCCCAGTCGGGCGGGAGCAATCCCTTATATTTCCTGCATTTTCTGCATTTTTCAGGAATGCTCCCGCCCGACTGGACTTTGATTATTTTTGTTCTGAGGTACTGTTTTACTTATTGATTTTTTCTATTTGCAGCTTCTTTTTACCTGAATTTTCTATGCCTGATCCGGCCCTTTCTCCGGCGGCGCCTGTATATTTTTCTGCCTGGCTCTCTGCCTTGACTCTCCTATGCCTGCCGGCTGATTTCCTTCTGCCTCCTTAGGCTGTTACGCCTTCTTCTCTTCCAGGAGCGCTCTCACCTCAAACGGCCGGAGCGGCGTCTTAGCAGGCTCTGCGCTGTCCGTCCCGGCAGCCGGTGCTGTTTCTGCCTCCCAGTTTCCGACAAGCAGGCGGGCCTTTTTGCTGTACTCCTGCTTCGCACCCTCGAATTCCTGGCACATACCTGAAAAATTGCAGAGCACTGTCAGCTTTTCCTGAGAATTCTCCCTGACATAGCCAATTACCTTTTCATTTCCCGTCTCCAGGAACCGTACGGAGCCTTCCGAGATGACGCTGTGCTCTTTTCGCAGACGGATCAGCCTGCGGTAAAAGTTCAGGACAGAAGTCTTATCTTCTCTCTGGGCCTCCACATTGATCGTCTCATAATTGTCCGGCAGGCTAATCCACGGCTCTGCCTCGGAAAATCCTGCGTTTTTCCCGCTGCTCCACTGCATGGGCGTACGGCTGTTGTCCCGGGAGCGGGCCTCGAGAATCTTCAGGGCCTCTTCCTCTGTCTTCCCCTCGGAAAGCATAATCCTGTAGTAATTCAGGCTCTCCACATCACGATAGCGGCTGATGTCATGGTAGTGAGGATCTGTCATGCCAATCTCCTCGCCCTGGTAGATATACGGAGTTCCCCGCAGCAGGTGGATAAAAGCCCCGAGCATTTTGGCCGACTCTTTCCAATATTTCCTGTCATCTCCAAACCGGGTCACAATTCTGGGCTGATCGTGGTTGCACCAGAAAACGGCATTCCAGCCGCCATGCTCCTCCATCCCCTCCTGCCAGGTCTTAAACAGCTGCTTAAGCGCCTGCAGGTCTGGCTCTTTCAGTTCCCATTTATTTCCATTCCTGTAATCCACCTTCAGGTGGTGGAAGTTAAAGCACATGGAAAGCTCATGCTCCGCTGGGTTAGAGTAGCGGATGCAGTTTTCCAGAGTGGTGGAAGACATCTCTCCCACTGTCACCATGCCGTCAATGCCGGAATCCCGCACCAGCTCCTTCAAATACTCGTGAACTCTCGGCCCATCTGTGTAAAAGCGGCGGCCGTCTCCCTCCTCGTCGTTCTGAAAGCAGTCCGGTTTTGAGATCAGGTTTACCACGTCAAACCGAAATCCCTCCACCCCCTTATCTTTCCAGAAACGGAGCACCTTTTTAAGCTCCTCCCTGACCTTCGAGTTTTCCCAGTTCAGGTCGGCCTGCGTCACATCAAACAGGTGGAGGTACCACTTTTTCAGTTCCGGCACGTACTGCCACGCATTTCCTCCGAATTTGGATACCCAGTTGGTGGGCGGTTCCTGCCCCTTCCCATCCCTGAAAATATAGTAGTCCATATATTCCGGATCTCCTGCCAGAGCCTTTTTAAACCATTCATGCTCGGTGGAGGTGTGGTTAAACACCATGTCCAGCATCAGACCGATTCCCCTCTTTTTTGCCTCCCGCGAGAGTTCCTCAAAGTCCTCCATGGTGCCGTATCTGGGGTCCACAGACAGATAATCCGCCACATCGTATCCGTTGTCATTCTGCGGAGAAATGAAAAACGGTGTCAGCCAAATGTAATCGGCTCCGAGAAATTGAATGTAGTCGAGTTTTTCCGTCACTCCCCTTAAATCACCCAGTCCGTCCCCATCTGTATCCCGGAAGGATTTAGGGTAAATCTGATATATCACCTTATCCTTAAAGCTGTTCATCTGTCCTCTCCTCTGATTTTCTATTCCTCAATCTCTGCCACAACGGTTTCTCCGGCCTGTGCATCCATTCCGGTTCTGTAGCTTAAAGCTCCCCGGCCGGTGCCGTCTGTCACAGCCATAATAGTAACAGCCCGCTTTCCGGCTTTCTGAATCTTGTCCCGGTCAAATCGGATGAGGGGCGTTCCTGCCTCCACCACATCCCCCTGGTTTACCAGATACTCAAAACCGTCACCGTTCATCTGCACCGTGTCAAGCCCCACATGGATCAGAAGCTCTCTTCCATCCTCCATCACAAGTCCCACTGCGTGCCTGGACTCCTGCATCAGCACGGCAACCGTGACCCTGGCAGGAGCCACCACTGTATCGCTCTCCGGCTCGATGGCGATTCCGTCTCCCAGGATTTTAGCTGAGAACACACCGTCTCCGACTTCCTCAATCGGGATCACCTTACCGGAAAGGTATGCCACAAGATGCTCCTTTTCTTTGCCGTTTCCATTCCCACTGTCCGCGTTTTTACAAACCTCTGCACCTTTTTTAGGCTCCTTCTCGCCGCTCTGGAGCTCTGCTCTGTCTTTTTTGTCCTCCTCTGCTGCCAGCCCTTCCTCCGTTCCTCTGTCAGCCGCTGACAGTTTCTTCTGTCCTGCCAGCATGGTCAGGATAAACGGAATGACGATGGCAGCCGCCATGGCAATGGCAAAGGTCGGCATGGAGGCCACCTGAATAGACAGGATGCCTGGAAGTCCTCCCACTCCCACTGCATTGGCCGTGGTGCCTGTTGCCACTGAAATCACGGCTGCCGCAGCGGAGCCAATCATGCCGCAGATAAATGGGAAGGTATATTTCAGGTTGACGCCGAAAATTGCAGGCTCTGTCACACCCAGATAGCAGGAAATGCAGGCCGGAACATTGACCTCCTGTGCCCTGGTGTTCTTTTTCTGAAGACGGATCATGGCGAGAACGGCCGAGCCCTGCGCAATATTGGAGAGAGCAATCATGGGCCAGAGCATAGTTCCGCCATAGTCAGCGCAGAGCTGAAGGTCAATGGCATTGGACATATGGTGAAGTCCCGTAATGACAAGAGGTGCATAGGCAAAACCGAAAATTGCCGCGAACACCACCTTAAAGCTGCCTGTAATCCCCGCATAAACCACGGAAGAGATGGCAGAGCCGATCTTCCAGCCAATGGGTCCCAGCACCCAGTGAGCCGCCATCACTGCCAGCAGAAGGCTTAAGAAGGGCACGACTATCATGGAAATGGCCTGGGGCACAATCTTCTTAAAAAAGCGCTCCAGATAGGCCAGGGTAAAGGCCGCCAGCATAGCCGGAATTACCTGCGCCTGATAACCGATCATATTGATCTGGAAAAAGCCAAAATCCCACTTGGGAATCTCTGCCGCAGCCGTGCCTGCCACACTGTAGGCATTTAACAGCTGACTGGAAACAAGGGTAAGTCCCATGACGATGCCCAGCATCTCCGTCGTTCCCATCTTCTTGGCCACCGACCAGCAGATTCCAACCGGAATTCCCACATGGAACACAGCCTCTCCAATGAGCCATAAAAATGAGTCGACGCCCGCCCAGAACTGGCTTAAATCGCAGAGTGTCTTTGTCCCGTTTTCAAACAGGTAAAGGCTGTCAATACAGTTTCTAAAGCCCAGGATCAGACCTCCTGTAATGATAGCAGGAATCAGAGGAGCGAAAATCTCTGCCAGAACTGCAATAGCCCTCTGAAGCGGATTCTGATTTTTCTTAGCCGCCTGTTTTACCGCATCCTTGGACACTCCCTCAATACCCGCCGCTGCGGTAAAGTCATTATAAAAGAGAGATACGTCATTTCCGATAATTACCTGAAACTGACCTGCCTGGGTGAAGCTGCCCTTCACTGCCTTTAATGCCTCAATTTTCTCCACATCTGCCTTCTTCGGATCATTTAGCACGAACCGCATTCTGGTCATGCAGTGTGAAACCGCGGCAATATTTTCCCTGCCGCCCACAAGCTCAAGGAGCTGTCTGGAATCCTCTGTGTACTTGCCCATCGTTACCCTCCGTTTTTATTTCTGGCTTTTCCTCTCTCGGGATGATACCGCTTTTCCCTGGAAAAGTCTCTGCTGAGCCCCGGCATGGTCTGTTTTTCTTCGAACCGGGTTTAACTTGTTTAAACATCTTTTTATAATCCCGTTATAACACACTTGTTTAAACATGTCAATCAATTTTTCCTAAAATCCATTGACTTTTTCTTCTATATTTAATATCCTTGATTTAGTTTCGGCCAGACACTGAAATTTATACAAGAAAACGGGAAGTGAGTACCTATGCCAAAGGCAAAATTTGAACAGATTTACAGGGATCTGAAACGGAAAATAGAAAATGCCACCTACGGCTTTCAGACGCTTCTGCCGTCGGAAAATATCCTGACAGAGGTCTATTCCTGTTCGCGCAATACGGTCCGCCGGGCCATCTCTGCCCTGGCGGCAGAGGGCTATGTCCAGTCCCTTCATGGTATTGGGGTGCGCGTTATCTTTCAGCCTGTAGAACAGGCAGCCTTCACTATCGGCGGCATCGAATCCTTCCGGGAATCTGCTGCCAGAAACCACCTGAATGCCTGCACCAGAGTTATCTGCTTCATGGAACTGACCGCCGATGAGCGGATCAGCAGGCGTTCAGGCTTCCCCGTAGGAAGTGAACTCTACTATATCCAGAGAGTCCGCTACCTGGACAAAAAAGCCCTGATTCTCGACATCAACATGTTTCTGAAGGAGAAATGCCTGGGACTGACTAAAGAAATTGCAGAGGATTCCATCTACAGCTACCTGGAACAGGAATGCAGACTGAACATCGTCACCAGCAAACGGAAAATGACGGTTGAGCTTGTCACAGAGATCGATGAGAAATACCTGGAGCTTGGCGACTATAACTGCCTGGCCGTCATATCAAGCCAGACCTTTGATGCAGACGGAGTCATGTTTGAGTACACCCAGTCCAGGCACAGACCAGACTACTTCTGCTTCCAGGATACGGCAGTGAGGAGAAAATGAAAAGGGGAGTGGGGAAGGGAGAGGCGTTCAGGTTCCAGCGAAGTCACCTGAACGCCTCTCCCTTCCCCTGCGCAGTGCGGCGGATGGGTGTTCCCACAAGGAAAAAAGAGGAAGATTTTCAGTAACTTCTCCGGAACCCAAAATCCTCCTCCCCCACACACAAAAGAAAAAAGAGGAAGATTTTCAGTGACTTCGCTGGAACTGAAAATCTTCCTCTTTTTTCACCCCCCCCACTAATCCAACTCCAGTTTTCCTGTATAGAGCTGGTAGTAGATTCCTTTTTCTTTGATTAAGTCCTCATGGCTTCCTCTCTCCACGATCCGGCCGTGTTCCAGAACCATGATGGCGTCGCTGTTTCTGATGGTGGAGAGCCTGTGAGCGATAACGAACACAGTTCTGCCCTTCATCAGGTTATCCATACCCTGCTGAACAATCTGCTCGGTTCTTGTGTCGATGCTTGAGGTAGCCTCATCGAGGATCAGAACCGGCGGGTCGGCCACTGCGGCTCTGGCGATGGCCAAAAGCTGCCTCTGCCCCTGTGACAGCTCCTCGCCGTCGTTTGTCAGCATGGTGTCATAGCCCTTTGGAAGCATCTTGATAAACTGATCTGCATGGGCCAGCTTAGCCGCCGCAAATACTTCCTCATCTGTCGCATCCAGCTTTCCGTAGCGGATATTGTCCATAATGGTTCCTGTAAACAGGTGGGTATCCTGAAGCACGATTCCCAGGGAGCGGCGCAGATCTGCCTTCTTGATCTTGTTGATATTGATTCCGTCGTAGCGGATTTTTCCGTCCTGCACGTCGTAGAACCGGTTGATCAGGTTGGTGATGGTGGTCTTTCCGGCTCCGGTAGAGCCTACAAAGGCCAGCTTCTGCCCAGGCTTCGCATAGAGGGTCAGGTCATGGAGAACCATCTTCTCATCTGTATAGCCGAAGGTCATGTCAAAGAAGCGTACATCGCCCTTCAGCTCCGTGTAGGTAACGGTGCCGTCTGCCTGATGCGGATGCTTCCAGGCCCACATTCCCGTGCGCTCCGTACACTCTGTGATCGTTCCGTCTGCGTCTTTTCTGGCGTTTACTAAGGTTACGTATCCTTCGTCCACCTCCTGCTCCTCGTCCATCATGCGAAAGATCCGCTCAGCTCCGGCGAGAGCCATGACAATAGAGTTGAACTGCTGGGCAATGGACATGAAAGGCTGCGTAAAGCTCTTTGTAAACTGCAGGTAGGACGCCATAACACCCAGAGTAATTCCTCCGATTCCCATTACATAGAGGAAGCCTCCCAGAACGGCTGTCAGAACGAACTGCAGGTTTCCGATGTTTCCAATCACCGGTCCCATCATATTGGCGAAGGTATTTGCATTGGCAGCACTGTGGAACAGCTTCTCATTCAGCTCATCGAACTCTTCCTCTGCGATGCGCTCATGGTTGAATACCTTGATCACCCTCTGACCGTTCATGTGTTCCTCCACAAAGCCGGTCACATCAGCGATGGCAAGCTGCTGCCTGAGGAAATACTTTCCGCTGTTTCCGCCGATAGTCCTTGTCACAAGCAGCATGACGATAATCATGACAACCGCAAGGACTGTTAAAAGCGGGCTTAACACCAGCATGGAAATAAAGGTCACAATCACCGTCAGCAGAGACTGAAGCACCTGTGGGATCGACTGGTTGATCATCTGCCTTAAGGTATCTGTATCATTGGTATAAAGACTCATGATGGAGCCGTTTGTATTCTGGTCAAAATAGCGGATAGGGAGCTTCTGCATATGCTCGAACATCTCATCCCTGACCTTCTTTAAAACGCCCTGACCGATATATACCATCAGCCTCGTGTAGATAAAGGTTGCCGCCACGCCGCAGAGGAAAATGGTTCCCAGTACGGCCAACGCTCCGTAAAGCTCTGAATAGTCTGGGTTCTGCTGTCCTATCAGCGGAATAATGAAATCGTCCAGCAGGAATTTCAGCGATAGGGATACGGAAATAGACGCGATAGAGCTTATGAGAATACAGCAGAACACGCCGATAAATCGCAGCTTGTAATCCCTCAGCACGTATCCGAGAAGCCTCTTTCCTGTCAGTAATGTGTCCTTTGTCACTCTCGGTTTCTGCATCTTACTCATTATCCTCACCTCCCTTGACCTGTGACTCATATACCTCCCGGTAAATAGCGTTTGTCTTAAGCAGCTCCTCCGAGGTTCCGATTCCGTTTACCATACCGTCTTCCATGACGATGATCATGTCTGCGTCCTCTACGGAGGAAACCCTCTGGGCAATGATAATCTTCGTGGTATCCGGAATCTCCTCCCTGAAGGCTTTTCTGATCAGGGCATCCGTCTTCGTGTCAACCGCGCTGGTGGAGTCGTCGAGAATCAGGATTTTCGGCTTCTTCAACAGAGCTCTCGCAATGCAGAGTCTCTGTTTCTGACCGCCTGACACATTGTTTCCTCCCTCCACAATCATCGTGTTGTAGCCGGCCGGAAACTCTTTCACAAAGCCGTCAGCCTGAGCCAGCCTGCAGACTCTCTGAACCTCCTCGTCACTGGCATTCTCATCTCCCCAGCGGATATTGTCATAGATGCTTCCGGTAAAGAGCACATTTTTCTGAAGAACCATGGAGACCTGATCTCTCAGCTCTTTCAGTCCGTACTCCCTCACGTCGATGCCTCCGACCTTCACACAGCCCTCTGTCACGTCGTAAAGCCTTGGGATCAGGTTTACGAGGGAGGTTTTCGCGCTTCCCGTTCCGCCGATGATTCCCACCGTCTGGCCAGACTTGATGTGAAGGTTGATATTCTTCAGGGAAAGATTTCCTCCCTTTCCGCCATAGCTGAAGGATACGTTCTCAAAATCGATATCACCGTTCGGCACTTCCTTCACTGCATTAGCCGGATCCTGCATCTCAGGCACCTCTTCAAGCACCTCCGCGATTCGGTCTGTGGATGCTTCTGCAATCATGATCATAACGAACACGAAGGTTACCATCATCAGCGACATGAGAATCTGAAGTGCATACACAATCACGCTTGTAAGCTCTCCTGTCTCCATAGTCTGATTGATGATACTCCGCCCTCCGACCGAAACCATCAAAAGAATGACGCCGTACATGAAAAACTGCATCGTAGGCGCATTCCAGGCTACAATCTTCTCAGCCTTTGTGAACAGCGTGTACACCAGTCTGGAAACCCCGTGGAATTTCTCAATCTCATAGTCCTCCCGCACATAGGCCTTTACCACGCGGGCGGCGTTTACGTTTTCCTGAACGGAATTGTTCAGCACATCGTACTCATCAAATACCTTAATGAAGTGGGGATGAGCCTTTTTCGCAATAAACATGAGGATTCCGCCCAGAATGGGGATCAGAATCAGCAGTGCAACGGAAATTTCCACGTTGATTGTAAGGATCATCACCAGGGAGAGAATAATCATAATCGGCGCCCTGGCCAGCAGTCTCACGCTCATCATATATGCCAGCTGCACATTCGTAATATCTGTCGTAAGCCTGGTTACAAGGCTCGAAGTGGAAAAATGGTCAATGTTTTTAAATGAAAAATCCTGTATTTTGTAGAAAATATCATGGCGCAGGTTTTTGGCATATCCTGCCGCTGCGACTGCCGCAAATTTTCCGGCCATGGCGCCGAAAAACAGCGCAAGCATTGCCATGACAACCAGAATGGCGCCCATCTTCATAATGTAGGTCAGGTCTCCATTCTGGATGCCCACGTCAATGATCTTTGCCATCTGCAGCGGAATCAAAACTTCCATTAAAACTTCCAGGATCACGAACACAGGGGCCAGAATGGACTCCCGCTTATATTCCCGGATAGATTTAAACAGTTTTCTGTTCATGGTTTCCTCCTTGTGCAATTACTTGTTGTCATTTTCTGGGAAGGAACGGACTTCCTTAGGGAACTCTCTGCCGTGAAATCCCTGTGCTCTGCAGTCCTGTTCCCCGCATGAAAGATTGCGGGACATCCGGTTCAGCACGCGGATACAAATTTCAAGCTCTCCCGGCTCAATGCCCTCCAGCATCTTCTTCTCCACATTTCTGATGTCCTCAAGCACCCCGTCCCTGAGGGCCAGGGCTTTCTCAGTAGGGACCACCCTTTTAAGCCGGGCATCCCGCTTTACGCTCTCCCGGCGTATAAAGCCGTTTTTCTCCAGAAGCTGCATCATCCCTGTAGCCGTGGACTTCCTGATGTGAAACTCTGCCTCCACGTCCTTCTGATATATCTCCCTGTGCATGGAGGCCAGGATAATAAAATGGAGCATATGACGCTGAAGCATCGTCAGCCCACTGTCATCCACCGGGACGATAAAATGGCGTTTCAGCTGATTCGACAGGATGTTCACCATCCGTCCCGCATTCTTACAGCAGAGTTGTTCGCCGCAGTCTTCTGCTGTTGTACACATAGTCTCACCTCCGTCTAAAAGCAGGCCCGCAGCTGATTTTCTCTGCGGAAATTAATTGTTCGCTACCTAACTTTTGAAAGTATAGTAGGATTTTTTTTTATTGTCAAGTAGGAAAATAAAAGTTTCTTCAAAAAGTTGTATTGTCAACTATTGGACTGTCCCAATCTGTTTTCTGAACGCAGACAGGGAAGACTTCCCTTTCAGGAAATCTTCCCTGCCCCCTGGCTTTGCCGTTCTGGCCCATCAGCTTTTGGCCTCGCCTGTCATGATAATACTTCCCTCCGGAAATGCACGCCTGAAGAGAAAGCGTACCATGGGTCCTGCGATCAGAAGCTGGAATGGCAGGGCCATAATGAAATTTCGGGGAATATTGAAAGCCCAGATAAAAAGCAGAGTCCCCCATTCTCCTGTTCTCACGCAGGCCTCCGCTGCCCCGAACAGAGACATGATAAATACCATGGGGACTACCATGCAGCTTGAGACCGCGATTACCATGCAAAACGGGCTGGATACTCCCGGCTTTACAAGAAAGCGGAAGGCAAAGCCCTTGGCAAGCCCCGAAACCAGAAACCAGTCACAGCACATGGCAAACACATAGGCAACCGGAAATCCCAGCCAGGCGTCAGCGAGGACGGAAAATGACAGTCCTCCCTTGTGAAGAGCTACATTGTAAATACTCATCCAGAGTACCATCACAAAACACATCATCACTGTATAAATAAAACTCTCTCTTCTGTTTTTCGGCATACTTTTTCTCTCCTTTTTCTTTCCGGCTTTTTTCTGCTTTCGTCTTTATTTTGCAGGCAGACGCAAAAAGCCTGCCGCCCGTTATAATAGTTTATCATCGGGCCATGCAGGCAAATAAGCGTTTTTTTCATTTTCGTGAATCTGTCAAATTACCCTCTCCGGTTTTTGAATGATTTAGGAAAATTATCCAGGAATTCGACTTTCATCTGCGTGTTTTCCCTTATCTTTTCTGTTGAGATTTGACAAATCTGCATTTACTGTCTGTTTTCCGTTCTCACCTCATCCCTGTCCCCCTGACAGAATCCCCCACAAAAGATTTGCCCCTCCGCACAGGCACATCACAAGGATGGGATTCCATTTCAGCCGGCGCAGGAACAGAAAGGCCGCCAGAAAGATGACTCCGCCTGCAAGGTGCAGAGCTTCCGCGCTCACCGCCCCTTCCCCGAACAGAGCCGTTTTCAGCATGGAAAGACCTGCCGCCGCAATCAGGGCCACCACAGCCGGGCGCAGGGAGGACAGCACCGCCCCCACGGCAGAAGCGCCCTTGTACCTGTAATAAAGGAAAGCCAGAAAGGTAACGATAAACAGCGCCGGAGCAATACATCCGGCTGTGGCGGCGAAAGCCCCTGGGATTCCCGCTATGCGTATCCCCACAAAGGTAGCGGAATTGACGGAAATCGGCCCCGGCGTCATCTCTGCGATTGTCACAAGATTGGTGAACTCGCTCATGGTAATCCAGTTTTTTCCCTCCACTACCTGGCTCTGAATGAGAGGAATTGCAGCATAACCTCCGCCTACGCTGAACAGCCCTACCTTTAGAAAGCTCAGAAAAAGTTCCACATAGATCATCTCTCTGCCCTCCTTCTTCTGAAAATCACCATTCTCAGCGCTCCCGCTGCTGCCGCTGTAAGGATAATACAGATCACATTTATCCCCAGAAAAAAATCAGCCGCAAACGCTCCTGCCAAAATCAGGACAGAGTAGATGCTCCGCTCTCTCGCCACACCTGTCCCCAGTTCACAGGCCACATCCAGAATCACTGCAGCCACTCCCGCCTGCATTCCCTGCATAGTCAGAGCTACATATGGGTTAGCAGAAAATGTCTCGTAAAAGAATGAAATAACCGACAATATGGCCATGGGCGGGAGAACCGTTCCAAGCACCGCCACAGCCACTCCAGGCGGACCGCACACCTTAAGCCCCACAAGAATTGCCGCATTCACGGCAATCGCCCCCGGAGAGGACTGAGCCAGAGCCGTAAAATCCAGCATTTCCTTCTCATCAATCCAGTGCAGCCCGTCCACAAATTTCCGCTTCATAAAGGTAACGATGACAAAGCCTCCCCCGAAGGTGAAGGCGCTGATATAGAGCGTTTCCAGAAATAAAACCCAGAGCCTCTGTCTCTTCCGTCTGCGCTCAGTGTTTTTCTCTTCTCTCCCTCTGTTTTTGTTTTCCTGCCCATCAGTTTCTCTCTGGCCTTTCGCATCATTCCAGCCTGGCTTCTCTTGTCCTGCTTTTTTTCGTACCATCTTTTCTACCCAACAGCCTGCAGTTTTTATATTCCTGCATAGCAGCCTCTCTGTATTTTGCCCATACGGCATATTTTGTTCCTCAGTGTCTGTTTTCCGGATCCGCCCTGACTCCCTGTACGTCTGCCTCTCGGACCGTTTACTGCAGACATGCCTGAAATGCAGATGGAGCCGTCTGAAACTCCTCCTCTTTTCTCGTTTTATTATAGGAAAACGGCCGGCAAATTACAATTCCGTTTTTACTTCTTGAGGCTCCCCTGAACCGGCTTCTCCAGACACCGGAGAGGAAACTGTTTCATAGACCTCCCTATGTTTCCCTGCAGACTCGATTCTTCCCCATTCCATTGCCAGTTTGCACAAATTTATTTCTCATAATTTGTAAGGTTTACACAATTCATTTGACATTTCTTCGAAATTATCCCTAATTTTTTCTACAGTCTCACGAAAATCCATTTACTTTTTCATACTATTTTGATATTATATTCAATATTTAATTTTAATTTTCTGGCCGATATTTCGTCTGAAAACGCAGGTTTTTCTTTGTTTTTTGACGGACCATGCAGGCTTCCCTTTCTCACAGAAGGAGGCTTCGGGACTTACCTTTCAGGAAGACACGGATCTGCAGATACAGCTGCATTCCTCCGCGTCCGGCATGGATAATCACTGTTTCGCCAGAGAGAAAGGAGCTTCATCTTGAGCAGACTCAGTATTGTTACCACCAGCAGGGCCCAGACGGTCGTGGAAGGTCTGTATAAGGATCTGGAACGCCGGATTGTTGCCAGCCCGCCGGGGCTCTGTCCGGTGGATTTGACCGCCTCTTTTCTGAAAATGTGCCTGGCCCAGAGCTGCGGCAAATGCGTTCCCTGCCGCGTCGGACTCTCCCAGCTTGAATCGCTGTTTGCAGACATTCTCGAAGGGCGCGGGACCCATAAAACTCTGGAACTGATCGAACGGACGGCCCGCGTGATTTCATCCACCGCTGACTGTGCCATCGGCTACGAGGCCGCCAATATGGTTCTTAAAGGACTGTCCGGCTTCCGTGAGGACTTTATAAGCCACATTGAAACATCCCGCTGCAACTACCATCTGGATCAGCCGGTTCCCTGTGTGGCGCTCTGTCCGGCAGGCGTGGACATTCCAGGCTACGTGGCTTTGGTGGCCGCCGGCCGCTACGCAGACGCAGTCCGCCTGATCCGCAAGGACAACCCCTTCCCGACGGCCTGCGCCCTTGTGTGTGAACACCCATGCGAATCCCGCTGCCGCCGCAATATGATCGACGACGCCGTCAACATCCGCGGCATAAAAAGAGCAGCTGTGGACAACGCCGGAATTGTCCCGCCGCCGCCCTGCGCTCCTTCAACGGGAAAACGGATTGCCATTATCGGAGGCGGTCCCAGCGGCCTGTCTGCCGCATACTATCTTCAGCTTATGGGCCACCAGACAACGGTCTTTGAAAAGCGCTCCAAGCTGGGAGGAATGCTTCTCTATGGAATCCCCAGCTACCGGCTTCCCAGAGAACGGCTTCAGGAAGACGTTGACGCCATCTTAAAGACGGGCGTTGAGGTAAAGACTGACACAGCAGTCGGAAGCGAACCTGGCCAGGTTTCCATGGATCTTCTCCGCCGTGAGTATGATGCCGTTTACATATCCATCGGAGCTCACACAGATAAGAAGGTGGGAATTGAGGGGGAGGATGCCGAGGGCGTCATCTCGGCTGTGGAAATGCTCAGAGAGGTCGGACGCGGACGGATGCCTGATTTCACAGGAAAGAGAGTCTGTGTCATCGGCGGCGGCAACGTGGCCATGGACGTAACACGCTCTGCCATTCGCCTGGGAGCATCCCACACTACTATTGTCTACAGACGCAGAAAGGATGACATGACAGCTCTTCCTGCAGAGGTGGAGGGCGCTGTCGCTGAGGGTGCTGAAATTCTGGAGCTGCACGCACCGGAGCGGATCGAGACGGATGAAAACGGACGGGTGACTGCTCTCTGGGCTTCACCGAAGATGATAGGCCTTATCAAAGACGGTAGGCCTTCCCCGGCCTCTTCCGGTGAGCCGTCTCTGCGCATTCCCTGCGATGTTGTGATTGTCGCCATCGGACAGGGCATTGAGACAAGGCATTTCGAAGATGCCGGCATCCCCATCCGCCGCGGTGTCATCCAGGCGGCAAACTGGAGCGCAGTGGAACACGCTCCCGGCGTCTTTGCAGGAGGCGACTGTGTGACAGGTCCCGCTACCGTTATCCGGGCGATTGCTGCCGGTAAGGTAGCCGCCGCAAATATTGACCAGTATCTCGGCTACAACCATATCATCAGCGTCGATGTGGATATCCCTGATGCCGATTTCTCCGATCGCCCGCCATGCGGCCGCGTAAACATGAAGGAGAGAGATGCCAACGAGAGAAAACACGACTTCCAGCTGGCAGAATGCCCGATGAGCCTGAAAGAGGCCAACCAGGAGGCACACAGATGCCTGCGCTGCGACCGCTTTGGCTATGGAAGCTTTAAAGGAGGCAGGACAACGGAATGGTAAATATAATCATCAACAGACAGAAAGTTTGCGTCCCGGAAGGAACAACCATCCTGGAGGCTGCAAAAAAAATCGGAATCAATATCCCGACCCTCTGCTACTTAAAGGGAATCAATGAGATCGGAGCATGCCGCGTCTGTATTGTGGAAGTGGCCGGGACAAGCCGCCTTGTCACCTCCTGCAACACCCCTGTCACAGAGGGTATGGAAGTATTCACCAACAGCGCCCGCGTCCGGGAGGCCAGAAAGACCAATGTGGAACTGATCCTCTCCCAGCACCACACAAACTGCCCCACCTGCGTCAGAAGCGGAAACTGCAAGCTTCAGAAGGTAGCAAATGACCTGAATCTGGTAACAGACGAATACCCGATCCACTACGCCAAAACCCGCTGGACTACTACCTTTCCTCTTGTCAGAGACGCAGGAAAATGCATCAAGTGCATGCGCTGCGTCCAGATTTGCGACAAGATTCAGAGTCTGAATGTGTGGGATGTTCAGAATACCGGTTCCCATACGACTGTGGATGTATCCAGGGGAAGGGAAATCAAGGCTTCCGACTGTTCCCTCTGCGGCCAGTGCATCACCCACTGTCCCACCGGTGCCCTTCAGGAGAGAGATGACGTTTCCAGAATCTTCAGCATGAACGGAGATCTGAATAATCCCGACAAAATCACGGTTGTCCAGATTGCACCTGCCGTGCGGGCTGCTTGGGGAGAGGAATTCGGCCTCTCCAGGGAATTTGCCACTGACAAGCGGCTGGTGGCAGCTCTGCGCCGGATGGGCTTTGACTATATCTTCGACACTACTTTCAGCGCCGATCTGACCATCATGGAGGAGGGAACGGAGCTTATCGAGCGGCTGAAACACAGAGAGGAGTTTCAGTGGCCCATGTTTACCTCCTGCTGTCCCGGCTGGGTTCGTTTCCTGAAATCACAGTATCCAGATATGGAAGGACAGTTATCCACAGCCAAATCACCGCAGCAGATGTTCGGCGCAGTCACGAAGAGCTTTTTCGCCGCTAAGCTTGGCGTGGATCCGGACAATGTCACCTGCATTTCCATTATGCCCTGCGTGGCCAAAAAGCAGGAGGCAGATCTCCCAACCATGTATGACGGCAGCGTGAAGGATGTGGACTATGTGCTGACCACCCGGGAAATCTGCCGGCTGATCAAGGCTGAGCAGATTGATGTCTTCTCCCTTCCGGAAGAAGAATTTGACTCTCCTCTGGGCGAGTCCACCGGAGCCGGGATCATTTTCGGAGCCACAGGAGGCGTTATGGAGGCAGCTCTTCGGACAGGCTACCACCTGGTAATGGGCAAAAATCCTGATCCGGATGCCTTCTCGGCTGTCCGCGGAATGGACGGCTGGAAGGAGGCTGAATTCCGCCTGGGAGGCACAGTTCTTCGCACAGCGGTTGCAAGCGGCCTTGGAAACACCAGAAGGCTCATAAATGCCATAAGAAGAGGTGAGGCAAGCTACGATTTCGTCGAAATCATGGCCTGCCCCGGCGGCTGTGCAGGAGGAGGAGGCCAGCCGATCCACGACGGCAGGGAAGAGGCTGCAAACCGGAGCGAAACTCTGTATCAGATGGATCAGAAAAATCCTGTCCGCTTCTCCCATGAAAACCACGAGGTTCAGGAACTTTACAGAGCCTACTTCGGAAAGCCCGGTTCCCATCTGGCGCACCGGCTCCTCCACACAGATCACAGCGGCTGGAAGATGCCGGGTGAAAAGCAGGCTTTTGCAGCAGATGAGCAGGCATAGGCAAACATCATTTTGCCGGGCTGCAGTTTCGGCTGCAGTTTCAGAGAAAGGGGGAATCTGCTGTGGACAGAGACGTGCGCACCCAGGTGATCGGCCGCATTCAGTCCCTGTATGGAGTTTCTCCCGAATATCTCTGGAGCAGCTCCCCGGACAGCGCAGTATTCCGACACACTGAAAACGGAAAATGGTTCGGGGTTCTCATGCGAGTTTCCGCAGAAAAGCTGCCCCGGCTCAGGGAAACGGGGACCGGCGGCACAGAATTCGTAAATATTCTGAATCTGAAATGTGAGCCGGAGCTTGCAGCGGCTCTGGCAGCCGGAAAGCGTGGAATCTTTCCCGCCTACCACATGAATAAAACTCACTGGATCTCCGTCTGCCTGAACGGCAGTGTATCAGAAGAGGAGCTGGACTCCCTGATTGAGCTGAGCTTTGAGCTGACTGGAGTGTAGCAGAGAAGGCCTCCATCAGGATTCTTGTCTCTTCTGAAGGGCAATTCTGAAGGGCAATCGCCCACTGCCCGTTTCAGCCATAGGGAATACCTGTTTCTTGCAGGGGAAAAGGGAGGGGAGCTTCCTGGCGTTTTAGGCCAGGAAGCTCCCCTCCCTTTTCTCTGTCTGTACCGCTCTATCGTTCGTCGCGATCCAGCTGTTCCAGCACCTCTCTTGGAAGAGCGCGCTCAGCAAATGGATAGACCACTTCATTCTCCTTCTGGATATGCCTTTTTAAAAGCTGACAGTATCCCATAGCCGCAGACAGAATTTCCAGCTTGTGTTCCGCTGACGGCTCTCTCTCGTATACGTCCAGGGCTTCCTCCAGCTCCGCCGTCAGATGCCTTGCCATCTCATGTTCCACCAGCATACCGCCCCGTATAAGCTTCCTGGCAGGCTCGCCAAGGTGCTCCAGCATGGCGGCAAACAGGCCGTCCTCCTCTTTTCTGTGATGCTGTTCATCCGCATAGGAGCGGATAAAGGCCACAGCCTCCCGGAAAGCCTTCCTGTTGAGCTCGCCCGTTTCCATGAAGTGAATACAGGAGGCCTTCAATTCTGCCGTAAAATGTTCTATATTTTCATGCTGCCGCCTAAGTGTGTCAATCAGTACTCCCACGTTTGTCCCTCTCTCCTGCTCTTCCAAATGCTCCCTGAACTACTCTCTCACCAGCACTGCCTCGATGGAACCGATATACATGGTGTGATAATCCCTGTCTGCATACCATTTTTCGTCATTTTCCTTCACATCGAAGTTCTCCGGGGTCATCTTCTGGTGAAACTGCTTTCTGCACACCAGAATCAGCTTTGCCTCCTCAAATGCGGCTGTCCCGTCTGCGTCCACAGGTGTAAGCCCCGCCTCCTTGATCTTATCACAGTCCCTCCCTGACACCTTTCCGCAGAGGTTTAAGGCCGGCCGGTAGGCCTCGTCAAATACAGAGATTGTAAACCGTTCTTCCCTGTCCACAAACTCCTTCGTGTAGCGGGACTGGCGGATATAGACAGTGGCTGACGGTTTTCCCCAGATTACTCCAAGGCCTCCCCAGCTTGCAGTCATTGTATTGCAGTCTGACACCGTCCCTGCTGTGATCAGCATCCACTCTTTGCCGATCATGGAAAATGGGTTGACTCTTAATTCCTCCGGGGCAATTCTTTTAAATGACATGGCTCTATCCTCCTTAAACATCTTACTGCCGTGATGCCCGCCCGAAGCGCCTTTTCTGGTTCACTTCCCCTTCAGTCTGTCTCCGAACGCAAACATCCCTCTCCGGCATTTTCTGCAGTCTATTATAAATTTTAATTTTCCTCAGGTCAAGTAAAGCTGAACTCCCAATTTCGCCGGAAACTCTGAACCTGGTTTGCCCAGGACTTTCGTCCGTTTCTCCTGAAAACACCCGCAGAAGGCTTAGCCGCCGCATTCTTATTATCACTCCAGAGCAAACAGTGCTTTTTTGTGAGATCTATGATATAATGAGCGCAAGCGAGCCTGTGGGAGCTTGCTCACACGAGACGAGCGGCGACTGACGATCACAGGCTGTGCCTGTGATATAATGACTGCAAAGCAGTCATTATATCTGCGCATGCCGGTTTCAGCATTTACTGCTGAAAGCCGGATGAATTCCCACACACTCAAATCTGCATCGGAACTGTATCTCTTCCTGTATGCGTCAGAAAGAGTCTCTCTGAGTTCCGGCAGGTGAAAATATATAAGAAGGAGAAAAGGAAATGAATATTACGGCAGTAAAGGCAGTGTACTACAGTGCGACAGGAAACACGGAGGCTGTAGTCACAAGAATCGCAAAAAGGATTGCAGAAAGACTTGGAGTTTCTGTGGAATCCTATGATTTTACATTACCGGAGAACAGAACACAGTTGCAGAATTTCGGCCCATCGGAATTAGTTGTATTTGGCACTCCTGTATATGCAGGACGTGTTCCGAACAAGATGCTTCCAGCAGTTCAGACCCTCTTTAAAGGAGACGGAACACTGGCAGTTCCGGTTGTCACCTTTGGAAACAGAAATTTCGACAACGGCTTAATTGAGCTCAGAAATGAGCTGGAACACAACGGTTTCCACACAATCGCCGGAGCCGGTGTGGCCTGCAGCCATGTTTTTTCCGATCAGATTGCTCCAGGAAGACCCGACGAAGAGGACTGGAAAATTCTCGACGACTTTGCCGACCGGGCAGCTGAAAAAGCCGGAAGCCTGACAGAGATTCCGGCTCCCGTCCAGGTGAGAGGCGATGATCCGGTAGGCCCATACTATACGCCTCTGGGTACAGACGGAAAACCGGCTGTCTTTTTAAAGGCAAAGCCCCTTACCAGGATGGATGCCTGCGATCAGTGCGGAATCTGTGCCAAGGTCTGTCCCATGGGCTCCATAAGTGCCGAGGATCCATCACAGGTCACCGGTATCTGCATTAAATGCCAGGCCTGTGTAAAAAAATGTCCGCAGCACGCAAAGTATTTCGACGATGCTGCCTTCCTGTCCCATGTGTCCATGCTGGAACAGAACTATACAAGACGTGCAGAGACCGAAGTGTTTATCTAAAAGCATCTCCAGAAAAACAGCTCTGCCTTAGAATAAAAACCGGGCGCCGCAGAAGTATCTTCTGCAGCGCCCGGTTTTTCTCTCATATCAGCCTGCACACTAATTTCCTGTGCCAGGACCGATAATCACTCCTGTGTCTGTGTTCTGTCCAGGAACTGTACCGCCCGGCGAAGTCTGGCTTCCCCCCGGCTGCACAGGGCTTTGCTCAGAACTTCCGCTTCCCGGGTATGCAGAACTGCCGTTCTGGCCCTGACCGCTTCCTGCGCTGCCAGCCTGGCTTCCACTGCCTCCGGTTATGCCGGTTCCCTGGCCTGGAGCAGTACCTGTGCCTGTGTCCTGGCCGGTTCCGGGTCTTGGTATGGAGCCCTGTGATTCCTCTGCCCCGCTTCCGGGATAGATAATAATTCCAGAATCACTGCTGCCCTGCCCGCTCTCGCTCTGGGACGGATTGGTTTCAGCTCCCGGTCTTCCTCCCTGACTTTCTCCCGGATAGGACCCATTATGGGAATTTGACTCGCCATATGGCCATGACTCCTGTCCCGACTGGTGGGGCCTCGTTTCCCGTCCTGGCCCGGTAGCTCCGTCATTTCCCTCTGTTTCCCAAGGATACCAGTATTCATGGCTGGAGCCGGTTCCGCTGTAGGCGTCCGACTCGCCAGAAGTCTCCGTGCTGGGTGCCTCTGTAGTTTCCGGCGCCTCCGTGGTCTTTTCTGTGTCGTTTTTCTTTCCTGAGCTTCCGCCTCCGCTGAAGTCTGACAGGATCTTATTGCTGATCGTCTTTACCTGAGAGGAGGGCTCATAGTTCTCATCACCGAACAGGAACTGGTGAAGCTCTGTCACATTGCTCTCCAGCGTATTGGGAATTACACAGTCGCCTTTGCTTCCCACTCTTCCTTCCTTGCGCTCTGACGGGAAGCCCATGGACTCTCCCAGATGGAGCTTTGCAATTCCGCGGCCCATCTTGACAATGTCGCCCAGCTCAATACTGGTATCCACATCCTGCTCTGTCACGAGAAGCGTCTGTATAACATTGTTAAGTGTAGCCCAGTCTGCCTGTTTTGCCTTTTCGAAGGCCAGGGAAATTACCTTTCTCTGCCTCTCTGTTCTCTGATAATCTGTATCCATAAGCCTCAGACGTCCGTAAGCTACTGCCTGCACACCGTCCAGGTGGTTCATTCCCGCGCTCTTAAGCTGCTTTGACGGAATCCCTGTGGCCTTCACCGTCTCTGTGATGAAGGCATTGATATAGTAGAATTCTTTTTTTGAAATCTCAATATCCACACCGCCCAGAATGTTAATCGCCTCGGCCACAGCTTTCCAGTTAAATACTGCGTAGTCGTCAATCTCCAAATCCAGATTTTTATTCAGAGCCTTAACGGCCTGGGTCGGCCCGCCCTGAAGAAAAGCAGAATTAATCTTATTGTAGCTGTTCTTATCGCTGATATTCAGATATGTGTCACGGTAAACGGATACTATCTTGATTTCGCCTGTAGCCAGATCCACGTTGCAGACCATATTTACATCTGCGTTGTTTCCCTTCCCGACGGAACCGTTTCTGCTGTCGAGCCCAAAGACTGCGATAGTCCAGTACCCCTCCATCTGCTCCTGTTTTTCTTCAGAAATATCCAGGTTGATTAATTCATCCGGGTTCCAGTCTTCTGCTCTCTGGGTCAGTCCCTTCCACTTAATATCCAGATACGTATAGCCGGCAAAGGCCGCTATCCCTAAAAAGAGGAAAATTCCCAAAATGACAGTGGCAATTTTTCTTCTCTTCTTTTGAGCCTTCTTCTTAGCCGCCGCACGGTAGAAGGAAGGCTGCCCGGACTGGGCGGCTGCCTTCTTTTTCTCCTTCCCCTCCTTTTTGGAGGATTTTGCCCGCGATGAGGCCTTCTTCGGCCTTTCATAGCTGCTCTCATTCATTTTTGACCTGCGCCGCGCATCCTCCTTGAAGGAATCCGTAATCAGCGTCAGCTCTTTCTGGCGGTTTGACGCCGGTTTTTTATTGCCCGAACGCTTAACCGTATCCCTTCCCCGGCTCTGCCGGCGTCTGGAACGGTCGATTTCATCCTCATACCTCATGTAGCTTCCTCATTCTTTACAGCATTTCTGCGCGGCCGCCTGCAGCAGCGCCTGCGCCTCTCCTATCGGGAGCTTTGTCCCGGAATGCGGCTGGCTTTTCCTTTGGCCAAATAACGCCCAAAATCACGCCTTAATATGCATTCTTATTAATAAATCCCTTAAATACAGTAAGGAACAGAATTTTAAAATCAAATCCCAGAGTCCAGTTTTCAATATAGTACAGGTCGTGCTCGATTCTCTTGACAATGGAGGTATCCCCCCGGTATCCGTTGACCTGGGCCCAGCCCGTCAGACCCGGACGCACCTGGTGCTTGACCATATATCGCGGAATTTCTTCCTTAAACTTCTCTACGAAGAAGGGGCGTTCCGGTCTTGGCCCAACCAGGCTCATATCGCCTTTCAGCACATTGAAAAACTGCGGCATCTCGTCAATGCTCGTCTTCCTGATAAACTTTCCTACTGTAGTGACACGGGGATCTCCCGGAGTCGTCCACCTGCTCTTCTCCTGGGATGGGGGCTGTACCTGCATGGAGCGGAATTTATACATTTTGAAAGGCTTATTGTGGAGCCCCACCCGTTCCTGGCTGAAAATCACCGGCCCCTTCGAAGTGAGCTTAATGGCTATCGCCGCAGCAAGCATCACAGGTGAGAACAGCACAATGGCCACCAGCGCCCCGAAGATGTCTATGAGCCGTTTCATCGTAGCGTTTGTAAGGCTTGTCAGCGGCACATGCCTGATGTGGATGACCGGAAGTCCCTGCAGATCTTCCATATAGGGAAGCGTGGGGATCATATTGTTGTAATCAGGAATGAATTTTGTATGCACTCCTGACTTCTCACAGGAAGCCACTATCTGTTCCAGATTCCCGTATTCGTTAAGCCCCAGAGTAATTGCAATTTCATCCAGGGAATTGAGTTCCAGAATCGCATCCAGCTCATCGATGGTGCCTATTACGCGGACCCCTTTATACTCTGTTCCCCATTCCCTGTGATTATCAAGGATACCCCTGACATTATATCCCCACTCTGGATTTGCACACACCCGGTCGATAAATCCTTCCGCTGCGCGGCTGTATCCCACAAGAAGGATGTGCTTCTGATTATATCCCCTGGAGCGCATACTCCGCAGTGCGCGGCGTATAAAATTGCGTTCCAGAAATTCCAGGACAATATTAAACAGATAGAAGCAGGCCACCATCTGACGGGAAAAGTTCATGAAATATTCATTCTTTCCGTTCAGATACAGCACCAGCGCAATAGCCAGCACGCCTATGGTGTTGGCCTTTACAATGTTGGCAAACTCCTGCCTTCTTCCCTGTACCCTTTTCGGCGTATACAGATGAAAGAAAGCGTAGAGGATCAGATACGCGGGAACGATCAGCACCAGCGCCAGTATATACACCCATGCCATCACTTCCCTGTTGTGAGCCGTTACGTCAGGACTCAGCACAAGGCTCACGAACCATGCCAGCCAGTAGGATGCCATGATTACCAATGCATCTAAAACTACATGAAAACGGTTCAGCCGCTTCTGATTATCTTTTATCATAGTATCTCACCTGATTCTGCCGCTCTGGCCCCTTCTGCAAAGGCATCAGGCAGCCGGGCCGGCAGGCCCTGCGCTTCCCCCAGGTCCTGCGGCCTCCTGCTCTTGTTCCGGCGGATCAGAGATTGCCTGCCCGCCGGAAGTGTTTGTATCAGAACTGCCCTGATTTCCTGTTCCTGCTCCTCCTGCCGGTGAGTCAGGAGTCAGGCCGGATGTGCCTGAACCGGAACTTCCCGGGCTGGTGGGTTTGCTTCCAGAAGAGCCGTTTTCTGAGCCAGAGCTGCCCTGAGCGGCGCCAGAGGATTCATCCTGGGAAGATTTATCAGATGTACTTCCTCCAGGACTCGTCTGAGAGCTGCCGGAAGAGCTGTTCGAACTGTTTCCGGGAGCTGAGGTTCCTGGTTTTGAGGTTCCTGGTTTTGAGGTTCCTGGTTTTGAGGTTCCCGGTTTTGTCGTTCCTGACTCAGCCCCTGGGCCGCTCACCTCAGCGCCTGGGCCTGTGGCACCGTCATCGCTGCCGATTCCCTCATCTCCCCAGTCGTCATACCAGTTTCCTCCGCCCCAGAATTCGTCCCAATCCTCTTCATTCCAGTCACCGAAGTAGTCTGCTGTCTCTGCCTGCGTCTCTGTCTGGAGAGATTCTGTAGTCTCATCTTCCTTCTTCTGGGCAGCCTCAGCCTCTTCCCTGGCCTTCTGCTCCGCGGCCGCCTTCTCAGCCGCCCGCTTCTGCCTTGCCTTGATATAGGAGCTTGCATTTAATCCCTGGTCAACCGGAACGTGGTCAATGGATTTTCCCTCATTGTACATTCCGGACACCTCCGAAATATGGCTGCTGTAAGACTGAACCTTGGACGAAGGCTGGTAATTTTCTGTTCCAAAGAGGAACTGATGAAGTTCCACAACATTGGATTCCAGTGTCTGCGGAATGACGCAGTCACCGTTCTTTCCGATGTTTGCCTCTCCTCTGGCCATCGGGAATCCCTTTGTATCTCCTATATGGAATTTGCTCAGATTTCTGGCAAGAGGGATCAAATCTGTCATCTCTATATTTGTAGCCAGCTGAGGCATTACCGTCTGGATTACGTTGTTGATTGTCGCCCAATCTGCTGTCTTTGCTTTGTCAAAAGCTGCCTGAAGGACAATTCTCTGCCGCTCTGTACGGGCATAGTCTGTATCGCCGTAGCGGATTCTTCCGTAAGCCACAGCCTGAACGCCGTCCATATGGACGAGACCGGCCTTTTCGATCTGGTGGGAACCGATTCCTGTTTCATTAACTGTTTCTGTGATGTACGCATTGATCCAGGAGCGCTCGTTCTCGCTTAACTCAATATCAACGCCTCCCAGAATATTGATTCCGTCGGCCACAGCCTTCCAGTTGAAGGTTGCATACTGGGTAATATTGAGATCCAGGTTTTTGTTGAGCGCCGCCACAGCCTGCTCAGGACCTCCGATTGCGTATGCGGCGTTAATCTTATTATAGGTGTTTTTGTCGCTGATATTCAGGTATGTATCACGGAATACGGAAACCAGCTTGATCTCTCCTGTTTCCATATCGATACTGCAGATCATGTTGACGTCGGCATTGCTTCCCTTGCCCACATTCATCTTTCCGTTTTCCGCTCGCGAGTCCACGCCAAAACAGGCAACCATCCAGTGCCCCTTCATCTGTGCAAGCTGATCATCGCTCAGGTTTACATTTTGAACCTTCTTTTCATCAAAGTCCAGCTGCTGCATATTTCCGAAAATCGCGTGGTTGACATAGGCGAGGGCTGCTGCTGCCAGAAGAATCAGGGCCAGAATCACTCCTCCTGCAATGACAAGGATCTTTTTTCTCCGATCCAAACCGGCAAAGCCTCTGCGCCCTCCGCGGCCTCCTCTTCCTTTGCGGCCCCCTGCGCTGCTTTTAGGGCCGTTATATCCAGAGCGAAAGGATGCGGACCCGGAAGTTCTCTGCTCCTGCCCGCCTGTCCGGGAACCGGCCTCCCCCCGGGAGCGCCTTCCCTCTGTTCCAGGCCTGCTCTCCTCCCGATGGGTACGGCTTCCTGCGCGATGGCCGCGCTCTGCATAATCCTGCTCTCTGCGGCTTCGCTCTCTGGCTCCATGGCCGCTGCGTTCATGAGTGCCGTACTGCGCTCCAAATTCATCAGAGGTATATCTCGCCGCCTGCGGGCTCCTGCCATGCTCTCTTCCTGAGGCGCTCCTGCGGCTGTCCTCCGTATAAAAATCCTCCCGGTAGGAACCTGCTCTCCCGGTCTCCTCCCGGTTCTGACGGGCCTCGCGTCTTTGCTGCCTTCTTAAGCGCATACGCTCTAACTCGTCATCTCCATCATAATTCATTGGTTCATCATCCCCTTGCATTCTAACTGACTGTACTTACGCGTCGTCTCTGCAGCCTGCTGCCGGCGCTGCATTGTCCTGCCCCATTGGGGCTGCTGTCTGCCCGGCCTTCGCAGAAAGCTTTCTTGACGCGAATTCCCATGTATAGATAAAAAGGCCTGCGATCAGCTCCATCTCAATTAAAAGATAGTTTTTCAGATGTTCTCTGCAAAATTTTACCTTCCTGCACTTCCCGGCAGTGGCAAATCCTTCTCTCAGACCTTCCATATAGTCCCTTTCAAACCCGATTTTCTTAAAAAATCCTCTCTTTATGAGAATTCCAAGACCAATCGGAACTGCGTTGATGAGAAGCTGCAGGGCAGGCATATTTTTATAATTTAAGTATACGTTGTTCCTGGCCGCCAGCTTCACTTTGAAAGAATTATATTTGGAACCGCTGGTTCCGCTTCCCACATGGCGCACAATGGCCGCCGGGCAGTATACATTGTCGTATCCGAAGATTCTGGCCCGGTAGCCCACATCCAGATCCTCCAGGTAGGCGAAATGCATCTCATCAAAGTAGCCGATTTTCTCGAACACCTCCCGCCTGTAGATAGCCGCCCCGGCGCATGCCGAAAAGACACGGCGGGAATGGCTGTATTTCCTGACGCTCTGTCCCACTCCCCTCTGATAAGCCCAGCCCAGGATGCAGTACATATCCCCCGCATCGTCCATCAGCTCTGGATGGTACATCTGTATCATGCGGCTGCTGACGGAAAAGATCTTTGGTGAGCGCTCAATGGCCCGCACCATCTCCGCCACATAGTATTCATCTGCCTCTGTGTCATTGTTCAAAAGGATCACATAGGGCGTATCTGCCGCCCGGATTCCGGTGTTCACAGCCCCGGAAAAGCCGGTGTTCTCCTTTAGAAAGATTGTATCGATGCCGCGCTCCTCAAGCCACTGGGCGCTCCCGTCGGTGGAGCCATTGTCCACCACGAGGATCTTAAAGTTTTGATAGGTCTGCGCCTGAAGGGCCTTTAAGCAGGGCTCCAAAAATTTCATTCCGTTGTAGTTTGGAATAATTACCGTCGTCGTAGCTGTCATGTTTTTCCCTCTTTTGCTCTCAAAACCGCCTCTAAACCTCTAATTTATATGGCTCTCCGATGCCCTCTTTCTTTAAATCCCTGAGGGCAAAATTGGATTTTCTGAGAGTCAGGTTCGGATTGTAGTAGGGATCTCCCTTCTCAAGAATCTCCGGCCAGCGGTCGGCAAAAATCCGGATCTCCCGGTTGAATCTGGCAATCTTCTCCGGCGTGTCCTCAAGTCCTCTGGACTTGGACTCATAGTGATAGAGAAGAGCGTAAGGGTTGTAGACCACCAGCTTTCCTGCTGCCCTTACCTTCATGCAGTAGTCAATGTCATTAAACGCCACGGCAAGCTCCTCCGTAAATCCCCCTACCTGCTGGAAAATACTCTTTTTGCTCATCATGCAGGCTGCCGTCACGGCGCTGTAGTCCTGCGTGCTCATAGCCCGGTGGAAATAGCTGTTCTCAGCCTTGTGAAGGCCGATAAAGGTATGTCCGGCAATGCCGCCGAACCCCACCACCACGCCTGCGTGCTGGATGGTGTCATCCTGATACAGAAGTCTCGCTCCCACGATTCCCACATCGTCCCTCTGGCACAGACCCAGCATCTCCTCGATAAATCTCGGTTCAATAGGCTCCGTGTCGTTGTTTAAGAAGAGCAGATACTCGCCCTTTGCAAAGGTCACACCGAAATTATTAATAGCGGAATAGTTGAACTCCCGCTCCCATCTTACCACGCGGACATTGGGGAATTCCTTCTGGATTTTTTCATAGTAGGCAAAGGTTTCCGGCTCGGTGCTGTTATTCTCCACCACGATGAACTCCAGATTTTTGTAGGTGGCCCTCTCGCTTATGGAACGGATGCACAGATCCAGATCCTGCCTGTGATCCTTGTTTGGAATGATCACTGACACCAGAGGCTCTCCCTTGATTTTGTAGATGGAGTGGTAGATTCCGTAGTCCACTCCCTTTTCCACACGCTCAGCCTCAATGCCCACCCGCTTATAGTGGGCCATAATGGCCCGCGAGCCTGCCTCAAAGGCATAGAGCTTGCTCTCCGGGTTGCTGGCGGTGGAATTCTGGTGGCAGCGCCAGTGATACAGCACCTTGGGGATATGACAGACCTCTGAGGCTCCCTCCGTGCATCGGAAAATAAAATCATAGTCCTGGGCGCCGTCAAATTCCTGCCTGAATCCTCCCACCCGGGCCGCCAGATCATGGCTTACCACAAACAGATGGCAGATGTAGTTGACGCTCCTTAACAGATCGATATTGAAGTCAGGCTTGAAATGGGGATCGAAGAGGGCGCCGCCGTCCATATCCATCTTGTCCTCGTCAGAATAGATCACATCTGCCCCCGGATGCTCGTTGATGGCCTTCGCCACCTCGAAAAGCGCATGCGGCGGGAGCGTGTCGTCGTGATCCGCCAGCACGATGAAATCCCCCACTGCCATGTCCATGGCAGCGTTGGTGTTCCCGGAGATTCCCTTATTCTCCCCCAGAATCACATATTTAAAACGCTGATCCTTCTCCGCGTACCGCCTGAGCACCCTCTCGATTCCTTCTCCCGCCGGGCTTCCGTCTGCCACGCATACCTCCCAGTTTTCATAGGTCTGGGCAAGAATGGAATTCAGCATCTCCTTCAGATACCGCTCCGGCGTCTTGTAGGCCGGAATCACGATGGAGAGCTTGGGCATATACTCAAATACGGTCGCTCTCTGCTCAGAAAGCTCCTCCTCTGTGGGCTTGGTCAGCTCATACCACTCTCCATAGTCGTAGTCATTGTCAATCCCCTGGATCTTGTGCTTAGATTTTTTGATCAGCGCCCGAAGTCCGTTCTCCTTCCAGAAATCAAAGGCTACCCGGACGGTTTCCATATTCATCAGATCCTTTATCTTCTGCATCTTCTTGTGGGCGACGCTGCTGCGCTTTGCGATCAGCTCCTCGTTGTACTTTACGCGGATTCTGCGCCCCTCCCCGCGGATCACCAGGTAGTACTCCTTCCCCCGCTCGTAGGGAAACTGGATGTCAAATCCAAACTCCCTATCCAGGACGCTTCCAAAATAGATCTGGCTTACATCGTCCCGCCTGGTGGCCACATATTTATGGTCCAGATGGCGGTGGTTTCCATCCTCCACGTCGTAGGCGATCTTCGCGTCCGGCGTCTTTCCGATGGCCCATCCGTTCAGCTGTATGGAATTTTCGCGTATTCTCACTACATCTACATTAAATTTCATGCATTATCTCCTGTCCTGTCAGAATCTGCGCCCGAACGCTCTGCTGTTTGAGGACCGCTGTTTGAGGACCGCTGTCTGTGGGCTCTGCGGCTGCAGGAACCTGCCCGTCCTCTTTTGAAAGCTCTTCCTGCTGCGCCGGATTCGTCCCGGTGTCTGTGCCAAAGTTAATTCTCTCCTCCTCCACCACAAGAGGACGCTTCATCACCCTGGCGTTGATGGAAAGAATGTACTCTCCCACAAGCCCGATAAAGAAAATCTGGACAGAGCCCAGAAAGCACATGCCGATCAACATAGGAGCCATGCCTGCCGGGAAATCGTTCCAGTGAAGGAGCTTCAGCACCAGATAGACAAAGGCCACGATTATGCTGATTCCGGCGCAGATGCTTCCGAAAATCGTCGCAAGCCTGAGCCCCACCTTTGTGTAGGAGGTTATACTGAGCATGGCCGCGTCGTATAGCTTATAAAAGTTATTGTGGGTCTTGCCCGCTCTTCTCTGAGGCTGGATATAGGGGATTTCCTTTCTCTTATAGCCCAGCTCCGCCACAATTCCCCGCAGAAACGGAGTGGGATCGTCAAGATTTCTGAGCACCTCGATAAAATCCCTGTCATAGAGCCCGGAACCAGTAAAGTGCTCAATCTGCTCCACATCGGAGAGCTTCTTAATCAGCCTGTAATAGAAGCTCCTGAGACTGTACATGATAGGATTTTCCTTGCTGCCCGTCTTGATGCCGATTACAATCTTATAGCCCTTTTCCCACTCCCGCACATACTTTGGAATCAGCTCCACCGGATCCTGGAAATCAGCTACCATGCTGATCACGCAGTCGCCTGTCACCTGCAAAAGCCCGTAGTAGGGAGAATTGAACTGTCCAAAATTTTTTGCATTGAAAATCGCCTTGATCTTTGGGTTTTTCCTGCACAATTCCCGGAGAATCGGTCTGGTCTGATCCGTAGAATCATTGTCAATAAATACCAGCTCGTAGTCATACTCCGGCAGATCCCTGGTGACGGTTTCCACCACGGCCTCGCTGATCGGCCCCACATTTTCCTCTTCATTATAGCATGGAATTAAAATGCTGATCTTCTTCATCGCAAACTATTCTCTCTTCCTGTCCTGTTTTTCAGATCTCCGGTATATCCAATCAGATTATTTATCTATTCTAATCTTCCCCCCGTTATTTTACAAGGGACATTTTTCTTAAGATAAGCGGACTGCTTTCTGAAGCACAGCCTCCATTCCCTCCCGGAAACGGACTGCCGGCTTCCACCCAGTGACGCGCTCCATCTTTGAAATGTCTGGAATCAGGTTCACCACGCCCTCAGCGTTGGGCTTTCTCACACCGTAGACACAGGTTCCCCTCCCCTGGCACATCTCGTGGACTGTCTCCACAAATTCCCTGAGAGGCCTGGTTTCCTCCATGGGACCGCCCAGATTGAACACGCTCCCCTGCTCCATCAGGCTTCCTCTGTACTCGCAGAGCGCGGCAATAGCCCGGGCCGCATCGTCGATATACAGGAAATTCCACATCTGTGTGCAGTCTCCCATCTCCATCACTCCGTCTGCGAGAAAGGTCTTCACACAGGTAGAGAGAAGGGACCAGGGGTGATCTCCCGGCCCATAGGTGCTGAAGATTCTTGCATGTCCGTAATCCATGGAAAGCTCCCGGCAGAGGGCAGGCGCCTCCCTGCACACCCTCAGCTTCGCGGCTCCGTACGGGGAGGTAGGTCTGCACTCGGCATCCTCCCCCATCAGGGAATCATGGATTCCATACTCTGCCTGAGAGCCGGTAAACAGAAACCGTCTGCAGCCCAGAGCCCTTGCAGCCTTCACAGCCTTAAGGGCGTCCCGGGCATTTTCCTCCTGAATGGCCAAAGCGGCACGGGAATCACTCCCCGCGCCCTTCCAGCCCATATGGAGAAACACGTCGCAGGGCTCCGGAATTCTTCCGGCAAGCTGATCCAGATGTCCCAGATCCTCCTCGAGAATCACCAGACCGTCCGGCAGCTTTCCATCCGTAAGCAGCCTGTCTGCCTTCACAGAGCCCTTTCTGAGTACCGCGTAAACCTCGTGCCCCCGGTCAAGCAGGGCCTTCACTGCCCCGCTTCCCACAAAGCTCGTGGCCCCTGTAGCAACTATCCTCATAAACTGTCCTCCAAACTGATACGTCCTCTTATTTTTTGATCCGCTCAATAATCATATTCTCATCCATCTCCTCGTCGGAAAGGAAGGGTGCCAGATCCTCAAGAGGCGGGGACACCAGCGTCCCGTCCGGCAGCTTCTTGGCAGCCGACTTGGGCTCAAAGTTCTGGTCCATGGTCACGAACACCTCGCAGATCACCGGCCCGTCAATAGCCAGCGCCTCCTCCAGCTTTTCGTCCAGCTCCCTGTTTCCGCGGATGGAAACGTAGGGGAAGCCGTAAGCCCAGGCCAGCTTTTCCATGCTGGGGAAGGTCAGATCTCCGCTGTCCACGCCCACTCCCACCAGGGGCTCACCGAAGAAATTCTTCTGCGTCTGTCTGATGGAGTGGTAGCCGCCGTTGTTGATCACAAAGATTTTAATGGGAAGCCATCTTCCGATTACCGTCTGAAGCTCCTGAAGGTTCATCTGTATGCTTCCGTCTCCCGTCACAAGGATAATATCATGGGTATGGTCTGCAATGCAGGCGCCGATAGAGGCCGGAAGGCCATAGCCCATGGATGCGATCCCGGAATTGGAGATAAACCGCTGCCCCTTCTTCATAATATTGGCATGGCCGCAGACCACGTTGGCAGAGCCGTTTCCCACAACCACAATCTGATCCTCCAGAAGTCTTGCGCTCAGCTCATGGGCAAAGGCATATACGTTTGCCTCATGCTCCGTGCCGCCCTCCATGTGGCGCTTTAATACGACCGGATACTTTTTCTTCCAGTTTTGGCATCTTTCCACCCAGGCATCCTGTGCCTTCCTTATCTCTCCGTCCATGGCGTCCCTTGCGAGGCTCTCATCCTCCTTAAGAACCTCCTCTATGGTTTCCAGCAGATCTTTTACGTCTGCATGGACCGGCATGTCCACATGGAGGGTAGGCTTTTTGAGCTCCTCCGCATCGATGTCGTTGATAATCGTGTAGGCCTCCCTTGCCCAGGTGTCAAACCTGTATCCGACCTGGCGGAAGCTCAGGCGGCTTCCCAGGGAGAGGAGCAGATCGCTGTTCTGAATGGCAAAGTTGCCTGCCCGATCTCCCACATTTCCTCCCTTTCCCGTGTAGAGAGGATGTTCGTCCCAGATACAGTCAATGCTGTCGGCTCCCGTCACAACCGGGATTCCCAGGGCGTCCACGACGCGCATAAATACTTCATGAGCGCCGGCGATCCGGATTCCGTTTCCGGCATTGATCACAGGCCTCCTGGCGCTTCTGACCTTTCTCACAATTTCCCTGGCTGTTTCCTTCGTCACCTTTTTCGGAAGCAGAGCGCGGTACTCTCCCTTCCCGGCTGTATCCTCCGGGATCTCGGCGCCGCTTTCGCAGGCCCAGCCGGTTCCTCCTGCCTCATAATCCTCTCTGTCAAAGCCTACCAGGTCATCTGTCTCCACCTCGGCTGCCTGGACATTTAACGGCACATCCAGCCATACAGGGCCCGGACGTCCTGCGTATGCCAGATACAGCGCCTTCTCCATGCAGAACCTGATTCTCATGGGATCAATGATCATTTCCGTGTATTTCGTCATATTGGCCACAGAGCGGGTGATGTCAAACTCCTGATCCCCCATAGCTCTCAAATGCAGTCCCGTGCTTCTGGACATGGTGTCGTAGCGCACCTGCCCTGACACGATAAACATGGGAATAGAGTCCAGATAGCCTCCCGCCACTCCTGTCATGGCGTTGATTCCTCCCGGCCCCGTGGTCACACAGACGGCGGCAATCTTGCCGTGCACTCTCGCATAGGCCTCTGCCGCCATGGCACAAGCCTGCTCGTGGTGATTGAAAATACAGTTCAGCCCTTCCTGGTGTCCCAGGGCATCATCCAGATGCATGGCGCCGCCTCCGGTTATCATAAACACATCGGTAATGCCTGCCTCCAGCAGCTTTTTTGCAATATAATTGGATACCTTTATCCGCATTCGCGCTTCTCCTCACTCTCTTCTTATTTCCCTGCAGCTTGTAAATTTTTTCCGTTTCTTTTCCTGAAATTTACACAGGCTATATATTTTACAGTTATGTTAACAAAGTATTAAGTTTCTGAAAACCCACGCTCAGTATATCACACTTTCCCGTAAATGCCTATTAAACTTTTTCTTACATTTCTCCGATATTTCCGGTATTTTGCCACTTTGTCTTGTGTTTTACCATGATTCTTTTTATAATAATGAAATAAGATTTTGAGAAAGGCTGGTAAATTTTATGAAAATTACAGGCATTATCCCGGCACGGTACGGCTCATCCCGTTTTCCCGGAAAGCCTCTGGCTATGCTGGAGGGGCGTCCCATGCTGTTTCGGGTGTTTGAGCAGGCCTCCCGCTCCCGGCTGCTGACGGAGCTTTTTGTGGCCACTGAAAGTCCGCTGATCGAGGAAGCCTGCCGCCAGGAGGGAATCCCCGTCCTGATGACCAGCCCGGATCATGAAAATCCCACCTCCCGTCTCTGTGAGGCAGCAAAGAAAACGGATGCCAGCCTCCACGTGATGATCGGAGGGGATGAACCTCTTCTGACCGGCAGTGACATTGACTCCACCGTCCGCCGGGCCCTGAAGCTAATCCAGTCCCCAGAGCCGCTTTTCCCCGGAAGGGAGGAGCTTGCCGCAGGCGTCCGCTCCGGCCTGTTTGTGGTAAACGCCATGGCGCCTGTCTCTTCGCCGGCAGAGGCTATGGACACCACCAACATCAAGGTGGTATGCGGAGATTTCGGCGTGGGACTCTACACCTCGAGATTTCCCATCCCCTACCCCAAGGGGAGTTTAAATTTCACCTACAGGAAATTTGCAAGTATCGGCGTCTACACCCGGGAAGCCCTTCGCTTTTTTGAGGAAACGCCGAGGGGAATCCTTGAAACCATCGAGGAATGTGATCTGCTGCGCTTTATGGAAAAAGGCGTTCCCGTCTTTTTCGTCGATACAGGCCATCCTTCTCTGTCCGTGGACACGAGAAAGGATCTGGCCGAGGTCAGCCGGATGCTCACATCCGGCTGAGTGGGAGCTGCCGAAACGGCGGCTTCCCCTCACACAGATTTTATTTTACGGAGGACTAAACCACATGTACAGAGGAATTATTTTCGACCTGGACGGTACCCTTCTCGACACTTCCGAGGGGGTTTTATCCAGCGTCCGTCACACCATAAAAACCATGGGCTACAGGGAGCTTCCCGAGGAAACACTTCTGACCTTTATCGGCCCTCCGGTCAAGCGTTCCCTGATGGAACACTACGGACTGGATGACGCCGAGGCTGACCGGGCCACGGCAGTGTTCCGCGACCAGTATAAGAATGTGGATCTCCTCAAGGCGCGCCCCTACGACGGAATTCTCCCTCTTCTCGAGCGCCTGAAGAGCCAGGGATTTTTAATCGGGGTGGCCACTCTGAAGCGGGAGGACTATGCCCTCACGATCCTCGAACATTTCGGCATCGCAGAGCGCTGTGATCTCATCTGCGGCAGCGATTTTGCCAGCAAGATGCAGAAGGTTGATGTACTGCACAAATGTCTCGACGGACTGAATCTTTCCCCGAAGGAAGCGCTTCTCATCGGGGATACCGCCTCCGACGCAGGCGGAGCGAAGGCAGCCGGCACTGATTTCATGGCTGTCACCTTCGGCTTTGGCCCCAAGACAAAAAAAGAGTGGGAGGAACGCTACTCCCCCGTGTTTACGGCAGACCGGGTGTCCGAGATCGCAGAGTTTCTCGGAGCGGCACATCTATAATAGTATCTGAAGAAAGGACAGACATACATGAAACAGGTAAAACTTCTTGACTGCACCCTCCGCGACGGAGGCTATGTCAATGACTGGAACTTTGGACACGACAGCATGGTAAGCATCTTCGAGCGCCTGATCAGCTCAGGCGTCGACATTCTCGAGATCGGCTTTCTGGACGAACGGCGTCCCTTTGACAGAAACCGCACAATCATGCCCGACACTGCCAGCGCAGACCGCCTGTTCGGTCATCTGGACAAGGGCAGCACCATGCTGGTGGGCATGATCGATTACGGAACCTGCTCCATCGAGCACCTCTCTCCCTGCAGCGAGAGCTGTCTCGACGGCATCCGTGTAATTTTCAAAAAGCAGGTGATGAGAGAAGCCCTGGCCTTCTGCACCCAGGTGAAGGCTCTTGGCTACCAGGTATTCGTGCAGGCCGTCTCCATCACCAGCTATTCTGACAGAGAACTTCTCGATCTCATCGATCTGGTCAACGAGCTGAATCCCTACGCCCTCTCCATGGTGGATACCTACGGACTTCTGCACCAGAGCAGCCTTCTGCAC
This sequence comes from Clostridium sp. M62/1, assembly GCF_020736365.1. NCBI lineage: Bacteria > Bacillati > Bacillota > Clostridia > Eubacteriales > Clostridiaceae > Clostridium > Clostridium sp. M62/1. The sequence goes on along the minus strand of NZ_CP085988.1, from coordinate 1,357,290 downwards.
TACTTTGAGATCCTCGACCACAACTTAAATCCCGAGATCTCCATCGGCTACCACTCCCACAACAATTTCCAGATGGCATATGCCAACAGCATGGAAATGCTGAGCAAGCCGGTAGACCGCACGGTTCTCGTGGACGCCTCTCTCTACGGCATGGGAAAGAGCGCCGGAAATCTTCCCATTGAGCTGATTTCCATGCACATGAACGCCCTCTACGGAAAATCCTATGACACCAGCCAGATGTTAGAGGCCATCGACATCAATATTATGCCGTTTTTCGAGAAAAGTCCCTGGGGCTACAGTCTTTTCTTCTATATTGCGGCTTCCAACAACTGTCATCCAAACTACGTCAAATTCCTGATGGACAAGCACACGCTGTCCCTGAAATCCTTAAATGTAATTCTCGACCGGATTGAACCTGAGAAAAAGCTCATGTACGACAAAGATTATATTGAAAGCCTGTATCTGAGCTATCAGAATATGGAGTGCAGCGACGGGGAGGACTTAAAAAAGCTGTCCGACCAGTGGGCAGGAAAAACTCTCCTTCTCCTGGGTCCTGGGCGGAATATGGAGCTTCAGAGGAGCCGCATTGACCAGTTCATCCGCGAAAACCATCCCATTGTCATCTCGGTTAACTATATCCCGGATGATATCCCCGTGGATTTCGCCTTCCTGAGCAATTCCAGGCGGTACGTGCAGCTGGGAACACGGCTCTTAGAGCTAAAGCAGCAGGGCGGCTCTATCGTAAAGGTAATCGCCACCTCCAATGTGACCAATGTAAAGGGCAGCTTTGATTACACCCTGAACTACAGCTCTCTCATCGACAGGAATGCGGAAATCATAGACAACTCCTTTGTCATGCTCCTGAACGTCCTCGTGAAGACAGGGGTTTCCCGCGTATCCTGCGCCGGTTTTGACGGCTACAGCGTGGGCGGTGAAAATTATTTTAACGCCGATATGGACTACCGGATCGGAAAAGAAAAATCCATGAATCTGAACACCTATGTAAAGGAAGTTCTGAAAAAACTCCAGGACAGCTTGACTGTGGACTTTGTTACAGATTCCTGGTATGCCGAATAACAAAGCCGGTATCCTCCAGAGGGTGCTCGCCGCGCAGAGCGCTTTATCTGGCATAAGGCGAAATTTCTTCTGAACAGTGAACGGCTGCGTTCTGCAGCCCGGACCGTCATGGCTCTGCCGCAGAGCTGTGACGGCTTTTTTTCATTTTTCCTCACCAGACCGGCCCTTCTTTCACCTCTCTCCCGGAATCCTTCTCATTTTTCTTCCTGCCACATTCTCCCTCCGTTTCCTGTGCCCCTGACCCCTATGTTTCCGGCCTTCTCCCCGGAAAACCCAGTTTTTAAGGCTTTTTTCCGCGGCAGACTTCTTATCTCCGGGCGAACTCTTTCCAGTTCTGCTGCCCGCTCTCTTCCACTGTCCGCCTATCGCTTCCCTCACCTTCCATTCCTTCCAGCAACCTGCACTTTCAAAGCCCGAAACGGCACGCTATAATAAGCACCGTAATGCAACGATGGATTTTCAAAAAACACCATTCATGAAAAAGGAGAGATTGTTAAATGAGAAAAACAACCAAACTGATCGCTGTGTTATCTGCTGCTGCCATGATGGCTGTGTCTGCACCCAATGTGATGAGAAGCAGTTTTTTAATGGAAGCCTACGCTGCTGAAAACGGATGGGTTGAAGAAGATGGGGGCTGGCACTTCTACGATGAGGACGGATACATGGAGTCCAACACCTGGAAGAAGCGCGGAAATGACTGGTATTACCTCAATGACGACGGTGATGTGACTGTCAATGAGAGGGTGGATGAATACTATGTTGACGGCGACGGAAAGATGGTTAAAAATAAATGGGTATCCCCTGAGGGAGAGGAAACCTATGATTCCCCTGACTCTGCCGCTGATACAGAGTGGAACTACTTTGACAAAAACGGAAAGATTGTAACTTCCAAATGGATGTCTGTGAATAATAACTGGTACTATTTTGACGGCGACGGCATCATGCAGACAGGCCTTCTTGAACTGGACGGCGAAACCTACTATCTGGGCGCCGAGAATGACGGAGCCAGAAGAACAGGCTGGGTGCTTCTCGAGGAGATCACTGAGGATACCGACGACGAGGGGATCTGGTGCTACTTTGATCAGGACGGAAAACTCGTAAAAGATCAGATTGACAGAAAAATCGACGGCTTCTACTATACCTTTAAAGACGGACAGATGCAGACCGGCTGGGTAAAGGTGTCGGATACTGCAGGCGGCTCTTCTGACGGTGAGGAAGGCGGCAGTTCTGCTTCGAATCCTCTGGCTGACTATCGATACTACGATAAGGAGCTGGGCGGAAAGCGTGCCTCCGGATGGTATGTTATCGAGGGTGTGGAAGGAATCAGCGAGGAGGGCGAGGAATACTACTTCTACTTTAAGGACGGAAAACCCTACTACTCTGAGACCGAAGGTCTGGAACTCTTCAATATCAATTCCGAGCGCTATGCCTTTAATGAAAAAGGAGAGATGCAGACGGGACTTCAGAAACTCACAACTAAGGACGGCACAGAGGCCAATTACTACTTCGGCGACGACGGTATCATGAAGACAGGCAAGCAGACGATCTACGATGAAGATTTGGAGGAAAACCAGATCTGGTACTTCTATCCGAGCGGTTCCAAGAAGGGACAGGGTTACACCGGTGAGAAGGACAACCGTGTCTATGCAGGAGGCCTTATGAAAAAGGCAGATCCGGAGCTCCGCTATGAGCCGGTTCAGGCCGGAGACAAGACTTATCTGGTAAACACCAGCGGTACGATCCAGAAATCCTCCGCCTCTTCCACCTCTGATGCCAAGCCAGAGCTTGGAAAGGGCTTCAGAGACTACAAAGATTCCAACGATACGGTATGGACAGTTGACACAGAGGGAATCATCCAGTAAAATATATAAGTCATCCGTTCAACAGGAGAGGGCTGCCGCTGCAGCGCCTCTCCTGCTTTGCGGCCATTTCCCGGCAGAGAGCGCCGCGGGAAAGCAGCGGGCTGTAAAGGTCTGCTGCTCTTTCCTACTCTTTGCCGGGGCCGCTTTTTTCAGATTGCTGCCGAACGGATATTTGATTTCGCATCCCGGGAAACCTCCTGAAAAAATCAGATACAGCTCCTGCCGCAGAAAGCATGGGTCAAAATTTATATTTTTTTCATTTTTCAGTCATATTTCGGTTATTTCTGTCGTTTTTTTAATAGGACGGCTAAAGTATATCTGAAGGCTGACTCATCCCTGTTATCTGCCATATCTCTTCGCAGCGGGTGGCAGGACAGAGTTTTCAAAGGTGCTCTAAGGAATATCAGGAGGGATATATGAGAGAATTAACGGTTTTCTACTGTTCGCAATGCGGCTACTATGCCTACTACCAGCTTCCCAAAAACGCAGTCTGCCCTAAGTGCAGCGCTTCCATGACCAAACTCCCCATGACTTATCAAAATTTCATGAATCTGGACTATGAGATGCGTGATGAATTAATCGGAAGCCAGATCCTGGGCGATGCAGTGCCCAACTGCTCCGTTGTCCAGAGAATCACAGAACCTGAGAGGCAGTATAACAGCCGCGCAGTCATTGCAAAACAGGCAGTACAGATTCGGGAACTCACCCAGGAGGTTGAACGCCTGCGTGATGACAACAAAAAGCTGAATGATACTGTCACCTGGATGCACGCTACTATCTGGGATTTGACAATGAAAAACAAAAAGCTGACCTGACGAATACCGGCAGCCTATGCCGTCGCTTCTCAGGCAAAAAATATCCGGCAGACGCCTGTCTGAGTCTTCTTCTCATCTTCTAACAGCCGATGCCGGGATTTTTCTTCTTCGTATCGTAATTTCCAAGTTTGCCTGCAGAATTTCTGTTCTGCACCATTCGCCTCTTTTTTCTCACGCTTCCTGCTTTCCGTTCTCTATATATTTAATAATCAGTCTGTCCAGTGTCTGTTTCATCTGCAGCACTGTTTTGAAAAGAGTTTCATTCTCACTTTTCAGCCTCTCCACCTCTTTTATCAGATTTTCCGTCTGTGTTACCGCATCCATCCCTAATCCTCCTGTTTTTGCGATTGCTAATCCAGTTATAGCCTATTTTCCCTTAAAATGGAAGTGAATTCGGACGCAATTTTCGACATATCGCTTGATTAATCTGATTTTCCCAAAATATATTGTCATTATTGGGATAATAACATCCCTTCCACCTGATGAAGCTGATCAAAAAAGTATCCGCCGTTCAAAATTTCCTGTATCTGTCCTAATCTCAGACTTTTGCTCTGTGCCATACAGAAAACTTCTTTCGACGGATACTTGCCGAGCAGCCTGCTGAAGATGCCTGAGGATGCGCCTGCTCTTTTGGCAGTCTGCTGAAAATTTTGCCCGTCTATTAGAGGACAACGCAGCCTAAAATCTTTTTGTCAAGGCTCTTCACAATCTCAAGCTCCCTCTCGATTCCCGTGAAGGAGGACTCCTTTCTCTTCTCTACCAGGATTACGGCATCACAGGACGCGGCCTTCCTTATCGCCTCTGCCTCCCTGTCCAGATTTCCTCCGGAAGTCAGCGTGAGGGAGGGAAGGACAGCTGACAGCTCTTCATTCACTGTATCAAGCACTCCCGCATCTGTGGATGTGACAAGCAGGATCTGCTTTGCCTCTCCTGCATAGTTCATCACATTGGCAGCTACCACGCTGCAGGCCTGCGCGCTGCTCATTTTTCTGGCTGCCGTTCCCTCCATGCGGTCTATAAATCGGTCTACAAAAGCAAACAGGCCCTTTTTCTCCCCGCTGTCAAATACACCGAGCACCATAAGGCCATAGCGGCGGCGAAGCTCTCTGTCATTTGCCAGCTTGTCGCTCATCAGAAATGAGACGCAGATAAAAAATACAGCTAAGAATGCGCCCAGGACTCCGCCAAGCACTCCATATTTCACAGCCGATTTCAGCGCGCTCCCTGTGCTGGGCAGTGTATTGGCCGGTTCCTTCAGCTCATTCAGTTCCTTTGTTTTATCTGTGAGACTCTGGTTCAGAGTTTGTGTTCTGGCAGACTGATCCTGCTGCTTTTTCTCAAGCTCCAGATCTACGGTAGTGTACACCTCCGGTGTCTGACTCATCTCACCGCCGGGAGCTGCCGATGGACCTGCAGCGCCTGTATCCTGAATCATGTTAAGTGTATGAGGGCCTATTTTCTGGGTTATCACGGCCTGATATTCGTTCAGAGATTCCATGATCAGGGACATAATCTGCTCTGCCCCCTCCTCTGTACTGCTGATTACACGGACATTGAACATATTGTTGTCATAATCAGGCTCTACTGTCACCAGCTCCTGCAGGTAACGAAGCTCCAGGGACGGCTCCATTTTCTTTAACACATAATTGTACATCTCTCCGCTCTGGATCATGGACATATAGGCTGCCATAATGCTGGAAGCTGTGTTGGGGTTCTGGTAGGCCATGCCAGGCATAATCTGGTAATCGGTAGCCACGTAAAATGATACGGCTGTCGTATACTCATCATATGGGTTAATATTCATCAGAACAGAATTTTCCATATAATCATTCTGGCTTTCCAGACTCGCCTTGATATTTTCAATCTCCTTTTCCAGGCGTTCCTTTGACATTTCATACTGATCCATGCTGTTGTCATATTCCTGCTGTTTCGATGCAACATACTCTGCATCCTTCATCTGTCCCAAACCTCTGACTGCCTTAAAGCCTCCCAGAAGAAGGGCGAAAATGATCGCAATCAGGATGATAGGACGCCATCTGCGAAGCACGGCGAACATCAAATCCTTCAGATCAATTTCCTGTTCATAATTCTGATAGGAATCCATGGTAAACCTCCTCATTGTACATGCTATGTTATCCATCTTATCACAGAGAAAATATTTTATCAATTATAAATCCTTTAATATATTTTTAAAGAATTTTTCTCTGTAACAGTTCACCATGCGAAGATTTAAAGTCCGTCCAATACGCGATCCATATAGCTTTTCTTCTGTCTCATGCTGCTGTGAACATAGATATCCATAGTTATTTTGACAGAGGAATGTCCGAGAATTTCAGATAAAGCCTTGCTGTCAAACCCGTTTTCAATCCATTTGGATGCAAAGGAATGTCTGAGAGAGTGAATATTGACAGGTTCAATCCCGCATTTTTTCAGGAGATTTTTAAACCGCCTCTGTACCCCTCTCGGCTCCATAAACTGCGCTCTTCCTGTGAGCACATAGGCCTGGGAGGAAAATCTGCGCTCCTCCTGCCTCTCCCTCAGTCTCTCCACGAGAAACTGAGGAAGCGGAATATCGCGCACGGAGGTTTCTGTTTTCGGAGGCCCAATCTGTATAATCGTTCTGCTCTGTTTTGCCGGAAACGGCTTTTGCTGTTCCTCTATATCCACATTGCGTATCCTGGAAACGGTTCTTCTGACTCTCAGTATCCCTGCCTTCAGGTCAATATCTCCCCATTTTATACCGCACAGCTCCCCCACCCGTATTCCGGTGCTCAGGGAAATCAGAAGTCCCAGATCAAAGCTCCTTCTGGAGTGCAGAAGGTAGCTGAGGATCTTGTGGAAATCCTCCCATTCCATAATGTTCTTCCCTCCTGAAAGCTGCCTTGGCTGTCGGAAGCTGAGTTCCTCTGCCGGCCATATCCCCCTCTCCTTTCCCGCCTGAACGATGCGTTTCAGCAAAAAAAGAAGCAGCCGGACGGTTCCTGCGGAAAGTCCCTGCCTTTGTTTCTTTCTCACAAATTCCAGAATCACCCGGTTGGTCAGCTTCCCCGCTGACATGTTTCCGAGCTCCGCCTGAATATGCTTTTCAATCAGCGTCACATAGCAGGCATAGGTGCTGGGCTTTACACTGCTTCTGACAGAAGCCTCCCATATTTCGCAGAGAGATTTTACTGTCATCTCCCGCCTGCCTCCTCCATATTCCTCTCCTGTCTGCATTTCTGTCTGTCGGTTCATCTTCCTTCTCCTTTACCATTATTATCCATTTATAAACAATAACTATCTTAGCAAAGGAGTTCTTTTACAGATACCTGTAATATTTATCTTCCAGAAGCCTCCTGCCTCCTGAAATTTCTTTTCTCTGCATCTGCATTTTACTTTCCTTTTTTCCGATTCTGTATTAAACTTTTAGATAGTACAGTCCCATAGCGACTGCCCGTACCGCAGAATATCCCTTTATGCAGCCGGTAAACGCAGGCATATGGGCACTGCATAACCGCATTCGGCATTACAAAAAACAGAGAGGAGTCCTGCCAGGAGGGATTCCGGAAAGAGAGGCCTTCATGACTTTTTCAATCATACCTGCTGTCCTGTCAGACAGCCCCAATATCTATCGACTCATGAATGAGGGGGCAGAGACTGTTGCCCAAAAAGAGTGGTTCTGCCCGGATAACCAGGAATTTATTGAAAACCATATGGATCGGCAGGGATTTATCCTGAAAGCCGTCTGTGAGGAAGAGGAGAACCAGCTTCCGGCAGGAAGCGCCCCCGACAGAGATATCACTGGCTCAATCCCCGCTCAGGGCAGTATTGCAGCCTTCCTCCTCGTCCGCTTTCCCGGCCTGGACAGTGATAACCTGGGCTCTTCCCTTCACCTGTCTGCCCGGGAACTCCCCCTTGTGGCCCACATGGAGACAGTTGTGGTCAGCAGAGCCTATACCGGAAACGGGCTGATGCGCCGTCTTCTCAGGGCCGGTGAGGAAAAAGCCGCCTCCATGGGCTATCGCTTCCTGATGGCAACCGTTCACCCTGAAAATCTGTACAGTCTCCGGAATTTCCAGTGTCTCGGCTACGAAAAAATAGAGGAGGCTCTGAAATACGGAGGGCTCCGGCGCTGGATTCTGGGAAAACGTCTGTAGCGTCCTCTCTGTCCAACCCAGTGCGATCCCCGCGGAACGTTTTTATATAACAGAGAACGAAATTTCCTGTTATATAACACAAAAGCCTGACAGGCAGGCTCACCGAAAGGTAAGCGTCTGCCCGTCAGGCTTTCTTCATACTGCATTCTGAATCTGCTGTATGTCAGCTGTTAGAAGTCAACCTCTGTTCCGTAGTAAATACAGGTAAACAGTTTTTCCATGGTCTTCGGATCAATCGTTCTTGGATTGGATCCTGTGCATGCATCGCCCACCGCATTCTCAGAGATAGCGGCCAGCTTCTCTTTAAACTCCTTCTCCTCAATTCCAAACTCCTTCAGTGTATTGGGAATACCCATATAATCATTCATGGAACGGATTTTCTTTCTCAGTCCCTCAATACACTCCTCCACAGTGCCTGTAATGCCGATGGCATTGGCGATCTCCGCATAGCGCGCTGCCGCCTCCGGCTCCTTGGCATTGTAGGAGATTACATATGGAAGATACATGGCATTGGCCAGGCCGTGTGTGATATGGCCGGTGGAAAATGCAGCTCCTGTCTTGTGAGCCATGGAGTGCACAATTCCGAGAAGCGCATTGGAAAAAGCCATTCCTGCCAGACACTGGCCATAGTGCATCTCCTCACGGCTTCTCATGTCGCCGTCATAAGATTTCTGCAGATCACTGTTTACGATCTGGATGGCCTTGATTGCCAGCGGATCCGTAAAGGTGCAGTGGAGTGTGGAAACATAGGCTTCGATCGCATGAGTCAGGGCATCCATTCCCGTATAGGCCACCTGTTTTGCAGGAAGCCCTTCCACCAGCTCCGGATCGACAATGGCAACATCCGGCGTGATATTAAAGTCTGCAAGAGGATACTTGATTCCCTTTTCGTAATCTGTGATAACGGAGAAGGCGGTAACCTCTGTGGCTGTGCCGGAAGTGGAGGGAATCGCTGCAAATTTCGCCTTTGTCCTCAGCTCCGGAAAATTAAAGGGTGTGCACAGCTCCTCAAACGTCACCTCCGGATACTCATAGAAAGCCCACATAGCTTTCGCTGCATCAATGGGTGAACCGCCGCCCATGGAGACAATCCAGTCCGGCTCAAACTCTCTCATGACCTGCGCACCCTTCATAACCGTCTCTACCGACGGATCCGGCTCCACGCCTTCAAAGACGCGCACCTCCATCCCGGCTTCCTTTAAGTACTCAACCGCCTTGTCTAAAAATCCCTGACGCTTCATGGAACCTCCGCCCACAACGAGGATTGCGCGTTTTCCTTTCAGGTTTTTCAGCTCCTCAAGGCATCCTTTTCCATGGTAAATATCTCTCGGTAACGTAAATCTTGCCATTTCTGATTCCTCCTTCATAAATGGATGCACCCTTCCGGCCGGACCGTCTCCAGACATCCTCATTCCCCACTGCAGACACGCTTCTGTCTGCGCAGAAGCCTTCACAGAAAATGAACGGTTTCATATTAACTGCCGTTCCCCTTCTGCAGACGGCCTGTCCGCTTTCTGGCACATGATTTGTTATTTTTTTAACCATAATATATTATATACCAAAACTGCCGGATACTCAAGTAAATTCTCGTTAAATTAATTACTGTTTTTTACAATAATATACAAAATCGGACGTATCTGTTCTCATTTTTATTATTTGAATTCATTTCCAAGAATATACAGAATTTCAAGATAATTCATCCTCCCTTTTGCGCGGAACCGGCTCCCGGCTGATGTTCTTACAGCTCACATAGACTCCCTCCCTCACAAACCTGAACGCAGAAAAAACGGGCCGGCTCAGAATTCCTGCGATTATCCTCTGAACTGCCCGTTTTTATAGTTGCTGAATATTTATCTTTCTTATTCCGATGCTTCAGGTACTCCTTAAGCGCTCAATTCCCGCTTTCTGCCTGTCCTTTCCCTTAACTACTCATCCTACTTCTCATCCCTTTTGATCACATACGTGGGAACGATCCGCTGGACGGCCTCCTTGATATTCTCCGAATCCCTGTTTGCAATCTCATACAGCTCATCCAGCTGCTTCTGGAACTCGTCCTCATCAAACTCAATGGGCTTTCCAATGTGGATCAGCTTATTGGGGGTATCCTGCATGCCCTCCTCATCCATAAGCATCTCCTCATAGAGTTTCTCTCCCGGCCTGAGCCCGGTAAATTCAATGGCAATATCCTCTCCCGGCACATATCCCGACAGCCGGATTAAATTCTTGGCCAAATCCAGGATTTTTACAGGCTCTCCCATGTTCAGGACAAAAATCTCTCCGCCCTTTGCATAGGCTCCTGCCTGAAGCACCAGCGACACAGCCTCCGGTATCGTCATAAAATAGCGGATAATATCGGGATGTGTGACGGTGACAGGGCCTCCCTCTGCAATCTGCTTTTTAAACAGGGGAATGACGGAGCCGTTGCTGCCCAGCACATTTCCAAAGCGCACTGCCACAAACTCGGTCCTGTACCTGTGATCCATCATCTGAATAACCATCTCGCACATCCGCTTGGAGGCCCCCATGATGTTGGTCGGGTTGACCGCCTTGTCTGTGGAAATCAGGACAAAGCGCTTTGCTCCGTACTTTCCGGCAGCCCTGGCTGTCTTGTATGTACCGAAGACATTATTCTTGATCGCCTCGTTGGGGCTGTTTTCCATGAGGGGGACATGCTTATGGGCGGCCGCATGGTAGACGATATCCGGCCTGTACTGTTCAAACACGCTCTCAATCCGGTGTGTGTTTCTCACGGAGCCGATCAGCACAGTCAGATTGAGTTCCGGGAAACTTCTCTCCAGCTCCTGCTGCAGATCGTATGCATTATTCTCATAGACGTCAAAGACAATGAGCTGCTTTGGCCTGTGGCTGGCAATCTGACGGCACAGCTCGCTTCCGATGGAACCGCCCCCGCCTGTGACAAGGATTACCTTATCCTGCACATATCCCATAATCTCATCCAGATTCACGCGGATCGGATCCCTTCCCAGCAGATCCTCGATCTGAACCTCCCTGAGCTTGGCCACACTGACCTCGCCGTTGAGAAGCTGATAGATTCCGGGAAGCATCTTGATTTTGCAGTCCGTTTCTCGGCAGATCTCTAAAATCTTTTTTCGTTCCTTGGCCGGGGCTGACGGAATTGCCACATAGATCTCATCCACCCGGTACTGCTTTGCCAGCTCCGGTATCTCCTCCCGGCCTCCCGCAATGGGAACTCCATTCAGATACTTGCCTTTTTTATTGATGTCGTCGTCCGCAAAGCAGACAACTGTTCCGTTTGTGTGCCTGCTTGTCATCATCTCCTTGAGAATCACAGAGCCGGAGGTTCCCGCTCCCACAATCATAATCCTGCTTCCGCCTCTGTTGCCCGACGGAAACAGGGAGTGCTTAATCCGGTAGGATAACCGAATGCCTGTAACGGCGATGCAGAGAGCAACAAAGCTGATAATATAGTAGCTTCTCGGCATAAAAAACTGCAGAAGCGTCATACCTGCTATCTGCAGAACTGTCGAGAGACCGCAGGAAAGGACAATTCTTATTACCTCCCTGATTCCAGCCACACTCCACATGGTCGAATACAGATGCGCCAGGAAAAAGAGCGCAACAGTCAGGAGTGTGTGGATAGGCCAGTAGCGCAGCACATTGGCACTGTACTCAGGCGGAATCTTTGCGATATTCAGATCAAACCGTATCAGAAGCGCCAGAAAGGAGCAAATCTGGATTGATACAATATCAGCCAGCATTAAAATAATCATTCTGACTCTTTTGTTTTTTGGCATATACTTATCAAACATGGCAACTACAACTTCCTTTTTTCAGATTGTGAGGGCGGCTCTCTTCTAAATATGCCCCTCCTCTATTTTTCATCCCTTTTCTCAGTTTCATCAACGGCCCAGTCCGCCTGAACTTCTGCTTCCTTCCCCGCGCTTCCCGACTGATAGCAGACAGCCAGTCCCATAGCCAAAAACTGCCACATAAAGGGCGCAGTGATGGGTACGTTCAGGTTTACCACGGCCTGCACACTGTAGCAAACAAATGCAAACATCGGTGCAAGTACCAGAGGATTCCCTTTCGCCTGGCGGGTCATTTTCACAAAGGCTGAAATCAAAAATGCAAGGTACGCGGCAAGTCCTGCAATTCCGATCGTCAAAAGGAACTGAAGGTACTCATTGTGGGCATTGTCAAACACTACACGATAATTTTCGCTCATTTCCTGAAAGTTATTAAATGTAGTGATAATCCCAAATGTGTCCGGTCCAAACCCAAAAATCTTGTGATGCAGGGGGAAACTCAGGAAATTCTCCCACGAAATCCTCCAGGCAAATCCACGGTTAGTCCCCCAGTTATCATTAAATACCAGGTACTTTGCAATAGACTGATATTTTTCCTGATGTCCTGCTATGTTTGCGTCATAGAACATATAGCAGATAAGAAGCACCGCTCCTGCCAGCACAGCTCCCCAGACAATTCTGAGGGCCAGAAGCAGTCCCGGGGGGTTCTTCTTTATCACCAGCTTTAAGAGGTACAGCACCGCAGCTACAGTCCAGGCTGCGGCAATCACAGCCATAATCTTATCATAACCTGAAATAAAAGAAAATAGGCTGTTAATCCCAATCACCGTATCTGCGTATTTCACGTTGATCCATTCGATACATCTGGCAACGGTCAGAATTGTGGCAATCAGCACTGCATATCTTCTGACTGCCTGAGATTTTCTGAATGCATAGAGAGGCGCCAGGGCGAACAGAGCACCCAGAGAGAGATAGGCATTGTCGCTCTCTCCCATGATAATGGCAAACATCCCTATTATAAAGCAGATATAATAAAAAATGGAGCGCAGGACTGATTCACTCATTAAAAACAGAATCACCGCCACCGCAATCACCATGGCCACATAGATGGTGTACGTATTGATATTTCCAAAAGAGGAGGTGAAGGAGTCTGCATTAGATGCAATCCTTTCCTTAAAATGGAAAATATCCATTCTGAAATAATCTGTAATTCCCCACAGACAGGCAAGAATCCCCCCTGCCAGGAACAGATCCAGGTACCACTGCTTCCATCTCAGGAAACGGCTGATAAAAAAATACGAAAACACGTACAGCGAAAGGGTGAACAGGCCTGTATAGCGCCCCTCGTTTCCCCAGAAGGACTCAAACCGAAAGTCTGACTGGATGGTGGAAATTGTAATCAAAACTGCAAAGGCGATTGCCGCCCAGTCCACAAAATTCAGATGCCTGCGCCAGCTTCCGTCACCAAATGAGCGCACAGCCCGAACCACCGCGCCGCTGGCAATCAGATAAATGACTGTAAACACCAGGACTGCCGACGTTGCAGTCGAATAAAAGCGGTACTTCGTAGGAAGAATATCAAAATACCTGTCATGTACTACAAAGGGGAAAATACACAGTATCACCAGTGTATAAATTCCTGCCAGAACTTCAATGCCTCTGTAGGGCCGCTTCTCTGCCGAAACATTTTTAATTACATTGCTGCTCATAAGCTCTCCATATTCTTTCTGTAAATTTATTTTTTGTCTCCATCTGCAGCCAAAATGCTGCCCCGACGGCACACTTCACTTCTGCTGTGTCAGCTCTTATCTGTACTGCCCCATTTCAGCCCTGTATCTGAAGCTTCACTTTAAAGGCTGTAAACATATGATCCGCATTTTTATCAGCAGTTCATGTTTTAGGCATACACTGTTTTAGTATATCACTTATATCTTTCCGGCGCAAGAAAAGCACAGCCGGAACACAGCAGAATTATTTAATATTTTATTAATATAAACGAAAGTGCTCGGAATATGCCGGTAATGGTGAACCTACAGAAACTGCCACATAGTATACAGCTAAAGATGCTCCAAGCTGGATCGACTAATATCACAGCGGCTGCTTCCAGCAGACTGTTAGTTAATAAAAAAAGCGTTGGCAGAGAAATTTAATTATTTCTTCTGCCAGCGCTTTTGGTTTTTGAAAAATCTGCTTTGCTATTATAATGCATTTTCATTGTTACTATCCTGAGTATTTTTGTATACTATTACGTTCAAATGAAAGTTTCCTGAATACCTTTCATATCGTACCCATGAAAGTTATTACAATAATTTCAGCTAAACATTAACCCAAATATTGTATCAGAATATTGATATCCCTAATCCTATACATCAATAACTGCTTTTAATTGTAAATTTTCTTCAATTCTCTCTGAACAATTTAAGATTATGTTGAATATCCCTATATAGATATATTATCCAAATATTGGTTATATACAACATGTTCGATTCGTTATTTAATGGATAGGGAAAGGGTGAGAAAAATGATAACATATGATAAGTTGTGGGAAACTATGAAGGAAAAGCAGATGAGCCAGTACCGTTTAATCAGATACTACGGCTTCAGCGCCAGCCAAATTGGACGTCTGAAAAAGAACATGTATGTGTCTACCCATACGCTGGAAGTCCTCTGCCAAATCTTGAACTGCAGAATCGAGGATATTGTAGAGTATATTCCTGACGAGGAGCAGCAGCCGATAATTTGCAGGCCAGAGTAAAAAAGCACTAGCCGGTCAAAATAACTCAAATACTATCGTCTTACGAAGGTCATACGGCTCTTCTGCCGCAAAAAAGGATATAAGACAGTAATACCGCTTTCAGCCTGTCTGGAGGCGGTATTTTTTCATATTCACAGAAGAAACTTCCTCCTGCTTTGTTCGAATTCTTCCTCCTGCAATATATGCCACTTTCTTTTTTGATAAATCCCGGGACTGGCAAAACGTATGGAAAAACTCGTTAGCTGCCACAATCTCTTTCCTTTTTCCGGAAGCCTGATACACGTTCAGACACTGTGTCTCATTTGAATCCCGTTTTTTTAATTCAATTCAAAAAACTATATGCCTTTTAAACGATTTAAAGGGGTATTAGAACGGCCTTTCCGCGTCTTTGAGGAAAAGCTCAGGTTATCCATATTAAATTCGCTAAAATGGCAAATAGAACTCTCTCCAGGTATCTGCCCTTTAAGGCCTCAGAGAGTTATAATCGCTTCAGTCAGCCCTTTTAGACTGGCCTGGCTGCACAGCCCTTTATCACTGCCCACAGAGAGTGGTTTCACATGAATTGCAGTACGTTCCGTCATACGCAAAGATGCCGTCCCCAGTCACTCTGAAGACGGCATTGCTGCTTCCATATTCAGTTTTGTGAGACAGAAAGAGCCAAATAGCCTCCGAAGGGCGATAGATGTTTTAGTTATTTCGGCCAGCTAGCGGTTTTTCTGTCCAGGTCTGCGGGTTATCTCCTACTACTCTTCATCCGGAATATACTCTACGATATCCTCGATTCTGCAGTTCAGGATTTGGCAGAGAACTTCCAGCGTATGGGTCGACACATACATGTTCTTTTTCAGACGTCCAATCTGGCCGGCACTGAAGCCATAGTATCGAATTAAACGATACTGAGTCATCTGCTTTTCCTTCATAGTCTTCCACAGCTTATCATATGTTATCATCTTTTTCACCCTTTCCCTATCAATTAAATAACGAATGAAACAGGCCTTATATAACCGAAATTTGGATATTATTTTTAATTATAATAATTTTGTAAAAAATACACAATGTGAAAGAAGATGATTTGTTAATAAATTGTACAAATTGACAAGCAAAAAGCTGTTAAAAGCAGAACAAATTTTGGTGAGAGATGATTTCGAAGATCTATTTTCAATGGCATACATGGGCAGAGAAGTATAGGACAGCTGGATGATAAGTTCTTCTGATAAAGGGCCAAAAAAGGAGGTTCCCCTCCCGCGGTGTAATCCGCTGGAAGAGAAACCTCCCCAAAGTCAAATAATCTGAACGGAGATTATTGATTATTAGTTAAGACCACGCCATCCTACGATAACCTTTCCGTCAGCTGCTACAGTGTATGTATACTGATCGTCATCATATAACTGGATGAACGGAATGGATACAAGAGAATCCTCGCTTGGATCGTATCCCTGAGCCTGCATAATCACCTTAGCCTGAGCAATTAACTCATCAGCTGTGTAGGACTGTCCGCCTGGTACAGAGATGGATTTAACCTTCTTGCCTGTGAATGTTACATTAACATCCTCTGTCTCAATACCCTCGTTCTCGATGTCGTACTTCTTGCTGTCGCTCTTTGTAGACTGAACTTTGCCCTTGTCATTTACCAGGTAAATGTCGCCGTTTAAGTAGTACAGTCTGTAGTCGTCGTCAGCCTCAAGTCTCTTTCCGTTGAAGTACAGGTAGTTGTCCTTCTCTCCTGTGTAGCCCTGGCCGTTCTTGCCGTTCTTTGTGTTGAAGTAGAAGTCATATGTATCATCGTCGCACTCTACGTCAGAAACCTTGCCGTCCTGCATATAGCCGTTCTCGTCGAAGTAGTAGAAGCCGCCGTCGTCAGCGATATACTGAAGGCCTGTCTGCATCTGGCCGTTCTCGTTGAATGCGAAGTACTTCTTGCCCTTGGCGCTGTCTACTTTGATCTTGGCTACGTATACCGGGCCGTCCTCGTCGTCTGTAGCATAATCTTTAGCATTTGCATCAGCATGCTTAGCCTCGCCGTCGTCGAAGAAGTACCAGTCTGTATCGCTGTCTGTTCCAACGTCCTCGGAACCGTCGATCTCATACCAGCCGTCGCCTCTCCAGCCTTCCTCTACGATGTTGTAGTAGTACATATCGCTGATGCTTGCACTTCCTGGTGTAGCATTTCCATCAAGCTCTGCGTTGGAAGGTGTTCCGGTTACCTTTGTTGGTGTGTTGTTGATCCACTCGTAAAGCATCTGGCCATGCTCGTTGAACATGTAGTAACGGCCGTTTACTTTCTTCTTTCCTGTATCCTTGTACATCTTGCCGTTGGATCCGAACCAGTACCAGCCCTCGTCATCGCAGTCGTCCTCGTCTGCGCAGTTAAGGATCTGCTCATCGTCGTTATCCTCGTCAGCATCGCCTGGCTTCTCCAGCCATAACCACTGGTTCTCTGCTCTCCAGCCTTCGTCCTCGCCGCCTAAGTAGTAAACGTCACCGTTCTCCTCATGCCAGCCGTCAAGCATCTCACCATCTTCGTTGAAGTAGTAAGTCTTACCGTTGATCTTCTTATCATCGTCAGTAACTTTCTTACCCTTACTGTCGAAGTAGTACCAGTGATCTCCGTCCTCGTCTGGATCTGTTACATCTTCATCAGCTGTTGTCTTGATCCAGGCATTCTTTAACATAGCGCCGTCAGAACCTACGTAGTACTCATCGTCTACCCAGGAGTCTGTCAGCATGTTTCCATCTTCGTCAAGGTAGAACCACTTGGAGCCATCCTTTCTCCACTCGTCCTCTACCATATTATCATCGCTGTCATAGTAGTGCCAGATACCATCCTCATCCTTCTCCCAACCTGCGAAAGATGTCATGGAAGCGCCTACAGCGAGTAAAGCTGCTGCAGAAAGAACTGCAACTAATTTAGTCTGCTTTCTCATAATGAATGCACTCTCCTTTTTTCTTCTTGAAATCATTTTTTTCGAAATTCCTAACTGCATTACGTGGCTATTATACTTCGGATAAGGGAAATTATCAATAGTTTTTTAACAAAAAAATAAATTTATTTCCATTCACTTTTTTGTAAATATGTACGATTTCCCTTTCAGAAGTGCCTCACCTCCGATACACTCATATCATAATACACCTTTACCCAAAATACAATAACATTTCTCTGTGCATTTTCTTACAGAATCATTACAGAACAAAAAAATTAATCAAAAATTGTACTAATATCAATACAATCTTAAGATTTGAGCTGTACTTTTGCTGATTTCATGCTATAATGTTCATATTTAATTCTATAAGGCTGTTTTTTGAACAGCAGCCAGAAAGCAGGTATTATGGATCGATATGGATTGATATGCAGAAATATTCTGGAGCATCCCGATATTACACAGAGGGAGCTGGCAAAGAGGCTGGATATTTCTCTCGGAACAGCTAACAGGCTGATAAACGACTGCCTGGAGCAGGGGCTGGCTGTGATAGATTCTGAGGCGAATAAATATACATTAACTGAAAAAGGAATGGCACTGCTGCTTCCTTATAAGGTAGACGGAGCGTTAATTATGGCTGCAGGCTTCGGCTCCCGCTTCGTGCCTCTCACCTTCGAAATGCCCAAGGGACTTCTTGAGGTTTTCGGAGAGCGGATGATCGAACGCCAGATCAAGCAGCTTCACTCTGTCGGAATCACCGATATCACTATTGTGGTGGGATATCTGAAAGAAAAATTCGAATATCTGATTGACAAATATCAGGTAAAGCTCCTCTATAATCCCGAGTATTCTTCTAAGAATAATCTCGCCACCATCTATCACGCCAGAGAAGTTCTTCGCGGGAGAAACATGTATATTCTCTCCTCAGACAACTGGCTCAGGGACAATATGTTCCACGCCTATGAGTGCGGGGCCTGGTATTCCACTTCCTATATGGAGGGAAACACTTCTGAATGGTGCGTAAAAACCAATAAGAAGGGGCGAATTTCTTCTATTTCTGTAGGAGGACATGATTCCTATGCTCTGTACGGACCGGCTTTCTTCTCCCGGGAGTTTTCGATGGAGTTTCTTCCTATTATAGAGGACTATTATCACCGGCCTGGCACCGAACAGTTTTACTGGGAAAATGCCCTGATGGAACATCTCCAGGAGCTTGCGCTTTTTTCCAACCCGCAGCCGGAGAATCAGGTTTACGAATTTGAGAATCTGGAGGAGCTCCGGCAGTTTGATCCCAAGTACCAGAATCACTCTGATAATGAAGCCCTGGCTCTCGTTTCCAGAGTTTTCGAGATACAGGAGGAGGAAATCACCAATATCCGCTGTCTGAAGGCAGGAATGACAAATAAATCTTTCCTGTTTGAACTTCGGGGAAAGCATTACATCTGCCGTATTCCGGGGCCGGGGACGGAACAGCTCATCAACCGAAGGCAGGAAGAGGCTGTCTACCGTGCTGTCAATCCTCTTCATATGACAGAGGACATTGTCTATTTTGATGGGAAAACCGGATACAAAATCGCCCATTACTATGAGGGGGCGCGCAATGCAGATCCCCACAGTGAGGAGGACATGAGGCTCTTTATGAAGGAGCTTCACAGACTTCATGAATCCGGTCTTTCGGTTCCCCACTCCTTTTCTCTGCGGGAACGGATCGATTTTTATGAGGGCCTGTGCCGCGGACGGGAAAAAATGCTGTTTGAGGATTATCCGGAAGTGCGCGGTCACATGAACCGGCTTCTGGAGCTCCTGGAACTGATGGACAGACCTCAGTGTCTCTCTCATATTGACTGCGTCCCTGACAATTTTCTGATTCTCCCGGACGGCTCCGGTAAAATCATTGACTGGGAATATGCAGGCATGCATGACCCTCTCATCGATATTGCCATGTGCGGTATTTACTCCTATTACAATGAGGAAGAAATGGATCATCTGATTGAGCTCTATCTGAAGCGTTCCCCAGATGAAGAGGAACGCTTTGTCATCTATGCCTGTGCAGCTCTGGGAGGTTTTCTCTGGTGCCTGTGGGCAGTTTTCAAAAGCAGCCTGGGTGAGGAATTCGGCGAGTATACCTTAATCATGTACCGCTATGCAAAGCTCTATTATAAAAAGCTGCAGCAGCTCGGCGCCCTTACTGATTAAACAGTTTCGGCACATCTATGCACACGGTATGTTTTTATGATACAATGGGATAAAATGGATTTTTGATCGACACGATTACACAGGAGGAGTTTTTATGATACAAAGGAAACGTCTGCAAATAGTCGGTCTTGCCTGCCTGCTGGGGGCGCTCTCACTGCACCCGGCCATGAGCGCATTTGCGGCCTGGACAAAGGTAAACGGTATCTATACAGACAGCTCGGGAACTGCGATTGCCGGAGTGGCAGCCAGAGGGATTGATGTGTCTCACTGGCAGCAGAGCATCAACTGGGATGCGGTAGCTGCCGACGACATCCAGTTTGTCATGCTTGGAACCAGATACAATAATGCCGTTGATCCTTTTTTTCAGTCCAACGCATCCAAGGCCGCTGAAGCAGGGCTGAAGGTCGGCGCCTATATTTACTCCTATGCCACAACCACGCAGATGGCTGAACAGGAGGCTGATTTCGTGCTGAATCTGATTAAGGACTATCCTATCTCCTATCCCGTTGTCTTTGATGTGGAGTCCTCGGAGATGAGCGCCCTCTCTCCTTCTGAGCTAAGCGCCGTGATCAATGCTTTCTGCAAAAAGATCAGAGCTGCAGGCTATTATCCCATGGTCTATGCCAATGACTACTGGCTTACCAACAAAATTGATATGAGTTCCGTGAACTACGATGTCTGGGTTGCCTGGTACGATGTGCGCCACTCCTATTCCAACGCTGCCATGTGGCAGGCTACCAACAGCGGAAGCGTTTCCGGAATCTCCGGCAATGTGGACATCAACTTTGCCTACAAAGATTTTTCTTCCCTGATTCCTGCTAACCAGTGGAGAAATATCGGAGGAAACTGGTATTACTATAAAGACTACGAAATGCAGAAGGGCTGGATCAATGACGGAAACGGCTGGTACTACATGGGGGAGGATGGAACTCCCCGAAGAGGCTGGATGCAGCTGGGAGGAAAATATTTCCATCTCGACGAATCCTCAGGCAAAATGACAGTGGGATGGTTTCGCGATTCCTCCAGCTCTAAATGGTATTACCTGAAGGATGACGGAGCTCTGGCCTATGGCTGGCAGCAGGTTGACGGGAAATGGTTCTATCTCGGAACAGACGGAGCCATGATGACCGGATGGCTGAAATCCGGCGATACCTATTATTACATGAAAAGCGACGGTTCCATGGCCACAGGATGGCTGACTATAGACGGCGCCTGGTATTATTTCAATCCGAACGGGGAACTGCTCCGGGGATGGGCCGACATCGGAGGCTCCCGCTATTTTATTGGAACAGATGGAAAGATGACTACCGGATGGAAAGAAATAGACAGGTACTGGTACTACTTCGGCACAGACGGAAAGATGGCTGTAGGGTGGAGACTGGTTGACGGGCGCTACTACTACCTTGACAATGAGGGAAAGATGAAAACCGGATGGCAGCAGATTGACGGAGGCTGGTATTTCTTAAGTCCTGAGGGAAAGCTGCGCGTGGGCTGGCAGCAGATTGACGGAAGCTGGTACTACCTGGGCGAAGACGGAAAAATGCGCACCGGATGGCAGCAGGTGAAAGGACTCTGGTATTATCTGGGCCAGGACGGGAAAATGCTGACCGGATGGCAGAAAATCGACAATGAGTACTACTATCTGTATACTGACGGCCGTATGCTCACCGGATGGCTCAATGACAATACTGGAAACCGTTATTATATGAGCACGAGTTCCGGCCGCATGATCCGGGGTTGGCGCCAGATTGATAACAGCTGGTACTATTTCAACAGCAGCGGCCATATGGTAAAGGGATGGCTGAGGGAAAACGGAAAGTATTATTATCTGGATCCCTCCACGGGCGTGATGGCTTCTGACTGCTCCCGGGTGATTGACAACGTCACCTACACCTTTGATCAAAACGGCGTCTGCCAGAATGAGACCAACTCTATGAGCGGCGTGACAACCGCAGAACCAGGAACAGCATCGTCCGGTTCAGGGATGGGAACTCCCGGCAGCGGAAATTCAGAAGCTGGAAGCGGACCTTCCGGAATCAGCGGACAGACTTCCCCTGGGAATTCGGAAAGTTCAGGCAGCGCCGGGAATTCCGGCGCTCCGGGCAGTTCCACAGGAGGCAGCGCTCCTGGCAGCTCCGGAACTTCCAATGCTCCGGGCAGTTCCTCCGGTACCGGTACTGCACGTCCAGGTTCAGGAAGCTCTGATTCTGAAGATCACTATACGATCGAACCTGGCCTCACAGGCGGACCAGGAAGGTAATATCTTTGATACTCAAAACCGGACAGGAGGGATTTTAATTGCAGAGAGGGCCGAAGGGCATCAGAAAATGATTCATGATGCCCTTCGGCCCTCTCTGTGCAGTTTCCTCTCTGATTTATGGCCTGAACTTATACCTCAAAGATCAGGTCTCCATAGCTTGGCAGCGGCCAAAGCTCCTTATCTACGATCATTTCCAGCTTGTCGGCAGGGCGGCGCAGCTCCTCCATCGCCGCAGTTACAATGTCGTGATATGCGTAAGCCCTCTCCTTGTTGCCTTCTACCTTTGCAGCCTTTTCTGTTTCCTCTGTCAGCCTGGCAAGGGCAGTTTTCATATCAGACAGCAGATCGGATGCTTCCAGGAGAAGCTCCTTCTGCACACTTGTGTCCGCTTCAGGACAGGCTGTCTGTACAGCAGTCAGGGATTCTGCCAGATTTGCCGTATAGCGGATCACCGCCGGAATAATCTGCTTTCCTGCCATGTCGATCATGGTTTTGGCCTCAATATTCACAGTCTTTGCGTAGGATTCGTATTCAATCTCAGCTCTGGACTCCAGCTCTGCTCTTGTATATACGCCAAAGCTCTCAAACAGGCGGATAGCCTTATCTGTGATCAGCGAATCCACGGAGTCGATTCCGCACTTGAGGTTAGGAAGACCCCGGCGCTCTGCCTCTTCTACCCACTCTTCTGAATAGCCGTTTCCGCTGAAAATGATTCTCTTGTGCTCTGACATGGTGCGTTTGATAAAATCGTGGAGAGCCATGTCAAAATCATCAGCCTTCTCCAGCTCGTCGGCAGCCTCCTTAAAAGCCTCTGCCACAATCGTGTTGAGAACCACATTCGGTGAGGAAACAGAGTCAGAGGATCCCACCATTCGGAACTCAAACTTGTTTCCCGTAAATGCAAACGGGGAGGTTCTGTTTCTGTCTGTCGCATCCTTCACGAAATTAGGCAGCGTGGCAACTCCGGTGCTCAGGCGGTCGCCCTGTTTTGTATGGGTGGCCTCTCCGGTGCTGCAGAGCTGTTCTACCACATCCTCTAACTGCTCTCCGAGGAAAATGGAGATAATCGCTGGCGGAGCTTCTGCCGCCCCCAGACGGTGATCATTTCCAGGCACTGCCGTAGACTCTCTGAGCAGATCTGCATGCACATCCACAGCCTTCATAATACATGCCAGCACAAGCAGAAACTGCATGTTGTCATGAGGCGTATCTCCAGGATTTAACAGATTAATTCCGTCGTCTGTGGACAGTGACCAGTTATTGTGCTTTCCTGAACCATTCACCCCTGCAAACGGCTTCTCATGAAGCAGGCAGGTCAGCCCGTGATGGCCGGCAATCCTCTTCAGTGCCTCCATCATCATCTGGTTATGGTCAACGGCCACGTTCACCTGTGTGTAGATTGGGGCCAGCTCGTGCTGCGCCGGAGCAGCCTCATTGTGCTGGGTCTTGGCTGTCACGCCGAGCCTCCACATTTCCTCATTGACTTCTTTCATAAAGGCTCCGACTCTGGGGCGGATACTTCCAAAGTAATGATCATCCATCTCCTGTCCCTTTGGCGGCATAGCTCCAAACAGGGTGCGCCCCGCGTAAATCAGATCCTTCCTCTGGAGGTATTTCTCCTTATCCACAAGAAAATACTCCTGCTCCGGACCTACATAGGGGATGACTCGTTTGGAGGTCGTATTTCCAAACAGGCGCAGGACTCTCAGAGACTGCTCGTTGATCGCCTGCATGGAGCGCAGCAGAGGTGTTTTCTTGTCAAGAGCCTCTCCCCGGTAGGAACAGAAGGCTGTGGGTATGTAGAGTGTCACTCCCCATGTGTCCTCCCTCAGGAATGCGGGAGACGTACAGTCCCAGGTAGTGTAGCCTCTTGCCTCAAAGGTAGAGCGCAGACCGCCGGACGGGAAAGAGGATGCGTCCGGCTCTCCCTTGATCAGCTCTTTTCCTGAAAACTCCATAATAACCCGCCCATCGCTTCCGGGAACAGAGATAAAGGAATCATGTTTCTCAGCTGTAACGCCTGTCAGCGGCTGGAACCAGTGTGAAAAATGGGTAGCTCCCCGCTCAATAGCCCACTCCTTCATGGCATGGGCAACCACATCCGCAATGGATGGATCCAGTTCCGTTCCGTCTTCAATAGTCTTTTTCAGCTTTAAATAGACATTCTTCGGAAGGCGCTCTCTCATCACGGAATCATTGAATACATTCTTTCCGAAAATCTCGGATACATTTGTGATGCTGCTCATCTGAATATTCCTCCAATTTAATATTTGTCAAATCCTCAGGACTGTCCCTTGACAGCCGTCCCGGGGATCACCTTTCTTTTCCCTATGTCAGTTCCCTGTACAAACATTCCCAAAACGGACGCGCCGGCACTTGGAAAGAAAATAAGCCCGCCTGCCCGGAAATTCTGCTCCTTGCGCGCAGAAATCCGGGCAGGCTGGCTTATCTCATCTGAGGGACAGCTTAAGCCTTTCCAACGGAACCAAATAATTCCATCTTCTCTTTTACTGTCGCCTTGATTGCCTCTGTACCAGGAGCGAGGAGCTTGCGCGGATCGAATCCCTTGCCCTCAAGGTCTTTGCCTGCTTCAATATATTTGCGTGTTGCATCAGCGAATGCTAACTGGCACTCTGTATTTACGTTGATCTTTGCAACGCCTAAAGAAATGGCTTTCTTGATCATGTCTGCCGGAATTCCCGTACCGCCGTGAAGAACGAGAGGCATATCGCCTACCTTCTCCTTGATGGACTCGAGAACGTCAAATCTTAATCCCGGCCAGTTTTCCGGATACTTTCCGTGAATGTTTCCGATTCCTGCTGCCAGCATATCAATGCCGAGGTCTGCCACAGCCTTGCACTCGTTCGGATCTGCGCACTCGCCCATACCTACAACGCCGTCTTCCTCGCCGCCGATGGAGCCGACCTCTGCCTCAAGAGAAATGCCTTTTTCATGACATATTTTCACTAATTCCGTTGTCTTCTCCACATTCTCGGCAATCGGATAGTGGGAGCCGTCGAACATGATGGATGAAAATCCTGCCTCGATACACTTCTTAGCGCCCTCGTAGGAGCCGTGATCCAGATGCAGGGCAACCGGAACAGTGATGTTTAACTCCTCTACCATAGCTGCAACCATAGCCGCAACTGTCTTGAAGCCTGTCATGTATTTTCCTGCACCCTCAGATACACCGAGGATAACCGGGGATTTTAACTCTTCTGCTGTCAGAAGAATTGCCTTTGTCCACTCAAGATTGTTAATGTTGAACTGGCCAACTGCGTACTTGCCCTCTCTTGCTTTATTGAGCATTTCTTTCGCTGATACTAACATATCGCTGAACCTCCTTCGCATTTCTCTACTTACCTGCGCTTATTATATACCATTTTTTGTTTTTTGAAAAGCTGTTCCTCATTTTAATATGCGGATTCCCCGGCTCTGTTTTTCCAGATCCGGTCTGGACAGAACAGGTGAAAATTATAGTTTTTGTACACTATTCAGGCTGTATTTCAAAAATTTCTGTATATTCTGTCCAGACAGGTTTCCCTGCCTCTCTGCTGCTTCCCTGTGTGCCCGCTGTAATGTGCAGGACTTCTGCCGAAATACCGTTTAATTCCAGCATTGTGAACAAAATAACAATCCCTATCTCTCCTGCCAGAGAATCTGTCTCACCATATCCTCCATTTCCTCCGGCCTGCACGTGCGATTGTGACGGATCTCGGCATTTCTTATCTCTTTTACAGCCATGGGAACAGGAATTCCTGATTTTTCCGCCATTTTGTCACACAGCTCAAATTCATCCTCAGGAAGTGCTTCCCTCTCCTCTGTGCAGTCACAGATGGCCTCCATCACGCTTCTGGAAAATTTGTAAGGACTTGCCGTGGAGGCAATGACTGTCTTTGTCTGATCGCCGGTTTCCTCCCTGTATCTTCTGTATACAGAGGAGGCGACACCTGTATGGGTGTCCATCAGATAGCCGGTATCCCTGAATACCTTGCGGATCTCCCCGGCATTTTCTTCCTGGTCTGCAAAGCCGCCTGTAAAGTCGGCTATTTTTTCTTTCATGGCAGTATTAATCTCATAAAAACCGTTTTCGGCAAGCTGCCTCATCAGCTCTCCCGTTGCCTTTGCATCGCAGTCGGAGGCCAGGTAGAGGAGACGTTCCAGGTTGCTTGAGATGAGAATGTCCATGGACGGAGAGGTTGTGAGAATAAACTCTCTGCGCCTGTCATAAACACCTGTTTGGAAGAAATCATAGAGCACTTTATTGTCATTGGAGGCGCAGATCAGGCGGCTGACCGGAAGTCCCATTCTCTTGGCAAAATAGGCTGCCAGGATATTTCCGAAGTTTCCGGTGGGAACTGTGATGTTGATTTTCTCTCCCTCCTCAATCTCACCGTTTTCCAGGAGTTTTCCGTACGCATACACATAATACACGATCTGAGGCACAAGACGTCCGATATTGATGGAGTTGGCGGAGGAGAGGACAAAGCCCCTGTCTGCCAGTTCAGCGGCAAACTCCCTGTCTCCAAAAATCTTTTTCACTCCGCTCTGGGCATCGTCAAAGTTTCCGGCGATAGATGCCACTGCCGTATTCTCTCCCCTCTGCGTCACCATCTGAAGCTCCTGCACCCGGCTCACTCCGCCCTTGGGATAGAATACGATAATCTTCGTCCCCGGCACATCCGCAAAGCCGGCCATAGCTGCCTTTCCCGTATCCCCGGAAGTAGCCGTCAGGATTACAATGGTCTTATCTGCCCTGTTTTTTCTGGCTGCCGTCGTCATCAGATGGGGCAGAATCGACAGCGCCATATCCTTAAATGCAATCGTACTTCCGTGAAACAGTTCCAGATAATAGGCGCCGTCTGCCTTTGCAAGCGGAGCAATCTCCTCTGTGTCAAATTTGGAGTCGTAGGCACGGCTGATGCAGTCTCTCAGCTCCTGCTCGGTAAAATCCGTAAAAAAGAGCTTCATCACCTCATATGCCGTTTCCTGATAGCTCATGCCTGACAGTTCCCTGAGAGAACAGTCAAGAGCAGGGATTTTCTCCGGCATAAAAAGTCCTCCGTCATCTGCCAGCCCCTTTAATATCGCCCGGGAAGCTGTCACATGGTTCTCGCCGCCTCTGGTACTGTTGTAGTAAATTTCCATTCTTCTCATCCTCTTTTCTGCCTAATCCGGCCCCTTTCTTATCTTGGGCCTCTCTGGCTTCTGACTGGTCTTTCGCCATGATCCGGCTTCATTTTTTCTGTGGTTTCCGGAAATATCAAACACATTTCTATACTATGCCTGAATCTTCTCTTTCCCTGAATCAGAATATTTGTATGGTTCAAAATTTTATCATATTTTATCTGGAAGCGCAACTTGAAAAGGGCAGAGCAGCACCCCCCCAAAAAAGCTATCAGCGGCGCGGGCAGACAGCAGACGGGCAGCTTTCACAGTCTGCGGTTGACCTTTTTGCCTTTCTCGTGCAAAATAAATAGCATACTGGAAATAGAATAATTTCGCACAGGCGCTTGAACGGGTATTGTTCTCTGAAACAGACAGGAGACAGCCGCCCGGCGCGCCCTTATAAAGGAGATTTTATGAATTACGACCATATCTTAAGCGCTGTTTTTCTGGAACGTCCAAACCGCTTTACCGCCCTGGTTTCCCTCCCCTCCTCATCCTCCGGCAAAACGGCTGTCTGCCATGTTAAAAACACAGGGCGCTGCCGGGAGCTTCTGATCCCAGGCACCTCTGTCCTGATCGAGCACCACCCTGATGCGCTTCAGAAGGGCAGGAAAACAGAGTACTCCCTCATCGGCGTCTATAAAGAGCGCGCCGGCAGGTACGGGGAGACGCTTCTCATCAACATGGACTCACAGGCTCCTAATCAGGCAGCCTTTGAATGGCTGTGCCAGGGCGGCCTGGGCCCCGTTTCCGATGTCAAACGGGAGGTTCGGTTCGGCGGCTCACGGTTTGATCTCTCTTTTCGTAAGGACGGTTCCTTCTGTTTTATGGAAGTCAAGGGAGTGACTCTTGAAACGAACGGAACTGCCAGCTTTCCAGATGCCCCCACAGAGCGCGGGCTGAAGCACCTTCTGGAACTTGAGAAGGCTGTGAAAAGCGGATTTCAGGCCTATGTACTCTTTGTCATCCAGATGAAAGGAATCTGTGCTTTTACGCCCAACCGAGGGACCCATCCCGCTTTTGCCGATGCGCTGAAACGTATCAGCCAGAATGGTGTACAGATTCTGGCAAAGGACTGTCTTGTGACAGAGCACTCCATGAAGATTGATGGGGATGTTCCTGTATTTCTGTAGCAGATTTTCTGCACATAAGTCTGTTCTGTCACTCTTTTTCCAGCTCTGGCATATTCAATAGTAACGTCCTTTTTATGATGTGAGAGTATGCTTAGACCTCTTAGTTTGCTGAAACCAGGCCAGTCGGCTGTCATCCGCTGGCTGTCAGATGATAGATCGATTACCGCTCGTCTTTTAGATCTGGGCTTTACCCCCGGCACTGCTGTTACCTGCACTCTCAGCCGCAGTCATGGGGCTATCTCTGCTTTTCTTGTCCGCAATGCCGTCATTGCGCTGCGGCGGGAGGACTCCCGGCTCATTCTGGCTGAGGAGCCTGACATGCAGGAAGACCTGAAGGAGGTGGACTCACTTGAAAACTGTTAAAGCCGCCCTTGTGGGAAATCCGAATGTGGGAAAGAGCACTGTTTTTAACGGCCTTACAGGGCTCAGGCAGCATACGGGAAACTGGATCGGAAAAACAGTAGCCTGCGCCACCGGCGTTTTTTCCCTGGGAGAATCCGTCTGTGAGCTGACGGATCTGCCGGGAATCTACTCCCTTCGCACCCATTCAGAGGAGGAGGAAATTGCCAGAGATTTTATCTGTTCCGGTCAGGCAGACGTGCTGATCGTGATCGGAGACGCCACCTGTCTGGAAAGAAGTCTCCATCTCTTAAAGCAGCTTTCTGAACTTCCCCTGTCTGCCGGCACCGCCTTCCTCTTCTGCATCAACCTCTGCGATGAAGCGGAAAAAAAGGGTATTGTCATTGATTTCTCTCTGCTGGAACGGGAGCTGGGCATTCCGGTTACTCCCTGTACAGCCAGAGACAGAAGACAAATCAATATTCTGAAAGAAAAAATTTTTGAGGTTTCCTCCGAAACAGAACCCGGGAATGTCAATTCGGACAGCCTGCCTTCCCATTGTCCATTTCGTGAAGACACAGAAAAGCCTTGCGCTGAGTGCTGCGGCTGTCACGGCTGTATGTTAAGGGGAGTTTCCATGGAATCCGTATCCCCAAATCAGCGCACTGGACAGAATCTCTGTAAAATTAATGACTTCTCTCCTGAAGCTCTGGCTGCGCAGGCTGTACGGTACACAAAACCTGATTACAGAAAGCGCCAGGAAGCCATCGACCGTTTTCTAACGGGCCGTCTGACCGGAGGCCTTGTGATGATTTTGCTTCTGCTCCTCATCTTCTGGATTACCATTACCGGGGCAAACTACCCGTCGTCATTCCTCTGGGAGCAGTTTTACAGGCTCGAGACATGGATGGCCTCTGCCCTGAGCGCTGCCGGAGCTCCAAAGCCGTTTACAGATGCCCTGGTATTCGGAGTGTTCCGGTCGGCGGCATGGATTGTCTCCGTCATGCTTCCTCCCATGGCCATTTTTTTCCCTCTGTTTACCCTTCTTGAGGATTTAGGCTACCTGCCCAGAGCTGCGTTCAATATGGACTGTGCATTTAAAAAATGCCGCGCCTGCGGAAAGCAGTGCCTAACCATGTGTGTAGTCACTGCCCCGGTTCCCCAGTCCTTTGCCGCCCCTTCTCCCGGCCTCCTTCTTATTTTTTCAGACAGTGCATGTATCTTTCCGCCAGATCCCAGGCAACGAGAAATCCGGCCCCATGGGCGCAGAATACTGAAGCTGATGTGTTTTCCTTGTCTGCCCCCTTATCATAAGCAATTTCTTCTATCACTTTCGAGGCGTCATGGCAGGCATCGTACCCGTCGCTTATAAGTGAAATGCTCCCCCCTCCGCGGCTGAAGGCAGCCAGCTCAGCCGGATAATCCGCAAACTCTGACACCGGCCCTCTTCCGGCTATGACTGTCATACTTCCCTGGCTCACCGGCGGTTCAAATGTTCCTGAGCGCTTTTGAATATCCGCCATCACCCGGCCTGTCAGGCTGTTTTCCACTGCAATTTCAAAACGATAAAAGGGCTCCAGCAGGATATTTTCCGCCTTTTCAAGCCCCTGCCTGACAGCCCGGTATACTGCCTCGCGAAAATCGCCTCCCTCGGTATGTTTCTGATGAGCTCTGCCTGCTGTCAGAACAACCGTCACATCCGTCAGAGGAGCGCCTGTGAGGATTCCCCTGTGTACCCGCTCAAACACGTGGGTTCGTATCAGATTCTGATAGTTCTGTGCCAGCTCGTCCAAAGGGCACTCGCTCCGAAACTGAATTCCGCTCCCTCTTTCCCCCGGCTCGAGCCTGAACGCCACCTCCGCATAATGCCTGAGCGGCTCGTAGTGACCGTAGCCCATAACCGGCTTCCCGATCGTTTCCTTATAAATTACCTTGGGCGGAAGAAAGGCGATGTCAATTCCCCACCGCTCTCTGAACATCTGTTTTATAATCTCAAGCTGTATTTCACCCATAACCGACACAGTGAGGGGAGAAAGCGACAGGCTGAGCTGAGGCTCCTCCTCTTCCAGCAGCCGCATATACCTGATGATTTTCTGCATCAGCTCTGTACGTTCGTCTGTAAGACGCTGAAACTCCTCAGCGGAGGCGGCTGCCTGTGCTTCCTCTGGTATCACCCTGGCTGCCAGAGACGGAACCAGAAAAAAGTCAGCTTTCTCCATTTCTCTGCCGCCCGTTCCGATCAGTGAACCGCAGCGGGGGATGGACAAGCCTGTAACTGCACAGAGTTCCCCTGCAGACGCTTCTTTCATGGAGCTGAATTTTTTTCCACAATAGCTCCGTATTTCATGGATTTTTTCCGCCGCTGCCTCTTCCAGGCCTTTTTCAGCTCCGTTTGTCTCCTCCCCGTTTCTTCCAGAGCTGCCGGTATACTCCGCTTGTTGGCAAAAGCGTATCTCATCCCTGACTCTCAGTTTTCCCTGCAGAATTTTTATAAAGGTGAGACGGTTCTGTCTGTCATCATGGCGAATCTTATAGACAAGTCCCCGAAAGGGCAGCTCCTCTCTTTCCTTTTCGTCCCCCTCCTCCAGCATGCAGTTAAACAGGCGGAAGAATTCGACTATTCCCTGATCTCTGAGCGCAGACCCGAACATGCAAAGAAACAGCTTTCTTTCCCGGATCAGCGCCTGCGCCCCGCTTTTCAGCTCATCCCCTGTCAGGCTGTCCGAAAGGTACCGCTCCAATAGCCTGTCTTCTCTCTCGCAGATAAATTCTGTCAGCCTGCGGGACGTTTCTGTCTCTCCTTCCTGGAGCGTTCCTGATTCCAGACTCTGGGTCTCCGGCTCTGCCACCAAAACAGCATCTGTGCTCAGCCGCTCCCTCACCTGAAAAAGCAGCTTTTCCCTGTCAGCTCCCTCCAGATCCATCTTGTTGAAAAACAGAAAGGCAGGTACCTTATATTTTTCCAGGATACGCCAGAGTGTCACAGTATGAGCCGTCACTCCGGAACCGGCCGCCACCAGAAGGATGGCTGCATCCAGGGCCATCACAGCCCGCTCCATCTCCGCTGAAAAATCCACATGCCCCGGTGTGTCCATCAGATAATAAGTATTACCTTCAAAGACAAAGGGACTCTGATCCGTAAATATGGTAATACCTCTGGAACGCTCCACCGGATCACTGTCCAAAAGCGTATTTCCCTGATCTACCCTTCCGGGCGTCTTTAAAATTCCCGCATGATACAGAAGCTGTTCTGAAAAAGTTGTTTTTCCTCCGTCCACATGGGCCAGAATACCTATTGTCTTTTTCATCTCCGTCAATTTCCCGCTTTCATCCAGTCTTCTTTTCCGTTTATCTGTCTGCTGGCCGGTGTTCCAGACTTGCCGCACCGTTTAGAGACTCCCATTCCTTCTGTCAGTTGACATACTTCCACTTTCCAAAAATGTTGCGCTTAAAGTGTGTAAGCCTCCTTCTGGCGCTGTCATTTCCCAAAAGAGCTGCCTGTCTGTAGTAATCGACCGCCTGCTCCAGATCCCGCTGAATCTGTGTTCCTTTTTCATATAAGCTGCCCAACTCATAGTAGGCATCCGCGTTTTTCTCAGTCTCTGCAGTCTTCCTGTACAGCTCTGCAGCCCGCTTCTCATCTTTTTCACATCCATAGCCATTCCGGCACAGATAGGCAAGCTGACACAGCTCCCTAAGCGTCCCCTTTTCCCAGGAGCTGTTTAGCAGTTCATAGGCCCTGGCATAGTTCTGGGGAAGCTCCTCTCCCTCAAAGTAGAGATGCCCGAGAATCTGAATACATTCATCGTTTCCCATGGCTGCGCCCTGCTCGAAATACGCCGCCGCTTCTTCTGCACCGGAGCCTGGAATCAGGCCCTCATGGTAAAGATGAGCCAGCAGACAGCAGGCCTGTCCATCCTCTTCCCCCTGGGCATACTCAGCTAAAAGCCTTTCGGCCTTCTGGAAATCCTGGTACTCTCCCGGCATACAGTACAGTCTTCCCAGAGCAAGGCCAACCTGATGATCTCCGGCGGCATAGGCCCGGCTGTACCAGTAGCAGGCTCTCTCATAATTTTCATACTCTCCTTCTGAGTAGATCTGCCCCAGCCTGACAAAGCTTTCCCTGTTATCGTGCCTGGCAGCTTCCTCAAAGAAGGCAATCGCCTGCTCGGTATCCTGTTCGGTTCCCGCCCCGTTCAGACACATCTCCCCCAGATAGAAGAGGGCCTCCTCATCTCCCTGGCGGGCAGCTGCATACAAATAGGCAAACGCGGCCTCATAATCCTGCTGTTCCAGGGTAAACAGCCCCATCTTCAGCAGCCCCCAGGCGCTCCCGGCTGCTGCGGCTTTCTCTGCCCAATAGAGTCCCGCCGACACATCCTTGCGGGTATAGGTCCCGGAAAAGCAGCATTTTCCTGCTCTCTCCATGGCATTTACAATTCCGCCTTCTCCCGCCTTTTCATACCATTTGAAACAGTTTCCGGCAGCCCGCTCGCTCTTGGGAAGAATGTCATAAAAATCGTCATAGTAAAATCCATCTGCCAGCTGATAAGCGGCATAGGGCTCCCCTCCTGCAGCCGCTTCCATCACAATCTGAAGGCTTTCTGCCAGAGAATACCGGGCCTGCGCCTGCAGCCGCTCATCGTACTGCCCCGCCCGCAGCGCTCCCAGCACACAGCGGGCGCTTCCGGCTTCCGCACCGGCCAGATAACACTCATATGCTTTTTTATCATTAAAGCCTACCGCCGCATCTCCCCAGCTGTAGCAGTGTCCCAGAAAGAAGAGAGCATCCGCATCCCCGTCCTCTGCTGCTCTCTCTAAATATTCAAGTCCCTGCGCAAACAGCTCCTCGTTGCACTGCTTCCAGATTAAATCTGCTCCCTGGCTGCACAGCTCTGACATTAATACCGCCATATTTCACTTTCCTCATTTTCTCAAATCATTTCTATGGCTATCATACTATTTTTAAAGATCCAGCACAACCGTTTTATGGAAATTTATGATTTGGCAGTTTCTTCCCCAGCTTTTCATACAGGGCTCCAGCTGCCGGCAGATTCATAACTTCTCCTGTTCTCACAGACATCCGGGAAAGGAGACTGGCTGTTTTTCATATATTTTATAGAACGCATAGCGGCTGCCTCTTAAACAGCCGCCGCCAAACGAGGTGAGCACAGTTGCAGTATGAGCACGACACGTACGACAGGCATTTGAAAAGAGGAAACGCCGCAGGCCAACAGCCTCAGAACCGTGAAGGCAGTCATTTGCGGGGAGCTATCTATCTGCGGCTCTCAAAAGACGATGACGGACGAAAGGAAAGTTCCAGTATCGGAAGCCAGCGCAGGCTTCTGCTGCGGTATGCACAGGAGAAGGGCTTTCCCATCGTCCGCGAGTATTCGGACGACGGATGGTCTGGAACCACCTTTGACCGGCCTGCATTTCAGGAAATGATCCGGGATATTAAGCGGGGAGAGATTAATCTTGTGATGACCAAGGATCTGTCCCGGCTCGGCAGAGATTATATTTTGTCCGGGCAGTACACAGAACTTTTTTTCCCCTCGATGAATGTCCGCTTTATTGCAGTCAACGACGGCTATGATTCAGCTGTTTCCGACATGGATCTCATTCCCTTCAGAAATATCATCAACGAAATGTATGCCAGAGATATTTCCAGAAAGATCCGCTCTTCCCTGCGGACGAGGATGGAGGACGGAAGCTATATAGGAAATTTTGCGCCTTACGGCTATATCAAGCAGCCCGGCCCTCCTGTGCAGCTGATTCCCGATCCGGAGACCGCCTCCATCGTTAAAGAAATATTCTCCATGGGAGCTGAGGGCAGAACACCTGCTGAGATCGCAGACAGTTTAAATCAGAGAAAAATCCCCTCCCCCGCTGTCTACCGCTGCCTGAAGCATCCATGGCTCTGTGAAAACAATTACACAGTTAAACGTATCTGGACAGCGAACTCCGTCTTAAAAATGCTCCACAATCCCGTTTACCTAGGCCGTATGATTCAGGGAAAAAGCCGCAAACTCTCCTTCAAAAGCAGGCTGACGGTGGCAAACCCTGCGGAGCTGTGGGTGGATGCCGGAAGAACCCACGAGCCTCTTGTGAGCGAAGCTGTGTTTGAAGCATGTAAAGAGGAAATTCAAAAGCGGCGCTGCCGGCGATGACTACGCATGGCTATGGGCTTTGGCTGCAATGCAGCCGGAGTTGTGGGATGCCGGATTATCGACTCTCCCAGAGAGCGCCTGATCGCCATTCTCACAAACTCCCTGGTTCCCTGCAACGGGAGATTTCCTACGCTCATTATGCTGATCTCCCTGTTTTTTATGGGAGGATTCGGACTGTTTAAAGAAGCGGGAAGCGGCTCGCCCTTCCTCTGCTCTCTCATAACGGCCGCCTTCCTGACCGGATTGATTCTGCTGGGAATTGCCGCAACTTTACTGTCCTCCTTTCTTCTGTCCAAGACGCTGCTTCGCGGGATTCCTTCTGCTTTCACCCTGGAGCTTCCGCCCTACAGAAAGCCGCAGATCGGCAAGGTACTGATCCGCTCTGTCTTTGACCGGACTCTCTTCGTTCTGGGGCGCGCTCTCATGGTGGCCGCACCTGCAGGGCTTGTTATCTGGCTGTTAGCCAATATTAACGTCGGAAATCTGAGCCTGCTCTCCCGGCTCTCCGGCCTTCTTGAACCACTTGGACAGTTTCTGGGTATGGACGGCGTGATCCTGACCGGATTTATACTGGGCTTTCCCGCCAACGAGATTGTAATTCCCATTATCCTGATGGCCTATCTGCAGACCGGCCAGCTGGTTGAAATGTCCGATCAGGCTCAGCTTTTTTCTCTTCTGTCTGCCCACGGGTGGACTGTGAAAACTGCCCTCTGTATGGCAGTTTTCTCCCTCTTTCACTGGCCCTGCTCAACTACCTGCCTGACCATCAGGAAGGAAACAGGAAGCTGGCTGTGGACGGCCGTTGCCTTTCTGCTCCCAACCCTTATCGGGTCCCTTCTGTGCGTCCTGCTTAATATCATGCTCCCTGGCTGACCACAGTGGCAGACACTGAAACTGAGTCAGAGAGACGCCGGCCATGCTGCTCCCTGGCTGGCGTCCTGAGAGCAGCGGGAAGCCAGCTCCCACGCTCAATTAACTCTCATTTCACAATAGTCAGTACAGCTAACTAATGGGAGTCAAAAAACTGTTCCAGAATCCTCCTCCCTGTCCGCCAGACAAAACGCAGAATCACCAGAAAAATAAGGATGGTGCCGATACCCACTGTAACTGCTACTGTGACTGTGACCACCTTCACAAGCTTTTCTTTCAATGAATCCTCCAAAGAATCCCTATCCGGCTCCCTCTGCCCTTCCATACTCTCTGCTTTCTCCTCTCCGTCAGCCGTCCCGGGGCCCATTTTCCGCTCCAGAACATAAACCGCTTTTGTTCTGTAGGAAGGCGGCGGCTCCACGTCAGTCATTCCCCCGTACACAGCACGGCAGTCCCGCACCAGCCGTTCTCCGGATGCCCTGGCCTTTCTGCACAGAATCCCGGTCTCATCCTCATACGGCTCCCCGGCCCACTGATACTCCAGGATCCGGTATCTCTCTCCTGACAGACCCAAAAGGCCAAGAATTTCTTCCTCAAATTGCCCGAGAGCCGGCTTTTCTGCTCTGTGATCTGCGTAAATTTCAGTCTCTCCAAGCTCATACACATCTGACTCACAGCTGTGGAAGGTAAGGATACATTCAAAATCCGGCTCCCACCTCTCATTATAAAATTCAGTGCGCAGGAGGGACATTTTTACTTTTTCCGTGAGCCCCTCCACCGTTATCTCAGCCTCGTCCGGGATTTCTGCCTCCGCGCCAACCAACTCATATACAACGGAGGCTTCCCTATACTGCCTGTCCTTGTCTTTTTCCTCCTTCACCGTCTCCCACGAAGAGAGTCTGTATGTCTTTCCTCCCCTCTCTATCAGCTGCTGAGGTTCCTGAAGTTTTTCCCTGGAATTTTCCGGCGCAGAATACTCTAAAATCTCTTCCGGAAACGGCCCCTCCTGCGGTGTTACGCCCTCTTCTTTTTCCTTCTCAGCCTCCTTTCTGTACGTTTCCTCTTTTCTGCGCATTTCCTCCTTTCTGTACGTTCCCTCTCCCGGCATATCTTGTCCCGGTAAATCTCTTCCAGATATTTCCTCCTGATGCATCCTTCTGTCCGGCATTTCCGCATCGGATATTTCTTTCCCAAACAGCTCTCTCCCGGGTATCTCTCCCCGGCGGTCTTCCTGATAAATTTCTGCATCCAGTGTCTCAGCGCGGACGCAGACAGGACAGAACGATGCTAAAAGTATACCAGAAGCGAGGAATGACAAAGGGAGTCTGCTCCGAACACCCCGTCGGCTCCCTTTCCTCTGTACTCCTCTGCCCTGACTGTCTCTTATTTCTCTCTCTGTTTTTCTCTGCCTGCCTCTGTCCACAGCTATTCCTCCTGAAAATATGCTGGTTTTATCTCTGCCTGTAAGGAGAAAAGATTTACGGTCTCATTCCGCATGGCTCCTCTTCTTTTCCGCTTACTCTATTTTTCCATACCTGGAAATACAGGCTGCCCTCTGCCTTCTGTCTGATTTTGGCTGTCTGGTTTTCTCTGTCTGATTTTCGCTGTTTGCTTTTCGCTGTCTGGTTTTCTCTGTTTGCTTTTCGCTGCCTGCTTTTCACAATTTGCTTTTCTCTGTCCCGTTTATGGGTACCCTATTCTTTTTGTATCTTACTTCTCTCTATATTTTTCTCCTTATACCTTATCCTCTTTACATCTCATTCTTTTCGTAATTTTTACTCTCTGGGACACGGCAGGATGGCTGCCACAGCTGTTTTTGGATGCGTCTGCCAGAATTGGACTGCTCCCTGCCCTGAGAGCAGGGGGATTTGGAAGATAGCCTCAGTGTAACAATTCTTTCTGTAAAGTCAAGTACCATTTTCTTGATTTTCATTGTGATCTTTCACAAATTTCTATATCATTTTTTGTCTGATTTTCAGACATCTAAAAATTTATGTTATGCTGCTGCAGGAAAGCGACGGCTCTTTGCAGCAGCCATGTCCTTCGCTTATCTTCTCATACATAATAAAACTACTGGAAAACCACCGGTTCCTCCATAAACGGAGTTTTTATCACAATATAGGGGAAAGAGGGTGAATTTCCTGCCTGTTCCGTGCTCTCAGGCCCCTGCAGCTCCGTTTTGATGACAATAGAGTTTTCAGTCAGGTAGAATTCCGGAACCGTGATGCTGTATCCGCCGGTAGGCTGCTCTCCATACCCCACTGCTATGTAAAGATCCGCACCGTCTGTATAGGTCAATTTGAATTCCTCATTCTTTTTCTGTCCAATCATATCGGCCAGCTCCTGCGGAATTTCATTCTGTCCTATCACGGTAAACTCCAAATCTCTTACCTTGGCCGCCTCCTCTTTTCCGGTACAGCCGCCCAGCAGGCATGCTGCGAGAATCAGGACGCCGGCCGCGAGAATGGCGGCACCTCTGGTTCTAAGAATATGTTTCATGAAAAAAGCTCCCTGTCGATTGATTATTACCATTCTATTAGGGAGCTTTTCTCTTTATTCAATGAATTTATTCAACTGTTGCCAGACGCCTGAGCTACATAAGTTTCTCATCTGTGCTGCAGGCCTGAAGCTGATGCTGGTACTTCTCCTTCGTGGCAAGTCCGCCGCGGATATGGCGTTCTGCCTTATTAATGTCCAAAACCACTCTGGCCTGGGCGGCCAAGGACGGATTGATGCCTTCCAGGCGGTCTGTTACGTCCTTATGTACCGTCGACTTACTGATCCCAAACTTCTTCGCCGTCTGTCGCACTGTCGCATTATGGTCTATGATGTAATTGGCAATGGTTACGGCCCGTTCCTCAATATATTCCTTCATAGGGCTACCCCTGAGAACGTTTTTTACATCATATTAAAGTTTTCAGGCTTTTATACCTCATTTTGCGTCCGCGGTTTTATTCCTGCGAAAGATCACCATTCTTGCTCAGATAGCGCCAGAGGGTTGTCCGACTGATGCCCAGCTGGCGGGCAGCGGCTGCGCGGTTTCCGTTGTTGGCCGTCACGGCCTGCTCCACCACCTCCCTGATGATTTCCTCAAGGGTTCTCCCGGTGCTCACAAGGGAAGACGCCTGAACCAGCCCCCGCCGTACAGAGCGCTCCTTGGCCAGAAGCTCTGCCACCATACTGCTGCGGATATAGGTGGAGGTTGTCATCATCGCAAGTGATTCCAAAATGTGCTTAAACTGTGTGTAATTGTTTGGCCAGTCATACTGGCGCAGCATCTCTATGGCCTTTGGCTCAAAGCCAGAGATCTGTTTTCCCAGCTCCATCTTCATACTCGCCAGATACAGACTTGCCAGGGAGGGAATCTCATCGGAACGGCTTCTGAGGGAGGGCAGGTTCAGTGTCTGGCAGCCCAGCCTGGCCATGAAGCGTCGGGCCATCTCAGGAACCGGCTCGCTGTCCCGGCAGTCAAAGGAAAAGAGAAGCCTCACGCGCCTGGCAAGCCCTGTTTCCTGTATGGCTGCCAAGAGCTCTGATGCCCTCTGTTCTGGAATTGCCTCAAAATTTTGAAAATAGATCGTATTGCCGGTAGCATTTAACGGCGAATTATAATGGCCCAGGAGAAAGTCCCAGCTCTTGTCGTTCATCTGCTCACAGTTTACCGCCACAAAGGGTTTATTCACCTGCGGGCTGTGTAGATAGAGAAACCATGCAATCTGCTCCTTTCCGGTGCCGGACTCTCCGCGGATCATGACAGGGTGATGTACAGCGGCAAGTGCCCGGATCTCCGCGTCCTGAGTGCCCATAGCTCCGCTGACGCTGTAAAAGCTGTTTGTAAACAGATATTCACACTCCCCCTTATTCATGGTACGGATTCCCGTCCAATGGGAGTGAAGCGGAATGCGTGAGGGCACGCAGTAAAACAGGCAGTATCTCTCCGTATTCATCAAGAGGGTCTGAGCTGTGATGCTGTAGAGCTGGCTGCGATCCGTATAATAAAATTTCATAGAACCGTTCCCGGGCACCTCCCCGAGATGGGAGCGCAGAGCCTCTGCCAGCCCGTCTGGCGGCTCTGTAGGGCTGCTGTAAAAGACGGCGCCGTCGGCATCGAGGACAACTGCCCGCCCGTTCTGTCCCTGGGTAATGCTTCGCAGAAACGTATTCTCCTGGCGGATCCTTCCAAACCAGAGGCTGATATTGATGGCCTGGTCAATGGCCGCATGCAGGCTCTCCACGCCTGAGGTGATCAGAAATGCGTCCAGCTCCATTTTTCTTGCGATAGTATGGGTCACCATGTCGCAGACTACCATGCGGTAGCCGTCTTTTTTCAGCCGCTCCAGCGTTTCCGTAGCCTCATC
Source organism: Clostridium sp. M62/1 (assembly GCF_020736365.1). Lineage (NCBI taxonomy): Bacteria > Bacillati > Bacillota > Clostridia > Eubacteriales > Clostridiaceae > Clostridium > Clostridium sp. M62/1. The sequence goes on along the minus strand of NZ_CP085988.1, from coordinate 1,317,444 downwards.
TGCCCCGTGTACGGTCAGTATATCAAGCTGGTAACCCAGCAGATCGCACAATGTATGGGCCGGCTCCGTAATGCTGGGAAAACCGACGATGGCATAGCGGTTAGAATAATTCTCAGCCAGCTTCATGGTGCTCAGCACATCATATACGGAAAGCTGAATCTCCACTACCGGCAGATCTGTCACCTGGCGGATCAGCTCTGCCGTGCCGCCGCGGGAAATAATACAGTCATAGGAATTCGGGGACATACTCTGTACAATGGCAACTCCCACGTCCAGATCCCCGGTAAAAACGTCAAGCTGTACATTCGGATACGCGGCAGCCGCCCGATCCATGGCAGTATGCATCCCCTCGTAGGGGGCAATCCCTAAAATTCGGGTACGTGTTTCAACCATTGCAAATCCCTCCGTTTATTTTTGATACTATTATAGCAGAAACCCACAAAAAAATCACGCAATATAAGTTTCATTACGAAACATTTTACAAATGTAATTCTAAAAAAAATTTAATATGTTTAAAAATGTAACGCTTTTGTTACTTTTTTTCGATGCGAAGTTTCCTCAAATACGGCATAATAGTAGCATAATCTAAAAAGAGAGGGCAAACACATGATCCTTCTTTTCATTATTGCAGACGACTTCACCGGCGCTCTCGATACCGGCGTCCAGTTCGCCGCCCGAGGCATTCCCACGCAGGTAACGGTTGACCCTGAGGTGGATTTCGCTGCCCACGATACCGCTGTGCTGGTAGTCGACACAGAGACCCGCCATCTTCCGGCGTCTGAGGCCTATGAAAAAGTCTTTCACCTGAGCAGGAGGGCTCTGGCTTACGGTATCAGAAACATTTACAAAAAGACAGACTCGGCGCTGCGCGGGAATATCGGTGCGGAGCTTACGGCTCTCCTTCAGGCATCCGGGAGGAAGAATCTTCCATTTCTGCCTGCCTTCCCGCAGGCGGGGCGGATAACCAGACAGGGCTTTCACTACATAGACGGCATCCCGGTAACGGAAAGTCCCTTTGGGCTCGATCCCTTTGAGCCTGTGAGACATGCCTCTGTGACGGAGCTGATTGCAGAGCAGTGCGGTACTCCGGCAAAGAGCTGTCCGGCTCCCACGCCGGACAGCTCCCTTCCCGATGAGCCGGGCATCCTTGTCTTTGACGCTGAGAGCACAGATGACCTGCTGTCAACCGGCCGGAGGCTTTCAGAAGCCGGCATGCTTTCCATATCTGCCGGCTGCGCAGGCTTCGGCGCCATTCTTCCGGACCTTCTGGATATTTTTGAAGGAAAGCCCCGGCCCCTTCCAAGCCTGGATCCCAGATTTCTGGTGGTGTGCGGCAGCGTCAATCCCATCACCCTCGCTCAGCTTGATCGGGCGGAGCGCGCAGGCTTTGCACGGATACGCCTGACTCCCAGGCAGAAGCTGGAGCCGGGCTACTGGTCCGGCAGCCATGGACAGAAAGAGCTCTTGCAGATAGAAGAAATTCTGGCTCAAAACCCACGCTGCATCATTGAAACCAATGATCCGGGAGGCAATCAGCCCACTGCCGATTATGCGGCAAAACTTTGCATTGACCGGGAAACCCTTCGCGTGCGTATTGCCGGAAGCCTCGGATATCTGGTAGGAGAGCTGTTCACCAGTCCTTTTCTGGGCACTCTTCTGCTGACCGGCGGAGACACACTTTTACAGTGCATGAACTGTGTAGGCGTCACGGAGCTGGAGCCCCTCTGCGAGCTGGAGCAGGGCGTGGTGCTGGCCCGCTTTTCCTGCAATGGATGCACGCGCCATGTCATCACAAAATCCGGCGGCTTCGGCAAAGAAGACCTGCTGACCGAACTGGCCTCGCGCATTGCCTCCGGTTCCGGCGGGCAGAATGAAACATCGAAACCATAAAAATTGCAAATACAATGGAGGTACACGATATGACATATCCAAAGCTCCCGGGACTTACCTGGGATGGAACCGTTTATGAAAATGAAGAGATGGGCACCATCGAGGCCCTGATTCCAAACGGCGGCTACCCGACTGCTCACGCGCCGGCCATGGTGGAACTGCCAAACGGCGACCTGCTGTGCTGCTGGTTTGCCGGAACCTACGAGGGAAGCGCTGACGTTCACATTGTATGTTCCCGCCTTCCCAAGGACGGACAGGCATGGCTTCCGCCTGTGGATATCTCCAGCGACCCGACCCGCAGCGAACAGAATCCCTCCCTGTTCTACGGCCCTGACAGCGCAGTGTGGGCCATGTACACAGCCCAGCTGGACCGCCAGGAGGGCAAGGATAATATGCAGTTTACCTCTGTTGTGCGCTGTCAGAAGAGCACAGACGGAGGCCTCACCTGGGGACCGTATGAAACCATATTCCCGGAGGAGGGAACCTTCTGCCGCCAGCCCATTCAGATCCTCTCCAACGGACGCTGGATTTTCTCCAACTGGATCTGCACCGATTCTGCAGACGGTCTGTCCGGCGATCCGACAGCCTTCCGCATCTCCGATGATCAGGGAAAAACGTGGAAAAAGGTTATGATGCCGGAGAGCAACGGCCACGTACATGCCAATGTGGTGGAGCTGGAGCCAGGTCACCTGGCTGCCTTCATGAGAAACCGCGAGGCCTACCGCATTCACCGCAGCGAGTCCTTCGACTGGGGCGAAACCTGGAGTAAGCCTGAGCCGACTCCCCTTCCGAACAATAACTCCAGCATCAGCGCAGTCAAGCTGCAGAGCGGCCGCATCGCCATCGCCTACAATCCTACCTGCACGCCGGATCCACAGCCTGGAAAGGCAGCATGGCCGGGACTTCGCTGCCCGGTGGCAGTGGCCCTGTCTGAGGACGGCGGTCTGACCTTCCCCATCATCCGCTGGATGGAGCGCGGCGAGGGATTCATCGGCGATGAAAACAAGACCAACAACAAACAGTACGAATACCCCTATATCATGCAGGGAAAAGACGGAATGATTCATCTGGCCTATGCCGCCCGCACCCGCCAGGGAGTCAAGTACGTGCGCTTCACCGAGCAGGATATTCTCGGCGAAAAGCGGGAGCGCGTGGGACTCTACAATCCGACTGCTGCTCAGAGCCGCTAAGCCGGTTCTTCAAGGGCAGAACAGATAAAGATAAAACAGAAGCAAACAGAACAAGGAGGTTATCAACCATGCTTACCACCTACAATCTTAAAATGCCCCATGCCGTATACGGCGGGGAAAACGCTATGGACAACATTACCGCCATCCTCAAATTAAACGGGGTAAAGCGCGTGGCAATGTTCACTGACAAGGGAATCGAGGCAGCCGGTCTGTTCTCTCTGCCGGAGGAGGCAGTGAAGGCAGCAGGAGCTGACTACTATGTATTAGATGAGCTGCCGGCAGAGCCCAGCTACATGGCTGTTCAGAAGCTGGTAGACGAGTTCAAGGCAAGCGGCGCTGACATGATCGTTGCCTGCGGCGGCGGAAGCGTTATGGACGCTGCAAAGCTGGCCAGCATTCTGGTTACCGATGAGTACGGTGTTAAGGAGCTCTTGGACGATCCCGGCCGCGCGAAAAAATGCGTTCCGATCATCCTGATCCCAACCACTGCCGGCACAGGCGCAGAGGTTACCCCGAACGCCATTGTGGCAGTTCCCGAGAAGGAGTTAAAGGTGGGAATCGTCAATGAGAACATGATCGCCGACTATGTGATCCTCGATGCGCGCATGATCAAGAATCTGCCGCGCAAGATCGCCGCTGCCACAGGAGTGGACGCTCTGGCCCACTGCATTGAGTGCTTCACCAGCAACAAGGCCAACCCCTTCAGCGATCTCTATGCCCTGGAGGGACTGGACCTGATCCTCAACAACATCGAGAAGGCCTGCGACGATCCGGAGGCCATGACAGAGAAAAACCGCATGCAGATTGCAGCCTACTACGGCGGTCTGGCTATCACAGCCAGCGGCACCACAGCCGTACACGCTTTAAGCTACCCGCTGGGCGGCAAATACCATATTGCCCACGGCGTTTCAAACGCCATTCTGCTGGCACCGGTTATGCGCTTTAATGAGCCGGCCTGCCGTGAGCGCTTCGCCATCGCCTACGACCGCTGCTGCCACGACGAGGTAAAGACCTGCAAAACCGCCGCTGAGAAGTCTGCATGGATCATCAGCCGGCTGGAGGAGATTGTAAAACATCTCGACATCCCCACAAGCCTCAAGGAATTCGGCGTGCCGGAGAGTGATCTGGACAGCCTTGTAGAGGCAGGCATGCAGGTACAGCGCCTGTTAGTCAATAATCCGCGCACCGTAACGCCTGAGGACGCCCGGGCCCTTTATATGGAAATTTTATAGAGGAACCATGTTTCCCGGCAGCAGGGGCCAAAGAGCTTTTCCCTGCCGCCGTCCGGAACTGTTTTGCCTCTGCAGAATCAGTCATACAGACTATAAGAATAAATGAACAGGAGGATTTTTTTATGAAAGCAGTTGAAATCAAAGGTATCATCCCGCCAATTCTCACACCTATGAACGACGATGAGAGCATCAACGTAGCTGAACTTCGCAACCAGGTAGACCGCATGATCGAGGGCGGCGTTCACGCTCTCTTCCCATTCGGAACAAACGGCGAGGGCTACATCCTGAACGCCAAGGAAAAGCAGCTGGTACTGGAAACCGTAATCGAGCAGTGCAACGGCCGTGTCCCGGTATACGCAGGCACAGGCTGCATCTCCACAAAGGAGACCATCGAGCAGAGCAAGATGGCACAGGCTGCCGGCGCAGACGTGCTCTCCATCATCACTCCCAGCTTTGCAGCTGCCAGCCAGGACGAGCTCTACGAGCACTACAGGGCTGTGGCTGAGGCCGTTGACATGCCGATCGTTCTCTACAACATCCCGGCCCGCACAGGAAACGCCCTGGCTCCCGCCACAGTAGGTCGGCTGGCACAGATCGAGAATATCGTGGGAGCAAAGGATTCCAGCGGAAACTTCACAAACATCCTGGGCTACATTGACGCAGGAAAGAAGAAAACAAACGGCAAGTTCTGTACCCTGTCCGGCAACGACCAGTTAATTATCTGGACCCTGCTTGCAGGCGGCACAGGCGGAATCGCAGGCTGCGCAAATGTTTACCCGCACACCATGGCATCCATCTACAACCTCTTCATGGAGGGCAAAATTGAGGAGGCCAAGGCTGCCAACGAGAGCATCCAGAGCTTCCGCGCCTGCTTCAAATACGGCAACCCGAACACCATTGTCAAGACTGCCACACGCCTGTTAGGCTACAACGTAGGACCGTGCCGCGCGCCGTTCAACCAGGTTCCTGAGGAGGGCATCAAGGCACTGAAGAAGGTTCTGGCAGAAAACGAAGCCAAGGGCATGCACTAACCTGGGAGGAGGTACGACCATGAACGAAAAGCCGATTGTCGGTATTACCATGGGTGATCCTGCAGGCAATGGCCCGGAGATCACCGTCAAAGCGCTGGCTCACGCCGATGTCTATGACCGCTGCCGCCCCATCGTGGTCGGCGATGCCAAGATGATCGAACAGGCGGCCCGTTTCGTTGGCCGTCCCGACATCAATATTCACCGCTGTGAAAAGGTAAGCGACGCCTTATTTGAGTCCGGCACCATTGACGTGCTGCACCTGGAATTAATCCAGGATGTGAGCGCATTCCCCATCGGTCAGGTGAGCATCGAGGGAGGAAACGCTGCCTTCCAGTGCGTCAGAAAGGTCATCGAGCTGGCTCTGGCAGGAGAGGTGGACGCAACCTGCACGAACGCTCTGAACAAGGAAGCCATGAATAAGGCTCTGGAGTTCTATCACGGCGAGAAATCTGACGGATACACACATTTTGACGGCCACACAGAGATCTATGCAGCCTACACCAATACAAAGAAATACACGATGATGCTGGCCCACCACGACCTGCGGGTGGTGCACGTTTCCACCCACGTCTCCCTGCGGGAAGCCTGCGACCGGGTAAAGAAGGACCGCGTTCTGGAGGTAATCGAGATTGCAGATAAGGCCTGCAGGGATATGGGAATCGAAAACCCGAAGGTTGCCGTTGCCGGCCTGAATCCCCACTGCGGTGAGAACGGCCTGTTCGGCACGGAAGAGAGGGAAGAGATAAGCCCCGCCATCGAGGCGGCTAAGGCTGAGGGAATCAACGCCATGGGCCCCATCCCTCCGGACAGTGTATTTTCAGAGGCTCTCGGCGGCTGGTACGACATCGTCGTATGCATGTACCACGATCAGGGACATATCCCTCTGAAAACCGTAGGCTTTGTCTATGACCGTGAGCTGAAATCCTGGAAAGCCGTGGAAGGCGTCAATATTACCCTGGGTCTTCCGATCATCCGCACCAGTGTGGATCACGGCACAGGCTTCGCCCTGGCAGGAAAGGGAACCAGCAACGAGCTCAGCCTTGTGAACGCCATCGACTATGCCATCCGCATGGCAAAGGGACGCCGGGCGTAGACCGGGGCATATCTTTAGGAGCCGGCTTTTATTTGGCAGTCATTGTCCAAATAGGAGCCGGCTCCTTTCAAATGGCGAAACCGGAAACCAGTACAGCTCTCCCATTTCACACCCACTGATAAAAACAGCAATTTTTTTGCTTCCTTTTTTACTTTTTCGTGCAATCTGTCTTTTTCCAGTCCGTTCGAATGTTCTAATATGAAACTTTTCATTGACTTTTAATTTATATCGTTTCATTTTTTAACGTTTTTTACGTTGAGTTTATATATTTTTTATATTTGTTTCTAAATGCAACACATTAATCTGTTTATTTTCTTGTCATAAATTCGGTCATCTTATATAATTATCATCAGATAAAGCCATACAGAATTGTGCAAATTGCAGCTACATACCTGTATGAATACAGCAAAAACACAAGGAGGGAACTTCACATGACCACCCAGATGATTATTGCTTTAGCAATCACAGCGTTCATGGTCGTCCTGATCATGATGGACAAGCTGCCTTTCGGCGCGCCGCCGCTGCTCGCCTGTCTTTTGCTTGTCATCTTCGGCATCGCCGACATTAAGGCTGCTTTCGGCGGATTTTCCAACGCTACTATCGTAATGCTTGCCGAGTTCATGGCAATCATTGCAGCGCTTCAGAAAACCAGCTTCATCGCTGCCTTTAAGAGAACCATGTTCAACATAGCCAACAAGGGAGGACTCAAAGCCTACCTGCTCATGATTCTCATTGTTATGCTGGGCTGCAGCCTGTTCGGTACAGGTTCTACAGCATACTATGTTATGGTTATCGGACTTCTGTCCACGCTTCCTTACAGCAAAAAGCTGCCCCCGTCCAAGGTCGTTATGACTGCCGGATTCGCAGCCAACCACCCGTTAATCCCATTCAATACTGCATTGCAGTACGGTATTGTTATCGCTGTTTTAAACAGTGCAGGCGTAATGGCACAGGTTTCTGTTGCAAAGTTTGCAGTCGTAAACTTTTTCCTGTCCGTTGGTTTCCTGTTAAACTGCGTCATCCAGTACAAGTTTCTGCCGGATCATCCCATCTCCGCAGCTTCTGAGGACGCAGCCAAGGTTCAGGAGGCCGCAGCCGTCTCTCTTCCGAAGTGGAAAGAGAATGTTACCTATATCGTATTCGTAGTAGCCGTAATCGGCATGCTCCTCCAGAGCACGATCGGTGACGCCGGCTATGCCATTGCCGGTCTTTCTGTCGCCGTCATCCTGGTTACAGGCGTAATGGATTTCAAAGAGATCCGCGATGCGATCAGCGCTCCGATTATCCTTATGTCAGCCGGTGTTATCGGTGTTGCCGACGCTCTCGGAAGCACAGGACTGACCGATCTGGTTGGTTCCACTGTTGCAAATATGCTCGGAACAAACGTAAATCCATTTGTCATGATTTTTGTATTCTGTATCCTGACCAGCGTTCTGGCAACTCTGACAGGCTCTACAATCGGTACCGTTTACGTATTTGCTCCTCTGGCCATTGCCACCTGTACAAGCCTGGGACTGGATCCGACGGCCGCTGCATGTGCCATCGTTATCTCCGGTTGGTGCGGACACTTCCTCCCCATCGACGGTATGCCGGCCATGGTTATGGGCGTCGGAAATTACAGCAGCAAGGAGTTCTGTAAGTTTACAATTCCCCAGTACTTTATCCGACTGCTGTTCCTGACAGCCGGTGCCCTGATTGTATTCCCAATGTAACTGCAGGAATGCTGAAAACAGAGTGTTCAAGAAAAGAGGTACGTGATTATGAAAAATAAATTTGAACTGGAGCATATCGGCATCAACACCGCGAATCCTGAGGAGGCTGAAAAGCTGGCGCAGCTTCTGAGCCTGATGTTTAACTTAGAGCCCCGCCACGGACAGAAATCAGAATTCGGCGGCCCATACTTCGAGTGCATGAAATCTCCCTTCCTCGGCACAAATGGCCACATCGCCATGCGCACACCGGATCTGACAGCTGCCGTGGAGGAGTTAAAAGAGAAGGGCTTTTCCTTCCGGATGGATACCGCTGCCTACAATGAAGACGGAACGATCAAGAATGTCTATCTGGACGGAGAGTTCGGCGGATTTGCTATCCACATTATGCAGAAATAAGCTGCCTTTGATGTCTGAAAACTGACAGGAGCGGCCAAATGGGATCTGACTCATTTGGCCGCTCTTTTTCTGTTTCAGTCTTTTTTTCTTTCCGCAATCATGGTATACTTAGTTAAGAAAATCCCTTTCAGGGTTTTCACCTGCGGCAGAGAATACCGGGCAGCAGTTCATGACCGTTCAGATATACCGCCGCAAGAAAAAATAAGGAGGAACTTATATGTACGCAGAATTCACAGACGACCTGATTACAAAAAACGAAATGATCGATTCCCAGCACAGGGAGCTGATTTCCAAAATCAACGACCTGCTTATCAGCTGTGAAAATAAAAGCGACAAGGAAGGCGCAGTGAAAATGCTCGGCTATCTGTCCGACTACACAGACTTCCACTTCGGCGCTGAGGAAAAGCTGCAGCTTTCCATCGGCTACCCCGGGTATGAGGAGCACAAGGCCAAGCACGCAGAGCTGAAAAAGTCTGTCCAGGAATTAAAGGACATGCTGGCAGCTTCCAACGGCCCTACAGCCGAGTTTGAGGAGAAGGTAAAGACCGAGGTTCTCGAATGGCTGCTCTACCACATCAAGGGCTTTGACCGCTCTGTGGCAGAGTACAAATTTATGCGCGATAACCCTGATATGCTGTAGCCCCTGAAACGGCTTGACCTCTTCCACCAGATACAGGTTTTCTGCAATATCATAAAAGGCTGCTGACTGAAGCTTAAATATGCTTCCTGCAGCAGCCTTTGTATTTTTCTGTCTTTTGAATTTTTCTGTTCTTTGTTTTACTCTCCCTTCTTTGTTTTACTCTCCCCTGTCTGCCCCGTCCGACTGCCTGCCGCCGTCCGGAAGCTCCACCGTAAATGCACTTCCGACTCCGTACACGCTCTCCGCTCTGACGCTGCCTCCGTGGATACCCGCGATCCATTTAACCATGGAGAGCCCAAGCCCTGTCCCCTCTGTGCTTCTTGAAGCATCTGCTCTGTAAAAACGGTTGAAAATCTTTTCCAAATCCTCTTTCTTAATTCCGATGCCTGTATCCTGTACCGTCAGAAAAACGCTTCCATTCTTCCGCTCAGTGACCACGCGGACACGTCCTCCCTCTCTGTTGTACCGGATGGCATTTGTCACAAGATTTGTAACCATTCGGATCAGAAGCGTCTCATCTCCCACCACCTGAGCCTCCCCTGTCTCCCAGGTAAGTGAAACATGATTTTCTCCAGCCGATGCCTCCAGATCCTCACAGATAAAGCTGCAGAGTGTGCCAAAGTCCACCGGCTCCCTTTTGGGAATAAACTTTCCGTTCTCCGCCCGGCTTAAGAGCAGAAGCTGAGAGACGATAGCATTCATCCGCTCAGACTGGGTGAGAATTGCGTGGAAGGCCTCTTCTTTGTCTCCTTCCTCTGCCTGCCCTGACAGGGCGAACTCGCACTGAGAGCGAATCACCGCGATCGGCGTCCTGAGCTCATGGGACACGTCAGATGAGAACTGGCGCTCCGCCTCGAAGGATGCCTGCAGTCTGGCCAGCATTCCGTTCATAGTGCCTCCCAGGCGATCCAGCTCATCTCCGGAACCGTCTGTCTCAATTCTCTGGCTCAGATCGCTCCCAGAGCCGATGGCCTCCGCCGTCTCTGCAATCTGACGGACGGGGAGGAAGGCTCCCTTCGTAATTCTGTAGCCTCCAAGGGCTGCCACGGCCACAAAGCCAGGCAGCATTCCGAAAAACAGGAGAGGCAGATTTCCCAAAGCCTGTCCAAACTCTGTCATGGAGATCATTCCCCGTACCCAGAATCCATTTCCTTCCTTCTCCGAATATACATCGTAGAGCATCCAACGCTCTCCTCTTTTGCTGGCTGTCTTAATGGTCTGATCTTCCAGAAGAGAGTCCACCTGAAGCCCCAGGTTCACATTAGGCGCCAGAAGCCTGCCCTCTGTATCATAGATAAAAACAGAGACTCCGTTCTTATAAAAGTCCATCTCTTCTGTCTGCAGCTTTCCATACCGGAAGCTGGCCTGCTGCACGCTGTCTGTCACTGTGTCCATCAGCTGCTGCTTCATCTGGCTTCCGGACATCCTGCGTGAGGAAGAAAACATAAAAACAGCCGCCATGGCCAAGAGCAGAACCATGAAGAAGGTATACCACAGCGTCACTCTGGCCTTGATAGACAGATGCCTGCCTGCCGCAGCCAGTTTTGTCCTGGTCTTTCTGGTCCTTTTTCCCACTGCCATGTCACTCCTCCCTCAGTGTATAGCCGGCTCCCCGCACTGTGTGGATCAGCTTCTTCTCAAAGGGATCGTCAATCTTTTTTCTGAGATAACGGATATAGACATCCACAATGTTGCTTCCCCCCTCAAAGCCAAAATCCCAGACCTGGTTTTCCAGCTGTGTGCGTGAGAGTATGGCTCCCTTATGGCGGATCAGGGATTCCAGCAGGGCAAATTCCCGGGAAGAAAGGCTGATCTCCACCCCTCCCCTCGTCACTTTCCTGGTGGAAAACTCCACTGTCAGATCTGCCACAGAGGCCGTATCCGTCTTATTGTCAGAATTTCTTCTAAGCAGAGCGCGGATGCGGGCAGTCAGCTCCGCAAATTCGAAGGGCTTCGTCAGGTAGTCATCTGCCCCGGCGTCCAGCCCTCCCACCCGGTCAGCGACGGCATCCCTGGCTGTCAGAAGCATGACAGGCGCCGTATTTCCCCGGCTTCTGAGTGTTCGAAGCACGGTCAGCCCGTCGATTCCAGGCATCATAATATCCAGAATCACCACGTCGTAGTCTGTGCTGTCCAGATAATCGAGGGCCTCCCTGCCGTCCCTGCATCCGTCTACGCCAAACCCTTCCGCCTTAAGCCGCTTTACCGTCACTTCCCTGAGGGCCGGCTCATCCTCTGCAAATAAAATTCTCATGCTGAAACCTCCTTGCTGTTCTCTTTTTTATCCAGAAATTTCTTTTATTTTTTGTATTTTAATTTACTTTTAATCTTACACTAGTACCATAGACTTATCAACCAGAACAGCCGTACCGGCGTGCTGGGGCAGCTTCCTTCCTCCCTGACGGGAGAACGGGAAACGCACGGAACATTTTGTAAGATACTTTTTATCTGGAAAGGAATGGAAATTATGAGAAAATCGTTTATGAGAAACTTAGGTTTGACAGGTCTTACTGCCGCCCTTCTTCTGACCGGGTGTGCAGGCACCTCCTCCGGAAATAAAACCCAGGAAATTACCGACACCACCATCACCGCTTCTGAAGCTCAGTCTCAGGAGGGTTCCCAGAGCGCTCTGAATACCTCGGATGACGCCTCAGGCACAGACGGGGCACTCTCCTCTGACACTTCCTCAGAGGGACAGAAGGCAGCCGCTTCACAGGCAGCCAGCCAGACTTCCCTCTCCGATATCGTGACAGGAGATCAGGCAAAGGACGAAGAGACCTACTATCAGGTCAAGGCTGAAAAAGATGCTGTAGAAATCGACATTGAAAATCTGGAGGCCTCCTTCCGCATCGGAACTATCTCTCAGGAGGATTTTACCAGCCAGAAAGCTGATCTGAAAACCCAGGAGGACTATCTGGATGCCCAGGAGGAGATCCTTGAGGACAGCCTGGATCTCGCCTACCGCAAGAGCAACCCTGCTCTCCCGGAGGGAACCGCCGAGGAGCTCTTCTCCCAGAAACAGAATCTGGAGGCCAAAGGCGATGAGCTGGATCGTTCTGAGGATGAGCTGGAATTAAGCTACCGTTCCGGCGACATCACCCGCGAGGACTTTATCTCTAAGCAGACTGAGCTGATCCGCCAGAAGGAAGAACTGGATCGGGAGGAAGAGCTGGTGGAAAGAGCCCTGGAGAAAATGGGCTATGACGACTAAAATGCCGTCATTTCCCGGCTTTTTCGGAAGCTCTCCTCCCCTTCTTCTCACCTGCAAGCGCCCGCATCTCGCGGGCGTTTTGTCTTACCGCCTCTGTAATCTCAGCTCCCCCTAAAAGCCTTGCCAGCTCGTCGATGCTCTGCTCCTCTGAAAGGCGCTGTATCTGCGTGGCTGTACGGCCGTCCCTTGCCGTCTTTCTTATCTCATAGTGGCTGTCCGCCATGGCTGCAATCTGGGGCAGATGGGTAATGCAGATCACCTGATGACTCTCTGCAATCAGGCTCAGCTTCTCCGACACCATCTGAGCCGTACGGCCGCTGATTCCGGTGTCTATCTCATCAAAGATCAGCGTCGGGATATCGTCCGTCTCCGCCAGAACCGCCTTGAGAGCCAGCATAATTCTGGACAGCTCACCTCCGGAGGCCACCATTCCAAGGGGTCTGGCCGGCTCGCCCGGATTGGTCGAGATGAGAAACTCCGCCTCATCAAATCCGCCGGCAGTGTAGTGAGAAAGCCGCCGGAATTCCATGGTAAAGTCCACATTCATAAAGTTCAGATCGGAAAGCCCCTCCCGCATGCGCTCTGTAAGCTTCACAGCCGTCTGGCGGCGGATTTCTGAAAGCTCCCCGCACAGTTCTTCCAGCCGTTCTGTAAGCTCTGACAGGCGCTTTTCCGTCTCCATCCTGAGCAGATCAAAGTTTTCCAGCTCTTCCAGCTTTTCCTGTTTTTTCTCAAGGCTTTCAAGTACTTTCTCAATGGTATTTCCGTACTTGTTTTCCAGGCTTCTGATCAGGTCCAGTCTTTCCTCGGTCTGTCTGAAAGCTTCCTCGTCAAAGGTCATGCTGTCCATGTAGGAGGAAATCTCACGGTTCAGATCACTCATAAGAGAGTCCACATCGTAGAGCTGATCCCTGATTCCAGACAGCCCTTCATCGAACTGAGAGGCCGTTTCCACCGCTTTCAGGGCTCTCGCTATCTGCTCCCCGCTTACTGCCCGGTAAGCCTCAGAGAGGCTCTCTGCAATCCTCCTGCTGTTGGAAAAGCGGCGGTACCGGCTTTCCAGCTCCTCCTCCTCCCCGGCCCTCAGCCCGGCATTCTCAATCTCCTCGATCTCAAAGCGCAGAAAATCTGCTTCCCTGAGAAGCTGTTCCTTCCCGCTCTGGTAATATTCCATCTTCTTTTTCACAGCCACATATTCCTGATAGGCCTCTGCCGTCTTTTTCTTTAAGGGCTCAATCCGGGATTTTCCGTATTCATCGAGAATTTCGAGATGTTTAGAATGGTATAAAAGCGACTGGTGCTCATGCTGCCCGTGGATGTCTATGAGAATCCCTGTAATCTCACGGAGCCTTGCCGCTGTCACCGTCTCGTCGTTGATCCGGCTGATGCTTCTGGCCGGCATGATCTTTTTAGATATGATTAAATTTCCGTCTGTATCCGGGAAGACCTCTTTCTTTCTCAGCTCCTCCCTCTTTTTTTCATCCGTTACAGAGAAAACCAGCTCCACGTAGGCGTAGTCGCAGCCCTGGCGGATCAGCTCCTTTGACGCCTTTCCGCCCAGGGCCACATTGACAGAGCCGATGATGACCGATTTTCCCGCTCCTGTCTCTCCTGTCAGGATGTTGAGCCCCTCCTCGAACTCTACCTCCGCAGAGTCAATCAAAGCCAGGTTTCTGACGCTCAGATGAAACAGCATGGTACCACCTCTTTCCTGCATCCTGCTCACTGCCCGGGATGCCTATCCGTTAATCATTTTTTTCAGCTTGTCCATCAGAAGGATGGTGTCATCTGCGCTTCTGACTGCGCACATAATCGTATCGTCCCCTGCAATGCACCCTACAATCTCACTGAAATGGATGGCATCCAGAGCCGCCGCCACTGCCATGGCCATCCCCGACACGGTCTTAATCACCAGAATGTTCTGGGCCATATCCATGGAGAGGAAGCCGTCATGAAGGATTCTGATGTACTTGTCGTTAAAGGTGCTCTGCTGGGGATGAAAGACAGCGTACTTCTGGCGCCCGTTCTCCCCCTGGATCTTTGAGAGCTTCAGTTCCCTGATATCTCTCGATACAGTAGCCTGAGTGACATTGTACCCCTCCTTATTCAGGTACTCAGCCAGCTCCTCCTGTGTCTCAATGTCATATTTTCCAATCAGCTCTACAATTTTGCTGTGACGTTCCAGTTTCATGAGTCTTCCCCTCTCTCCTGTGTCTGTTTTTCTGCCTGTTTTTCTGTCTGTTTGTCTTTATATCTGCCTCATCCTGTCTCTGAGATTTTCCAGGAAGGACACCTTTTTAAGCCTGATGAGCATTGTGACTGTCTCCGATTTCTCAATTCTTACCCGGTCCCCCGTCTTTAAGCGCACCTGGGTGTCCCCGTCAAAGCTCAGGAATTTTCCCGGCTCCTCCCTTCCGGTAATCTCCAGCTCGATGACCCGGTCCGGAGCCAGAACCACACTTCTGGAATTCAGCGTGTGGGGACAGATGGGGGTCAGCAGGATCATCTCCGAATCAGGGACGGCTATGGGGCCTCCTGCCGAAAGGTTGTAGGCCGTGGAGCCCGTAGGCGTGGCTGCTATGAGCCCGTCCGCCGAGTAATCCGTCAGAAATTCCCCGTCGATATAGAGGTTGAACCGAAGCATGCCGAGTCCGAACCTGGACAGGACAATGTCATTGAGGGCAATGTCCTTTGCCGCCGTACTTCCACCGGAGCTTACCGTCCCCTTCAGCATGATTCTCTTCTCCAGACCGTAGTGATCCGCGATCAGCTCGTCTAAAGCCGGAAAAATGTCCTTCTCACGCCCAATCTGGGCCAGATAGCCCAGCGTCCCCATATTGACGCCGAGAAGGGGAATATTGCTGCCTGCCAGATCCCTGGCCGCCTGGATCAGCGTCCCGTCTCCCCCCAGGCAGATGACGCACTCTGTCCTTGCAGGCACAGTGCTGCTGTCTGTATAGCGGAACGCATGGCGGCAGGAGGTTCTTTTTTCCGTGTCGCTGGCATCCCACACCACGCACTCGCAGTCCCTGTCCCTCAGGTATCTGCTGATCAGCTCTGCCCCATACTCCGCCTTTTTCTTAGAATGGTTTACAATCATATAGAAATACTTCATCTCATCAGCTCCGATTTGCCGCTTCCTGCTCTGCTGTTTTTGTCTGTCTGCCGCCTACTTGTCCAGCTCCCCGTGAGCCGCCTCCACAACAGCGGACGGATTTACCGACACATTCTCAAAATGCTCTCCGGCCCTGTGATTCTGAAGGTGAAGGAGATACTCGATATTGCCCTCCGGCCCCTTGATGGGCGAGTATTCGAGATTCATCACCTCAAAGCCGATGCTCACAGCAAAGGAAATCACCATCTCAATCACTTCCAGATGGGTGCTCTTTTCTCTGACCACGCCCTTCTTTCCCACCTTCTCACGGCCTGCCTCAAACTGAGGCTTAATCAGGCATACGATCTGCCCGTTTTCCGTCAGAAGCTCCTTGACCGGCCCAAGAACCTTCGTCAGAGAAATAAAGGAGACATCGATGGAGGCAAACTCCACCGGCTCCTCAATATCCTCCGGCGTCACGTAGCGGATATTCGTCTTTTCCATGCACACGACTCTCGGGTCGTTTCTCAGCTTCCAGGCCAGCTGCCCATGTCCCACGTCCACTGCGTAAACTTTCACGGCTCCGTTCTGAAGCATGCAGTCCGTAAAGCCTCCCGTGGAAGCGCCCACATCCATACAGACTTTGCCGGACAGCTCCACACCGAAATGCGTCATGGCCTTCTCTAACTTCAGCCCCCCGCGGCTGACATACCTGAGAGTCGCTCCCCTCACCTCCAGCTTCGCCGTTTCCTCAAAGGTGGTTCCGGCCTTGTCCTCCTTCTGCCCGTCCACATAGACGATGCCGGACATAATAATGGCCTTCGCCTTCTCCCTCGACTCTGCCAGCCCGTTTTTCACCAGCAGGACGTCCAGACGTTCCTTCATCTCTTACCTCCATCTAATCGCTTTTGCGCAGGCCAGGACTTTTCACGCCCTGCACCGCGCAGGTTTCTGCCTCAAACGCCATCTTCCCGGACCTGGCAGCTTCGTCTCAGTCAGAGCAGCTCCCGGCCTGCGGCTCCCTGTCTTTAAGAAAGCGCTCCGTTATTTTTTTCAGGACGGAATCACTGTCAATTCCCAGATCGCTTCGCAGAAGAGAAACATTTCCATGCTCCACATAGGCGTCCGGCAGAGCAATGTTTAATACCTCTATCTCTTTATAGCGCTTCTGCACGTAATCGGTAATCTGCTCGCCGTAGCCGCCTCTCAGCACATTCTCCTCCAGGGTGACAATGACTCTGTGGTTTTCTGCCAGATAGTCCACAATATCTGTGTCCACAGGCTTCACAAACCGGCCGTTTATCAGGGAGCAGGAAACACCCATTTTTTTCAGCTTGAGCCTCACATGCTCTGCCGTGCTCACCATGCTCCCCACTGCCAGAAGGGCAAACTCTGATTCCTCATAGATCAGTTCGCTCTTTCCGTACTCCACAGGAGCCAAAAATTCCTTGAGCCCCCGGTAGGCCTGTCCTCTCGGATACCGGATTGCCAGAGGTCCCTCATACTCCACGCCGAACCGGAGCATCTCCCTGAGTTCCCACAGATTCTTCGGGGCCATCACGCTCATATTCGGTATGGAGGAGAGGAAGGACAGGTCAAAAATTCCCTGATGGGTTTCCCCGTCGCTTCCCACCAGGCCCGCCCGATCCACGCAGAACAGCACCGGCAGGTTCTGGATACAGACATCGTGGAGAATCTGATCATAGGCTCTCTGCAGAAAGGACGAATAGACTGCCACAACCGGCTTGAGCCCCGCCGCAGCCATTCCCGCGGCTGAGGTGACGGCGTGCTCCTCCGCAATGCCTACGTCAAAGAAGCGATCCAGATAGAGCTTTTCAAACCTGGAAAGCCCCGTGCCTCCAGGCATGGCCGCCGTGACGGCAGCCACCCGGCTGTCCTCTGCCGCTATCTGGCAGATGGTCTTTGAAAATACGTCCGTGTAGGTGGGATAGATCTTGGTGGCCAGCGGCTTTCCTGTATCCGGGTTAAAGGGCTCCACACCGTGAAAGGCAGAAGGATTTTTCTCTGCCGGCTGGTAACCCTTCCCCTTTTTCGTCAGCACATGGATCAGGACGGCGCGGTCCATTTTTTTGGCCTCCCGGAAGATCTTGACAAGCTGCCTCACATCATGGCCGTCCACCGGGCCGATATAGGTAACTCCCATATTTTCGAACCACATGCCGGGAATGAAGAGCTGCTTGATTCCATTTTTTGTCCTGGTGAGCGTCTGAACCATCCCGTTTCCCACCATCGGAATGCTTCTCAGGGCTGCCACCACTGATTTTTTCAGCTCATTATAGCCCTCATCGGCTCTGAGATTGCTCAGATACCGGGAGATTCCTCCTACATTTTTCGAGATGGACATGTTATTGTCGTTCAGCACAATAATAAAGTTCTTTTTGATCTGAGCCGCATTATTCAGAGCCTCGTAGGCCATGCCGCCGGTCAGGGCTCCGTCCCCGATCACGGAGATGACGGAATAGTTCTCCCCCCTCACATCTCTTCCCAGAGCCATCCCAAGGCCCGCCGAGATGGAAGTGGAACTGTGGCCTGTATCGAAGGCGTCAAAAGGACTCTCCTTGCGCTTCGGAAAGCCGCTCAGGCCGCCGTACTGACGCAGGCCGTCAAAGTTGTCCTTTCTGCCGCTCAGAATCTTGTGGGTGTAAGACTGATGCCCTACATCCCAGATCACCTTGTCCCTGGGCAGATCAAAGGCCAGAAAAAGGGCCATAGTCAGCTCCACCACGCCGAGATTTGAGGCCAGGTGACCGCCTGTATGGCTGATTTTTTCGATCAGGAACCGGCGTATCTCCTCTGCCAGCGCCTTAAGCTCTGTTTCATTAAGTGTTTTAATGTCATCAGGCCCGTTAATTCTCTCCAAAATCACAGCTGCACCCTCTTTCCTGTTATTTTTCTCTGTAAATCAGAAGGCGGATCAGGCCTTCCAGGAATTCGTTTTTCCCCGGAAGGGAGTGAAGCAGGCGGACAGCCTCATCGGACAGCCTCTCTGACTTGGCCCTGGCATTTTCAAGGCCCTCGAGGGTCACATAGGTTGTCTTATGATTCTTCTCGTCGCTTCCCACCGGCTTTCCGATCACTTCCTCATTTCCCGTCACGTCCAGAATATCGTCCTGGATCTGGAAGGCCATGCCCACATTGGCAGCAATCTTTTCCACCGTGTCAAGCTCCTCTTTTGACGCACCGGCAAGCACTGCGCCGATCATCATGGACGCCTCCAGGAGCGCTCCTGTTTTCAGCCTGTAGATAAAGTCCAGCTTCTCCCTGGGAACCGGTTTGTTGGTCAGCTCCACATCCACCGTCTGGCCGCCGATCATTCCGTAAATTCCTGTCTTTTCAGACAAAATGTGAATGCAGCGCCCGATTCTCCCTGCCATGACAGGGTCCGCTCCTGAAAGAAAGGCTCTGCTGGCAGTTTCCACCGCATAGATCAGAAGGGCGTCGCCGGCAAGAACTGCCATGTCGTATCCGTATGCCACCCAGGTGGTTTTCTTGCCCCTGCGGTACTCGTCATTGTCCATACAGGGCAGATCATCGTGGATCAGGGACGAGGTGTGAATCATCTCGATGGCTGCCATAAAGGGCTCCACCTCTTTTCCCTGCCCTCCGAAAAGCCGGTAGACCTCCCTCATCAGCAGAGGGCGCAGCCGCTTCCCGCCTGCCCTCACGCTGTAATTCATGGCCTCGAAAATCGTTTTCTGATGTCCCGTTTCCTGGGGAAGGTAGGAGAAAACAATCTCCTCTGTCTCCCTTGTATACTGTAAAAGCTGTTCCTTAAGCTCCATATTCTCCTCCCGTATCATTGACCGCCACAATCTGTTTTTCCACCCGGTCAATTTTTCCTGCGCAGGCCTTCACAAGCTTCATTCCCTCCTCGTAGTACCGGAAGGAATCCTCCAGAGAGCTGCTGCCGTCCTCCAGCTTCCTGATCATGAGATCCAGCTCCTCAAACAGCTCCTCAATGGAGCGGGGATCCTCGGACGAGCCGCCGGCGCCTGCCTCTTTCTCCTGTCCCCGGGAATTTTCCTGCCCGTCGCTTCCGGTCTTCCTGGTTCTCTTCCTGGCCGCCGTCTTTTTCTTCTCCGGTACAGACTGAGTCTCTGCCTCCATGCCGGCCTGCATGCCGGCCTTCTCCTGGGGCTTATCAAAAATCCAGCCGTACTCGCTGTCCTGCGCTCTTTCTTCTCTGTCTTCCATTAACTCTCCTCCTGGACTTCCAGTTTCTCATAAAGCTCTGTCTGCTCCGCTCTGGCCTCAATCTGCCCGTCCGCCAGACGGATGCTCAGGCGGTCGCCGGGCCTTACAGAGGCGGCATGGTCCACCCTGCGCCCCTCCTCATCGGTGATAAAGCCAAAGCCACGGCTCAGTTTCTCCAGGGGAGACTGTCCGTGGAGTCTTCCGCTCATGAGAGCCAGCCTGTGCCTGCAGTCTGACAGCCGCCTTTCCATCAGACGCTTCAGTTCATCCTCCGCCGACACAAGGCGCTGCCGTTTTTCATTGATCTGGCGCTGAGGATCGTGGAGACGAAGCTTCAGGCGGTACTGCTCCGTCTGATAGCGCACGCCGTCTATCTTCCTCTTAAGCCCTCTTGCAAGAAGCTCCTTTGCTCCCCGAAGCTGCGCCTCAAACTGGCCAAAGTCAAACACTGCCAGCTCAGCCGCTGCCGAGGGAGTGGGCGCCCTCAAATCGGCCACGTAATCAGCTATGGTCACATCCGTCTCGTGTCCCACAGCAGAAATCACAGGGGTACTGCAGCGGAAGATAGCCCGCGCCACAATCTCCTCATTAAAGGCCCACAGATCCTCGATGGAACCGCCTCCGCGGCCTGCAATGATCACGTCAAGCCCCATCCTGTCAAGGACCTCAATCCCCCTTGCAATGCTCTCTGCCGCTCCCTCTCCCTGCACCCTGGCCGGGTACAGCACAAGCTGCACATAGGGGTTTCTCCTTGAGGAGATGTTGATAATATCCCGGATGGCCGCCCCGGTGCTGGCTGTCACCACCCCAACCGTCCTGGCAAATTTCGGGATCGGCCTCTTGTACTCGGGGGCGAACATCCCCATCTCCTCCAGCTCATTTCTGAGCTTTTCAAACCGCCGGAACAGATCCCCTGCCCCGTCCAGGGCAATCTGGGATGCATAGAGCTGATATCGGCCGTCTCTCTCATAGACTTCCACGCTTCCCTTCACCACCACCTGCTGCCCGTCCCTCAGCTCAAAGTCCAGTCCGCCTCTGCGGCTCGCAAACATGACGGCCTGGATTGCCGCCAGCCCGTCTTTCAGCGTAAAATAGATATGGCCCGAGGTGTGGTACTTGCAGTTAGACACCTCTCCCTTAATGGAAATGCGGCTCAGGGCAAAGTCCTGAGCAAACATGTTTTTAATGTAGGCGTTTACCTGGGAAACTGAATAGACACCTGCCACCTGCGCTCCCTCCGTCGTTTCAAAAGCTCTCTGCCCAGCTGCCGCCTATACCAGCTTTGCCAGAATTCCGTTTACAAAGGCCGGAGACTCGTCGCCGCCGAACTTCTTTGCCAGCTCTACGGCCTCGTTGATGGCCACCTTGTCCGGCACCTCCTCGTCATAACGGATCTCAAACAGGGCCAGACGCAGAATCGTAAGCTCTACCTTTCCCATGCGCCTGGTAGTCCAGCCCTCGGCCGTCTCATTGATCGCGGTATCCAGCTCTGTAAGCTTTTCCAGAACCTTTTCTACCTTGTTTTTCACATAGCCGCTGTCGTAAACGTCCAGCTCCGGGCAGTGAATCAGTTCATAGACGCCGTCAGAGGTGTAATCGTCCTCCCTTGGTTCTGTAAAATACTGCTCTATCTGCTCCTTTGTCTCCCCCTCCGGGTAAAAATCAGCGCAGAACAGCAGCTTAAAGCAGTGCTCACGCAGTTCTCTTCTGGTCATAAAATGTATCCTCCTGATTTCTTCTGTCTTGGTCAGCCATTCACAGTCGACTATTACTCTAATTTATCATTATAACTGAATGAGAGAAATTCTACAATACTTACATGAAACATTAAACAAAACAATGCATAAAACATTTCTGTTCCATCCCCTGAATTGCTGTTCCTAAAACTTTTCTTCTTTCGGTTTACAGGTGAAAAGTTTCACGTTATACTTAATAAGATAGAAATAGGATAGAAATTTTGCCTGTAAGCACATGTCTGACTCGGCGGCAGCGCCGTACTCAGCCGGCAGGCAAAATATTTGCATTACTTTTTGTATTACATGATGATCATATTTGAAATTATATTTCATACAACGGAGGAATTTGAAAATGAATTTAAGACGGATCCTCAGGCCGGGCCTGGC
The DNA here is from genome assembly GCF_020736365.1 of Clostridium sp. M62/1. NCBI lineage: Bacteria > Bacillati > Bacillota > Clostridia > Eubacteriales > Clostridiaceae > Clostridium > Clostridium sp. M62/1. The sequence goes on along the minus strand of NZ_CP085988.1, from coordinate 1,295,617 downwards.
CCTGCTGCTCTCTCTGCAGCTTATGCTGTCATCTTCCCTCACAGCTCTGGCCGCTCCTGAATGGCCAAGCGATACAGGAATTATGGCTGACATCGGAATTGTGATTGACGCTGATTCCGGGGCAGTGCTGTTTGGTCAGGGCATCCATAACCAGTCGCCGCCGGCCAGTATCGCAAAGCTTCTGACAGCACTGGTAGTGGTAGAAAACAGCAGTCTTGACGATATGGTCACCTTCTCCCATGACGCCGTGTACAATGTGGAGTCGGGAAGCGGAAACAAGAAAAATATCGAGGAGGGCGATGTCCTGTCCGTGCGCGACTGTCTCTATCTGCTGCTTCTGCAGTCCAGCAACCAGGCAGCCAACGCTCTGGCCGAACATGTGGCTGGAAGCCGAGATGCCTTTGTGGAGATGATGAATGAAAAGGTCAGTGAACTGGGCTGCGTGGACGACACCCACTTTGCAAATCCTTCCGGCCTTAACGATGACACCCAGCACGTTTCTGCCTATGACATGGCACTGATCGCAAAGGCAGCCTTTGACAACCAGCAGGTTTATGAAATTGCCAGCACAAAGTCCTACAAGCTGCCTGCTACCATCAACAACCCAAACGGCGTCACCTGCACCAATGAGCACCGGCTGATCATCACGGAGGACGAGACAAGCGAGCTTTACTATCCGGCCGCCAAGGCGGGAAAGACGGGCTACACCTCCCTGGCCGGGAACACCCTTGTCACCTGTGCAGAAGAGGACGGCAGATGTCTGATCTCTGTCATCCTGAAGGGCCAGCCGTCCCCCAACTATTTCCTGGACGGAAAGAACCTGCTTCAGTTCGGATTTGAACGGTTTCAGAACCTTTCCGTGCCGGACAATGAAACCCGGTACGTCACAGGGGAGGAGTCCGTGGCTGTAAACGGAACCGAATACAGCCCGTCTGATCTGGAAATCGAGGCAGGAACTGTCATCACTATCCCAAAGGACGCTTCCTTCCAGGATGCCGCCCTGGAGCTTGTGACTGTTCTTCCTGACAGCCATCCCGACCGCGCTGTCGCCCTTCTCCAGTACACCTACAACGACCGAAAAATCGGACAGGCCTACCTGCTTTTAAAAGAAAGTGCAGTGCCTGCTTCCAGTGAGAGCACAGGAACCGGCGAAGCAGAATCCTCTTCCCCTGATTCCGGCAGCTCTGAGGCTCCCGGCGAATCCGGCGCGGGCTTCTCTCTCCCCGCCCCAACCCTTCCGGCTGTCGCAGTTTCTCTTCTCGTTCTGGCAGCGGCTCTGATCGGAGCCTACACTGTATACTCGAGAAAGAAAGAGGCCGAGGACTTGAGACGCCGCCGTGAACGCCGTATGCAGAGGCTCCGGGAGGAAAACTACACGGAGGAAGAGTTCTTCCAGCTGCTCAATGAGAGAAAGCGCCTGGCCTCCGAACACGGGCAGAGCCTTTCATCTGCCGGCCGTTCCGGCCGCAGGAAGAAAAAAGCTTCCTCTGAGAAACACATCGAAGATGTCAGCAAAGACTTTGACTCTGAGGAAGAGCAGGGACCTTTATAAGAGGTGTGCCTTCCTCTGCCTCAGAGATTCCCTGTCAGTGAGGATGCCTTCTTCTGCAGAAGGCATCCTCTTTTGTCTCTCCGTTCCCACGTTCCGAAAGCTCTGCAGCTCCGACTCTTCCCTTCCTGTTTCCTGCATCCGCCTCCCCCAGCCGCTGAGCAGCCGTTTCAATGAATTTCTGTACAGGGAAATAGTTATAAAATTAGTAACAGTTCAGCCATATATCTTCTTGCCCGCTTAAAGCGGACAAGAAGCGTCTGGCGTCGGAATCTTCGCATGGCTGAACTGTAACTAAAATATTTGAAATTTTGAAATTTTCTCTTTACATTTTCCCTTTCAGGGTATATACTTCAAACTATAGATGACGTCGAAAGACACATTGATACAATTCCATATCTGAAGTCTTTGTGGCAGGGTGGAAGTCCCTACCGATGGTTACAGTCCATGACCTGACGGCGTAAAGCGCGTAAAACGCGTATAAGGCCTGATGCTGATCTGGTGAAATTCCAGAACCGACGGTTACAGTCCGGATGAGAAAAGACGTTTTCTGTAACTCTACCTGAAGACCGTTGTGTTTTCAGGCTTTTTTGCTGTATGGCGGCTTTTTCAGGCTGCACGGCAAAAGCCTGCGGGCAGAAGCACAGAAGGATGCCCGGTAAGGCGAAACAGACCGTGATAAACCCCTGCAGAACACAGGACTGTCACGGCAGCGCACAGGGCGGACTTTTCCCTCTGTGTTATCATCAAATTTCAGGAGGACAGAAAAATGAACCAGAAACTGAACACAAAACAGCTGACACTCTGCGGACTTATGGGGGGACTCTCGGCAGCCCTGATGTTTTTTCGATTTCCCCTGCCGTTTATGCCGCCGTTCATGGACTTTGACTTTTCCGGCCTGGTGGAGATCATCGGCGGATTTACCATGGGGCCCTTCGCCGCTCTGGCAATTATTACCCTGAAAATTATCCTGAAAATACTCTGGCAGGGCAGCTCCTCTGCCTGGACCGGAGAACTTCAAAACTTTATGTTAAGCTGCGCTTACGTGCTTCCGGCTGTCTTCATCTACAGCACCCGCAAGACAAAGCTGAGGGCAGTCATCGGCATGTCTGCCGGGACCGTCATCTGTGCGGTGACTGCCGTATTTACAAATCTCTATATCATTATCCCCTTTTATACCTCCTTTATGGGGATTGGGATGGATGATATTCTGTCCATGTGCCGGGCAGTCAACCCTCTTCTCTCCACAGAATTATCTCTGGCTCTCCTGGGGATCATCCCCTTCAACCTCATAAAAAACGGAGTGCTGTCCGTTCTGGCCTTTGCCGTCTACAAGAAGATAAGCCGCCATATCAAACAGTTTGTCTCCTGCCAGGGCGGGCAGAGCCAGCCCTCCCGACAGCCGGCAGCTGTCAGGATCAAAAATTCGGATGAAGGCAGCCAGAAGGGCAGCACGGAACATCCGAACAGCTAGGACTCAGACAGCCTGAGTCAGGTCTCTTTAAAACAGCGCAGATGACAGACTTAACAGGAAAGGAAACCGAATTATGAAATTCAGCAGAGAAAAAAATCTCACCTTTGAGCAGGCCACGGCCCTGATGTTTGAACAGCTGGGTCAGTGGAAAATCATGGCTCTGGCCTCCAGCGTAAACGACTATGTGATGGTGCGCAATGTGAGCTGCCTTTTTTACGACAAAAAAATCTACTTTAAGACGGACAAAAATTTCCGGAAGACGAAACAGCTTTTTGAAAATCCCCGGGTGGCCATGTGCTGGAGCGGCGTCCAGGTGGAGGGGACTGCCAGAAACCTGGGACTTGTGACACAGGAGCCAGGAAGGCGTTTTGAGAAAGGCTACAGGAAATATCTCTGGAAAAGCTATAACGCCTACAGCCATGAGGATACTGAAATTCTGATTGAGGTGACGCCGAAATTCGTGGAAATCTGGGATACCAGCGGCGAGGATGAGTACGCCTATCAGATTTTTATTGATTTTGAGAAGCAGAGTGTGTCAGTAAAGCCCTATGATGTAGAAAGGCAGGAGCCTGGAAAGACAGGAGCTCCGAAGGGCAGGAACTCCGAAGGATAGAAACTACGAAGAACAGGAACTCCAAAGCACAGAAGCAGAAGGAAGAACGGCAGAAAATGAAGAAAGGGGAGCTTTAGTCCGCCTGAGCAGAACTAGAGCTCCCCTTTTTAGCCTTAAGGCATAACGCCCTGGGCCTTTTTCACTGTTGTCAGTGTTTTCAGTTATTTTTTATTCATCTTTCCCATCAGCATTACAACCAGGGTAATCAGGATAACGACTACGAAAATACCGCTCATTCCCTGCGCCATAATTTCCAGGGCGATTATAAGATTGTCCATCATAATTTTTTCCTCCTACAGGAACTGTGTCACCAGCTTGATAACAAGGCCGCCTGCGATTACGGATGCGATCTGGCCGGATACGTTAGCACCTACAGCATGCATCAGGATGATGTTGCCCTTCTCTTCCTCCTGAGCCATCTTCTGAACAACTCGAGAAGACATTGGGAACGCGGAAATTCCGGCACCGCCGATCATCGGGTTAATCTTCTCCTTGCGGAACAGGTTGATAATCTTCGCAAAGACAACACCGCCGATTGTATCGAATATGAATGCCACAAGACCGATGCACATGATCAGAACTGTGTCAATACGGACGAAAGCATCAGCTCTCATGCTGAAAGAGATTGTGATACCTAACAGCAGTGTAATCAGGTTTGCAAGCTCATTCTGTGCTGTGTCGGACATGGACTGCAGCACACCGCACTCGCGGATCAGGTTTCCGAACATCAGGAAGCCTACCAGGGCAACAGATGCCGGAGAAATCAGACCTACAATAATTGTAACGATAATCGGGAAGGCAATCTTTGTAGTTTTAGAAACTGCCTTCGGGCTGTATGTCATATGGATGCGGCGCTCCTTCTTGGTCGTCACAAGGCGGATAGCAAATGGCTGGATAATCGGAACCAGAGCCATATAGGAATAAGCCGCTACCGCAATCGCTCCCACATAGTCAGAATGAAGCACCTGAGATACGAGAATGGATGTAGGACCGTCGGCTGCACCGATGATACCGATGGATGCCGCATCCTTCAGGTCGAATCCCAGCAGAGTTGCTACAATAATAGCAAAGAAAATACCGAACTGTGCCGCTGCACCGAACAGGAACATGATCGGCTGTGAAAGCAGAGGCCCAAAGTCAATCATGGCGCCAATACCGATGAATAAGAGGATTGGAAGCGCCTCAGAAGCCTCAATTGTAGTTTCAAAGAGCCACTGAATAATACCTGGCGTTTCACCTACGCCTTCCATAACCTGGTTGATTACGCCTGATAATGGCAGGTTTACCAAGATTGCTCCAAACCCCATAGGCAGAAGCAGAGCCGGCTCATACCCCTTCTTGATTGCGAGCCAGATAAGGAGAACTCCTACAACATACATGACCAGCTGCTGTGGTGTGATAGCCATGATGCCTTCCAGTAAAAAGTCCATTTCTTTCCCTCCTAATTTCTTTTCTCTTCCCTTGTTTTTCGTTTTGGGAGTTTATGCCTCTTTTAAGTTTCGCCTGCTCTCAGCATTTTATGCTTTCCGGAACAGAAAAGCCCGGCTTTTCCGCTGGCCTTTCACTTTATGCCTGTCCTGGAGCGGTCCGGCATTCCCTCACCGCAGAATTCCCTCCTATGACGTCCCGTCTCTGTCTTGCAGCGGTATCGGACAGCCGTCAGAAATTCAGGCAGCCTGCAGCATATAGGGCAGCGAAGGCAGTGGTTATCATGGCACAAAAAAAGACTTTCAGCATATAAGCATATGCTAAAAGTCTTGTTCTTCTGTATCGTATCTTCCATACAAAAGACATGCAACCACGGGTTCCTCGCCCGGCGTATGTTGACTGCATGTTGGCAACTACTCCCTTTTAACGTGAAAAATCTTAACACAGATTTCCGCTTGAGTCAAGAAAGAAAGTGTTTGTTGTCGAATTCTTAACATTTTCTTACCATATTTGTCCTGCCGTCTCTATTTCAGTCCGCTCATACTGACGCCGGCAATTTTGATATTTACCTCCAGAACAGTCAGCCCCGTCATGGTTTCAATGGCCGTCCTGACCCTCTCCTGAACCTTCTCACTTACATCAGGAATGCTGTAGCCATATTTCATGTTCAGTGAAAGCTCCACCGAGACATGGTCGTCGTCTACACTTATCTTCACGCCTCTGTTCAGATTTTTCATGCCGAGCTTGCCCACCAGTTCATTGGTAATATTTCCGGCCATGGAATCTACGCCTTCCACCTCCGTGGCAGCCAGACCTGCAATCATGGCGACTACCTCATCCGCAATCTTTACTTCTCCCAGCTTTTCCTTCCGGCTCAGCTCCTGTGTGTCCTTCTTCTCAGTTTCCATCTGCATTCCCGCTACCTCCTGTCCTGTTTTTACGGCGCTGCCGCCTCTCTCCTGGGAGAGCACTTCAAAGTTTCCATATCATAGGCTCAGCCAGAAATCAGGGGCTTTCCCTTTTTGAAATATATTCCGGCGTTTCTGTATTTCCGGCAGCAGCAGCCATAGCTTCATTATAGCAGATAGGCAGAGGTTTGCAAGAATAAACCTCTGGGCAGGAGCCCTAAAAAGCTGTGTGGACCGGTCTCTTCAGCCGGCCTCTGGGGTCAGTTGAAACACTCTCTATTCCTGAAGCTGCATGAGGGTGATTACGATATTGTCAGCCGTCACCTCTGTCTTCCTCTTTACAATATCCTCAATCTGCGCCCGCTCTGGATCCGTCAGGGTTGTGGCATTGATGACCACATCTACTTTTCCGTCTGTGATGCTTACCACCGGATCGGCAAATCCCTTTGCCATGAGGAGGGTTTCCGCCGCATTTTCCTTTTCCGCGATGGCAGTCATGTCGATCATATCCTGTACCGCCGTTTCCTTGGACACGCTGTCAATATTCTCGTTGTTGATAATCTCCATCAGAGTTTCCTTGTTCTTTGCCCGGATCTGCTCTCTGTTTAACTGTTCATTCGCTATGTAGTCGGTAACACTTGTTCCTCCTGTGAGGACAGCTTCCCCGGGATTATCGATGCCGGAGTCGGAATCTGCTTCTGATGAGCCGGCTTCCATCCCCGTCTCTCCTGCATCTGCCGCTCCTGACCCAGCAGCTTCTGCGTCCTGGCTCTCTGCCTGGGCGCCGGCTGCTTCTGCATTTTCAGCATCGGCTGCCTCTGCATCCGGTTCATTGTCAAGGCTTGCAATTTCCTGATACTCCTTCGCCTCACCGCTGTCCACATTCACGCTGTCCTGCTGTCCGCTCTGAGCCGCCTTGTTTTCCGCCAAAATGTCCTCATCTGAGATTTCCATAACCCCCGCCTCATAGACAGGTCCCCCCACCTCCTCCTGCCCTGAATAATTCAGGTATCCGGCAGCAGCTATCATGATGGCCAGCGTGGTGATAATAATCTGGTTGCGTCTAAAAATTCGTTTCATTTTCATAATCTTCGCTCCTTTAATCCACCCTCTTTAATACTTTTATTTTATGTGCCGGTATATTAAATAATGCTTCCATGGCTTCTGAAATTTCGGCCCTGACTGCGGCATTTCCTCCCCCCTGGGCGCTCACCACAATCCCTTCTATCTCCGGCCGGAGCTCTTTCTCGATCACAGGGACTTTTTCTGAGCCGTTTTCTGAAAAAACGGACGTCCCCGATACCTCCTCGCTCATGGCTTTTCTCTTTCCCCCTGCGCTGTCCTCCTCCTCTGTAGATGTGCGGCTTTTCGTCTGGTCTACATGAAGAACCTTTTCCTCCGAGGATTTCAATACAATCATCACGTCCACTTCCCCCACTCCCTCTGTATTTTTAAGGATCTCTTTCACCCGTTCCTCCATCTGCTTTTCATAGGCAAGCTGGCTGTCAATGAAATCATCCCCGGTCTGGGCAGTCAGAGAGCCGGAACCTTTTTTTCCGGAATTTTCTCTTCCCGTAAACAGCCCCTCGACGGCATCCTCCCCTTCTCCTGACGCAGCCCCTGTTCCCGCTTCTTCTGTTCCCGCTGCCGCCGCTTCGGCAGTCTGGGCCGCGCTCTGCTTTCTCCCCGCAGGAATGGCGAGCAGCAGCAGGAGAATTCCGCATACCAGAAGTACTGCCCACTTCTCAGGGCCCAGCTTGTCACGGTTCGTCCCGCCCTTTCCCCATCTGAACTTTGATATGGCTTTCTTCCAGTCCATAGAACTCTGCAATCTCCTTTCTTATTTTTATGGCCTCCCTGCTGCCTGCAATGCCCGGAGCCGATACCTGGCTGGCAGATTCCCCTGGCTTTCCCTCTCTCTGGGCACTGTCCAGGTTCTCCTGACCGCCCCTGCCGGAATCCTCCCAGTTCCAGGCGCTCTCATCCTCTCCCAGAGTAACCCGGAAGGGCGCCGCCTCCATCCCGGAAGCAGAGGCATCGCTGTTCCAGACGTTTTTCTGTCCGCTGTTCTCCTCCTGCCCGGCCGCTTCCTGTCCAAAACCTTCAGACTCACTTCCCGGCGCTGCCTTCATCTCTTCTATCCAGACCTCCACTGTCTCCACCGTTCCGAAATCGCTGCTCTCCCTGTCCCGGCTGATCCTCACCTGAGCCCTCACCCCCCGGCATCCGGCATCAGAAAGACGCCGCTCCAGTTCCTCTGACGCCGCCGCCTCATACTGTCCAATCAGCTGTTCCAGACGTTTTCTGTCCATCTCCTCAATCTGCCCCCTGTATTCCCCGGCTTCGCTCTGAAAGGAGATAGACTCAAAATAGTAGGCCAGCCGCTCATCCAGGTTCAGACTCCCGGTCAGGGGGCTGAGCACTAAAAGGATTAAAACCATTCCTGTGAACAGCCTGAAATATCTGTCATAGGCCTTTCCCGGCAGCAGATTTGTCACAAAGGTCATGAAAATCAAATAAAAGACAATATTTCTCACCCATGTGTCGAGCGCTTCCATCCACACTCCTCCCTTCCTGGCCCTCCGGCCCTTCGCTCTTTGCTGCCCTTCACAGCTTATCCGGCATAGTAGGCCGTATTGGATGTCATGCAGATGACTCCAATGGAGATAATAAAGAGAAAGGCAGATGTAAGCACCAGCCTTATCAGAATCTGATGAGCCTTTCCCATATCGGAAATGCACGCTGCAATCCTTTTATCGCAGACTGGCTCTGTCACTGCGGCCAGTCCGTGGTAAAGGGCCATAAGAATCAGCAGTTTTAAAAGAGGAACAGCCGTAAGCAGGATGAGGACCACCGCTGCCGCTGCACCCACCGTATTTTTTATGAGAATCCCCGACCCCAGCACCATCTGCGATATGGCAGAGGCCCCCTGCCCAATGCCCGGAATCACGGAAATCAGCCTCTGGATAGAAACATTCTTGATGGCATCTGCATAGGGCAGCACCATCCCCTGCAGCAGCTGAAATCCCAGGACAATTCCGGTGACCGTCTTAAGGCTCCACTCAATAATATTTTTTATAAGAACTGTCATTCTGGAAAACAGTTCCTCCTTCGTCAGATGGCCCGCTAAAACGAGGAGAATGTAAACCTTAGTCAGAGGCAGAAGGAAGGTGGAGAGAAGCCATTCCACCGCTGCGATGGAAAGGAGCATCCATTCACAGCCGGCAGCGGCGCTCAGCCCTCCTCCGGTAAAGGATACTGCCATAAAGTAGGCGGGCGCCAGGGTCTTCATAAAGCCCAGAACTGTGGAGATGGCCTCCCCTGCTATGGAAAGGCTCCCGTAAAAACTGGCTGCCAGCAGGGAAAACAGCAGAAGGAAGGTGACATAAAAGGCGGTCTCCGAAATCTGCCCTCCGGAAAAAATATCCGAAAAGCAGGAGAATACCGCCCCCGCCATGCTGATTAAAAGCACCTGGGTCATCAGCCTTGTCCCGGAAGACAGCTCCGAAAAGAGAGCCGCCTTAAGCCCTGAAAGTGCCTGGGAAAATGCCCCGGCAAAATCCCCCTTCAGAAGCGTTAACAGAAGCTCCTCAAAGGAAAATCCGGACTCCCCCCACTGACTCTGTTCCAGAAACCTCTCCACCTGCGAAAAATCCAGCTCCGACAGCCCGTCCAATACTTCCTCCTGAACGGACGGCCCTCCCTCTCCCTGGCTGCTCCCTGAGTCGGCCTCTGTCTCCTCTGCCGCCGCGGACCCCTGTGCCCCATAGGCGGGAGAGACTCCATGGACAAAGAGCAGCATAACGGAACCTGCGGCAGCGGCGAGAAAAAACGCTGTTCTCTTCAGAAAAGGCCTGACCTTCACCGCTTTCACCTCCCTCCTCATTCCAGAAAATGCTCCAGTGTCTCAAACAGAGCCAGAATCACCGGGGTGCTTACCGCCAGAATCGACAGCTTTCCGAACATCTCTATCTGTGTCCCTATGGAGGAATAGCCTGCATCCCGGCAGATCCCCGATGCCAGCTCAGCAATATAGGTGATCCCGATCATTTTGAGGAGGGCTGTCATATAGACGCTGTCTATCTGGATATAGTCCTGAAGTTTTCTGACTGCCTCAAGGATTGCCCTGAGTTTTCCCGTGCTGTAAAAGAAGATCACCAGGCCCCCTGCCATGATAATGTAGATGCCGAATTCTGCGCCTTTGCTTTTAAACTGAACTGCTGTCAGAACCGCGATGATTCCCACTGCCGCAGCTGTCTCTATTCCCACTCCATCCCCTCCCTTCCCGATGCTTGTACAGTATATTCCGGGGAGCGGCAGGTGAGAACCTGTGAAAAGAATCTGAGCGTTCTGTCATGCTCTCCAAACGGATTTTTCTGCAGACAAAAATATCACAGGCAGTTCCTCCGATTCTTTCCATCGGACCAAACTGCCTGTGATACCTTTCTTATTTGTATTCTTATTTCTATTCTTATTTTATTCTGCCACACCCTGCTGCTCTCTGCAGGGCCGGCAGATAAACCACCTTTTTTTATACCTCAATCTCTTTCCCGATCGCCGCCTCAACTACCCTGATCAGGCTTCCGTTCCTGATAATCTCCTCACAGTAGTTAATATCGCCGTAAAGCTCCCGGTCTTCCTCCAGTCTGGCCACCTCTTTGCGCACCAGGTCATAGGCTGCCTGGGTTCCCTTTCCAAGCCCCTTATTGCCCCTCATATCGATTCCCTGGCAGGCTACCATCAGCTCCATAGCGAGAACTCTGCGCACATTGGCACCGATCTCCCCTGCCTTTCTGGCAGCGATGGTTCCCATGCTCACGTGATCCTCCTGCCCTGCTGAGGACGGGATGCTGTCCACGCTGGCCGGATGGGCCAAAACCTTGTTCTCTGACACCAGCGCCGCCGCCGAGTACTGCACAATCATAAATCCGGAGCAGACGCCTCCGTTTGGCGTCAGGAAGGCCGGAAGGCCGCTGTAGGCCGGATTCACCAGACGCTCGATTCTCCGCTCAGACACATCGGCCAGCTCTGACTCGGCGATTCCCAGAAAGTCGAAGCTCAAAGCCATGGGCTGTCCGTGGAAGTTGCCGCCGGAAATCCCCGCATGGTCGTCCTGAAAGATGAGCGGGTTGTCTGTCACCGAGTTAATCTCAATATCCACCTTGTCTCTCACATAGTTTACCGCATCCTTGCTGGCGCCGTGAATCTGCGGACAGCAGCGCAGGGAATAGGCATCCTGCACGCGGATCTGCCCCTGTCTTGTGGTATTTTTGCTTCCCTCCAAAAGAGTGAGAAGATTTCTCGCCGTAGCCATCTGACCCTTGTGAGGGCGGACCTTGTGAACTCTCGGATCCAGCGCGTCCACCACCCCATTCTGAGCCTCAAAGCTGAGAGCTGCCGCGATGTCCGCCACCTTCAACAGGCAAATGGCATCGTAGAGAGCCAGGGAACCTGCGCTCGTCATGGCCTGCGTCCCGTTGTTGAGGGCAAGCCCCTCCTTGGCGGAAAGCTCAATCACCGGGATGCCTGCCCGATCCATGGCCTCCTTTCCGGGAAGCACCTCTCCCTGGTACTCTGCCAGCCCCAGACCGATCATTGGCAGCACCATGTGAGAGAGGGGTGCCAGATCGCCGGAAGCGCCCAGAGAGCCCTTCTCAGGGATCACCGGAGTCACACCCTTATTCAGCATGTCCACCATAGTCTGAAGCGTTTCCAGGCGGATGCCGGAAAATCCCTTGGAAAGATTGTTGATGCGAAGCAGCATGATCCCTCTCGCAATATCCCTGGAAAACGGCTCTCCTGCGCCGACTGCGTGGGTGATAATCAGATTTTTCTGCAGCTCCTTGCACTGATCCTGTGAAATTACCACGTCGCTGAATTTTCCAAATCCTGTGGTGATCCCGTAGACCACCTTCTCCTCGGCAATCAAATCGTCCACAATCTTTCTGGACGCTCTCACATTCTCCTTGGCCTCATCGGAAAGCTCTACCAGAGCCTCCTGACGGCAGACTGCCACTATCTCCTCAACTGTCAAATCCTCTCCTGTAATCAGAACTTTACTCATAATACAAGCCCACTCCTTTTATGAATTTCCCTATTTCTGTTATGATTATAATAAACGAAACGTCCAAAAACCGTCTATGTAAGGGGCCCCCTTACAGTGCAGTCTTTTTTCCTTCCTTTCCCTCGGTCTTTTTCTCTTCCTCCTTCAGGCGCAGTCCGACGGTTTCCAGAATTTTCCGGGTCTGAGGGTTTCTGATTTTGTCGGAGAGCTCCCGCCCTGTCCGGTAATGTTCCTTTGCCCTCTCAGGATCTCCCTGTTCCAGAAACAGGAGCGCCAGGCAGGCCTCTACCCGTTCAAGCCCCCAGATGCAGCCATTCTTTCTCAGATAGCTGACGGCCATTTTCAGGTATTGTTCCGCCCCTTCCTTATCTCCTGACTGGTAAAGGGCCTGGCCCGTATTTGCGTAGAACTGTCCCAGCCCGATGATCACAGGCTCCTTTTCTACCAGGCCTATGGCTTCTTTGTAGAAGGAGACCGCCCTATCCGGCTGCCCTCTCAGGCGGTACACGTCTCCAATGTAATTCAGGCAGGCGGCCTGACCGGCTCCGTACTCATTCCCGAGTCCCTCAAACACTGCGCCGGCCAGGCGAAGCGCCCGCTCCGCTCTCCCGTACTGACCTGTGTGAAGATTATACCAGCCCCTCAGACGGAGAAAGGTTCCGAATTCCTCCAGGCATTCTCTCCTCCTCTTCTCCTCTGTCCCTGTGCCTTTGGCCCATCCCGGCATCCCGCCCTTTCCAGGAGAAACATCCTCCGGACTCTGTCCGGTGTCTGAAGGGCCCTGCTCAATCCACTGCTCTGCCGAAAGCCTCTCCTCACGGTCCAGTCCCTCTGCTGCCAGAGAAAGGCCAATCTCTGTATAGGTTTCCACCCGCTCCAGATCCTCCACCTGGATTCCGTAAAATATCTGCTGCTTGTAGCAGGACAGAAGCATCCTCTGATCCGAAAGCTCCCTGGACAGGCGGATCCCCTCCTCAATATGGGATAACCCCTGGCTGTAGTTTCCATGGGCAATGTCATACCGCCCCCTGATATAGTTCATTTCCAGCTTCATCCGCCGGATCTCCTCCGTATTTCCCTCAAGCCCCACAAGCTCCCCGGCCAGACGGATCATCTCGTCAGCCGGCGGCGTCACCCGGAGGCTTTCATCCAGATCAGAGAGTGACCAGTGAAGCACCGGAAAATTTTCGTTGATCAGAGTGTAATATTCCTTCAGCCACTCGATCCTGTACTGGCAGGCCTTGATCTGGTTGTGGCAGTGCTCATAGTGGTAGATAACAAGGGGAAGGAGGGCTGCCCGCCTGTTCTGAGCCGCAGCCTCCTCATAGCAGGCTGCCAGCATCTGGTGGTACAGCATGCGCTTTCCATTGCTCTGGCGCTCACAGACGTACTCCTGAAACACCCGGTGCACAAACTGATAGTGGACATTCCATCCCACCAGTACCTCCCGGATCAGGAACCTCTCCTGAAGGCTTTCCAGAACCCGAAGGAGGGACAGCCTGTCTGTATCCGGCAAAAGCAGCTCCAGCTCCTCCACTCCCGCCTTCTCCGGAAACACAGACATGGCTCCCAGCACGTCCCTCTCCCGGGCCGAAAGTCCGGAAAGCCGGGCCTGAATCACATAATTGGTTCTTCTGGATTTTTCCAGGGTATAGCCCTTTTCCCGAATCAGGTTCAGAAGCTCCTTCAGGAAAAAGGCGTTTCCGTCTGTGGCCCGGTAGATTTCCGCCTTTTTTTCCTCCTCGCCGGAAAGTTCGGGAAGGTATTTTCGGATCAGCTCGTCGGTCTCCTCCCTGGTGAACGGGCTGAGCCTTAGGATCTCCACGCCGTCCCGCAGAAGAACCGGCTCCAGAGCCCCCATTGCCCTGGCCTCCTCCTCCCTGCTCATGCTGCACAGAAGAAGCAGCTTCTCTCTTCCCAGAAGGTGCAGCAGACGGTTGAGAAGCTGGCAGCTCATAGAATCCATCCACTGAATATCATCGAAAACCAGAAGGATTCTGCTCTTTTCTGTCAGAAATTCCAGAAGGTCAAGGGCCAGCTTCTCGACCATAGGGTACGTCATCCTCGACACTTCCTCACCGCCGGAGCCGTTCAGGAAGCAGGAGAGGTTCCTTTTAAGCTCCTCCCGCCGGCTCTCCCCTCCGGCTTCTCCCTCTTCCTTTGCCTCCCCGTCCTTTGCCACCAGCTGGTACAGCTCCTGGAATATATCGTTCCATGGGCTCAGATAAAATTCTTCCCCCTGCTTATAGCAGGAGGATTTCAGAACAATCATTCCGTTTCCTGCCGCCAGGCGGGCTCCCTGCTCCAGAAAGGCTGTTTTCCCTGAGCCGTTTTCGCCGCTTACCGCCAGGCAGCCCACAGGCCCTGCCGCATCCGTTTCCCCGCCTTCCTCAGCCAGAAAACTGTTCACCCTGTACAGCTCCCGCTTCCTTCCTACAAAGGGAAGCTCTGCCATGGCCCCCTCACAGCTCACAGCCTCCTTCATGGTGTAAATGCGGTGAAACAGCTCTGTCAGCCGTCTCGACGGCTTCTCGTCCAGCTCCTCCAAAAGCAGTTTCTGAAGATCACTGTAGAGGCGGATTGCCATGGTATAGCTTCCACTCTGAGCGTACAGATTCATCAGTTCAAAGTAGAGCTCCTCATTATAGGGATCCCCTGACAAGAGAATATTTCCGTATTTCTGAAGCATGGCAGCATCATTCCTGCCGGCTGCCTCCTTAAGTCTCTCCCTTGCAAGCTGAGCCTGCTTCTCCGAGAGCCGCCGCCGCACCTCCTGGGTCCACTCCTCAAACTCATAACAGTTTTTAATATAGAAATGTTCCAGAAACCCGGCGCCCCACAGGCCCTCTCCGTTTTCGGAAGCTTCATCCCAGTCCGTTTTCAGGGGGAACTCCGGGTTCAGGGCAATTTCCGTATGGCCCCAGGTGAAAAGTACCTCCTTTCCCAGGAGCCGCTTCACCTGATAGACTGCATCCCTCAGTTTTTTCTTTCCCGTTGTCTCGTCCTCATCCCCCCACAGAAGGCAGATCACTTCCTCCCTGCTCACCTTCTTCTTCACACACAGATAATAGAAAAAAGCCTCCGCCTTTTTATAGGGAAAGCTGATCTTTTCTCCTCCGGCCCAAATCTCCGGATTCCCCAACAGATGTACTGAAATTTCCTTCATTTTCCTCTCCCGGCTGCCCTCTGCAGGAGCCCCTGACCTTCTCTCCAGGCTCCTTCTCCCCTGTCCATACTATTTACTAAGTATAACCCACCTGCTTCTGCTATGTCAACGAGACTGAGCCCTGGCGTCATTCCCGTTTTCTTTCTCATTCACCTTGTGGTTCAGCAGAAAAAATTTCTGATCGGATTTTCCACTTCGACGTTTTTTTGACCATCTGAGGCTATAATAAAATCAGAATATTATTTTCAAGGAAGGGATGAGGATATGAACAACAAAGAGATCGGTGCAGCCATGACAGTCAAACTGGATCCAGTCCTCCCGGAATATCCGGTTTTCAAGGAGGGAATCCGCCGCGCCCCCATGCGGGAGCTTACTTTAAATGAACGTGAAATCAAACTGGCCGTGAAAAATGCCCTGCGCTATGTGCCGGAGGAGCTCCACGAGGCCCTCGCTCCGGAATTTATGGAAGAGCTTCTGACCAGAGGCCGCATCTACGGCTACCGCTTTATGCCCAAGGAGAGAATCTACGGAAAGCCCATTGACGAGTACAGGGGAAACTGCGTACAGGGCAAAGCCTTTCAGGTAATGATTGACAACAACCTGGATCACGAGGTTGCTCTCTATCCTTATGAGCTGGTCACATACGGTGAAACGGGACAGGTATGCCAGAACTGGATGCAGTACCAGCTGATCAAAAAATATCTGGAGCTGCTCACCGACGAGCAGACTCTGGTGGTCATGTCCGGCCATCCCCTGGGCCTTTTTAAATCCCACAAATCCAGCCCCAGAGTCATTATCACCAACGGCCTCATGGTCGGTGAGGGCGACAACCCGGAGGCCTGGGCCAAGGCCACAGCCATGGGCTGCTCCTCCTACGGCCAGATGACAGCCGGAGGCTGGATGTACATCGGCCCCCAGGGCATCGTACACGGAACCTTTAATACGATTTTAAATGCAGGGCGCAAATTCCTGGGCGTCCCCCACGACGGAGATCTGGCGGGCCATCTGTTTGTCACAAGCGGCCTGGGCGGCATGAGCGGCGCTCAGCCAAAGGCCATTGAGATCGCCAGAGGCGTAGGAATCATCGCCGAGGTAGACTACTCACGGATCGAGACAAGGTACAGCCAGGGCTGGGTGAGCCTGATTACGGACAGCGCCGAGGAGGCCTACCGGCTGGCCGCCGACTATATGGCAAGGAAGGAGACCATCTCCATCGCCTACCACGGAAATATTGTGGATCTTCTCCAGTATGCCGTGGATCACAATATTAAAATCGAGCTGCTCTCCGACCAGACCAGCTGCCATGTGCCCTACGACGGCGGCTACTGCCCCCAGGGACTGAGCTTCGAGGAGAGAACCGAGATGCTGGCCCACGACAAGGAGCATTTCGCTGAGCTTGTCAATGCCTCCCTGGTTAAGCATTTCCATCTGATCAAAATTCTGGTAGAGCGGGGCGCCTACTTCTTCGACTACGGCAATTCCTTCATGAAAGCCGTATTCGACGCCGGCGCAAAGGATATAGCCAAAAACGGCACAGACACCAGCGAGGGCTTTATCTTCCCGTCCTATGTGGAGGACATTATGGGACCGGAGCTGTTTGACTACGGGTACGGCCCGTTCCGCTGGTGCTGTCTGTCCGGCAGGCATGAGGATCTGGTAAAGACAGACCACGCAGCTATGGAAATCATCAACCCCAACAGAAGGCCTCAGGACAAGGATAACTGGATCTGGATACGGGATGCCGAGAAAAACAGGCTGGTTGTGGGAACCCAGTGCCGCATCCTCTACCAGGATGCCTTCGGCAGAAGAGATATTGCCCTCAAATTCAACGAGATGGTCAGAAACGGGGAAATCGGCCCTGTCATGCTGGGCCGTGACCACCACGACACCGGAGGAACAGACTCCCCCTACCGTGAGACTTCAAACATTTATGACGGCTCCAACTTAACGGCCGACATGGCAGTTCAGTGCTATGCGGGAAACGCAGCCAGAGGCATGAGCCTGGTGGCTCTCCACAACGGAGGCGGAACGGGAATCGGAAAGGCTATAAACGGCGGCTTCGGCCTGGTTCTCGACGGAACACCGGAAACGGATGCCATCATCCGGGAGGCGATCCCGTGGGATACCATGGTGGGCGTTTCCAGGAGAAGCTGGGCGAGAAATGAGCACTCCATCGAGACCGTTGCAGAATACAACACCCTGAGAAAGGGAAGCGACGTGATCACCATGCCCCACATCGCCGACGACGGGCTGATCGAGAGGGCTTATGAGAATGCGGTAAAGAAATAGCGGTATGGTTTTTAAGCGGTGCAGAGTCCATGCGCCGCTTGAAAGCTGTTTCAGACAGTACAGACAGGATGGGATAGAAAGATATGAACAGACTTTACATTCGCCGCGCCTCAGAGCTGGCCTCCTGCAGCGGCAGGACTCAAAAGCGCGGAAAGGAAATGGCCGACATCGGCCTGATTCACGACGGGGCAGTTCTCGTGGAGGACGGCCGGATCACCGCTGTGGGAGAGACAGGGCAGTTAGACCGGATGCTGGGACTTTCCGAGGAGGAGAGCCATGCCCTTGACCGGAAGGAGACAGAAGAGACAGCCTGGGGGGGCCGCCCTCTTTCCGTTATCAATGCCTTCCGGAAAACTCTCCTCCCCGGCTTTGTGGACTCCCACACCCACTTTATTTTCGGCGGATACCGTGCCGATGAATTTTCCTGGCGCTTAAAGGGCGACAGCTACATGTCGATCATGGAGCGGGGAGGCGGCATCAACGCCACCATCGAGCCTACCAGGACTGCCTCCGAGGAGGAGCTCATCACTGCCGGCATGGATCGGCTGAACCGGATGGCAGAATTCGGTGTCACCACCGTTGAGGGCAAGAGCGGCTATGGAATGGATTTCGACACAGAGCTCAAGCAGCTTCGTGTCATGGGGGAACTGGACAGGCGCCATCCGGTGGACATTGTATCCACCTTTTTGGGTCCTCACAGTGTGCTTCCCGAATATAAGGGAAAGGAGAGGGCATTTCTCGACCGGATGCTTCAGGATGTCATGCCTGCTGTGCGCAGGGAAAATCTGGCAGAATTTGCAGATATTTTCTGCGAGAAGGGCGTGTTCTCCCTGGAGGATTCCGAGTATTATCTGACCCGGGCAAAAGACATGGGCTTTAAACTTAAGATCCACGCCGATGAGATGTACCCCCTGGGCGGGGCGGAGCTGGCCGCGCGGGTGGGAGCCGTTTCTGCGGATCATCTCCTCAAGGCATCCGATGCGGGCATCCGCCAGATGGCAGAGCGCGGCGTCATCAGCACCCTTCTGCCTGCCACTGCATTCTGCCTGAAGGAGGAGTACGCCCCGGCACGAAAAATGATCGACAGCGGCTGCGCAGTGGCTCTGGCCTCTGACCTGAACCCTGGAAGCTGCTTTACCAACTCCATTCCCCTTCTGATCGCCCTCGGCTGCATCTATATGGATATGTCCATCGAGGAAGTGATCACCGCCCTCACCATCAACGGCGCGGCGGCTCTGGGACGGGCGGAAACCATCGGTAGTATTGAGGCGGGAAAGCAGGCCGACCTGCTGATTATGAAATACCCCTCCATCACCTATCTGCCTTACCACACCGCCATCAATCAGGTGGAAACCGTGATAAAAAAGGGCAGAATCATTCTCTCGAAAAACTGGCTGAAGAACTTGTAAACGAACTGGCTGAAAAACGATAACGAACCGGAAGAAAAACAGCAAAGAACCAGAATCGAAAGAAAACAGGAAGAGAGCAGGGGGCAGACTGCACACAAAGCAGGCTGCCCCCTTTGCAGTTCCTTCCTGCCACAGATACGCTTTCAGAAGTCTGCGGCCTTCTAATCACACTTAGGGAAGGCTCCCAGACACACCTCAGCAAATTCGTTCAGGAACTGCTCCTCATCCACATCTACGCACACGCGGGCTGTTTTTACCCTGTCCCGCAGACGTTTCAGGTCGCCGATTGTCCGCCCCCTCGACGGCCCTTCTGTCTCCACAGTCAGATTCATCTCCAGAATATGGAAGAGCTGGCTTCTGAACACAGCGGCAACTGCCATGGGGTCGTGAATGGCCCCCTCCTTTTTTCCATTCGAAGGCGCCTCATTGGTGCAGTAGTAGCTCAGCATATCGGCAAAGACCTTTCCGCAGGCACCTCCCTCCTCTCTCCACCTGCCTGTCTTCTCCTCCATCTGGTCTGCCCTTCTGTTTGTCTTAAGAGTCACGTCAAGCCCTGTCATCGTAAAGGAAAGCCCGCTCTCAAACAGGAATTTTGCCGCCTCCGGGTCTGCCAGGATATTGGCCTCGGCAAAGGGATTCACATTTCCCGGAACCGTCAGGGCTCCCCCCATGACGGCGATGGTCCCCGTCCTGAGAGCTGCCTCTCTGTGGGCCTGTATCCACTCGGCTATGTTGGTCATGGATGCTGTGGCGATCACCGTCAGCCTCTCCCCGTAAAGCTCCGCCATCTCCGTGAGAAAGCGGACCGCTTCGGATTCCCCGCAGCCTGCTTCATAGTCTAACGCTCTTTTATAATCTGAAGCTCCTTTATCCCCTTTCTCTTTCACATTTTCATCTTTATCCACCGTTTTCTCCTGGGGCATGGGGATATCCACATTTCCAAGGCCGTTTTCCCCGTGGACAATCCTGCAGATAGGCCGCTGTACGAACTCCTCGCCGCTTCCGAACAGCCGGTTATTCCCCCCGAATACGGGAATATCCCTGCGCCCCAGAAAATCAAGGACAGCGCGGCTGTTTTTCACCGCTGTCTCCACCTCCACATTTCCAAAGGTGCAGGTCACTCCAACCAGCCTGCACACTCCCCTGGCCTCAAGTCCCAGAGCGTAGAGGATGGCAAGGGCGTCATCCACTCCTGTGTCTGTATCAAGAATCAGGTATCTCATGTATGTTCCTCCCAGTCTGTATCTTTCTTCCCTATGTCTGAAAGAAGAAAAAATGCAATCGAAAAAGCCCGGCAGAATCTGTGAAAAGCCCCCTGTCTTTCTGACAGGAGGCCAATCCAGCTGCTCAGGCTCTTCTTTCTCACTTATCTGTTTTATCTGTTTTCTAGGCACATATTTCCATTTCCGTCATTTCCTGTTCTGTCATACTTCTGCCTGAACTGCTAAATCAGTCCCAGAGTTTCCATGGCGTAGGCAATTCCGTCCTCCTCCACGGTCTTTGTGACAAAGGCCGCATAGGGCTCCAGCCCTCTGTCATGCTTTCCCATCAGAACCTTGTTGAGGGCATACTGGAACATGGGCAGGTCATTCATGCTGTCGCCGAATACCCAGGCATCCTCCCTCTCAAGGCCGAAGCGCTTTAAGATCATCTCGATGGCCGTGGCCTTGGAATGGCCCTTTGGAACAATCTCAAAAAAGTCATCTCCCCGGTCAATGATCTCCATATCCCGGCCGATCTCCTTTTTCAGCTCGTCCATCCGGCTGTTCTCGTCTGTCATGAGACAGAATTTCGAAAAGTCATAGCAGGTATCCTCCCAGGTATAGTCGGAAATAATCCCCATAGCCATGAACCCTTTCCTGCAGTCCTCCACTTTCTTCATGGGGGAAGGCGCCTTCTGCATGTAGCAGGCCTCCACCCCCTCGAGAACTCCGTCAAGGCCGCACCGGATCACGGCGGCCTTGATCTCCTCGCCTCTCTCCTTCGGGATCCTTCTGTCATAGAGCACGGAACCCTCGGCCACAATGTAGGTTCCGCAGCCGCAGAGCCAGCCGTCCACATCCACAAGCGTTCTTATCTGCTCCGTCTCACACCAGGTTCTCCCGGTGTTCACAAAGACCAGATGGCCCCTGCTTCTGGCTTTCTCCAGCGCTCTGGACGCGCTCTCAGGCACATTCCTGTCCGTCTCGCTGAACAGGGTTCCGTCAATGTCAAAAAAGAGTGCTTTTCTGTTTCCCATTCTCTGTGTTTCCTCTATTCTGCGTTTTTCTTCTCGCCCCGGAACACAATTTCACCCGTCTTTTCATCCATGCTGTCCACAATGGCCAGCGATTCCAGACGAATCCCCTTCTTCCTGATAATATCTCCTCCGCACTGGAAGCCCTTTTCGATCACGATTCCGGCTCCCACCAGCTCTGCCCCTGAGTTCTGGATAAGGGTGGTCAGCCCGTCAAGGGCCTTGCCCTTTGCCAGAAAGTCGTCGATGACAAGCACCTTATCTCCCTTTCCCAAAAACTCCTTGGACACGATAATGTCGTACACGGTTCCGTGGGTAAAGGACTCCACCTTCGTCGTATAGACGTCCCCGGCAATATTTTTCGTCTTTGTCTTCTTGGCAAAAACCACCGGCACATTGAAATACTGTGCCACAATGCAGGCAATTCCTATACCGGAGGCCTCAATGGTCAGGATTTTGTTCACCTCCACATCGGCAAAGCGGCGCTTGAACTCCTTTCCGATCTCCTTAAACAGCTCAATATCCATCTGATGATTCAGGAAGCGGTCCACCTTCAGAACATTTCCTGCTCTCACCACTCCATCCCTGCGGATTCTATCGTATAAAATCTGCATTTCCTAAATCCTCCCGTCGTCTTTGGTAATTTCTCTCCTACTCTGCTACGTCGATTCCGTCCACTGTTGTGATGTCCGCATTGTCCACAATCACCTGCAGCGCCTTCTCAGAGAGAATGGCCCTGTCCACATTTTCTGCTCCGGCCTGCTCGATCATATCGTCAACGCTCTCGTATACGTCCTTGTACTCCTCAGCGAGGGCCTGGCGGTCTGCATCCTCGACCTTCAATCCCTCCTTCTTTGCCACCTCGTCGAGAACCATATTCTGCTTTACTGTAAGCTCTGCAATATTTCTCACCTCTGTGCGGAAGGTATCCTCGTCCATTCCCATCACAGATGCATAATCTGCAAGCTCCAGTCCGTAGAGGGAAGCCATGGTAGTATAGTAGTTGATCTGCTGATCATAGATCTCGTCTACATCCTCTGTGGCGCATGTGATCTCGGAGTCCTCCACAATCGCAGAGAGCAGCTCTGCATTTCTCTGCTGGTCGCTCTGCTGCTGCTTGCTGTCCAGCATCTGCTGTCTCAAATCCTCTTTATACGCATCCACAGTGCCGAGATCCGGGAAATTTTCCGCCACAAACGCTTCCGTCAGCTCCGGCGTATGCTTCTCAGCCACCTCATTTACCGTAACCTCAAACACAACATCCTGGCCTGCCAGCTCCTCTGACTGGTAGTTCTCCGGGAAGGTCAGGTTCAGATTCCTCTGCTCCCCTGCCGCTGCCCCAATGAGCCCGTCCTCAAAGCCGTCGATAAAGCTGCCGGAGCCCAGCACCAGGTTATATCCTTCTGCCGTGCCGCCCTCAAAGGCCACGCCGTCCTTCAGCCCCTTATAGTCAATATTTACCCTGTCCCCTTCTTCTGCTGCCCGATCTACGGCATCCCAGGTGGCATATCCGCCCAGAACCGTCTCAATTCTCGCATCCAGCTCCTCGTCGGAAACAGACGGTTTCACAACTGTCACCGGCACATTCTTGTACTCTCCCAGCACGATGCCGGCTTTCGCATCTGACGCTGTAGCGGTTTTTGCTTCATCCTTTGCCCCGCAGCCGGTCATAATCATCACTGCTGCCATTCCTGCGAGTCCTGCTGTTAATAATTTTCTCATTTACTGTCCCTCTTACTCTTTTATTCTGCCTTCACCGGAAGGTATAAAAAATATAATATCACAAAAGCCTCTGAATAAAAAGAGTTTTCAGGAAAAAAGATACGGTCCCGCCGCCCGTTAAAGCATACGTCAGAAAGGGCCGGTGCGCTGCACACGGCTCTTTCTGACGTATGGCTTTCGCACCGGCCCTTTCTGCCGCGCTCTCTTTATTTGTAGAAGGCCTTGAATGCCTTATACGTGTTGTAAATATCCAGCTTTGAAGCCAGCTCAAACGGAGAATGC
Source organism: Clostridium sp. M62/1 (assembly GCF_020736365.1). Classification (NCBI taxonomy): domain Bacteria; kingdom Bacillati; phylum Bacillota; class Clostridia; order Eubacteriales; family Clostridiaceae; genus Clostridium; species Clostridium sp. M62/1. Next base: position 1,272,477 of record NZ_CP085988.1, on the reverse strand, counting down.
ATAGCCAGGATCGGCACGCCCAGATCCACGACGTCCACATTCATCTTAGCCACATAGCAGGCAACGGTTCCGCCGCCTCCCACGTCCACAGCTCCCAGCTCTCCTGTCTGCCAGTAAACGCCCTCTGCATCCATGATCTCCACGATTTTAGCCATGGTCTCGGCGCTGGCATCATTGCTTCCAGATTTTCCTCTGGCCCCCGTGTACTTGGTCAGCACACAGCCCTTGTTGATGTAGCAGGAATTTCTCTCCTCATACACACTCGCAAAGGTCGGATCATAGGCAGCGTTCACATCGGAGGACAGGCAGATGGAATTTCTGAGGACAGTCTTTGCATTCACTCCCTCAGCCTCTGCCAGATACTCGATATAGTGAAGGCTGAAGTCAGAGTCAAGACCTGTATTTCCCACAGAACCGATCTCTTCCTTGTCTGCCAGCACCGTCACCGTCGTGTAGGTCGGAAGCTTTGTGGCGATCTCCGCTGTCAGGGCCGTGTAGCCGCATACCTTGTCATCCTGTCCGTAGGCGCCCACCAGGCTTCTGTCAAGTCCCACATCCACTGCCTTGACTGCCGGAACAAGCTCGATTTCCGCGCGGATAAAATCCTTCTCTGTCATACCGTACCGGTCATTCAGAAGCTTTAAGACAAGCAGCTTCACCGGCTCTTTGATCTCCTCATCCGCATAGGGCACAGAGCCGATAATCACATTCAGCTCCTCTCCCTTGATTCCGTCCTTTAACTTTCTCTCATTCTGCTCGGCAGCCAGATGAGGCAGAAGATCCGTCACACAGAATACGGGATCTCCCTCCTCCTCGCCGATGCAGATATTGACTGCCTCTCCGTCCTTTCTGATCACCACGCCGTGCATGGAAAGGGGAATGGTAGCCCACTGATACTTGCGGATTCCGCCGTAATAGTGTGTCTTTAAATAGGCAATATCTGTCTTCTCAAACAGCGGATTCGGCTTTAAGTCAAGCCTTGGGGAGTCGATATGGGCAATATTCAGCCTGATTCCCTCCTCCAGGGATTTCTCGCCGAAGGTCGTCATGATCAGAGCCTTCTTTCTGTTTACCAGGTAAACCTTATCCCCTGCCTGATATTTTTTTCCGATTTCATAGGGTGTGTAGCCGTTCTCAGTGAGGATTTTCACAGCCTCTGTCACAAACTCCCTCTCTGTCTTCGCCTTATTTAAAAATGCCTTGTAGCCCTCGCAGTATTCTGCTGCCTCCTCTGTCTGAGCCGGCGCCTCCTTTGCAATATGCGGAAACTCCCAGGTCAGGCTCTTCTGTAATTCTTTTGCTGTGTCTGCCATCTGTCTTTTCTCCTTTTTCTTTTTCTTCATGCATGGTTTTTTATCTGCAAATCTCCTCGCTGTCCAGAACCAGGGTAAAGGGTCCGTCATTTAAAAGCTCCACCTTCATGTCGGCTCCAAATTCACCGTGCTCTACCTTGTCCACATAGGTCCTGCAGCGCTCTACCACATACTCATACAGGCGGTTTGCAAGCTCCGGCGCACCGGCCTTGATGAAGCTTGGCCGGTTGCCCTTTCTGCAGTCTGCGTAGAGAGTAAACTGGCTCACCACCAGAAGCTCTCCCCCCACATCTGCCAGAGAAAGGTTCGTCTTTCCCTGATCATCCTGAAAGATCCGGAGCTTGCAAAGCTTATCCACCATTTTGTCGGCAATCTCTTCCGTGTCTGTGTCTGAAACGCCAAGGAGCACCAGAAATCCCTGCCCAATGGCTCCGATCACCTTTTCGTCTACTGTCACGCTGGCATGTGACACTCTCTGAAGTACAATTTTCATGTCTGTCCTCTCTGTCCGTCTGTTAAATTCTGCTGTCCGAAGCCCAGTTTTCTCTGTCCCCGGCCTTTCTCTCCTCTTCTTCTCTCTCCCAGGCCTCTTTTCCCGCTTCTCTCTCCCGGCCTCCCGGGCTGCCATCTCCTCCCGGATCCTGCGCTCCTCGGCCTCCGCCTCTTTTCGCCTTTCCTCGGCGCTGTGCTGCATGATCGCCTCGTTGAGAGAAAACATCTTTGCATCCAGCATATCTACCATATCTGCGCAGTCTTTCAGCTCCTTTTCCAAAAAGTCCGGAGCATTTCCCTCAAACTTATAGTAAATCTTATGTTCCAGGCTGGCCCAGAAGTCCATGGCCACCGTGCGGATCTGGATCTCCACCTTCGTGTCCACCGGCCCCTCGCTCAGGTAAATGGGAATTGTGACCACCATGTGATAGCTCTTATAACCGTTTGGTTTCGGGTTTTTAATATAGTCCTTCACATACAGGACCGTCACATCGGACTGCCTCGCGATCATGTCCGCAATCAGATATATATCCGAGGTGAAGGAACAGATAATCCGGATCCCGGCAATGTCGCTGAGATAGTCGATCATGTTGGCGATCGTCACCTCCCGCCCGTCATGCTTCAGCTTCTTGACTATGCTCTCCGGTGTCTTCAGCCTCGATTTAATATGCTCGATAGGAGTGTAGGAATATATATGGATGAACTCATTGTTCAGAATTTCTATCTTTGTATTGATCTCCTTCAGCGCGGAGTTATACAAAAACATAACGGCCTTCCACTGATCCATCTGGTCAAATGTCTTGGGAATATTGGTCATGAACGGCCCCCCTTTCACTGAAGTTTCACATTCTTCTCTCCATTTCCCGGTTTCATTCCGCCTTCCGCCCGCAGCCGGGGTTCCACAGAATTTCCCCTGTGTCTCAGCCTCCTCCCCCGGTGAGGGCATGGAGGCAAGGTGATGCCCCCTATAATTTCAGTCCCTTTAACAGAGCGCCGAGGCCGGTAGTCGCCTGGCCGTTCTCATGGTAGTCAAATACCTCCTCTGTTTCCTCAGGCTCTGCATCCTTCATGCTCAGGCTGATTTTTCCATCCTTGATGCCGATGATCTTCACCTTCACGGTCTGTCCCTCTTTTAAGACCACGCCGGGGTGCTTGATCCTCTGACTGCTGATGCGGGAAATGTGTACGAGACCGGAAAGTCCGTTTTCAAGAGTCACGAAGGCACCGTAATCCTTCAGCGTATCCACGGTTCCCTCCATGACGGCTCCAACCTCGCATTTTTCAATTTTCTTTCTCTTCTCTGCCCTCTCTTTCTCCCTGGCAACCTCACGGCCGGAGAGAACCAGCTTCTTTCTGTCCTTCTCCACGGTGATGACAGTGACCTCCACTGTCTTTCCTACCCACTCATCCAGGTTCTCCACATAGGAAGCGGCCAGCTTGGATGCCGGTATAAAGCCTCTTACACCCTCCAGGTAAGCGGTAACTCCTCCGTTTACCACCTCTGCCACCTTGACAGGGACAACGGTGCGCTCTTCCAGCATCCGCTCAAACTTCTCCCAGACCAGGGTGTCATTTGCGCTCTTTCTGGAGAGCAGAATATTTCCCTCTCCGTCATCTGCCTTAATCACTGTACCGGAAATTTCATCCCCCACATGGATTTCTTCCTGCATATTGTAGTCAGGATCGTCCGTAATATCCTCCCGGCGGATAATCCCCTCCGCATAATACTTGAGATCTACGATCACCTGGCTGTCCGTCACACCGATCACGGTTCCCGTTAGAATATCGCCCTCCTTTACTTTCTTGAAGGACGCCTCCAGTTCTTTCTCATAATCAGCCATTGTCTCTGCATTCTCCATATTTTCATTTAATTTTTCTTCTGTCAATCTTTCTTCTGACATAAACTTCTCCTCCTGAACAAAAATTCTATACTATATTTAACCATATCCTATCTGATATTTCTATAGTTTTCTTCTGAAAAATATGTTATTCTTTTTTCATCGGACGGTACTTTGATCCCTTCAATGAAAATTTCAGGAGGCAAATCCATGAAAATGAAAAACCTTTGCGATCTCCACACACATACGACTGCCAGCGGCCACGCCTACAACACCCTCTACGAAATGGCCCGGGCCGGAGCAGAGGCAGGCCTGTCCATTTTCGGCTCCTCTGACCACGCGCCGGCCATGCCCGGCACCTGCAGCGAAATGTACTTCTGCAACTTTTCCGTTATCCCCAGAGAGCTGTTCGGCGTCCGCCTGCTCATGGGCTGTGAGCTGAACATCATCGACTTCCAGGGCACGGTGGATCTGGCTCCCTGGCTTTTAGAGCGCCTGGACTACGGCATTGCCAGCATCCACGATCTCTGCTTTCCCATCGGAACCAGAGAGGAGAACACCGCCGCTGCCATCGGGGCCATGAAAAATCCTTTCGTGCAGATCATCGGCCACCCTGACAGCGCCTCCATCCCCCTTGACTACGAGGCTGTCGTCCGCGCAGCCAAAGAAAACCACGTTCTCCTTGAAGTCAACAACAGCTCCTTAAAGCCAGGCTCGCCGCGTCCGGGGGCCCGGGAAAACTACCTCACCATGCTGGAGCTCTGCCGCCGCTACAGCACACCCGTTATCGTAAACAGCGATGCCCACTGCGCCGCTGACGCCGGCAATCAGCGCTTTGCCTTTGAGCTGCTTCAGGAAACAGACTTTCCTCCGGAGCTTGTAGCAAATTATTCGAGAAAGCTGCTTCAGGATTACCTGGAGAGAGCTGAACTGTAGCGGGACTCTCCCGCCAGGCAGGATCCTCACTTTGAGGCAGAGTCTGCTGGCAGAGTCTCTTGCTTCAGGGCAGATTCCATTAAATTCCATCTGATTTCTTCTGAAAAAGAGCAGTTCCCCGGAATATTCCGGAGTACTGCTCTTTCCTGTTTTATCTGATAGAATTTTATCGGCTGTCTTTTATGCGACAGCTTCTCTTATCCGCCGATTCTGCTTCCTGCTCCAGGCAGGCAGCCGCGGACTTGCGGGAGGAGAGTTTCCTCTCCCTGCCCCGGTACCTTCTACAGTCCCAGTGCCTCTTTTACCTTAGCAATGATGTGGATTCCGATGTCCTTGGAAGCGTCCACAGACTGTGCTCCGATGTGTGGGGAAACGATGAAATTGTCGCACTCAAACAGCGGGCTTGCGAATGTATCATTTCCTGTCAGTCCGCTTCCTGCCAGCTCGTTCTCCATAACGTCTGTAGCATAGCCGCCGATCTTGCCGGCCTTTAATGCCTCATACATATCCTTCTCGTTTACGATTCCGCCGCGGCTCATGTTCAGAACTACTGCGTCATCCTTCATCTCAGCGATGGATTTTGCATTGAACAGATCCTTTGTCTCTGGTGTCAGCGGAACATGGATGGAAACGAAGTCGGAAACCTTTAACAGCTCGTCGATTCCCATTCCTGTTGCGTGCTCCTTCTCAAAGTCCTCTGGCTTTAAGAATGGATCGTAAGCAACTACAGTCATGCCGAAGGCACGTCCCAGCTCGCCGACACGGCGTCCGATACGGCCGAAGCCCATAACGCCCAGAGTCTTTCCGCGAAGCTCGCGGCCTACGAATTTGTACTTATCCCACTCGTGCTTTACCTTAACATCGTAATTTGCTGTCATGGTTCCGCGGGAGATGTCCAGCATCTTGGAGATGGTAAGCTCTGCAACTGCATTGGCATTTAAGCCAGGTGCGTTGAAGATCTGGATTCCCTTCTCCTTTGCGTACTCCATATCGATGTGGTTTAATCCAACGGAGCAAACGCCGATGATCTTTAAGTTCTTGGCAGCGCCCAGGATATCCTTGTCGATCTTCGGATCCACGCGCATGATCAGCACGTCCACATCACCGATCTCAGCCAGAACCTGCTCCTTGGAGGATGGCAGATGCTCTGCTGTCTTAACTTCCATGAATTTTCCAAGCTCTTCTGCAATGCCTGCGTATACCTTGTCAATAATAAGACACTTCATTGTAAATCTAGCTCCTTTCAAATTCTCCTATCAGCAAGGGGCCGCTGCCTTAAGCCGCATGCCTGATGTCAGGCATCACCCACTTAATGCAGCAGCCCCCTTACCTAGATAACCGCTTTATGTAATTATCTCTGTATCTCACAGCCTGTCCGGCTGTCACGCCTTCATACCCAAGCTGATAAGGCTTCGGCAGTCCGGCCTTCACTCACTACTGATTACCAGCAGATACCCTGTGCCATCATAGCGTCAGCTACCTTCTGGAAACCAACGATGTTAGCACCTGCTACCAGGTTGTAGCCTAAGCCGTACTTCTCAGCTGCTGCTGCGGAGCCGTCATGGATACCTGTCATGATCTGATGTAACTTTGTATCAACTTCCTCTGCTGTCCAGGAGTATCTCTCGCTGTTCTGGCTCATCTCAAGACCGGATACAAGAACACCACCTGCGTTTACAGCCTTGGAAGGAGCTACTACCATGTTCGGCTGCTCCATTAAGAACTTAAGAGCCTCGTTTGTAGTTGGCATGTTAGCAACCTCAATGTAGTACTTGATGTTGTTAGCAACGATTCTCTTAGCCTGCTCAAGGTCAACGTCGTTCTGTGTAGCACATGGCATAACGATATCAACCTTCTGGCCCCATGGCTTCTCGCCTGGGAAGAACTGTACGCCGAACTTGTCTGCGTAATCCTGAACTTTGTTGCGTCCGGATGCTCTCATCTCAAGCATGTAGTTGATCTTCTCCTCTGTTACAACACCGTCTGGATCGTAGATGTATCCGTCTGGTCCGGAAAGTGTAACAGCCTTAGCGCCTAACTCAGCTAACTTCTTAGCAGCGCCCCAAGCTACGTTACCGAAGCCTGCCAGAGCAACTGTCTTGCCTTCCAGAGTATCATTCTCATGCTTCATAACTGCCTCTACATAGTAAACAGCGCCGTAGCCTGTAGCCTCTGGACGAATTAAGGAACCACCGAAGGACATTCCCTTACCTGTGATTGTGCCGTTCTCGAAAGCTCCTCTGATCTTTCTGTACTGTCCGTACATATAGCCGATCTCGCGAGCACCTACACCAAGGTCACCAGCTGGGATATCTACGTCTGGTCCGATGTGACGGTATAACTCTGTCATGAAGGACTGGCAGAATCTCATAACCTCTGCGTCGCTCTTGCCGTTCGGATCGAAGTCGGAACCACCCTTAGCACCGCCCATAGGAAGTGTTGTTAAGCTGTTCTTGAATGTCTGCTCGAATCCTAAGAACTTCATGATGGAAAGGTTTACAGAAGGAGCGAAACGTAAGCCGCCCTTGTACGGTCCAATAGCTCCGTTGAACTGTACACGGTATCCACGGTTTACATGTACCTGGCCGTTGTCATCTACCCACGGAACACGGAACTCGATTGTTCTCTCCGGCTCAACCATTCTCTCAAGAAGAGCAACCTTCTCATACTCTGGATGAGCATCTACAACTGGTCCTAAGGAAGATAATACTTCCTCAGCTGTCTGAAGGAACTCTGGCTCGTTTGCATTCTTCTCTTTGAGTTCAGCAAGAACTCTGTCAACATACTGGCTCATTTCTTGATACCTCCTGCTTTCGCATAAATATTGTGAGTGATTTCACTCAACTGCAGCTGCATTTGCATGCCTATATTTTACCAAAAAGTAATAAAAAAATCTACAGTTTTTTGTGAAATTCTTACGTTCTGGTTAAATTATACCCTATCTTGTCCTTATAATCAAATTAATATCACATTATAGCTGTTATTATGGTTTGTTTATATTGTCCAACTGTCTGCTGTCATGCATTTTTGCCGCTTCCGGACGGCTTCCCCATCCCGGCTTCCGTCCCCGGCTGTATCCGGCTTTCAGAGCCAGTCTGAGCGGTCTGAGAATGAATATATATGAAAAAGATATAATTGAATGAGATATAATATTAAAGATTAGAATCAGAATAAAAATCGCCGCAGCCCTCAGCCTTCCTCACCAAAGGTATCCCCTGCTCCTCTGCAGGAAAACACCCTTATGGGGAAGGCCGGTCTGCGGCGTTTCAATTCTGTTTCCAGACTGTCAGACTGCGCCCGAGTGCGCTCAGCCTGATTAACCTAAGAAGTTGATAAAGCCTGTCAGGATCGAAGCATTGAAGAAGTCAATAAACAGAGATCCTACTAACGGCACTACCATGAATGCTGTAGGAGCCGGTCCGTACTGTCCAACTACTGCCTGCATGTTTGCCATAGCATTCGGTGTTGCGCCCATACCGAAACCGCAGAAACCTGTTGTCATAACGGCTGCATCGTATGTACGTCCTAATACATTGAATACCACAAAGTATGCGTATACGAACATGAGAACCGTCTGTGCTGCCAGCATAACTACTAACGGAAGAGCCAGCTCTGCAAGCTGCCATAACTTCATGTCGATCATAGCGAGTCCGAGGAATACGGATAAGCAGAAACCGCCTACTACGCCGATCTCCTCCATCGGAAGCTCCTTGCTCATACCATCAGCCACATTACGGATAACGGCACCTACTAACATGGCCCCGATATAGAATGGGAAGGTCATAAGCTTTCCAAGGAACATGGAAACAATTGTACCAAAACCGATTGCGATAATCAGACAGAGAACTGCATCAAGGAATCTCTTGGAATCGATCTTTCCAGCCTCTTCAGAATCATCTGAACCTGCTGCCGCTGCATCAGAATCTACTGAATGCAGTTTGAACTTCTTGATCTTTGCAGTTGCGATAGGTCCGCCGATAGCGCATCCTGCTACCAGACCGAAGGTTGCGGAAGCGATAGCAACTACGTTTGCGTTTGCAACGCCCAGACCCTCGAGAAGAGGTCCGAAGGAACCTGCTGTTCCGTGTCCGCCGACCATAGGAATGGAACCTGTTGCAAGTCCCAGTCTCGGGTCAAGTCCGAAGGCTACTGCAAGTCCTGCTCCCAGACAGTTCTGAAGAACTACCATTACAATGGCAAGAACCAGGAAGATAATTGTCTGGATTCCACCCTTTTTCAGCATTCTGAAAGATGCGGTAAATCCAACGCTACAGAAGAAGCCTACCATGAAAACATCCTTTAATGTCATGTCTGCGGCAATCTCCACAATTCCTGCACTTCTCACGATTAAATGAAGAATTGCGTAAACAAAGCCTCCTACTACAGGCGCCGGAATACAATACCGATCCAGAATCGGAATCTTCTTTACCAGGAAACGTCCTAATAACAGCACAAGAGCTGCTACAGCGGTTGCCTGGTACATGTCAAGACTTAATACTGGTGCTGTCATACATATACCTCCAATTTTTTATGATGAAGGAATTATAAGATCTCCCTTACAAAAAACTACAAAATAATTCAAGAAAATGTTAAAAACCCGATAAGATTTTTTTAGAAACTTTATAATATCTTTATTTTTATGCCAAAAAATCGGCTAAAATCCGTCAATATTGCCATATATCCTGGATTTACTGTGGCAACTCCGTTTAAAAACGTCTGTTAAACGGGCTGACGCATCGAATTTCAAATACTACAAAAAAATACAGGCATTTTTCATCCATTTTTTGGCATGTTTTCTGCTGTAAAGTTCTAATAGATCCAGAACCCACTTATCCGATGTTTTTCCGGGTTTCCCACTTTCTGCCTGGCATCTGCCAAAAACAGAAGAGAGCATTCCAAACGGACAAAAAGCGAAGGGAGAGCTCATTCTGTCAGCTCTCCCTGTCAGCAGTCAGCATCAGACTGTCAATAAATTTTTTAATACTGACCTTTCCGCCATATTTTCGTTTTCCGCGGATGCAGTCCATCTCAGCCCGTATTTCCTCAAAGGGAAACAGGGTTCCTGAGTATGCGGTGAAGGTGTCATTCATGAAATCCTCAATCCCCATATGTGCCAGGTTTGCCATCCCCACTGCAATTGCCCGCCTTACCCTCTGTTCCATGTTTTTAGGCGCATTGCTCAGCAGTTCGCAGAGCTGTCCGATGCTCACCTGAGAGATGGGCTTTTTGTTGGCGTGAAGATACTGGCAGATTTTGATTATATCATCACATCCTTTTTCCCCCGACATGCCGATGCGGTTTAAGATCAGCTGCAGCTTCTTCACATAGGCGTCATTCTTCTGCTTCTCCTTGGGCATCTCATTCATCTCGGCCATAAACATCTTCCTGATATTGGAAAGAGTTCTCTCATTCTGAATCTGGCGCTCTACATTCTCAATCACTGACTTTACTTCTATAATATTAATTGGCTTGCTGATAAAAAAATCGATTCCCGCGCTGTAGGCCTTTCCAATCAGATCCTTTGCAGACACCTGGGAGATCATAATACATCTCGCTGTGCTTCCGGCTGCCTTAAGCTCTCTGACAAACTGGATTCCGTCTTTCTCAGGCATGAGAAAATCCACTAAAACCACATCCGGATTCAGCCTGGCTACCTCTGCCGGATCTGCAGGACGTCCCCCGGAATTTCCGCATACCGTCCCCAGCCCATTGCTCTCTATAATATCTTCCAGGACGTTGATCACTGAAATGTCATCTTCTACTATGTAAATTTCCATATTTATGACTCCTCCAATATCTCTGCAGGGATTTCTACCAGAAACCTCGTTCCCTGGCCCGGGTTGGAAACCACCTCTATCGTTCCCTTAAATTGTTCTTCCACCGTATTTTTGACACCCCAGAGTCCCACGCCCCGGTAGATATTGCCTGTCTTGTAATCGAACTTTGTTGAATATCCCATCTGAAAAATATTCGGCAGGTGGCGGGCTGAGATGCCCGGCCCGTCGTCCGCTACCTCGAACAGATACCTGTCGCCTGACTTTCTTTCCAGAATTTTCACTTCTCCCGACCTGCTTCCGCTCTCGATGGCCTCAATCGCATTGTTGACCAGATTTTTAAGAACTGCCATGAGAGCATAATGTTCCCGCGTGATAAAGTTATCGCGGCAGTCGAAAATCAGGCGGATATTCAGCCTCTTATCCCTGATGGCGTGATAGGTAGAGGCCTCCAGAATCTGGAGCAAATCGTGAAAACTCATCTTTTCTTCGTCGTACTCGTCCCCAATCTCCTGCTCGATTCCCTGTATAATGCGGAAGTAATCCTTTTTGATCTCATGTACATCTCTGGCAATCGCCAGCGACATCTGTTTCATCTCCTCGGGAAGTCCCTGTTCTGACAGCTTTTCATACAGGCGGTACGCATTGGCCATCACAGACTCTATCTCCTCTGAATTTTTTCTCATGAAATAGATCTCATTTTTCAGTCCTGTTGTCATGAGAAACAGTCTCTGATAGCGCTGCTCGTGCTCTGTCCGCTTAAGCAGAGCCCGGTACTGCTGTTCTCCCAGAAGTATCAGCCCAGCGATTACCGTCCTGATAAACGCGATTGCAGCCAGGTATTTGATAATATCTGCATTCAGCCTTCCAAACTGCAGAAACTCCTGTACTTCAGCCTCTATTATATTGGCGCCCAAGTCAGCCAGAAAGATTGCGGTAACCACCTTTTTCAATGTGGCAATCCGCCGGTTTCCGAGGGCCAGCTTAAAGATAATCCCGTAGCTTATATAGAACAGGGCATTGGGAAGGAGCAGGAGCACGGTCTCTCCTGCCAGGTTGCCATACCACATCTGAATCAGAAAGCGGACAGCAAAGATGATGGCTGAGGTGACAAAACAGGTTGTCAGCGTGTGAAGCTCCATGCCCACTGTCATCAGAAGAACAGGAAGCAGAATGACAGAAGTGGAGATACGGAAATAGTCGAGAAACACATCCCAGTACAGCTGGGACGTAAGTGCGATCACTGCGCCGATAATCAGCGTTTTCTTCCATTGTCTTGCGGTCATATACCAGGCTCCCTGAATTTGATAAATAAATGTCATTCCTTAGTATACTTCTTTTTTGCACATCTGTAAAGTTATTAACTTTGCCATCTGCTCTTTTCAGACAGCAGGCTGTCCCGTATCACCTGTGCAAATTTCTTCATCCGCTCCTCTATGCCCGGCAGAGCCATAGCTTCCCCCGCCTGGTTCGCCGTTTCCATCATGGCAAAATGACCGGGAAGATAAAAGGTTTTGTTCATGTTGAGGGCAGCTATCATCTGTTCTGCAATGAGATCACTTCCCGAATATCCCGAGACCACGATTCCAAACAGCTGTTTGTCATAAAATCTGGTTGTGCGAAACAGAGCAGTCAGGCGGTTAATAAAGGCGGTCAGATTAGCGGAAAGGGCATCATTGTAATTGGGGGCAAGAAGCAAAACAGCGTCAGCCTCCCTGACGGCCGGATAGACATCCTCCACCATGACTCCTCCATAGAAGCAGCTTCCCTGCTCCCCAAAGTGCAGGCACATTTTGTAGGGGCAGCCGGAACAGTCTGAGAGCGTTCCGTTCCTGAGCCCAAGCTCCCTGACGGAAATGCCTGGAAGCTGGCTCTTCACGCCGTTCCACACCGCATAGGTGTTGGAGTTTTTGTGGCTGGATGCATGGAGTACAAGAAGCCTGGGCCGGCCGGGCTCTCCCTCCTCCTTCCGGCTGCGCCCACGTTTGTTCTCTGCGCTGTCCATAAGCTGCTCTGCGAGGATTCTCACACTTTTTACATAGGCGTCGTCCAGATTGGTTCCCATGTTGGAGGCGACAATGGAAAAGTTCGACAGGGTCCTCGTACCCTCCACCAGAGGACGCCCCACGAAGGCGCAGCCGGAACAGTTGGCCGTAAACACCAGCTCCCTGGCCGCCGATTTCGTGTACAGATCGCTGTCTGCATCTGCCACCACGCCCCCAACCCAGCCGTCAAGACCGGCTGGATGGAGGCGCAGCCAGCCCAGCAGCCGGATGTATTCCAGATTAATCCCATCCCGGCCCAGATCCAGGGCAAAGAGCACAAGCCCAGGGCCTGAGCGCAGAATCTGCGTCTCTTCCAGTTCAGAAACCTGTGTGACTTCCCTGTATGCAATTCCCTCAAGGGCCGTTTCAAGCACCCCTGTCAATCTTCTGTTTTCCTCTCTCCCCGGCTCACAGGGCCGGATGACAAGAATCTGCCGGACACCCTCTGCGCCCTCCCGGCTCTTTCGTTCCCCTATTTTCTTTTCTTCTGCCGTTATCTTTTCCTCTGCCGTTTTTTCGTCTTCTTCTGCTCTGCCCAAAACCTGCTTCACAGCCTGCGCCTTCCTTTCTGCTCTCTACAGCGTGAATCTGCAGCCATATTCGTCTGGCTCACAGCCCGCGTAAATCAAGACACCGGGAGCATGCCCGGTGTCCGTCAATTGCCTTATTTTTCTGTCTCACCCTTCTGTATTGCGTTTTTCCTATTTTCCTAGATGACTGCTTTCAGGTTATTCTGCGCAGTTACAATTCTTTCATACAGGGCATCCGGCAGAGGCAGGATTTCCGTCTCCAGTCCGTGGGCTGTATATCGATTCTTAACCCCCATAAAGATTCCTCCCAGGAACACCGAGCCGCAGTGCCACTCTCCCCGCAGGGTCAGAATCAGAGAGATGGCGCCGGAAGAATAGGCCGGAGCCACAAACGGCTTGTACCCGATGGCGCGCATATGGAGATTCGCCGTCACTGTCAGGTTTGTCAGCTCCTTTGACAGCTCGTCATTATAGTTTTCGATAGAATCGGCTACCACCAGATCCTGTCCGTGGGGACCGAAGCTGCGGCCTTCTGTGAGAAACTGTTTGAACCGCTCATCTCTCTTTGCATAGTAGGCGGCTCTCGCGTTCATGACGCCGAGCCCAAAGCCCTGAATCTGTTCCGGACGCAGTCCCTTCTGGTCAAAATTCCCGTTTTCATCGGTGTTGCTTGCCAGATAAGCCGCCTTCGCCAGCGGATCCACCGGGTCGGACACAACGGCAAACAGCCCCTTAAACTGCTCCTTCCTGGCCTGGCGGGCATACTGGGAGACAATCTTTGAGTTGTTCTCAAACTGGTACATTCTCACGTCTTTGACACCGGAGCCTACCGGCGGTATTCCCTTGGAGGCCACAAATACGAACACATCGCACTTAAACAGATCCTCCGGCTGTACGATATCCACCTCCGGCAGCGCATCATAGTCCCACGGATAGGCTATCTGGTTTTCCTCAAACTCCCAGCGGGCTGTCACCTGATCGGAAATGTCGCAGATGCCGATGGAGCTTATCACGTCCCCTCCCAGCAGGTGGAGTCCCGTAAGCAGCGTACTCCCCACGTCTCCGATAGCCAGCACATGCACTCTCTTCTTGCCCGCTTTCGGCTTTTCTGCCAGGATCTCCTCAAATGCAGGGTGCTGCAGATTGACAGCTCTCATCTTTCCGGCCTGGATGAAGGAGTCCATGATCTCGTCGCACATCCCGTCTCCCAGAGCATTTTTATTGAGCCAGGACACATCCTCCCTCTCCTGATAGATAAGAGCCGGATCTGTCACCTTGAAAGAAGCCCTGCAGTTTTTCGGAGAGCGTTCAAACAGGAATACAAGCTCTTCCTCCTGTACAGCCTTCTCCCTGGCTGCCTTCCCGTCTGTTCCCCTTCCATAAAGCTCCTCCCTGGGAAAGTCAAGCTCCCCGTTCAGACTGCAGCAGAGTGTTCCATTGACGCGATAGTAATACATACCTTTTCCTCCTCTTTTTCTTCCTGACGATTTTTCCTGTCTGATGACTCTCTTCTATTCTGATAATCTCTCTTGTCTCCTGTTGCTTCCAGCCGACGCCACTTATGCCGTTTTCGCTGCTGCCTGTCCGGCTGTATGATCTGCGGTCTCTTCTATCTGTATATTTCTGTATATTGCTGCATATTTGTGTACACTCCTGTCTCTTTCGCCCAAGGTCTGACATGCCCTAAAGCTTTTTCAGCTTGCTGATCCGGTAAAGCATTTCCAGGTCATTGTCCAGGTAAACAGACGCTGCCAGGTTTGGATCATAATTTACGCATTCGCCCTTGTCAGGACACAGCGGCAGGATTACCGCCTCGGAAAGCCTGGAAAGCGTCAGATTTCTTCCAAATAAAGCCCTGTACTCGGATTCCAGAGCCAAAAGGATGTCCCTGGAGTTTCTGATGCAGCAGGCAGAGAATTCAAAAAGTGACTCCTCGCTGCATCCCTTTAACGGAGGCACCATGTAGGGCAGCACAATGTTCACCGACGGCATCAGGCCTGCCACCTTCATTGTATCGCGCCGCACCGTATCGCCTCCGATGAACGGATAGAGAGTGGACTCCACAAACCAGAATTTCAAATTCGGTATAAAATAAATGCTGTCCGCCTCAAAGCCCTTTGTAGCAATGGCGTCCCGTCCGTAGCCGGAGATCATGCCGAGAAGCACCTTCTTTACCTCTACCCCTTCTTCTTTGAGAAGAGGCTCCAGGGCCTCAAATCTGCCGCCCTTGTGAAGCAGGTCGTCTACGAGAATGACCGGCCGGTTAAAGGATTTAATGGCCCTCACCTGGCTTCTGAGCGGTGAATAGTAGGGGAAGGCCTCGATGGAGTAGCTGTCCAGATCCGGCTCGTAAACCTTGTCGGTGTGGATCGTCTTTGTCACCGTATTGGGCACTACCTTTCCCCTCAGAATCTTTCCAAAGGGCGCGCACATACACTTTCCCAGCACCCGCGGCTCTGTGGGCTCTCCCGGCACCTCATTAATCTGAGTAATTTTATCCACCAGACGGTGGTAAATCACACTGGCAGACAGGGAGAGAACCAGCTCGCCGGGATAAAACTTTGTCATGGCCTCCTGAAGCTCTCTGTGGGCCTTATAGATGGCATTTAAGATCCGGGGATTGCTGGAAAACGGTTCCTTCACAGTAGTTTCCAGGTTCTGAACCAGTACAAGGGGGGCATGCATATCTACGATCCAGAGCCTCCTGTCCCCCTCGAAGCCATCGGCCTTTACAAAGCCCTGGCGGGTCACAGCGCCGAGAGCTGCCTGACTCGGCTCTGATGCCGGTAGGAACATAGCATAGCTGCACCTCTTTTCCAGAGAGTGGGCCAGGGCTTCCGTCAGAAGAAGCTGCTCCGGATCATGGATGGAGCTGTCAGGCTCCGCATAAATCCCGGTGATCAGGAGTATGCTTCCCAGGGTATGGTTTCTGACCATATCGGCCATTTTCACGCTTCCCAGCACGCGGAGCAGTTCCTCCGGCACTACATAGCGCATTTTCAGAAGGCCCACCAGGCGGTTGTCCTCCACCGTATTTCTGAGGAGGAGAAAGCTGCCGTCCCCTTCCTTCAGCCTGTCGAAAACCGTTCTCCTGTCCTGCTCTTCTGTCAGAATACGCTCCCATACCGCATCCTCGTCCTCCGGCTGAAGCTCCTTCGTCTCCTCAAACCCGATGGCTCTGGCCCTCAGGATCGGCTTATACTCCGGTTCTCTCAGATAAAGGCTGTTGAAATAAATATACTCCTGCACAACCGGATCGATAAGGTTTGAAATATCCCGGTTCAGATCGATGTTCTCCCTGATTCTGGTGGAACTGATGTCTTCCAGATATTCCGGAAGCTCCAGCTCGATCAGTTCCCCTGTGATCAGGTCCATCATCTCTCTGTTGAATTTGTTGTCGATTCTCCTGTCGCCCACCCGGCGGAAGGCAATATGGTTCATGGAGTGGATGGAATCCTTCTCCGGCGGCTTCCGGTAAGAGGAGGCGTTGGCGATCACATCGCTTCCCACCACCACATAGACCTTGCGCCCTGCAAATACCTCCTTCAGCCTTCTCAGGTCAGAGGGGTTTGCAATATTCACCGGAATGTCATCGGGGAACAGGTTGACATGGAACTCGTCAGCCACAGACATATTGACAATCTGACGGCGGATCAGGTGGGGCTGCGTCTTTTTGGACCAGGAGAACTCGTCTACAGCCAGATAGACCTCATAACCCAGATCCCGGATCTCCCTCACAATTCCCTTGTGGGAGAGGTTGAACGGGTCAAAGGTTCCCGGGAAAAAGGCTACCTTTTCTCTCTCCTCAATCTGCATCTCGCCGATTGTCAAGCGGTAGGCCGTGATGAACCGGCAGATGTTGGAGAGCGCTGATGCCCTGTAGAAGGCGGTCAGCTCCCCGCCCCGGTTTTCATTGATGAGGAAGAGCAGTTTTTTGTGGCTGAGGGCAAAAATCTTCATTTTTTCATGGTCGCTCAGCCTTTTGGAGCCAAAAATATACTGTCCCGTCACAAGGAGAGCCTCCTGGCGCACCGTCTCCCTGTGGTTGGCAAGTCCGCCAAGCACCATTCCCAGCAGCCGTCCCAGACGGCTTTCCCTCTCTTTTTCATCCTCCTCAAACCGCTCCTGATAGCAGGGATAATACTCTGTCAGCACGCCCACCGTGTCGAGAGCCACGGAAACCACACGGTCATTGGCGTTTGCCATCAGGCCGCGGAGGTAGCTTAACACCTCCTCCAGCTGCTCAGGCGGAAGCCAGAGAGAGAGCTGGCCCAGATATTCGGGGATATATTTGGAAAACTCATACTCTCCCACCTCCAGGCCCTTCAGGAGCTCTACGGCAATCTCGTTTCTCTGATCCGGTGTCAGAAGAGGTGCAAGCCGCAGCAGGGCTCTTCCCGCATCGTGGCGAACCACCACGAACTCGCTGACCTTAATCAGGTTGGACAGATGAGCTGCAATGTGCAGAATGTGCTCGGATTTCCCGTGGTCCACCTGATCTGCCAGCAGCTTGATATTCACAGCCTTTAACACCCACGGCGTAGCCATCTTCAGGTTGTCCAGGAAAATATCGGAGACTACATCCCTCCCGTAGATCACCGCCTCCTGGCGTGACGTATCCCGTCCCAGATTGGAGAGCACCCGGTACTGCAGGAAAATCCGGCTGATGTTGTCTCCGGAGGAAAGGTCGCACTCCCCGGAAAATACACGCTCAGCTTCCTCCTCCACAATCCGTCCGATCTCCTGACAGCAGGGGGCATCGGGGATCTCTGCAGTAATCAGCTTAAAGGCTCTCCAGGCCGCAATGACAAGTCCCTCAAAGCTGTTCTCCCTGAGAACCGCATAGTAACATGCAAAGCCTGCCAGCCGTTCCATATCCTCCGGGCTTAACAGGTGAAAGGGCATGTTGTGAAGGGCGTCAAGAAGCACAAAGGCCTCCCCGCTCTCCCTCTCCTCAGGGTTTTTATACCACCTGAGAAATGCGCTCAAAAATCCTCCTATATCAGAGGCCGTGGCATGCTCTGTCATAGAGGACAGAACCTCCTTCAGATTATAGCCAATCCTGCGCTTGTGCTGAACGGTCAGCTTGTGATCCGGACAGATAATCATGGACAGATAGGTGTTCCACAGCTCCATTGCCTTCTGATCCGCTATGTCCGGCATATTTGCCGGGCGTTCCTTGCGGTATCCTGCATTGAACTGGGCAATCACATTTCCCATAAGCCGGGCTGCCTGAGTGCGGATATCTCCCTCCTTGTGCATGAGAAGCTCATAGAGGAAGCTTAAGGTCTGCTCCTTCTGAATGTCATTTGTGTAGGGGAAATATTCCTCGAAGATATTCAGGTAGGCCCGCACATTCTTCCAGCTCTTCTCGCTTCTGGCTGCCTCCAGAAGGTTTCCGAACTGCCGCTCTGCCCCCATCCGGTGCATGACGTCAATGTTGTGCTCTACGCCCATGAATACCAGGGAATCGACGATCTGCTCTGTATTCCTCAGGGAAATATCCGGCATGGGAGGGGTCTTCTCCGGCTTTCCGTCCAGGTTCACATCCACTCCCAGCGATCTCATGTAATCCTCAAAGTCGTGAAGTCTCGCATAGACGAAACGGTAGCGGTTTAATTTATTCTCATCCACATTGTCCAGCTTTGAGAGGATAATCTCGAAGGCCTCATCAAGGCTTGAAATATAGGTAATCTCCCGCCCGTCCTCGCCCCGGCTCTGCTTTACGCGGAAATCAGAATAGATCAGCACCAGGGATTCCACAGAAAGATTTTCCGGCTCCAGATCCCAGGTAGAGTGGTTGGCGGCAATGTGGCCGATGTACTCCATATGGTGATTGTTGAACCACTGGTTCGTATAATAATAGTGAAGATACGGCACCCGCTCATTGGGCTTGCAGCCAAATTTTCCCAGATCATGGCCTGCCGCCGCGCCGCTTGTGAGGGTCAGGTCGATGGGAACGCCTGCAGCGTAAAGCCCTCTGGCCATGGTCATGGCCACATGGTGGACACCTGCGATGTGCTCAAGGGTGCGAAACGGGGTAACCTCTGCATTGAGCCTCATCATCTCATACACGTATTCCCTGCTAAACGCTTCCCTGAATTTCTTATATTCTCTGCTGGACTCGTATTTTTCCGCCTCCTCCGGGGGGAGAAAATCAAAGTCCACCATCGGCTCAAAGGGGAGAGCCTCCCGCTCCTTATCAAAAATAAACTGAAGCACAGCCAGATAGAACAGGGCCCCCGCAGAGTAATTTTCCGCTTTCTCTGTAAACTCCTCATCGGGATACAGGATATGGCACACATACTGATAGGTAAACTTCATCCACCCTTCTCTCGGCTCCCGGCCAATCAGGCTCATGGGTTCCCGGCAGATCTCGTAGATCTCCTGACACTGAATTCTTCTTTTAATAGGAAAAATGCGGCCAAACTGCCCTTCCCAGTATTCCCTGTTCATCAGCATCTGAACGCTCTCCCTGCTGAGGTTTGACGCTGCCAGAAATTCCCGCGCACACAGCTTCAAAGTCAGCTCTTCAATCATCTGACGCACCTGTTTTTTACTCATCCCGTACCTCCCGTAAATATCATATGGTCTATTATACCACTAACGTGTTTTATGTCCAACTAATCACAAGAAAAAACAACCTGAAAAACACGTAAAAAAATAATTGACAAATGCTTTTTTATGGTGCAAAATGAAATAGTAACTATTATCACTATCTTTTGTAACTGGAGCTGCGCCAGATCAGCGATGAGCTTGAAGGAAGGAGCTGCTTATGAAAACTCTTAAGTATAGCCGCCAGCGGGAATCCATCAAGGCCTGTCTTATGGGCCGCAGGGATCATCCTACAGCCGATGCCCTGTACACCAGCATCCGTGAACAGTTTCCAAATATCAGTCTCGGAACTGTCTACCGCAATCTGAACCTTCTAGTGGAGCTGGGCGAGATCCGCAAGTTCTCCTGTGGAGACGGAACAGACCACTTTGATTATGATACCTCGCCCCACTATCACTATGTCTGCAGGAAATGCGGACGGATACTGGATCTTCCCATGGCCGCAGAGCCTGCCCTGGAAGACAAGGCCAGAGCCTGCCTTGACGGTACAGTAGAAGAGCACACGGTCTTCTTTTACGGGACCTGCGGAGAGTGTCTGAGAAACGACACCCATTGACACAGGATTCCGCCCTTTGTAAACTGCGCCCCGGCCGCCGGGAAAGGAAAGATTACTGACAGAATTTTGCCTGGGCGTCTGTTTTGCAGGGAGTGGGGTCCTGTTTTTTATTCCTCAGATTTTTATTTTTCAGCGCCTGCTGTGTTCTTTCTCTGACGCCCTGGCAGCGGGACAAATATCTGAGCAATACCTAAAATTTATATAAACTTTAAAACAAGTGTTGACAAAATCTCTTTCTTGTGATAACTTAATATCAGTAATCATTACTGTTTTATTTGGCGGACGCACAGTCCGGCATGCAGAAACAGCTTGATGAGAGAACCCAATAAACATTTTTATATATGAAAAGGAGAGTATAATCTATGAAAAAATTTGTCTGTACAGTATGCGGCTATGTTCACGAGGGAGATGCAGCTCCGGAGAAGTGTCCGGTTTGCGGCGCTCCGGCTTCCAAATTCCAGGAGCAGGCTGCTGACATGGCATGGGCTGCTGAGCATGTAGTAGGCGTTGCCCAGGGCGCAAGTGAGGACATCATGGAGGACTTAAGAGCTAACTACGAGGGCGAGTGCAAGGAAGTCGGCATGTACCTGGCTATGGCAAGAGTTGCTCACAGAGAGGGCTATCCGGAGATCGGCTTATACTGGGAGAAGGCTGCCTACGAGGAGGCAGAGCACGCTGCAAAGTTTGCTGAGCTTCTTGGTGAGGTATTAACAGACAGCACAAAGAAGAACCTTGAGATGAGAGTTGAGGCTGAGAACGGCGCTACAGCAGGAAAGTTTGACCTGGCAAAGCGTGCAAAGGCTGCAAATCTTGACGCAATCCATGACACAGTTCATGAGATGGCACGCGACGAGGCAAGACACGGCAAGGCATTCAAGGGACTGCTTGAGAGATACTTTGGCTAATAAAAACTGCCTCATACCGTCAGGAAAGACGGCAGACAGATATCATGGTTTATGACAGTGCGCTGCCTGCGCGCTGATAAAAATAAAGCCGGACAGGGAATCATTCTTTCTCCTGTTCGGCTTTATTTTTATCTCTCTTTCCTTCCTGTGCCTGTAAAACAGAAAGAACCTGCCTGAGCCGCTGACTACTGCCCCGCGCCCATCAGAGCCGGATCGATCTCCGTATATCCTTCCGTGTCAGGTATGGTCACCTCTACCGCCTGTCCCGGATTGTTGTATGAGCCTGTCATTCCGATCGTCATGTTCATGGTACTGCCTGCAGCCTCCATGGTGATGGCCATGTCCATCTTCATATCTGTGTAATATCCGTCCTTATTGATCGTATACTCACCGGACGCAGAGTCTATGGTCATATTTACATCACCCAGCGCGCCCATGTCTCCCAGAGAGCCCATCACTTCGTCCAGGTAACCGCTCATCTTTTCCGGATCTGCGGTAAATGTGAGAATCCTGTTATCGCCATCCTCTTTCAGCTCAATGGATTCCATGCTGTCAGAGGTCATCTCTGCAGTTCCCACACTGTCCTCAATGGTCTTTATCATCTCTTCCACATCCATAGGATATTTGAGCTTCTGCCCGGCTGCATCCATATAGTAATAGCCGTCTGTATAGAAGGCTGTGGTTTCAATGCTCTGACCCTGAAGCGTCGTGGAAGCGGTAGTCAGGTACTTTAAGTGCTCCTTATCCGACTGATCTGCCTTAATATTGGTAGCTACTTCCACCTCCATGTTTTCCTCTCCCATAGTAAGGCCAATTTTCATATCTGCATCCACATCCACACTCTCAAGAGCTGCATTTTTGGCAACTGCCGCATCATAAACTTCTTTTGGGTCCTGCTTTCCCGCACAGCCTGTAACGGCCGCCGCAAGCATGGCCCCAGCCATAACTGCCGCTGCCATCTGTCTTATCTTTTTCATCATTCCCCTCCTCATACCAGCAGACTTCTGCCTTCCTAAGCCAGTGTACACTCTGGGCGCCATCAAAATTTCGGGGTGGAACCCACAGCTTTCAGCGCCTCCGTGATCTCCTCCAGCTTCATGCCGCTGACAGCGTCGATGGTTGCAACCACCGCACCTTCCACCAGGGGACAGTCTGCCATCTTAACCTTCTCCGGATCAAACATTTCGATGACCATCTCTGTCGTCATGACGGCGCTTCCCATATCCATAAGGATGATTACCCCATCCTCCGAGTAAACGCTCTCAACAGCCTTCTGGATCTTCTCAAAACTGGTTCCGAAACTGCCGTCCTCCATGCCTCCTGCTGCCGCAATTTTGGCGTCCGCCGCCATCAGCCCGGTAAACTCCACCACGCTGTCGGCCAGGTTCCTGCTGTGTGAAACAATGACAATTCCTACCATTACAAAGCCTCCTCCACAGTTTCCATCATAAAGGTAAAGGACGTAGCACCCGGATCCTGGTGGCCGATGCTTCTCTCGCCTACATAGCTGGCTCTTCCCTTGGTGGCGATGATCGTCTTTGTGTATTCTACTCCGTCTTCTGCCGCCCTTGTCCCTGCCTTCCATGCGCTCTGCGCATCCTTCGTTTCCCCGTAGGTCTGCCGGATAGCCTCAAGAGCCGGAATCATGGCATCCAGCATGGTCTTTTCACCCTTATCTGATTTTCCCCTCTGCTTAACGCCCTCCACAGCCGCCTCAAAGGCTGCGATAAACTCGTCAAAGCTCATCTCCTTTTTTCCGTTTAAAACCATGCCCATTTTCATGAAGGCTGTTCCATAGAGGGGGCCTGCAGAGCCTCCCACCGTAGATACGAGAGTCATCCCTGCTGTCTTGAAAATGGTTCCCAGATCGCTGTCTGCCATGGTTTCCAGCTTTTTCTTCACCTCTGTGAATCCTCTGGCCATGTTGATCCCGTGATCGCAGTCTCCGATAGGCTTGTCGAGCTCTGTCAGAAACTCTTTTTCCTCTATAATTTTATCCCCGATTTTTTCGAGCAGTTCTATTACCTTTTTGCTGTCTGTCATTTTGTTTTCAACTCCTGTCTTTCTGTTTTCAGGGATGCCGGAATGTGCGCTCCTG
This sequence comes from Clostridium sp. M62/1, assembly GCF_020736365.1. Classification (NCBI taxonomy): domain Bacteria; kingdom Bacillati; phylum Bacillota; class Clostridia; order Eubacteriales; family Clostridiaceae; genus Clostridium; species Clostridium sp. M62/1. The sequence continues at coordinate 1,249,375 of NZ_CP085988.1, read as the reverse complement.
TCCCTGTTTTTTGCACTGACCCTGGTGGGTTTTGGGGCGTGATAGTTTCTTCTCTGCCTTATTTATTGCTGAAAAGCAGGAGAAGCCTTCTGCCGCTTCTCCTGCCCTGCCATCCTCGCTCTATCTGCCTTAGTCCCGGCAGACTGCCCTTATGCCTTGAAAGCCGGCGTGTCTGCCTTGGCGTCCAGCAGTTCCTTTAACTCGTCATCCAGCCTTAACAGGGAAATGGAAAAGCCCTCCATCTCGATGGATGTCATATACTCGCCTACCAGTGTCTTATACACCTTAATACCTTTTTCTGCCAGAACGTCTGAGAGATGGTTATTTACAATGAACAGCTCCATCAGCGGGGTTGCTCCTGCGCCGTTAATCATCACAGCTACCTCTTTCCCGCTGTAGTCCAGATCTGCCAGAATCTTGTCGAGAAGCAGATCCACGATCTCATCTGCCTTCTTCAATGGCTCTCTGTGGGTTCCCGGCTCACCGTGGATGCCGATTCCCACCTCCATCTCGTCATCTCTCAGTTCGAAGCCCGGCTGGCCTGCTGCCGGAACCGTGCAGGGACGGATTGCCATACCCATGGTTCTCACATTGTCGATCACCTTCTGAGCCACTGCCTGCACTTCCTCAAGGGAAGCCCCAGTCTCAGCCTTGGCACCTGCGATCTTATGCACGAACACAGTGCCGGCCACGCCTCTTCGTCCCACTGTATAGAGGCTGTCCTTTACTGCCACGTCATCATTTACAACAACCTGGGCTACCTTGATTCCCTCCATCTGAGCCATCTCTCCGGCCATCTCGAAATTCATCACATCTCCGGTGTAATTCTTGATTACCATAAGCACGCCCTTGTCCGTAGCGACAGCCTTGATTCCCTCAAAAATCTGGTCTGGCGTCGGTGAAGTGAAAACAGCGCCGGAGACAGCCGCATCCAGCATTCCCTCTCCCACATATCCGCCGTGAGCCGGCTCATGGCCGCTGCCGCCGCCGCTGATCAGGGCTACCTTGCCCTCCTTCTTGTGAGCGCGCACCACCACATTGCCGCAGTCCAGCTTTCTCACGTACTGCGGGTAAGCCTTAGCCATGCCAAGGACCATCTCATTCTCCACCTGCTCCACACTGTTGATAATTTTCTTCATAGCCATTTCCTCCAATCTTCTGAAGAATTTTTATAAGGCAGCCTTTATGCCCGGAGTCCCCCGCTCTCTCGCTTTCGCTCGGGACTATCCCTTTCCCCGGACTATGCTACTGTCTATTATAGAAAAGCACCGAGATCTGTTCAATAGTCAATTTGCCTGATATGTAAAATTTTCTCAGTTATTTCACAAAATATATTGTTTCATTCTGGATTTTTTACAAGTTTAACGAAAGAATCGCGCTCCGGTAAGACGATTTTAATTCTATTTAAAGTACAAGGCCTATGATATAATTATTTTACTAAAACTTCCCACACCATATTGGTGCGTTGATCCTTGATAATTCAATATTTCAGCCAATAAAAAAAGCATAAATCTGTTCCGTTTGGTATAATGGAATTGACTAGAAACCATCTTTACAAAGGAGATTTATGCCATGTCCAGTATACCACAAAACTATTTCGTTGAGAACGACTTAATTGACTGTGTTCAGAGATTTTTTTCCAAACATCATGTTGGCAGGCTCCTTGCCAGATGTAATGGAATGAAGGAAAAAGGTGTTTCATCTGTTTCCCTGCTTCGTTATAAACTCAGCAACATTTTTGTCGGAAGAAGTATGTATATGCAGCAGCGGACTGGCTCTTTTAAGGAGGCGTTTTCCAAGAACACTTTCTACCGTTTCCTTAATTCTTCAAAAACAAACTGGCTTCGTTTTACTTCTCTTCTTGCAGCTGATATTGTCAATCATGACATTCGTGATCTGACAGATCCGGAAAGAAAAAATGTCTTTATCATTGATGACAGCCTTTTCAACCGTACCAGCTGTAAGAAAACGGAACTGGGATCAAAAGTTTTTGACCACACGGATATGCATTTCAAAAAGGGCTTCAGGATGCTTACTTTAAGCTGGAGTGATGGAAACACACTGATCCCTGTAAACAGCTGCCTGTTAGCGTCTGCAAAGAATACAAATATCATCGGCCCGGTAAAGGACTTTGACAACAGAACCCTTGCAGGAAAAAGACGTGCGCTAGCCCAAACAAAAGCACCAGAGGCAATGATGACTTTACTGAATACAGCCCTCAGTGCAGGGCTGAAAGCGGATTATGTCCTGTTTGATTCCTGGTTTTCCAATCCAGCACAGGTCACAGCCATCCATGCAAAAGGCATGGATGTGATTGCCATGATTAAGAAAAGTAGCCGGATCAAATATTCGTACGGTGGTGAACAGCTGAATATCAAAGAAATCTATTCCCGGAACAAAAAGCGCCGTGGCAGATCAAAGTATCTGCTTTCTGTTGATGTTATGGTAGGAAAGGCGAATCCAATTCCGGCGAAAATCGTATGCGTAAGGAACAAGGCAAACCGCAAGGACTGGCTTGCTTTTATCTGTACAGCTACAACACTTTCCGAGGAAGAGATTATCCGTATTTATGGAAAGCGCTGGCAGATCGAGGTCTTTTTCAAAACCTGCAAATCCATGCTGAATCTGGTTGGAGAATGCCACAGTTTATCTTATGATGCACTGACAGCCCATGTGGCGATCGTGTTTACCCGATATATGTTACTTGCAATGGAGCAGCGCCAAAATGAAGATCAGAGAACGCTTGGTGAACTGTTCTTCTTCCTTGTTGATGAAATGGCAGACATTACTTTCAACAGGTCACTTTGCATCCTGATGGAAGCCTTGATGGCAAGTCTTCAGGGAATCTTTAAACTAAGCGATGAGCAACTGAATGCTTTTACCGCTGATTTTGAAGCAAGATTGCCGGAATATCTGAGAAAAGCACTCCATTTGGAAGCTGCAGCGGCATAAATCGCTATTTTGTTAGCTGAAATATTGAATTTTCAAGGAACGAATCCCATTTTAGGTATGGGAAGTTTTAGTTATTTTACAATAAATGTTTAACTTCAGAACTGCTTTTTCAAAGGAGGGACATCATGAGACTGCTTCTGGCGGAAGATGAGGCTGCGCTTTCAAAAGCGCTCACAGCCATATTGGAACGGAATAATTATTCGGTGGACTCTGTCTGTGACGGCCAGGCTGCGCTGGAATATCTGGAATCAGATAATTACGACGGGGTCATCCTCGATATTATGATGCCTAAAATAGACGGAATCACCGTGCTCAGGAAGCTGCGCCAAAAGGGAAGCCTGGTCCCGGTGCTGCTGCTGACTGCCAAATCAGAGGTCGATGACAAGGTGCTGGGACTGGATGCCGGAGCCAATGACTACCTGACAAAGCCGTTCCACTCAAGGGAACTGCTGGCCCGGATCCGTGCCATGACGCGGACGCAGACAGCACATCCCGATTCACAGCTTCAAATGGGAAATGTAGTGTTAAACAGGGCAAGCTTCGAACTTTCCACACCGAGCGGCAGCTATCGGCTGGCCAATAAAGAATTTCAGATGATGGAAATGCTGATGAGCAATCCCAAATGTCTGATCTCTTCTGAGCGGTTTATGGAGAAAATCTGGGGCTATGACAGCGAGGCTGAAATCAATGTGGTATGGGTATATATCTCCTACCTGCGCAAAAAACTGGCTGCTCTCCACGCCACTATCCACATTAAGGCTTCCAGAAATGCCGGGTATTCACTGGAGGAAACCGTATGATAGGGAAACTGCGCATAAAACTGATTATCGCCTCCATGTGTTCCCTGCTGATTGTCCTGGCCGTGATCCTGAGCGTTTCAGGCATCCTGAGTTACAGGAAGCTGACCTCTGATGCCGACAGTCTGCTGGCAATCCTGGCTGAAAACGGCGGCAATTTTCCGAAGCGGGAACATCCCGCAGAAGAGCCCCCTCCCCCGTCCGACAGGTACAGAGGAGATCGCCGTTTTTCTCCTGAGCTGCCCTATGAGCTGAGGTTTTTCTCAGTCTCCCTGGCGCAGGACGGCACCGTCCTCTCTGTAAACACGGGAAAAATAGCGGCCGTGGACTCCACAGACGCCGTGAATTTCGCGCAGTCTGTCATGGATTCCGGCAGATCCCGGGGCTTTGTAAACGACTACCGGTATACCGTCAGCAGCTCCGAATCAGGGACACATATCATCTTTTTGGACAGGGGACGTGAGCTGGATTCCTTCCGCACCTTTATCTTAACCAGCGCAGGCGTGTCCCTGGCCGGATTGCTGGCAGTTCTGCTTCTGCTGTTCGTTCTGTCCGGCAGAATCGTCAAGCCCTTTTCTGAAACTTACGAAAAGCAGAAGCGCTTCATCACAGATGCCGGCCATGAGCTGAAAACCCCGCTGACCATTATCAATGCAGATACGGAAATCCTGGAGATGGATTACGGAGCCAATGAGTGGCTGAGCGATATTCAGAACCAGACCAGAAGGCTGACAGAGCTGACGAACAGTCTGATTATGCTGGCCCGCATGGAGGAGCAGCCGGCGGCGGAAAAAATCGACTTTCCCCTGTCGGACATTGCCCAGGAAGCTGCCGAGAGCTTTCTGGCCCTGGAGAAAACGCAGAACAAAACTCTTGAATGCAGGATTCAGCCCATGATATCCATGTGTGGAGACGAGAAGGCGCTTCGCCAGCTTATCACCATTCTCCTGGACAATGCGGTAAAGTACTCCCAGGAGGGAGGAAGCATTTCTCTGACACTGGAGAAACAGAAAAACAGCATCCGGCTGAGTGTATTCAATACAACACCGTTTCTCTCAAGAAAAAGCCTGGAACATCTGTTTGATCGCTTTTACCGCGCGGATCAGTCCAGAAATTCCCAGACCGGCGGCTATGGCCTCGGCCTTTCCATCGCACTGGCTATTGTAAACGCCCACCGGGGGAAAATATCGGCAGCTACCCAGGATGAAAAATCTCTGCTGATCACGGTCACGTTTCCAGCCTGACAGGAAGGGGAGACCGGCTCTTTTGAAGCATCCGCTTCCCGAAACAAACGCGGAAATCTTTGATGGGACCACGAAAAGGCGGTACGCCCTGCAGAAGGGTATACCGCCTTTTATCTGTCCTGGCAAGCGAATGCCTTTTCTTTCCTATTATCTGATTCTCTCAGGGAAGCCGACCTTTTTCTGAACCTTTCTCAGTGTCTTGCTGGAAAAATACTGAGCCTTTTCGGCATTGGTCTTAATCACGCTGTCGATGTAGGCCTTATCCTTGGAGAGCTCTGCATATTTCTCCTGAAGAGGACGAAGAACTCCCACAACTGCCTCGCCCACAGCCATCTTAAAGTCTCCGTATCCCTTTCCGTCAAACTCGCGCTCAACCTCCTCCGGAGTCTTTCCTGTGCAGGCCCTGTAAATATCGATCAGGTTCTTGATGCCAGGCTGCTCGTCACAGTAGCGCACGCAGGCCTCAGAGTCTGTCACCGCCCGCTTGAATTTGCGGATGATCGTATCCGGATCGTCCATCAGATAGATGCTTCCGTTTGGATTTTCGTCTGATTTACTCATCTTCTTAGCCGGATCCTGAAGGCTCATGATCTTTGCTCCGGCCTTGCCGATATAGGCCTCCGGCACGGTAAATACATCGCCGTAAATATTGTTGAACCGGATGGCGATGTCCCTTGTAAGCTCCAGGTGCTGCATCTGGTCAATACCCACCGGAACCACATCTGCCTGATAGAGCAGAATGTCTGCCGCCATCAGAACCGGGTAGGTGAAAAGTCCCGCGTTAATATTGTCCGCGTGCTTGGCTGCCTTGTCCTTAAACTGCGTCATACGGTTTAACTCGCCCATGTAGGTGAAGCAGTTTAAAATCCACGCCAGTTCCGCATGTCCGCTCACATGGGACTGGTAATAAATGCAGTTCTTCTCCGGATCCAGTCCTGCCGCAATATACAGCGTCAGAAGATTTCTGGCTCTCTTTCTGAGCTCCGCCGGATCCTGGCGGACGGTAATGGAGTGCATATCAACCACACTGAAAAAAGTCTGGTACTCATCGCTTATGGTAACCCAGTTCTTCAGCGCTCCCAGGTAATTTCCAAGAGTCAGGTTTCCGGTAGCCTGCATACCGCTGAAGAGTGTTTTCTTTCCGTCTAACATATGTTTTCTCCTTGCTTTTTGTCTGGTTTGGCCGGACTTCCGGCTTTGTTCTTCATTATAGTACAGACCGGGGATGGTTTCAAGACGGAAAGCGCGGATGGGAAATCTTTGTTTCTCTTCCTTTTCCGGCATAAATGCCCTTCTGATTCCTCTATTCTGCAGGGATAAGCTGCAGGTTCACTACCGCCTCTATTACTGTCTCCGGCTCTGTCCTCACACTTAGTTCTACCTGCTCCTCCATTCCTGACAGGTCCATAGGAGCCTCTATTTTCCTGTACTGCTTTCCCTCCATTGGAATTCTCACAGTCTGCTCATTTCCTGCGCTGTCCCTGGCCTCAATAATCAGAGTAAATTCCTGCCCCTCTCCTGTATAGACCGGATTGCCTGCCAGAGCTTTCACCGTGCATCGGTCTGCCGGCCGCCGTACGGTCGCGGAATTTTCCTCCCGCCCTGCTGTGATGATCTGATTCTCCCTTCCATCGGCCATGGTCAGTCTGGCTATGGCCATTGTTCTGTAGCCCACCAGGGAATTATCCAGATACTCCATATCTTCCACGTAATATCCAAGTCCGTTCAGCCCATCCAGATAAGTGTGCAGGTTTTCCTCCCCTTCCAGAAGCATGTCCCAGACCTGTTTTCCCTCTCTCATCCAGGAATGAACTTTCTCATAAAATTCTTCTTTATCCTGAAGCTCAAACTGAATTGCCTGAAGATTTACTATGGGTTTTCCCTCTGCCAGCATTTCTGCCCATCCGCCCCAGTTATTCTGTGTCAGATATACAGCATCGATTTTCTGCCTGGTCTCCTGATCGGCCAGCTCTCTGTCCCGGAAAAACCAGGAAATGTTAGCCTTTTTTTCCGGCTGCGATATACTCCTGAAGCTCCACTCTGAGCCATGTAAGGTTCCCCAGCCGCTGCTGCAGACCTGTCCTGCGAAAAACAGAAGCAGAAAAACACCGGCAGCGCAGCGGACAGGCTTCATGGATGAAACCGTTCTGATATACCAGAAGCCAAAAATTAAGGCGTTCAGTATGCTTCCTATCATCAGATATCTGCTGTGTCCTGTAGTCGCAGCCCACCCGTAGAGAGAGAATACATAGACAATCAGCAAAATCCCCTCTCTCCAGTATTTTTTCCAGCCCCTAAGGAATCCGCTGATTACAAGAATTCCTATGGCTATATACCCGGCCCACATATCCAGTACATATCTGGTCGGCAGCTCTGACGTCCTGTAATCCGGATAGAGAAGCATATAAAAAGGCCACAGCAGAAGTTCTTTCATCCCTCTTGGTCCCCAGCGTCCATCCTTAAAATCGGCATCCGGAAACCATGGAGAGTGAAAAATTGTATTATAGTAAGGATAGACAATGTTCCCGGTGGTAAGACCGTTATAAATCAGATAGACAGACACAGGAATGGCCCCTGAAATCAGGCAGCCTAAAAACAGTCTGACTGTAACGATTTTTCTGATTTTGATAATATATAAGACCAGTACTGGTATCAGGTACACAATATTAGTCATTTTCGTGCAGAAAAAAAAGCCTCCCAGGATGCAAAAGAGGACAGCCTTCTCTTCGCTCTCCTCTTCCTGAAGAAGAAAAGACAGAAGCTCAATAAAAAACGGAAGACACAGAATTTCCACCATGTAAGTTCCCAGCTGCATGAGAACCTCATTTTTCAGAAGAAACAGCAGCGAAAGGAAGGGCACACAGGCCAGAAGTCCCACTGCCGCCCTGCCTGTCTTCGTCTGGGGCCTGTCCATCTGCTCCAGAAAACTGTTCAAAAGGGAGCAGATCTGGGCATACGATACTGTCAAGGCAAGTCCGGTAAAGAGCATTCCCAGCCTCAGACCCAGCACTGCTCTGAACAGATAAAACATACGGTCCGGCAGACGGAAGCCAAAAAGCTGGAATCTCCCCGGCAGCACACTCTCGTGAATATTATCCGTAAATCCCGGAACCTGCACATAAAGATGGTAATTTCCTGTATCGTAGCTGAAATCCGGAAAAATACATTTCACCAGACAAAAGCCCATAATGAACAGGCATCCTGCCGCAAACAGTATTTTTTGATTTTTCGAGGCACTGCTGAAGGAAACCCTTTTTCCCCAGTAAAGGTGGAAAGCTGCGGCGGCTGCAAGCGCAAACACTCTCGACAGAATACTTGTCTGAGGCAGACCTGTCAGATAACAGAATAAGTCTGCAGCCTCACAGAACCATATAAATACTGTGTACAGTAAAAAAACATAAAATAATTTTGAGGTAAGACGGATGCTTCTTGATGAAATTTTTGCGCCCGCGCCATCTCCCTTTGCCCCGCGCCTGCTATTTTTGACATCACTAAGGCCATTCCGGCCTGATAAATAACTTTCTCCCATTCTCTTTCTCCTGCAAAAGATCTTGTCACAATACACAAATTAAGCCCCGTCTGTGTCTATCGCAAAGCGGGGCGTCAGAAAAGCTTTATTGATCGGATTCTCGTTTTCTGTCTGGCCTGAGGTTCAGATACAGCTCAAAGAGCTGTCTGTGCTTCTTGGCAATCATGTCCAGGAGCAGACCGCACATCCACAGCAGGAAGGAAATCACATAGAGCCCTGAAATCACAATCAGAGTAGGGAACCTGAGCACCTGTCCTGTGTGCAGGAATCCAAAAAAGATCGGAATAAAGCAGGCTGTGGCAATCAGAAAAAGGAACAGTCCCAGCCATCCAAAAAATTCAAAGGGGCGGTATTCCCGAAAAAGTCTCGCAATCGTCCTCAGGACCTTTACGCCGTCCCTGTAAGTATTCAGCTTCGACACGCTTCCGGCTGGCCTGTCCCTGTAGGAGACAGGAATCTCCACCAGATTAAAATTTTTGTCCAAAGCATGAATACTCATCTCTGTCTCTATCTCAAAACCCTGGGAGAGAACGGGAAAGCTTTTTACGAACAGCGGACTGAATGCCCGATAGCCCGTCATGATATCATGGATATTGCTCTTAAATAACTTGTTAATCAATCCCCTCACGATCCGGTTTCCAAAATTGTGAAATGGTCTCTTATTTTCTGTAAAATAGGTGGAGGACAGGCGATCTCCTATCACCATATCAGCCCGTCCGCTCATGATCAAGTCCGCCATCTCCCTGGCATTCTCTGCCGGATAGGTATCATCCCCATCCGTCATCAGATAACAGTCCGCGTCAATATCCCGGAACATACTGCGGATCACGTTTCCCTTCCCCTGCCTGTACTCCCGGCGCACAATGGCTCCAGCCCGCTTCGCTATCTCCCCTGTACCGTCTGTGGAGTTATTGTCATAAACATAGATATCGGCCTCCGGCAGCGCGTTTTTATAATCTCTCACAACCTTTTCGATGGTCTGGCTTTCATTATAACACGGAATCAGAACTGCAATGCGTCCCTGTTCTCTGTTTCCGGTCTCTCTCATCTTAAATATCTCCCCTTTATCCTTTCATCCGTTTTTCTCCACAACTTATCTCAGTCTCCGCCAGCAGTTCCGAACTGGCAGCCGTCTCTGCCACCTTCTAAGACTCAGTCACGCAGTAAAAAGTCTGTTTTTCACCTGTCTCTCCATTCCCAGACAGATGAATTTTGGCCTTGATGTCCCAATATTCCAGTAATTGATACTTTAAATCACTGCTGCTGCCGTCTGCAAATCACGGCAAAAAAGTGTTTTCTGAGCACACGGATTTATGATAGCTCAGAACTCATTCCGTTATATATCAGTTTATGGTTCTATGTCAATACTTTAAAAAGAAAAGTTTACAGGCCATGCTTAGGCCGCAGCTGACCGTACTCTGAGCTGCATCATATTCACATTCAGTTTTCATACACGCTTCTTCTGGAATTATAGATGATTCTGCTTTTCGTGTCCACACTTATCCCCTGAAACTGCATTTTTTTACATAATAGAAACAGAATTTTTACAGCTTATAACCGAAATCTGAGGAGGTGAATCTCACCGTACTTCTTCACGGCTTTTCCCGCAGGAGGCATCTGGATTCTGCTGTTCACTATCTCCCTTTCTGATTTGCAGAACTGCCGAAATAACAATTAATACGGCAAAACCGGATCCGTAAATGACAGGCAGAAGGTATCTGGTATTTGCGTTAAACGGCGAGACTATACATACCAGAATATTCAGGAGAAAGGGCATCAGCGCTGCCAGATAACGGTATTTTTTTACGGCTAACAGCGCCGCCGCGCACCAAAGCATCACCCATACGTAGGTGCCGTGCCGGAAAAACATGCCGATGACAGGAAGAAATTTGGCGTTGTATTCTATGGCTTTCAGCAAATCTTTGAATTCCGACAGCGCCTGGGGATGTCCCGCCGTGAAAAAGCCGTCTCCCACCTCCCGGATGGCAGAGTCAAATCCTCTGTAATCGTACCATTCCATCAGCCCCGGATAGAAGAATCCATAACAGCCGTTTACAGCGGCCTCCAGGTACACTCCCGGATGTTTTATAAACTGTTTTGCCCATACTTTAAAGTACGCAGTCTGATCGGCCCGGGTCTGCTCCTTTCTGTAGGCTTCAAACTTCACCGGATCCGAGGTGATCGGGTTGTACAGTCCGGCAAGCCGGTCATAATCCAGCACTCCGTCAATCGCGGCCTTCTCTTCCGGAGTCACTTCATCAGGATAATCTCTGGCATAGCGGGCCGTCTGCTGGTAGAAAAATCCCAGTGCCTCCCTCCTGCTCCCCGGCGATATCTGAAGAAACGGCATCAGAATTCCGTTAAATCCAATCTGAACTGCCAAAACAGGAATCAGAAACACCGGCAGCAGTCTTCTGAGGGATGCCCTGTACGCCCACAGCACAAATACAGCTGTCAAAACAACCACATGAACTCCATGCTTGACATTCAGCATCTGCATCAGTATGGAAAGAGAAAATAAGAGCAGATAGGCCTTTTTCCTGAGCAGCCCCTCTCCCTCCACGGCCAGGCGCACCAGCAGGATCACCCACAGATACAGCCAGGCAGAGTAGGTAGAATTTTTTACAAGATTGATCCCGTAAAGCGGAAAGCAGGGAACAAACGCAAATATGCAAAAAACTGTCATGCACATCCATCTGGGCACAGAGTTTCGCATCATATACCAGAGTGAATATGCAAATACACCCGTCGTAAGAAGGGCTATCCATAGAGCGTGCAGAAAAATCCCCACATTCTGACTTCCCAGCAATATCCCAATCCTCAGAAATAATCCCTGGATCCAGGTATTAAAAACAGGGTGGTGCCCGTTAATGAGAACCTCATCCGATAAGGGATTATCAATTAACAGATACGTTTCATTTTCAAAATTAAATGCCTGAGCGAGCTGATCCGAGACATCGCTGTTGCTGATCCCGGGATAAAATCCGATCAGCCAGGGGAGCCAGCACAGCAATAGCCCTGCCCACAGGATGAAAAATTTTGCGTACGTCCCGCTCTTCGTCTCTTTCCTGTCTTTCTCCAGGCGCAGGATCTTTTTAAACAGAAGCAGAGAAATAATAAAGTAAGCAGCCCAGTAGCAGAAAAACGATACCAGGCTAAATATCGGGTAGCGTCTCACCTCTTCCCAGCTGTTAAGCTTCATAAAACTTGCGCCCACTACCATCACAGCTGCAAAAAACGCAGTAAGAAAAAAATTGATAATGCAGAAGTTTTTTTCAAAGTATTTTGCCATCATTCTTCCTCTTCCAGTTCCCACGTAGTCTCACTGATAATAAACCTGGGTCTGTGCTTCGTCTCCATATAGATTTTTCCGATATATTCACCGATAATCCCCAGGGACAGCAGCTGAATTCCGCTGAGGAAGCAGACGATGCTGACGATCGAGCCCCAGCCCTGGACTGTTTTTCCTGCAAACACCTGCAGCACAGACCACAGAACTCCGATAAAGCTCAGGAAGGCGATCATCAGCCCCAGGCCTGTGATCAGGCGGATCGGCTTGGTGGACAGGCTCGTGATCCCGTCCACCGCCAGGGCAACCATCTTTTTCAGCGTGTAATGGCTCTCTCCCTTCAGACGTTCCTGGCGTTCGTAGTAGACACAGCTGCTCTGAAACCCGATCAGGGGGATCATGCCTCTGAGAAAAAGATTCACCTCCTGGTAACCGGACAGTTCGTCCAATACCCGGCGGCTCAGAAGCCGGTAGTCGGCATGGTTAAACACTGTCTCCACTCCCATCCAGCCCATGATCCGGTAAAAGCTCTCCGCAGTGAACCGCTTGAGAAAGGTGTCTGTTTTCCTGTTGCTTCTCACCCCGTACACAATCTCGGCTCCCCTGTTCCACTCATCCACCATCTTCTCCATGGCGTCCGGCTCGTCCTGACCGTCACAGTCAATCGTTATGGTTATGTCGCAGACAGATTTTGCAGTCATCAGCCCTGCCAGAACCGCATTCTGATGGCCGCGGTTCCGGCTCAGGGAGATCCCCCCATAGTGGCGATCCTCCCTGGCCAGGCTGCGTATCAGCTCCCAGGTACTGTCTCTGGAACCGTCATTTACGAACAGGATACGGCTCTCGTCCTTTATTTTTTTTCTTCCGATCATGCCCTGAAGCTTCTCCAGAAAAATCTTTGAAGTGACAGGCAGTACGCTCTCCTCATTGTAGCAGGGGACAACGACATACAGGATCGGCGCTGTCTTTCTCTTTCCCACCGTTTTTTGCTCCTTCTCCATTATTCTGTGCCTCCTTTCCTGTCAGCGGACCCTGAAATAGAGATTGTAGTCCTGCTCCGCACCATTAAGAATGGCCGGATGCTCCGGATCGTAAAGGCCATCCGTTATACTCGGATAAATCTCCATGCCTTCATTTCGTTCGATTCCCTCTATTCCCGTCAGCTTCACCAGGTAGGTCTTCCCTGCCTCCAGAGTCAGTCCGTCTAAGCCTATTCGAACCTTTTCTCCGCTCTCTATCATCGAGCATCCGATTCGTTCAGAAAACAGGGCCCGGCCATCCTGGGTATCAATCACCTCTACCTCTATGGAACAGAAATTATTGCGCTTATAGTCAGGATTCATGAAAAACAGCTCTATCTCCTCCGGATTTGCCGTTTCGTCCGGCTCTATCTCCTGTCCGATCCACGAGCTGTCTTTCAGCAGGTCTGTCTGGCATGTGAGCTGCTCTGCCTCCAGGGAGGAATACAGAACAGGGGGCGCTGTCTTTAAGTATGCGTACAGAATAAAAATGGTCAGAGCTGCCATACAGACGACTCTCACAGCCAAAACCGACTGCTCCGGCATCTCAAAGCGCTTTTCCTTCTTAAACAGAAACGGGCAGGCCAAAATAAGGAGCATGAAAAGAGCTCCTACCATACAGGAGGAAAAAAAGGGCGCCCACATATCCCAGCCCATCACTTCTGCCATGTAATTAACAGAACCATACTTTGTGGCATCATAGGCCGGAATGGAGTAAAAGCTGCCAAGAAACAGCCGGTTCAGCAGATCTACGTCTGCCAGAGGATTGCAGTAAAGCACCAGCACTCCGAAATAGCCTACGGAAAACGCCAGCTCCAGGAAACAGCAGAGCTTTAAAAAACGCCCGTTTCCCACGATCCCGATAATCAAAAACGGGAGCAGATAGAGGACCCAGTAGGAATTGAAGTTGATAAAGCAGACAAAACAGGTCCATACGGCCATGGCACAGTAGACAGGAATCTCATAGCGGTTCCTGTTTTCTCTGTATTCTCTGCACAGATAGCAGAACGCGCAGATTCCTATATAGGCAACTACGAACAGAATGACGTCCCAGCCCCAGAAAAACTTGCTTCCCGCAATCTGCAGTATGGCATCCCGGCTCTGAGACCCCACAGCAAAGTGGTAGGCCGGATCACCGTTAAACAGAAGTCTTGACAGAAACCAAAACACAAACAGCAGCGCTGTTTTTACTCCCAGAAAAATAATCCGCTTTTCTATCAGAAGTAGCAGCGGAAGGAAGAGAAATATGGCAAACATCTTGCACGGCATTGCAACAGCGTAGCAGAGCAGGAACCATTTTTCCTTTCCGTTCAGATAAAAATAAAAGCCCAAAAGCAGAAAAAACAGGGCGAAGCCGTCCACCTGCGCAATCACGAAGACAATCAGGTACAGGGATAAGCTGCTCAGAAACAAAAAGCTGCCCAGTCTTGCAAAAGCCTTCGGCGTTCCGATACAGCGCAGAATTTTGCTGATCATCCAGGCGCTTCCAAGGCAGAAGAGAATTCCCAGAGTTTTGCACCACAAAAGCCCGGGAGCCCATGTAAAATAGTCGATCCCGAGAAGCTTCGTGATCAGGAGCACAGGAAGATTCCATATGCCGTAAACCAGATAGATCATAGCGTCATAGTTTGCCGCCCAAAAGGATCTTGAATTTTCTACTGTATAAGAATAAAACTGCCCTAGGCGGCCGTGGTAAATGGATTTTAAAAAAAGAATTGAATTTTCATACGTATCTGTCAGATCTGCATACAGAAAAACCACATATGCAAAAAAAAGAATGGATCCCAGACATAACCAGTCAGTTAAAAGAAGGGTATCAGCGTTTCTTTTCTGCAAATACCCCCCCCCTGGTATTAAAGATCCTTTTTCCGTTCCACTGCATCTTCATGCTCCTCCCATCTTCTGTATTTCTGCTTCAAAATACTGTCTGCAGCCTTATACAGCTGACTTTTTTCTTCTATAATTATACCGTTTTACTTTTTGTTACAGTATATCAAAAAAAAATATATTTGCAAACCTTTTTCCCCTTTTCCCCGGCTTTCTGCTTTTGCACCGGCATCTCCTCATTCCTGCCCTTACCCACTTGTCTTCCTCTCCCTCCTCTGGTACACTTATACCTGCAGACAGGCCTGCCTCCGGCAAGCCTCCTCTGCAAATCTGACAGACAGGAGTGATCGCTATGGATAAAATCACAAGCTTTACCATCAACCACTTAAAACTGCTTCCGGGTGTCTATGTATCCAGAAAGGACAAGGCCGGAGATACGACAGTCACCACCTTCGACATCCGCATGACCAGGCCAAACTTTGAACCTGTCATGAATACTGCGGAAGTTCACACCATTGAGCATCTGGGCGCCACCTTCCTCAGAAACCACACCGAGTACAAAGACCGTGTGCTCTACTTCGGCCCCATGGGCTGCCGCACCGGTTTCTACCTGCTTCTTTGCGGCGACTATGAGTCAAGGGATATTGTGCCTCTGATGAAGGAAATGTTCGCCTTTATCCGCGACTACAGGGGAGATGTGCCGGGCGCATCTGCAAGGGACTGCGGAAACTATCTGGATATGAATCTTCCCATGGCCAACTGGCTGGCTGACCGTTTTCTGAGAGAGGTGCTGGATTCTGTGGACGACAGCAGGCTCCTCTATCCGGAAGACTGATTCCGGGGAGCGGTATGTAATTGGGGAGAGCCGGATATGGCAGAAGCTTAGCCTGAACCGTTCTGACTTTGAACCACCTCAGCGCTCCGCCAGGATTCGATGAAAGAACATGCTTAAAAGAGAAAGCTGTACAGGATGAGCCCACAAACTCCCTGCACAGCTTTCTGTATTTTCGCCGTTTTTCCACTATTGTTCGCTGTCCCGCTTCAGACTTTCACCGTTGGAGGCGATGACATCCTTATACCACCAGAAGGACTTTTTCCTTATCCTCTCATTGGTCCCCTTTCCTTCGTTGTCCCTGTCGACATAGATAAGCCCGTACCGCTTGGACATCTCCCCGGTGGTGGCGCTGATCAGGTCAATACAGCCCCAGGCAGTATATCCGATCACGTCCACTCCGTCCTCATCGACGGCGTCCATCATGGCTCTGATATGGGAGCTCAGGTAACCAATCCGGTAATCGTCCTCAACGGTCCTGTCCTCTGTCAGGGTATCGAGGGCTCCCAGACCGTTCTCCACAACGAACAGAGGCTTCCTGTAGCGGTCATAGAGGGCGTTAAGCGTAATGCGAAAGCCCAGGGGATCGATGGGCCAGCCCCACTGGCTCACCTTCAGATAGGGATTCTTCGCCGATGCAAACACATTGCCTCCAGAGGCCTCCCCCTGTCCATCTGCCCTGACAGTACGGCTGTTGTAGTAGGACAGAGCGATAAAGTCCGCTGTATTTTCCCGGAGAAGCTCCTCGTCCCCCGGCTCCATGGCTATCTGAATCCCCTCACGCTCAAACAGCTTTCTGGCATAGGAAGGGTACTCCCCCCTTGCCTGCACGTCGATGAGAAAGTAGGTCTCCCTGTCCTTCTTCATGCTCTCCCAAACATCCTCCGGCCGGCAGCTGTAGGGATAGACGCTCCCTGCTGCCAGCATACAGCCTGCCTGAGACTCCGGATCGATCTGGTGGGCCAGCTTCACCGCAAGAGCAGAGGCCACCAGCTCATGGTGAGCAGCCTGATACTTTACCTGAAGCTCATTCTCCCCCTCCTCAAAACGGATTCCGGCTCCCATGAAGGGCAGGTGCATCAGCATGTTAATCTCATTAAAGGTAATCCAGCGGCGAACCCTTCCCTGAAACCGCCGGAACAGTACCTGGCAGTATCTCAGATAGCAGTCAATCACCCGGCGGCTTCTCCAGGATCCATATTTTTCCACCAGAGCCAGCGGTATGTCAAAATGGCAGAGCGTCACCACCGGCTCGATGCCGTATTTTAAAAGCTCGTCAATAAGGCTGTCGTAAAACCGAAGTCCCTCTTCACTGGGTCTCTCCCCTTCCCCGTCCGGGAAAATTCGCGACCAGGAAATAGAAAAGCGGTAGCACTTAAAGCCCATCTCGGCAAACAGGGCAATATCCTCCCTGCAGCGGCCGTAGTGGTCAATGGCCTGGCGTCCCGGGTAGAAGGTGTCTGCCGAAAGGCTGCGGTAATCGCAGGTGCCGTTCATCACCGCAAGCCTCCGCTCTCCATGGGGCAGCACATCCACAATCGCCGGCCCCCTGCCGCCTTCCTGCCAGCCGCCTTCACACTGATTGGCAGCCGTAGCGCCGCCCCACAAGAAATCATTTCTCATCGTATTCCTCCAAACTCGTCATCATCCCTTGGTCTCTTCCTTAGGCCATACAGAGAGCAGCGCCTCTCCTCTGTCTGCCGCTCCCGTTTTGAGCGTCCTGATCTCGCCGTACTGCATGTAATTGGTAACCAGGACAGGCGTCACCAGCGAATAGCCAGTCTCCTGAATCAGCTTCATGTCAAATTCCAGGAGCGGCTGCCCCTTTCTGACCTGATCGCCTGCCTTGATCAGAGGTTTAAAGCCCTCTCCATTCAGCTTTACCGTATCCATTCCCACATGCATCAGCACCTCGGCTCCGCTTTCCGTCACCATTCCGATGGCGTGGCCGGTGGGGAACATAGCAGAGATGGTTCCGTCAGCCGGCGCCCACAGCACTCCCTCTTCCGGGATCACCGCCGCCCCTTTTCCGAGAACTCCGCTGGAAAAGGCCTCGTCCTCCACCTGGTCAAGAGGGATCACTGTCCCCTTCAGCGGGCTGTACACAGTGATTTCTTCTTCCACCTTTTCAGACAGACTCTCTGTATCCTCTGCCAGCTTCTGTACCTTCTCTTTCTCATCCCTGTAGAACATCATGGTCAGCACAAAGCCCACTGCCATGGAAATGGCAATTCCTGCAAAAGCTACAATGATATTTCCCATCGTGCCATCTGGATTCATCATGTTTGGAAGCTCAAAGATTCCCATTCCGCCCAGAATAAACTTTCGGAAGTTAAAGTGTCCGTAAAAGGCTCCCCCGATACCGCCGGCAATGCAGCTGATCACAAAGGGCTTTTTCAGCGGAAGCAGGATTCCGTAGATGGCCGGCTCTGTCACTCCGAAAATGCCGGAGATAAAGTTCGGGATCGCCATCTCCTTTAATTTCTTGTCCCTTGTCTTGAAAAAGATTGCCAGCACAACCGCTGAGGTTGCAAAGGTGCAGGCGAAAAACGGCATCATGACATTGTCGTAGCCCAGGGTCATGACATTGTTGATGTAGACTGGAATAAAGCCCCAGTGCAGTCCGAAGATGACAAGGAGCTGCCAGGTGAAACCTACTACCGCACCTGCCACCAACGGGCTGAAATCCCTGATTGCCAGGGTAAATTCAGATATCAGAATGGAGCCGAAGGTTGCCGCAGGGCCTAAGAGAAGCAGCGTCACCGGTAGCGTCACCAGAAGGGTCAGCATCGGGACAAAGAAAAACTTCACCAGATCCGGTACAATCCTGTTAAACAGCTTTTCGCATTTCGACGCAAACCACACAGCCAGGATCACAGGGATTACCGTTCCCGTATAGTTGGCCGCAATGACCGGAATCCCTAGAAAGGTCAGATACACCGGAGAGGCGAACATCGTTCCCTCAAACAGCGTATAGAGAGCCGTTCCCCCGGCTTCCAGGCTTCCAAGCTGAATGGAGGGATAGCACATGGCCGCACCGACGGCAAGTCCCAGCATGGGCTTTAAATGAAATTTCTTTGCAGCCGTGTATCCCAGAAACAGCGGCAGGAAGTTAAACAGGGCATCCCCGGCCGCATTGATCACCATGTAAATTCCGCTGGTCTCGGTATAGAATCCAAGCGCTTCAAACAGGGTATTAAAGCCCTTCAGCATACCGCAGGCAGCCATGATTCCAAGAATGGGCTGAAAAATTCCTGACACCACATCAATGGCACGGTCCAACAGCCTCTTCTTCCCTGCCCCGCTGCCGTCTGCCTGATTCACATCCCCGTCTTCCCTCAGATCGAGGAGAGGCAGCACGTCCTCATATACCTCCGCCACATGATTTCCGATTACCACCTGGTACTGGCCGCCGCTCTTCATCACCGTCACAACGCCGCTCATCCCTTTTAAGACGTCGTCGTTTGCCAGACTCTCATCCTTCAGCGTAAAGCGAAGTCTTGTGATGCAGTGGACAAGCCCTGCCACATTTTCTCTGCCCCCCACATTCCTTACAATGTCAGCGGCAAGCTCCTGATACTTCCCCATAGCTTCCTCCTATTTTTCCTTTTGTTTTCTATGGATTTAATGTAACGAATCCGGCCCTGAAACACAAGGCCGGGCGGCCCCGTAGTTCCATCGGTTCAAAATATGCAAAAAAAGAACCGCCGTATCTGAAACAGCGGTTCAAAATCTCAGAACTTAAGGCTCCTCTCCGGCACTGTTCAGCAAAAGCGATTCGTGCTTCTGCATTTCCAGCGAGGATTTCACATGCTCCTCCTGGCACCCTGCCAGAAGCATGGAAAAGAAGATGTCGAACACATAGTTGCCGGCCATAAAGGAGGTAATCACATCCAGGCTCAATACAGAATCCCTGTTTGGGATCTCCACCACCTCGTGGCACCATTTTCCTGTAACCTGGCTGTGAGGCCCCAGAATTCCTACGATGTGATTGTTGGTGGCCGTCATCAGGTACTCTCCCATCCGCTCCACCGTCCTGTTTGCCCCGGTAAAGCTGATGAGGAAGGCCACTGTCCTTTTATGCTTTCTGGCTGCCAGGTAGTGGCCGTTTATGCTCTCATAGGCGGAGCATTCCAGTCCCAGCGTGGCAAACTTAAAGGCGGCCGCCTGTGCCAGCACATAGCTGATCCCGGTGCCGTAGATGTCAATGCACTCTGCCCCCTGCAGAAAACGCCCGATCCGCATCATAGTATTTTTATCAAGGGTCAGACGCGTATTGGTGATCGCCTTGTCGTAAAGTCCCGGAAGGGTGAGGATAATGTCGGAGTAGGAGCTGTTTCCTGTAATGGGCTCCTTTGAGATTAGCTGGCTGATCCGCTCGCTCTGGTTCATCTCCGCCACCAGCCTGAGCTTCAGCTCCTGGTAGCCTGACAGTCCCAGCTTTTTGCTGAGCCTGACAACCGTAGCCTTGCTGGTGAGGGAGGCTCTGGCCAGCTCGCCGGCAGAGATATCCGGAATCTGGTCCATATGTCCTAAAATATACTCTGCCACATCCCTCTCGTGGTTTGTGAAATTTTTCATCTCTCTGAGCTGTACCAGAAGCATAATCTCTCCCTCTATTAATCAATGTCGATTTCCATCCCGCGGCGGAAATACTTTCTGTCCTCCTGGGTGATGGCTCGGAGTACGCGGCAGGGGTTCCCTACTGCCACCACATTGTCCGGTATGTCCTTCGTAACTACGCTCCCGGCCCCGATCACGGAATTTTCTCCCACCGTCACGCCTGGAAGAATCACGGCGCCTGCTCCGACCCAGACGTTATTTCCAATCTTTACAGAAAGATTATACTGGGCCTGCTTTTTGCGAAGCTCCGGGCAGACTGGGTGTGTTCCCGTACAGACCACTGCATTGGGTCCAAACATGACATGGTCCCCGATAAAGATCTCCGCATCGTCCACCAGAGTCAGATTGAAATTGGCATAGACACCTTTTCCCATATGTACAAATTTTCCTGCCCAGTTGGCGTGAAGGGGAGGCTCTATATAACAGTTTTCCCCTACCTCTGCAAACATTTCCCTCATCAGGCTGTCTCTTTTTTCTCCCTCAGACGGCCTTGTATGGTTGTACTCATAGAGCAGCTCCATCTGTTTTTCCTGCTCCTTCGCCAGCTCGCTGTCATTGGCATAGTAGAGGCGTCCTGTATTCATCCTCTCCTGAATTTCCCTTAAATCCATCCTTCCGTTCCCCTCCTGAATTTTCGATGTCGATTCGTGTGCGGCACCTGCCAGATAAGGCCGGTGCCGCAAGAAAAATATACCTGATCTGCGCTCTCTTAGCAAGGCTTTTATGCTGCCTCTTCCTCCGTCTGTTTCTCTATTCTGCCCTCAGCAAACGTCCGAATCCGACATTATTATGGATATATTTTAAGATCGCATTCGCATTTGTCGAAAATTTACCTTATTTTTCCGATATTTTTGCCATTATTTCCCTTGACAGTTTTAAAAAATTAGAGTAAATAAAAAGAAATAGTATTAGTTTTTATATATATTCATATGAACATTAGTAGAAATGTATATGGACGGCTATACTCCCCTCTCGGGAGTTTTTCTTGGAAGGAGGAATTGACGATGTTTGAAGCAGTAGAAGAAAAAGCCATGGTAGAATTTCTCGGACGTTTTACAGATTATCCCTTTATAATAAAGTTTGGTGACCGTTCTTACCCCATCGGAAGCGGAGAGCCGGCTTTTACCGTTTCTTTCAAAAAAGCGATCCCCATGTCAAAGCTCCTGACCAGTACTTCTCTGGCTCTGGGCGAGGCCTACATGGACGGCGATCTGGAGGTGGAGGGAAATCTCTACAATGCTCTGGATCACTTTCTGGGACAGATGGGAAAATTTTCAACGGATGAACATGCCCTGAAAAAGCTGATTCACTCCTCCACCTCAAAGAAAAATCAGGCAAAGGAGGTAACCAGCCATTACGATCTGGGAAATGATTTTTATAAGCTATGGCTGGACAAGACCATGAGCTATTCCTGCGCCTATTTTAAGACGCCGGAGGACAGCCTGGAGACAGCCCAGAAAAATAAGGTTGACTACATTCTCGAAAAGCTGTGGCTGAAGGAGGGAATGTCTCTTCTGGATATCGGCTGCGGATGGGGCTTTCTTCTGATTGAGGCTGCAAAGAAGTATAAGATTAAGGGCACAGGCATTACTCTGAGCCATGAACAGTACAGAGAATTTGAAAAACGCATTCAGGATGAAGGCCTTCAGGATTCCCTCACGGTCAAGCTGATGGATTACAGAGATTTGAAGGGAAGCGGCCTGTCCTTTGACCGTGTGGTGAGCGTAGGGATGCTGGAGCATGTGGGACGTGACAACTATCAGCTCTTTATAGACTGTGTGGACAGTGTATTAAAAGACGGAGGCATGTTCCTGCTCCACTTTATCAGCGCTTTAAAGGAGCATCCGGGAGATCCCTGGATCAAAAAATATATCTTCCCGGGAGGGATGATCCCAAGCCTGCGGGAAATGATCTCCGCCCTGGCAGAAGACAGCTTCCACACCCTTGACGTGGAAAATCTCCGCCTCCACTACAACAAAACCCTGCTCTGCTGGGAGAAGAACTACAGAGAGCATATGGAGGAGGCCCGCGCCATGTTTGACGAGCGCTTCCTGCGAATGTGGGAACTGTATCTGTCCTCCTGCGCAGCCACCTTCCACAACGGCATCATTGACATCCATCAGATCCTCTGCACAAAGGGCATCAACAATGAGATTCCCATGGTAAGATGGTATTAAGGAGCCGAGGGCGTTGTCTCTCATTTGCTGAGCGCGGCGGAAAGCTTTGCTGCGCTCCGATTTGAGGCAGATTTGAGGCGGACTGGGGGCAGGCTGGACTCCTCCCCCTTCTTCCCCGGGGTTCATCAGTCCGTAAGGTGTTTGATCCATCTGAGCCAGCCTGCTACCGATGAGGCCCTGCGGCCTGCCAGGCTCTCTGTGCAGAGGCCCATGGCCATCATTCTTTTTTCGATGTATTTCTTATCAGGTATCGTTCCGGTACTCAGGAAAATCCCAAAAAGCTCATGGAAAATCTCATGCTCCAGAATCCGTTTTACATAGCCAAGCTGCCTCTCCCGGTAGGAAAGGGACAGCAGGCGCCTTCCAGCCGGAGTAATCCCGATGCGCACAGGTCCTTTCTGTGCCCCGGCCGGCTTTTTTCTGCACGCCAGTCCCAGATAGGCGCAGGCATTGTAGTAATAGCCGGACTGTCTCTCCCGGAATCCGAACACCTCTGCAATCTCCTGTGAGGTCAGGGGATGACGGTTCAGATGCTCAGTCAGGGAAATGACCTTGTCAAAGCTGTCTGCCTGTATAAAGGGAATCCCCTCAGGCTCAGGGAGAACCTTTGTCTCGCGCCACACCTCAGCCAGCTCCTCCAGCCGGATCGCCGTGTCCTCAAAGCTATAATATTTTTCCTGTATCAGCCGCGGCGAGTCGTAGAGCTGCCAGTCGGTGAATTCATACTCCAGAAGCCGGAAGATATTGTTGGAGTAGACCAGGAACACCGGACGGATCGGTTTTCTGATCTTTTCCCTCCACAGGCGAAAGGGGTAATAGAGCTGGCGCACCAGAAAGTTGCTGTGCACTACATTTTTTCCTTCTATGATGGAAAAACAGCTGCGGCCCTCGAATCCGCCGTCAATTTCCACCTGGGAATTGTTCACCTCAATGGCTGACAGCCGTTTCCTGTCCTCTGAGTGAATCTGAAAGGAAAACACGCCGGATGCCATCCTGCCGGACACTGTTTCAATCATTCTTTTCTCTCCGAGAAAATCCTCCAGGATCCCTGCGAACCCCATCAGACGGATGGCCGCTGCCTCTGAGCGCACGTCCTTTATATCGATGGTTTCCAGATAATCCGGTATCAGGGAACTGTCTGCCCGCTTTATCCCTCCGGCAGACTCCGGGGAGAACTCCGGAAAGTCCTCATAGAGTCTGAAGTCTCCGATCACGTATTTTCCCCTGGTCACCGGGAGAATTCCCAGTCTTCCAAAAACCTTCGGTAGGGATTCCCGGGTGTCAAATTTTGTCATGAGACGCGGTTCCTTAAACTCCCGGATCTGATCGGCTGTAATCGAGAAGCAGCCGTGCGCGTCCACTTCCTCCCTGATTCTGTATTTTTCAAACAGAGCCTCCCATTTTTCCTCAATGATTCCCACAGTTCCTCCCTCGTTCTGAAGATGCGTCCGGCAATCTTACGGATCAGTAATTTCTCACCAGAACCTCGTCGATGGCTCCCCGCTTATCTGCCTTTGCATTGATAGCCCGCTTGGCTGAAACACGCTCTATGGTATAGCCGCTGTAAAGGTTTTCTATAAATTCACAGCAGGAATTGGAGAGCAGAAATTTGATTCCTCTTTTATCCAGGAGGTCGCACTGGCGCTTCAGCTCAATCTGCTCTGCCTCGCCGAACCCGCTCGCCGTGTAGCCGGTAAAGGAGGAGGATAAGCTGAGGGGCATATAAGGCGGGTCGAAGTAGACAAAGGCTCCCTTTCGGATCCCCTTCAGGGCTTCCCTGTAGTCTCCGCATTTGATTGTCACCCTGGCCCGGTTCAGGTAGGCGCTCATAGCCCGGATGTTGTCCGCCCCTGAGATATTCGGGTTTTTGTAACGCCCCCAGGGCGCGTTGAACTGGCCGGAGCTGTTGACACGAAAGAGACCGTTATAGCAGGTTTTATTCAGATAGATGATCCTGGCAGCTCTCTCCACAGGCGTCAGCTGTCCGTAGGCTTCCGGCTCCCGGTCAAGAGCACGGATTTGGTAAAAGTACTCCTGACAGTTTGCCTCTCTGTGCTGTTCCAGAAGGCTGATCAGCTCTTCCGGCTGGTTTTTCACAGTCTCATAGACATTGATCAGCTCGGCATTGGAGTCATTGATCACTGCCTTTTTGGGCTGAGTGGCAAACAGGACTGCACCTCCTCCCACAAAGGGCTCATAATAAGTGGTATACTCCGGAATCAGCGGCACAATGGATTCCAGAAGCTGCCGCTTTCCTCCTACCCATTTGAGGATAGGCGCAACCTCCTGCTGCCGGGCAGTCCCCCGTTTCTGTACATGGGAGTTTCCGCACACAGATGGGTGGTGCGGCTGTGTTGATGATGCTGTTAAGGATGTATGTGATGATGTCATGTATCTCTCCTGTGAGTAGTCTGTATTGCAGCGGACGAGTGAGGCCAGAGGCCTGCTTGCGCGTCCTGCAGGCTTTATACGGGTAAACTGCGCTTTGCTTTCCCGCAGTTATTATACCATATCCTTCGGATACGGCAGCCTCCGGCGGAATTTAGCGCCCGGATTTCAGCAGTACATGCTGAAACCGGTATGCGCAGGTATAATAACCGCTCCGCGGTTATTATACCATACCCCCATGGTTCTGTTAAGGTGGAGCTTTAAATGGGGGGCGGTTTTTGATTTGCTGTGTTTTTGGTGCGGTTATGAACTTCCTGAAATCTCTTTTTCAAAGATGGTGAGGTCCTGCCCTTTCAGGGCTCGCTCCAGGAGGGCCGGGAGCTTTTCCGGGGCGCAGGCAAAGCAGGGGATTCCCAGGGAGGCGATGCGGCCTGCCATCTGGGCATCGTAGTAGGGCTTTCCCTTGTCGGCAATGGCCAGCAGACAGATTACCGATACACCCGACTCCCGAAGGGAGGCGAGACGTCTCAGAAGGGAGGCCCGGTTTCCCCCTTCCTCTAAATCTGAAATCAGAAAAAACAGGGTCTTAGACGGATTCTCGATGAATTTCTCGCAGTACGCTACTGAGCGGTCAATATCTGTTCCTCCTCCCAGCTGGAATCCGAACAGCAGATCCACCGGGTCACTGCATTTTTCCGTTAAATCTACCACATTTGTGTCAAAGGCCACGATTCTTGTCTCTAAAGCCGCCATGCTGGCCAGAATGCAGCTCATAACCGAAGAATAGATAACCGACTCTCCCATGGAACCGCTCTGATCCACATCCAGAATAACCGTATGCCTGTTGGCCGCTGTCCTGCTGGTGCGGTCAAAGAAATAAAAATGCTCGGGGATGATCTTTTTCACCTCCGGCCTGTAGTTTCTAAGCCCTCTCTGGATCGTCCTCTGAAAATCCATGGCAGAGGCCGACGGGATAGGAGAATGGCGGCGTCGGTTGACCGCAGATGCTACCGCCCTCCTGACATCCTGCTCCAGCAGCCGGTTGATCTCCTCCACAATTTTCTCTATAAATGCTCTTACACTGTCCTTCGAGCGTTTTGGGATCTGATCCTTTAAGAGCAGAAGGGTGCTGGCCAGGCTCATGTCCGGCTCCAGATTTTCCAGTATCTCCGGCTCAAACAGAAGCTGTTTCAGACCGCACCGCTCCATGGCATCACCCTGCACAATCTTCACAAGCTCCCGGTCAAACAGCGTTCTCACATCTCCCAGCCACCTGGTAATCTGAGGGTTGGAGGGTCCCTTTCCGCCTCCCTGTCCGGCTCCTCCCTGAGCCTGAAATCCGCCGTAGGCTGCGCTGTTATATATGGCGGCAAGGGCCTGATCCATCATCAGCTGCTCCTCTGACAGCCTGGCTCCTCCATACCCCTCCATTGTCTGAAACTGCCCCTCGCTCTCTGCGCCAAGAATCAGGCGCCATCGTTTCATGCGTTCTGCCGTATCCATTTCTGCCTCCCCTCTGCACTCTCTCCTGTCCAGACTCACGTCCTATATATCGTCAAAGTCAAAATCTGACAGCCCCTCTAAAAGCTCCTGCTGCTCCTCACCTGAGAGAGTTTCATTTAAAAGCTCGCTCACCTGTCCCGGGTTTACCTGCCAGATTTCTCCCAGATTTTCCGCAATCCTGTTTTTTTCCTCAGAGGTGAAGTCTGCGAAGGCTCTCCTCAGAAACACAAGGGCCCTCTTAAATTCCCTGTCATCCAGTTCATCCAGATACCCGCTCAGGCTTTCCCACAAGGAGAGTCTTGCAATCAGGGCGTAATGGTTCTTCATGGACAGCCCTTCAAACCACCCGGCCCCCAGCTCAGCCGGAATTCCCGGCGAGAGCCTTCTGGACACCTCTCTTAAAAGCTCCTCCTCCATCATTTTTCCCTTTTCAAGAAGGATGGCTGCCGCAAAGCCTGACAGTTTTGTGTTCAGATCATCCCTTCCGGCAATTTCCTGCAGGACACGATCCAGACGCTCCCCATCCAAAAAATCATGGGAAACAGCTACCGTGTTGGCTGTGTTTATGGCCTCGGCCACCCGTTTAGCCGCATCGTCATCGCACCGGCACTCTTCCACCAGAATCAGACAGAGCCTTAAGAAGATCTGGGCAAGCACTGGGATCAGCGGCTTCCTGTTAAGTTTCCTGATATCCCCATACTGGAGCACCACAGACAGGCTGCCGGCCGCAGAGGCCAGCTCCTCTGCAGAAGCCGTATCCACTGCCATGGCCTGCAGAGCTGACACAGTGTAGGCCACTGCCTCCGGCATACCGCACAGAAATGCCTCCTCTGTAACCCTGGAAAGAGCTCCGATGCTTCCCGCCCTGTCCGCCCTCTGTTTCAGCTCAAGAGAAGCGGCCTGCTCGATGGTATCCCCCTTGAGCACTGCCTCCACCAGCTGGATTTCTGATTCCGGCGTCCATCTCAGAACCCATCCCTCCGCCCAGGTCGCCCCTTCCTGGCGTTTTTTCTGCAGAGATACAAAGCTGTTTCCCAGGACGCGAAGCCTGTGCAGGAAAAAAGAGCGGTTTAAGTCCAGAAATGCAGCCCGCTCCGATTTCACAGTCAGCTTTTCCCTCAGATCCAGGGAGAGCTCCTGTGCCGTCACAGAGCGGTAGCGCTCCAGCTTCAGCTCCGCCATATTTCTGTTAAAATCCGTCTGAATGGAGGTCTGGCTCACTCCCTCCGGCAGGCTTCCCACTGCAGTTCCGATCTCCGTGTCCGCCATGGCCACTGCCAGCTCTCCATAGCTCCCATGGCCCATGCAGGCTATGGCCGCATCTTTCAGATCACTCAGCGACGGATTCTCGTAACCTGACAGCTGTGCCAGCGCCCCGGCCAGGCGGAGGGCCTCGATCACCTCAGCGGAAGAGACAGGATTTCCCTCTCTCCGGCAGAATGCCGCCAGATTGGAAAGATAGCGTATGGCTCCGTAGCTTCCCTCTCTCCTCTTTCTGGCCTCCCACAGCAGCTCATAGTAGGCCGGTGCCCGGTTTCCCGCCCCATATCCGCCTCGCTCAGAAAGCCGGAAGTAGGAATACGGCATCAGTGTCCTGCAGGACTCCATACAGGCAAGAGTCTGTACCTCCTCCTCTGTCATGGCAGCCGTCCTCTGAAGCCCTGTAAGGTGGAAGGCTCCGGTGACGGCGACAATCCGATCAGGAGGGATCCCCTCCCTCACAGCCCGCTCTATCTCACGGCGCATATACGCTTCCCTCAGATTCGTTTCTGCCCGCTCAGCCGGATCCTCCTCTGACAGCTCCCGAAGACTGGAGCCAAATTCAGCCGCCCCCTTCCTGTAGCCATCAGCCGTCCCTGCGTTTTCCATCACATGCTCCCAGAAGGCCTCCTGCCCTCCTGCGCCTGCCGTCCGGTCGACCTTTTCGTAGAGCTCGGATATACGGAGTCCCTGCTCCCGTTTTTCCTTATCCGCATGTTCTTTTTCTATGGAGGCTTCACTCCTTAGTTCCTCTCTCGCCTTCTGAAGAGCCAGAAAGGTGCCGGAGGTCAGATCCATAAATCTGGCCTGCTTTCCATTTTCCCTGGCCCACAGAAGCGCCTGATATTCCGGCGAATAGACGGCAAACGGATAGAGAAGCGTCCGGACGGGGAGCTCTGTTGTGTAGGCCATCACAGCTACGGGCGGCTTCACCTGGGTGTCTGTCAGCTCCCCAATCAGATCGGTAAAATCAGACGGCCCTTCGATTAGCACAAGCTCCGGATCCGTCTGATCCAGAAATGTCCGAAGATGCCAGGCTCCCCCAGGCGACAGATGACGGATTCCGAACAGATGGGGGCCGCCCGGACAGAGCCGCAGCTTTCTTTCCTCAAACCCTTCTCTCATGTCTTTCTCTCCCTGCCTTTCTGCCTCTGATCAGCTAGCTGTTCAGCTCCCTGCACTCCCTGTAAAGTCCGAGCCATCGGGAACCGCGTTTCTTCATGACATTTTCCAGATATTCTACCCATGCCTTGGAATCCCTGTCCTCGTCCTTGACTATGGCTCCCTGCAGTCCTGCAGCCAAATCGCAGTCTGTGACTGTTCCGTCTCCAAAACTTCCGGCCAGAGCCATACTTCCCCCCAGCAGGGAAATTGCCTCAGCCGTAGACAGCACGCCGGATGTGCTCTTTAACTTCTGCCTGCCGTCCAGCGTCATCCCCATCCTAAGCTCCCTGAAAATGGTGCAGACCTTTTCCACCACCTCACTGTCAGGCACTGCCGCATTGAGATCCAGATTTTCCGAAAGCTGGGTAACTCTGGTGCGCACGATGTCCATCTCTGCACCCAGGCTTTCAGGCGCCGGCAGGACCACGGTATTAAAACGGCGCTTTAAGGCTGAGGACATATCGTTGACTCCCTTGTCCCTCGTGTTGGCTGTAGCGATAATGGAAAACCCCTTTTTCGCCGGTATCTCGATTCCCAGCTCCGGTACGGATATCCTCTTCTCCGACAGAATCGAGATCAGCGCATCCTGTACCTCACAGGCGCACCTTGAAATCTCCTCCATTCTGGCGATGGTTCCCGTTTCCATGGCGCGGTACACCGGACTTGGGATCAGAGCCTCCCTGGAGGGACCTCCTGCAATCAGCATGGCGTAGTTCCAGGAATATCGGATCTGTTCCTCTGTGGTCCCTGCCGTCCCCTGGATAACCTTGGTGGAATCCCCGTTTATAGCCGCAGTCAGATGCTCTGACAGCCAGGATTTCGCAGTTCCCGGATCTCCTATCAGCAGAAGAGCCCTGTCCGTCACCAGGGTAGCGATGGCTATTTCCACCAGCCTTCTGTGGCCGATATACTTGGGAGTAATCTCCACTCCTTTTGCCTTCCCGCCGCATATGTAGGTGAGAACCGAGCGCGGCGACATCCTCCATCCCGAGGGAACAGACTCCCTCTCTGCAGCAATCAGCGCATCGATCTCCTTTTGAAACAGCTCTTCTGCAGGCAGCCTCTGTATATTTTCCTTCCCCATAAATGTCCTGTCCTTTCTCTCAAATCATCGTGTTCTGTATTCTGTCTTCCGGCTCTCTTTCCGGCTCTATGCCAGCTCTCCCACGCATGCCCCGTCAGCAAGCTGCTCCCGCCAAATCTGAATTCTTTCTCTTCCGGCTATGGTGCCTTTCCTGTCCCTCTCAAGGGCACGGCCAAGGCTCTCCGAAAGCTCGCTGGCAGGCAGAGGAATCTCTTCCAGCAGGCATTTCACCCGCCATAAATACTGGCTCTGATTTTCCCTCAGGACTCTCTCAACGACGAAATCATAATCTCTGAATCCGCATCGCCTGAGAATCCTCAGCAGCCGGCTGTCAATCTCCAACCCCATGTGAATCAGGCTTTCAAAGTGCGCTCTGTATGCCTCGGAAAGTCCCTCTGCCTCCGGACAGTACAGCTGCACCAGCGCCTGTTCCAGGCAGCTCCATTCAGACGCCTTCGAATCCCTCTCCAGAGCATATCCCTGCCCCGGCATCTGCCCTGTGTACACCTTCACGTTTTTTCTGACAAAAGTTCTGTTCCCCGGCAGAAGAAGCCAGCCATACCATCTCCTGTCCAGATTTTCAAAGCAAACGGGCTCCTCTGTTCTGCCGCCGCTGTCCTTTCCGCGGCTTTGCTTAATAAAAACATACTGCTTTTTCTCTTCTGAATACTGGATTTGACACAATACCTGCAGGATGGCAGAAGCTCTCCCCCCTGCCAGCCAGGGACTGAATTTCTCGTATACGGCCTCTGCCGTCTCTGTAAGGAGAGCTCTGGCAAACACAGCCTCCTCGATCCCGCTGCGCCTCTCATTCTGTCTGTCTGAATCTCCAAACTCCCGGAACATCCTTTCAATAAAGGAAGCCATTTCCTCCGTGGGGGAATCGCAGAAGGAATCATAGAAAAAGAAAGGAGGAAAAAATCCCGGCGTTTCAGCATAAGCGCGCCTTAGCCATTCAAACAGCTTATCTGAGCACTTCCCCTCTGCTGCCCTCCAGATCTTCTCTTCATCCGTTCCCCAGGCCGGCCAGTTCAGGTCTTTTCCGCTCTGCCGCCTGTCCCACTGCATCTGTTTACAGAGCTGATCTCTCTTCTTTCTGAGCTGGGATGCTGTAGTCCCGTCCTCAAGTGTGCCGTTTTTCCCGAGAGAGGCTAACAGTGATTCTGTCCTGCGATACTCCTCCCCGGCCTTCTCCATCTCTGTTATCACACTCTTGCGGAACTGCTCCAGGACATCTGCCATCAAATCTGCCGAGCGGACATTGCGGGCGCCGCAGAGGATCCCGGCAGCCTCGGAGGGCTTTTTCTTCTTCATGGCGGCCAGATATTCTTCTGGTTCCTCAAGCTCCATGAAGGACAGAGTCCAGAGAACCCGGTTTCTCATTCCCCCTTTTTCTGTTTTCAGCATATCGTACAGAAGAGAAACATTTTCACTGTCAAAGCGAAGAAGCCCAATCGCCTCCTCCCTGATGCTCTTCTCTCCATCCATGGCCGCCTTCCGGTAAAGCTGATTTTCTGAGGCCCCGGCCAGCTCTCCTATGAGGCGAAGCCTCAGAAGCATGCCCCGCTTTCCATTTGAATCAAAGCCCTGGCGAAGCATGGGAACAATACTGCTTCCCATCTCAAGGAGCCTTCTGTATACAAGATTTCCGATCTCTCCATAGCTGTCCCCCAGCGCCTCTATCATAAGACGGAGAAGGCGCCAGTCAGAAAGCAGCTCCGGCTCTTCCCGCACAGCGCTCTCGAGCACTGCGTATCTTCCTCCTCCCGTTCCCGTGAGGGCTGCCACAAGAGGAGCCATCCTGCTGTACGGAATATTCTGAAGGAAGCTTAGGGACTTTTCCTCTCTGCCTGTCTCATCTGAAAGGCTGCCCCCTTCCCCCGCACAGACTCTGTTTTGCTCACAGCCGTCTCCCTCAAGGGGAAGAAGCTCACCGGCCGCCCCCACGGTCCCCTGCGTGTATACAACTGCATTCACCAGTGCCAGAGCATCCATCAGCGCTCCCGGCCTGTCCTGACACTCAGGCGCTATGGCCGCCTGGGCTGCCTGTTCAATTTTTTTGAAAACAGGAGCGGCCTGCGCCAGAGGCCCCATCTGAGCTGCCGCCTTTTTCAGGCGAAAATCCTCGGTCATAAGACCTGTCCCATAAACTGCCGCTGCCTCAAGCTGTTCCTTCAATTCATACAGTGCGCTCAAGTTCATATCTTATCCTTTCTGCCTGAACGGTTCAGACTGGTCCGCAGCACACGAAAACTTCCCTGAATTTTCAGCTGCGCTTCCCCTCTTTAATACATGAGCCTTACAATCTCCTTTTCCGTGACTATACTTCTGGGATGCAGGCAAATCTTCCTGTCTGTCTCGTCATAGTACAGCAGGCCAAACATCACCTGATTTTTTAAAAGTGTCCTGTCGGGAAGCAGGCCAAGCTGCTGCACACAGGGTTCCCAGCCCCTGCAGGTGCGGTCTCTCAGCTCGATCCTTCCGCCTGCTGCATCCTCCATCACCACACATTCGCCGTCCTCCCCGGCGCGGCCAATCTGAGAAAAGGCAATGAGCATCCCGCAAAAGTCATCTGACAATGTATTTTTTATCTGATTCTTCACCTGCTTTACCGCTGACGGAATATCCTTCCAGGCAAGCTCCATGAGTCCTCTCCTGTCACTGTCCTCCACCTCCTGAAAGATGGCCTGCTCCCACCGAATCCGCCGGTTCATATCGCCGGGATAGTATATCAGGGAAGGAACCTTCAGTTTTGCAAAGCAGGAGTCCTCCTGCTTTATGTGACTGAGAGCTCTCACAGGGCGATAATTTCTGGAAACCGACACCTCGCCTGTGTCGATATCTGCCCAGAAAGCCTCATCTATGTACTCCCTGGCCGCCTCGTCATACAGAACGGAAAAGGAGAGCTGCAGAAGCTGCGCATTCTCCTTTTTAAGTCCCAGCTCCTCCAGCTGATCCAGACGCCAGATTCCGCCCAGCTCCTCAAACAGGATACTCCCGTCCTCCTCTGCCGCACCGGCTTCCAGCCTTTCCCTCAGATAAACGTCCGCCTTCTTTCCCAGGGCGTGCAGCCGGATCAGAAGCTTCACTGCCGCCCTGCAGTGGGATGGGTCTGAATCCTTCTGATACTTTTCCATGCACAGAATCAGTTCATTCAGATATTTCTGCGGCCCGGGGAGATAATAGTCTCCAAGCTGCTTTGACAGCTCCCTGTAATTCTTCAGAGAGATGCTTCCCATAGACGAAAGGCCGGAGAAAAGAAGCTGATCCGTCATCTTCTTCAGCAGTGCAAGTCCCTCCAGCTGCTTTTTCATCTTCCTTGTCTTCGCAGCCCCGGAAGACTTCGCGGCTGTTTTTTTCTTTTTCTCCCCACCGCTCTCTGTGCCGCCCTGTGCCTGTGAAAGGGTTTTTGCCTTTTTTTCCTCTCTGGCTTCCTGCCTTGCCCTCTTATCAAGAATATCCCCTGGAATCTCTCCCACAGGAAAATCCTTTCCCGAGGCTATCTCAAACAAAAGGGCAATACTGTGCTTGCAGGGGAACTGACGGCTGGGACAGCTGCATCGAAATACAGGCGCTCCCTCCTTCACAAAATCTGCCGAAACCGTATAATTTGACTTTCCGCTTCCCCTGCACTCTCCCATATAGAAGGTGTCGTCCGCAGAGCGCATGCGGGATACAAAGCCTCCGCCCGACGAAATTTTCCTTCCGTTCATCACAGCTCCTCCGTTGGGAGCCAGGCTGATAATCTCCTGCTCACTGATCGTTCTCATATAACCTCCTGTCCCCTGCAAAAACGAACATTTGTTCTATTTTTATTATAACCGAGCCTGCGGAAATTTCAATAGCCGCAGAACACATTTTTTATGTTTCTGTCCGCCTCAGCCCATCACGTCTCACCTGCTGCTGCGCAGGTGAATCAAACTCTCTCCCATTAAATTTCAGTTCTTTTCGCTTTTTATATAATAGATTCTGCCTTTTAGATAGAATACCATATTTTAATCAAAATCAACTCCTGTTTTTTCTTAAATTTTCCTAAACATGCAGATACTTTCCTGATTTCCCGCCTGATTTCCGCAAATACGCCTCTGTCCCCTCCCTGACGGTCCGGCGTGACTCTGCTCTCAGCCATGTTCACTCCTGCGTCTCCGTACTGCAAAATAGTTGACAATTCAACTTTCATTTTCTATAATAATTTTGTCACTTTTTATTATTACAAAATTTTAACACCGAATCTTCGGTAAAAGGCCTGATATCTGCTGTCAGAACTCTCTCACAGTAAAATCCGGCCTGGAAAGGCAGGTTATGGGCATTCAGAGAAATACTACATACCTAAAGCATATTTCCACGATTCAGCGCTGCACCCAGAGATACTTTGAGGCAGCTCTGACCGACTTCAGCATCGGATACGGACAGCAGTTTTTTCTGCTCCGCATCAGTGAGCAGGAGGGCATCAGCCTTCAGGAGCTGGCAAAACGCGGAAACTATGATAAAACGACTGTGACAAAGGCAGTCCAGAAACTCACAGAAGAGCACCTTGTCTGCTCTGTCCCGGATCCCAGAGACAGGCGAATCCACCATCTGTATCTGACAGACACAGCCAAGGCCCTGATTGAGCGTCTTTACGAAGTCAGAGATCGCTGGAAAAATCAGCTCACAGAAGGATTTTCTGAGCAGGAAAAAGCACAGATGGAGGACTTTCTGAGCAGAATGGCCTCACGGGCCTGGGAAATGACTGAAAAAGGAGAATACCGATTATGAAACATGAAACCAAAGCTTTGCAGTCAGGAAATCCGCTGGAATATAAACCGATCCCCCAGCTGCTTCTGGCCTTTTCGGTTCCGGCCATTATTTCCTGCCTGATCAACTCGATTTACAATATCGTAGACCAGATTTTCATTGGGCAGGGCGTCGGGTACCTGGGAAACGCAGCCACGACCATCGCTTTCCCTGTCATGACCATTATACTGGCTTTCGGAACCCTCATCGGTGCAGGAAGCAGCGCTAATGCGGCGATCAGCCTGGGAGAGCGGAGAAACAGGCGGGCGGAAATCATACTGAACAATGCCTTCGCTCTCGCCCTTGTGTCAGGGATTATCCTGATGGCTGTGGGCCTTCTCTTCCTCAGACCGATTCTCTCTCTGTTCGGAGCTACCGAGGCATCCATGCCCTATGCTGTCGATTACACTTCCATCATCCTGCTTGGAACCCCCTTCAACCTGATTGGAATTGTATTGTCTAACCTGGCCAGGACAGACGGTCATCCGAGACTTTCCATGTATGGCATGATGATTGGAGCCGGGCTCAACACCATCCTGGATCCGATTTATATTTTTATTTTCCACTGGGGTGTCAAGGGAGCAGCTATCGCTACCATCACCTCGCAGATTATCTCAGCCATCATTCTGACCGCCTATTTCCTGCGGGCAAACAAAAATCCTCAGCACATGAGGCTTCGCCTGCGCTCGATGAAATTTGCCGGCCCCATCGTAAGCCGGTCTCTGACGCTTGGCGTTTCCTCCGGAATTACCCAGTCTGTGGCGTGCATCATGCAGGTTGTTTTAAACAACTCTCTTGTCCACTACGGAAATCTGGAGGCTGCCGGCGGCGGCGACATTGCTCTCAGCGCCATGGGAATCGTCTCGAAAATTTCCATGATTCTGGCTTCCCTGGCCATCGGCTTCGGTATCGGTGCCCAGCCAATCCTTGGCTTTAACCGCGGCGCCGGGAAGTATGACCGGATTAAAACAACCTATAAAATATGCAGTATTATGGCTTCCGTCTGTCTGATCACCGGCTGGGCTCTCTGTCAGCTCTTCCCCGAGCAGATCATCAGCCTTTTTGGACATGAAAGTGCAGCGTTCACGGATTTTGCAGTAAAGTGTATGCGGATCTATCTGTTTGGCATCTTCTGTGCCGGGTTTCAGATTGTTTCTACCAACTATTTTCAGGCTACGGGACAGCCTCTCAAAGCGGCTATCCTATCCTCCCTGCGCCAGCTTGTGCTTCTCATCCCGCTGATTCTGATCCTTCCTCTGTTTTGGGGCCTCGACGGAATTCTGTTTGCCGGTCCTGTGGCGGACATCAGCTCCACGATCATTGTTTCCCTGTTTGTCATTCCGGAGATGAAAAAACTCAACCAGAAAATCAGTGAGATGAGAACGGCGGCGCAGTAAAACGGAATCATTCAGACAGCTCACTTCTCACTTTTCGAATGAAGGCCGGCTGCTCCTGGTGTATGCCAGAGCGGCCGGCCTGCTTCTTTCTTATTTTCTTACGGCAAAAAGAAAGCGGTGCCGCAAAGCCTCATCGACTTTGCAGCACCGCTTTTATCCCACTTGAGCAAGATACCGCCCCGGCCTGGGTCTCTCCCAGAGAGAGACTCAGAGCAGACCGGTATCGTATTACAAGCGCTTGCCGCGCATTTATTTTATGAATCCGTATTGGTGATTACTCAAGGATAGAAACTACTCTACCGGAACCAACTGTACGGCCGCCCTCACGGATAGCGAAACGAAGTCCCTGCTCCATAGCTACTGGATGGATCAGCTCAACTGTCATCTCTACGTTATCGCCAGGCATGCACATCTCTGTACCAGCCGGTAACTCGCAAACACCTGTAACGTCTGTTGTTCTGAAGTAGAACTGCGGACGGTAGTTGTTGAAGAATGGTGTATGACGGCCACCCTCGTCCTTTGTCAGAACGTAAACCTGTGCTGTGAACTTATTGTGGCACTTTACAGAACCTGGTTTGCACAGACACTGACCTCTCTGGATCTCTGTTCTCTGAACACCACGAAGCAGAGCACCGATGTTGTCACCAGCCTGAGCCTCGTCAAGGAGCTTACGGAACATCTCGATACCAGTTACAACTACCTTACGTGTCTCCTCGTGGATACCAACGATCTCAACCTCATCAGATACATGAAGTGTACCACGCTCTACACGGCCTGTAGCAACTGTACCACGACCTGTGATGGAGAATACGTCCTCAACTGGCATAAGGAATGGCTTATCTGTGTCACGAACTGGATCCGGAACATAGCTGTCTACAGCATCCATAAGCTCAAGGATCTTGTCTCCCCACTCGCTGGACGGATCCTCAAGAGCCTTTAATGCGGAACCCTGGATGATCGGTGTGTCATCGCCCGGGAACTCGTACTCGTTCAGAAGCTCACGGATCTCCATCTCTACTAACTCAAGAAGCTCTGGATCGTCAACCATATCACACTTGTTCATGAATACAACGATGTAAGGAACGCCTACCTGACGGGACAGAAGGATGTGCTCTCTTGTCTGAGCCATAACACCGTCTGTAGCAGCTACTACAAGGATAGCGCCGTCCATCTGAGCAGCACCAGTGATCATGTTCTTAACGTAGTCAGCATGTCCTGGGCAGTCAACGTGTGCATAGTGTCTCTTGTTTGTCTCATACTCAACGTGAGCTGTAGAGATAGTGATTCCACGCTCTCTCTCCTCTGGAGCCTTATCGATGTTCTCGAAAGCAACAGCCTCACCTGTACCTAATCTCTCATGAAGTACCTTTGTGATAGCTGCTGTTAAAGTTGTCTTACCATGGTCAACGTGTCCGATGGTACCAATGTTGCAATGTGGTTTAGTTCTTTCAAACTTTGCTTTTGCCATTTTATAACGTCCTCCTTAAATTTGCCCGCAAAAGGGCTAGATGATATATGTTAGGCTGTTTCTAATTATATTCTATCAGAATATCTTTTTCAAGCCTATTTTACAATCCCCCGGCAGATTTTTGTCTATCCGGGGCCCCTCTCGGAACCCCCGGCAGATGGCGCGTCGCAAGTCCGCTGCCGGCTGCCGGAGGACAATTTAACCTTTACGGTCTCTGATTACTTTCCGGCTTTCTCGGAAAGAATCTTCTCCTGTACGCTCTTCGGAACCTGCTCGTACTTCTCGAAGAACATGGAGTAGTTTCCGCGTCCCTGTGTCTTGGAACGCAGGTCTGTGGAGTATCCGAACATCTCGGAAAGCGGAACGAATGCCTTAACCATCTTTCCGCCGCCGACATCTTCCATACCCTCGATACGGCCGCGGCGGGAGTTGATGTCACCGATAACATCACCCATATACTCTTCCGGCATAGTAACTTCCACCTTCATGATCGGCTCCATAAGAACCGGGCCTGCCTTCTTCATGGCCTCTTTGAAGC
Source organism: Clostridium sp. M62/1 (assembly GCF_020736365.1). Lineage (NCBI taxonomy): Bacteria > Bacillati > Bacillota > Clostridia > Eubacteriales > Clostridiaceae > Clostridium > Clostridium sp. M62/1. Next base: position 1,211,508 of record NZ_CP085988.1, on the reverse strand, counting down.
ACATGGAACCGGCGATGTGGAAAGCCATCTCGGAAGAATCGACCTCATGGTAGGAACCATCGTAAACAGTTGCGTGAACGCCCAGTACCGGGAATCCTCCAAGGATACCAGCCTTAGCTGCCTCCTCGATACCCTCGCCGACTGCCGGGATATACTCCTTCGGAATCGCGCCGCCGACAACGGCAGAATCGAACTTGAATGTCTCCTCTGCGTTTGCATCCATCGGCTCGAATTTAACCTTACAGTGTCCGTACTGACCGCGTCCGCCGGACTGCTTTGCATACTTGTATTCCTGGTCAACTGCCTTTGTAAATGTCTCCTTGTAAGCAACCTGAGGAGCGCCTACGTTTGCCTCAACGTGGAACTCGCGGAGCAGACGGTCAACGATAATTTCCAGGTGAAGCTCGCCCATACCGGAGATAATGGTCTGTCCTGTCTCCTGATCGGTGTGAGCGCGGAAGGTCGGATCCTCCTCGGCAAGCTTTGCCAGGGCCTCGCCCATCTTCTGCTGTCCAGCCTTTGTCTTCGGCTCGATAGCGATGTCGATAACCGGCTCCGGGAACTCCATGGACTCAAGGATTACCGGATTCTGCTCGTCACAGATTGTATCGCCCGTTGTGGAGAACTTGAATCCGATTGCTGCGGCGATGTCGCCGGAGTAAACCTTATCAAGCTCCTGTCTCTTATTTGCATGCATCTGCAGGATACGTCCGACACGCTCCTTCTTGCCCTTTGTAGCGTTCAGCACATAGGAACCGGAGTTTAATGTACCGGAGTAAACGCGGAAGTAAGCAAGCTTTCCTACGAACGGGTCTGTCATAATCTTGAATACCAGAGCGGAGAATGGCTCCTCATCGGAGGAATGTCTCTCAACTTCGTTTCCGTCCATATCAACGCCCTTGATATCCGGGATATCTGTAGGCGCCGGCATATACTCTACGATAGCGTCGAGAAGCTTCTGAACACCTTTGTTTCTGTAGGCGGAACCGCAGCATACCGGGATAGCCGCGCACTCGCAGGTTCCCTTTCTCAGCGCCTTCTTCAATTCCTCTACAGAAGGCTCCTCGCCCTCAAGGTACTGCATCATTAAATCGTCATCTAACTCACAGATCTTCTCAATGAGCTCGGTGTGGTACAGCTCAGCCTCATCCTTCATATCCTCAGGAATGTCAACGATGGAAATATCGTCGCCCTTCTCATCGTTGTAGATGTAAGCCTTCATCTCGAACAGGTCGATGATTCCCTTGAAATCATCCTCCTTGCCGATGGGGAGCTGTAAGCAGATAGCGTTCTTTCCGAGTCTGGTGCGGATCTGCTCTACTGCGTTGTAGAAATCTGCGCCGAGGATATCCATCTTGTTGATGAATGCCATTCTCGGTACGTTGTAGGTGTCTGCCTGACGCCATACGTTCTCAGACTGTGGCTCAACACCGCCCTTTGCGCAGAATACGCCGACAGCGCCGTCAAGTACACGCAGGGAACGCTCAACCTCTACTGTGAAGTCAACGTGTCCTGGAGTATCAATGATGTTGATACGGTGCTCTAAAGCGCCTGGCTTCGGTTTGCAGTTCTCTTCCAGAGTCCAGTGACATGTTGTAGCCGCAGAAGTGATTGTAATACCTCTCTCCTGCTCCTGCTCCATCCAGTCCATGGTAGCATTACCTTCGTGAGTATTACCAATCTTATAGTTTACACCAGTGTAATAAAGGATACGCTCTGTTAATGTGGTCTTACCAGCATCAATGTGAGCCATAATACCGATATTTCTGGTTCTCTCTAACGGATATTCTCTTCCAGCCAAAGCTTTTTCCTCCTATTAGAATCTGTAATGAGCAAATGCCTTGTTAGCCTCTGCCATCTTATGCATATCTTCTTTCTTCTTTACGGAAGCGCCTGTGTTGTTGGCTGCATCCATAATTTCCTTTGCAAGCCTCTCCTCCTGAGTCTTCTCGCCTCTCTTGCGGGAGTAGAGTGTGATCCAGCGAAGCGCGAGAGCCTGTCTTCTCTCCGGCTTAACCTCGATCGGAACCTGGTATGTGGCGCCGCCGATACGTTTTGCCTTAACCTCGAGAACCGGCATGATGTTGTTCATAGCCTCCTCGAAAACCTCAACGGCATCCTTGCCTGTCTCAGCTGCTACACGGTCAAATGCGCCGTATACGATCTTCTGAGCAACACCCTTCTTGCCGTCTAACATAATGTTGTTGATTAATTTAGTAACAACCTTGTTGTTGTACAGCGGATCTGCTAATACGTCTCTTTTCTGAGTATGTCCTTTACGTGGCACGTTACTTCCCTCCTTAATATGGCTGCCTGAAACTTATTTTACGCTGCATATGCAGGCAGATTTCGTTTCCCGCAGCGTTTCATTAGATCTTAGGTACTCGCATGAATTCCAATGCGTGTCGTGCTCGGTTCTTATGATTAAACCTGCAACCTACAAGTCAATATCAAAGTCCGGCACTAAAATTCATCTGAATTTTCACCTAATTATTTCTTATCTTTCGGCCTCTTAGCACCGTATTTGGAGCGGGCCTGCTTTCTGTTGGCTACACCTGCTGTATCAAGTGTACCACGGATGATGTGGTATCTTGTACCTGGTAAGTCCTTAACACGGCCGCCGCGGATCAGAACAACGCTGTGCTCCTGTAAGTTGTGTCCCTCACCTGGAATGTAGCTTGTTACCTCGATTCCGTTGGACAGACGTACTCTGGCGATCTTTCTAAGAGCTGAGTTCGGCTTCTTAGGTGTTGCAGTCTTAACTGCTGTACAAACACCTCTCTTCTGAGGAGCAGATACGTTTGTAGCTCTCTTCTGTAAAGAGTTGTATCCCTTCTGCAGAGCCGGTGCTGTGGATTTCTTTTCAGATGTCTGTCTTCCCTTTCTTACTAACTGGTTAAATGTAGGCATCCTTTTCACCTCCTGTGATATTGTCTGTTGGTTGCGGCTTTTACGTTTAAAGCCCTGTTTTTACGCACAAAAATCCTGTATGAAAATTTTGCACGCTTACTCATTATAGCAGATTGTCATGTTCTGTCAAGGCTTCCAGAATATTTTTTTGCGGATTTTCCTTGTTTTTAGGGGGTTGAGAGGGGTTTGAAAGATTTAATGCCGGGGAAGACAAACGTGCCTGTGACTTAACGCTTCAGTACAGCGATGACCTCAGACTGGCTCCTCAGATGCAGGAATGGGGTGGGATTCAAATGAATCCCACCCCAACTATTAACATAGAACCATAAATCTACTTTGAAAGTTACGCACAACTTTTGGGGACTTATCCAAAAATGTTATTTTTCATAACAAATGACCAGGTTCTTGTGGAGCCCATTTTTAAATTAGTTGTTAAAGTCGCTCCGCAAATTCCTCCCATTTCAGGTAATACATATCCACTAAACCCTGTATTCACGCTAAAATTATTATTTACTGCCTTAGTTCCACTTTGAGAATGCCCTGTATCTGAACAACCATAAGTTAAGGATGCGCTGCTTACTGATACCCGAGAATCTAATATATCCCAATTCCCCGTTACCTTTGTCAGAAGATATTCACTATTTTGTCCATTGGGCTGTGTTTTGTAGTGTAAGTTTAAATATACTCTGATTGATTCAGAACCATCCGTCTGATTGCCAGATAAAATATACTCCGGATTTCCGTATAATATAAACTCATATGTAACCGTATTTTCATCTGACAAAAGTGTAATCGGAGTGTTAACACGTTTCCCTTCTACAAAAAGACTTTCACCTGTATCGCTTATAAGATAACCTTCAGCACTGCCCTTTACCTTTTCTTCGTTTGTTGCTGCAAAAGCCTGAATTGAAAAAGCTAATACAAAAATCGTTGTTAAGATACTAATTAGTTTTTTCATAATGTTTCTCCTTCCTAAAATGTTTCCTAATAACCTATTGCTATAAGAATTCCAGGAATTATAAATAACCACGGATTATTGACAAGAATAATAAATCCAAGAGGGTAGTTGTTTGTAATAAAAAAATATATCAACATTACTAAATATATTAACAATAGTAGTATACCAATTTTAGCTGCTAATTTAATAATGGAATCATTTTTTTGAAATAAGTATTGCTTTATAAGTCCTACTATAATCAATGCTGCTGTAAAATAAAATATTGGAAACGCTATTATGTACGCAATATTAAAATAAAATGCTGAATAATTCTTGGCATCTATATTTTTTAGAATTATAAAATAACTAATCAAGTAGAATAAACTTATAATACATGCTATATATTTCAGTAAAAAAATTTTTATTTTTATTCCAAACGCCTCCTTCATCTTCTCTTCTTATCTTATCTTATCTTTTTCTAGCTTACCATTTTACATCACCCGCCTCTTTGTTTTATCTATTTTGTTTGTTTTTTTATAAGAATATTATGTCATTTCTATGTTTTTTTGTCAATATTTTTTATTTATTGTTTTACCATCCGATTATTGCTAATTATTTATATATAAATATTATTATTTTTAGTCTTTTCTATTTTTTTATTATTTTTCCATTTACTTTACAATGCCAAAATTTATGCTAGACTATTTTATATTAAGGTTACGGCTTATCCGCCACCGAAAAAGCTCTTGTTTTTATTTAGGAAAGGAAGGAAAAATCCATGAAACTTGTTATCATTGAACCTTTAGGCGTGGAAAAGGAGCGGCTGCTTTCCATGGCGGCAGAGCAGCTCCCCAAGGAAATAGAAGTGGTCTATTACGACACACGCGTCACAGACACCAAGGCCCTGATTGAGAGGGGAAAGGACGCAAACATTATAGCAGTCTCCAACCTGCCGTTAAATGCTGAAGTCATCGACGGCTGCAAAAACTTAAAGATGCTCTCCGTGGCCTTCACAGGCATTGACCACATTGCCATGGATGCCTGCAGAAAAAACGGCGTCCTGGTGAGCAACTGCGCCGGCTACTCCACTGCCGCCGTGGCGGATCTGGTTTTCGGAATGCTGATCTCTTTATATAGGAACATTCCCGCCTGCGACGAGGCTGTGCGGCGCGAGGGGACTAAGGACGGTCTCATCGGCTTTGAGCTGGAGGGCAAGAAGTTCGGCGTGATCGGAACAGGCGCCATCGGCCTTCGGGTGGCCGCCATCGCCCAGGCCTTCGGCTGTGAGGTTCTGGCCTACAGTCGGACAGAGAAGGATATTCCCGGAATTACATACACGGATCTTGACTCTCTGCTCTCCCAGTGCGACATCGTCTCCCTCCACACGCCGTTAAATGATTCCACGAGAGGTCTCATCGGGCGGGAACAGCTGGCTCTCATGAAGCGAAGCGCCGTTCTCATCAATACCTCCCGGGGCCCTGTGGTGGACAGCGAAGCCCTTGCAGAGGCGCTGAATGAGGAGCGCATCGCCGGCGCAGCCATTGACGTATTTGAGACAGAGCCGCCCATCAGGAAGGAGCACCCCCTCTTAAATGCAAAGCATGTGATCGCCACGCCTCACGTTGCCTTTGCCACGAAAGAGGCTCTCATCAAGCGCGCCGCCATTGTCTTTGACAATATTACGGCCTGGATAGACGGAAAACCTCAGAATGTAATGTAAGCCCGGGACCTCCTCCCCGGCAGAAAACGGCGCCGGAAAGCCTCCTGCCTGCTTTCCGGCGCCGTTTTTGTACTGCTTTTTCCGGGACGTTTTCGTTTCTTCCCGCTTTCAGCCCACTCCTGCTCGCTTTTCCTCATTTCCATTCATTTCTTCTCTTGCATTTCTGCCCCTGCCCTGCTATAATGTTCAATATCTAATTATTTTTCAAATAAATGAACATTATCAGAGGATCAATGATTGCTCCCGCTGACCGTGTTCTGCTCGCAAGGAGGTATCATATGAACCGTATTTCCAAAAACAGCGGGGCGCCCCTTAAATCTCAGCTCGACTGGATTCCCATCGCCCTCCCCTTCGCCGTTATCCTGCTTTTGTGCGGCTGCTTTTTCGCCGCACCGGAAAGCTCCAGACAGACGCTGGATTCTGTCAGGGCCTTCCTGGGCGATCAGTTCGGCGTCTGGTATCTGGCTGTGGGACTTGGCTTTTTTCTGCTGTCTATCTATCTGGCCTTCTCGCCCTACGGTTCCATCCGTCTGGGGAAACCGGGCGAAAAGCCTCAGTATCCTGCCTTTGTTTGGGGTTCCATGATGTTCACCTCCGGCCTGGCTGCCGATATCCTCTTCTACTCTCTGTGTGAGTGGATTCTGTATGCCAATGATCCGCATCTGGCAGAAATGGGCTCCATCCAGGACTGGTCAAGCGTCTACCCTCTGTTTCACTGGGGTCCGATCCCCTGGAGCTTCTACCTGGTTCTGGCCGTATCCTTCGGCTTCATGCTCCATGTGAGAAACTGCAGGAAGCAGAAATATTCTGAGGCCTGCCGGCCCATTCTTGGCTCCCTGGTGGACAAAGCTCCCGGAAAGCTCATCGATCTTTTGGCTGTCTTTGCCCTTCTGGCGGGGACTGCCACCACCTTCAGCCTGGCCACCCCGCTGATGGGGCAGGCTCTGGCCAGCCTTCTGGGTCTTGACGCCTCCGGCTGGCTTGCGGCCCCCGGGCCCTTCGGCATTGCCTGCTCCAAATGGCTCACCATCCTCATCCTCGCAGCCACCTGCGCAGTCTACACCTTCTCCGTAGTCCGCGGGATGAAGGGCGTGGCAAAGCTGGCCTCCTCCTGTGTCTACCTGTTCTTCATCCTTCTGGCCTATGTGTTTCTGGCTGGAGGGGAGACAAGGTACATTGTAGAGACCGGGTTCTCTGCCCTGGGAAATCTTGCCCAGAACTTTTTAACTCTCGCCACCTACACGGATCCTGCGAGAACCACCTCCTTCCCCCAGACCTGGACGATCTTCTACTGGGCCTACTGGATGGTCTGGTCTGTGGCCTCCCCCTTCTTTATAGGAAGCATCTCCAGAGGGCGCACGGTAAAGCAGACGATTCTGGGTGGCTATCTCTTCGGCCTTGGCGGGACCTTTACCAGCTTTATTGTCCTTGGAAACTACAGCCTGGGACTCCAGGTATCAGGACGCCTTGACGTGATGGCCATCTACGGGGCAGCACAGGATCTGTACAGCACCATTATAGCCATCCTCCAGACCCTTCCCCTGGCCTCCCTCGTTTTAGTGGTCCTGCTGCTGGCCATGATCGCCTTCTACGCTACCAGCTTTGACGCCATTGCCCTGGTGGCTGCCTCCTACTCCTACAAGGAGCTTCCCGACAGCCATGAGCCTCACATGGGAGTCAAGGTATTCTGGTCCCTGATGCTGATCCTGCTTCCCATCGCCCTGGTGTTTTCAGACAGCTCCATGGCAAACCTTCAGACGGTGTCCATTATCGCGGCCTTTCCGCTGGCTTTCGTGATCGTCCTGATTGCTGCCAGCTTCTTAAAGGATGCAGGCAGGTATCTTAGGGAGCAGAATAAAAAAGCGGGCAGGCCCGCCTCAGCTCCCCATCCCCCTCAATCATAAGGGGCTTGCCTGCTTTTTCGCGCCGCCGCGCGGCTGCTTTAAGCAGCCTTTTCCTCTGCGCGGCGTGCGCATCCCGCCCGGCAGGGCTTTTTGTATTACAGGAAATTCCTCCGAATTTCCTGTAATACAAAAGAGCGGCCCTGAGGCCGCCCCATTCTGACTGATATGCTGTTCCGATTCACAGGCCCTTTTCACAGAGAGCTCAGTATTTTTGTGATAAAAGGCTTTGTGAGTTCATATACAGAGCGTTCTGTATAGTTCACATGGGCCAGCTCCATGGCCGCCTTCTGTTTGTCCGTGTGTGAGGTGTATGGGTAAACGCCGAACAGAAATGGGAAAAAGGCGCAGAGAAACCCTTCCTTATCCTCCTCTGTCATGGAAGGGAAGAATTTTTCCAGACAGCCGGTGACTGCCCCCAGTGCATGTCCATACACCTGCTTGAAAGCTGCCAGATTTTCCAGGCGGCTGTTTGCCTCCATATCATAGAGATTCATGCTGATCAGCCTCAGCATACAGCCTCGTTTTTCCAGAGTATGGGCCAGCTTATCTGCAAACTCCTCCGGCGGCAGGGACTCATTCTGTTCCCGGATCCTCTCCACATCCTCGATCCACGCCTCGTACTCCCGCTGAAGGAGGGCCAGGAAAATCTCTTCCTTCGTCTGAAAATAGTTATAAATCGAAGTGCGTGTAAACGAGGTCCTGGCCCCGATATCGCGGAGCGTAATATCCTTAAACCCCATAGTCTCATACAGCAGGGCACAGGCATTAATGATTTCTTCTTTTCTTGCATTCGTCAGCTCTTCTGAACCTTTTGGCATAACTGTTTCCTCTTTCCCGGCCTGCTTCCCTGCACACAGGGACAGCAGGCCGTTTCTGACAATCGTATGGGCATTTTTCGGCACCGGTCAAATCAGGGCCCCACAGCTCCGTCAAAAGCAGATGATGCTGCAAAGCTGTCTTTTCATCCTTTCAGAATGCGTTTCGCCCAGTCCCCGGCGCCGGAGCCGTTCAGAAGCTGCCCGCTCTTCCAGTTTGCCTTGGGGCAGTGGGCCTGCATGCTCTTCTCCGCCTTTCCGATGCCGCTGCCGCCGGAGGTGGCAAAGGCGATCATCGTCTTTCCGGAAAAATCATAGCTCTCCAGGAACGTATCCACAATCCGCGGTTCCACATACCACCAGATCGGGAAGCCCACCAGAACCGTGTCGTACTGCCCCATATCCTGTACCGGCTCTGCGATAGCCGGGCGGGAAGCAGGGTCGTTCATCTCCAGGGTGCTGCGGCTGTTTTTGTCCATCCAGTCCAGATCAGCGGAGGTGTAGGGCTGCTCTGGCCGTATCTCATACAGATCGGCTCCCACGGCATCTGCCATCTCCTTTGCCGCCTGTGCTGTCACTCCGCTGGCTGAAAAATAGGCAATCAAGGTTTTACTCATCATCCATTCCTCCTTTATTTATCGCTCAATCAGTTCATATTCCCGCTGTCCCATTCCCAGAGCAGCGGCAGCCTCTATGGTATGGATGCCGTTTCTGCTGTTCACCCGCTCCATAAAGTGTTCCCTGCCCGGATCGTCAGAGCCTGAAACCAGGTCAATACATGCCTGGTCGATGGCCACCGGATCCAGGGATGCCAGGATACCGATATCCCTCATGCAGGGATCCTCGGCCACGGCACAGCAGTCACAGTCCACTGAGAGATTTTTCATCACATTGATAAATGCGATTTTTCCTTTAAAGTGAGCGGTCACACTGGATGCGGCGTCGGCCATGGCCTCGGGAAAGACCGTGTTGTCTGCATGCAGCTTCCAGGTCTCAAAACGGTCATCGGTTCTGCCTCCGGAGTGGATCAGCGCCTTTCCGGCACGGGAGGCACAGCCGATGGCAAGCTGCTTGAGTGCACCGCCGTAACCGCCGGCTGGATGCCCCTTAAAGTGAGCCAGCACCAGCATGGAATCATAATTTTCTATGTGCCTGCCCAGGCGGTTCTCCTTCAGCACCCTGCCGTTCAGAACAGGCCAGACCACATCCGGCCCCTCAGCATCCATCAGATCCACCGGGAAGTATTTCGTCCAGCCGTGCTCATCCATCAGTTTTAAGTGGGATTCTGTGTGATCCCGCACCCCCGCTGTGGCATCTCCATAAGCAGTATTGCACTCCACGATCGTGCCGTGTACTTCCTCCACCATAGGCTTCCAGAACTCCGGATGCAGAAAATTCTGATTTCCCTTTTCCCCGGAATGAACCTTGACAGCTACCCTGCCGGGCAGCTCGATTCCCAGCTCATGGTAAAGTCTCACCACTGCCTGGGGTGTAATCTCCCGCGTAAAATAGACCTTTGATCCCATAATCATCCCTCCTGCTGTTTTCACCCTTATACTGCACTGTTTTCAGAATGCCGGCATTTCGCTGAAACTCCATGGCCCGGCAGATACCAGGCCATGGCACAGTCACTCCTGCACGCGGCAGATGCCGTCCGGCGTAAGAGTCCGTACCGGTTATCCCTCTCTGTTCTGACACTGTGTCATTATCTGTAATATAGCACCGTTCTGACACTGTGTCAATGTACCAGACAAAATTATTTCCTGCCTTTCTCAGAAACCCCCGCAGTTACAAAAAGAACCGGCCGGCAAAAAAGCAGGCGGCATCTCTGTCCCGTAAAAAAGGGGCATCCCGCAAGTCTTTCACGACCTCCGGGATGCCCTCATCCTTCCTGTTTTGCAGTTTCTCTGATGTTTCTCTATATTTTCCTACAGTTTCATGGTAAGCCCGATCCGCTTCTTTTCCAGATTCACATCCAGCACCTTCACCTCCACGATGTCGCCGACGCTTACCACCTCAAGAGGATGCTTAATATAGCGGTCTGTCATCTGGGAAATATGGACCAGCCCGTCCTGATGGACTCCAATATCCACAAAGACGCCGAAGTCAATAACATTTCTCACCGTTCCCTTGAGGATCATTCCCGGCTTCAGATCCTTTATGTCCATCACATCTGTCCTGAGAATCGGCTTTGGCATCTCGTCCCTGGGATCTCTGGCCGGCTTCTCCAGCTCCTTTACCATATCCCTGAGCGTGAGCTCACCGATGGACAGTTCCTGTGACAGTCTGCCGTAATCCCCAATCTTTCTTCCGATTCCCTGGAGTCCGGATTCCGAAAGTTCCTTCATCTGGTAGCCCAGGCGGGAGAGAAGCGCCTCTGCGGCTCCGTAGCTTTCCGGGTGGACGCTGGTAGCGTCGAGAGGATTCTCTCCTCCCCGGATTCTCAGAAAGCCCGCGCACTGCTCAAAGGCCTTGGGGCCCAGCTTCGGAACCTTCAAAAGCTCTCTCCTGTTATGAAAGCCGCCGTTTTCCTCCCGGTAGGCCACAATATTTTTCGCCACGGTCTTTGTGATTCCTGAAATGTACTCTAACAGGGAGGCAGACGCCGTATTCAGATCCACGCCCACGCTGTTCACGCAGTCCTCCACAACGCCCTCCAGCGCCTGTCCCAGGTTCTTCTGGTTCATGTCATGCTGATACTGCCCTACGCCGATAGACTTGGGATCAATTTTCACCAGCTCTGCCAGGGGATCCTGAAGCCTTCTGGCAATGGATACAGCGCTTCTCTGGCCCACGTCGAACTTGGGAAATTCTTCTGTGGCCAGACGGCTGGCAGAGTAGACAGAGGCGCCTGCCTCATTGACGATCACATACTGAACCTTCTCCGGTATCTCCTTTAACAGCTCCACGATCACCTGTTCCGATTCCCGGGATGCCGTCCCGTTTCCCAGAGAAATCAGAGAGATTCCATATTTTCGAATCAGGTTCTTTAGGATCTGCTTTGACTCCTCCACCTTATTCTGGGGAGCGGTGGGAAAGATCACCACTGTATCAAGCACCTTTCCAAGGCCGTCTACCACGGCCAGCTTGCAGCCGGTCCTAAAGGCCGGATCCCACCCGAGCACCACCCGGTCTGCCACAGGCGGCTGCATGAGAAGCTGTTTCAGATTTTTTCCGAATACGCGGATGGCCCCTGCCTCCGCCTTCTCTGTGAGCCCTGCGCGGATCTCCCTCTCAATGGCCGGCCCGATCAGCCTTCTGTAGCTGTCCTCCAGGACAGCCTGCAGAACGGGCGCCGTGTTCCGGCTGTCCTTTTTTATGATCTGCTTTTCCAGATAGCGGAGAATCTTCTCCTCCGGCGCCTCTATCTTCACATTCAGAAACTTTTCTTTTTCCCCGCGGTTCAGCGCCAGAATCCTGTGCCCTGCTGCCTTTTTAACCGGCTCGGAAAACTGATAGTACATCTCGTAGACGGAAGTTTCCTTCTCGTTCCTGGCAGAGGAGGTGAGCATTCCCTCCTCCATGGTTATTTTTCTGATGTAGGTCCTGTACTCGGCCGTCTCTGAAATCCGCTCCGCCAGAATATCCATGGCTCCGTCCAGAGCCTCCTTTGCCGTAGCCACTCCCTTTTCCTCCGATACGAAGCCCTCTGCCTCCTCTATGGCAGGGACGCTCATCTCCTGAAGGAAAATCTGATCTGCCAGAGGCATAAGCCCCTTCTCCCTGGCTATGCCGGCTCTCGTTCTTCTCTTGGGGCGGTATGGCAGATAGAGATCCTCCACAGCCACCAGGGTTTTCGCCTCCCGAATCTTCCTTTCCAGCTCTTCTGTCAGCTTTTCCTGCTCGCCGATGGACGCGATCACCTGCTCCTTTCTGTCCTCGAGATTTCTCAGGTACTTAAGCCTCTCGTCCAGGTTTCTCAGCACCTCATCATTTAAGGAGCCTGTGGCCTCCTTCCTGTATCTGGCTATAAACGGGATGGTATTTCCCTCATCAATCAGCTTTACGGCCGCCTGCACCTGTCCCTCACGGATCTGAAGCTCCCCGGCCAGTGTCTTTATTACATCCATATCTGTTTCTCCCTTAAACGGCTCTGCTCTCTGCTGCCGCTTCTATTGTTCTGTCTTTTCTGTACACCTGTTTATTATAAGGGATCCCCTGCTAAGTTGCAACCGGAACGCTTTTCTGGTATAATCGTGGGAGTCCGATGCGGTAAGCACGTCTGCCGCGTTCCTACACTTACTTACATTTACGGAGGATTTCTATGGAGTATTATGACGATTACGATAACAGAGAGTTAAAGGAGGCGAACGGGCCTTCACGGCAGCCGAAGCCGCCGGCCAACAATATGGCGATTGTATCCATGATTCTCGGAATCTTTGCCATTCTTCTGCTCTGCATGTGCATCGCTTTTCCGGTATCCATCCTGTTAGGCGCCGGTGCTGTCTGCCTTTCCATCATGTCGAAGAAGGGCGGACCGTTTTCCGGCTTTGCCGTGGCAGGGCTGGTTCTGGGAATTCTGGCTATTGTCTTCGGTATAATCGAGTTCCTTTACCTGATATTTGTAAGCCAGCTACTAAATGATCCCTATTTTACAGGGATATTAGAGGAGATGATGGAACAGTATCCTCTGAGCGATTAAAAAAGAGATGTATGGCCAAAGGGGAGGGAGGAAATTTTTTGTGACTTCGCTGGAACAAAAAATTTCCTCCCTCCCCTCCGTATTTCCAGATAAGCAGCTGAATGAGCAGAATAGAAGGACGGCATTTACCAGGCCCTCCCCGGCCAGCCTGCGGCGACTGAGTGGAGGTCGAGGCCCATGACGAGAAGCAGGTTTTTAATCAGAAATCCGGCGGCGGTCACTGCCAGGAGGCCCCACAAAAAGCAGAGAACCGGGCGCGGAAGGGCACTTTTCCTTAAGAATTGTGCCCTGTCTTTTTCTTCAGCCTTTCCTTCAGTTTTTCCTGCAGCCTCCAGCAGTACTGCCGCTATACACCACAGGCCGCCGAACAGAAGATAGGCCGGAATCGGGTTGTAGAGAAGACTTTTTACCACCTGACCCCGAAGGAGGGCCAGAGCTGCCCTCGTTCCCCCGCAGCCAGGGCAGTACAGACCCGTAATCATATGAAAGAGGCAGGGAATCTCTCCCTGCCCCAGCTTCATCAGCAACTCTGCTGCTGTATTCATAAGAATTCCCCTTTAGTCTGCCAGAGAGAACGCATCGTGAACGACTCTCATAGCCCTGTTGGTATCCTCCTCATTGATGAGAACCGTGATGCGGATCTCTGAGGTGGCGATCATACGGATATTGATATTTGCGCTGTAGAGGGCCTCAAACATTCTGGCCGCCACTCCGGGATTGCTGGTCATGCCGGCTCCGATAATGGAAATCTTGGCAACGCCTGTGGCACACTCTACGGACTGAGCCGTTAAGGACTCCCTGTTGTCATTTAATATGGTCATTGCCTCCTGAAGATCGGTTCTCGCCACGGTAAAGGAGATGTCCTTCCTTCCGTCACGGCCAATGGACTGGATGATAATGTCCACATTGATATGATGTCTTGCCAGAAGGTTGAACACCTTGAATGCGATTCCCGGCTCGTCAGCCACTCCTATCACGGAAATTCTGGCGGTATTCTTATCGGCTGCCACACCGCTGACTAACATTTTCTCCATCTTCGTACTCTCCTTCACAACTGTTCCCTCTGCCCTGGTAAGGCTGGAAAGAACCACTAACTGCACTCCGTACCGCTTTGCCATTTCCACAGAACGGTTGTGCAAAACCTTGGCTCCCAGAGACGCAAATTCCAGCATCTCGTCATAGGAGACCTCGGGGAGCTTTCTCGCATTGGGCACAATCCTCGGATCCGCCGTGTAAACTCCATCCACATCCGTATAGATCTCGCAGGCATCCGCGTGAAGAGCTGCCGCCAGGGCCACTGCCGTCGTGTCGGAACCTCCTCTGCCCAGAGTCGTCATGTCATCGAACTTATTGACCCCCTGAAAGCCTGTGATGATCACAATCTTTCTGGCATCCAGCTCATTTTGAATGCGCTCGGTATCGATCCTCTTCAGCTTCGCCTGCCCGTAGGCGGAGGTCGTTTTCATAGGGACCTGCGCCGCGTTCAGGGAAATGGCCTGAACGCCCAGAGACTGGATGGCCATGGCCATGAGAGCCACGGAAACCTGCTCTCCCGTTGCAAGCAGCATATCCAGCTCCCGTCTGGACGGACTTTCTGTAATCTCATGAGCCTTTGCAATCAGCCCGTCCGTGGTCTTTCCCATAGCGGAGAGAACTACTACCACGTCATTTCCCTTGTTATAATCCTCAATGCAGCGCCTGGCCACATTAAAAATCCTCTCCCTGTCAGCAACTGAACTGCCGCCGAACTTCTTTACGACTAACATGCTCTTCCTCCCTGGTATCATGCATCCGGGACTGGTTTTTGCAATTTCCCGCATCCCGGTTTCCGTCCTGCCCTTCTCTATATCTGAGCCCGGATCATCTGTCGGATGTCTCCGAAGGCTGCTGATACCTTTCTGTAATGTTCTTCCGTCATCTCTCCCGTGAGGACTGCAAACTCATCCATTCCCGGAAGCTCTGCAAACCTGGACGGGCCAAAAGCTGCCTCAATCTCAGCCCTCTTTTCCTCCAGCCTTCCCTCCACTCTCAGGAAGTAGGAGAACCTGGCCTCCGTAACCGGTGAAAGCTCCTGCCTCTCATCGCTCCAGCCTATGGGGATATTTCTGTCCATATTGCCTGCGATTTCCATTATATCCGCCACCACTGCACTGGCTGTAGGCAGTTTTCCCGCACCGCTTCCGTAGAACATCAGAGTTCCCACCATGTTTCCCTTCACCATCACCGCGTTGTACACATCGCTCACACAGTAAAGAGGGTTCTCCTGAGGAATCATCATAGGGCATACAAAAACTGTCACCCTTCCGTCTTCCATGCGGCTGCTTCCAAACAGTTTAATGGAAGCCTGAAATTTTGCCGCATACTGAAAATCCGTGTCTGTGACTGCCGTGATTCCCTCAGTGTACACATCCTCATAGTGGATTTCCTTTCCTGTAGCCAGGGCAGTCAGAATGGCAATCTTGCGGCAGGTGTCAAACCCTTCCACATCGGCTTCCGGATTTCTCTCCGCGTATCCCAGCTCCTGAGCCTTTCTCAGGGCCTCCTCAAAGGTCTGGCCCTCTCTGTCCATTTTCGTGAGAATATAGTTGGTTGTTCCGTTTAAAATACCGCTGATCTCCAGGATTTTCTCTCCCGCAAGAGCCTCTGTCAGCGGGCGGATAATCGGAATGCCGCCGCCTGCACTGGCCTCAAAGAGAAAGTTCAGATTCTTCTGCCTGGCAATGGAGAGAAGCTCCGTCCCATGTGCAGCCACCAGCGCTTTATTGGAGGTCACCACATGCTTTCCGGCAAGAAGGCAGGCCTTCGCAAAATCATAGGCCGGGCGCACACCGCCCATAGCTTCTACCACAATCCCTATCTCCTCATCCTTCTCAATCACGGAAAAATCGTGTATCAGCTTATCTTCATTGGGATCTCCCGGAAATTCCCTGAGATCCAGAATATATTTGACCTGAATCTCCTCTCCTGTCCTGGCCGAGATCACGTCTCTGTTCCTGTCAAGAACCTCCACAACTCCTGAACCAATAGTTCCATAACCCATTACTGCTGCATATATCATATCTGTCACTCCCTGGCAATAATTTTTACATGATGAATCCCCTTCTGTTCCTCCATTTCTTCCACCATACGGGAAATATTCCCGGTATCCGGGCGCACTTCCACACTCAGCGTCAGTGACGCCACATTGTTGACCGGAATACTCTGATGGATTGTCAGGATATTGGCCTTATAAACTGCCACGATATGCAGGATATCGGAAAGCAGCCCCCGCTCGTCGTCCATCTGGAGCACCAGGGTGATCGTTCTGCCCTTTGCATTGTCATAAAATGGAAAAATATCATCCTTATATTTGTAGAAGGAGCTTCTGCTGATCCCGACCCGCTCTGTCGCCTCCTGAACGGTCATGGCCCGCTCAGATTCTATGAGCCGTTTTGCCTGGACTACCTTCAGAAGCACCTCCGGCACAGCCTTCTGCTTTAGCACAAAATACTTTGTCTGCTCTTCCATTCCTCTCCCCTCATCTTCTGCCTGCAGCTTTCGGCACAAAGCCTTCTTTGAAAGGCAGACGGCACAGAGTCAAAGCGCTGCCGCTCCGGTGACGTTGTGTAAACCGCCTCAAAATGTTTGCGCCAGAAAAACATTTGTGTTCATAGGGAAGATATTATCACATTTATCAGACACAATCAATCACTTTTTTTATCGTTCAGGTTAATCCACTTCAAATACGCACTGATAAACAGGTCAATGTCTCCGTCCAGCACAGCGTTTACATTGCCGCTCTCCGCTCCCGTCCTGTGATCCTTGACCAGCGTGTACGGCTGCATTACGTAGGAGCGGATCTGGTTTCCGAAATTAATATCCTTCACATCTCCGCGGATGTCTGAGAGCTTTTCCGCATGCTCCTCCTGCTTCAGCATGTAGAGCTTTGTCTTCAGCATCTGCATGGCCACTTCCTTGTTCTGGAACTGGGATCTCTCATTCTGACACTGCACCACAATTCCCGTCGGAAGATGGGTAATGCGGATGGCGGAGGAGGTCTTGTTGATGTGCTGTCCGCCTGCGCCGCTGGAGCGGTAGGTATCAATCCGCAGCTCATCGGGGTTAATCTCCACATCCAGATCCTCCTTAATATCCGGCATCACGTCGCAGGAGACAAAGGAGGTCTGCCTTTTTCCGGCAGAGTTGAAAGGTGAAATTCGCACCAGCCGGTGGACGCCTCTCTCAGACTTGAGAAATCCATATGCATTTTCCCCGTTGATCTGGAGGGTAATGGACTTAATTCCCGCCTCTTCACCGTCCAGATAGTCAATGACGGCTGTGGTAAAGCCCTTTTTATCTGCCCACCGCTGATACATCCGGTACAGCATACTGCACCAGTCGCAGGCTTCCGTTCCGCCTGCGCCCGCATTCAGCTTCAGAATCGCATTATTATTGTCATACTCACCGGAAAGGAGAGTCTGGATGCGGATAGCTTCCAGCTTCTCTACAAAATCGTCCATCATTCCCTGAATTTCAGGAATCAGGGAGGGATCATTCTCCTCATATCCCATTTCCAGCATCACCTGGATGTCCTCATATTCCTGCTCCAGCTTCCGGTAGCTCTCCACCGTATCCTTGAGATTTTTGGCCTCGCGCATCAGCCTTGTGGACATCTCCGGATCGTCCCAGAAGCCGGGCTCCTCCATCGATTTATCCAGCTCGTCAATCCGTTTCACCTTGCCATCCAGGTCAAAGTGAATCCCTCACTTCCACCAGGGTATCGTCATACGTTGACAGCATGTACTTAAACTGATCTAACTCAACCATAGCTTCACCCACTTTCTTACTTTATTCTGGCTTACGCCTTACAGTTTCCT
The DNA here is from genome assembly GCF_020736365.1 of Clostridium sp. M62/1. Classification (NCBI taxonomy): domain Bacteria; kingdom Bacillati; phylum Bacillota; class Clostridia; order Eubacteriales; family Clostridiaceae; genus Clostridium; species Clostridium sp. M62/1. Next base: position 1,193,724 of record NZ_CP085988.1, on the reverse strand, counting down.
ATTCTACATGATAGAAGGAATTTTAGCAAGGGCAGGAGCTGGAGAAGAGGCGGCAGGGAAAGAGGCGGCGTGGGAAAAAGCCGCGGAAAGAAAAGCGGCGGGAAGAAAAGCCGCGGAAAGAAAAGGGAAGGAGAGGAAGCTGACTGTGACTTCGCTGGAACTGTCAGCTTCCTCTCCTTCCCTATCCCCCCTCTCCTTCCCTATCCCCCCTCTCCTTCCCTCTCTGCTTCAAGTTTACATATCCCCCCCTTAACCAGGAAAAGGAGAAGATTTACTGTGACTTTTCCGGAACAGTAAATCTTCTCCTTTTCCCACCTGTATGCCTACTCGTCAGCCTTCTCGCTGCTGTCTGCCGTTTCTCCTGCGGCCTCCCTCTGGGCCATTCTCTCTGCCTTTCTGGCCTGTCTTTCCGCTCTCTGAGCTTCTTTCTCCGCCTGATGCTCCTTGCGTCGCTCATCTCGGCGGGCCTTCTTTTCCTGCTCGCTCACCTGGCGGGCCTGCAGGTTTGCAAGCATCTCACGTCCATGGCACTGCTTGAACTTCTTTCCGGAACCGCAGGGGCACGGATCGTTCGGATAAATCTTCTTTGTCTCTCTCTTCTGAGGAGCCTGAGGACCTGCATCCTTATTGGTTCCTGTCACCCTGGCTGCCGGTTCCCTCTCTACCTTCTGCTCCACGCGGATGTGGTAGAGGATTCTCACTGTATCCTCGCGGATTGCCGCTGTCATGGCGTCGAACATCTCGTAGCCGCTCATCTTGTATTCAACCAGAGGATCCTTCTGGCCGTAGGCCTGAAGTCCGATTCCCTCACGGAGCTGATCCATATCGTCAATGTGAGCCATCCACTTATTGTCGATTACCTTCAGAAGAACTACACGCTCCAGCTCGCGGATCTGCTCTGCCTGCTGGAATTCGGCCTCCTTGGCCTCGTAGAGCTTGGTAGCCGCCTCTTTGAGCATGTGCTTTAACTCGTTCTTCTTCATCTTCTTCTGATCATCCTTCAGGACAATCGGCTGAAGCGGGATGATGGAGAGCAGAAGGGAGTTGAGCTCTGTCAGGTTCCACTCCTCCGGACTCTGGTCATCGGAGATGGACAGATCCACTGCATTCTCCACAATATCCGTGATCATCTTCATGATCACATTTCTCATATTCTCTCCGTCCAGAACACGGCGGCGCTCCTCGTAGATAACCTCGCGCTGCTCATTCATAACCTCGTCGTACTTTAAGAGGTTTTCACGGATTCCGTAGTTATTTGTCTCAATCTTCATCTGTGCCTTCTCAATGGCATTGGAAAGCATCTTGTGCTCGATCTGCTCATTCTCCGGCACTCCCAGAGCATTGAACATGTTCATCAGCTTCTCGGAGCCGAACAGACGCATCAGATCGTCCTCCAGGGAAATGTAGAAGCGGGACTCTCCCGGATCTCCCTGACGTCCGGCGCGGCCTCTCAGCTGATTGTCGATACGCCTTGACTCATGGCGCTCTGTACCGATAATCTTCAGTCCGCCCAACTCCTTGGACACATCGTCCAGCTTAATATCCGTACCACGTCCGGCCATGTTGGTGGCGATGGTCACTGCGCCGTGAATTCCGGCATCCGCCACGATCTCAGCCTCCAGCTCATGGAACTTAGCGTTTAATACCTTGTGGGGAACACCGCGCTTTTTCAGCATCTTGCTCAGAAGCTCAGAGGTCTCAATGGTGATCGTACCCACCAGAACCGGCTGTCCCTTCTCGTGGGCTGCACAGACTTCCTCCACAACTGCGTGGAATTTCTCTTTCTTTGTCTTGTAAACTGCATCATTCTTATCAATACGGATTACCGGGCGGTTCGTCGGGATCACGATAACGTCCATCTGGTAGATGTTCCGGAACTCCTTCTCCTCGGTCTGGGCCGTACCGGTCATACCCGCCTTCTTCTTAAACTTGTTGAAGAAGTTCTGGAAGGTGATCGTCGCCAGAGTCCGGCTCTCCCTCTTGACCTCCACATGCTCCTTGGCCTCGATAGCCTGGTGAAGTCCGTCAGAGTAGCGGCGGCCCGGCATGATACGTCCTGTAAACTCGTCTACGATCAGAACCTCATTGTCCTTCACCACGTAATCCTTGTCGCGGAACATCAGATAGTTGGCCCTTAACGCCATGATCATGTTGTGCTGGATTTCCAGGTTCTCCGGATCTGCCAGGTTTTCAATATTAAAGTATTTCTCAACCTTCTTGACACCGTCCAGAGTCAGGTTGACAACCTTATCCTTCTCATTGACAACGAAATCTCCGGTCTCCTCAATCTCCTCGCCCATGATGGCGGACAGCTTCGTGAACTCGGCAGACGCCTCGCCCTGCTCCAGCTGCTTTGCCAGAATGTCGCAGACTTCGTAGAGCTTCGTGGATTTTCCGCTCTGTCCGGAGATGATCAGCGGTGTTCTGGCCTCATCGATTAAGACAGAGTCCACCTCGTCGATGATGGCGTAATCCAGATTTCTTAAAACCATCTGCTCCTTGTAGATGGCCATATTGTCCCTCAGATAGTCAAAGCCAAGCTCGTTGTTTGTCACATAGGTGATATCGCAGCCATAGGCCGCCTTTCTCTCCGGCGGAGTCATGGAATTTAATACCACGCCTACACTCAGCCCCAGGAAGCGGTGAACCTCTCCCATCCACTCGGCGTCACGCTTTGCCAGGTAATCGTTGACTGTAACGATGAAAACACCTTTTCCCGTAAGCGCATTCAGGTAAGCCGGGCAGGTGGACACCAGCGTTTTTCCCTCACCGGTCTTCATCTCCGCAATACGTCCCTGGTGAAGCACGATACCGCCGATGAGCTGTACCGGATAATGCTCCATCTTCAGCACACGCCTGGAAGCCTCACGGACAGTGGCAAATGCCTCTGGAAGAATATCGTCAAGGGTTTCCCCGTTTGCCAGACGCTCCTTAAACTTCCTGGTGTTGTCTTTCAGCTCCTCGTCCGTGAGCTTTTCCATCTCAGGCTTCAGAGCTACGATTTTATCCACAATGGGATAGATCAGCTTCAGCTCTCTGTCGCTGTGAGTTCCGAACACTTTCTCTATAAGATTCATTCCTTAATCTCCTACTTCTTTCGATTTCTCTTAATCTGGTTCTCCGGCTTTCGAATCCTGAGCGCCTGGGCTTTTCTGCTCCTGTTTTGTGAAACCTTCTGTCTGTTTTCTGCCCCGGGCGCCGGCCTGCCGCCTGCACAGTCAAATTTATCCTCCGCCTGCCATGGCGGTTTTATCAAAACGGCATAATCTGCCGCTGTACAATCTTAATTATTTTATCATTAACTTCCCTATCTTTCAATACATTCACAAATTTTTTACAGTTTGCTCGCATTTCGTTCATTTTTTATCCTGTTTTTCCCCAGGTCCATTCTCTGCCGCCCTTCAGCGCGGCATTTTTCTGGTTTTTCGCGCTGCGCTGCTTCTCTCTTTTCCTCTCCTGCCGGATCGATCTCAGCCCTGCCGCGCTCTGTGTCTCTTATGATTTCCCTTAAGCGCCTCCTTTTATTTACATAATTCGATTTATTATTGTAAACCCAGCAGGTTGCACAAAAAATATGTTCTGTTTTCGACTCATCCACACTATCCACAATCATTTTCCCGAAAATGTGCAAAAGTTATGCACATCAACTTCTGTCCGTTTTACAGGAAAAAGCAGTTATACACCGACTTATCCACATTATCCACATTTTTTCTCTGTTTATCACCAGTTTTCTCCAGACAAGGAAATCTGCGGCTCTTTTTGTACACATCTCATAAATTTTCCTTTTTCGACAAAAAATACACGATTCTGCCTTGACAGACTTTCCCACCCGACAGTCGTTTGTCAACCTGGTTTTAAAGAAAAAAAAGACACACAGGTCCTGTCTTTTTCTGTTTTTGCGCACCATCCGTCACATAACCCCAAAAACGCACCTCATTTCTTTACGGATGTCCAAATAAAAACCTTTTAGTGAAAATTAAGATTAATTTTCATAATATTTTTTATTTTTAATTGAATTTTTCTGATAAACATGCTATAATAAGGACATCCCAATAAAAAAGGAGCGATGACTTATGCGTTATACGATTACTGGAAGAAATATTGATGTTACGCCTGGACTTAGGGAAGCGGTTATTGAGAAAATCGGAAAGCTGGAACGCTATTTTAACCAGGATACAGAGGCCATCATTACCCTGAGTGTGACGAAAGACCGTCAGAAAATCGAGGTTACCATCCCGGTAAAAGGCCATATCATCCGTGCAGAAGAGCAGAGCACAGATATGTATGTATCCATCGACCTGGTAGAGGAGATCATCGAGCGCCAGCTCAAGAAATACAAGAGAAAACTCATTGATAAGAAACAGGCCCCTGTGGATTTCAGCGAGCTTTTTGTACAGGAAGAATCAGAGCCTGATGACGAGATCAAGATCGAAAAGGTAAAGAAATTCGCCATGAAGCCAATGGATCCGGAAGAAGCCTGCGTTCAGATGGAGCTGCTCGGACATTCCTTCTATGTATTCTTAAACGCAGAGACAGAGGAAGTCAACGTAGTATACAAGAGAAAGGGACACACCTACGGACTGATCGAACCGGAATTCTAAACCTTCATCTTTATAAACCATAAAATCTGCGGCTGAGACAGTACACGGCGGAGGGAACAAAAGCCCCTCCGCCGTGTACTGTCTCCTATTTTTTTGCAGCAGTTTTTTACTGCCGCCGTTCTTCTGCCATAGTCCGGCAGCTCTCCCTCATCCTCTTACCGCTCTCTAAACGCTTCTGCCAGCTCTCTGACCAGCCTCTCACTCACTCTGTCGTAATCCCTCTCGTGAGGCGCAGGGGCGATGCTGTAGTTCACCCCTTCCCCTACAGTAGTGACATCCCTCTCCCAGTATCGGCAGGAGGAGTGGAGCTGTCTGATACCCGTATACTCTGCAAGGGCCCTTGCATTTCCTGCATTGACGCCGCTTCCCGCCAGGAGCTGAATCCGGGAACCGTACGCGGCCTGAAGCTGCCTGAGAAGCTCCTTTCCCTGTTCTGCCTTCTCCTGCTGCCCGCTTGTGAGAATCCTGTCTGCTCCCAGCCCAATCAGCTCTTCAATAGCTCTCACCGGATCTTCTGTGCAGTCGAAGGCCCTGTGAAATACTGCTTCCCTTCCGTAGCTGTGAATCAGCTCTGTCATCCTGCCCGTTTTCTCCAGATCCACACACCTGTCCTCAGTCAGAAATCCAAAGGCAAGTCCGTCGCTTCCGTTCTCCAGAAGCTCCCTCGCCTCCTCAAACATCTGCTCCGTCTGAGCCTCTGTGTAGCAGAAACCGGCCCCCCTGGGCCGAACCATCGACACCACCAGCAGATCCGTACAGCGCTTCACCATTCTCAGGCAGGCGGCTGACGGCGTGAGGCCTCCCAGGGCCAGGGCGCTGTTTAACTCGATCCTCTCTGCCCCTCCCCGGGCAGCCGCCAAGGCATCCTCATAGCTTCCGCAGCAAATTTCAATCGTCATTTCTCTGTTTTCTGCCATTCTATCCCTTTTCCTTTCCTCTGTTTTCAATATCTTCATCTTACCGAACAGCCGGCTTCCCGGCTGCCGGTCATGGGTATTTCGCTCTTTCACCACACGCCCCAGGGCGTAAATCAGCCTTTTCCTTCCGGAGGGACCGGGATGTTTTCTGAAAGATAAAAAGCAGGGAAAAACTCCCTGCTTTTTATCATACCAAAATTTCAGTTTTTTCTGTAGCATTTTTTAATGTATATCTCTAGGCGCCCTTCTTCTGAATCTCCTTGGTGGCAATCACATCCACACCTGTCCCGCAGACATCCTTCAGAATCACATCCCCGATATGGACCGGCGCCTCCACGCAGACTCCCTTTAAGGCCCGCACGCAGTCGAAAATTTTCCCCTTGGGAATGTCGTTTCTTGTCTTAACGGAAACCATGTCGAGATTTCCTCCCTTAACCATCACTGTGGAGGTCACAATCCTCGTCGGATTCGTCACCTCCTTGCGGGCATAGTCATCGCCCCGCTTGCAGGTATTTCCTGTCACGCTCTTAATCTCACCGTTTTCCATCTCAACGGTTACCATACATCCCAGAGGGCAGCCAATACAGATCAGTTCTCTCTTTTCCATCGTCCTACGCCTCCTCTATTTTCAGTGTAATCGTCTTTAAGTCCGGACAGCCCAGAAGCTGCTCTTTTTTGAAGGTTACATTCTCCATCTCCCCCGGCGCCACCACCGGACGTTTTCTGTGAATGACCCGCTCATCGTCAAAGTATACGCTCACATAGCAGTTTTTGTAGACATTGCCCACACGGAAGCGCACAGTCAGAGCATCTGCCATCCGCTCCGGATCGATGGTCTTTGGAACAGTGTAGCGCACGCCCTCTGTGGGGATAAGCCGGATCTCTCTTCCGCTTCCCTCCGGAAGGGCTCCCTTCACATACTTGGCCGCATTTTCGCCTGCCACGGCCGCCTCCTCAGACACATAATCCACCAGATCGTGAACGTGGAGCACATTTCCGCAGGCAAACACGCCCTCTATGTTTGTCTCCAGGCTCTCGTTGACAGACGGGCCAGAGGTGACGGGCTCAATATCCACGCCCATTCCGCGGCTTAATTCATTTTCAGGGATCAGTCCCACAGACAGAAGGAGGGTATCGCAGTCATAGTCCTCCTCTGTTCCGGGAATCGGCTTTCCTTTCTCGTCCACCTGGGCCAGGGTGATGCCTGTAAGCCTCTCCTTTCCGCGGATCTCCACAACCGTGTGGCTCAGCTTTAACGGAATGCCGTAGTCGTCCAGGCACTGGACAATGTTCCTCTTAAGGCCGCCGGAGTAAGGCATCAGCTCTGCCACCACCTTTACCTTGGCGCCCTCAAGGGTCATTCTCCTGGCCATGATCAGCCCGATATCTCCGGAACCGAGGATGACAACCTCACGGCCCGGCATAAAGCCCTCCATATTTACAAGGCGCTGAGCCGTTCCCGCTGAGTAAATTCCGGCCGGACGGTAGCCGGGGATATTCAGAGCTCCCCTGGATCTCTCCCGGCAGCCCATAGCCAGGATCACCGCCTTTGCCTGGATCTCAAACAGCCCCTCCTCCCGGTTCATGGCTGTGACAACCTTCTCGTGGGAGATGTCAATGACCATTGTGTTCAGGTAATATTCAATCTGAAGCTCCTCCACCTGGTCGATAAACCGGCGTGCATACTCCGGTCCTGTCAGCTCCTCCTTGAAGGTGTGAAGCCCGAATCCGTTGTGAATGCACTGGTTCAGGATTCCTCCCAGTTCCTTGTCCCTCTCCAGAATCAGGATGCTGTCAATTCCGTTTCTCTTTGCGGCAGCGGCCGCAGCCAGTCCGGCAGGGCCTCCTCCGATAATGACAATATCATATGATTTCATGGCGTCCCCCTCCTTACAGTCTGTCCTTGTTGGTTCCCACTACGATTTTGGAATCGCCGCCGGACTTTGTAACCTCGTACATGCTGATATTAAGCTCCCTTGCCAGGATATCCATGGTTCTCGGTGAACAGAATCCTGCCTGGCAGCGGCCCATTCCCGCTCTTGTACGCCGCTTCACTCCGTCTAAGGACTTTGCTCCCAGCGGTCTGTGGATGGCGTCGAGAATTTCTCCCTCAGAGATCGTCTCGCAGCGGCAGATAATATTTCCGTAGGCAGGCTGCTCCTTAATGAGCCTGCTTCTCTCCTCCTTGGACAGAGATTTAGGATCGAGGATTCCCTTTCTGGTGGCAATGAAGTTGTCCTTCTCCTTCAGATCAGCCTTCTCCCTCAGAATGTCAGCGACCATCTTTCCGATGGCAGGGCTGCTGGAAAGTCCCGGAGACTCAATTCCGGCGCAGTCGATAAATCCTTTGCAGTCAGGAAGCTCCCTGATAATAAATTCATGGTGATCCTCATGGGCGCGCAGCCCTGCGAAGGAGGTGATAACCTGGCGCATGGGAATGTTGTTCACGCTGTTCTGCGCCTTCTCGATAACCTCGTCAAGCCCCTCTCTGGTCGTATTCGTCCCTTCCTTGTCATCGATGTCGATGGCAGTGGGGCCCAGAAGCAGGTTCCCGTGAATTGTCGGTGTGACGAGAATTCCCTTTCCGAACTTTCCGGGGAGGGTAAATACTGTCTTATCTACCAGATTGCCGGCTGTGCGGTCAAGGAGGCAGTAATCGCCGCGCCTTGGCGTAATATGGATTTTCTCCTCGCTCATCATGTTGTGGAATTTATCTGCGTATACGCCTGCCGCGTTCACCACAAATCTCGTCTTCAGTACCCCGTTGTTCGTGTGAAGCTCAAAGGTTCCGTCCTCCGTCTTCTTAATATCCTGAACCTCTGTGTTGAACTTGAATTCCACCCCGTTCATGTTGGCATTTTCAGCCAGGGCAATCGTTAAGCCGAAGGGACATACGATTCCTCCCGTAGGAGCGTAGAGTGCAGCTACTGCATTGTCCGTGATATTGGGCTCCATCGCCTTTAACTCTTCCCTGTTTAAAATACGAAGCTCCTTCACTCCGTTTTTGATTCCCCGCTCATAGAGGGCCTGAAGGTTCGGCAGCTCCTCCTCATGGAGACAGAGAACCAGGGAGCCGTTTCTCCTGAAGTGAAAGTCCAGATCCTTTGAGAGCTGCTCCATCATCTGGTTTCCTTCCACATTGAGCTTGGCCATCAGTGAGCCAGAGGCCGCGTCATATCCTGCATGGATAATGGCACTGTTGGCCTTGGATGTGCCGCAGCAGACATCCTCTTCCTTCTCCACGACGCAGAAGCTTCCCTGGTACCGTGACAGCTCTCTGGCTGAAGCACAGCCTGAAACGCCTGCGCCGATAATAATAACGTCATACATACTCCATTCCTCCTCGCTGCAGTTTGGCTGCTAAAGTGTTAAGGAAGCGCAGTGAAATACGCCTGGGCCTATTTCCCGCGTTCCAGTATCGGTCAAATCGCGCTGCGGACAGCGCATTTTCTTTTGCCGTTGGTTTAAAATCTGTGAAAATCAGACGGTGAAAATCCCGCCGCGCGGCTGCCTTAAGCAGCCCTTTTCCTCTGCGCGGTGTGCGCATCCCGCCCGGCAGGACTTTTTGTATCGCAGGAAATTCAAAGGGATTTCCTATGATACAAAAAGCCAGGCAAAAGAAACCAGCCTGTAAGCTGATGATTTCCTTGCCCGGCTCATCTCTCCATGCAATACCTATTTAATTAACTTCACGCACTCCGTGCGTTCAGTTGTGCTTTACCATGGAATAGCTCCGTAGAGCAATACAGCGACGATGGCGCCAATGATCGGGCCAACTACCGGAACGTATGCATAGCCCCAGTTGGAACCGCCCTTGCCCTGAATCGGGAGAACTGCATGGGCAATTCTCGGGCCGAGATCACGGGCCGGGTTGATTGCATATCCTGTCAGACCGCCCAGGGACATGCCGACGGATACGATGATTCCGAATACCAGGAATTTATCTAAGCCGACTTCTGCTGCTCCTGGAACATTGCCAAGACCCTTGATAGCAAATACAAGGACGAATGTGCCTATTGCCTCAGACAGAATGTTGAGCGGCTTGTTGTCGATAGAAGGACCTGTACAGAACACGCCCAACTTTGTGCCTGCATCGGGAGTTGCGTCAAACTGATCCTTAAACAGGATGTATACCAGGCAGGCTCCCACAAAGGCTCCTGCAAACTGAGCAATGATATAGCCCGGGACAAGTGCCCAGTCAAAGCTTCCGTCAATGGCCAGAGCCAAAGTCAGAGCCGGGTTGAAAGAAGCGCCGGAGGCAGCTCCGAAGATAAATGCCGGAACCATTACCGCAAGGCCCCATGCAAAGGTAATCTGGACAGAGCCTCCGCCCTTCATACCGGATTTGTTCAGATTCACGTTAGCTACAACGCCGTCGCCTAAAAGGATCAGCATCATGGTTCCCAAAAATTCAGCTATATATGGCAGCATAAAATTTCCCCCTTTTCTTCTCCTGTCACGGACGGCGGAAATTCAGTCTCTCCCGCCCGGGGAAAAACTGATGTCTTTCCCGCCGCCCTTTTATCAATCCACAAAATTCACACTGCATTGAGGCTGCCGGCAGTCTGTGCTTTCCCCCGCCTGCAGCTCACCCCGTGACCGCTGTCGGGATTAATCCTCCTTCGCCCAGCCGAAGGAATACTTCACTGCCTTATTCCAGCCTTTGACCTTCTTATCTCTCTCCTCAGCCTCAATCTGCGGAGCGAATACACGGTCAATCGCCCAGTTCTTAATTACATCCTCTTTGCTTGCCCAGTAGCCAACTGCAAGGCCTGCCAGGTAAGCAGCTCCCATGGCTGTAGTCTCTACACATTTCGGGCGATGTACCGGAGCCTGGATAATATCAGACTGGATCTGCATCAGCAGATTGTTGGCGCTGGCGCCGCCGTCCACCTTGAGTGCTCCAAGATGAATGCCGGAATCAGCCTGCATAGCCTGCAGTACGTCATTTGTCTGATATGCCAGAGATTCCAGAGTCGCGCGGATAATATGATACTTGTTGACGCCTCTCGTAATTCCTACGATTGTTCCTCTTGCGTACTGATCCCAGTGGGGAGCGCCCAGTCCCGTGAAGGCCGGAACGACGTAGCATCCGTTTGTATCCTTAACCTTCTTGGCCATGTACTCAGAGTCCGGGGAAGAATCGATCAGTCTCATCTCATCTCTCAGCCACTGGATCGCTGCACCTGCAACGAAGATGGAACCCTCAAGGGCGTAATTTACTTTGCCGTCAAGTCCCCATGCGATTGTAGTTACAAGTCCGTTCTTGGAGAATACCGGCTTTTCGCCTGTGTTCATCAGCATGAAGCAGCCGGTTCCATATGTATTCTTTGCCTCGCCCGGGTTAAAGCAGGTCTGTCCGAACAGAGCGGACTGCTGATCGCCTGCTGCGCCGCCAATCTTGATGGGGCCGCCGAACCAGGACGGATCCGACTCGCCATATACGCAGCTGGATGGCTTTGCCTCAGGAAGCATGCATTTCGGAATATTTAACTCTGCCAGGATCTCATCATCCCACTGCAGTGTGTTGATATTGAACAGCATCGTTCTGGATGCGTTGGAGTAATCCGTTACATGGACAGCACCCTTTGTCAGCTTCCAGATCAGCCAGGTTTCCACTGTACCGAACAGGAGTTCACCCTTCTCAGCTCTCTCTCTCACGCCCGGAACATTGTCCAGGATCCATTTTAACTTGGTTCCTGAGAAGTAGGCATCAATGACAAGGCCTGTTTTTTCTCTGAATTTGTCTGTCAGCCCCTTCTCCTTAAGAGAATCACAGTATTCGGAGGTACGGCGACACTGCCATACAATCGCATTGTAAACCGGTTCCCCTGTTTCCTTATCCCAGACAATCGTGGTTTCACGCTGGTTGGTAATACCGATAGCGGCAATATCCTCTGCGGTCGCACCAATCTGAGCCATAGCCTCCACTGCTACGGAGAGCTGAGAGGACCAGATCTCATTTGCATTGTGCTCAACCCAGCCTGGTTTTGGGAAATACTGTGTAAATTCCTTCTGCGCCACGCTGCACATCTCACCCTTTTCATTAAAAAGGATACATCTGTTACTGGTAGTTCCAGCGTCCAATGCCATTACATACTTTGCCATAAGAAACCCCTCCTTACATAATATAGTTTTATGGTAGCATCTTTATTGTCAAATGTCTTTAGACAATAATCTCAAATTGTTAAAACAGAACAACTTCAAGCTGTTTTTATCCTGTTTTTAGTATACTTTTCCTCGCTTTTTTTAGACGAAGATGCACATTTGGCGCAAATCAGCGAACATACCTGCAAAAGCTCCCTGAGATTCTGTGCATTCTGTTCCTTTGGAACCTTCCGACAGGATACATATCGGAAAATGTACTGGATCACCGATTCTGTCAAAAAATCCACAAGAAGTTCTCTTCCCCCTGAAAGACTCCTTGTCTCACTCTCTGTCAGCATATTCCCCACCAGGCGGCGAATCTGAGCCTCTACCGCAGGTTTCAGGTGGTTCGCAACCCGATCCCACTCCATCTCCTGAAGCATTTTTCTGTAAAACCACCGGTTCTCCTCTATCAGCGCCATGAGATGTTCCAGCCAGTGTGAAAAGCTCTCCTCCTGCCGGTAGGCAATCTGGTCAATCAGCTCATACTGGCAGATCAGTTCGATCACCTCATAGATGTCCTGAAAGTGATAGTAGAAACTCTGCCTCGTCATGTGGCTTCGCTCGACGATATCCTGAATTGTAATCTTTTTAATGGGCTTTTCCGCCATCAGCTCCTTCAATGCCTGGGCCAGCCTTCTTTTCGTGTCTGACATCCAAAAGCCTCCTCTCAGATAAACCAGGTGTTCTGATTCGTGGATGAGATGGAAATGGCTCCGGCCTCAATAGCCGCGTAGATATCTGCCTTCTCCCCAATCAGACCGCCTGCGATCACAGGCGCGGATACCATTTTTGTAACCCTTGTTATGATTTTCGGCATAATGCCGGGAAGAATCTCCACAAAATCCGGCAGAGCCGCATCATACTGCTTCTTAATATTGTCAAACGCCATGGAATCAATGACGAAGAAACGGAACACCGTTGCCATTCCCAGCTCCTTGGCTCTTCGGATGAGCGGCAGCTTTGTGGAGATAATCCCGTCGGCCCTTGTATTCCGGTGAAGGAAATCAACCGCTATCTCCTTTCCTGAAAGGCCGGATATCAGATCCACATGTATCATGGCAAATTTTCCCTTTTCCTTAATCCTCTCCACAATCTCCGGGATTCCGACAATATCCCCATACAGCACAAACACAATCTGGATATCTGAGCTAAGGCACTTCTCAAGCCCTGCCTCATCCTTGACAGCCGCGATCACCGGGCAGTCTGTCACTGTATCATACAGCTTCTGTTCCATATCACACCTTCCTTCAGTCCGCCGCCCGCCCATAGAGGCAGGCCGTCTCTGCGGCAAATTCTATTCTGCCGCAGTGCGATCCCCGCGGAGCGTTTTTATATAACAGGGAACGAAGTTTCCTGTTATATAAAAAAGAGCCGGGTTAAAAACGGCATCTCTGCCGTTATTCAACCTGCTCCTCTCTCCTGGTTCATCTTTGATTATAAATTATCCTAACACAATACACAATTTAAGTCAATATATCGTTATTTTATTATCATTTTTGCACAATTTTTTCTTCTCTTCCTACCGGAGAAGGGCTAAAAGCTCTTCCAGGCTCTTTTCTCCCATGTACATCGCTTCCCCGATCAGAATCGCCGGCACTCTCGAGAGCTTGTACTTTTCCACTAAATCCGGATACAGCCTTGCATCTACCATAGTACATTCCACATTGGGGCTCAGAAGAGCCAGGGTCTGCCCTGCTGTCACAACACTCTGGCAGTGGTGACAGGAAAGTGACACGAACACGCGGATAACATTTTTCTTTTTGAGCTTTGCGATTTTTTTAAGCAGTTTCTGATCCAGTTCCTTTTCAGGCCCCGCCGCATTGAGGATAGCCGCCACAAAAGAATTAATCTCCTTTCCTCCCGGAACTCCCAGAAAGGCTGCTCCCAGATAGCCGTTTTCCCCGAACAGCCCTGTAGAGGGAAGATGTTCTGTGTCCAGCGCCCCATCCGCCTCACTGTCCTCTCCCCGTTCCAGCAGCTGCAGTTCTATCCAGGGGCTCAGCTGCGCCACTGCCTTCAAAAAGGATCCCATCTCCACGCTGGCCGGCTGTTCCGGATCGAGTACCGCCTTCAGGCAGACCGGGCGCACCAGTCTCTCAAAAATCATCTTAAGGTTTTTTTTCAGCTCCTCATTCACCAGGCTGCTCTCACTTGGAATTTTCGCTTCCAGACTCTGACTCATATCCTGCTTTCTCCCTTCTGACTGTCAGCGCAACCGCTATCCTGCAAAATAGCTTCCGCATCTGCAGCGCGCCTTCATCTTATCCTCCTCGCTTTTTCTCTGCCCCTTTTTTCAGTCACACTGGTTTGGGGCTTTGTCATATGGTTCCATTATACCGGCAGTATAGAGAAAAAGCAACTCTTCGCCCCATAAATAGCAGACGAATCCTGAAGTCCCCTCCCTTGTTTCCCAAAAGTCTGTACAATTTTTTCTAATTGTCAAATTTTGCTCTTAATTCCTTTTATTTACAGCCGCCTCTCCTTGAATTTTTTCCTCTGTGCGGATATAATATGCTTATCAAAGTGTGAGGAGGTATCGGAGATGGAAGAAAAGAAACAGACTGGCTGGGCCAACTTAAACGGAATCAGTGACGATGACAAAACCTGCGGCTTGAACGATATGAACTGTCTCGGGGAGGACGACGATTCCAGCTGCGGACTCAACGATATGAACTGTGTAGATGGAAAAGACGATCTCTCCTGTTCTCTGAACAACATGAACTGCGAGGACGACAAGAAATAGCCTGCCTGGGCAGGATCAGATCGGATGTTGTCCTCATAAGAAAAAGGAGCCGGACTTACGCAAACGTCTGACTCCTTTTCCTATTATTCTTGCCGCTTCTTATTTTTTCTCCTTCTCCCATGCATGGCCAAGCCACATAAGAATTCCCACTGCCAGGCCTCCGGCCAGGTTCCCCAGTGTGACGGGAATCAGGTTTCCAATGAAAAATCCACTCCAAGTGAGGGCAGAAAGATTCACTCCTGCCTCCGCTGCCTTTGCCGCGTACTCCGGAACAGTGGCGGCAAAAATTCCGGCCGGTATGTAATACATATTTGCCACACAGTGTTCAAAGCCGCAGATGACAAAGAAACTGATGGGGAAAAAGACTCCCGCTATCTTTCCGGCCGTATCTTTGGCGCTGAGGCTTGCAAGGACAGCCAGACAGACCAGCATATTGCACATAATTCCCAGCACAAATGCATTTGCAAAAGGCAGAGTACTCTTAGTGACAGCCAGCTTCATCGTAAATACAGCCAGCCCTCCGTCAGAATAGTTAAACTGGCCGAACTTTGCGCATGCAAAGGCTATCAGGAGACTCCCGATCAGGTTGCCGATGTAGACTACAATCCAGTTTTTTATCATGGCGGAAATCTTCGCCTGTTTTTCCAGTACGGAAATAGAGATCAGGCAGTTTCCCGTAAACAGTTCTCCCCCCAGAAGGACAACCAGCGTAAGACCGCCGGGGAACAGCACTCCCAGAACGATCCGCATGGCTGAGACATTTTCAATAGAATGTCCCGCTGTATTGGTGGCCGCTGCCCCAAGGGCAATGAAAATACCTGAGAGAATACCGAGAATAAGCATTTTCATTGCCGGCATCTCCGTCTTTTTTCTTCCAGCTGCACTGTAATTTTTCACTATCTCTGCCGGTGTAAAAAAATTCATTTGCAAATTCCTCCCATCGTGTCTTCTGTGTCCATATCCTTCATCTGTGTCATTCATCCCGCTCCCCTTCTGCCCGCAGCCATGTCTCGGCCCAAATACATACTGTTTATGCAGGGATTTTTCTTACTGATTTTCCCTGAATTTCCACTGCGGAAGAAAGGGCAGTGCCGCAGGGAAGCAGTACGCTCCCCTGCGGCACTGTAAATCCTGGTCCGCTTGTTAAAGCGGCACAAATTTCTTTTTTAGAACAGACCTGAAATCCTTCCAGTTTCGTCCACATCGATTTTCTCTGCAGCCGGAACCTTGGGAAGTCCGGGCATGGTCATAATATCGCCTGTCAGAGCTACAATAAAGCCTGCTCCAGCCGATACCTTCAGATTTCTCACAGTTACTGTGAAATCCCTGGGCGCACCCGTCAGCTTCTGGTTGTCAGAAAAGCTGTACTGTGTCTTTGCCATACAGATCGGGAAGGAGCCGAAGCCCAGCTCTGTGAGCCTCTTTGCCTGCTTTTTGGCGCCATCTGTCAGCACTACCTTTGTACCCCTGTAGATCTTTGTGACAATGGCATTTAACTTCTCTTCAATGGAGAGTTCATCCCCATAGCAGTACTGGAAATGATTCTCCTCCTCGCAGAGGCGCACTACCTCTTTTGCCAGATCAATGCCGCCGTCTCCGCCTTTGCCCCAAACCTCGGAGAGAGCTACATTGACACCCAGCTCCCTGCACTTGTCGGCGATCAGCTGTAACTCGGCCTCTGTGTCAAACGGGAAGCGGTTGATGGCAACTACGCACGGAAGGCCAAATACCTTTGTGATGTTCTCCACATGCTGCAGCAGATTCGGAAGTCCCTTCTCGAGAGCCTCCAGATTCTCTGTATTCAGGTCTGCCTTGGCCACTCCTCCGTGATGCTTCAGCGCTCTCACTGTCGCCACTACCACTACGGCTGAGGGCTTCAGGCCTGCCATACGGCACTTAATGTCAAGGAATTTCTCAGCTCCCAGATCGGCTCCGAAGCCGGCCTCTGTGATCGCGTAGTCTCCCAGCTTTAAGGCCATGCGTGTGGCGATAATAGAGTTGCAGCCGTGGGCGATATTGGCAAACGGGCCTCCGTGGATAAAGGCCGGCGTGTGCTCAAGGGTCTGCACCAGGTTCGGCTTCAAGGCATCCTTTAAGAGAGCCGTCATGGCTCCGGCTGCCTTCAGATCTCCGGCTGTCACCGGCTCGTCATCGTAGGTGTAGCCCACGATGATCCTGGAAAGCCTCTCCTTTAAGTCTGTCACGTTCTTTGCCAGGCAGAGGACAGCCATAATCTCGGAGGCGACGGTAATGTCATAGCCGTCCTCTCTTGTGACTCCATCCACGCGGCGTCCCAGTCCGTCCACGATGTTTCTGAGCTGTCTGTCGTTCATATCCACCACGCGGCGCCAGGTAATCCGCTTCGGATCGATTCTCAGCTCATTTCCCTGGTAAATATGGTTGTCCAGCATGGCTGCCAGAAGATTGTTGGCAGCTCCAATCGCATGGAAATCCCCCGTAAAGTGAAGGTTAATGTCCTCCATCGGCACCACCTGGGCGTAACCGCCGCCTGCTGCCCCTCCCTTAACGCCGAATACCGGGCCCAGAGAAGGCTCCCTCAGGGCTACTACCGCATTTTTCCCCAGCTTTCTCATCCCGTCTGCCAGGCCGACTGTGGTAGTTGTCTTGCCCTCTCCAGCCGGAGTAGGCGTAATGGCTGTCACTAAAATCAGCTTTCCGTCAGGACGGCTGTCCTCGTTGAGCAGGTTATAATCCACCTTAGCCTTGTACTTTCCATACTGTTCCAGATACTTCTCGTCAATATCCAGGCTCTCTGCGATCTCTGTGATATGTAACGGGGTTGATTCCTGAGCAATCTCAATATCTGTCTTCATGTTTGTTTTTCCTCCTCCTGAAAATGATGCCGACTGTATGGTTCAATGCATTCTTCTATTCTATACTGTGTTTTTGTAAAATGCAATCACGTTTTTTCTTTCTTTTGTTAAGTGATTTTTAGCAGAGCGAATCTGAGAGCTCCGAGCTTTTTAAAATTCTCTTCTCATACTCCACTGCCTCTGCCTCCAGGCGGCTGACCTCCTTTTCCATTTCGGCCCTGAATTCCTCATCCTTGATGGAACCCAGGTTAATTTTTACATTAAACAGCGCGCCGATCACGGCTGTGCGGGCCATCATGGCAGCCACCAGACCGTCGGTCACCGCATTCGTATTCCCCCTTGCAATCACTGCCTCCGCCAGCGGAAAAATCTCTGCTGCCGTCCTGGCCACAGAGAGCGGAACCCTGGCCGCCTCCTTAAGCCCATTCTGCATGGCCTCCCTGCGGACTGCCTTCTGCTCCTCTGTGTCCTTCGGCATCCCCAGAGCTTTCATATAAAGGGTAAAGGATTCACTGTCTCTCTCAATGTCGTCCACCAGCGTTTTTCTTATTTCTGCTCCCTTTGCTGCAATCTCCTTCATCTCCTCCTCTGCATCGGCATACTTGGCCTTCCCCACAGTGAGATTTGCCACCATCTCAGCCAAAGCTGCCGCCAGGGCGCCTGCCACAGCAGAAACACTGCCTCCTCCCGGCGCCGGAGCGTCAGATGCCGCCAGGGCGGCAAACTCCTCAATACTTAAATCCTTTAACTCTGCCATCTCTACTCCTCCTCTAAAAGTCTGTTCTCCATTACCTGGGCGCTGTCAAAGTTTTCAACCTGAAGATAATACTCAGCGCAGTCAATTAATGCCTGCATGGGAAGGAGCCCCACAATCTCCGTTCCAACGGCCCGCACGCCGTAGCGTCTCGCCTCCATCTTTACAGCCTCAAAGGCGCGGTAGATTGCCGTTTTGGTATAGTCGGTCAGGTTCATGGAAACCTGGGCAATCCCCCTTTCCTCCAGCATGACGCCGATGGCCTTGACATAGCGGTATCCTCCGTTAATGTGGCGGATCTTTCTGGCGATCTGGTTGGCAATCTCCAAATCTGAGGTATCCAGGTTTACATTGAAGGCCACCAACGGCATTCTGGCTCCGACAGCTGACACACCTGCAGTCGGATGAATGGTTTCCGGACCAAAATCAGGGGTCCACAGCTCCTTGTCCTTCATCTTCTCAGCCATTCCCTCAAACTGGCCCTTCCTGATACTGGCAAGATTCACTCTGTGGGGAGCTGTGGCTGAAGATTCATATAGGAAGCAGGGAATTGCGTACCTCTCTCCTACTGCCTTCGCTACCTCCTTTGCAACGGCATCCGCCTCCTCCAGGGAAGTATTGCGGCATGGAATAAAGGGGACAACATCCACAGCTCCCATCCTCGGGTGCTGTCCCTCATGCTTTGTCATATCAATCAGCTCTGCAGCCTTTCCAAAGGAAGCAATGACTGCGTCCCTTAAAGCCTCCGGCTCTCCGATTGCAGTCACAACGCAGCGGTTGTGATCCTTATCCGTCTGATAATCCAGAAGTTTCACACCCTTTTTCCCCCGAAAGCAGTCTACAATCTGCTCTACCTTCTGCATATCGCGTCCTTCACTGTAATTGGGCACACACTCAAGCAACTTGTTCATCATCATTTTTACCTCCTGATTCAGCGCCTTATGCCGTTCTTGTCCGAATCACAGCAGCCGTCACTGTTTCCGCCTTACGCCGCCTCCCAGGCGGGCAAAGCCTTTCGCAGCCTTCGCCATATCCGGTCTCAAGGGCTATAATTTTTTCATTGTAAGATAATTCTAACATTTACGCAACATTATTGTACAGGTTTTTCATTTACTTTGATTATTCTTTTTCCTAACAAATCTGTTTCCGATTGATTAACCAGCTTACAGAATTCATTTACATTTCATCGTCAATGGTCTATACTATTATAGTTTGGGGAAGATACTGCAAAGGAGGAATCTGATTGGACAATACTGATATAAAAATCATCAATATCCTGCAGAAAAACTGCAAAACCTCCACCCGCGAAATCGGACAGCAGGTAGGCCTTACAGCTCCGGCCGTTGCGGAGCGGATCAATCGTCTGAAGGACTCAGGGGTCATCTCGGGATTTCACGCCAAGATCAATGACCGGCTGATGGGCAGCCATATCTCGGCTTTTATCTGGATCAACGTACCTCCCAAGGAATACGACGGCTTCTGCCGGTTCTGTGAAGCTGCTCCGGCTATTATCGAGCATCATCACATTGTAGGTCTGAACAACGCTCTATTGAAGGTGCGGGTTGCAAATTCCGCAGAACTGGAGTCCCTTTTGGAGCAGATACGAAAATTCGGCCTTTCCAACACCTCCGTTCTTCTTTCCACCTATTTCACCCAGAAGTCCTTTTCAGAGCTTGAAGCCTCCTCCGGGAAGACGGCTGGCGAACCGTAAGTATCACTGGAAATCATGTTCTTTCCTATAGATTAAAAAAGTGTGCGCCAAGGCGCACACTCGCGCCGAGCGCGGTTGCCTTCAGGCAACATCTACCTTGCGTGTGAGTGCGCATCAACGTCATTTCTTATTCAATAGGAAATGAAATTTCCTATTGAACAAGAAAGAATCCTGCAAAGCAGGATTCTCCGCCTGCGGCGGGTCGCAAAAGCGTCATTTTCCTCTCCAACCCAGTGCGATCCCCGCGGAGCGTTTTTATATAACAGGGAACGAAGTTTCCTGTTATATAAAAAAGTCCGGCATCAGAGCTTATGTCTCTCTGATGCCGGACTTTTTCTGACCTTTCCCTAATCCAGGAAGGTGACAGCCTTGCACGGTGTCCTGTAGTTGGACGGTGAAATGCAGATTCCCGTTTTAGGGTTGCTGGCGTGAATTACCTGGCCTCCACCTATGTACATAGCCACATGGTTGATGTAGCTTCCGCTGGCATAGAAGAGAAGGTCGCCCGGCTGAGCCTCATCCACCGGAATCTCCTTTCCTCTGGCCGCCTGATCCCTGGAGCTGCGCCCGGTAGTGATTCCGAAATGAGCATAAACCGCCTGAGTGAAGCCGGAGCAGTCTGCGCCGTTTGTCAGGCTTGTCCCGCCGTAAACATAAGGATTTCCCAGGAACTGCTTTGCATAGGCAACTACCGCCGTCCTTGTAGCTTTCTCAACCTTTCCGGAGCTGCCGGACGAGCCTGAGTTTCCGGAAGAGTTGCCTGGGCCTGCCGGAGATTTTGGCGAGTCATCCTTCTGGGTTTCCTTGGCCTTGGTAGTTTCCGGCGCCTTGGTAGTCTCCTGCTTCTTCGACTCCTGTGTTTCCCGAGGCGTTCCATCCGGGTTCTGCTCAATCGTTCCGCTGAATTCCGAATCCGGCTCTTTGGTTTCCCTGGCCTTGGTGGTCTCCTTCGCTTTTGTCGTCTCCTTGGCCTTAGTCGTCTCCGGCGCTTTTTCTGTCTCCTTGGCAGCCTCTTTCTTGGCAGCTTCCAGCTCTTCGAGAGCCTTCTTTGCCTCCTGCCTGCGCGCCTCTTCCTCCGCGGCTTTTGACTCCTCCTCGGAGCTGGAGACAGCCTGGTCAAATTCTACTCTTGTGTCCACATAATCCTTAAACACATAGCCCACCAGATCTGTGTCCACGGAAATCTTGTAGAAATCACCCTCCTGTCCGATTACCTCATACTCTGCATCAGAAGAGAGCAGGTCAAGGGTCGCACTCTCAAGATTCGGCTCCTGCCTCAGGCGGAGAGTTGCGGTATGAGCCACTTTCGCATAGGTAGTTCCGACCTCCCTGGCCTTTTTCTCCGCCTCAGCGCCTGTAATGAAGTACTGGGCCTTAATGTAGCCGTTCACAGTACCGGACTGAATCCTGTACCATTTTCCTCCCTCTCCGTCTACTGTGTCAAGAATGGTTGCAGCACAGTTGTTGTAAATCTTGCCCACCACATCACTGGTGGTATTCGGCTCTGTCCTGACATTGACATAGTTGGAAACCTGGGACACGGCCACCTTGTCGTAGTCAGAGGATGAGGAGGTCTTTACAACCGGCGCATCTTCTTTTCCGCTCTTTTCTACCTGGGCAAGCGTCTCATCTGACGAGAAGGCCTCTGCCAGCTCTGTTTCCGGATCAAGGCTGCCTGCATAGTAATTGTTCATCGCCACAGAAACTCCTGCCACAGACGCATCAGTTTCCAGGTTAATCGCCGCCTGCGCTCCGAAAGGCGCTGCCGCTGCTAAAGCGGCAACCGTACACAGGCAGGCCAGTGCTTTAAATGGCGTTTCCATCTGTACATTTCCTCCTATCTCTCTGCCAGATACCTCTCCGCGCTGGTGACACAGTTGGCCCCGTCCGCTGCCGCTGTGATCACCTGGCGCAGCTGCTTCGTGCGCACATCTCCGGCTGCAAACACGCCCGGAACTGAAGTTACGCCATCCTCCCCTGCGATGATATATCCCTGCTTATCCATTTCCAGAGTGCCTTTAAAGGGCGCGCTTTCCGGCTCGATGCCTACGGCAATGAACACTCCGTCCACGGCAATTTTTTTCTTTTCACCCGTCTTCTTATTGGACACGGCAATCTGCTCCACGCGGTTTTCACCCTCGATGGCATCCACCACCGTATCCCAGACTGTCTCAATCTTTTCAGACTCAAATATGCGGCTCTGAAGCGTCTTGGCTCCCCGCAGCTCATCTCTGCGGTGAATCAGATATACCTTGCTGCATATCCTGGACAGAAAAATCGCGTCCTCCAGAGCTACATCTCCTCCCCCGATCACTGCCACAGTCTTGTCTCTGAAAAATGCCCCGTCGCAGGTAGCGCAGTAGGAAACGCCGGCTCCGGAGAGTTCTTCCTCCCCCGGCACTCCCAGCTTTCTGTGATGGGCCCCTGTAGCCAGAATCACTGTTTTCGCACGGTAACTCTCTTTTTCACAGACAACCGTCTTAATCTCACCGGAAAGTTCAAGCTTCTCTATCCTGTCCTCTGCAAAGGAAGCTCCCAGACGGTCTGCGTGCTCCCGGAACTTCATCCCCAGATCAAAGCCGGAGCTTCCAGGAAGCCCGGGATAATTGTCAACCTCGTACGTATTGAGGATCTGTCCCCCGCTCATCATCTCTCTCTCAACTACCAGAGTGTCAAGCTCTGCCCGCTTTGCATATATCGCCGCCGCGAGCCCCGCCGGCCCGGAGCCGACAATAATCAAATCATATATCTTTTCCATCCAGTCCTCCCGACTCTCCCCTCGGAGCACTTCTCATGCATCATGTTTCATAACTTTAAGTATAACACAAGTTCTATAGGCAGTATACATCATTTTCTAATTTTCACCGCACAATTTTCTGGAAAAAGCTGGAAAATCCTTCTCTTCTTCTTTTCATCAAAAAAAGACAATTCTTCACTCACCTTCCCGGCAATTTGAGTACGAATATTCGCAACAAATCTCCCCCACTTTTTTTCTATGTGATATAATTACATTAACCTGGCAGCATATGGCATTGCGTTCCACAGTGCTGTCTGACATTTCAGAAAGGACGTGAATCTCTATGGCAAGAAAAACAGTACTCGTCACCGGAGCTTCCCGGGGAATCGGGAAAGCTATCGCTGTAAAATTTGCAAAAAAAGGCTACAATGTGGTAATCAGCTGTGTCAGACGTGAGGAACAGCTCCTTCAGACCAAAAAAGAGATCGAGAGTTTTCAGGTATCCTGTCTCTCCTACCTGGGCGATATGGGAGTTGCGGAAAACTGCGCAGAGTTGTTTAAAAAAATCCGCAAGCAGTTTGGCGGCCTCGATGTCCTGGTCAACAATGCCGGCATTTCCTACATCGGACTTCTCCAGGATATGAAACCCGAGGACTGGGAACTGATTCTGAGAACCAATCTCACCTCCGTCTTTAACTGCTGCAAACTGGCCATTCCCATGATGCTTGAAAAAAAGCAGGGAAAGATCATAAACATCTCCTCTGTCTGGGGCGTATGCGGAGCCTCCTGCGAGGCTGCCTACTCTGCCACAAAGGGCGGAGTCAACGCCCTTACTAAAGCTCTGGCAAAAGAGCTGGCCCCCAGCAACATCCAGGTCAACGCCATCGCCTGCGGCGCCATCGACACCGAGATGAATCACTTCCTCGACGATGAGGAACTGATTGGCCTGATCGAGGAAATCCCCGCCGGAAGACTGGGCCGCGCCGAGGAGGTGGCCGATTTAGCCTACCATCTGGGATATAAAGAAAACTATCTGACCGGACAGATTATCGGACTGGACGGAGGATGGGTGTAAAGGGGGGAAAAGGAGCGGTTTTTTTATTCCAGCGAAGTCATAAAAAAACCGCTCCTTTTCCCTGGGAAGTGAGTGGACGGCGAATGAGAAAGAGAATGTGAAAGGATGAGGGAGTCTGTATAGATGGGAAGTAATGGGGGATTGGTAGGATTTAATTTAATGGGAGTTTTGATGGGAGTGATGGGAGGTGTGGGGGTAAGCGGAGTTTGGGAGAGGAATTAAGCGGGAGAAGGCGGCCGGAGCAGGATGTTGCAGAAGCTTAAAAGACTTATGCTCGAAATGACTGCTGAATCGAAAAGGCACAGGAGAGCAGAAAGGAGCTGAAATAAGCCAGTATGTCTGTAACCATACATGAGCAAGCGACACCCTGCATCGGCCGGAATCTGAAGTTTCGGAAGTGGGAAGGAAGGGGAGAAATTTGTGACTTCGCTGGAACTAATTTCTCCCCTTCCTTCCCCCGTGCCAACACACTACCCGTACCATCCCGCCATCTGCGCTGTCTCGCTTCCTGCGCCATCTCACCGCCGCGCCAGCTTCCACACAAAAAACCCGCTTTCACCGAAAGGCTGTTTCACCTTCTCAGAGAAAGCGGGTTTTTATCCCGTCTGAGCACTACGTCCTGTCCGAGTCTGATTCTGCGCAGACCTGGCTGTGCCAAATGCTGTGCAGACAGTTTTCTGCAGGACGCCGCCCGGCATGGGAGGGCATGTCCAGCAGGCCTGATGCCTCTGTCCATACCGTCCCCCGGCCGATTATTTAATTCTATGTATCAGGCTGTATCTGAAATGATACCTGCCCAAATGTTCTGTCTGATCCGCAAATTAAGCGTTCTGAGCAGCCTTTGCAGCTTTCAGCTTCTCTGTTAATAACGGAACTACCTTGTTCAGGTCGCCTACAATGCCGTAGTCAGCTACGTCGAAGATCGGAGCTGTCTCGTCCTTGTTGATGGCGATGATGATGTCAGACTCCTCCATACCAGCTACGTGCTGAATAGCACCGGAGATACCGATTGCGAAGTAAACGTTCGGACGAACAGTCTTACCTGTCTGACCTACCTGTAATGCCTTTGGCTTCCAGCCTGCATCTACAACGGCACGGGAGCAGCTTACTGTTCCGCCGATTGCCTCTGCCAGATCGTCAAGCAGCTTGAAGTTCTCTGGGCTTCCAACACCGCGGCCGCCGGATACCAGGATCTTTGCGTCCATGATATCTACTGTATCAGCCACTGCCTTTACTACGTCGAGGATCTCAACATAGTTCTTGTTTGGAGTAAAGCCTGGGTTGTACTCTACTACATTAGCCTTAACGCCAGCCTGCTTTGGAAGCTTCTGCATAACGCCTGGACGTACTGTAGCCATCTGAGGACGGAAATCCGGGCAGGCGATAGTTGCGATTGTGTTTCCGCCGAATGCAGGACGAGTCATTAATAACTGGTTGTGCTTCTGCTCCTTGCCTGGCATTGGGTTGATTGGGAAATCGCCAATCTCAAGCTGTGTACAGTCAGCTGTCAGACCTGTATGGATTCTTGCGCAAACACGAGGTCCTAAGTCACGGCCGATTGCTGTAGCGCCGATTAAGAAGATCTCCGGCTTGAACTCATTGATAACGGATGCCAGTGCGTGTGTGTAAGGCTCTGTTCTGTACTCCTTTAACTCCGGATCGTCTACAACGATAACCTTATCTGCGCCGTACTCAGCCAGCTCGTCTGCAAGGCCCTTCACGTCAGAACCTACTAAAACAGCTGTAACCTCTGTTCCTAAATCTTTTGCTAAATCTTTTCCTTTGCCAATCAGCTCAAATGCGATGCCGCTGATCTCATTGTCAACCTGCTGTGCAAAGACGAATACTCCCTTATATGCTTCTAAGTTCATTCTTATTCACCACACTTTTCTCTTATTTTTAATTAGATAACATGTTTTGCTGCCAGCTTCTCAACAATGTAGTCAGCTGCTGCTGCCGGATCAAGAGTAACCTGCTCGCCTGCTCCCTTTCTAACCTTATCGGAAGCTCTTGCGATCTGTGTCGGGGATCCCTTAAGTCCTAAGTTGGAGTCCTCTACATCCTTCAGGTCATTTCTTCCCCATACGGTGATTTCCTTCTTATAAGCATCGAAGATTCCGCCTGGAGTCATGTAACGCGGCTCGTTTAACTCTGCCAGAGCTGTGATTAAGCATGGCATCTGAGCCTTTAATACGTGGTATCTGTCGTCGTACTGACGCTCAACGATAACGCTGTCGCCCTCGATCTTGATATCCTGAGCGTAGCTGATTACCGGAATATTTAAGTGCTCGGAGATCTGAGGACCTACCTGAGCTGTATCTCCATCGATAGCCTGACGGCCTGTGATAATTAAATCATACTCAAGGTTTCTGATAGCACCTGCGATTGTCTGGGATGTAGCCCATGTATCGGCACCGCCCAGTACGCGGTCTGTAACCAGGATTCCCTTGTCAGCGCCCATAGCCATAGCCTCGCGGAGAACCTCCTCTGCCTTTGGAAGTCCCATGGTGAGAACTGTAACCTCTGCGCCGTACTGATCCTTTAAACGAAGGGCTGCCTCAAGGCCTGCCTTATCATCTGGGTTCATGATTGTGAGCATAGCTCCTCTGTCGAGAGTTCCGTCCGGGTTGAATTTAACGCCGCCCTTAGTATCTGGAACCTGTTTGATACAAACTATAATTTTCACTGTATTTTCACTCCTTATTTTTTAATGTCATACAGCCTGTCCCGCTCCGAACGGGCTGCAGCTTATTTAGAGCCACCGTCTGTACGATTGCCTGGCCGGCAGACCGGCGCGGCAAACGGTCTTCTGCGGATAGATGCAGAATACGGATACTATTTTAACAGAGCGCCGGAGATAACCATTCTCTGAACCTCAGATGTACCCTCGTAGATCTCTGTAATCTTTGCATCGCGCATCATACGCTCTACATCGTACTCTCTGATGTAGCCGTATCCGCCGTGAAGCTGTACAGCCTTTGTTGTAACTTCCATAGCAACCTCTGCTGCATACAGCTTAGCCATAGCTGCCTCTACGGAATAGGTCTTCTGTGTAGCCTTAGCCATAGCTGCTCTGTAAACAAGGAGCTGAGCTGCCTTAACCTTTGTTGCCATATCAGCAAGCTGGAACTGTGTATTCTGGAACTGTCCAAGAGCGCGTCCGAACTGCTTTCTCTCTTTTACGTACTCGATTGTTCTCTCAAGAGCGCCCTCTGCAAGACCAAGAGCCTGAGCTGCGATACCGATACGTCCGCCGTCCAGTGTGTGCATGGCAATGTTGAAGCCCTTGCCCTGCTGTCCTAACAGGTTCTCCTTCGGGATGCGGCAGTCTGTGAAGATTAACTCATATGTAGCAGATCCGCGGATACCCATCTTCTTCTCCTTTGTACCAAAGGTGAAGCCTGGCGTTCCCTTCTCAACGATGAATGCGGAGATCTCTTTCTTCTTTCTTCCTCTGGCATCCTCTTTTGTGCCTGTTACAGCGATAATCACATAGATGTCAGCCTCTTTACCGTTTGTGATGAAGATCTTGGAGCCGTTTAATACCCACTCGTCTCCGTCTAAAACAGCCTTTGTCTGCTGGCCCTGAGCATCTGTACCAGCGCCTGGCTCAGTAAGACCGAAAGCACCTAACTTCTCGCCCTTTGCAAGGGGAACCAGGTATTTCTGCTTCTGCTCTTCTGTACCGTATGTCTGGATTGGATCACAGCACAGGGATGTGTGAGCAGATACGATAACACCTGTAGTACCGCAAACTTTGGAGAGCTCCTCCACGCACATCGCATAGCACAGCGGATCGCAGCCCTGTCCGCCGTACTCCTTCGGAACCGGGATGCCCATGAATCCGAGCTTCTGCATCTTCTTAACTGTTTCTGTCGGGAAGTGCTCTGTCTCGTCAACTTCCTGCGCTAAAGGCTTAACCTCTTTCTCGGCGAAGTCATGGAATAATGTTCTCGCCATCTCATGCTCTTTACTTAATGTAAAATCCATGTCTAATCCTCCATCTTCTTATATCACGCTAAAAAGGGGCCTGACCTGGACCCCTTATGCGGTTGTAAATCTATTATAACAGAAAACCAAAAAAAGTGGTATCCATTATTTGCTGTAATCGTAGAATCCTTTTCCTGTCTTCTGTCCTAAATAGCCGGCACGAACCATCTTTCTTAACAGCGGATGCGGACGGTACTTTGTATCTCCTGTCTCGTGCTGCAGAACCTCCATGATGGCAAGGCAGACATCCAGGCCAATCAGATCGCCCAGAGCTAACGGTCCCATCGGATGGTTTGCGCCTAACTTCATGGCTGTGTCGATTCCCTCTACAGATGCGATTCCGTCAGCGTAGATGCCGACAGCCTCGTTGATCATCGGGATCAGGATTCTGTTTACAACGAAGCCTGCGCCCTCCTCAACCTGTACCGGAGTCTTTCCGATAGCCTTGGAGATTTCGATTACCTTGTCAACCATCTCCTTCGGTGTGTTGAGTCCTGCAATGACCTCTACTAACTTCATAACAGGAGCCGGGTTGAAGAAGTGCATGCCTACAACCGGTCTTGCGCCTGATCCAACTTCTGTGATGGAAAGGGAAGAAGTATTTGTGGCAAAAATGCAGTCTGGCTTGCAGATAGCATCTAACTCCTTGAAGGTCTGTTTCTTGATCTCCATGTTCTCAATGGCAGCCTCCACAACCAGATCGCAGTCGCCGCAGATATCCTTAACGCCTGTGGTGATCTTGGCAAGGATCTTATCTGCATCCTCCTGTGTCATCTTGCCCTTAGCGATTCTCTTCTCAAATCCTTTGGCAATCTTTTTCTTTCCGTTTGCGGCAAACTCTTCGTTAATATCACATAAAACTACTTCGTAGCCCTCTGTCTGTGCAAATGCCTGTGCGATTCCAGAACCCATGGTTCCGGCTCCGATAACACCAATTTTCATTGTTATCTCCTCCTCTGATTTAAAACAACAAGCGGCGGACTCAGTCTTAACAGTACCGTCGTGAACATTATGTACCATAAAGATTAACGGTTCTTAAACTGTTTCTCTTTTCTCTTTTCAAGGAAGGCTGCCATGCCCTCTTTCTGATCCTCTGTCTCAAAGCAGGCGCCGAACAGCTTTTCCTCGATGACAATCGCCTGATCCATATCTGTCTGCAGTCCGTCGTTTGCTGCCTTCTTGCTGTTTCGCACAGCAATCGGGGCGTTTGCGGCGATGATGCCTGCCATCTTCTTGGCTGCCGGCATCAGTTCCTCCTGCGGATAGACTGCGTTGACAAAGCCCAGACGGTATGCCTCGTCAGCCTTGATATTTCTGGCTGTGTAGAGCATTTCCTTGGCCTTTCCCACACCGATGAGGCGGGCAAGCCTCTGAGTTCCACCAAAGCCTGGAGTGATTCCCAGTCCCACTTCCGGCTGTCCAAACACTGCGTTTTCAGAACAGATTCTGATGTCGCAGCTCATGGCAAGTTCATTTCCGCCTCCGAGGGCGAACCCGTTCACTGCCGCAATTACCGGAATCGGGAATGTTTCGATTTTGCGGAAAATATCATTTCCATATTTTCCGAAGGCCTCTCCCTGCTCCTTTGTCATCGTGCTCATAGCCGCAATATCGGCTCCCGCCACAAAAGATTTCTCCCCTGCGCCTGTGAGGATCACCGCTCTCACTGTGTTCTGATCAATGGAATCGAACGCAGCTTCCAGATCCTTAAGCACTTCCTCATTCAGAGCGTTTAATGCCTTGGGCCTGTTGATAGTTACAATACCAACAAATCCTTCCTGTTCGTAATCTACATAACCCATGCCGTTCATCTCCTTAGGCTTTTTTGCAGCCGGAGAGCAAAAGGCGCTGCCCTGTGCATCTGCCGGCCGCTGACTGCTGCTTTATTTAATTTTATGCTTCGCACTATGTGCTCAGCTGTTTTTTATTTCACTCGTTCCTCGTTTCATAAAAACGGACGGGAAACCCAAACTCCGCTTCGCTTCGTTCGGGTAGCAAACAGCTTCGCACTATGTGCTCAGCTGTTTTTTATTCCACTCGTTCCTCGTTTCATAAAAACGGACGGGAAACCCAAACTCCGCTTCGCTTCGTTCGGGTAGCAAACAGCTTCGCACTATGTGCTCAGCTGTTTTTTATTCTCTCTCGACGATGGTTGCGCAGCCCATTCCGCCGCCGATGCACAGGGTTGCAAGTCCCTTCTTTGCATCGCGTTTCTGCATCTCGTGGAGCAGTGTAACCAGGATACGGCAGCCGGAAGCTCCTACCGGATGGCCGAGAGCGATGGCTCCGCCGTTTACGTTCAGGTTCTCTTTGTTGAAACCAAGCTCACGGGCTACTGCGATAGACTGTGCAGCGAATGCCTCGTTGGCCTCGATTAAATCAAAGTCGTTTACTGTAAGGCCTGTCTTTGCCAGAACCTTCTTTGTGGCAGCTACCGGGCCGATACCCATGATGCGCGGGTCTACACCGCCAAGGGCTCCTGCAACCCATGTAGCCATCGGCTTAATGCCGAGCTCTTTTGCCTTCTCCTCGCTCATAACGACAACTGCTGCCGCACCGTCGTTGATGGAGGATGCATTTCCTGCTGTCACGCGGCCGCCGTCTGGCTTAAATGCCGGGCGCAGCTTTGCAAGGCCTTCCATGGTTGTGCCTGGACGCGGACCCTCGTCTGTGTCAACGATAACGGTTTCTTTTTTCTTCTTAACCTCGATCGGCACGATCTCGTCTTTGAATCTTCCGGACTCTCTCGCTGCGCATGCCTTTGCCTGGCTTGCAACGGAGAACTCATCCAGCTCTTCTCTTGTGATGCCCCACTCGTCGCAGATGTTCTCTGCTGTGATTCCCATGTGGTAGTTGTTGAAAGCATCCCAGAGAGCGTCATTTACCATGGTATCAATCATCGGAGCGTTGCCCATGCGGTATCCGTAACGCGCATTCTTGAGGGCATATGGAGCAGCGGACATATTCTCTGTTCCGCCTGCTACAACAATGTCAGCGTCGCCTGCGATAATCATCTCAGCAGCTGCATTTACGCACTGAAGACCGGAGCCGCAAACAACATTCAGCGTAACTGCCGGAACCTCGATCGGAAGTCCTGCCTTGATGGATGCCTGGCGTGCCACGTTCTGTCCAAGGCCGGCCTGGATTACACAGCCCATGTAAACGTGATCAACCTGCTCCGGAGCAACTCCTGCTCTCTTGAGAGCTTCCTTAATAACAACTGCGCCCATCTCTGCCGCCGGAACTGTGCTTAACTGTCCGCCCATAGAGCCAATGGCAGTACGGCATGCACCTGCTATTACGACTTTCTTTGACATAATCTGTTTCCTCCTTGTCATGATTAGCCTGTAAGATAAGATATTTGCATAAATGATAGTAATTCTATAGTACCACCGCTTGGCAAAACTGTCAATGAAAAATTGATAAATAATTATCAATTTATAATTTATTAACTTATTTTACCTGCATTTCATAAGTAATCTTATTGACCTTGCCAGCGGGTAATGATAAACTATTAACAAAACTAAATATAAAAATAAAAGGAACAGGTGAACAATATGGATTATAAGAACATGTATGATCAGAAACTTGTGTCCGCAGACCAGGCCGCCGCTGTCGTTAAATCCGGGGACTGGGTGGACTATGGCTGGACTACCGGTACGACGGTTGCCTTCGACGCAGCTCTCGCCAAGAGAATGCCGGAGCTTCACGATGTAAACTTACGCGGCGGTATCCTCATGTGGGTGCCGGAGGTTTTCAAGATTGAGAATCCGGCAGAGCACTTTACATGGAACTCCTGGCATATGAGCGGAATCGAGCGAAAGGCCATTGCCCAGGGCTTTGCCTACTATGCTCCTATCCGTTACTCTGAGCTTCCAAGATACTACAGAGAGTCCTCCACTCCTCTCGATGTAGCTGTATTCCAGGTTGCTCCCATGGATGAGCACGGCTTCTTTAATTTCGGCCCCAACGCCTCCCACATGGCCGCCGTTTGTGAGAAAGCCAAGGTTGTGATTGTGGAAGTGAATGAAAACATGCCGGTCTGCCTGGGCGGCTTCGAGAACTGCGTACATATCTCTGATGTAGACATGATCATCGAGGGGGACAACCCTGCCATCGGAGAGATGGGCGGCGGCGCAGCTGCCTCCGAGGTGGACGAGGCTGTTGCAAAGCTCATTGTGGAGGAAATTCCTGACGGAGCATGCTTACAGCTGGGAATCGGAGGAATGCCGAATGCAGTAGGCTCCCTGATTGCCAAGTCCGACTTAAAGGATCTGGGCGTTCACACGGAGATGTACGTGGACGCGTTCGTAGATATTGCAAAGGCCGGAAAGATCACAGGCGCCCACAAGGCTATTGACAAGGGACGCCAGGTATATGCCTTCGGAGCCGGAACAAAGAAGCTCTACGACTACCTGCACAACAATCCGGAGTGTATGAGCGCTCCTGTGGACTACACAAACGACATCCGCTCCATCTCCGCCCTGGACAACTTCATGTCCATCAACAATGCAGTTGACGTGGATCTGTTCGGACAGGTAAATGCAGAGTCTGCAGGAATCAAGCACATCAGCGGAGCCGGCGGCCAGCTGGACTTCGTGCTGGGAGCTTACCTCTCCAAGGGCGGAAAGAGCTTCATCTGCTGCTCCTCCACCTTCAAGGGCAAGGACGGCAGCCTTCAGTCCAGAATTGTGCCGACCTTAAATCCGGGCTCCATCGTCACTGACACGAGAGCCAACATCCACTATCTGGTAACAGAGTTTGGAAAGGTCAATTTAAAGGGACTTACCACCTGGCAGAAGTGTGAGGCCATTATCTCCGTAGCTCACCCTGACTTCCGGGATCAGCTCATCGCCGAGGCTGAGAAGATGCACATCTGGAAGAAGAGCAATAAGCGTTAAGCCTTCTGTTTTTATCTGGCTTTTATGTTATACCAAAACAGCCACAAATAAAGGAGCAGAGCCGCTTCCTGAGCGGCCTTCCGCAGGTCAGATTTCGGTCTGGAATCTGACTTTCGGCAGGTCGTCTCAGGGGGAGGCTTCTGCTCCTTTTCCTTACTGTTCATCTGCTTTCTTTTAAACACCGGCTAATCCGGATGGCTCTGCGCCGGGCTTTTCTGGTTCTGACTGCTCCGCGCCGGGCTGCCCCGGATTCTGACTGCCTGATGCCTGGCTGCCCGGTTCCTGACTGCCTGATGCCTGGCTGCCCTGGTTCTGACTGCCCGAAGCCTGGATATCCGGCCCCTGACTGTCCCGATTCTGACTGCCCGAAGCCTGGATGTCCGGCCCCTGGCTGTCCCGGCAGTCTTCGTAGGATATGGGGGTACCGCACCTGCGGCAGAAATTTACTTTTTTTGCATAGACTGCCCCGCACCGGGGACAGAAAAAGCGGGCTTCCTGTTTCTCCGTTTGTTTTTTCTCTGCCTTTTTTCCCTCTTCCTCCTCTGACTCTTTTTTTGTCCCTGCTTCTTTTTCCGGTTCCTTTTCTGACTTCTGTTCCGGCTCTTTTTCTGACTCCTGTTCCGGCTCTTTTTTTGACTCCTGTTCCGGCTCCTTTTCTGTCTCTTTTTCCGGTTCCTCTTCCCCGCAAAGCTCCTCATTATTCTTCAGAGCACGCAGTTCTCTGGATGTCTTTTCCAGACAGACAATGTCCTTCTCCCTCTCCTGATTTTCCTCTTCCAGCTCCCTGGCCTGGGAAAAAGCTTCCTCAAGCTCCTCCAGAAATTCCTCTCCTTTCTTCCACTTCTCATAGGCCTCCATGGCAGCCTGGGCAACCAGCGCTTCCTTTTCTCTCTCTGTCTGGGCGATCTCTCCCCTCAGATTTCCGGCTTCCAGGCGCAGGCGGCTGAGCTCCAGGATGAGAGCTGCCTTCCGGTTCACTGCCGCCGCCTTTTTTCCAAGTTCCAGTTTCACTCTCTTGATCGTATCCTCTGCCATTGGTATCCCTTCTTCCCTCTTTCCCGTATCTTTTCCTGTCTTTTCCGCTTTTTTTCAGTGTCTTTCAGTTTTTCCTCTGTCCTCTGCCTGACGGCAGAATGTGTTTTATCACCTTTATTAGCTGCCTTGCTGTTTTTCTGCCGGATGTCCTAGCGGATCTCCGTCTGCCGCACAGCTCCTCTCTCCCGGCCGTCCGCCGACTCTGCGTAATAGGCCCAGACATCCGTATCTATCTGCTCTGTTTTTTGGCTTTCTCTGTCATACAGGTTCAGCGCAGCCCGCCCCCTCTGGGGTTCGTAATCAGTAAAATAGAAAATCTGTCCGTCTGACGTATACCCGTATCCGGAAACATCCTCTCCTATCTGCCTGGTTCCCCCTTCTGTCACCTCCAGCAAAACTCCGCTCCGAGCCTCAGCGTCATACTGGGCAATGCAGTATGCCTTTGTCTGCGCGCTGTCCAGCGTCACAGAATCCATCTTCACATCATAGGCCGCTCTCTCTTCTCCCAGGTAGAGATCTCCTGCTTCTTCGCTTCCATCCCTCAGATAAAGGGGCGTTTCCCCCAGCAGGCCGCACCAGGCCTCCACTGCCTGCGCTATCTCCTCTGTTCTCCCAAAGCTGTCCGGTTCAAGGGATACCCGGCACAGCGACAGCGGCACTCCCGGCTCCGGCTCTGCTGTATACCAGGCGTACCCTCTTTCTTCGGCAATCGGGGTTTCCTGCCCGCAGTCTACAGCTGCACTGCCATATTGTGTCGCAATTCTCACTTCTTCCCCGCTGTCCGAAACGGCCTTGTAGGTGAGAAATCCATCCTCCCCGTGAATCAGAAACAAAAATTCCCGGTCAAGCAGATTCTCCTCTCCATTTTCGTCCAGAAAATACAGGCTCTCTCCTTCGCCTTCCTCCCTGGTGAAAAACAGGGTTTTGCTCTCTGCTTCCGGCAGAAAGAGCTGTGAAGTATTCTGCACAAGCCGTTTCTTCTCCTTTCCTCCGAGGAGCAGCCACACATCTCCATCCTTCTCGTATAGGATGGAGCTTAAATCATCGGATACGTCAAGCAGGGTATCTTCCCTCTCTAAGCACACATTCTCTGCGTCTCCTCCGTCCAGCTGTCTGTAAAACAGCTCCCTTGTTCCATCTGCATTTTCCTCCTCCCAGATAACAGAGCTTCCATCCTCTGAGAGCTGGTAGAAGGCCACGCCTGCCGACAGCTTATCTCTCCCTTCGCCGCGGCTGACATACAAACCTGTATTGTTTTTTTCATATACCGCTGTGCTTCCCGCCGCCTGGAAGGATACCACACCGCTGTCTATCTTTTCCTGCTTCTTCTTATTATAATGCATCAGAGTGAAGGAGCTGTCCCCTATTTTTTCCGGATACCAAATCTGTGTCCCGTCTGCCGTGATAACGGGAGCGCAGGAATTGTCATAGGGAAGCCGCGTCTCTTCCCTCCGCTTCCAGTCTGACAGATAGTAGTCTGTCAGCTCCTCTGCCGCTCCATCCCCGTCGATGGCAAACAGGCTGTTATCCTTTATGTATCCGGAAAAGCTTTGACTCCCTTCTGTCTCCTTTCCCGGGGCAATCAGGAGAAGAATTACTCCGCAGGCGGCAGCAGTCAGGAAAACGGCCAGTTTCTTTTTTCCAGCTGCATTCAGAAATAATTTTCCTGTCTTTTTGCCTTCAGGTTCATCTGCAGCGTCCTTAGTTTCCTCCTCTAGCTCCCTTTCTATTTTCTCTCCGCAGAACTCACAGTACACAGATTCTTCCGGAAGAGGCCTTCCGCAGCTGGTACACCAGATCACAAAATCTGCAGAAAAATTCTCTTCTCCTTGATCCGCCTTTTCTCCTCTGCCGTCCGGCTGGCTCAGCTCCCCGCCCGTTTTTTTCTGTGTCTCTTCTTTTTCATCCCTGCAGGATGTATGTTCCCTGTCCCTCATCCCAGTCCTCCTGCCATATCTGTTTTATCCTGTCTGGTTTATCACGGCTGTTTTATCCCAGCTGTTTTGTCCCGGCCGCTTTGTCCCGGTCGCTTTGCCCTGGCTGCTTTGTCCCGGCTATTTTATCCCGGCCGCTTTATCCCAGCTGCTTTTCCCCGCTTTCATCCGCTCCGGGAAGGATCGAACGGCTCGCATCATCTCTTTTCAGCCGTTTCCTTAACCTGCCGTTTTCCGGCATTTTGCTCTCTGTCCAGTCTACCATAAAAGCGCGGACAATGGAAGGCAGATGAAAAGGTGTCTTTACACCCTGCCGTCCATTGTCCGCGCAGTCTTATTCAGAGGCAGATTTTCTGCTCTGCTTTTTACTTGATTTTAAGGGCCCTCATGGCATTTAATATGGCAATAACCGAGACTCCCACATCGGCAAATACTGCCTCCCACATATTCGCCATTCCGAAGGCGCCCAGAGCCAGAACCAGAGCCTTCACTGCCAGAGCAAACACAATGTTCTGCTTTACAATCGCCAGGGTCTTCCTTGCTATCCGAACTGTCAGCGCGATGCGGGCCGGGTCATCGTCCATCAGAACAATGTCGGCAGCCTCAATCGCTGCGTCAGAACCCATGCTGCCCATGGCAATTCCAATGTCTGCCCTGGTGAGAACGGGAGCATCGTTGATTCCATCTCCCACAAAGGCCAGCTTCCTGCCCTCGCCCTCTGATTTCAGCAGTTCCTCTACCTTCTCCACCTTATCGGCCGGAAGAAGCTCTGTGCAGACCTCGTCGAGCCCCAGCTTTTCAGCCACAGCCTCGCCTACAGCTTTTCTGTCTCCTGTAAGCATAACTGTCCTTCTGACTCCTGCCTTCTTCAGAGCAGCCACAGCCTGGGCGGAATGTTCCTTGATAGTGTCAGAGATCACGATGGTTCCTGCAAATACACCGTCCCTGGCCACATAGACTACTGTTCCTATGCTGTCACAGCTTTCATAGGGAATTCCCATCTGTTCCATCAGCTTTCCATTGCCCGCAAGGACTGTGGATCCTTCTATTTCTGTCTTGATGCCGTGTCCGGAAATTTCCTCACTCTGACCGAGAGCAGAGGTATCCAGTTTCGCCTGGCTGGATGCCTCATAGGCCTCCCGGATCGATGCCGCGATCGGGTGGGTGGAATAGGATTCAGCCAGAGCTGCCAGCCTCAGCAGCTCCTTCTCCTCTATTCCCGCCGGGAGAACCTCCGTCACCTTAAACTCTCCCTTGGTGAGTGTTCCCGTCTTGTCAAATACAATCGTATCCATCTGCGCCAGCGCTTCCAGATAATTGCTTCCCTTTACAAGCACTCCGTTTCTCGATGCAGCGCCGATTCCTCCGAAGAAGCCAAGAGGCACAGAGATAACAAGGGCACAGGGACAGGAGATAACGAGGAAGATGCAGGCTCTCTGAATCCATTCCCCAAAGTCTTCTCCCAGGAGGACAGGAGGCACGACTGCGAGAAGCACGGCCGCGATCACTACTATAGGAGTATAATATCTGGCAAAACGTGTGATGAAGTTCTCCACCTTGGCTTTTTTGCTGCTGGCATTTTCCACCAGCTCCAGAATCCTGGCCACTGTGGAGTCGTCAAATTCCTTTGTGACCTCTACGCGGAGAAGCCCGCTGCCGTTGACACAGCCGCTTATGATCTCAGAGCCCTCGCTCACTCTGCGTGGAACAGATTCTCCTGTCAGAGCCGAGGTGTCTACCATGGATTCACCGGAAACCACACGGCCGTCTAACGGGATTCTCTCGCCTGCCTTGATCACAATGATGTCTCCTACTTCCACCTCATCCGGATCCACCTGTTCAAGCGTTCCGTCCCGCTCAATATTGGCATACTCAGGGCAGATGTCCATAAGCTCTGTGATGGACTGTCTGGAACGGTTCACCGCATAGCTCTGGAAAAGCTCGCCTACCTGGTAGAACAGCATTACAGCTACCGCCTCTGAATACTCTCCCACTCCAAAGGCTCCGAAAGTGGCCAGTGTCATCAGGAAGTTTTCATCAAACACCTGTCCGTTTGCAATGCCCCGGAAAGCCTTGTATACAATATCCCAGCCAATCACCAGATACGGGACGAGAAACACCGCAAACTGAACCAGCCGGCTCATGCCCTCCGTCACACCCATATGGGCGGCTGCAAACAGTGGTATATAGATAATAAATGCTGCGATAATCCTTGCCAGCATCACTTTATGCTTCTTTGTCATAACGCCTCCGCCTTTCTCAAAATACTGTATCCCTGCAGCTGCTCAACCTTTTTATCTCCCACAGGAATGCCCTGAAGAGGGGCTGGGACCGCTCAGTCCCCTTACGCCCTCTGCTACATGTTGATGATGCAGTCCGGCTCCACCTTCCTGCACACCTCTACGACCTCTTTCATAATCGCGTCGAAGCGTTCCTCATCTGCCTCAATGGTCATTTTCTGCATCAGAAAGCTGACGCTTGCATCGGAAACCCCCTCGATTTTCTTGATAGCCGCTTCCATCTTTGCAGCACAGTTTGCACAGTCCAGATCCGTCAGTTTAAATTTTTTCTTCATATCAGATTCCTCCATCCTTCTGCTGTTCTTTTATTTTCTCAGCCCTTCTTCGGGGCCGGACATACGTTTTTTTGTTTCTCTCTATTCCTCAATATGCTCAATTCCCTGGTTAATGATGCTTCTCACATGACTGTCTGCCAGGGAGTAAAACACTGCCTTCCCGTCCCGGCGGCTTTTCACCAGCCTGGACTGCTTCAGTATCCTGAGCTGATGTGAGATTGCCGACTGGGTCATATTCAGAAGCTGGGCAATGTCACAGACGCACATCTCCGCCTCAAACAAAACGTAAAGAATCTTGATTCTCGTAGAATCTCCAAACACCTTGAAAATCTCGGCCAGATCGTAAAGCTCATCCTCCTGCGGCATCTTGTCCCTTACGGCCTGCACCACATCATCGTGCACCTGGTAGAAATCACAGCACTCGATATCGTTCAATGCCATCCCGTCCTCTCCTTTCCGGATTCTCTGTGAAAAGCCCGGCTCCTTCTGCCTTTCTTTTCCCTTTTCCTGTAAATGCTTTTCCTTTGCTCTAAGATTCATTCAAACATATGAATGATTGTTCATGTGTTTATAGTAAGATATTTTTATACGAATGTCAATAGATTTTCAAAAAATTATTTTCCAAAGACTTCCGCCTTAATCCTTCACTTTCCGTTATCCTCCCGGCACGTCAAAAGAGGCAGGCACCACCGGCCAATCAGCCCGGCAGTGCCTGCCTCTCTTTCTTCTATATTTAAAATCTTAAAAATTCAAAATCTTAAAAATCCTTCTTCTCCAGAATTGCTGCCGACAGAAGATAGGAAGGAAATACTGCTGCCACAGAAAGGATAAAGCAAAAGGCAGTGATTTTTAACACTCCGCTTTCTGTCAGGCTCAGATATCCCCGGGACACCGCATAGGTGCCTCCAAAGGCGATCACTGCCGCAGCAGCAACCATGGCGAAGCGGGCTCTGTTTTCCCCAAGGCCGTAGATAGCCGGAAGAAGAATCACCTGCATCAGGAGCGCCACATCGAAGACAGCGGCAAGTGAAAGACCAGCTTCTGCCAGATCCTCTCCAAACAGCCGGCTCAGAACCAGAGCCGTCCCTCCAAAGACAAAGACAGCGGCAGCGTCCCAGCTCAGCAGGCAGACGTATCTGGCTGCCGCAATCTCTTTTCGCATCACCGGAAAAGTTCCGGTATATCTGTCGCTTCTGCTCATCCGCTCAACTGTAAACGGCATAAAGGTATGAATCATAACAGAAGCGCAGAGCCCTCCCAGCAGGGGCCCGATATCCCTTGTAAACAGGCTGAAAACAATAAAAAACAGGAGCAGCGCAAGCCATGTTTTAATCTGGGCCGTAAAAATACAGTATTCTTTATAGAGCAGTCCCCTCATCCCTGTTCCCCCTTTCTCTCCTCTCTTCTTCCTTCATCAGACAGACCACAATCTCCTCCAGACTGGCCGGCTCTGTGACGACACTCTCTCCCAAAAGTCCTTCTCTGCCTTTTACGCTCTCCCTGTCTAACAGGGCCCAGGTGCCGAAGCTGCCTCTGCGCGTTCCCAGAAGGCGGACTTTCTTCTGCTCCAGGGAGGAAATATCTTCCCACGAACCCTTTACCGCCGCATACCGTTCCAGCAGGGCATCCTTTTCCTCATAGAGAACCACTTTTCCATCCGACAGCATGACGAGATAATCTGAGATTTTGTCCAGATCTGTCAAAATATGGCTGGATATGAGAACCGTGTGTTCCTCATCTGCGGCAAATTCCCTGATAAGCTCCAGAACCTCCTCTCTTGATACGGGGTCAAGGCCATTTAACGGCTCATCCAGCAGAAGCAGGGAGGCCCGGTGAGACAGGGCCCCTGCTATGGCCAGCTTTACCTTGGTTCCGGCCGAATAAGACTGAAGCTTTTTTTCCTGAGGAATCCGAAGCTGAGCGGAGAGCTCGCCAAAGCGCTCCCGGTCGAAATCCTCATATATTTTTTCCCAGAGCTTCGCAGCGTTTTTTGCCGTAAAGGTGCCGGGAAGCTCAATTTCCCCAAATACAGCTCCTGTCCTCCGGCGGATCTCACGTCCCTCTTTCCTGATATCCCGTCCCAGACAGCGGATCTCTCCGCTTTCCGTGCTCACCATTCCCAGTGCCGTTTTAATCAGCGTGGTCTTTCCCGCTCCGTTCTCCCCTGCCAGTCCGATGATACAGCCCGAAGGCAGCGCAAGGCTAATCGGCCCAAGACAGAAATCTCTGTAGCACTTTGTGACGTCCCGAAATTCCAGTGCCCAGCTTTTATTCTCCCCTGCGGGCTCTGCGGCAGCCCCCACGTCTGCTCTGTTTTTGTGCAGCCACTGACTTTCCCTCATGATTACAGCCCCTTTCTACTCCTCATAAAGCGTTCTGACTAATTCCTCCATCTCTTCGCAGGTAATGCCCGCCATCCTCGCCGCTTCCACTGCGCAGCCAAGATAGGATTCCACCTTGCGGAACTGTTCCTCCCGCAGCAGCTCCCGATTCAGTTTCGCCACAAAGCTCCCCTTTCCCGGAACAGAGGTGATATAGCCCTCCCGTTCCAGCTCCTCATACGCCCTCTTTGTGGAAATAACGCTGACTCTCAGCTCCTTCGCCAGAAAACGCAGTGACGGCAGCGCCTCTCCCGGCTGAAGCTCCCCTGCAATGACCGCATTTTTTATCTGCCTGGCAATCTGATCATAGATGGGAATCTCTCCGGAATTGCTGATAATAATATTCACTTTCCCACCACCCCTCTCTTATCTCTCATCAGATATTTCACCTGCTTGATTTTTCGTTTTACTGTATATCAACATTATATACAGTAGTTACAGTTCTGTCAACCCCTGATGTCTTTCAGGGCTGCGCGTATGGCAGAAAAAGGCAGAACCTGGCCGGGAATCATCCTGTTCCCGGTCAGGTTCTGCCTTTCTTGTCTGATACCTCTTGTCTGGTACTTCTTATCCTCTTTCTCCTGTCTGTTCCTATTCCCACTGGCCGTCCTGTTTCTGCTCCGGCCTTTCCCCCTGGCCTGCGGCTTTTTTCGTCCCGACTCCCCATTCAGGGCCGGTCCGGCCGTACAGACGGCTCAGGCGGTACAGATTTCTGAACCGTCCGCTCCTCTCACGGATATCCTTCTCAGATACCCCGTAATAGGAAAAGATCTCCCAGAGCATTTTCCCTGCTTTGTCGAGAGCCGGCCTCTCCCCTGAGGCCTCCGCCCGGACTGCCTGGCGCTTTTTCTCGATTCCCACCCGTATGACTGCCCCTGTCTTCCTCCCCTCCGGCTGGCTGCTCTGGCCGGTCCAGCGGTTTTTCAGGGCTGTGTACAGCCGTCTTGCCCGGGACGGCGTCTCCGATACACGGATGCCTATCTCATAGAAGGAAAACTCTGCAGGAAATTCCTCATGGGAAATTTCTCTGGCCTTCTCCTCCCGACGCGCCATATAGTCAAAATACCGCTTCAGCTTTTCGGCATCGTTTCTGTCAGAGGGGTATCTGGCCGGCCTGGGAAGAAGCCAGGGGGCATCCCTGTCTATCAGCTCCGTCTTCATGCTGTCGCGCATCCTGCTGCACCTTCTGGAATCCTCCGGAAGCTTCCTGGCGTGGCAGGTCCTGATAAGGTACTCTTCAAGCTCTGTCCCGGAGCGCGCGCCTGCCTTCAGATACCTGGCATACACATTCATCTCCCACTGGTGCTCCCTCTGTCTGCCTGCTTCCCTGCCCCCGGTGGAAAAAATCAGCTCTCTGGACTCCCGTTCTGCTTTTCGGTCTCTCGCCCTCTTCTTCAGCCTGTCAAGCCCGCTCATTTTGATCATCTCTTTTCTTCTCTTCCTCCCAAACCCTTGGTTTCTTATCATCTTACCAGAAATCGCAGTCTGCCGCCATGGCCTTTTTCCAATCTTTAAAAAATCGTCATAAAAATGAAAGAATTCCCTCTTTCCCTCCTTCGATTTGGCAGTCTGTGCGGTTGCAATTAGGAGAAAATTATAGTACACTGTAGAATCATTGATAAATATATGACAGGAGGAAGAAACCATGAAAGCAGTTCAGATAAAAGAAGGCATTTACTGGGTGGGTGCCCTAGACTGGCATGTGAGGAATTTCCACGGCTATACCACGGACCGGGGAGCCACCTATAATGCCTATCTCATTATGGATGAAAAAATAACCTTAATCGATACAGTGAAAGCCCCATTCGCCGCAGAAATGCTGGAGCGGATCAGCGATGTGGTTGATCCGGCCAAAATTGACTATATTATCTCCAACCATGTGGAGATGGATCACTCCGGTGCACTGCCAAAGCTTTTAAAGGTATGCCCAAATGCAACCATTGTCACAAGCTCTCCTAACGGAATCAAGGGGCTGACTGCCCATTACGGCGATTACAGCTACCAGCCGGTAAAGAGCGGAGATTCTCTGAGCATCGGAAAGAGAACGCTGTCCTTCGTCTCCACCCCTATGCTCCACTGGCCGGACAACATGGTTGTCTACTGCCCGGAGGAG
Organism: Clostridium sp. M62/1; assembly: GCF_020736365.1. NCBI lineage: Bacteria > Bacillati > Bacillota > Clostridia > Eubacteriales > Clostridiaceae > Clostridium > Clostridium sp. M62/1. Next base: position 1,151,273 of record NZ_CP085988.1, on the reverse strand, counting down.
AGGGCCCTCTTCTCCAATGACGCCTTTGGCCAGCACTACTGCACAAGCTGCCGCTTTGACGACGAGACCGATCTGGCCATCACTCTGTTTGAGGCTAAAAAATATTATGCGAACATCGTTATGTGCTACGGCTCTCAGGCAGCCGGCGCATGGAAGATTGTAAAGGAGTTAAATCCTGAGATGATCATTCCGGGACACGGCGTAATCTGGAGAAGCCATGTGACAGAGATTCTGGATGCCTACGAGAAATGGAGCACAAAAGCCCCTGAGACAGGAGCTCTTGTGGTCTTTGACAGTATGTGGAATTCCACCGAGTCTATCGCCAGGGCCATCGCCGAGGGCTTCTCATGCAAGGGCGTTCCGGTTAAGCTGGTTGATCTGAAGACAGAGCACATTTCCAATATCATCCCGTTTGTGCTGGACTGCAAATACATCGCTGTCGGCTCTCCGACTCTTAACAACAATATGATGCCGAACGTGGCAGCCTTCCTCTGCTACCTCAAGGGACTTTCCCCGAAAAACCGCGAGGCCTTTGCCTTCGGCTCCTATGGATGGGGAGGACAGAGTGTCGGACAGGTTGAGGAAGAGCTGGTTAAATGCGGCTTTAACATTTGCATGGACAAGATCCGCATCCAGTATGTTCCTTCCAGGGAGCAGCTGGAGGAGGTAGAGGCAAAGGTAGAGGCTCTGATCGGCGCATAGCCGGCACAATTGACTCTCCGGCAGACGGCAAGTCTTCAGCCCATGTGGCGCTGCATCTTTTGCGATAGAGAGAGGGGTCAAAAACATCGGTTTTCGGCCTCCTCTTTTCAGCTGGTCCAGACAGCCTCGGACGGGCAGATACAGGACAGAGACAGAATTCGGTCCGTCTTCCGGAAACATCAGGAAGTTTGCGGAAAGAATACTTCAGAGTCAGGAGGAGTTTTATGTACGAAACTATGTTTTCCCCTCTCTCCATCGGGAGTGTTACACTGAAAAACAGAATTATATTTGCCCCGACTACCATGGGATTTGCAGGAGAGGCGTATCTGTCCTCCATGGAACGGATCGCGGCCGGCGGGGCAGCTATGCTGGTAATCGGGGATGTCCCGGCGTTAAATGAGCCGCCTTCCTTCGGGGCTCCTTCCCCTCTGACGGAGGACGGTTTTTTCTTTTACCAGAAGCTGGCAGAAAAGATTCACCGCCACGGGGCGGCTGCCTGTGCCCAGCTCCATATGTCTGACACAGACACGTCTGCCGTGTCCGGCCTCATACCGAATCTGAAAGCTGGCCTCATCTCCATGGATGAGATGCGCCGTTTTATACACAGCCGTGTCCGGCCGTTTATCACCCAGATGTCTGCAGATCGGATTCGTTTCATCGCAGAGGGCTTTGGAAAAAGCGCAGCCAGACTGGAGCAGGCCGGCTTTGACATGGTGCAGATCCACGGCGACCGGATGTGCGGCAGCTTTCTCAGCCCACTGTTTAATGAGCGGAATGACCGGTACGGCGGCTCTCTGAAAAACAGGGCCCGCTTCGCCCTGGATACGATCTGTGCAGTGCGCTCCTGCTGTCCCGAACTGCCTCTGGAATTTAAACTGGCCGTCCGCATGGAACACCCACATTACGGCAATGCCGGTGTTACAGAAGCAGAGCTTGAGCAGTTAATCCCCCTTCTTGAACATGCAGGGATCAACTGCTTCCACGTCACTTTGGCCAACCATTCCAGCCTGAGCGATACAATCCCCCCGGCTAATCACCCCTATTTTGGAAAGGAAGGATGTTTCCTGCCGTTTGCTGACAAAGTCAAAAAATATACCGCACGCCCCGTCTGCGGCGTAGGCGGTCTTTCCAATCCGGACTTCATTGAAAAGCAGCTGGCTTCCGGCCGTATCGACTATGCCGCCATGAGCCGTCAGCTTCTGGCCGATCCGGAGTGGCCCCAAAAAGCAGCCTCAGGGTGCACAGACTCTATCTTCCGCTGCATCCGCTGCAATAAAAAATGCCTGGGAGGATTGAAATCCCGCCAGGGCACACACTGTATCTATGACGATCAAAGGAGAAAGTGACATGAAATATCCGGTTTTTTACAGCAGCAGCACCGGAAATACCGGTCTTCTGGCAAAAGCCCTCTCTGACCATCTGGAGGGCACTCTGATTTCAACGGAGGAAGCTCTTAGCAAAGCCCCTTCCCAGACTGTGGACAGCCTGCCCCAGGTTGTCTTCGTAGGCTTCTGGACTGACAAGGGAAGCTGCGATACAGATACTCTGAACCTTCTTTCCACACTTCATGGAAAGCAGATTCTCCTCTTCGGTACTGCCGGCTTCGGGCAGAGCGAATCTTATTTTTCTCAGATTCTCAGCCGTGTCAGCGCTGTTATTCCCTCTGACAGCCAGTTTCTTTCTGGCTTCATGTGCCAGGGCAGAATGCCCTCCTCCGTTCGTTCCAGATATGAAAGCCTTCTTGGCGCTGCCGGATCCGACGAAGAACGGGCCCGCCTTTCTGCTCTGATCCAGAATTTCGACAGCGCTCTCTCACATCCGGACAGCTCTGATTTACAATCTCTCCTCTCCTGGGCTGACAGCCAGCTTCCGGCTGTCTCAAAAGAAATCTGTTAATTTTCTGTTAAGTTCATCAAGACTGAAGGACATTTTTATAGTATAATAGCTGAAAAGGCAGGAGGCGGAAGCAGAGCTTCCGTCTTACCTGCCCGTATACTATACAGCTCAGGAGGCGACAACTGTGAAACAGGAACTGCATTTTGATCTTCCCATTCATTTTCTTATGGCTCTCTGCGGAGGTTTTCTGGGGGCTTACGCCATTTTCAACCGTATGGCAGTATTTGCCAATGCCCAGACAGCCAATCTCATCGAACTTATCGGCGACCTTGTAGGACGGGACTTTACGGAGGGAATGATCCGGCTGGGGGCCTTTCTTACTTTCGCCTTTGGCATTGTTCTGTCGGTGTTTCTGGAACAGCGCCTTCACCGAAAGCTCAAATATCTGGAAATTTTCGTTGAACTTGGAGTCGTCTTTCTTGTCGGTTTCTTCCCGGCAGGCCTGCATCCCATTCTGGCCGTCTATCCCATTTTCTTTATCGCCGCCCTTCAGTGGTGCGTATTTCCGGGTGCAGACGGCTTCACAGCTGCCAATGTCTTTTCCACAAATAATGTAAAGCAGACTGTAGCCTCCTTCACAGAATATCTGATGGAGCGCAGAAAAAATCCGGAAAAAGCCGCCAAAACGGCAAGAAAGGCGCGTTTTTTCGGCGGGACCCTTCTCTCCTTTCACAGCGGGGTTCTCTGCGGATACATAGGAAGTCTGTTCCTGGGTCTGAAAAGCATCTGGCTGTGCATGATTCCCCTGCTTTCTGTTCTCCTTCTCCTTTTCACGGAGGACAGGAAACGGGGCGGACACCTATCTTAAAAGGTGCACCAGCACGCCTCCCAGGGTCAGCATGAGAGCGCCGCAGGAGCGCGTCACAATCTGTGCAAAGGGAAGCAGCTCCATTCTCTTTGCACTGCTTAAAACAGCCACATTTCCTGAACCGCCCATATTGGTGGTGCACATTCCCGCTGCGATGGCTGCCTCAAGGGGATAAAAACCCACTGCTCTTCCCACTGCGGCAGCTGTCAGGGTAATCACTGCCACAGACGCCACCACAGTAAACAGGTAAAACGGCGTCAGGGTGTGAAGAATCGTCTTTAAGTCAATCAGAGTCGCCCCGATTCCCGTCAGCGCGGCAGCTGTCCAGCTATGGATGGCAAACTGTCCCCATTCTCTCGCCGCATCCTCCAGCTCCTCAGACAGAATTCCGGTTCCCTTTACCACCACAACTGCTATGATCATCCAGGCGTAGGTGGGAATGATGCTCACAAACCGGTTGCACAGGGCTCCCAGCTCATAAAAGGCAAGGGAGAGAATCAGCCCCGTGCAGAGGAGGGCAAAGGTAGGCTTCATAGGCATCCGCTCCGGTGTTTTCTGCCCGTCGTTGACAAGACGGCCGTTTCCTGTCAGGGACGGCCGCCTCTCCCCGAGATTATTTGCCAGGCCTCCGAAAATGATGGCCACACAGTTTCCCAGCACAGTCGCCGGCGCGATCCTTGTGAGGATTTCCCCGGCCTCGATTCCCAGCACAGGGGCGTACATGCCGGAGAGAGGCACAGCCCCCGCTGTCATTCCCCCGCTGGTCATGGGGATTCCGATAAACAGGATTCCCTCCAGAAAGGAGTTTCCCATAGCCATCCCGAGAATCCCGGCTGTGGCCACCCCGGCTGCCAGAGCCACTGCCGCTGTGGGAAGCAGCTTCACTGTCGCCCGAAGAAGCAGATCCCTGTCAATGTTGAACAGGCTTCCCGTGATCAGCGCCGATATGTAAAACACCAGAAAGCCCTCCTGGTTGACAAAGCTGTCCATCATCTCATAGGCATCCTGGGTGAATACTCCGGCCGCCTGAAGGACGGCTGCTCCCAGAATGCAGATGACGGAGCCGCCCAGATAGGTCTTCACCACCGGCACAGTATTCCCCACAGCATTCAGCCCTTCCCCCAGAACCATCAGAAGGATGAGAGAGCCCACCAGTCCCCTGGGCAGGCAGCCTGCATACATGCAGACAGCCACCAGGGCCAGAACTGCAAAGTAGAGGGGCAGGGGAAGCCCTGCTATCCTGAACCCTGTTCCTGGCAGCTTCTGCCCTGGTTTTTCTGCTTTCACGCTGTCTTTCTTCTTTTTATCTTTATCCTCTGTTTCCCTGTTTTGTTTCCTGCCGAAAATTCCTCTCACCAGTTCTTCCCTCCCGTCTTTTCCAGGCGGTCCTTCCTCTCTCCCTGTCATTAATAGCTGCGGATCGGATCCGTTCCGTCGTCTCCGGTCTTTTCAATTTTTCTCACTTCCACATAGTAGCCGGCTCTGTCGTTTACCTCCACATAGACCCGGTCGCCGACCTTATGGCCTCTGACGGCCTTTCCGAGAGGTGACTCGATACTGATCTTGTTTTCCAGGGAATTTCCCCTGATGCTTGTGACAAGGCGGTACACATCCTCCTCGTCATCGTCCTCAAAATAGAGGGTAATGGTGTCATTGAGCCCTACCTCATCAGACCTGGACTTATCTGACACAACTCTGGCATTTTTAATCATATTCTCCAGATAGCGGATGCGGCTCTCGTTCCTGTTCTTGTCCTTCTTGGCCGCGTAATATTCAAAGTTTTCACTCAGATCTCCCTGTGCCCGGGCCTCCTTCACCGCCTCAATGGCTTCCTTTCTCACTACCAGCTTCCTGTAGTCTATCTCCTCCTGAATTTTCCTGATATCGCTTTGTGTCAGCTGTTCCCTCATCACTCTCACTCCCATTCTGTCAAAACGCAAAACCTGCCTGCTCTGTCTTCAGAGGCTTGTCTGCCTGAAGCGTCTTAAACCCGCCTGCTCTGTATATGGCCAGGCATCTTCGCTTTTATATCGAAGGGCCGGCAGCGGCGCACAGGCATGTTCGCCTGCGGCCCTGCCAGCCCTGTCTGGTTATTCTTCCAATTTCTCCTCTGCGCTGCAGCAGCTATTATCTTTTATCTATTATCAGCTCTGAGTCAGAGCCGTTCTGCGGCCTCTGTCATTACAGCACATGTCCCTTGGCCTTCATCACCTCGATGACCTGATCCACATACTTCTCGCAGATCTCATCGGTCTCAGCCTCTACCATGACGCGGACTACCGGCTCTGTTCCGCTCTGTCTTAACAGAATACGGCCTGTGTCTCCCAGAGCCTCAGCCACCTTCGCTACCTCTGCCTGAACATCGGCGTCATCCTGAGCCTCTTTCTTATCGTGAACGCGCACGTTCTTTAATACCTGAGGATAAATCTCAATCTCGTCGGCCAGTTTTTTCAGGCTCTCCTTCTTCTCCAGCATAACCTCCATCACCTTTAAGGAGGTGAGGATACCGTCTCCGGTGGTAGCGTGCTTGCTGAAAATGATATGGCCGGACTGCTCGCCTCCCAGGCAGTGTCCGTTCTGAGACATGTTTTCATACACATATTTGTCGCCTACAGCTGTCTTTTCAAAGCGGATGCCCTCACGCTCCAGAGCCTTGTACAGACCGAAGTTTGACATAATGGTGGTGACAACGGTGTTGTTTACCAGGCTTCCCTGCTCCTTCATGTACTTTCCGCAGATGTACATGATCTTGTCTCCGTCCACCAGATTTCCCTCACTGTCCACAGCCAGGCAGCGGTCTGCGTCGCCGTCGTAGGCAAAGCCCACATCCAGGCCGTTCTCAACCACATATTTCTGGAGTCCCTCGATGTGGGTGGAGCCGCAGTTTGTGTTGATGTTCAGCCCGTCCGGATTGTTGTTGATCACGTGGGTCTCTGCACCCAGAGCGTCGAATACATTCTTCGCAATGGCAGATGCGCTTCCGTTGGCGCAGTCCAGTCCCACCTTCTTATTCTTGAAGGAACGGGTTGCAATGGAAATCAGATAGCCGATGTAGCGGTTTCTTCCTGCTGCAAAGTCCACGGTCCGTCCGATATTTTCTCTGGTGGCATAGGGGATCTCTCCCATCTCTCCGTCCAGATACTTCTCGATCTCAGTAATCACATCCTCCTCCAGCTTCTCTCCGCGCTCGTTGATGACCTTGATTCCATTGTCATAGAATGGGTTATGGCTGGCAGAAATCATAATTCCGCAGTTAAATTCCTCGGTGCGCACCACATAGGAGACGCTCGGCGTCGTCGTCACATGGAGCAGATACACGTCAGCCCCTGACGCGGTCAGCCCGGCTACGAGAGAGTACTCAAACATATAGCTGCTCCTTCTCGTATCCTTTCCGATTACCACGCGGCAGCGCTCCCCCTCATTCTTCTGTCCGTAATACCAGCCGAGGAAACGGCCTACCTTGTAAGCGTCCTCCACAGTCAGAGTCACGTTTGCCTCACCCCGGAAGCCGTCTGTGCCAAAATATTTTCCCATTTTTACCTGTCCTCCTGTTTTATGTCAACTTATTCTTACATGATTTCCTTTAAATATCTGGAAAGCGCGTCCTGCCATGCCGGAAGCGGCTCAAAGCCGTTGGCCGCAAGCTTGCTCTTGTCCATGCGGCTGTTCATCGGGCGCTTCGCCTTGGCCTTAAACTCATCGCTTGTCACCGGAGTCACCTTCACCTGATCCATACCGGCCTGTCTGAAAATCTCCGATGCGAACTCATACCAGCTGCACAGCCCCTCGTTGGTGGCGTGATAGCGCCCATACTTCTCGGACTCAATCATATCCACCAGAAGCCTTGCCAGATCATAGGTGTAGGTAGGGGAGCCGATCTGGTCGTCTACAACGCTCACCGCTCCGTTTTCTTTTCCCAGGCGAAGCATGGTCTTAATAAAGTTCTTTCCGTTTACCCCAAACACCCAGGCGATTCTGACAATGAAGAACTTTTTCACAAGCTCCTCCACTGCCATCTCGCCCTCACACTTGGTCTGGCCGTAGACATTTAACGGCTCCCTCTCATCATCCGGCTCCCAGGGGCGCAGTCCCTGGCCGTTGAACACGTAATCCGTGCTGATATACATCATTTTGATGTCCAGATCACGGCAGACAGCGGCAATGTTTCTTGTTCCGTCCGCGTTTACCCTGCGGCACAGGTCCACATTGTCCTCGGCTGCGTCTACTGCAGTATATGCGGCGCAGTGGATGACTGCATCTGGTCCGGCCTCTGTAATTACCCTGCGGCATGCCTGCCCATCCGTAATATCCATCTCCTCCACATCCACGCCCACTGCCTCATGGCCGCGCTTTTTCAGTTCATTTACCACATCATAGCCCAGCTGGCCCTTAACGCCTGTAACAAGTACTTTCATTATAATCGATCTCCATACATCTTTTCAAAATAGTTCTGATACTCACCGTTTAAAATGTGCTTCCACCAGTCCTCATTGTCCAGGTACCACTGGATAGTCTGGGCAATGCCTGTGTCAAAGTTGTATTTTGGCTTCCAGCCCAGTTCTGTCTCGATCTTGGTGGGATCGATGGCGTAGCGGCGGTCATGGCCAGGGCGGTCCTTCACATAGCGGATCAGGCTCTCCGGCTTGTCAAGAGCCTTCAGGATCGTCTTTACAACCTGCAGGTTTGTCCTCTCGTTATGGCCTCCGATATTGTAGACCTCTCCCACGCGTCCCTTGTGGATAATCAGGTCAATGGCCTCGCAGTGGTCAGATACATGGAGCCAGTCGCGCACATTGGCGCCGTCGCCGTAAACCGGAAGCTCCTCATCTGCCAGAGCGCGGCTGATCATCAGAGGAATCAGCTTCTCCGGGAAGTGGTAGGGACCGTAGTTGTTGGAGCAGCGGGAGATAGTCACCGGAAGCCCGTAGGTTCTGTGATAGGCCAGTACAAAGAGATCCGCGCTGGCCTTGGAGGAGGAGTAGGGGCTTGAGGTGTGCAGAGGGGTCTCCTCTGTGAAAAAGAGATCCGGGCGGTCTAACGGAAGATCTCCGTAAACCTCATCAGTGGACACCTGATGGTAACGCTTGATTCCAAACTCCTTGCAGGCGTCCAGAAGCGTTGTGGTTCCCATCACATTGGTGCGGACAAAGCTCTCCGGGTCTGTGATGGAGCGGTCCACATGACTCTCCGCGGCAAAGTTTACCACCACATCCGGTTTTTCCTCCCTGAATAAGTCAAATATGAATTTCCTGTCCGCAATGTCGCCCTTTACGAACTTATAGTTGGGTTTTCCCTCCACTGGCTTTAAGGTTTCCAGGTTTCCTGCATAGGTTAAGAGATCCAGGTTTACGATCTGGTAATCCGGATACTTGTTTACCATATGGTGTACGAAATTTCCGCCGATAAATCCGGCTCCTCCTGTTACAATAATCTTCATGATTCTTTCTCCTGTTTTGTTTCTGTTTATTGAATGCACCTGGCTGTGCCGAAATACGCCGCCCGCAGGCTGCACCCGGCTGGGCGCACGCGCCCCGGTCCGGCCTTAGTTCTGGTGCAGTTTATCTACGTACTTGCCGTCCAGAATGTCCTTCAGGTACTTGCCGTACTGGTTTTTCTTGTATACCTCATAGGCGGCCAGAACCTCTTCGCGGCTGATCCAGCCGTTCAGATAGGCGATCTCCTCCAGGCAGGCAATCTTTCTGTGCTGGTGGGTTTCCACGGTTTTTACGAAATTCGTGGCTTCCACCAGAGACTCATGGGTTCCCGTGTCAAGCCAGGTAAAGCCTTGACCTAAAAGGATTACATCCAGCTCTCCCTTTTCCAGGTAAATGCGGTTCAGGTCCGTGATCTCAAGCTCCCCTCTGGCAGACGGCTTTAAGCTCTTTGCAAACTCCACCACGCGGTTATCGTAGAAATAGAGTCCTGTCACACAGTAATTGGACTTTGGATGCTCCGGCTTCTCCTCGATGGAAACGGCCTTGCCGTTTTTATCGAACTCTACAATTCCAAACCGCTCCGGATCGTCTACATAGTAGCCGAATACAGTGGCTCCCTGATCCTTTGATGCAGCCGCTCTCAGGCGCTTGGGAAGTCCCTGTCCCTGGAAAATATTGTCGCCCAGAATCATGGCAACCGAGTCGCTGCCGATGAACTTCTCGCCGATGATAAAGGCCTGGGCCAGTCCGTCAGGACTTGGCTGCACCTCATAGCTTAAGCTGATTCCAAACTGATGCCCGTCCCCTAAAAGCTCCTCAAACCTTGGCGTGTCCTCCGGTGTGGAGATAATCAGAATGTCTCTGATCCCCGCGCTCATCAGCACCGAGATCGGATAGTAGATCATCGGCTTGTCGTAGATGGGCAGAAGCTGCTTTGATGTTACCTTGGTAAGCGGATACAGGCGTGTGCCTGAGCCGCCGGCTAAAACGATTCCCTTCATGTCTCTCTCCTTGCACTGTGGATTTCCCACGTTTTCTTTTTGTAATGTCCTGAAGTCAGTCCTTCTAAGTTTTGAGATTTTCTCCGTCTGCCCGCTTCCGGCACATGAGCGCTTTTATAAAGCTGCTGCAGGGCTGGTGGCCCGGGACACTGATGCACGGGCAGACTTATGCACTATAGGTAATATAGCATAGATAAAACCGTTAGTAAATGTTTAAGAATTACAAAATCCTTAATAGTTTCAGCGTTTTTTATGTTTTTCAGTCATTAAATGTCCGTCTGAAACTCTCTTTCAGCCGGGGCACCGTTATCCGGTGCCAAATTCGGTGCCAAAATCACTCCGAAGCTTCGTGTTTAAGGAGCCGCCCCGGCAGACCCGTCCCGCCTATGGATTTCCCGTGCTCCTTTTCCAGCTCATGGTATACTCTGTTTCTCCCGCATCTTCATCAAGCTGTTCTGACTGTACGGCAAAGCCCTCCCGGAAATAGAAGGAAACGGCCCGCTCATTTTTCTGATAGACGCCTAATGACAGGGAATCATATAATTGCTTGGCGCAGTTTAGAAGCTCTCTTCCTGCTCCCAGGGAACGGTACGCTCTGTCCACAAAAATTCCCGCAATATATCCCCCCACAATTCCGATAAAGCCCTGGATTTCTCCATCCGCCTCATATACGAAAACCTCTGCCTGCAGAATCTGTTCTTCCACCATGGAATAGTTGGCTTCCCAGTACTCTTTTGGAATAAAAGGATGGGCATCCTTATTTCCGTTCAGCCAGATTCTCATCACCTGTCCCGTATCTTCTTTCTGAAATTTCCTTATCATAATCACTGCCTCCTCTGTTCTGCCGTATGGCGGACAGCCACAAGGGCTGTAATGACTGTCATGCTCACTCCGGATATGAAAAACCAGGTATTTACGCCAACCTTTTCTGCTATGGGGCTGCTGAACAGCAGGCCCACCGGCATTGTCACGGACGAGATCAGGGTGAGCACAGAAAATGCCCGTCCCATTTTTTCACCGGCCACTGTCTCCTGTATATATGCAGTCAGAGGGATTGTATGCACATTTCCTGCTGCCCCCAGGCCGATGCAGGAAACCGCAAAGAGAAACCAGCCTGCGTAAACCGGCGGGATCAGGCCGCAGACTGCGGCCATAATACCCATGCCGAACAGGCCTGCGAAGGAAACTCTGATTTTTCGCTCTACCTTCAGCACACTGGAAAATAACAGCGAGGACACGAGCATCCCTGCTGCGAAGGAAAGCTCCACCGCACTTCCATATACAGCCGACAGACTGAAGTATTCGCTTGTCATAAGGGGATAAAAGGAGGACAGGGGCCCATAGAAAAACATGCAGAGAGCTTCTGCCATTACGATATGGAACAGCTTTCTGTCTTCTCTGAATATCCGGATTCCCTCTTTCACCTCTGCAGCAAAATGCTGTTTTTCTTTTTCTGCTTTGGGCAATGGCGGAATTTCAACCGCAGCCAGGGCAATACTTGCCAGAATCGCCCCCGCCACATCCGTCAGCAGGACAACGGGCATGGGGAAAGCTGCATACAGTGACGCTCCGATTACTGGTCCTAACAGGAAGGAACCTGAATTTAAAAGCTGCATCCAGCCATTGGTCCTGACCAGCTGATCTTTTGGCACAAGCTGCGGAATAATCGACTGTATGGCAGGCTGCTGAAATGTACTTCCGATTCCGCGGATGCAGAGCATAATAAATACAGTCCATACAGGCAGCTCAAACACAGAAAGCAGTACCGCATAAATCAGTGCGGCCGTTCCCATTGCCAGGTCCGAGAAAATAGAGATAAATTTCCGGTTATAGCGGTCTGCCGCAATCCCCGCTGCCGGGCTGAACAGTGACATGGGCAGATATGCCACAATGCCTGATATTCCCAGCATAAGCGGGGAAGACGTTTTTTCAGCAAGCCACCAGATCAGTGCAAACTGAACGCCGTGACTGCCAAGCATGGAAATTGCCTGTCCTGATGCCACAGTGATAAATTTTGTTTTCCATCTGTCTTTTTCAAACATTTCAATCATCCTTCCGTACTGTACTTTTTCTGAATGAAAAGGACAATAACAAAGAAAACGGAATGTTCCTCCTGAGGGATTCTCTGCCCGGAGGCGGACCGCTCCAAAAACAGACTCTGCTCTGCCGCAGTGCAGTCCTGTTGACCGGGGCTTTTTCACTCACAGAAATCCGGCAGAATTTCTGTAAAATAAAAAACAGATAACCCGGGAGACAGGTTATCTGCACAATTATTCTGCTTGCTCTCTCAGCGCAGCCAGATACAGGCAAAACGGCACACAAACTAACAGGCCCGCAAAAGCGCCTGAAAAGAGCTGGCTGTAATGAAGCTGTCCGCAGAATAAGTACAACAAAATAACCCATCACCGTATGATGAGGACGAAATTCTTTCGTTCATTTTATTGTCCTGTAATCAGCGAACAGACGACATCAAGCCACCTCCCTTTACTTTAAAATCTTTCTGAAGTCTACCACAGAACGGTTAAAAAGTCAAATCTGATAAAATTTTCCTCCTATTCCGACAGCTTGACAATGATCATCCCCTCCTCAAACAGGATGGAACCTTCTGCCGGATAACACGGCATGTCCCGGGAAAGCTCTTTAGCGCGGGCATACTGGCTGTCTGTCGGGTAGGAAGCCGGAAGCCCCAGGCTGTTCATCAGGCAGACGATGCGCACGCTTCCAATTCTCGTGGTGGGATCTGTCTCAAAAATCGACGCTCCCAGGGCATCCCACTTCAGCCTGTTGGAAGGAGTCTCCACTGCCTTCCTGCCGCCGATGAACACGAAGGGCACCGCTTTCTCGTCAGCCGGATCCCGGACACTCTGTGTCTGGGCGTAGATCTTCTCCGCCAGCATCTGATCCTGAAGAGCCGTCAGATGCATGGCCTCATAATAGCGGTTAGCAGTCTTTGTCTGCTCCAGTCCCGAAAACAGGAAAAATACACAGAGCAGGGCCGTCAGGATTTTCCTGTCTCCCACCAGCTTCACAAGAGCCGCGCTGCAGAACGCCAGAACGAAGGGATAGACCAGCTGAGCCCGGAGAATCTGGGGGCCCCCCACCACAAAGGTCATGAAAAATGTGGAGAGCACCGTGACGGCGGCAGCAAGCAGCAGGAATACCTTTCCCTTCTTCTCAGCCCTCCAGCCTCTAAAGAGACACAGAAGGAAAAACAGCACTGTCACCGGAAGATAAAAGCGGCTGTAGGCCGGCAGTTCATGGGCGAGGACTCTGACCAGATCCTGCCGGATTCCCGCAGCTATGCCGGACAGTTCCATACTGCCCCATCTGGAATAGGTCTGAAACAGCTTTCCCGTCCCTGCCATGTGGCTGAGCAGGGCTGCGGACACCCTGGCCAGAATCAGATATCCCGCAAGTCCGGCTGCAAACATGGCCGCCAGCCGGATGCAGACAGAAAACAGCCCCCTGCCGTCCCTTCTTTTTCCCTGATCCTCCAGGTAGTAAAGGACAAAGACGGATGCATTGACTGCAATATAAAACGGAACCAGTACCTGATAGGTGGAAAATCCCCATATCATCAGTCCTGCCGCCGGCACACACCACCATGGGCTTTTTCCAAACCAGGCCCAGGAGAAGGCGCAGAAGGCTGCTGTCACACAGAGCAGAAAGGCAAACGCCACCTCAAAGGCCTGGAATCCGAAATAGAACTGGTGAGGAAATACCGGACTCGTCAGGTAGAGGGCATTGAAGGCATAAAAAAGCAGGCTATTCTTTCCCTGCATCCCCTGAGCCAGGAAAAAATCAAAGGCGAGGCAGGTGAGAATCATGGCTCCCATCATAAACAGAATAAAAAGAAAAGGCGTGTAGCCGTCCATCCTGAAGAGCAGCTTTGTAAACAGAAGGCCGAATCTTCCAAGCCCCACAAAGGTCTTAACAGAATCCCTCCACTCCATGATATAATATTCTGTATCTGTCAGGATATCCTGGCTGTTTACCAGAAGCGCCGTATGGCATACGGCACAAACAAGCACAGTAAAAAGACAGAGCCTGAGGTTCTGTCCCAGCCACTGTCTCAGCTCTCTGCCTGTCTCTCCCGCCTCTTTTATAAACTGCTTCATTTCACACTCTCCATTTCCCCTCATTTGTCAAAAGCCATTATTGCCTATCCTCCGGTTATGCTGCCTCCGGCGGAATTTAGCGCCCGGATTTCAGAAGTAAATGCTGAAACCGCTCTGCGGTCATTATACCATTTCCTTCCTCGGGCTACAAGGCGGTTTGGGGAAATGGGGGAAATAGGGAGAAACGGGGCAGCGCTGTGCCCCTGCTTCGTCAGCAGACCTTGCTCCCGTTTGCTATCAGCTTAAAGCGGCATCCGAGAACCTCCGCCGCCCGGCGGCACATCAGCATCCGCTGAAGAAAAATTTCAAAATAGTCCATGACGGAGCACATGGAGTCATCCAGCTCCATCTCCATCTGGATCACCTTTTTCTCCTTCTGTATCTCCAGACTGGAGGACAGAACTGCATAATTTACCCTGTCATGGGCATCAAAGGTGGCTTTCACACGGTTTCTGACCCGGTTTCTCCTGACATCCGTCTTGTCCGCGAGAATCAGAGCCGCTGAAATGGGATCCACCGCTGTCCCCGTTTCCTCATCGTGATTTCCAATCGCAGACGCTATCACGGCTGCTTCCTTCAGGGACATACCCTCCTCCCTCAGTATCTGCCATGCCAGAATGGCGCCGCTATGAGCGTGATCGTGGCGGTTTACACTGTTTCCGATATCGTGCATAAAGCCTGCAATTCTGCTCAGCTCAGCCTCCCTCTCGCTGTAGCCCAGCTTGCTCAGTATCATTCCCGCCGTGCTGGCCGTTTTGACTGCGTGGGCAATGGAGTGTTCCGTATAGCCGAGAGCTCCCAGAACCTCGTTTCCCCTCTCTATCAGGACATTTACCTCCTCATTTTTGCGTATCTGCCGGAAGGTGAGGGGTTCCTCTCTATTCCGCTCCCACACAGCCTCAGCCGGTATTTCACTCTGTCTGCCTTCCCTCAGGTATTCCGGCTTTTCGGCTCTCCTGTCCTTTGTTTTCTCTTTCACTCTATTTTTTATCTTCACATCTGTTTGAAAATTTACCGTTTTTTTCTCCCTTTCTCTCCCGGCATTCTCTGCTGACTTTCCGTTCTTTTCACTTTTCAATTTTTTGTTCTTCTTTTCCTTTTCACTCATTCTACTGCCTTCTTACATCTTTTGTTTGTCGCTCTCCTGCCGTCCGAAACGCCTGTACTGTCATTCTCCCGTACGGGTTCGGCGCTTTTCACACGGCTTCTAAAATTTAGCCCATTCTCTGAACGGCATCCATGGCAAGCTTTGATCGCTCGCACTCAGAGGCCTTCATGGATACCTGCCAGCAGAGAGGACTTCCCTTCATATGCTCTGACGCATAGCTGAGCCCGTTTGTCCTCTCGTCCAGGAAGGGTCTGTCTATCTGGTTTGGATCCCCGAGAAGAATCACCTTCGTGTCCTTTCCGGCCCTTGTAATGATTCCCTTTGCCTGGCGCGGCGTCATATTCTGGGCCTCGTCAATAATCAGGTATGTTTTCACAATCGAGCGCCCTCTGATAAAATTTAATGCCTCCGCCTGAATCAGCCCTCTCTCAAAAATCTCATCGATTTTCCCCTGAAGCTCTCTCTCATCTTCATACCGACTCTCCTCGTCTGAATCGATAAGCTGCTCTAAATTGTCCATAATGGGCCTGAGAAGAGGGGAAATCTTCTCCTTCTCATCGCCTGGAAGAAAGCCGATGTCGTCATCAAACTGGGCGTTGGGCCTGCAGATCAGGATTCTCCGGTACTCTCCTGTCGGGTGATTCAGCAGCTTTTCAAGCCCTACTGCCAGCGCGTAGAAGGTCTTGCTGGTGCCGGCCATCCCCTTGACGATAACGAGAGGAGCCTTTTCTGCCGGCTGCATTAAAGCCTCCTGAAGAAAGTACTGCCCCGCATTCCTCGGATTAATTCCGTAAGGCCTGCTCTTTTTGTATTCCAGCTTCCTGATTTTTTCATTTTCTACCCGCCCCAGCTGCGTCTTGTCAGGGGACATCTCATTGTGGAGAATCACAAACTCGTTCTCAAAAAACTCCGGATTCAGCTTTCTTCCTTCCCCGTCCACTCTGTAAACTTCTTTTAAGGGAATTCCTTTTTTCTTAAATTCCCGAAAGTTTTCCTCTGACACAAAGACGTCCGTCCTGCCTCTGTACTGATCCGTATCCTCCCGCACCTGCTCTGAGGTAAAGTCCTCTGCCCTGATTCCGATCATCTGAGCCTTAATCCGGAGAAGAATGTCCTTGGTCACCAGGACGACCTGCCTCTCCTCTGTCTGGGAAAGACCCAGGCAGATCTTCAGAATCCGGTTGTCCATCCGGTCCTCCGGCAGATCCTCCGGGAGCTTCACATCGATGAAATTCTTTTCCACCCGCAGGCTCCCTCCGTTCTCCAGCTCCACTCCCTTTGTCAGGTCTCCCGCTCCTCTGAGTCTCTCTAAAAGGCGGATCGCTGCTCTGGCGTTAGCGCCCCGCTCCCCCTCCGCCTTTTTCAGATTGTCCAGTTCCTCCAGAACTGCCAGAGGCAGAACTACCTGATTGTCCTCAAAACACCTCAGGGCATCTGGAGCCTGAATCAGCACATTTGTGTCCAGCACATAGGTTTTAATCATTGAATGACCCTTTCCCGTCACAGCCCCTGTCAAATCCCCTTTCGTCCCTGTCTGCGCTTTGGGGATACATCTGTTATGATGTATGACAAAAGGCTGTTTCCTGCATATTTGTCCTCCGGCTCAGCCGGATGTGTCAACAGCTTACAGTCCGCCTTCCAAGCTTTTGCCTGCCCTGTTTTTTGTGTTTCCCTGACGCGCTTAATTCCTGATTTTCAGAAAGCCGGCAGAACCACTGTCTTCCCGCAGAGGATACCCCTGCTGCCATAGCCGTTCTGCAGGCAGAAATACTGGAAATTCCCTGGTCCTCTGTAAGGACAGCCAAAGGTCTGAACTGTTATCTCAATGGTACCATTCTTTTGTAAACTGCCATGGTTGGATTCTCGAAATCCAGGTAAAAAATAAGTAATTTTCTGTATGCAGACTCCTTAGCGCCATTCCCCTGAGAGTATCTTCCCTGTGCAGGCCCTCTGTTCTTTTTCAGCAGAAAACAAAAGCTTTAAAAACAATAGCTTTAAAAAACAATAGCTTTAAAAGACAAAAGGCAGATAAGCATTCCGCTTATCTGCCCTCAGACTTTCATTAAGATCAATCCTCTGAAAAATTTCTAGCCGGCACATCATCTTCAGCCGCCATATCATACTCCCGCCGCTGTCCTCACAATCCCGATGAGAAGCAGGTGGGCCGGATAGTAAATATAAAAGAACCATTTTCCCCATGTCCTGCTGCCCTTTCCTGAATTCTCTTTTCCATTGTAGAGAAACAGGATTGTGAGGCAGGCTGCCGCAGGGGCGACGGCACTGCAGACAGCCCTGAGCAGAGCCTGTGCTGCCCCGTAGACTGTGCCGCAGGTACTCACAAAGGTGAAAATCAGGTACAAAATCACCACAAATCCGCAGGCCTTTTTCCTCTCCTCCCAGTCTGTTCCTGCATTGTAGAACAGGAGTGTAAAGACAGGAGCCAGAAACGGCCAGTCACAAAAACTGCTGAGAAATACTACCAGAAGCCCAGGTACCAGCCTTTTTCCGGCAAAGCGCTCATCTGTCCTGATAACTAACAGCAGAAAGCACAGAAACAGAGTAAACATCATATTCAGAACAGGATATCCGAAGGCCATAAAAAACGGGATCTGTGAAATAAAGCCAAACAGCAGGAGCCTTAAACCGTACCGTCTTTTAGAGCTTGTGTACCGGAATCCCTCTGCCAGAAAAAAGCACATGACGATGGCCGTAAAGTATCCGATATCCTGCATAACTGTCTTTACAAGGCCATCGGGGAGCAGCCCTGTCCCGATGTGGTTCACTGTCATGGCAGCTATGGCAATGTACTTGATCTGCTCTCTTGTAAGTCCTGTACCTCCTGCTTCTGATCGTTCTGCCGTCATCCTTCAAAGTCCTCCCTGATAACCTCCCAGGCTGCGTCAATGCTGAAATGGTTTTTAATATAATCCTGTGTCTTTTCTGCCATCTCCCGGAGCTTTTCTGTATCGTCGTAGAGCCTGACAACTGCGGACGCAAAATCCTCCGGCTGATCCCTGACCTCGAGAACCTCCTCGACGCCGGGGATTCCCTCGCTTCCCACTGAGGTTGTGACAATCGGCGCACCGTTGTAGATGGCCTCCACCACCTTGCCCTTGACGCCGGCGCCGTAGCGCAGCGGAACCACCACCAGGCGGCAGCTCCGATAAAGCTCAGAAAGCTCCTCCTCGCTGACGAATCCTTTTACGATAATTCCGTTTCCCGGCTGTTCCAGGGCCTTGATTTCCTCTGTCACCTTAGAACCGACCACATAGAAATTAACCTTAAGCCTTGCCCTGATAAGCGGGAATACTTCCTTCGCAAACCACAGCACTGCATCTGCATTCGGCGGGTGGGCGAAGCCTCCCACAAACAGAAGCCCCTCCCTCTTCTCAAAGTCCAGATTCAGGCTGTCTAAAAATTCTTCATAGACGTAGGCTGTGATGGCCTTCGCGTTCACCGTATCGTCAACCTCATGGATTGCCTCTATCTCCACCTCAGAAGGGTAATAGGAAACCGCAGCCTTGCGCATCAGTGTAAACTCAATGGATTTCCAGTAATCAGACTCCCTCTTCTTTGCCGGATCCCCTGTCAGCTCAAACTCCCTGAACTCTCTCAGGAAGTGGAGATCATGGCCGTAGAAGATAATCTTCATATCTGTGTGTTCTGCAATATAGTCCACATACTTGGTGGCAATGTGGGGCCTGTTTAAATAGGCCGCGCTGATCTCGCTGCCGTTCTTATCCAGCCAGTCCCAGATCCCTGTCACATACTCCGGGCCGTAGAGGATCTCGATTCCCATCTGCTGAAGAACGGTGGAATAGGGCTCCTCGTGGAGATAGTTGTCTCCCAGGAACTTCACCACATACCCTTTCTTAAGGAACATTTTCAGGTACTGGAAGGTGGTCTTGGATCCCGCATCCCTGTCAAAGGTAGGCACATAGTGGTCCACCACCAGAATGATTTTCTTTCCCTGGCTGCGCTCTCTGGCCCGGAACGGATTGGGATTTCCCGTGTTGACGCACTGCTTTTTCAGCTCATCCTTCCACTTTTCTTTGAGTTTCTCGCTGTTCTCTACCTGATAGCGCTTTAAACCGCTTCCATTGACGTCGGTTCCATTGGAAATTCCCTCAAAATGGATCACCTTGGAGAGAGGCTGGTAAACCACCCGGTAGCCTGCCTTTCTCACCTCAAAGGCCAGATCCGAATCCTCACAGTAGGCAGGCGCAAACCGCTCGTCAAAGCCTCCAATCTGTTTCCAGAGCTTTGTGGAGAGCAGGATGGCCGCCCCTGAGATGTAGTCCACATCCTTCACATAGTTGTACTCTGCCTTGTTCGGGTCGTCCAGCCGTCCGTAATTCCATCCGGAGCCGTCGCTCCAGATAATGCCTCCGGCTTCCTGAAGCCTTCCGTCCGGGTAAACCAGCTTGGAACCCACCATTCCGATGGTTTCATCCGACTCGATTAGGTTTACCAGGGAGCTGAGCCAGCCCTCCGTCACCTGGGTATCATTGTTCAGAAACATAATATACTCACCCCTGGCCGCCTTTGCCGCCTGGTTGCAGTTTCTTAAAAAGCCCTGGTTCGTCTTGTTCCGGCAGATCACGATATTCTCCGCAAACTCAGACAGGTGCTCTGTGGCGTCTGCAGACACATCGTCGGCAATGATTACCTCATAGCTCACATCCTTCGTGTGTTCTAAAATAGAAACCAGACACAGGTAGGTATAGTGAATCTGATTGTATACCGGAATCACGATGGACACCTTCGGATGCTCCGTTCTGGGGAAAACTACCTTTCCGTGGGCCAGATACTCGTCACCGATCTCAAAATGGCCTTTGATCCGGTTCTTTCCCTCCGCAGTCGTATACATCCTGAAATATCTGGCCGGGTGGAGGATGGTATTTTTCACATATCCCAGCTTCTTGCGCTTCACCGTTCCCTTTGGCACTGCCCTGTTAAAGGCCTGGCCAAGCTTCCTCTTCACCTTAAAGATGATGGCTTCGTGTCTGTTTAAGTAGGTCAGGGTCTTTCCCATCTCTCCCACTTCCCGGCGCAGATCTCCGATGATCACTTCCAGATTCGCCACATGGTTGTTGGTCAGCCGCTGAACCTCCTGGCCCTTTCTGAGGGCGATTTCTTTTTCGGAAAGCTCTGCCTTCAGCTGCTCAATCCTGTCCTTGGCCTGGTAAAACTCCTTAGCCATCTGCCTTAAATCCTTCACGGGTTTCGTGGAAACGTAGTAGTTTTCCAGGAAAATTTCCTGATTTTCCCCGTGGACATAGAATTGGAAAGAGTGTTCCATTCTCTCGTAAACAGAAATCATGGACGGGGTAATGGAAAATTCCGATAAAAACCGTTCTCTGTCCCCAAACAGCTCCTGCAGCTCTTCCCTGCAGGAATCATAGAAATAAAACAGCGCTCTGTACCGAAGGAAGCTCTCCGGCACAGGAAAGGAAAATACCCATTCATAGTCGAGGGCCAGCGGTACTTCCTCCTGGCTTATCAGGGGCTTAGGCTGTCCTGCCTCTTCTTCTTTTCCCTTCCCCCTCTCTGTACAGAGCATAACATTTTCAAAGAGGGCATCCACATTCGATGTTCGAAAGGCCAGGCTTTCCTTCTCAAAATCCAGGTCGGAAAGCTCCGCTTCCTGCTTTCCTTCACCGGCTTTATCTGCCTGCGCCCTGCCAAACACCTCCAGAAATTCAGGTGTCACCGCAAAGGGGCTGATAAACTCCGGCCGGCAGGAGACGGCGACGTGAAGCGCTTCCTCCACGGCTGAGATGACATCCTTTTTTCTGCTGTCCTCCTCGCTGCCTGACTCCCCTCTCTGAGCAATTTCAGAAATTCTCTCCTTCAGGCGCTCTGCCAGAGTCACTCCCGTCAGAAATTCAAATCTCGCCGTCCTTCCTCCGTCCCTCAGCTCTGGTTTCAGGTAGGAGAGAACGCCGCTCTCTTCTGAGAGCAGGCGGTATTTTTCTTCAAAGGAACGGATGTGCGCCTCCCCTTCGGGGGAGAGGGCAGTCTTATCTACCGCCCGCTTCCCATCCTCTGAGAGAATGGCCGTCTTGATCTGGAAGGGCTCCCGCCTCGTCCTGTTGTATTTTACATAAATGGTTTCTGCCATGGTCTACTCTCCTTTTTCCCAGATGATGAGGAAGGAATCCGCAAAATTTCCAAACTGTCCGTCCTCGCAGGCCGCCTCAAAATCTGCTCCCACGTCCGTGAAAGGGTACTCCGGGAAGTCATACAGGGGATGCATTCCTGCAAGCTCTCCCCTCGCCGGCAGACAGCGGTCCGAATAGATCACAGAAGGCACCCTGTAATCCGGCATGGGATAGTAAAATTCACAGCCAGGGAACAGTCCCGCAAGCTGTCCTCTCATGACGCTCACCGAATCTCTTGGGGCTCCGGCAAAATATTTCAGGCCAAAGCGGTTGCAGGCCGCAAGGAGCAGTGTTCCCCCCGGCTTTAAGAGGGATTTTAAAAGCTCTGCCCACTCACTGACCGGCTCTCTGAGGCTTCCGGCACAGACCACATAGTCATATCGCTTCCCTGCGGCCGCGATCTTCTCAAGGGGCTCACTGGTGAGAGAAAGGGCGCAGGAGGCGGAAGGCTGTTCTGCCTCCTTTTTTACCTCCGGGAACCGGGCTCTCACCACATCCAGGCTTTCCTCTGACTCATCCCACACCTCCACATGGTTCACCCGCTGCCTGAAAAGGCCTGTCAGGGCTCCGAAATCGGCGCCTACCTGAAGAAGTGATGCGTCCCTGCGAAACTCATACCACTCGAGCAGGTTTTCTCTGAGTGGGGAAAGAGCCATGAAATATTCCAGGTTCACATGGGCCCTCAGAGCACTCCTGTAATCATTTCCATATTTATCTATCAGAGAAATAACCTTCTGATTCAGATCTTTCATAGTGATTTTTTGTTCTCCTTTTCTCTGCATTTCTCTGCATTCATCCGGCCACCCTCAGGCTATGGCTGACGTTTTATGCATCCGCGTTTGCCGGCGTGAGCTTTGTCTCCACCTGGGACTCCATATCATAGACACCCACCGTGTTCTTGTTGGAGATAACCGTAATATTGGCCACATCGTAAAGGCGGTGATACACCACATGCTCGCCGTTCTCAAAGCCGGTACAGCTCATGGAGAGCAGGTACTCCCCGCCCTGCAGCGTCATCTTCTGCCTGAAGGAGACCTCATAGACATCTCCCCGCTTCACAGGCTTAATGTCCGTTCCCTCAAACATGGTGTTGGTTCCCGTCAGATCCGTACCCTTTTTATCTTTGATGGTGTAAGTGAAAATCGGCGCCTGGATCTCTGTGCTGAAACGGATTTTCTCCTTGATCGTAAACATCTCGCCCTTTAGCAGCAGGTTTGTCAGATTTCCCCTCTCGTCGAACAGGCCCAGATCTACAATCTCCGCGCGGCCGTCGCCGTACTCGGTACGGTTTGCATTAATTGTGATCTTATCCTTCATCAGTCCCTTCTGATGCTGCTCTGAGCCGTCTTCTTCCTTCTGTCCGGCTGTGTCTGTGCTGCTCACCGCGCTGTCTCCGGAGAAATCGTTCATCTGTGACAGCTCCTCATTCAGGGAATCCAGCTGGCCTGCCAGAATCTTCTTGTAGAGATCCACCATCTTTCCGGCCGGGCCCTCAGCTACGAACTCACCGCGGTTTAACAGCACTACCTTGTCGCAGTACTTGATCACGCTTCCCATATCGTGGGTTACCATGACAATGGTGGTTCCGCTCTTTCTCAGCTCGTCCATACGGCGGTAGCATTTAGACTGGAAGAACACGTCTCCTACGGACAGAGCCTCATCTACGATCAGGATCTCCGGTTCCACATTGATGGACAGGGCAAAGGCCAGGCGGACAAACATACCGCTCGAGTAGGTCTTGACCGGCTGGTAGACAAAGTCTCCGATGTCTGCAAACTCCAGTATGTCCGGGAGCTTTTCATCCATCTCCTTCTTGGAAAAGCCCATCATGGTTCCGTTCATGTAAATGTTCTCAATTCCTGTATAATCCTGGTTAAAGCCGGCTCCCAGCTCCAGAAGGGCCGATATCTTTCCGTCCACCATGACTTCGCCGGAGGTGGGGGTAAGTACCCCAGTGATAATCTTCAGGATCGTGGATTTTCCTGAACCGTTGGTTCCGATAATCCCCACCGTCTCCCCCTTTTTCACGTCAAAAGAAAGATTCTGAAGGGCATAGAAATCCTTATGGTAGTTTTTATGGGTAACGCTTAAGGATTCCTTGAGCCTGTCAATGGGCTTGTCATACAGACGGTAGATCTTTGTCACATTCTTGACGGAAATTGCATTGGCTCCTGCTTCAGTATGTGTATTCAATGGAAGGTTCCTTTCTGTTCTGTCTTTCATTTTTATACGGTTTATCTCTCCTGTGGATCGGGCAGGTGGAATAAACCCCTGTCTGCTTCCTTCAGCCTGCAGAACTGTCTGCCCTATCCCAGAGTCGGTTCCTGCCCGGAGCTGTCCCGCAGGCAAAAAAGCACAGTTTGTTTTAGTATATCATACTTTCTGTTATTTTACAGCCCCTTTCACATGTTTGGATTCACTTGCAAAAACAGTGAGAGGCCGGATAAATGCCCCTCACTGTTTTCTGTTCCCGGCTGGATTTTCAAATCTGTCTGGATCTCTCCTTCCAGTTCTTTCATCTACTTTCCTTCTATGATCTCTTCCGCCATAGAAAACATCTCCTCAGCCCCGGCGGTGCCTGTGATGTCCACCAGACTGTACGCCTGATCCTCTGTCCTCCACTCCATGGAGTGAACCTCCTGCACCTTCACCTCGTCGGAACCGTAGGAAATGCCGAAGTTCGGATTCTCCATATCCTTTTTGTCCTGCTCCGTCAGCTCATAGTCCGGCGGCACAACCTTCATCGTAGTTTCCAGATAGCTTACAGAGACTCCTCCAATCTCGCGCACCTCCTTGGCCTCGGGCATTCCCTCTGACGATTCTTCCATCCCCTTAAGCTTCGGTGTGACAGAAGCCAGAATTTCATTCCCATCCTTCTCGTAGCTCACAAAGATATCGGTGTACTCGGTTCCCGGGATCGGGTTTCCGTCTGCATCCACAGCAGCCCCGTCTCCCGTGTTCACATACTGGAACTGATAGCCGTTTGAAAAGCTCTCCGGCATTCCCGTCTCAAGCCCTGTCTTTTTCTCTGCATCCGCCAGCCCGCTGTACTCTCTCACCTCTGTCAGATGGCTGCTGCCGACCATGGAGCCTGCCATTTTTCCTGCTGCAATACAGGTAATGCTTCCTATCATCATAACCGCCGCTGCCGCCAAAACCAGTTTTCTCTTTTTGAATCTCATATCTGAACCCTTTCTTTCTGAATGCTCTTCATTCTCCCTCATGCTGTCAATCACGGCAAGCTCCCTGTCAATCCGGTCTTTCAGGCTGTCAGGGGCTGTCATTTTTCCCGCTTCCCTCTCAAAAAACTCCTTTAACCTTCCGTCCGTTTCCCTGTTCACAGACAACTCCCTCCTTTCCCGGCTCACTCATAAGCTCTGCCCTGATTTTTCTTCGCGCCGTAAACAGCCTTGATTTCACCGTTCCCTCCAGGCAGCCCATGATGCGGGCAATCGTCCTGGTGGAAAATTCGTTGAAATAGTAGAGAATCAGCACCGTTCTGTGTTTTTCATCCAGACGGTCCACCGCGTCCCTGATCCTCTGGCGTTCTTCCTCCTTAAGAAGACGTTCGGGAGTCAGATCGGTCTGTATATCTGAGGATGCGTCTGCGTGAGTCAGTATCTCGCTGTCGGGAAATTCCCGCCTTCTGCCCTCTGACTGTTTCCAGGCCGTCCTTGTGAGAATCCTGTAAAACCAGCTCTTGAAGCCTCCTGCATCTTTAAGCTGTCCGATATTCACATATACCTTGACAAAGGTATCCTGGACAATATCCTCCGCATCCGCCCGGTTTCCGGCCAGAAACCATGCGGTTCGGAAGGCCTGATCCTTATAAAGTTCATACAGCGCGTCAAACGCCTCCCTATCTCCGGCCGCAAACCGTTCTACAAGTTCTGTTTCTCTCAAGTCCTCTGCTCTCCTTCCCGTTTTGGTGCACCTGTCTATAAGAGCATTCTGCAGGCAGGCTGGTTCATTTTTCCTGCATTTATTTTTCCCCTTTGGCGTTATCAGAGCGTGGAGTAAAAAAAGCCGCCCTCATTTCAGAAGGCAGCTGCTTTTCCTTTTATTTATTCTTTCCCTTTTGTGTCCGTCTCACTTTCCTCCCCGGACAGGCTCCTCAGGAAAGCAAGCCTTTCCCCTATCTGCTTTTCATATCCGTTTTCTGAGGGCTCATAGAATACAGCGTCCTCCATTCCATCCGGAAGATACTGCTGCTTCACATAGTGATAGGGGTAATCATGGGCATACTTATAATCAAGCCCCCGTCCCAGAGCGGCGGCACCGCTGTAGTGGCGGTCCTGAAGATGCACAGGAACCGGGCCCAGAGGTCTTGTCTTAACTGCGTTCATGGCAGCTTCTATGGCCTTGACTGCCGAATTGCTTTTGGGGGCGCTGGCCACATAGGTTGCGGCATTGGCGAGAATAATCTGCGCCTCCGGCATTCCAACCCGCTCCACCGCCAAGGATGCGCTGACAGCCACACAGAGAGCCTGGGGATCTGCATTTCCCACGTCCTCTGAGGCGCAGATCATAATTCTCCTGGCAATAAACTTGATATCCTCCCCCGCGTAGAGCATTCTGGCCAGATAATAGACTGCAGCGTCCGGATCCGAGCCTCTCATACTCTTGATAAAGGCAGATATCGTATCGTAGTGGTTGTCTCCCCCCTTGTCGTAGCGCACAGCCCGCTTCTGGATGCACTCCTGGGCCACGGCCAGGTCAATGTGGATGAGCCCGTCCTCCCTGCGCTCTGTGGTAAGGACGCCCAGCTCCACCGCATTCAGGGCAGCCCTCGCATCCCCGTTTGCCGCCTCTGCCAGAAATTCCTCAGCCTCCTGTTCCAGAACTGCCCGGTACATTCCCATCCCCTTTTCATGATCCGCCACAGCCCGCCTCATCAGCTCTATGATATCTCCCTTTTCAAGAGGTTTCAGCTCAAAGATCCTGGATCGGGAAATCAGAGCTCCGTTCACCTCAAAATAAGGATTTTCCGTGGTTGCGCCGATGAGAATAAGGGTTCCGTCCTCCACAAAGGGCAGAAGATAGTCCTGCTGGCTCTTGTTGAAACGGTGAATCTCATCCACAAAAAGGATCGTCTTCTGCCCGTACATTCCAAGAGCGTCTTTGGCCTCCTTTACCGCCTCCTCCATGTCCTTTTTTCCCGCTGTGGTGGCATTAATCTGGGTGAAGCGGGCGCTGGTGGTATTGGCAATCACTCTCGCAAGCGTTGTCTTTCCAGTTCCCGGCGGCCCGTAAAAAATCACTGAGCCCAGCTTATCTGCCTTGATCGCCCGATACAGCAGCTTGTCCTTCCCGATTATGTGCTTCTGCCCCACCACCTCATCCAGGGTGGACGGGCGCAGGCGGGAGGCCAGCGGCGCCTCCTTCTCCATCGTACTGCTCCTCATATAGTCAAATAAATCCATTGCGGTTTTCTCCCCTTCACCTGCTCACTGATAGGCGGCTCCCAGGAGCTTCTCTATTCTATCAGCAGCTCGTCTACTGTAACAAAAGTATAGCCCTGCTCCTTCAATGTGTCAATGGCCGCAAGGGCTGCCTTCACGGTGGAGGGAAACGTGTCATGCATCAGCACAATCTGGTGCTTTCCCGCCTGTCTTTCAATTTTCCCAAGGACGGCTGCGCTGTTCTGACTCTTCCAGTCCAAGGTATCAATATCCCAGAACACAGGAGTCATCTGAACCTTCTCCTCCAGTTCCTCATTCCACGCCCCGTATGGAGGTCTTATATAAGCCGGCTTTGTCCCTGTAATCTCCTCAATCATCTCGTTTGTCTTCTCAATCTGGCTGACTGCGCTCTCCATACTCTCCCGGGTCAGATCCACGTGGCTGTAGCAGTGGGTCCCGATGAGATGGCCTTCCTCCTTCATCCTCTGAATCAGTCTCTCGTTGCCGGGAATATTTTCTCCCATCAGAAAAAAGGATGCCTTCACCCCTCTGTCTTTCAGCCCGTCCAGCAGCTCCTCCGTACAGGACGAGTGGGGGCCGTCATCAAAGGTGAGAGCCAGAAACGGGCTTTTCTGGTTTGGATCAATGGCAGGTCCATTCTCCCGCTCCGAAGCGGGGACAGCAGAAATCTCTCCCCTTTCTCCCCCTCCCGCTTCCCAGACCACTCTCCCCAGATTGGCCGCCAGCAGAATATCTGCAAGCAGGACAGCCGCCAGTACCCCTGCCTGTAATCTCAGTTTCTTCAACTCCTGTCCCTCCTTACTGCCGTAAAGTTCCCTTGTCTAAATATACGGTTCTCCCTTCCCAGATATACATGCCCCCGCCAGCGTTTTCCGATGCCAGAACAAAGCGGCGGGTCGCAAAAGCGACATTTTCCTCTCCAACCCAGTGCGATCCCCGCGGAGCGTTTTTATATGGGGCTGTCGCACTAAATAATTAGTGCGGCAGCACTTTTTTGCAGAGAATAAGAGCCAGGTCTGTGCAAGGCCTGGCTCTTGGTGTAAAATTTATTTATGCGAATAAATAAAATCCTACAGAAAGATTATACCTTATCTTCTCTGTACTATCAAATCAAACTTCCGCTGGATGTGGAAATTTTGATTCCGGCAGATGATCCGGTCCGTCTTCTGAGTGCATTTGTGGAGGGAATGGAACTCAGCGATCTTTATCAGACTTATGGAAAGATAAAGAAAAATCAGGCGACACCGAGACAGCTGTTTAAGATCATGGTCTACGCCAGCATGAATCGGATCTATTCCAGCCGGGATATCGAAACTGCATGCCGCAGGGATATCAACTTCATGTACCTTTTGGAAGGGAAACCAGCACCTGACCATGCAACCTTTGCACGTTTTATTTCTCTGCATTTCGCACAATGCTCGAAAAAGACATTGGCCGAGGTGTCGAAACTCTTATATTCCCTTGGGGAGATTTCCGGGAAAAGTATCTTTATTGACGGAACGAAAATAGAATCCGTTGCGAATAAATATACTTTTGTCTGGAAAAAAGCCATTACGAAAAATCAGGCAAAACTATTCGATAAGATTCTTGTCTTTGTGGAAGAGTGTGAAAATCTTTACGGTTTCAGGATCGCTTATAACGGGAAAGTCTCTCTTCACACATTAAAAAGGCTGCGAAAAAAGCTGTGCAGGATCAGGCAGGAGGAAGGGATTGTCTTTGTTCATGGAACCGGACGACGAAAAACACACCTTCAGAAATCGCTGGAAACTCTGGAAACTTACATAGCAAAACTGAAGGAGTACAATAAAAAGCTTTATGTCTGTGGAGACCGTAACAGTTATTCTAAAACAGACCCGGATGCGACTTTTATGCGAATGAAAGAAGATGCCATGCTCAATGGGCAGCTGAAACCGGCTTATAATCTTCAGCATGGAGTGGATTCAGAATACATCACATGGCTGGATATCAGTCCACGGCCTACGGATACGAGGACCTTGATCCCATTCCTGAAAGATATGGAGTTGTATCTTCCGTTTAAATATCAGGAGATTGTGGCAGATGCAGGATATGAAAGCGAAGAGAATTACCTGTTTCTCGAAGAAAACGGTCAGCTGGCCTATATCAAACCCCAGAACTATGAAATTTCCAAACCCCGAAAATACCGTCAGGATATCGGGCGGATGGAAAACATGAAATATGATGAGAAAGCGGACTGTTATTACTGTAAAAATGGACAGGTGTTGACGATGCAGTACGAAAAGAGAGAAAAGACGGCCAGTGGATACCGGAGAACCGTTACCGTATATCGAAGTAACGGATGCAGCGGATGCCCTTTCAAAACAGACTGCATCAAGGGGAACAACTGCAAAACACCAATGGAAGACCGCCAGAAAGTACTGTACGTTTCGAAAAAAATGAAAGAAAAACGTCAGGAGACATTGGAGCGGATTACCAGTGATTATGGTACACAGCTCCGAATGAACCGAAGTATCCAGGCCGAGGGAAGTTTTGCAAACATCAAAGAGGATATGGAATTCAGACGATATTTATATCGAGGGAATGCAAATGTAACCGCCCAGAGTATCCTGCTGGCGATCGGGTATAACATAAACAAACTTCATCATAAGATTCAGGCAGGAAGGACAGGGCGTCATTTATTTCCACTCAAACAAACCGCCTGATTTTGACAGCTCAAAAGTAAATCCTGAAAATGAACCTTTTTTCAGAAAAGGTTTATTAAAGTTCGCCTTTTTATAGAAACGGAATAAAAGAAGTGAATATTTCGGCTTAAAAATAGCAAAAAGATGCTGCCGCATCTATGATTTTCTAATCATTGATGCGACAGCCCCATATAAAAACGCAGGCTCTGTCTCCCTGCCCAGAAATCCATTCTGGACAGGGAGACAGAGCCTGCGCCCTTCTTTTTCGCACACAGTTTTCTCTGTCCTGCTTTTTTTCCGTTTCTCTCCCCAAAGGATCTCTAAGCAGCCACAAGTGCAGAGATTCCGAAATAGGAAAGCACAATGATTCCCAGCACGATTCTGTAATATCCGAAGAACTTGAAATCATGCTGCTTTACATACTCCATCAGGAATTTAATGGAGTAGACAGAGACGCCGAAGGCCACTGCCATTCCAAAGAGCAGGTAGAACACCTCATATGCCTGGAAGGTCATTCCGTCAACAAATATAAATTTGATAATCTTTAAGAAGCTGGCGCCAAACATGACAGGGATTCCCAGGAAAAAGGAAAACTCTGCCGCAGCCCCCCTTGAGCAGCCTAACAGCATGGCCCCTAGGATTGTCGCTCCGGAACGGGAGGTTCCGGGAACCATGGCAAGAACCTGAAACAGTCCGATGCAGGCAGCCGTCCGGAAGGAAATCTGTGTCACCCTCTGGATTCTGAACTGCACGCCCCGGTTCCTGTTTTCCAGCAGAATAAAGAAAACGCCGTAGAGAATCAGCATGGCCGACACCACATAGCCGTTCATAAGCTTATCTAACAGGTTGTCAAAGGGAATTCCGATGATCGCTGCGGGAATACAGGCCACCACTATCTTCATCCAGAGGCGGATGGTCGCCCGCTTCTGGTTTTCTGTCTTTCGCGGTGAGAAGGGATTCAGTCTGTGGAAATACAGCACCACCACAGCCAGAATCGCACCCAGCTGAATCACCACCATAAACACTTCTCTGAATGCCTGGCTTACGTCCAGGTGAATAATCTCATCCACCAGAATCATATGGCCTGTGCTGCTGATGGGAAGCCATTCCGTAAAGCCCTCCACAATTCCCAGTACAAGCACTTTTAAAATCTCAAAAAAACTCATACCATTTCCTCTCTGCTAAATATTTTCGATCTGCCAGTCAATGGGCTCGATTCCGTTTTCCTTCAGATATTCGTTGGTGCGGCTGAAGGGCCTGCTTCCGAAAAATCCTCTGAATGCGGAGAGCGGGCTGGGATGGGGTGCTTCCAGAATCAGGTGTTTCGGGTTGGTCAGCATCGGCTTCTTCATCTGCGCCGGTCTTCCCCACAGGATAAACACCATCGGGCGATCCTGCTCGTTCAGTGCCCGGATCGCCGCGTCTGTAAACTCTTCCCAGCCGATTCCCCTGTGGGAATTGGCCTGATGGGCGCGCACAGTGAGAACCGTATTCAGAAGCATGACTCCCTGATCCGCCCACTTCTTTAAATATCCATTGTTGGGGATATAGCAGCCCAGATCGTCGTGAAGCTCCTGATAGATATTCACCAGGGAGGGCGGCGTTTCCACTCCCGGCTTTACGGAGAAGCACAGCCCGTGGGCCTGGCCGCGGCCGTGATAGGGATCCTGCCCCAGAATGACCACCTTCACCCTGGAAAGAGGTGTAAACGCAAAGGCGTTAAAAATATCATCGGCATCCGGATAAATCACCCTTGTTTCATATTCGTGCTTCACTGTCTCATACAGCTTTTTATAGTAAGGCTTCCTAAACTCCGCACTGAGCGGCGCAAGCCAGTCATTGCTGATCGCTCCCATTCAAGCTTCCTCTCTTTCGTCTGCGCCGTGCCTTCCCAATCAGTCATAGCCTGAAACTTCTGTAGTGCCTGACGCCCTTTATTTCTCTAAAAATATTATCACAGACAGGCAGAATAAACAATCGGAAAGTGCAAATTTTCGTTTTCCCCTATCGGCTGGAGCCTGCCGCCTCTTCTGCCGCCTTCACAATGAAATCTACAGAATTTTCCTTTATGGAGACAGCCCGCTCTCCAATTTCTTCGGAAATCTGGGCAAAGGTCTGGTTCACACGGTACATATGCGCTTTTTTGTTAAAAAATACCGTCTTTTCAAAAGGCCATCGTATCAGCTTCGGCATCCGGAAGTCCTCTCCCAGCTCCAGCGCCAGAAGCCTCCTGTTCAGTGTCCTTCCCAGCCACTCCTGGTAGGCCTTCCACTGAGGCAGATACCCTTCCTCTATGTAAGTTTCCGCATGGATGGTATTTCCCGTCAGAGGCGCGCCGCAGTGGGGACAGAGACCGTCCGGAATCTCCCCCGGCTCCCATATGTCCTTTGTGCAGGCTCTGCTGCACTGCTTCCACTGCTCGTTTCCGCAGGGCGCCACAATACGGCTCTGATCCAGGGAGCTCTCCCTGACTTTTCCGTCGGTCACCGTGGTGATAATAAAATAATCCTTTCCCTTCACCATATCTCCCAATGCCTCGTAAGCTCTTTTCGCCTGCTCCGGCTGGAGAGATGAGGGCCTGCCCGCCCCGGTCTCCCACTCTGCTCCGATTCCGATTAAAAGACAGTCGCTCTCCCTCAACATCTCTGAAAAATTCTCTGCAGATAAACCATTCTGTTCCATTCTCTCATCTCCCTGTGTGTCTTCTCTGCGTCTGTCAGGCCTGTGAGCACAGACGGGCAGAGCCTTTACTGCCTTCCGTCCGGCTGTTCCTGTTTTCCTCTCCCCGTATACGCCTCAAGCATGGCCTTCACCGATCGGGCCATCTCCTTTGAAAAAGCAGCGCCTGTCTTTCTCTTATAAAACGCCTGGGCAAAATTGTCCGCCGTGACAGCCGGCCCTTTGACGAAGCTCTCCGCCTTCCCGGCAAACATATCCTCCAGCTCCTCATCGGAAAGTCTCCGGTAGGTCTCCTCAAACACCACATACTTTCTGTCAAATCGTTCCCTGTGTACCCGCCTGTAGCCTTCCCTGTAATATCCGAGGCAGAGCAGGGAAATGGGAACCGCGTGCTGGGGCAGTCTGAAAAGCTCCCTGTGATATTCGAAATTTTCCAGAATATCTCCGATGTAGCAGGAGCCTATTCCCAGTGATTCCGCCATAATCACTGCATTCTGGGCTGCAATCATGGTGTCCTCGATGGACAGCAGCAAATCCGCCTCATTGGGCTCCTCCCAGGCAAGCCCCTCCTCCCTGCCTGCAAACTCCCTGCAGCCTTTCAGCCTGTAATAATCAAACCATTTCTGCTGATCCGCCACAAACAGGAGCAGAACAGGAGCCTTGGCTATAAACGGCTGATGGTCACAGCTTGCTGACAGCTTTTCCTTCATCTCCCGGCTCTTAATTACTATCACGGAATAGAGCTGCTGGTTTCCCGCCGTAGGCGCAAGGGAAGCTGCCTCAAGAATCTGATCTAAATCCGCATCTGAAATCTGCCTGTCATCATAGACACGCAGAGAAACTCTGTTTTTTACCGCATCTGATACCCTCATTTCTGTCCATCCCTTCTTTTTATGTTTTGCCTACCGTTTAAACAGCGCGCCAAAAGGGCTCCGCCTGTTCGGCCCTGCCCATTCCCTTTCTACCGTCCTCCATCTCATCTGCGGAAATTCTGAGGAATTTCCTGTAAATAAGAAAGTGGGCAGGCCCGCCTCAGCTCCCCACTCCCTCAATCATTAGGGGCTTGCCTGCTTTTTCGCGCCGCCGCGCGGCTGCTTTAAGCAGCCTTTTTCCTCTGCGCGGCGTGCGCATCCCGCCCGGCAGGGCTTTTCATATTATAGGAAATTCGGAGGATTTCCTATAATATGAAAAAGCCCAGAGTGTGCTTTCATACACTCTGGACTTTCGGTGTGTAATGCATTTAGTGTTTATAGAATGGCAATGGATTACTTTAATGTAACCTTTGCTCCCTCTGCCTCTAACTTTGTCTTAAGGTCCTCAGCCTCTTCCTTGGAAACGCCAGCCTTAACTACCTTCGGAGCGCCGTCAACTACTTCCTTAGCTTCCTTTAAGCCAAGACCTGTAGCCTCACGAACAACCTTGATAACCTTAACCTTGTTAGCGCCAACATCTGTCAGCTCTACGTCGAACTCTGTCTTCTCCTCAGCTGCCTCTGCTGCGCCGCCTGCTGCTGCAACTACAACGCCTGCTGCTGCGGATACACCGAACTCTTCCTCGCAAGCCTTTACAAGCTCGTTTAACTCTAATACGGATAACTCTTTAATAGCCTCAATGAACTCAGCTGTTGTTAACTTTGCCATTTTAATTTCCTCCTGTTTAATAATTTATTCTCTAATGAAATGTTTTCATACCGGATTCCCGGCTTCTGCAGTTCTGACGCTGCAGAACGGCTCTTCCATCACGCGGCTATGCAGCCTCTCTCATGTATGGAATTAAGCCTCCTTTGCCTCTGCGATCTGGTTGATAACGCGTGCAAAGTTTGCGATCGGGGACTGGATGCTTCCCAGTAACTTTCCGAGAAGAATTTCTCTGGACGGGATAGTAGCGATAACCTGAATTCCCTTCTCATCGTAATATGTGCCTTCCACAACGCCGGCCTTTAACTCTAACTTGTCTGCCTTCTTTGCAAACTCAGCTAATACTCTGGCCGGAGCAGTAGCATCTTCCTTGGATACAGCTAAAGCTGTAGGTCCTTCCAGATGTGGCTCTAAAGCTT
The DNA here is from genome assembly GCF_020736365.1 of Clostridium sp. M62/1. Classification (NCBI taxonomy): domain Bacteria; kingdom Bacillati; phylum Bacillota; class Clostridia; order Eubacteriales; family Clostridiaceae; genus Clostridium; species Clostridium sp. M62/1. The sequence goes on along the minus strand of NZ_CP085988.1, from coordinate 1,117,223 downwards.
CAAACTCTGTTCCCTTTGCAGCAAAGCGAATCATGGTGTTCTTGTATACCTTGTAAGTAACACCAGCTTCTCTTAACTGCTTACGAAGCTGTGTATCCTGCTCAACAGTTAATCCACGGTAGTCAACAACTACAGCAGACTTAGCGCCGTTGAATAACTCAGAGATCTCAGCAACGATAGGCTGCTTTAACTCAACTTTTGCCATGAATGGTTTACCTCCTGTATTATTTTCGTCGTATGAACCGCCAGGAGTCTTACAGAAAAAGCCTCCCTGCCAGAGACAGGGAGGCACCGTTTACATCAGTAAGTGTACGTTTCCTCGGCAGGCGTTTTCACCTTATGCCTTGCGGCACCTGCTGTCTTAGGCAGTCAATACTTAAGTAAGATAGCATATTTTTTTGTGGTTGTCAAGCAGTAAAATCGGGGATTGGCTGATTTTTTCAGGGCTTTTTATATTATAGGAAATTCGGAGGAATTTCCTATAAAAAAAGCGGAGCCCTTCCCGGATTTCTCCGGCGAAAGGGATCCGCTCTCTTCTATCTGCCGCAATTAGTTCACAAGCTTTGCTACGTTTAACTTCACACCTGGTCCCATTGTGGATGTCAGTGTTACGCTCTTTAAGTAAGCGCCCTTTAATGTAGCTGGCTTTGCCTTCAGAACTGCGTCGATAAGCGTCTGGAAGTTGTCCGCTAACTGCTCCTCTGTGAAAGAAGCCTTTCCTACTGGCACGTGGATAATATTTGTTTTATCAAGTCTGTACTCAATCTTACCGGCCTTGATATCGTTGATAGCCTTTGTCACGTCCATAGTAACGGTTCCGGCCTTCGGGTTTGGCATTAAGCCCTTCGGTCCAAGTACACGTCCTAAACGTCCAACAACGCCCATCATGTCTGGTGTAGCTACAACTACGTCGAAGTCAAGCCATCCCTCGTTCTGGATCTTCGGGATTAACTCCTCTGCTCCTACGTAATCAGCGCCTGCTGCCTGAGCCTCGTCAGCCTTCGGTCCCTTTGCGAATACAAGGATTCTGACTGTCTTACCTGTTCCGTGCGGAAGAACTACAGCGCCGCGGATCTGCTGATCAGCATGACGTCCGTCACAACCGGTTCTGATATGAGCTTCAACAGTTTCATCAAATTTAGCACCTGCTGCCTTCTTAACGATAGAGATAGCTTCGGATGCATCATAAAGATTTGTACGGTCTACTAACTTAGCAGCCTCTACGTATCTTTTTCCTCTTTTCATTATAAATAACCTCCTAGTGGTATTGTCGGGGATTGCCCTCCCACGTTTCTAATTCAACATCTCGTTTCCGCAGATTGTAAGTAAAACTTACTCCTCTACTGTGATACCCATACTTCTTGCAGTTCCGGCGATCATGCTCATAGCAGCCTCGATGCTTGCTGCATTTAAGTCTGGCATCTTGAGCTCAGCAATCTTTCTGACCTCTTCCTTGGAGATGGTAGCTACCTTTGTCTTATTCGGTACTGCAGAGCCGGATTTCAGCTTGCATGCCTTCTTTAATAAAACGGCAGCCGGCGGAGTCTTTGTAATAAAGCTGAAGCTTCTGTCAGCATATACAGTGATGACAACCGGGATTACCAGGTCACCCTGATCTGCTGTTCTGGCGTTGAACTCTTTTGTAAACTGTACAATGTTAACGCCGTGCTGTCCGAGAGCCGGACCAACTGGCGGAGCTGGTGTTGCTTTACCAGCAGGAATCTGTAATTTAATGTATCCTGTTACTTTCTTTGCCATGATAAGGCACCTCCTAATATTGTGGTAATGGCGGGATGAACCCTCCCACGAGCCTCTCAGATATGACAGGCCGCATCTTACATCTTCTTAACTTCTGTGAAATTAAGCTCAACCGGTGTCTCACGGCCGAACATTTCCACGGTAATTTCAAGTGTCTGTTTGTTCTCGTTGATGGACTTGATAACACCAACGGTATCCTTCCAGGCACCGGAGATAACGACAACCGCATCTCCAATCTCGTAATCGACAACTACTCCGGCTGGTTTAAAGCCGAGATTTGCCATCTCATCCTCTGTCAAAGGAACCGGCTTGGAACCCGGGCCAACAAAACCTGTTACACCGCGGGTATTACGCACTACATACCATGTGTCATCATTCATAACCATGTTAATGAGCACATATCCGGGAAACATCTTTTTGGCAACCTGCTTCTGGGCTCCATTCTTGATCTCGACTACATCCTGCATGGGAACGGACACCTCCAGGATCTGATCCTGAAGACCTCTGTTCTCGATGGTCTTCTCAATGTCTACCTTAACCTTGTTTTCATAGCCTGAGTAAGTATGAACTACATACCAATTCGCTTCTGACATAATCTCACCTTATCCCCTGTTATTAGATGATATAGTGCAGCAGGAACACGATTCCGGTATCCAGTGCTGCAATAATCAGACCTAAAGCGACAGCTCCTGCAATAACAGCCGCTGTCTCCTTCTGAAGGGTTTCTTTGTCAGGCCAGATTATCTTCTTGTACTCAGCCTCAAGGCCTTTCCAAAAGCTCTTCTTCTGAGCCTTCTCGGTATTCCCTGTCTCACCCATTCTCTGTCCTCCAAAATGTTCAAGCGAATGCCTGATCCTTTATACTGGCACGGAAATTATTTTGTTTCCTTGTGCATCGTATGTCTCTTACAGAATCTGCAGTACTTCTTCGTTTCCATTCTGTCTGGATGAGTCTTCTTATCCTTGGTCATGTTGTAGTTACGCTGTTTGCATTCTGTACATGCCAGTGTGATTCTTGTGCGCACGACTTCCACCTCCACATAAATTCAAATTTTTCAGGCTTTTCTCTGCTTTTTTGAGCATAAAAAAAAGACCTGGCTCTTCCATTCGCCCGTCTACTATACCATAAAACCTGTGATTCGTCAATATATTTATAAATCTATTTCTTGATTTAATAATATAAAGCTGATTATACCATACCGGCAGGTAAAAAGCAATTAGTTTTTCCCTGCCGGTCAATGCCTGTTTCTGTTTTCCCCTTCCCGCTGCCCCTCAGCCTTTTTTCCGAACCTGGCAGCTTTTACTCTTCCCACACAACCGGCTCCGTCACATAACCCCCTGTTTCCCTGTCCTTCCACATCAGGCAGAAATCCGTGAGCGCAGGCCCGTCGGCGCAGAGGAATACTTCCGTTCCATCTGCAGTCATGGCGCTGTCATAAATTTTCATGGCCGTTTTCCTCTCCGGCTCTGGCTCTGAACCCTTTCCTTTTTCCGCAGACGTTATACCTGATTTCTCATTCGCCTGCCGGATGGCAAGGAGCAGGCTCTCCGCCTCATCCCTTCCGATAGCAGATACGTCCAGCTGGAAGAGCTGCCCATTCTCCATGACAAGCTCATACATGGCCGTGATGCTTCCGCGTTCTCTTACAGAAATAAAAACCGCCCCTCCTGCCGGAAGCACTTCTGTATTGTCCCCGCTCTCCATATAGGAGCTTTCCATCTCTGCCATATCCACAGAGCGTTCCGCCAGCCAGGAGCCGTCCTCCCGATGCCGAAGCAGGATGACTCCAAAGGGGCCGTGAATTACTGCAGTTCCCATCTGATCCGTTCTCGGACTCCACTCACCGCTTTCTTCCAGGACATAGACTCCGTCACTCCGGACGCTGTCCAGAAAAACTTTTCCCTCCCCGTCCGGATCAATCTGTGTATCCCCTGCCATTTCCCTCAGAGATGGGTAATTTTCTATCTCCTGGGCGCTGTCCGCCTCCAGTGCGATAAAAATTGCCGTCGGACCGTCCGCCCCTCCGATTATCTCCGCCCCCTCTTCCTCTGAGCTGCCGGTGACCTCCCCCTGCTCCTGTTTTGTCTGTTCCTGTTTTGTCTGTTCCTGCTCTCTCGTTTCTGCCTGTACGGACGCTGTACCAGGCGGAGCTGCTGCGCCGCCTGTGCTGCTGCCGCATGCAGTCAGGAAAACAGCCGCTGCCGCTGCCAGAGCTTTTAAAGATTTTCTCATTCTTTCTCCCCTCTCTCCTCTTCTGAAAGTTTTCCCTTTGTCCTGATTTCAGCTTATCATACGCCTGCACAGGCCGCAAGGAACAAATCTCTTACAAATCATTACAAAAAACAGCGGTCCGCCAGGGCACCGGTTTCTGTCTGCTCTTCCCTATCTCCACAAAAATAGGAGGCGCACGGCCAGCCAACACCGGCAGTACACCTCCTTATCTGTCTCCTGCTCCATTCCGGGGCAGCTGTTTTATATTTCTATTCTGTTAATATTCGGGGTCCCTCTCAGACAAGGAGCTCATAATTGACAATGTCCAGCATTCTGCCGAATTTCTCCCCTACCTCGTGCATCTTGCCGCAGAAGGAAAAACCAAGCTTTTCATGAAGCCGGATGCTGGCCTGATTTTCTGCTGTAATCACAGAAATGACAGTCCTGGTATTTCTGTCCTCTCTTGCCAGGCGGATGATCTCCTGCATCAGCGCCTCGCCCACTCCCCTTTTCCGAAAATCGGGCGATACATAAACGGACAGCTCCACTGTTTTTTTGTACGCCTCGTGGGGACGGTACTGGGACAGGCAGGCATAGCCTGCAACCCTTCCATCCTCCTCAGCCACAATCAGCGGATGATTCCCCGTGCCGTGGGCGTGAAACCATTCCAGGCGATCCTCATAGGTCTTTTCCTGAATCGCAAAGGAGGCTGTGGAGTTTCTCACCTCATAATTAAATATTTCCATCATCTCCCTGACATCCTGCTCCAGGGCACTGCGTATTTTCAAGCCGATCTCCTCCTCTTTTACCTTGCTGAGCTGAGTCTGCAGCAGCTGCCAAAATCAGCTGAATTTTCAGACTGCTTTCACAAATTTCCGGCGGACTAAAGCTCTTCTGCCTTCTCTTCCTCCTGTTCCGGACAGTCCGCATCATCACCTGTTCTGCCATCTGTCTCTTCCTCCTCGCCTGAGCGCGCGAGGATGTTCGCCATCTGACCAATCTTTCCCATTCCCGCAGTATTCTGGTTTCTGACCACGTAGCCCTCTTCCCAGATATTCCCTTCTGTCTCATCACTGCCGGTGCCTGCAATAGCCCCCGTCTCTGTTCTTCTGTACTTCTCGGGATTTTCCCTGGCGTCCGCCATCTTCTCTCTCAGGAAGCTGAGAAATTCCTGCTTCTCTTCCTCAGTAAACACTCTTTTGGCCACAAACTGGTAACTTCCGTCAGATGTCTTTAAAAGCAGAAGGCGTTCCAGCTCCACAATGTCCTCCAGGCTGGTGTACTGGTAATGTACATGCTCAGCTTCCCTGTCAGGCCCGAAGAGATCAAAGCCGTCCTCCCGCACTGCCAGGTTGATGGTAGGAAATCCTGTCTTTTCCATCTTTTTAAGCCCGCTTTTCTTCCAGATCATTTTCTCCTGGTTCTGCGGAGAAATAAAATAGAGCATGATTGCTCCTAGTCCGATAAACGTCACCACCGAGCCAATTGCAGCGGCAATGGGTCTTCCCGACGAAAAATTTCCGATCAGGGTGACAGCCAGAAGAGCCAGCATTACTCCCACTGTGATCAGCTTCGCCTTCCTCTGATCATGTTTTTTAATGTTCCACCGGATCCACTCTCTGTAATCCTCTTTTTCCAGTTGATAGGTATACTCCTTCATTTGCAACTCCTTTTCGCAGCTTTTCAGGCCTGCGCTGCCATGTTTCCCGCCGCCTGCATAGGCAGCAGGCAATGCTTCCTGTTCTTTCTGGCAGCCGTCCTCTTTTTCATATTCTGGCAGAAGTCTGCTCCTCTGCCGGACAGAAAGTCCTTTTATCATCATATCCTACTTTAGCGTCCATGTCCAATACAAACAGCAAAAAAATAAACCTTTTTTACTCCGGCGTTTAAAAGTGCCCTGGTGCACGCCTCAGCAGTGCTCCCTGTGGTGTAAATGTCATCCACCAGGAGCACCCGCTCGAAACTTCCCGCTTCCGGCAAGGCCCGAAAGGCCTGTTCCAGGTTTTTGAGCCTTCCTCCTGCCCCCAGGCCTTTCTGGGGATCTGTCCTTTTTACCCTCAGAAGAAGCCCGGCGGCCGGAATCTTAAGCTCCTTTGAGAGCCTATCTGCCAGCTCCCCGGCCTGGTTAAATCCCCTTTTCCGAAACCGCGACGGGTGAACGGGAACCGGCACAATCCTCTGGATCCCCGCAGCCCGAATCCTCTCCCCGAAACGCACTGTGGCCGCGCAGGAATAAAAATCCAGATACTCCCTTTTATTCCTGTACTTCACTGCCGCCATGGAAGCCGCCGCAGTCTTATTATAATTCAGAAGGGCCATTCCGTATTCAAAGCTCTTGGGGCGCCGCGCGCAGTCCGGGCAGTACTCCAAAAGCCCGCTGTCTATCTCCTTTCCGCATTTCATGCAGACCGGCGGCGTCACAAAAGACAGCTTTTTTACACATCCGGGGCAGATAAGCCTTCCCTTTGGAAGCACTACATCGCCGCAGACGGGACAGCGCCGCGGAAACAGCAGATCTGCCGCCAGGAGGGCCAGCTCCTGCGCAGAATCTCCGCCTGCCCTGCCATATTTCAGCCAGATTTTCTTTAAATCGAACTCCAAGAATATCTCCCTCCCCGCACGGACTCTGTGCTTTCCCTTCCATTGCCCTGCTGTGAGCAGACTTCTGCCGCAGCTTCAGCATCCGCGGCCGCGGCAATGCAAGGTGCAGCGATTAAAAATCACAAAGATGGCAAAATAAACAAAAAAGAAGAATGATAGAAGATGGTCAAACAAACGAAAAAGAAGAATAATAGAAAACAGTAAGATTCCCAAAGTAAATACGATACGAAAAGTGAATACGATATGATAAGGATATGTTCCAGATAAAAGCAGCCTGGAAAAAGCGGTTCTCCGGCTGCTGCTCCCGCTGCCGGATGGGAGCGGGGCGGTTCCGGCTTCGCGAAAGGCGCCCCTTTTTCTCTTCTGTCTTTTATATTCTCCCGGCTTTCTACATCAGGCTCTCCTCAATCTCCTGAATCCTGTCCTTTAATCCACAATATCTCTTCTGTTCTGAAGCGTTATCCACCATGCTCTGAAAGATCTGTGGAATACCCACCAGGCAGACGCAGGTTCTGGCTCTCGTGACAGCCGTGTAGATCAGATTTCTCGTCATCAGCATCCTGGGCCCCGGATAGACAGGGAGCACCACAGCCGGGTACTCGCTCCCCTGAGATTTATGAATAGTGATGGCGTAGGCCAGCTCCAGCTCCTCCAGCTGCTTGAAACTGTATTCCACCATCTTTCCCTCGTCAAATTCCACGGTGACCAGCTCGGAGAAGGTATTGATATCCCTTATGATGCCTGTATCCCCGTTGAACACGCCGGTTCCTCTGTCCACAGGAATCCCGTACCTGTTTCTCAGCTCCCACTCCATCTGATAATTATTTTTTATCTGCATCACCTTGTCGCCTGTGCGAAACGTAATTCCTCCCGTCTCCTTCTCCTTCTTGTCAGGCGACGGCGGGTTCAGGTGCTGCTGCAGGACAGTGTTCAGCCGCTCCACCCCCAGGGCGCCCTTTCGCATAGGAGTCATGATCTGGATATCAAACACATCAGCCTTCACATAGCCCGGCAGCTTGTCCTTCACCAGGGTGATCATGGAGCTGACGATGGCTGACGGATCCTCCTGCCTGATAAAGAGAAAATCTCTGCTTCTCTTTCCCAGGGGAATCTGCTCTCCTCTGTTGATCCTGTGGGCATTGACGACAATATCGCTCTGGGCTGCCTGGCGGAAAATCCGCGTCAGCTTCACTACATGGAAACAGCCGGACTCAATAATATCTCTGAGCACATTGCCCGGCCCCACGCTGGGAAGCTGATCCACATCGCCCACCAGAATCAGCCTGGTTCCCACATTCACCGCCCGCAGCAGGGAATGCATCAGGTGGATATCCACCATGGACATCTCGTCGATGATAATCACATCTGCATCCAGAGGATTTTCCTCGTTTCGCTCAAAGCGCATCCCTCCGTTTGCCAGCTTTCCCCTCTGTCCCGCGTCATTTCCCTTTTCCTCCAGGGGCGCTCCCGTCAGCTCCAGCAGGCGGTGGATCGTCTTGGCCTCACAGCCGGTAGCCTCCGTCATCCGCTTGGCGGCTCTTCCTGTAGGCGCTGCCAGCAGGATGTCGAGACCGCCCAGCTCAAAGTATCGGATAATCGTATTGATGGTTGTGGTTTTTCCCGTTCCGGGGCCCCCTGTAATAACCAGAAGCCCGCAGTTGACCGCCTCGATCACTGCCTGTATCTGAAGCTCGTCCAGCTCTATATTTTCCTGCTCCTGAATGCGGCCAAGGCTCTTTCTGATGGACTCCTCGGACTGATCCCCGGTAATGTTCAGATCGTGGAGCATCTTCGCCGTGTTGAGCTCCGTGTAGTAATACTGGGAGGCATAGACAAGCTGGGGGCGCTCCCTTTCAGAATCAGGCCCTTCTTCCCCTTCCTCTCCCGTCTCCCCATGGGAAGCCGATGCCGTCTGTGTGCCGCTCTCCTCTCCGCTGCGCCCGTACTTGATCACAAGCCGCTTATCCATCTGCATGTCCGCCAGGTGCTTTTCAATCTCCTCCTGCTTTACGCCGAGAAGCTCTGAGGCCTGGGCGCAGAGAACCTCCTTTGGAAGGTATGTATGGCCGCCTGCCGTGGCTTTTAACAGAGTGTAGAGAATCCCGCTCTTGATTCTGAAGTCAGAGTCCGTAAATATCCCCACCTTCGCCGCGATCTCATCTGCCATCTTAAAGCCCACGCCGGGAATGTCGTCCGCAAGCTTGTAGGGATTCTGCCTGATAATCCCGTACATGGCCGGGCCGTACTCCTGATAGATCTTGGCTGCCAGATTCATGGAGATGCCGTACTCCTGCAGAAACATCATGGCCTGGCGCATATCGCGCTTCTCCTCCACCTGCTCCGCAATGGCCATAGCCATCTTTTCGCTGATCCCCTTGATCTCGGCCAGCCGCTCCGGTTCCTCCTCCATGATCCGGAAGGTGTCCGTCTTAAATTTTTTTACTATCCTTGAAGCTAAAGCAGCCCCGATGCCCTTGATGGCACCGGAGCCTAGATAGCGTTCCATGGAAACCGTATCCTCCGGCGGCCTGATCTCGTAGTGCTCCACCGCAAGCTGTTCCCCGTAAACAGGATGTTCGGTTATATGGCCCGACGCCTCAATAAGCTCCCCCTCACTGATGTAGGAGAAGCTGCCCACAAGGATGTATTCCTCCCCATCCTCCGAGCCGGTGACGCTTAAAACCGTATAGCCGTTGTCCTCGTTCCTGTATTTAATTTTTTCAACAAAACCTTTCACTGAAGCCATAGCTGTCCCTAGTCAAAATTCCTGGAGCCCTCTCCGTGGGCAAACTCAATGAACTTTCCGGTTCCGATGGCAACTGCTGTCAGAGGATCCTCGGCAATCATCGTGGTGATTCCTGTCTTTTCCTCGATCAGCGCATCCAGTCCGCTGAGCAGCGATCCGCCTCCTGTCAGCACAATGCCGCGGTCAAAAATATCGGCTGCCAGCTCCGGCGGCGTTCTCTCAAGCACGTTGTGAACAGCGTCCACAATCTGCATGGCCGGCTCTCTGAGTGCCTCCAGCGTCTCATCGGAGGTCACAACAATCGTCTTCGGAAGTCCTGTCACCAGGTTTCTTCCCCTCACCTCCATAGTGATCATCTCAGGTCTTCTGTAGGCTGCGCCGATGTTGATCTTGATCTCCTCAGCCGTCCTCTCACCGATCAGCAGGTTGTGCTTCTTTCTCATATAGCGCACCAGCGCCTCGTCAAAGTCATCTCCGGCCACCTTAATGGAGGTGCTGACAACTGTTCCTCCCAGAGAGATCACCGCAATATCAGCCGTACCGCCGCCGATGTCTACGATCATGTTTCCGCAGGCCTTGGAGATGTCGATACCCGCTCCGATGGCAGCCGCAACCGGCTCCTCGATGATGGAAACATCCCTGGCTCCTGCCTGGTAGGTCGCGTCCTCCACGGCCTTTCTCTCCACCTCTGTGGCGCCGCTTGGAATACATACGCTGATCCTCGGCTTTCTGAGGGTTTTCTTTCCAACTGCTTTATTGATAAAGTATTTCAGCATTTTCTCTGTCACTGTATAGTCGGAGATCACACCCTGGCGGAGCGGACGGACTGCCACAATGTTGCCCGGCGTTCTTCCGATCATCAGGCGGGCCTCTTCTCCGATCGCCATGATCCTGTTTGTGTCGCGGTCAATCGCAACTACGGATGGCTCCTTCAGCACCACGCCCTTACCCTTGATATACACAAGGATACTGGCCGTACCCAGGTCAATTCCAATGTCATTAGACATCATCATAGTTGTTCTTCCTCCTGTTTTTCTCCCATTCATCCAGAACAAAACGGACAGTCCTGCGTCAGCTCTCCTGCCCGGCTGCCAGTCAACCCTTCGCATTAAATGTTTTCTGGCTATCTAAGAAGCTGCACCGAATCCGGCGGCAGCTTTCATACTGTCATCTGCGTATAAGCAAACTATACCATTTACTATTATATACAATTTTTACCTGTTTTTAAAGGGTTTTTTCTTTTTTTATGATCTTTATTCTTTTTTTATGATGCTGACACACTTTGGTCACATTTCCACCCTATAATCTAAGTATGTTATCCGAAAGGGTAACAGGCCTTTGTTTCAAGTATTGCTTGAAATAATAAAAGCTTTTTCATACTCATACCGGACGGCCAGAGCCGTCCGGCCCCCCTAAGCCAATTTCTTTTTTATATATACCTACCATTCCCAATATTACAAAATGCCCGCCGGAAAATCGGCGGGCATTTTGTCTGTCTCCTCTCCCGATCCACGCTCTCACGTCAGGACAGCCGTCTCGCCTCCTGCCTATGAGCAGGCATAAAAACGCTTACCATTCAGGCCCCACCAGAATATCCTGGCTCACCCTTGTATAAAACATTTTCTTCACTGTTTCAAACTCCGTTGACTGTCCCATAATCCACATCAGCTTCACAGCCGCAGCCTCAACTGTCATATCGTAGGCCTGGAGCACATTGTAGTGGTTTACCGCCCGGTAGCCCACCTCATAGACCTCGGCGTCGCTTCCCTCCAGCATCACCTGAGTGGCAATCACGACGATTTTTCCTTTCTCCGTCAGGTCCTCCAGTCCGCTCAGAAAATTTCTCTTATTGTAGAATGGGATTCCTCCCACCCCGTAGCTCTCGATGATAATCGCATCGTACCGCTCTCCGATATACTGCAGAATCTCCGGCTCGATTCCCGGTATCAGCTTGAGCACGAATACTCTCGGATTCAGCCTGTCATAAAACACCGTCTCCCCTGTCCGGCTCTCCCCGTCTACGTACTGGATAATTCGGTTCTCGTCTATAAAGGCGGCCACCGGATAATTGATGCTCTCAAAGGCGCTGTAGCTCTTGGATCGGATCTTTCTGGCTCTGGTTCCCAGAATGGCCTTCCCGTCAAACACCAGATAGACACCCCGCACCCCGTCCCTGGACGCAAAGCGCAGGCTGTCCATCAGGTTTTTCCTGGCATCGGTAATGGGGACGCTGATAGGCTTCTGGGAGCCGGTGAGAATGATGGGCTTTTCCGGATTCTGAATCAGGTAGGACAGAGCCGCCGCCGTGTATGCCATGGTATCTGTTCCATGGGTTACGATGAACCCGTCATAGACTTCGTACTCCCTTCGGATCTCCTCGCTGATGCGAATCCAGTGCTCCGGCTGAAAATTCGTGCTGTCCAGGTTAAAAAGCTGTCTGACTGAAATTTCACAGAATTTCCCTGCTTCCGGAATATAGCTTAACAGCTCCTTTGGCGTTGCCGCCGGGGCAAGTCCGTTTTCCGTCATCACAGAGGCGATGGTGCCTCCCGTTGAAAGTAGTAATAGTTTTTTCATCCTGCCTCCTGTATCTGTCCCTTTCCCGCTGTCTTTTTTCTGTCTGGCTTTCTTCTGCCCGGCTTCTTTCGCCTTCCTTATCAAAGCGTCTCTGCTCCGCTCTCTTCCTCCCAGTTTTGCAGAGGCATCAGGCTGCCTCCCAGTCCCTCTCCTTCATAATCATAAACGTAAATGACATAATTATACGCAGGACGGCTCAGCTCGTTTTCGGACCCCACAGCCTCCAGAATCTCTTCCTGTTTTACGGTGCCCTCCTCTCCTGCTGCAAAATCTGCCAGCTGCCGGAGAATTTCCGCCGCCGTTTCATTTTCATCCGGTGAGAAAGCATTGACAGATACACTGTGGACCTCGCCTGTAACCGTGTCGCCGTTTAAGAGAATGGACAGGCGCTCCTCTCCGTTTTCATCCAGTACGATGCAGAAAATGCAGGTATCATAAAATTTATAGGAGCCTCCGTCTGAATATATTATGTAATTATCCGTATACTCATCTTTTTCAGCCTGGAGGCCAAGCTGTGAAATCACCTCGTCCAGCCGCCTGTCCATATCGGTAATGCTGCAGGAAAAATGTTCCTCCCCGTCGCATCGGGTCCCTGCCGCCATTATCTCTGCCTCATCAAGCTCTGTTACCCCATAGCCGTACTCTGGCTCTTTGGAAGCACTGTTCTCCTGGCTCCATTCAGCTGCAGCATTTTCCAGGTGAGACTGCGTCAGCCGATCAACCATCCTGCCTGCCGCCTCAAAAAAAAGGTTGATGACAATTAAACACACCACAATAGCTATGACAACATAGACTGTGCGCCCCTTCTTTTTCTCCTCTGAGCGGTAAAAACCGCTCGTCTTCACACGGACTTTCGCTTTTTTGGAGGTTCCGGAACTTTCATACACCGGTCTGGCTCTCTCACTCTTTTTCCTGCCTTTTTCCGTTTTTTCCCCGGCGGTCCTGATTCCCTTCTGCAGGTTTTCCGCCTGCTTCATGGCCTTCTGGCAGTACCCGGCCATCTTTTCCCGCAGATCTGTTTTCCCTCCTGCCTCCAGCTGGTTTTCCTCTCCGATTCTCTTCTGATTCAGAAGCGTCTGGTTATCCGGTCTGTTTTCATTGAGGTAGTAGTCAACGTCGCGCACCACCGGCTTAAACACCAGCCTCCTGCACAGACGGCAGTAGCCGGCTGCTGTCAGCTCTCTGTCACAGACTGGACAGATTTTTTTTCTCATATGCATGCACCTCCCCCGGTTCCCCTGCACGGTTCTCCTGCCTGGCTACAGCTTCAGGCTCCATTCTCTGCAGTCCCACACCTTTGTAGCCACATCACTGTAAAACTCTGGCTCGTGGCAGATGAGAAGGATGCTTCCCCTGTATTCGCGAAGAGCCCTTTTCAGCTCCTCCTTCGCGTCTACGTCCAGATGGTTTGTCGGCTCATCCAGCAGAAGAATATTCGTTTCCCTGTTAATCAGTTTACATAATCTTACTTTCGCCTGCTCCCCTCCGCTCAGGACTCTCACCTGGCTCTCTATGTGCTTCGTCGTCAGCCCGCATTTGGCAAGGGCGGAGCGCACCTGATACTGGGTGTAGGACGGAAACTCCTTCCATATCTCCTCAATACAGGTGGTGGTATTTCCAGGCGCCATCTCCTGTTCAAAGTACCCGATTTCCAGATAATCCCCCAGCGTCACCTTCCCCGAGAGCGCCGGAGTCAGCCCGAGAATGCTCTTTAAGAGGGTGGTCTTTCCGATTCCGTTGGCACCCACCAGGGCAATCTTATCCCCCCTCTCCATGCAGAGATTTAACGGCCTTGACAGCGGTTCCTTTTCATCATAGCCGATCACCAGGTTCTCTGTCTCGAAAATGCACTTTCCGGCTGCTCTGGCCTCCAGGAAGTGAAACTCCGGCTTTGGCTTCTCCCTTGCCAGCTCGATGCGCTCCATCTTGTCCAGCTTCTTCTGGCGGGACATGGCCATATTTCTCGTGGAAACTCTGGCCTTATTTCTGGCCACGAAATCCTGAAGCTCGGCGATCTCCTGCTGCTGCCTTTTGTACGCCGCCTCCAGCTGGGCCTTCTTCACCTCATAGACCTCGCGGAATTTATCGTAATCCCCCACATACCGATCAAGCCTCTGGTTTTCCATGTGGTAGATAATGTTGATCACGCTGTTTAAGAACGGAATATCATGGGAAATGAGAATGAAGGCATTCTCATACTCCTGAAGGTAACGCCTGAGCCACTCGATATGCTGCTCATCCAGGTAGTTGGTGGGCTCGTCCAGCAGGAGGATATCCGGTTTCTCCAGCAGCAGCTTTCCAAGCAGGACCTTTGTCCTCTGCCCGCCGGACAGCTCTGTCACGTCCTTATCCATGCCGATGTCAGAAAGGCCCAGAGCCCTTCCCACCTCCTCCACCTTTGCGTCGATGGTATAGAAATCATGGGCCATCAGAAGTTCCTGGATCGTTCCCAGCTCCTCCATCATGGCTTCCATCTCACTCTCCGGCGCTTCTCCCAGACGGTCGCAGATCTCATTCATCTGCTCCTCCATCTCAAACAGGAAAGAAAATGCGCTTTTCAGCGCCTGGCGGACTGTCATGCCCTTTTCCAGGACGGAATGCTGGTCCAGATATCCCACGCGCACACGCTTGGCCCACTCTACCTTTCCCTCATCCGGCTGCAGTTTCCCTGTGATAATGTTCATGAAGGTGGATTTTCCCTCACCGTTGGCTCCTATCAGCCCGATATGCTCCCCCTTTAAAAGGCGGAAGGACACATCGTGAAAGATTGCCCTGTCTCCAAAGCCGTGGCTCAGATGCTCTACATTTAAAATACTCACTCTTATTGCTCCTTTATCTGAATCTGTTTTTTCTTTTCAGCCCGGTTACGTCCGTTTACTCTCCCCGGCTCTCCTGAATCTTTATCCAGGCCTGTATGGCGGAAATTTATACATACCCATTCTACCTGAACCCGCACATTCTGGCAAGCAGAAAGAGACAGCCCGGCTTCTCTGGCCGTTTGACATCGGGAAATCCCGTGTTATAATGGCAGAAAAGCGTGTTTGTCTGGAATAAAAACGGCTTTTTGATCCAATAGTAACAGCAGTACACTCGCAGAATTTTACCACAGGAGATATTTTATGTACGACTATTCCTTCCTTCAATGGCTCGCCTTCTTTTACATTTACAGCTTTTTCGGGTGGATTTTTGAATCCTGCTATGTATCCATTTTAAAACACCGCTTTGTCAACCGGGGCTTCCTCAGGCTGCCTCTGCTGCCTCTCTATGGCTCAGGGGCTGTCATGATGCTGTGGGTCTCCCTCCCGTTCAGGGAGCATCCGGCTCTCGTCTGTCTCTCAGGTGTGATTGCAGCCACTGCTCTGGAATACGTGACCGGTTTTGTGATGGAGCGTCTGTTCTGCGTCAAATACTGGGACTACAGCAATAAAAAATTCCAGCTGGACGGCTACATCTGCCTGAGCTCCTCCATCGCCTGGGGCTTCCTGACGATCCTTCTCACAGAGTATATCCACCAGCCCATCGCCCGTCTGGTTTTAGGCGTCAGCTATCCCGTCCTGCTTGTCTGTGTCTCTGCTGTCAGCGTACTGTTCCTTTTAGATACTTACGAGTCTGTGAGGGAGGCTCTCGCTCTCGGAAACGCTCTCAAAGCTATGACCAGGCTTCACTCAGAAATCGAGGAGCTTCAGAAGAGGCTGGAGGCGCTCCAGGAAGAAGCGGCCGGCTTCAGGCAGGAGTTTTTAGATGAGACAGAGCTGAGGCTGTCAGCGGCAAGAGAAAACGCAAGAGAGCGGCTGGACACAGCCAGAAGCGATTTTGCCGTTCGGTTAGACGAGGCCAGGACCGGCATACAGGAGCGGCTGGATGAGGCCAGAAGCAGCATGAGGGAAAGGCTGGACGAGGCCAGAGCAGATGCCAGAGAACGGCTTTCCGGCGCTAAATTTGATACGAGGGAGCGGCTCTCATCTGTTGCAGAGCAGCTGAGTGATGCCCGGCTTCGCCGGGAACAGCTGACCGGAGGCGGAAAGCTTCGCCGTTTCTATCGCCGGGGACTCTTTTCAGGCAATCCCGGTGCCGTTTCCCACCGATTCCCTGAGGCATTTCTGGAACTGCAGCGTCTGTCTTTAAAGCAGACAGACGGGAAGTCCAAAAAAGAACCTGATAAAGACGTGAAAGAAAAACAGGAGCAAAAAGATAGCGAAAATTCTCCGTCATAACTTTCTGTCAGTTAAAAATACATGTATATACCGCAAAAATATGCCGCAAAAAATACGAGGAGCGCCCCCGGAACTGTGTCCGGACGCGCCCCTCGTATTCTTCTGCTTTACTTTGCTGTCTTTATATTTCCCCTTTCAGGCCTTCCGCCTTTCTGCCCTCTCTTTATGGTTCCGGCAGCTTCTACAGAAGTCCGTTCACAATATCCATGACGGCCTTTCCAAGCTTCTCAGCCTTCTCGTCTGCATCAGCCAGGGAGGTTCCCTTCACGCCGTAGTAGAACTTGATCTTCGGCTCTGTTCCCGACGGTCTCACACAGAGCCAGGCGCTGTCCTCCAGATCATAGTAGAGCACGTTGGAGGATGGAAGTCCGGTGGGCTTCACCTCTCCTGTGGCTGTATCCCGGATGGTATCTGCCTTGTAGTCCCTTGCGGACAGAACCTTACAGCCTGCAAACTCTGCCGGCTCATGGTTCCTGAAATACTCCATGATCTCCTGGATCTTGGCAAGCCCCTCGATTCCCTTAAGGCCGATGGACTGAACGGAATCCTTGTAATATCCGTATCTCTCATACATTGCAACCATGGCATCCCAGAGAGTCATGCCCTTTTCCTTGTAGTAGGCAGCCGCCTCGCAGAGAGCTGCCGTAGCAGAGATGGCGTCCTTATCGCGGGCATAAGTTCCGATCAGGCATCCATAGCTCTCCTCCATTCCGAACAGATAGGTTCCCCTGCCCTCCTGCTCGTTCTTGAGGATCTGCTTTCCGATCCACTTAAAGCCTGTCAGAACCTCAATCAGCTCTGCCCCATAGTACTCTGCCACCGCGTCCACCAGATTTGTGGTGACAATGGATTTTACCACCTGTCCGTCTGCCGGGATCTGTCCTCTCTCCTTTTTCTGGCTGAGAACGTAGTCACACAGGAGGGAGCCTGACATATTTCCTGTCAGCGGAATGTATTCTCCGGATTTTGTATCCTTCACATAGACACCCAGGCGGTCTGCGTCCGGGTCTGTGGCCAGAACCAGATCTGCGTTCTTTTCCTTCGCCAGCTTCAGTCCCAGCTCGAAGGCCTCCGCAGCCTCCGGATTCGGATAGCTTACAGTCGGGAAATTTCCGTCGGGAAGCTCCTGCTCCGGCACCACGTACACATGCTCAAAGCCCAGCTCCTTCATCACTCTGCGGGCCGGAATATTTCCTGTGCCGTGAAGCGGCGTGTAGACAATGGCAATCTGATCCTGCATCTTGTCAATGGCTTCCTGATTCACCACCTGAGCCTTCACCTGGGCGATGTATCTGTCATCTATCTCAGCTCCGATTGTCACATACCTTCCAGATGCCACAGCCTCCTCCCGGCTCATGGTCTTTACGGAGGAGAGATCTGTGATAGCCATAACCTTCTCCGTCACCCCTCTGTCGTGAGGAGGAGTGAACTGGGCGCCGTCCTCCCAGTATACCTTGTAGCCGTTGTACTCCGGCGGGTTGTGGCTGGCCGTGATATTGATTCCGGCGATGCAGCCAAGCTCTCTCACAGCAAAGGAAAGCTCAGGAGTCGGCCGGAGCGATTCGAAGCGGTAGGCCTTTATTCCGTTGGCCGCCAGAGTGCGTGCCGCCTCATCCGAAAATTCCGGTGACATGCGGCGGGAATCATAGGCAATGGCAACGCCTCTGTCAGCGCCTCCCTGCTCTAAAATATAGTCTGCCAGTCCCTGTGTGGCGCGCCTTACTGTGTAGATATTCATGCGGTTGATTCCGGCCCCGATCACACCGCGAAGACCTGCAGTTCCAAACTCCAGATCCATGTAGAAGCGCTCCTTTATCTCGTTTTCATCCCCCTGGATAGCCCTGAGCTCCTTCTTTGTATCCTCGTCAAAGTAAGGGTTTGCAAGCCACTCCTCGTAGATCTTCATGTAATCTTTCATTCTGATACTCCTCCTGTGCCGTTTCTGCCACTAGATTTTGTCCTAATTATAGTATATGACGGTGAAAAAATAAAGCAGAATTATTAATGTCAGGCACAGCGCCGTCTATCGCGCCGATCCGGCCTGCGCCGCTTTTCTTCATCCCCGGATTCGGCTCAGGAAACGGTTCCTGTCCTCCTGCTGCTGTTCCAGATTTTTCAGTTTTTCCACATTTCTGGCAGGAATCCAGGCCTTGTTTGCATTAAAATAGAAGTTGATCTGCTTCCAGTACTTTTCAGGATAGAGGAAGAGATAGTAGAGATACTCCCTCTCTGTCTCCCCCATGGGAAGGATCCGGTCGTAGGCCTCCAGCATCTTCATTCCAAGCTCCAGGTTCCAGCTGTGCTTTTCCATGGCCTTTCTGATAAAATGGTACAGATCTGCCGCCTGAACCCCCAGGTGCATGCGGTTGAACTCGATAATCGGCGTATCCTGATCTCCCATCAGAATGTGGTGCTGGTTTAACTCTCCATGGCAGAGATAATGCTCCGGCTCCCGCCCCTCCCGGGCCATCCTCTCGAGCCCTCTCTGAGCCTCCAGCGCCTGGTCAAAGAACAGGCTGAAGTTTCCAATCACACACAGCTCAAAGTCCGACTTTCCCCTTCTGGCGCTGATAAAACTCCTGGCTCTGCGAAGTTCCCGGTTGTGGCGCATCATCTCCTCCTCCATGGGTTCAGCGAGAATCGAGCCCAGGTTCCACTCCTCCCTCACCTCCACTCCTCTTAAAATCCGGTGAAGTCTGGCAATCTGGGCAACAGCCCTCAGGATTTCCGCCTCATCCCTGACATCGCATTCTCTCTCCGAAAACCAGTCCTTGACAATATATCTCAATCCGTCCTGCCCCACTGACTGTAGCTCTCCCTCCCGGTTTCTCACATACTGATCCACCTGGGTGAGCCCTTCGTCCTTCAGGACATTCAGAACCTCTTCTTCAAACTCAAGCCTCTTTTTCGTCCCTTTATACTCCCGAAGGAGCTTAAGGCCCCTGTCGGTTTCGCATATCCAGGCGCCGCGGCCTCTCCTTGCGGAGCTTACCTCCATCTCATACTGTTCCAGAACCTCTGTATTCCTGTCGTTCACACGTCACCCCTCCATACCATTCGCTGGCTTTTTCTTCAACTGTTTTCAGCTAATTCTAAGGTATGTACAGGAGGGTAAAAATATGTTTCTGACCGGGGAGATTCACTGTTCAGGCCAGGCAGGACAGTGTTCTAGCCAATGCTTCTGCCCAGGTTTCTGGCCTCCTCCGGATAGCGGCTCTTCTCGATTTCCTCGGGAACTGCGCAGTCGGCAGCATATACGGCCCCGGCATCCTCCCACTTAAGATACTGACAGACTGCATGGTAGTGGGCCTTCAGTGCCTCCACAGCCGATTTGTCATCTGCGCAGGCCGCCAGCATACAGGCCTTTTTGGCGCTGCTTCTCAGCTCCTCGTTAAATGCATAAAAGCGATCAATAGCTGTCTTCAGCTGTGCAGACATTCCGAAGTAGTAGAGAGGCGTCACAAATGCCACCAGATCTGCCTGGCTGACTGCCTCCCGCACCACGTTCATGTTATCCCTGTGGACGCAGACGCCTCCATGCTGCCGGCAGTGATCGCAGCCCAGACACGGGTGAATATTCATGGAAGCCAGATTCAGGCAGGTAACCTCATTTCCCGCCTCCTCGGCTCCTTCTGTAAATGCCTTTACCAGAACGGAAGTCGTCCCGTTTCTGTGGGGACTTCCGGCTAACACTGTAATCTTCATCGCTCTTCTCCTTTCATTCCATCTCTATTCTGCCGGCCGCCGCAGACGGCTCTGCAGGTTTTATCACAGCAGATTCAGGCAGGCGCTTCCGGCGCTCTCGCCTTTAAAAGCCAAAGTAGGCATGAATCCCGGCTACCAGCCCGTCAGCCAGTCGGTTCAGCGTATCCTCAGAGTGGCTGGATCCCTTATCTCCCAGCTCGATGTCCACACTGGGAACAGTCGAATAGGAAGTCTGCGTCAGATCCATCTCCATGGCTCCGCTGGAAAAGATTTTATTTCCGGCGCCGCGCAGCCCTTCTACCAGAGCCTCGCCCAGACTGTTGTGCTGCTGCCAGTGAGAAGCCACCGGCTCCATGGAGCGGTATCTCTCATTGGAGGGAACACTCATAAAAAAGCAGCCCTTATCGCTGGAAGTTGAATCCCAGTGAAGGGAAATATGGCAGTCCGCATAGTTATTCGCAAGTACCGTCCGGGCAATATTGTCCAGCTGTACATCCTCCCCGTCCCGGAGCATCAGCACATCATATCCCTCTGCCAGCAGGCGCTCCTTCAGAATCTGCGCCATCCGGAGGGTCACTGAGGCCTCCGGTGTGCCGTCTGCAAATGTCATTCCGGCTGACACTGCAGCGGCAGTGGTGGCGCCTGCCGCAGTGGTACCACCTGTTACCTTGGCGCTTCCGTCCGGGTGGCACAGTGTCTTTACGCTGCCTCCTCCGGCTGTGCCGTGGCCTGCATTCAGGCCGATGGTCTTATTTTTTCTGTTTTCTGCTGTGCTCTTATACAGAACGGCTTTCCCGCTGTTTATCTTGGAAAATTCAGCATACTGGAGGCTGCTGTTAAGCCCCACTTCCGTCCCGGACTGCAGCTGAGTCCCTGCTTCACCCTGGCCTTTGGTCTCCTCCTTCACCGGCTGTCCGGCTTTTTGCCCCTCTGCCAGGTATGCGGAGGACACATAGAATTCTCCGCTGTCCGTCCTCACCACACTCCATCCATTTCCCTCGTAAAGCCGTTCCAGGACTGTGCCTCCGGGAACTGTGCCCTTTATATTGTCTCCCTCTGTGTCAGGGGAGGTGCGCAGCCGGAGGGCATCAGCTGTGACGGTCACCTTGTCATTTCTGGCTGTCATGCCCTGGCTCTCATAGGCATTGGCCGTGGTCCGGGAGGACTCGGAGCCTGGCTGCACTGTCGCAGCTCCTGCCTCTGCCTGAACCTGGGCGGCAGGCTGAACCTTTCCCCCTCCCACGGATGCAGCTGCCGCCCCTGCTGCCAGGGCTGCGCAGACAAGCATGCAGGCTGCCGGAATCATGTATCGTTTTCTCATAAACCTTCCTCTCTCTGCTCTTCCCAGATGCGGGGAGCAGGTTCCCTGTTCTGAAACCCGCCATCGGGCTTCTGACTGTCTATAGCCGCTCAGCGTACACGAAAACGCCTTACAGGCACATGTAAATCTGAACTGATCCTATCATATCACAGGGCGCCTGTTTCTCAACTGACATTTTTCTTACAATTATGTACAGCGTCCCCTCCGCCGCCTGAGCAGATGCGCGGCGCCTTTCCTGTCACTCGATGCGATATCCGTTTTTTGTGGTCCGCTTGACACTGTAGAGGGCCTTATCTGCTCTCTCGATGGCAGATTCCAGTTTTTCATCCGGGAGAATCTCCGTTCCCCCCACGGATATGCTGGGCCAGGCCTTCTCTGTCCTGTGCGCTGCAATACAGTCCACTATCCTCTCAGCCAGCCTGGCCGCCCCTTTCATGCTGCTGATTCCGCCGCACAGCAGCAGGAACTCGTCCCCACCCATGCGGCATACGAGATCGTGAGTGCGCACAACACGGTTTAAGAGACCGGCGATTGTTTTTAATACCTGATTTCCTTCCATATGGCCATAGGTGTCATTGATCTTTTTAAAATCATCGAGATCTACTATAAACAGCCATTTCTCAGTTCTGTCTCCTTTTTTCCATATCTCCTCAAAGGTGTGGTAGTTGATCAGCCCTGTGAGCCCATCCCTCTGAGCCAGAAGCGCCATTCTGCCCGCCTCCTCCTGAGCCTTCTGCACCTGCTCAGTCAGGGTTTTGGGATAGTACTCTCCCTCTCTCTGCTCCAGGTTCGGCATGGACTGATGGATATGCACGATTTTCCATCTGTCTCCTCTCCTCTCATAGAGAACTGAATAGCGGCTGTCCATATCGATCTGTACCTTCCCATCGGCACTGCTGCCCCTGATATAGAGAACCCCGTATACCAGGCAGGCGTCCTCCCCGGTCTTTCTTTCCCGGCACCGGAGGTTTTCAAAACGGAAGGAAACCTCTTCCACTTCCTCACTCTCCTGTGACATCGCTTTATAAAAATCCTGTTTATTGGTGTAAAACTCATGGGCTCCTGTGCCGATAATCACACAGTCCTCATCCAGCCATTCGCTCACCATTTTCTGCTTTTCACCGGCGTCACCGCAGAGGTAAACTCTCCAAAGTTCCTCCGTCAGTCTGCAAAAATCCATCTGCCATCCTCCCTGACGCAGCCCTCCTCCTAACATACCCTGTCCGGATACCGCTGTCTGGCTGCCGATTCTGATACTGCTCTGATTCTGATATTGGCAAGAACCGGTAGTCCGGAGAGACTTCCCTATACTACAAAAGGATGCCTGAAGCTGTTTCCATCTTCAGGCATCCTCCTTGCCAGCCTAGAGCCGTCACAAGGCTTTATGGCGTCCTTTCAGACGCCTCTGCCTTTACTCCTCGCTCAGTTCATCTTCATTTAATACGATCTGCTCTGCCTCGTCCAACTCTCCGCTCTCAGGATACTCCTGGGACAGGACGGCTTCCTCGCTGCCCATGGACGTCTCAAGCTCCTCGCCGTCGGTGCTCAGCTTGATGGAACGGTATCTCTTCATACCTGTTCCGGCCGGGATCAGCTTACCGATCAGAACGTTCTCCTTCAGACCGATCAGGTTATCCACCTTGCCGTTGATAGCTGCCTCTGTCAGAACCTTGGTGGTCTCCTGGAAGGAAGCTGCGGATAAGAAGGAATCTGTTGCAAGGGAAGCCTTTGTGATACCCAGCATAACCTGGCGGCCCACTGCCGGCTCCTTGCCCTCTGCGATCAGGGCCTCGTTCATATCGTTGAACTCTAGAATGTTCATGGAGGTTCCCGGAAGAACGTCGGAATCGCCGCTCTCCTCAACCTTGATCTTCTTTAACATCTGGCGCACGATCATCTCGATATGCTTATCGTTGATC
This sequence comes from Clostridium sp. M62/1, assembly GCF_020736365.1. NCBI lineage: Bacteria > Bacillati > Bacillota > Clostridia > Eubacteriales > Clostridiaceae > Clostridium > Clostridium sp. M62/1. Next base: position 1,094,170 of record NZ_CP085988.1, on the reverse strand, counting down.
TCCACGCCCTGTAAGCGGTAAACTCTCTGTACCTCCTGGATCATGTAATCCTGTACGGCGCGCACACCCTTAATCTTTAAGATGTCGTGGGGATTTACACTACCCTCTGTCAGCTCGTCGCCTGCCTCAAGCACTGCGCCGTCCTGAATCTTGATTCGGGAGCCGTAAGGAATCAGGTAAGTCTTGGAGTTTCCTGTCTCGTTGTCTGTGATAATGATCTCGCGCTTCTTCTTCGTGTCCTTGATAGTAGCCACGCCGCCGAACTCAGCGATAATCGCAAGTCCCTTCGGCTTACGTGCCTCGAAAAGCTCCTCGACACGGGGAAGACCCTGTGTGATATCGCCGCCGGCCACGCCGCCTGTATGGAAGGTACGCATGGTAAGCTGTGTACCAGGCTCACCGATGGACTGTGCAGCGATAATTCCGACAGCCTCGCCTACCTGCACCGGCTGTCCTGTAGCCATGTTGGCACCGTAGCACTTAGCGCAGACACCGATGTGGGACTTACAGGTTAACACGGTACGGATCTTCACAGAGTTTCTGCCCTGCTTCTCAAGGGCCTTCATGACAACGGCTGCACGCTTCGGCGTACACATGTGGTTTGCCTTGATCACGATCTCACCTGTATCCGGATCCACGATATCCTCGGCGATGAAACGGCCTGTGATACGCTCCTGGAGGCTCTCGATGGTCTCCTGTCCGTCTGTAAAGCCCTTGATCTCCATATAAGGGATCTCGCCTTTTCCGGCGCAGCAGTCGTCCTCGCGGACAATCAGATCCTGGGAAACGTCTACAAGACGTCTGGTCAGGTAACCGGAGTCGGCTGTACGAAGAGCCGTATCGGAAAGTCCCTTACGGGCTCCGTGGGCGGAGATGAAGTACTCCAGTACGTCAAGACCTTCACGGAAGTTGGACTTGATAGGAAGCTCGATGGTGTGTCCCGTCGTATCTGCCATCAGGCCTCGCATACCGGCCAGCTGCTTAATCTGCTTATCGGAACCACGGGCACCGGAGTCAGCCATCATGAAGATGTTGTTGTATGCGTCCAGTCCTGTCAGCAGGTCATGAGTAAGCTGGTCGTCTGTCGCCTTCCAGGTCTCGATAACCTCTTTATATCTCTCCTCCTCGGTGATAAGACCGCGGCGGAAGTTCTTTGCAATTCTGTCAACCGTTGCCTGGGCATCGGCGATGAGCTTCGGCTTGCTTGCCGGCACAGTCATATCGGATACGGATACGGTCATGGCGGCCTTTGTGGAGTACTTGTAGCCGATGGCCTTGATGTCGTCCAGAGTGATAGCTGTCTGGGTAGCTCCGTGGGTATTGATAACCTTCTCCAGGATCTGCTTCAGCTGTTTCTTTCCTACGTGGAAGTCAACCTCCAGCTTCAGCTCATTGCCCTCGATGCTTCTGTCCACAAAGCCCAGATCCTGAGGGATGATCTCGTTAAAGATAAAGCGTCCCACCGTGGACTCTACCATTCCAGTCTTAACGGTTCCGTCCGGCATCTCCTTCTGCATTCTTACTTTTACCTTGGAGTGCAGCGTTACTTCCTTGTTCTCATAGGCAAGAATGGCCTCGTTCACGTTCTTGAAGGCCATGCCCTCTCCCTTTACGCCCGGTCTTTCCTGTGTCAGGTAGTAGATACCGAGAACCATATCCTGGGAAGGAACGGCCACAGGGCCTCCGTCGGAAGGCTTTAACAGGTTGTTCGGGGACAGAAGGAGGAAACGGCACTCTGCCTGCGCCTCTACGGACAGAGGAAGGTGAACAGCCATCTGGTCGCCGTCGAAGTCCGCGTTGAAGGCGGTACATACCAGCGGGTGCAGCTTAATAGCCTTGCCCTCTACCAGAATCGGCTCGAATGCCTGGATTCCCAGTCTGTGCAGTGTAGGAGCACGGTTTAACATAACCGGATGCTCTTTAATTACGTCCTCCAGCACATCCCACACTGCCGGCTGAAGGCGCTCTACCATCTTTTTGGCGTTCTTGATGTTCGGAGCGTACTGCTTTGCAACCAGCTCCTTCATAACGAACGGCTTAAAGAGCTCAATGGCCATCTCCTTCGGAAGACCGCACTGGTAGATCTTCAGCTCCGGTCCAACGACGATAACGGAACGTCCGGAGTAGTCAACTCGCTTTCCGAGCAGGTTCTGGCGGAAACGTCCCTGCTTACCCTTTAACATATCGGAGAGGGACTTTAAGGCTCTGTTTCCAGGACCGGTTACAGGGCGTCCGCGGCGTCCGTTGTCGATAAGGGCATCCACGGCCTCCTGCAGCATCCTCTTCTCGTTTCTCACGATAATGTCCGGGGCTCCAAGCTCCAGAAGTCTTGCAAGACGGTTGTTTCTGTTGATAATTCTTCTGTATAAATCATTTAAGTCGGATGTGGCGAAACGGCCTCCGTCCAGCTGTACCATAGGACGGATATCCGGCGGAATAACCGGAATAACGGTCATAATCATCCACTCCGGCTTGTTTCCGGAGTTTCTGAAGGCCTCCACTACCTCAAGCCTCTTGATGATTCTGGCTCTCTTCTGGCCGGTGGCATCCTTAAGCTGTTTTCTCAGATCCTCGGAATCCTTCTCAAGGTCAATGCCCTTTAACAGCTCCTGGATCGCCTCGGCTCCCATTCCCACGCGGAAGCTGCCGTAGCCGAAGTTCTCCACCGCATCGCGGTACTCCTTCTCGGAGAGAACCTGCTTGAACTGCAGGCTGGTTTTTCCCGGATCCAGTACGATGTAGGATGCGAAGTAGAGCACCTTCTCCAGGGTTCTAGGAGAAATGTCCAGGATCAGTCCCATACGGCTCGGGATTCCCTTAAAGTACCAGATATGGGAGACCGGGGCGGCGAGCGCAATATGGCCCACACGCTCCCTGCGGACGCTGGCCTTTGTGACCTCAACGCCGCACCTGTCACAGATAACGCCCTTGTATCTGATCTTCTTATATTTGCCGCAGTGGCACTCCCAGTCCTTGCTCGGTCCGAAGATTCTCTCACAGAACAGTCCGTCCTTCTCAGGCTTTAAGGTTCTGTAGTTGATTGTCTCCGGCTTCTTTACCTCGCCGTGGGACCACTCCAGGATCTTCTCAGGGGAAGCCAAACCGATTTTGATTGCATCAAACGTCAATGGCTCATAAGTTTCATTTGTCTCTGGCATGAGCGGTACTCCCTTCTATTTATTCTTCATCGTCAGAATATGAATCATCCTGATCGTTCACATAGTCATCCGTGTAGTCGTCTGTATAACTGTCAGATTCTACAGAGGCCAGCTCTCCGTCCTCCTTGAATTCCTGACGCTGAAAGCCCATGCTCTCGAAGGATTCGTTCTGTGAGTAGCTCTTGCTGTCGCCTTCCAGAATCGAGCGGATGTCGGTGTCGCCGTAGTCAATATTCTCGCTCAGCTCTACCTCGGAGCCGTCCTCCCGCAGTACCCTCACGTCCAGACCTAAGGACTGAAGCTCCTTTAAGAGTACCTTGAAGGACTCCGGTACGCCCGGCTCAGGGATGTTTTCACCCTTGATGATGGCCTCGTAGGTCTTCACACGTCCTACCACATCATCGGACTTAACGGTAAGGATCTCCTGTAAGGTGTAGGATGCACCGTAGGCCTCCAGAGCCCAAACCTCCATCTCTCCGAAACGCTGTCCGCCGAACTGTGCCTTTCCTCCCAGAGGCTGCTGTGTAACCAGGGAGTATGGTCCGGTGGAACGGGCATGGATCTTATCGTCTACCAGGTGGTGGAGCTTCAGGTAATGCATGTGTCCGATGGTAACCGGGCTGTCGAAGAACTCGCCGGTACGTCCGTCTCTCAGGCGCACTTTTCCGTCGCGGCTGATGGGAACACCCTTCCAGAGCTTTCTGTGCTCCAGGTGACTTCCCAGGTATTCCATTACCCCTTCATCCACCTTGTCTTTATATTTTGCCTCAAACTCTTCCCAGGAGGTGTTTACATAATCGTTTGCCATCTCCAGGGTGTCTGCAATATCGTTCTCGTTTGCACCGTCGAAGATCGGTGTGGATACATTGAAGCCCAGAGCCTTGGCTGCAAGGCTTAAGTGAATCTCAAGAACCTGTCCGATATTCATACGTGACGGCACGCCCAGCGGGTTCAGCACGATATCCAGCGGACGTCCGTTCGGCAGGAACGGCATATCCTCAACAGGAAGCACGCGGGAAACCACACCCTTGTTTCCGTGACGTCCGGCCATCTTGTCGCCCACAGAAATTTTTCTCTTCTGGGCAATGTAAATGCGGACGGTCTCGTTTACACCCGGGCTTAACTCGTCGCCGTTCTCCCTTGTGAACACCTTGGCGTCCACAATAATTCCGTAGGCTCCGTGAGGAACCTTGAGGGAGGTGTCGCGGACCTCTCTTGCCTTCTCACCGAAGATGGCGCGCAGAAGCCTCTCCTCAGCAGTCAGCTCAGTCTCTCCCTTCGGAGTAACCTTTCCTACCAGAATGTCTCCGGCACGAACCTCGGCTCCGATGCGGATGATTCCTCTCTCATCCAGATCCTTCAGGGCATCCTCGCCGACACCCGGCACATCCCTTGTGATCTCCTCCGGCCCTAATTTCGTGTCGCGGGCCTCTGCCTCGTACTCCTCAATGTGAACGGAGGTATATACATCCTCCTGAACAAGACGCTCGCTCAGGAGAACGGCGTCCTCGTAGTTGTAGCCCTCCCAGGTCATGAAGCCGATAAGCGGGTTCTTTCCGAGGGCAATCTCTCCGTTGCAGGTGGAAGCGCCGTCTGCGATAACCTCGCCGGCCTCCACATGGTCTCCCTTGTAGACGATAGGCTTCTGGTTGTAGCAGTTGGACTGGTTGCTTCGTGTAAATTTCGTCAGGCGGTATACGTCCTTCTGTCCGTCAGAGTCGCGCTTTACGATGATCTCATTGGAAGCGGAGCGCTCTACCACACCTGCATTCTTTGCCAGCACGCAGACACCGGAGTCAACGGCAGCCTTGCCCTCGATACCTGTACCTACAGCCGGAGCCTCTGTGGTCAGAAGCGGAACGGCCTGACGCTGCATGTTGGAACCCATCAGGGCGCGGTTTGCGTCGTCGTTCTGAAGGAACGGAATCATGGAGGTCGCCACGGAGAATACCATCTTCGGAGAAACGTCCATCAGGTCGATTCTTCTCTTCTGGAACTCGGAAGTCTCCTCGCGGAAACGTCCTGATACGTTGTTGTGAACGAAGTGTCCTTCCTCGTCCAACGGCTCGTTCGCCTGAGCAACCACGAAGTTATCCTCCTCGTCAGCTGTCAGGTAAACTACCTCGTCTGTTACCACCGGGTTAGACGGATCTGTCTTGTCTACCACGCGGTAAGGCGCCTCCACGAAACCGTACTGGTTTACTCTCGCATAGGTAGCCAGAGAGTTGATAAGACCGATGTTCGGTCCCTCAGGTGTCTCGATAGGGCACATACGTCCATAGTGTGTATAGTGAACGTCTCGCACCTCGAATCCGGCACGGTCTCTGGAAAGACCGCCAGGTCCCAGGGCGGAAAGACGTCTCTTATGTGTAAGCTCGGACAGCGGGTTGTTCTGATCCATGAACTGGGACAGCTGGGAGCTTCCGAAGAACTCCTTCACAGCCGCTGTCACAGGCTTGATATTGATTAAGGACTGAGGAGAAATATTCTCCATATCCTGTGTCGTCATCCTCTCGCGGACTACTCTCTCCATTCTGGAAAGACCGATGCGGTACTGGTTCTGTAAAAGCTCTCCCACAGCGCGGATACGTCTGTTGCCCAGGTGATCGATGTCGTCCGGCGTTCCGATTCCGCCTTCCAGGTGCATATTGTAGTTGATGGAAGCGATGATGTCTTCCTTTGTGATATGCTTCGGAATCAGCTCGTGGATATTCTTTCTGATGGCTTCCTTTAACTCATCCTCGCCCTTTCCGTCATTTTCTGCCAGGATATTCTCGAGTACAGGGTAGAATACTAACTCTGTCACACCGATCTCCGCAGGGTCGAAGGAAACATAGGCAGCCAGATCCACCATCATGTTGGAGAGAACCTTGTGATTCTTCTTCTCTCCGGCAATCCATACAAACGGCACTGCCGCGTTCTGGATCTTTGTTGCCAGCTCCTTGTCTACAACCGTTCCCTTCTCTGCCAGAATCTCGCCTGTGGACATGTCGACCACATCCTCAGCCAGTGTGTGTCCGGCGATACGGTTCTTGAAATGGAGCTTCTTATTAAATTTATAACGTCCCACCTTTGCCAGGTCATATCTTCTCGGGTCGAAGAACATGCTGTTTAATAAGCTCTCGGCGCTGTCCACAGAGAGCGGCTCGCCGGGACGGATTTTCTTGTATAATTCGAGAAGGCCGTCCTGATAGTTGTCGGAGGTATCCTTCTCAAAGCTCTTCTCCAGCTTTAACTCATCACCGAACAGGTCGATGATCTCCGCATTCGTTCCGTAGCCTAACGCACGGATCAGGACTGTTACAGGAACCTTTCTTGTCCTGTCCACACGAACATAGAAAATGTCATTAGAGTCAGTCTCGTACTCAAGCCATGCACCGCGGTTCGGGATAACCGTGCAGCTGTATAACTCGGTTCCGATCTTGTCATGTCCAATGCCATAATAAATACCAGGGGAACGTACTAACTGGCTGACGATAACACGCTCTGCTCCGTTGATCACGAAGGAGCCGGTATCCGTCATAAGCGGCAGATCACCCATGAAAATCTCATGTTCGTTAATCTCGTCCTTGTCCTTGTTGCAAAGCCTTACCTTCACCTTTAAAGGCGCTGCGTAAGTCGCGTCGCGTTCCTTGCATTCTTCGATTGTATATTTAATATCATCTTTACAAAGCGTAAAATCTACAAATTCCAGACTTAAATGGCCCGCAAAGTCAGCGATCGGGGAAATATCATCAAACACTTCCCGTAAGCCCTCGTCAAGGAACCACTGGTAAGAGTTTTTCTGAATTTCAATTAAGTTTGGCATTTCCAGAACTTCCTTCTGCCTAGAGAAGCTCATTCTGATACCTTTACCGGCTTTGGCCGGACGCATTCTGCTTTTCTCCATTCGACGTTTCACCCCTGTTTTCTTTCTATGTTTAATGGCGGGTTTCGCGCGCTTCACGATGCGGTTCTCTGTATAGCTTTAGGCGCACGACACCACAATAGTGCATTTTTCATAATATCATGGCTGTGTCAAGATGTCAAGAGGGGGGATGGAAAAATTTTTCTGCGGTCGGGGAACAGGAGAGGGATATTTATTCCAGCGAAGTCACAAATATCCCTCTCCTGTTCCTGGGACGGGTACGGAATTTTTTCTGGTTCTGGGGAGGTTCCTGGTCTGGAGAAGGGAAGAGAGCGGCAAAATTTTTCTGAAGAGGGAAAAAAGCAGAGGGATAGGGAAGGTGAAGATTTCGGGATGGCGGGGGACAGGCGGGAATTGGCTTCTGCGTACAGAGGGCAGAAAAACAGACGAATATTGCAGAAAATGGCACAATATATATAGAATACGCCGCAATGCCTGCACAGGCATTGCGGCGTATTCTGTTATTATTATATTGATTTTTACCCTTTTAGAATTTTCATAGGGCAGTTACATATACGATCAGCAGTATGGCGGACAGAATATACGGGATCCTCTCAATAAGCGTATAGTTTGTCTTCTCCCTGCCTCCCTTTATCTGTAAACAAATCACCCCTATATTGCACACGACGGTCAAACCGGCGATTACTGCGAAATAAGCTTCTGCTTTAAAAACCCAGCAGCATACCATAAGCAGAAAAAGAATGCCCGCTGTAATCCGAATGTATGCTTCTTTGTTCTTCCTATCCTCCATATCCTGCCCCCTACTGAACCTGAATATCAATGTATCCTGGAGTCCATCCTAAAACGCCGTCATTGTTGTAGCCATAGGTGTAATTAATGATAACTGTTACCGTTTTTCCTGCTGGCAACGAACCAACCATCGCTGTAACTATAGCGGCTACCGCAGCAAAGGAAGGTACAGCCGCAGCGGCTATGGCATTAATGATTGCAATTTTAGCCTTATCCTGATCGGAAGGCAGTGTAATCGGCCCTACTTTCCATCCATATGTCTGTCCTATTGTCGGATTCGATGGAAAACTGTATGTTGAAATATTATTGTTGGTATTGTATGCAGAATAAAGTAGCTTAACCTCTTCTTCTGAAAATCCATACTCATGAACCAACAACTTGCAGATCTCTTCATCTGTTAATCCCGAAAATTTCCGCATGGCATCTTCATAATTTTTCTGAATAGTTGAATCATTAAAAGATATCTCAATCCCTACACTGTTAGCATTATAAGATGCATATGCTACAGAGTTCATTGCCAGGCACAGAACTAATAATGCAGAAATAAGTGAACACATTCTTTTATATTTTTTCATTGTCATACCTCCCCATCTTAAATTTTTACCTTCTGTTTACTTTTATCAATCTTACATTTACAAATCTTCAGTATCCATTTTTATCATCTTCTTTCTATTGAATTTATACTTATATTTTATACTTTAATTTTAAGTATATCAATATTGATTTTGCATAGTTTTTATTTATGTTTTTGTACAAATTGTCTATATATCTTATCTAACAGAAATAGTTCCACCTACATGTACTGTTGAATCTGTAGTCCCCACAATCGTTATTTTATATTTTCCTTTTTTTTCTACTTTAAAGTTATATACTATCTGACCATTCAATGAATAAAGGCTTTTTTGTTTTCCTGATGAATCAGAAATACTTATCTTAAATTGATCGGTTTCATTTTCTCCATATGCACTGATGCTAATGGTATCTCCCAATTCCAGAGAAAGCTCTGAGAGTTCTGCTCCTTTTTTTCCAATTAGATCCACAGAAAAGCTGGAAGTTCCCCTGGGGGCAATTTCTATGCTCTGTGTGATCGTATCGTTTCCCTCCTCTTCTACTATTTTTGAAAAGACATTTCTCACCTCAGAAACTGTTTCAAATACCGTGCGTTTCTTATCTTCCCTCTCTTCCAGTATCTTTCCGGTCTGTATCACTGCGGCGTTCGACGCCAGCACCGCCGCCGGGCTAGCGATAGCTAAAATACAGGCTATTGCAGCCATGCAGGCCGCGCTTTTCTTTCTTTGATTTAACGTATTTTCCAACCTCCTGATAATAATATTTTTTTTAGAAGCCTTCAGGGCCGACGCCGAACATCCTGCCAGAAAGGATGTGGAAGTTTCCCCTATCAGCTTTGCGTATCTTTTCTTTTCATGCCCCTCTATCAGGCTGATTACCCTCTCATCGCAGGACAGCTCGCATATATCGTAGAACTCTTTTACCAGAATCTTGATTACCGGGTTAAACCAGTAAACGATACTGATCAAACCGGCCATATTTTTAAAGAGGAGATCCCCTCTTTTATAATGGATTCCCTCGTGCAGGAGGATCAGCTTTATTTCTTCCGGCGTGCAGTCCTCGCTGTTTACCATAATGACCGGCCGCGCGCCGCCGTACAGGATGGGGGTATCTAACCCTCTGCACAGCTTCACAGGCGGCATTTTTCTTATTTTTAGAATCCCTCTGACTTCTTTAGCCTGCTCCTGTATGTTCCTCCTTGCCTGCTCTGAAAAATGCTCCTCATTTCTTTTAATCTCCCTGCCAATCCTGTAATTTACAAAGGCGCCCCGGAAAACGCCTGCCAGTATGCCCACCAGCCATAAGATCCCCGCTGCCTCAATGAATCTCACAATCCAGCTATCCGGCCATCTGAAAAACAGGCTCCTCCACCCGAGCTGGAAGCTGTACATATACTGAAAATCTTCGCTCTCCATTTCCAGAACTTCTATGCCTCCTATCCCATTCTGAAAAAGACATGCGGTTAATGCCATGGCAGGAATCAGGAAAAATATAAATACCACTTCCATCAGCCGCAGCAAGAAGTCCATACTATAAGATTTAAACCGCTTCTCCATCCAGAATACCAGCAAAAAAATTCCCGTTCCCGCTATCGAAATCGTAAACATCATCAAGACATAATATGGCATCCTACTGTTCCTCCAGTTTTTTCAGCAGTGTGTCAATCTCCTTCTTTTCCTTTTCTGTCAATTCCTCCTTTCCGCAAAACATTCCCAACAGCCCCGCCATAGAATCCACACCCAGATACTTTTTCATCTTTTCCTTCATCAGCGCTTTCTCATACTCTCTCTTCGTCACGTTTGCCCTGTATCTGTAATTTCTTCCCTCCTTCTTAACCGTTACATAGTTTTTCTCTGCAATATGGGCCAGCACTGCAGATACAGTCCCTCTGACGATCGGAAATCGCCGGTAAAGTTCCTCCGACATGATTCCCTCCGGCTTTTCCCAGATTACTTCCATAAATTCTCGCTCCTGGGGCGACAACTTTTTCCTCCCCCCAAGCCCCCTGAGTCCTTCATCCGGCATCCTTCCCATAAAGTTTCCTCCATTCTTGCTTCCATTCGCCTGCTGTCCTGACCCTGGTGTATTCATTTCTGAAAGTCAGGCAATTCCTTATATACTTAAATTAACATCTTTTTTATAAGTATTCAAGCAGTATTTTTATTTTCTATATTACAGCTTATCTTTCATCCGACTTTGTGCAGCTCCCTTGTACCAAAACATCTTAAACGGGAACTGACAGCGGACAGAAAAAGGCGCCGCATCAGGGTTTCCCTTTCTGAATTCTTCTGGGAAATCCGCTGCTTTACAGCGCCTTTTCTCTCTTTCTATTTTCTCTTTCTATTTTTGCTTTAATTGCTCACAGCATTTCCCGGATGTCCGGGAAGGGCTCGACGCTTCTTTTCAGAATCCCGTTCATGTGGGCGATGGCAATTCCGTAGTTGGTCATGGAGATCTGCTGGTCTTCGGCACATTTCAGGCGGTATTTCATCTCCCGGGCGTTTAACATACAGCCGCCGCAGTGGATGATCAGGCTGTAGGGGCTCAGATCATCGGGGAATTCGGTGCCGGAGGTGAAGGAAAACCTCAGCTCCTTTCCCGTGTGCTTCCTGATCCAGGCAGGGAGTTTTTCAGTGCCGATGTCGCCGCACTGGCGGTGGTGGGTACAGCCCTCACAGATGAGAATGTGTGCTCCGTCCTCCAGGCGATCCAGGGCGGCAGCGCCCTCGACTGCGGTTTTTAAGTTTCCCTTGTATCTGGCAAAGAGGATGGAGAAGGAGGTGAGGAGGATGTCGTCCGGGACTTCCCCCTTTACCTTTCCGAATACCTGGCTGTCCGTGACTACAAGTTTCGGCTTTTTCCCCAGAACGGCCAGTGTGGTGGAAAGTTCATCGTCCTTTACTGTAACCGCCACGGCCCCTGCATCGAGGATTCCCCGTATTGTCTGCTGCTGGGGGAGGATCAGGCGGCCCTTGGGGGCCGCCTTGTCCACCGGGATAACCAGGACGACAAAATCAGATGGGGAGAGCAGATCTCCTATGAGAGGGACATGATCCCTCCCCTCCTCCACGGTTTTTATGTGGGCCAGGGTTTCTTTGAGCTTCTCAATTCCAAAGCCTGTCCTGGCGCTGACAGGAAGGACGGCTGCGGCGCCTGAAAGGACGGCTGCTTCCCGATTTTCGGTTCCCCTGTCTTCCGGTACGCCTTCCTTTGCTCCCGTTTTGTTCGTCTCTTCCTTATATATGTCCGGGATGTGATTTTCTGTTAAATCACATTTATTGAAGGCAACGACATAGGGAACTTCCTTTTCCTGAAACAGAAAAGCCAGCTCCCTGTCCTCTTTTCTGATCCCTGTCTGGCTGTCTGCCACGAGGACTGCGATGTCTGTCATATTTAAAATCTGTCTTGTCTTTCTCACCCGTCTGCCGCCCAGACTTCCCTCATCGTCGATCCCCGGGGTGTCGATGATGACGGCCGGGCCCAGAGGGAGAAGCTCCATGGATTTTTTCACCGGATCGGTGGTGGTTCCCTTTACGTCGGAAACTACGGCCAGATCCTGACCGGTGAAGGCATTTAAAAGGCTTGATTTTCCGGCGTTTCTGCATCCGAAAAAGCTGATGTGAACCCGCTCTGCGGACGGAGTTTCATTCATTCCCATTTTTTTCTCCTGATTATCTTTACTTGGCTGGTTTTGCTTTTTTGATCCATTCGTTTTTCCTGATCTGTTTCCTGAGCAGGCGTTGTCTGAAGTTTCAGGCGGCTGTTCCCGGTGCCCCGCCTGCCGGCAGACTGATCCGGCAGATGCTTTCCTAGAACCTGAAGTCCCTTCTGCCCTCTGCGATAGCCTTCAGATTCTTTCTCAGAATCTCCCTGACCCTCTCACTGGGCACATTCAGGATCTCTTTTTCTATCAGCTGATCGCCCAGCTTTCTGGTCTCCTCAGAGGCGTAGTCCTCCAGATACTCTTTCAGAGTCATCAGAGCGTTTGGATGGCAGCAGTTTCCAATCTGGCCGCTCTTTAAAAGGCTCATAAAGCGGTCTCCTGTCCTTCCCTCCCTGTAGCAGGCGGTGCAGAAGCTGGGAATGTAGCCTAATTCCATCAGCCATCTCACCACCTGATCCAGCGTGCGGCTGTCGCTTACGTCGAACTGGGCGGAGCTTTCATCCTCCGGCTCCTCCTCGGCATAGCCGCCTACGCTGGTTCTGGAGCCGCCGCTTATCTGGGAGATTCCCAGATTCAGCAGCCGCTCCCTGCACTTGGCGCTCTCCCTGGTGGAGATGATCATTCCCGTGTAGGGAACAGCCACACGGATCAGGGCCACGATCTTTGCGAAGGTGTCGTCGTCGATTCCGTTGTCAAACTCGTCCGGGTCAATGTCGTCGGCTTTCTTCACCCTTGGCACGCTGATGGTGTGGGGGCCGACGCCAAATCGCGCCTCCAGATGCTCCGCGTGCATGAGAAGGCCGGCAAACTCATATTTGTAGAGTTCCAGGCCAAAGAGTACGCCGATCCCCACATCGTCAATTCCCGCTGTCATAGCCCTGTCCATGGCCTCTGTGTGGTAGCAGTAGTTGTGCTTCGGCCCAGTGGGGTGAAGTATCTCATAGCTCTCCCTGTGGTAAGTTTCCTGGAACAGGATGTAAGTTCCGATTCCTGCCTCTTTTAATTTTCTGTAGTTCTCCTCTGTGGTAGCCGCGATGTTTACATTGACACGGCGGATTGCCCCGTTTTTATGCTTAATGCTGTAAATGGTCTTAATGCTTTCCAGCACATACTCAATGGGATTGTTGACCGGATCCTCACCGGTTTCCAGAGCCAGCCGCTTGTGGCCCATATCCTGCAGAGCCGTAACCTCCCGCACGATCTCCTCCTGAGTCAGCTTTTTCCTGGGAATGTGCTTGTTCTTCAGGTGGTAGGGGCAGTACAGACAGCCGTTGACGCAGTAGTTGGACAGGTAGAGGGGTGCAAACATCACGATACGGCTGCCGTAAAATTCCCTCTTGATTTCCCTGGCCAGTTTAAAAATCTGCTCATTTCTCTCCTCATCCTGACAGGCTAAGAGGACAGATGCCTCCCTGTGGCTGATTCCCTTTTTCTTTCTCGCCTTCTCGATGATCGCGTCTATCAGTTCAAAATTTTCCCTGTTCTTTTCCGCATAGTCAAGGGTTTCCAGAATCTCCTGATGGTTGATAAACTCCTCTGCCTTTGATGATTTTGGATCGTACTTTGTACTGCTGTTCATGTCTCTTTTCTCCTCTCTTATTCGGGTCAGGCGGAACTCCTCCGGCTTTCCCTTCAGTATCAGACCGTATCTGTTTTTCCGGTCAGCGCTGCGGCGTTTTTTTCTGTGTCCTGTCAGCCTGCCGTCAGGGACTCACATATCCGGCACAGTCTCCCCGCTCTGCCACAATCTCATATCCGATGGACTCCATGGATTTTCTGAGAGCCGAAAGCCCCTCCGAAGCCTCACATCCGGTGCACAGCTTATTGTCATAGAGGAGATAATTTCCTCTGACAGCTGCCGGCGAAAGGTTCGGCATCACCACATTGGCTCCGCAGAGAATTCCCAGCTCCCGGCCCCCGTCAAACACCGTGCCAAGAGCCGTGGTGGCCGGAAGGAGCACTCTCGGAAGCAAAAGGCGCACCAGCCCCAGAAGGTACAGGGTAAGTTCCAGGCTTCCCGCCTCCTCGCCGGCAAAAGGTGTGGCGTGGTGGGGGAGAAAGGGGCCGATTCCAACCATCTCCGGCTGAAGCTCTCTGAGAAATACCAGATCTTCAGCAAGGTGACGGACGGTCTGTCCCGGTGAGCCGACCATCATGCCGGCTCCTGTCTGGAATCCGATATCCTTTAAGGCACGGAGACACTCTTTCCTGCGCTGGCCGGAAAGCTCCGTCGGGTGAAGCCTCCTGTAGTGCTCCTCGTCGGCTGTCTCATGGCGGAGCAGATAGCGGTCGGCTCCCGCCTGAAACCACTGCTCGTAAACCTCCCGGTCCCGCTCTCCCACAGAAAGGGTAACGGCACAGTCAGGGAAACGCCTCTTTATCTCCTCCACGACTTTTGCCAGTGCCCGGTCTCCTCTTAATCCTTCACGTCCCTCAAAGTTCAGATCCTCCCCGCCCTGGAGCACGAAGGTCCGAAAACCCAGCCGGCGGCCCTCCTCACAGCAGGAGAGGATCTCGTCCGGCGTCAGGCGGTACCGGGATACCTCCTGATTGCTGCGCCTGATCCCACAGTAATAGCAGTCGTTCCTGCAGTAGTTGGTAAATTCAATCAGCCCTCTGATAAATACCCGCTTTCCATAGTATTTTTCCCTGATGCGGCGGGCTGTGCGGAACAAAAGGCCTGCCGTCTTCCAGGTTCTCACAGACAGGATTTCTGAAAACTCCTCCTCGGTCAGCCGTTCTCCTCTGGCCAGACGGGAGAGCAGCTCAAGGCAGCGCCTCTCCCTGTCCCCGCCGGGCACAAAACGGACGTCTCCTCCCTCTCGTTCTGACCTGTCAGAAAACAGCTCTTCCGGGAATATTCCCGCCTTTCCCGTGTAAACCGCATCTGTGATATGTCTCATGGCTTCACTTCCTTTCCTTCGCCTGTTCCTGCCCAGCTCCGGCTTTCGCATACAGAGCCTTGGTGCTGACCCCCGGAATACGGCCCAGCTTTCCCGACAGGGCGCTGATCACGTCCATGGGGGCGTCCAGCACAATGCTGATGATGCTGACATGTTTCTTTTCATAGGGAAGTCCCATCCGGCCGATAATATAGCTTCCGTACTGGTGAAGGGTCTCGTTGACACGCCCTGCCGCCTCCCTCTCCTCAACAATGATGCCTATAACGGCAATCCTGGTTTCCAAAATTCTTCCTCCTTCTGCCTTACACACCTGAATATCCCCAAAAACTAAGAAAGGATCCTGCTTCGCAGGATTCTCCGCCTGCGGCGGGCCGCAAAAGCGGCATTTTCCTTTTCGCCGCAGTGCGATCCCCGCGGAGCGTTTTTATATAACAGGGACGAAGTTTCCTGTTTATAAAAGAAAAGCGCCTCCAAAAGGCGCGCAGACACAGGCCTCTGTCCCGGACAGAAACCTGTTTTCTCTTTCATCTGAATGTTGCGGCGGAATGTTCAGAATCCCGTTGAAAGAGAATCCTGTTTCCGTACCAGTTCAGCTTTTCTTGGCCTCGGAGCATTTCCTCGGTGTCAGCGCAGCTTTCCTCTTTAGCTCTCCCTGTGTTTCCCCCGGCGCAGGAGCTGTGCAGGAAGCCGGCAGTCTGCCAGGGCTGATTCTCCTGCTGTCTTCGGCAAACTCATCCGTCCGTCCCGGGAGCCCGTATCTGAGAGTGCATTTTCTTCATATTAGCTAATTCCTGCCCGTTTGTCAAATATGTTTTCCTGCATTTTCTACAAGTATTTCCCGGAAGTTGCAGCCGTTTGGCTTGCCTTTTCCTATAGGGAATGTTATAATAATCAGCGAGACAAAATTACGGAGGTACTTCTATGGACATATTCTTCAACGTGCTGCTGGGCGTTCTTATCGTCGCAGTCATTGTGCTGGCAGTGCTGTATTTCCTGGGTCGGAAAATGGAAAAACGTCAGGCTGAACAGCAGTCCATGATGGAGGCTGCGAAGCAGGTAGTTTCTATATTAGTCATTGATAAGAAGAAGCTGAAAGCCAAAGATTCCGGTCTTCCGAAGATGGTTACGGATCAGGTTCCGTGGTACATGAGACGGGCCAAGTTTCCGATCGTAAAGGCCAAAATCGGACCGAAGGTTACCACTCTCATTGCTGACGAGAAGGTTTTCTTACAGCTTCCAGTCAAGACTGAGGCTAAGGTCGTTATCAGCGGTCTCTACATAACGGAGATCAAGAGCGTGCGCGGAGGCATCCCGCCGCTTCCAAAGAAAAAAGGATTTTTCTCCAGATTTAAGAAGGATAAGACAGAGAAAAAAGCATCCAAATAGCCTCCTTGGGATAGATGCCGGGGAGGGAAAAAGGAGCCGTTGCAAAATAGATGAGAAATCATCTATGGAGCAATGGCTCCCTTTTTATGTCTTTCATCTGGCCTTTCATTCTTTTCTCTCGTCTGCCTTCTGTCTGTGTTTGCTTTTTTGCCGGAAGTTTTTCCTTTATATGTAGCATTTCAGCTTGTTGGATCGGTTTGAAAATCAGGAATGGAATTTTGGCGCAGGAGAGTCTATTTTTCAGGGGAGAAATGTGTGCTGGTGAAGGGCCGGGTGGTGACAAGTCACCCGGCCTCTGGGGCATCGCCCGGCTTTGCCGGGCGAATAAATACTAATCATGATAATTATACTTTTGATACATCAAATCAGTTTTAGCAGCTGCTTTTTCAATAGTCCATGACGGGGATGGGTTCAGGCTTGCTTTTCTTCATGCTGGCACTTCCCGCACCCGCCGCAGTTGCCTCAGCCCTGGCAGGCATGGGCCTCCGGCTCCAGGCCAGTGAGCGCGTCTGCCAGTTTCGACTGTAACAGGGCAAGGGGCAGGCAGATGTTCATGTGGACAGTGACGGGTAAATAATCTGCTTCATACAGTGATCTCCTTCAATGAATTTACTGTTAAATATTCGTGCAAAGTATTGTTTTCTTCGTGCAAATAGCATATACTAAAAGTACCAGAGAAAGGGGTTGATGATATGGCTGGCAATACCACAAACATCAGCATCCGCATGGACGCGGATTTGAAGGCACAGGCCGACGCCCTGTTTGCGGAACTCGGCATGAATTTATCCACGGCGTTCAACATCTTCGTGCGCCAGTCGCTTCGTGAGGGCGGCATTCCCTTTGAAGTGAAGCTGGAACAGCCCAACAAGGAAACGATTGCTGCCATGCTGGAAGCGGAAAGGATTGCAAAAGACCCGTCTGTAAAGGGCTGCAATGACCTTGACGAGTTGTTTGCCGACCTGCAAAAATGAGGAAAACGAAGTATACCGTCAAGTACACAACCAGCTTTAAGAAGGACTACAAACGGGCAATCAGGCGAGGCCTGAAAATTGAATTGCTGGAGCAGGTCGTGGCGCTGCTGGCGATGGGCGAACCGCTGCCGGAGAAGAACCGCGATCACGATCTGTCCGGCGATTGGGTGGGCCATCGGGAATGTCACATTCTCCCGGACTGGCTGCTCATTTACCGCATAGAGGATGATGTGCTGGTTCTGACGCTGTCCCGCACCGGGTCACACAGCGACTTGTTCGGCAAATAAACCGTCCGCCGCCGTATGGGGAAACCTATACGGCGGTTTTTCTGTATTGGTCAAAGTTCCGGCCCCCGGTCATGAGATTTGTCCTGTTCCTGTCGGGCCAGTTGGTCGGCGGCCTTTCGGAGCCGTTCAACGGCTTTCAGGTCCTCCCGCAGCTTGTTGTCGGAGACGATCTGCCGGTTGACTTCTCCCTTGTCAGTGCGGATAGCGCGCTTCTCCATCTGGCTGGGCGCTGGCCGTTCTCGTCCAGGTCGTATGCCTTGCGGCACTTTGCGTCCCATGCGCCATTTTCTTTCAGGGGCCGGACGGTCAGCATGATATGAACATGGGGGTTGCCGGTTTCCTTGTCGTGGATGGTAAAATCGGCTCATCCAGCATTATTGCGTTAAATATATTATTCTCTTGTTTTTACTACCTTTATATTGAAAAATGCGTCATAAGGCATAGCCTTTTTCATTATAATAGGGCAAAGACACATACAACCCGACTACTATAAATACAAATCGCAATATGCCATGGGTTAAACTATAAAAGAGGTGCATATTCTCTGATAAAAATTCTACCTTAATTCCAGCTATCCTCTTTCCGATTCCAGAACCCTCCAATAATAACCACACCATAAAAGATCGTTATATAAATGGTATATCTTTTTTCTCTCTCATAGGCAATTGTTTTTTCACTTATCACTGACTGCATAATCTTGTCGGCAATCTCTGTTAGTTTCGCGTTATTAGTTTGGAGTGAGGATACAATATCATTCCATGATACTCCCCACCATTTTTCTATTTTCTCATTTGGAACGTATTCATTTTTTTCCGCATCCCAATATATTCTTTCATATTCATGGAACTGTTTGAGGTAAGTCACTACATCAGCCTCCATTCCATATGAACAGCTGAATATGCGGTCAGAAATAATTATATAAATACGCGGAATTTCATCTTCTCTTGGTTCTATTTTGGATGACGTATAATTAATTTCGCAAAATTAATTTCATAAAAATAGACATGGTCTATAGCCGTTTGGTAAAATTAAGTCACCACAACCAAATCTATCAAAGGAGGCTATAAAACCATGTCTGATAAGATTATACAGCTAAATGAGGATTTAATAAAGCACGATTTAAAGGATCTTGTCCGCAGCAGTGTTGAAGAGACTTTAAATGCCCTGCTTGATAAGGAAGCCGACGAATTAGTTAACGCTGAAAAGTATGAGCGTTCTTCTGATCGCCAGGGATATCGTTCCGGCCATTATAAACGAAATCTCCATACAGCTGCAGGCGAAGTGGAGCTGAAAGTTCCAAAACTCAAGGGCATTCCTTTCGAGACGGCCATTATTGAAAGATATCGCCGCAGAGAATCTTCCGTGGAAGAAGCTCTGATTGAGATGTATCTGGCCGGTGTTTCTGTACGCCGCGTTGAGGATATCACCGAGGCTTTATGGGGAACAAAAGTATCTCCTGGAACCATCAGTAACCTGAACAAAAAGGCTTATGAACATATCGAAACCTGGCGTACCCGTCCGCTTTCTGGAAGCTATCCTTATGTTTACGTAGATGGCGTTTACCTGAAACGCAGCTGGGGCGGCGAAATCCAGAATGTTTCTGTTCTTGTTGCCATTGGCGTCAGCCAGGATGGCTGCCGGGAGATCCTTGGTGCCGCTGAAGGGATGAAGGAAGATCGTGAAAGCTGGCGTTCTTTCTTCGTATGGCTGAAGGAACGCGGGCTTACTGGTGTTCGATTGATCATTGGCGACAAGAACCTCGGCATGCTTGAAACGATTCCAGAAGTCTTTCCGGATGCCAGATATCAGCGTTGTACAGTTCATTTTTACAGAAATATATTTTCTGTTACGCCCCGTAACAAGATGAAAACAGTAGCGCTTATGCTCAAGGCGATCCATGCACAGGAGAGCAAGGATGCTGCTCGTGAAAAAGCGCTCCAGGTATCGGAAAAACTCCGGTCTATGAAGCTTGCCAAAGCTGCCAAAAAGGTGGAGGACGGAATCGAGGAAACCTTGACCTATATGGATTTTCCTACGCAGCATTGGACCCGGCTCCGGACCAATAACGCGATTGAGCGTCTCAACCGTGAGATTAAACGCCGTACAAAAGCGATCGGCGCTTTTCCTGACGGGCAGAGCGCCTTGATGCTCGTATGTGCCAGACTGCGTCATGTAGCAGCAACAAGCTGGGGAGCCAGACGTTACATGAATATGGATCATCTTTTCAATCCAGAAGAGGATCAGCTGTCTGATATCATAGCCGGCTGCCAAACGGCAAGATTTTAATTTTGCGAAAAACTATTGACACAATCCCGGCTCGCCGTCAATGTTGGTGAGGTGTAATGTAAAATACGCATGAATTGTGATTGCCTTATAGAAAGAAAAAGGCTGCCGGGATTAGTGAAAGCATTAAACCCGACAGCCAGACTTCCATGAAACCTTTCCCCCTATTCCTGTCTCTAAGGAAAAGTTTTTAAGCCATTTTCAACCTCTCTTTTAGGTGGCCTGGCAGAACCCTGTATTTGAGAAAATCCGGATTCTGCCATCCTGCCCCCCAAAAATGCACCGTAAAATCAATGGATTTGCAGTCAGCATACGAGATTTCTGAATGGAAACACGTTCTTGGCTAAAGCAGAGGCCTTTCTGATTACCATACGAAGAACTACTTTTTTCTTACCCCTGTGACGCGCCGTGACCATCCGTGTACCGATTTTCAAGCATCACTCGGAAAGGTGTGTCGGCAGTCTCAGTATTCGGCTTATTGGCCCGATTTGAAAAGAGAGTTTTCAGTCCAAAAAGCAATTTCAATGGGTCGAAATGTATGCTAGTGAAAGGTCGGGCACCCGACCGTGGGACGTCATCCGGCAAAGTCAAGTGATATATCAGATAATAACTACCAGTCTCCTCTCACCATTTTCCAGAAACATCATCCGTAAAATTAATCAGAAATATTTACGATATTACTATTTCCATTTTTACGCCACTAATATTTGAACTTTTAGTTAAATATAAATATCTGTCTATATTTTCTTCATTTTCATTAATAAATAAATTATATCTCGAATATCCGACAAAACCAACAAACTCTAAAAACAACTCTTTACTTAATTTTCTAGAAAAATCATATAATTTTATATTAATGAATATTATTCCTTCATTTTTCATCTCTATTGTATGATTTTTTATATCATTTCTCCCTTCAAAAAAAGCTTGAATATCTTTACTCATTCCTAACTCTAAATGTGATTTAGCCTCCTGAAACATTTTAAAAAAATTTGTGTCCATGGTTACCTCCCAATATTAATTTTTAGGAATATAGTTACCGCCGTTCAATGAGGTAGGATGAGAATAAACTGTGACTATTTTATCTCCCCACTCGTTTGTAATTACTGTATTTCCTCTTTTATCTTGATATCTCCAAGTCACCTTTCCTGTAAGTTTATCAATTTCTTTTGTACGATGCTTATAATTGTTATCAATAATGCTATCAATCTTCTGAGAGTCAAATCCTCTCTCATTCGCCCTTTCTGCACCATGTTTTGTATATTCACGCCCTTTTGGAGTTTTATCTCCAGCATGTATCTCAGTCTCCTTCTCCCCCTCTTCCTCTGTTCCTTTTCCTCCAGAGTTCGAAGCTCCTGACATTTCCGATATCAGGCTATTCAGTGCTTCCGCTATGGAATTCCCTTTCGCCGCTATCACAGTTGCTCCTGCCGCTATTTCCACCGTCGCCGCTCCCGCTGCTCCCAGTGTCAATGCCATCGCTCCGCCCATAAAAGCGCCGCTGATTGCTCCTCCTCCTGCGAAAAACATTCCGAAAATCGCCGCAATTGCCGCCGCATTTCCTACTATCCTTCCCAGTTCAAAGGCTGCCCTGTCATATCCTCCGCTGTCGATCAGAAAGTCAAGCAGCACAGAGGCCGGTTCCAATGCTCCGTAAACCGTTCCTATTATGAAACTGAATATGGCATTTCCCACATCATGTAAAAGCTGAACCGTATCACTGCACACGATCATGACGCTTGCTTTTACAGCGGCTTCCATTAAGTCTTTCACTTTATTCTTTACCGCATGGCTGACATTTTCGCTGATCATGTCTACTGCATTGGCTACGCCCTTTGATACGCTTCCCCAAAGCTCTCTGACCGCCTCTGTTCCTGATACCACTGACACCGGAAACTCGGTTCTCTCTGAACCTGTCTGTGACAGCGGATAGTTGTTGGCTTTCCACGAATCATCCGGATCATACGACGGGCCTGTCAGATACTCTGACACAAATCCGCTCGGATCGATATAGTTTAACGGATTACTCTTTACATAGTTATACCGGTTCAGCGTCAGCGGATCGCTGATATCTCCCAGGTAAGTATCTTCAGTTAAGAAATTCCCCCTCTCCACGTCATAGTATCTGGCTCTCAGGTACTGAAGCTCCAGCATCGGATTGTAGCTCTCGGCATTGTATCCGTAGATCTGGTTGTACTCCGGCTCGCCAAAGGTCATCTTTCCCGTGGCATTATACCGGTAGGACGCCCACAGGCCTCCGTCTGCGTCCGCCACTCCGCTTACGCTTCCCCTCGGATCGTAGGTGTAGTATCCCGTCCAGCCGGTAAACCGCTCCACGGTCAGCCTCTCGTTTCCATAAGCATATGCCGTATCCGGCTCGCCGTCAATGTTGATGAAGTGTAATGCAAAATGTGTATGAATTGTGATTGGCTTATAGAAAGAAAAAGGCCGCCGGGATTAGTACAAACACTAAACCCGACAGCCAGATTTCTATGAAACCTCTCCCCCTATTCCTGCCTCTAAGGAAAAGTTTTTAAGGCATTTTCAGCCATTTGTAACTTCTCTTTTAGCTAGCCTGACGGCACTCGGTATTTGAGAAAATCCGTATTCCGCCGCCCTACTCCAAAAAGCACCATAAAATCAACAGATTTACAGTCAGCATACGAGATTTCTGAATGAAAACACGTTTTCGGCTAAAACAGCGGCCTTTCTGATTACCACACGAAGAACTACTTTTTCTTACCCCCGTGACGCGCCATGACCATCTGTGTGTTAATTTTCAAGCGTTACTCGGAAGGGTTGTACCGTCTGCCGCAGGATTCGGCTTATTAGCCCGATTTGAAAAAGAGAGTTTTCAACCCAAAAGTGAGTTTAATAGGGTAGAAATGTGTGCTGGTTAAAGGCCGGGTGGCTTGATGCCACCCGCCCGTGGGGCGTCGCCCGGCAAAGCCGGGCGAATAAATACTAATCATGATAATTATGCTTTTTATACATCAAATCGGTTTTAGTTGCTGCTTTTTCAAGCATCTCACTCTCCCCAGTGTTCTCAAGGATACTTTGGGTTTTTGAAAAATCAAAGCCAAATTTTGTCTGGTAAAATTGTAAAAAATCAAGTGTTGCGCTTATAATGTTTTGATTATTAAGAAGTGCTACATCATTTCGATCTTTCCAATCATTATACACAGCTTTATCCATTGGTTTACCATCCTCCCACAGTTCAGGAGATATTGACCCTAAAAAACCTCCTAAGTCATTTTCTGGACACTGCTCATAACACTGATCCAAAATATAGAAAAACATTAAAAACGATTGCATAACTCTCATATTTTCTCCTTATCATGGCTTTTTCAGGCCTGTTTCTGGATTCCACGGTTTCGGTGTATTATTAACTCCACCTTCAAAAATATTTCCATTTCTTGATTCTACCCATACTTGACTCCCATCGCTCTGAATCTTTGTATACCATTCATTCCCATACTTATCAGTTCCACGGAAATTGGCAGGATCATTCGCGACATCTTCTAATAATGCTCTATTTTCTGGAGTATCTGGAATATGACCTTCTGCATCTCTAAAAATGTGTCCTGTCGTTGAATCATTATCAGGTATTTTATTCTTTTTAGAATCAGAATTCCCCTTACCTTCATCGCTTGTATTCCCTTTTCCACTGCTGCTTCCCTCATTTGAAACTGCGAGTGTTAAATGACCCTGTGTCAATGCATTCCAGGTTATTGCAATTGCTGATGTTGTGACAAGAACTGCCGCTCCTCCTATGACAATCGTTGCTCCTGCCGCGGCTCCTACTCCTCCCACAAACATTCCTGCCATGATTGACAATACCGCTATTATACCTGAGCGGCCCAGAATCTTTCCCAGGTTGTAGGCGTCTGCATGCTCACTGAATATTTCATCAGATACATCCGTAGGTATTGCAAATGCATTATCAATCCCCATCAGCATTCCGGCCAGAAATGATACGAGTACTTCTCCTATCTCTTCTCCTATTTCTACCACTTTTCCGCATACATCAACAACTGATGCACCGACTGCTTCCTCCATCCATTTTCCTATTTGTTTTAGATATTTCGTACCAATATCTATCGCCTGATCAAGCTCTCTGAGAAAATGGTCAACACCTTTAGAGACACTTCCCCAAAGCTCTCTGACCGCCTCTGTTCCCGATACCACTGGTACTGGGAACTCGGTTCTCTCTGAACCTGTCTGTGACAGCGGATAGTTGTTGGCTTTCCACGAATCATCCGGATCATACGACGGGCCTGTCAGATACTCTGACACAAATCCGCTCGGATCGATGTAATTTAACGGGTTAGACTTTACATAGTTATACCGGTTCAGCGTCAGCGGATCGCTGATGTCTCCCAGGTAAGTGTCCTCGGTTAAGAAATTCCCCCTCTCCACGTCATAGTATCTGGCTCTCAGGTACTGAAGCTCCAGCATCGGATTGTAGCTCTCGGCATTATATCCGTAGATATTGTTATACTCCGGCTCGCCGAAGGTCATCTTTCCTGTGGCGTTATACCGGTAAGACGCCCACAGGCCGCCGTCTGCGTCCGTCACTCCGCTTACGCTTCCCCTCGGATCGTAGGTATAGTATCCTGTCCAGCCGGTAAACCGCTCCACGGTCAGCCTCTCGTTACCGTAAGCATACGCCGTATCCGGCTCGCCGTCAATATTGACTTCCATCAGGACTTCTGCGTATTCCCGGTTCACGTCGCTCACATACTCCACCAGCTCATAATTCTTCTGATGGCCTTCCGTCTTAATCAGGTCAATAAGGCCCTGCTCGATGGCTGATACCGGCTTTTCCGGCATCAGGATTCCGCTCTGGTTCTCGCTTCCGCCTGTGTTGTTGGTATTGCCGTTGCCGTTGTTGCCTTTGTCCTTATCTTTGTTCCCGTTGTTGCCTTTGTCCTTGTCTTTGTTCCCATTACCGTTCCCGTTATTTCCCTGATCCGGCTTTTCCTCCGCATCCGACGGGCTGGCGGCGTCCCAGCCGTAGTGGTTTCCGTTTCCTCCATCTCCGTTGTTGCCGTTGTTTCCGTTTTCATTCTTCTTTTTAAACAGGGAAATGATCTGGTCAGCTTCCTCCCTGGTTTCTGTTTCCGGCAGAAGTGCGTTTTCCGTCCTCTTCTCCTCTGCATCGGATGCTGTCGCTTTGCTCTCCTCCTGCGGCCGGAGCAGTTCCTCTAAGGACAGGGTCAGAGCCTGGTAGGATAACAGGGCGTCTTCCGGACTGATGGATGTTTTCTCTTTTCCGCTTTCCTTTCCGTTGTTCCCCTTATTTCCGCTTCCCGTATTGTCCTTGTTGTTCCCGTTTCCATTCCCGCTGTTTCCCTTGAAGTCGTCGTCCGTATGCAGGTTGTAGGACAGCTGGAAGGTCCGGTTCCCGTCTCCGTCGTAGGCCATGGCTGCCAGCAGGTTGTCTTTTTCGTATACAGCCTTCAGACGGTTCTCCACCGTATAGTAGTAGCTCAGCTCTACCTTATCGGTCCCCTTTGTCCCGTTCTCGGAAACCAGGTTTCCGTCCGCGTCATAGCCGTACTCCATTTCGGTATGCTTCTTCCCGTCATAGAGTTTTGCATGGACTGGCTGGTTGGACAGGTTATAGGTGTACTCCGCACTCTCCTGTACGGTTCCATTCCGCTTCTTCGTATAGCTTAACCGGTTCCCCATGTCATCGTAGGTATACTCATAGGTGTAGGTTCCCTGGTTTTCTTCCTTCTCTGTGGATTTTAACAGCTTTCCGTCCTCGTCGTACTCGAAGGTGCGGTTTGTCTCCACGATCTGATAGTTGTCTTTTCCGTCCTTATCATGTTTGTTCCGGTGCTGGCCTCCGTGAGGGTACTTGTCGTCATGACGGCCGTTCTCGTGCTTTCCGTCATGCTTGTCATCCCATGCGTAGCCGTAGAGAGATTCGATGGCATCCTCACCGATGATGAAACCGCGATCATCATAGGTATAATCGTACTGGCTCACGACCCATCCGCAGTCGTCACAGGTATTTTTCATGGTAACGATCTGATCTCTGGCATTGTAGGTATTGTAGGTGCTGATACCGTTTGGACGGTGGATCTGGGTGATCCGGTTGATGGCGTCGTACTCATAGGTGGTGCTTTCCCCATCCCGTCCGATGACCTCGGTCAGGTTGTCGTTCTTATCGTAGCGGTAATGGACGCTGGTTCCGTCGGGATAGGTGATGCTCTCCAGCTGATCGGAACCGTCATAAGTGTAGGAGACGGTCTGCCCGGATCCGTTTGTCACCTGGGTGATGCGGCCGAGGCCGTCATACTGGTAAGTGCTTTCCCCGGTAAGATCCATCATGGATACCCGCTGGCCCAGAGCGTCGTAGCCGTAAAGCACGCCTTTTTCTGCCTCTTCGTCCTGTCCGGCAGCCGGTTCCCCGTTTTTCCCCACAATCACCGTGTCTTCTGCATTTTCGTAGGACTTCTCCACCAGGTTATTCAGCTTGTTGTAGTCGTACCGGATGGTGTCGCCGCTGTTGGTCGTATAACTGGTCAGACGTCCTCCCGCGTCGTAGCTCCATTTCTCCGTCCGGCCCTCCGCGTTTGTCAGGCTGGTACGGTTGCCCTCCAGATCGTAGGTATATCCGGTGACGCGGCCCATGGTGTCTTCCACAGCCGTCACATTGCCCATCTCATCGTAGGTGTACCGGGTCTTCAGGCCGCTGGGCAGCGTTACCTCTGTCAGATTATCCAGGATATCATAGGAAAACCGGGTATTTAAGCCGCTGGTTCCTGTGAAGGTCAGAAGGTTTCCGTGGGGATCGTAGGCGTAATGCTCGCTTAATCCCATCCGATCCGTATAGTCCGTAATCCGGCTGCCCGGATCGTAAACAGTTTCGGTGGTCTCGCCTAAGGGGTTTTTCGTTCCAATCAGGCGATCGTCTTTATCATAGGTATAGCTGTAGAAATATCCTTTCGGATCTGTGATTCCGATGAGGTTGTAGGCCGGATCGTAGGAATACTGCGTGGTTCTCTCTCCCGGTTTTGTCTGGGAAATCAGGCGTCCCACCTGGTTGTAGGCATACTCAGTGGCCTTTCCCTCCGGATCCACACTGGCCTTCAGCTGATCAATGAGATCATACTCATAGTTCCAGGTATATCCCAGGGCATCGGTGACGGCGTTCTGATTGCCGCGGATGTCGTATCCGAATTCCGTAATTCCCCCTTCCGGATCTCTTACCTTCGTCATCCGGTGCATCACGTCGTACTCATAGGAGCTGTTTCTTCCCAGACTGTCGCTGTCCTCTATGATATTGTCTGCCGGATCGTACTCGAAGGTACGGGTCAGGCCCAGTGGGGTGGTGATACCGGTCAGACGGTGGACAGGATCGTAGGTATAGACGTAGGAGCCCCCGTTTTTCTGGGTCAGCTTTGTCACCAGGCGGTTTAAATCCACCTCGTAGACGGTGGTGTTTCCCGCCGGATCGGTTTCGCTGGTCAGCTCGTCATGTTTGTCATAGGTATAGGAAGTCTTTGCCCCCTTCGGGGAAATGGCCTCGATAAGGTTTCCCATCACATCGTATCGGTACTCGGTGATCAGGCCGTTGGGATCCTTAACCTTCGTCACGTTCCCCAGGGCGTCATATCGGTATTCCGTCTTATTTCCCTCCGGCGTGGTGAAGCTCAGCAGACGGGACAGCTCGTCATACTCGTAAAGTTCCGTGTTTCTGCGCCCGTTGGTGACGGAGGTGAGCCGGTCAGTATCATCGTAGGCGTAGGAGGTTTCAGCCCCTTCCGCGTCCAGGGCGGACAGGAGGTTTCCCACTGCGTCATAGGTATACCCGGTGACTGCTCCCAGAGGATTGGTTTCGCTGGTGACCCGGTTGATGGCGTCATAAGCGTAGATATAGACCGCCTCTCCCGGTTCCGTGGTCTTTATAAGATTTCCTGCCGGATCGTATTCGTAGGCATAAGCGGTGCCGTCCGGCTGTATTACTCTGGTCAGACGGTCCAGGGCATCGTACTCGTAGCGGGTAACGGTCTGTCCGAAGTCGGTCTGTTCTACCAGACGTCCGAAGGGATCGTACTCATAGAAGGCGGTCCTTCCGATGGTGTCGCTCTGCCAGATGAGATTCCCGCTTTCGTCGTAACCATAGAGGGTGGTATTCCCGATATTGTCCTTCTTCTTCGTGACGCGGCCCATCTCATCATAAGTGTAGGCGGTTACGACGCCGGCCTCGTCCGTGCTCGTAATGATCCGGTTGTTCGCATCGTATTCCATAGTGACAGTATCGCCGTCAGGCATCTGAATCCTTACCAGATTTCCGTTCTCGTCATAGGCGGTCTGGTACTCGTGATCCAGGGCGTCAGTCAGCGCAACCGGCTGGTTTAACTCGTCGTAGACAATCCTGGTTTCCCCTTTCAGGGCATCGGTGGTTTTCGTCACATTGCCCACTGGGTCGTACTCGCGGGCAGTCACATGGCCCAAAGCGTCTGTCTGGGCCAGGAACTCTCCGATTTCGCTGTAATAGAATTCATCACTGTGACCGTTGGCGTCGGTGCTTTTCACTATGCGGCCGTTTAAATCATAATCAGTGGCGGTCACTCCGTCCAGGGCATCGATCACTTCCTGTAAGCGGCTGGCCCCGTCATAGCGATACCGGGTGCTGTGGCCGTTGGCATCGGTGAAAGTCAGAAGGTTTCCGGCTCCGTCGTAGACGCAGGCGGTTTCACCTCCCAGCGGATCTCTCGCTTTCGTGAGCTGGTTGTTGTGGTTGTAGGTAAATGTATAAACCCTCGTCTCGTCATCGGACAGGCGGACGATATTTCCGTTTCCATCATAGCCAAGCTCTGTGACAAGACCGTTTGGCGCTGTCATGCGGATCACACGGCCGTTTTTGTCGTACTCATAGGCCTGGGTGGTTCCGTCAGGGTTCGTCTGCCTGAGCAGGCGGCCGTTTCGATCATACTCATACCGGCTCTCGTAGCCCATGGCGTCCGTTACCAGGACGGGAAGACCAAGGATCGAATCGTATTCGGTATGTACCGTGTTTCCTCTCCGGTCAGAAGCTGCAATCTGGTTTCCCTTCGCGTCCAGGATATAGGAAATCTTCTGCCCTTTGGCGTCCGTCACGGAAATCAGGCGGTTTCTGCCGTCATATGCGTAGACCGTGGTGCGGCCCAGAGCATCCGTTTCGGATATCCGATTGTAGTTCCCGTCGTAGGCGTAAGTCAGAGTATTTCCCTTTGCGTCTGTCCCGCTCAGGATGTTGTGCATGGGATCGTAGGTGAAGGCAGTTTCCGTTCCCATAGGATCGGTAATGGACAGCACCTCTCCCGCCGGGCTGTATTCATAGACCGTGGTTCCCCCGTCCCCTGCTGTTTCTGTAAGATTCCATCCGTTTTTATTGTAAGTCCACTTCTCTGTGCGGCCGGAACCGTCTGTCTGAGTTAAAAGGCGGTTCATGGCGTCATAGGTGAAATGGGCGGTATGCCCCTCCCCATCGGTGATGGATGTCACCGCAGCGCCGTCATACTGAAGGGTAACAGTACCGCCGTTTGCATCCGTCATGGAAATCAGGCGGCTCTGCCCGTCGTAGGTGAGGGAAACCGTATTGCCCTCAGGATCCGTGGCCGTCAGGAGATTGCCTCTTTCGTCATAGGTATAGGCGGTGGTGCCGCCCTCATAGTCAGTGGCGGTTAAGAGCTGGTTTGCCTCATTATAGGTGAAGGAGGCCCTGGAACCGTCGGCCCTCGTCTCAGTCAGGAGATTTCCATTCCTGTCATAGGTGTAGGCGGTGGTATTTCCCAGCTCATCTGTCTCTGATGACCGGTATCCGTTTTCATCGTAGGTATAGCGCAGCTCGCTTCCGTCCGGGTATACAATCCGGGTGGTTCGGTACTGGCTGTCATAGCAGTATTCTGTGATATTGCCATTATTGTCGGTGACGGTGGTACAGCCGTCGGCATAGGTCAAAACGGCAGTGTTTCCATTTCCGTCCGTCTGCTTCGTCACACGCCCCTCCCCGTCATAGACATTTGCCGTGACGCAGGTGCCGTTCTCATCATACCAGGCCGTCATGCGGTGACTGTCGTCATACTCATATCGGCGGGTATCTCCGGCCTGGTTAGTATACTGAACCAGATTTCCATCCTCGTCGTACTCATAGCTTACCTGGGTGCCATCCGGCAGACCTGCCTCTGTGATCCTACCCTTCTCGTCCATGGTGATGTCGAGAATTTTTCCCGTAGGAGATTTGATCTGAAGCAGGTCATAATCGTCACTGTAGACGAAGGTGGTGCGGCGGCCCTGCCGATCCTCATGGTACTGGAGAAATCCCTGGGCGTCAAACACGAATGTACTTCCGTCCGTGTCTGTCACCTTCCATCCGGCGCAGGCCGGCGGGGCGATGGCGCTTTCTTTCTCCTCTTTCTCGCTGTCCGGTTCACCGGACTGCTTTCTGGCGTCTGAGCTGCTGGCTCTTGGAAGTCCTGTCACCAGATTTTCAGCAAAGCTCCTCCCGGACGCCAGCTTTCTCTGCTCTGCCTCCTTTAAAAGCTCCTCCGTGGTGACAACCCTTGTTTCTGTGGCAGGCCGGTCAGTTTTCGCATCCTTGCCGGTTTCCCCGGATTCGTTTCTGCCGCTCTCCTCTGCGTCAGAGGCGGTGGCAGTGTCGATCTCAATGGAGTCCAGGGGAGTAAGCGTCTGGGCATAGCCTTCCGGCGCCTCGTAGGTATCCCCGTTCTTTGTAAAGGGGATGCCCTTTCCATCGCTCCTCTTATAGAGGATCGTTCCGTCCGGCAGGATGGACAGGTGGTCGCCTAAGCCGGAGCTCCAGCCATAGCCGAACTCATTGTGGTAGTCCGGCAGGGAGGAGTTGTAGCTTCTCGTGATGCCAAAGCTGCCGTTTAATTCCGGAATCCCAAAGTCCTCCTGGGTCATGTAGAAGTTTCCTGTATTCAGATTCACAGGCTCCAGACCCAGCTCACAGTTGACATTGGCTCCTGCCAGCAGATTTTCCAAGAGCTTCTCTTCAAGAGGCGTCAGATTATCCTGCCAGGAGTAGGGCTCTGCTGTCTTCGGTCCGCGGATGAAGAGGATTGTATCCGCTTCTGCCAGCTGATTTTTGTACAGGTGGTTATCTCTTGCGATGGTGTTGGGATTTACCCCGTAGTGACGGGCAATCCGGTTTACCAGATCGTGCTGCTGCACCTCATAGAGCAGGAAGGTATCACTGTCTTCCGGTGTAAAGGTGATTTTCTCCCCCTCAGTATCAGCCGTTCCGTCTTCATTTAGCGGATATCCCTCGGCGGTTCCTGACACGTAATAGATCGTATCTGTTTCCAGGTCGTCCAGGGTCCATCCGCTCTCTGCCTGCCAGTTGGAAACCAGACTGGCATCATAATCGCTCTCCAGATCTGCTTTCTGGAAATCCGGGTAGATAAACTCCTCTGCGCCCTCTGTCTCCCCGCTGTCTTTTTCCTCCTCTGAGGCCTCTTCCATCAGCTGCCAGGAAATCTTTGCGCCCTCCTGTGTCTTTCCGTTTGTCAGGACGCCGGATACGCTGTATCCCCCAATCTCGGTGCTGACAATAGACGGAGTTACATCTATCGTGGTCTTTTCCAGATCCATGGCCTCTTCTTCCAGATTTCCCTCCCATACCACAGTGATCTTCGGGCCCTGGGCTGAATTGTAGGTATTTGCAAAGGTCTCTGCCGCCATGCGGTAGGCAGGATCCGTCGTCTCACCGGCCTCCACCTGGGCTTTCAGCATAAAGCCGCCCTGAGGCTCTGTCTTTGCGATCCAGGCGTTCATCACCTCAGTAAAGTCAAAGGACAGAGTCTGGTTCTCTCCGGCAGAGCCTGCAAAAATATGGCGTTCCGGCGCCGGGTTAACGGCCGGCATAGAATTCCAGGTCACGCGGTTGGCATCCCAGCCCACCACCGGAAAACCAAGCTCGAAGACACTTGTGCCCTTGCTGTTGTCTGTCTGCTGGTGGATCTCCAGGGTTGCCTGCAGGCAGTTTGTGGCAGAATTCAGAATATCCTGCATGTTGGCATCGTCGAACATATTGACTGCAATATAGACGCGGCAGTTTTTCATACTGTCGTCCACATATCCCACGTAAGACGGGCTTCCCCAGTCATAGTGGGAAGACGGATGTCCTTCAGACACCGTACACATGATAAGCTCATTGGATGGAACCAGGGGACTCGGATCGATACGGACCGGATAGGCTCGGTCCTCATCCTCCAGCCAGTCCTCGTCTGCCTTCACTGTCACAGTCACCCGGTCCTTCTTCCCGGACAGCTTCATAGTCAGATCGCTGCTTGTTTCTCCGTCGTCATCAATCATCAGAGGCGCATCCAGAAGAAATACCGGCTCCTCTTTTCTGTCCCGGTAAATCACAATGCGGCCGTCCTCTTTGGCCGCCTGGAGGCCCGGAATCTTTAACTGGTAGGTAAACTCATACTTCTCTGACGGTTCCAGAAGGATAATGTCCTCCTTCACCGTATTCCCAACTACCGTATACTGGTAGTCAATGTTTTCATATACATCCGTAAAACGGATAGCATTTCCCTCACAGAGGCTCCGTTTGAAGCTGCCGCCGGAGGGGATCAGCTCCATGCTGTCTTCCCCGGACTCGATGCGGATGCCCCGCGCAGACGTAATCCGCTCCGGGATCTGAATATCTGTTTCACCGCCTGCATTAGCCAGGTAGGAGGAGGCAGAAATGCTCCTTAAAGGCATGGCGTTAGAGCTGCTGGCCTTCTGCGGCTCATCTTCACCGGGTTCCTCCTTCTCTCTCTTTTCCTTCAGAGGAATCAGAGTGTCATCCACCTCTTCCACTGTGCCGTCTTCCCGCTCATAGAGTCCGGAATACCCGCCGATCACGGTTGTATACTCTCCGTCCCCGGTACGGTAGGTACGGACGGAGCCGTCAAAGCGCACCAATTCTCCGTCTGGCTCGTCAGCCTCAGGCTCCTCGTAAAAATCCTCGGGAGCGCGAAGCTCCTCTTCTTCCAGAAGCTGCTCTTCTTCTGGAAGCGTTTCCTCAGGAGGAAGCTCTTCCAGGGGGGGCTCCTCCTGCTGCTCCTCTGAGGACGGTTCTTTCTTTGGAGGCTGTTTCTCTTCCTCTGTCGGATCATCTATGGTGCCGGAGTCCTTGGAACTGTCAGGCTTTTCGCGCTGTCTAAGTCAGAACCGTCCCCGGATTCCCCGTCTGCTCCGCTATCATCTGTCCCGGAACCAGCCTGAGAGCTGTCTTCCTCTTCACTTCCGCTCTCTCCACCGGCTTCACTTTCACTTGTGCCGCTCCCACTTGTTTCGTCTTCACCTGTTTCGCTTTCGCCGGATCCGCTTTCACTCTCGCCTTTTTCGCCGGTTTCGCTTTCACTCTCGCCTTTTTCGCTGGTTCCGCTCCCGTCTGTTTTATCTTCTCCTTTCTCAGAGCCGGAACTGCTTCCCTCACTTTCAGAACTGCCTCCTTCGGAGCCTGTCTCACTCCCCTCAGAGCCGGAGCTTCCGCTCTCTTCCTCTTTTTTGGAGCTGCTGCTTCCGGTTTTGCTGTCTTCTGTGCGTTTTCCATCTGAGCCGCTCTCCTCCTGACTGCTGCTCTTCGGCTGGCTGCCTTCTGTCCCGCTGCCCTTGGACTGGTCTTTGTCGTCTCCCTGAGCGGCGCTGTTTCTTCCTGAGCTGTTTCCTCCCACTGACCCGGAAAATCCCAGTTCATTCAGCGTCAGGGCTGAAGGGCGTGAAAAGTCCACATAGCGGGGCATGTTTTTAACCTGCTCTGCCGCATCGGCCACCAGGACTGCCGTGTTCGGCAGCACCATGGATGCCGTCAGAACCCAGCTTATAATCTGCCTGCCAATCTGCCGTCTTCGTTTCTTTTTCATACAACTCCTCCTTTGCATGTTTTGATTTATCTTCAAAGCCTGTATCCGATACAGGCTTCGTGATTTTCTGCTGCCGGATCAAATGGAGTATTTGCTGAAATCTGTGAGAAAGCTAATCAATGATGTGAAAAGAGAGTAGATTCTATTATGTTTTCTGCTGTTGTTTGACTGTACTGATTTGACTGTTGTATCGTTCTATTTGCCCTCTTTATTATTTACACGAATTCGCAGAGATTAATATGACAATTTTTCTGTTCTTATTTATTTTTTCGTATTTTTTTAATGTCATTCCAGATTTTTTTGTCAAATTATGCTGTGTTTTGACAGCGCTTAACCTCCCGCAGTAAAAAAGCGGGCAGGGCTTTTTGTATAACAGGAAACCTCGTTCCCTGTTATACAAAAAAAGAGTCTGCCAAAGCAGACTCCAAAAACCGGTAAGCTCCCTTACCTCAGAAATGCCATCATGGGCTTCAGCCTCCTGGCAGTGAGACTGGCCAGAAAGCACAAAAGCAGATCTCCGCCGGCTGTCAGCAGGAAACAGTTCACAAAAACTACTCCGGCTGTTACAGGCATATGGATCACGTAATTGCTCAGAAAATAGAAATAGAACATGCCTGACAGATACATGACAGTGAAGCCGCAGAGGCAGGCTGCCATAAGGCTCTTCAGGGAAGAGCTCCTGAGCTTTTCGGAAACGGTTCCCGTCACCCATGCGGCGGCAGCAAAACCCAGCAGAAATCCGAAGGTAGGCCTGAGCAGATAGGCCGGCCCTCCCCCTGCTGCAAAAATAGGGACTCCTACCAGGCCCACGGCCAGGTAAGTGAGGACACAGAGAAATGCCTGCCTTGCCCCGAGAAGCAGCGCTGCCAGCAGAACAAAGAAAAACTGAAGGGTAAAGTTCATAGGAAAGGGCTGGACGGGGATGCTGATTTTTATAAATGCTCCCACTGCAATCAGCGCAGTGAAAAAGCCGCCGGCCGCCAGCTCTCTCACCCCAAGGCCGGCTGCAGCCGAAGCTGTTTTTCCCGCCTTTTTGTCAGTCTGACAGATTCCTGGCATCTCCCTCTGAGCGCTGGGCTGTCTTTCTTTTTTTGCACTTTCCTCCTGCCGCTTTATCATCCGTTTTTCCGCCTTTCCGTCGTTGAAAAGAGGACTCTCATAAGAGCTTTCTGCCCTCTCCTCCTTTAGTATGTTTCCAGTTAAGCCTTCTCCTTCTTCCCACTATGAATTCAAATGAAAATCAGCCTTTTCCTTTGACTGAATGTCAATGGAAATCCTGCAGTTTGACATTTTTTCAAAATTTACATCGAGAGTATAATCCACGTGAACGCTGATTCGATCTTCCTGCTCGTCTATGTCTATCATGTTTGTGCTGACACCCACCATCATCTGGCCGAAGGCGGTGGAATAGCAGTTTACATTCGTCTTGTTTTCCTCAAAAACCATATGGGAGCGGGCCGGACCGCTCTTCATCACATCCACCGTATTTCGTCCGATCCGGATTGTATTTTTCACCGCCCTGTCAAAACCCTCCACCAGCTCGTCATAGACGATATAGTGCTTATTGTTCTTAAAATAATAGCTTCCGGCCGTGATAACCTCCACATTGTCGGATTCCCCGTCCACCGTGTGGATTCCCCGGATACTCACAAGAACCTCTTTCGTCATTCATCATTCTCCTTCTGCTTTGGAATACCGCAGCCCTCTGTCACAGTCTTTTTCCTTCCCGGTCTTGTATCTTCAGTATTCCTCAATATTTATCTTTCTCGTCTCCTTCACCTCTCCCGGAAGGATTGCCGTTGCAAAGCTCTTGAACCGTTCTGCCATGTCGCTGACAAAAAACTGGTATTTTTCCCCTCCGGCCTCCCCCGGAATGCAGGTAAGCTCCTTTTCCCCCAGAAGGCTCTTAAGCTCCCTGGCGGTCTCGT
Source organism: Clostridium sp. M62/1 (assembly GCF_020736365.1). Classification (NCBI taxonomy): domain Bacteria; kingdom Bacillati; phylum Bacillota; class Clostridia; order Eubacteriales; family Clostridiaceae; genus Clostridium; species Clostridium sp. M62/1. Next base: position 1,058,480 of record NZ_CP085988.1, on the reverse strand, counting down.
AGGCCGGATTGATAAGCGTCACCTCCTCGCCCATCAGCCGCGCCAGCGTGGAGCGAAGGAGAGGGTAATGGGTGCAGCCCATAACAAGGGTATCAATATATTTTTCCTTGAGAGAGGCCAGATAGCGGGAGGCAATCTCGTCGGTGACAGAGTCGTGGAGCAGCCCCTCCTCCACGAGAGGCACAAAGAGGGGACAGGGCTTTCCAGTCACCTCGATTGCCGGGTTCATCTGCTTCATCAGCTCTGTGTAGACGCCGCTTCTGATGGTGGCCTCTGTGCCGATAATCCCTATCTTTCTGTTTTTCGTCGCCTCCACAGCAGCCCTGGCTCCGGCGTGGATCACGCCGATAATCGGAATGTCCAGATCCTTCTCCACCGTTTCCAGCGCGCAGGCAGTCGCCGTATTGCAGGCAATGACGATGGCCTTTACCTCCTTGGTCCGCAGGAAACGGATAATCTGCCTGGAATATCGGATCACCGTCTCCTGAGATTTCGTTCCGTAGGGAACCCTGGCGGTGTCTCCGAAATAGACAAGCTTCTCCTCCGGCATCTGGCGCATAATCTCCCTGGCCACTGTCAGACCTCCGACTCCCGAATCAAATACACCGATAGGCGCGTTTCTGTCCATATGCTCTCCTTTCCAGCCAGCCGTTATGAGTCATACCTTACGCGTCCATTTTCGATCAGGCGCGTTACAAGCTCTGTCTTATCCACTCCCGCAGCCTCGAAAAGCATCGGGTACATGCTGATGGCGGTAAAGCCTGGGATGGTGTTGATCTCATTGAACACAACCTCTCCCTGCTCTGTCACAAAGAAGTCCACCCTCGCCATTCCGTAGCCGTCTACAGCGGTGAAGATCCTTCTGGCAGCCTCTCTTACCTTCTCGGCAGCGTCCCCCGGCAGCTCAGGATTGACCACTGTTCTGGACTCTTCATTGTAATACTTGGCGTCAAAGTCATAGAAGTCGGCGGCCGCCAGGATCTCACCCACACCGGAAGAGATGACCTCCCCGTTTCCTCCTCCGAACACGGCGCACTCTACCTCGCGGCCCACGATCATTTCCTCTACCAGAATCTTTCTGTCATGCTTCGCAGCTTCCCTCAGTCCGTTCTCCAGCTCGCTGCGGTCTGAGGCTTTGGAAACTCCCCTGGAGGAACCTGCGTTGGACGGCTTGATAAAGACAGGATAGGAGAAATACTTTTCCACCCGCTCTGTCACGGATTCCATATGGGAGAGCTCCCCTCTCATAACCGGGACATAGGCTGCCTGGCGCACGCCCAGAGTGTCCGCCACAATCTTTGTGTACAGTTTATCCATGGAAACGGCAGAGGCCAGGACTCCGCAGCCCACGTAGGGCAGTCTGGCCAGCTCAAAAAGGCCCTGGATAGTTCCGTCCTCCCCGTAAAGCCCGTGAAGAACCGGAAACGCCACATCCACCGGAACCTTCTCCACTCCGCTCTCTCTCTCAATGAGCACACATTTTTCCGTGGCATCCGGAGAAAATACCGCGCGCACGGATTTGTCTCTCCAGCTCTCGTCCCGGATGGACTCCACGCTGTCCACATAGAGCCATTTTCCCTCCTCAGTTATCCCCACAATTACCACGTCGTATTTTTCCCTGTCTATATGGTTAATTACATTGACAGCCGACATGCACGATACGATGTGCTCTGAGGACTGTCCGCCAAACACTACCAGCACCTTTGTTTTCATCTGTCTTTCCTCTCCTTCTGTGTCCTTTTCTATATTGATTGTCATATTCCGGGCCAATACCTGCCGGATCGCCCGCAGTCTCTGCTTTCTGCAGACAGCGCTGCTTCTGGCGTTCTCAGGCGCCAGAAAAGAATCTCAAGCTGGCTCCCATTCAGTTTATTCTCATACCAGAGCAATTTCAACCTTTTTCTAATAAAAACTGTTTAAATTATATCATGCCTGTCAATACTCGGAGAAAACACAGCAGCAAAGGAGTTTGAGATGAAAAGTTTTTCCCGTTTCCTGAAGCGTTGTTCAGACGCCGGAAGTTATAAATGTATGTACCTCTCGCTGGCAGCCGCCTGCCTGGCTGTTTCTCTCACGCTGTATATCAGCAGCGCAAGAAAGCAGGAGGAGGCAGTTGCCTCGTCCGTGGCTCCCCAGGTACTCCGCTTTCACGTCCTGGCAAACAGTGATTCCAATGAGGATCAAAAGCTGAAGTTTGGTGTCCGGGATCTGCTCCTCGAGGAGATCCGCCGGGGCTTTTCTTCCGATGAGGAGGGAGAGGAGCAGACCTCACAGAAGGCCAGGCTCCAGTCCTACATACTCCTCCACCGGGATGAGCTTGAAACGCTGGCCGAGTCCTTTCTGGAAGAGCAGGGGAAACCGGACCAGGTACAGATACGTCTGGAAAGCGCCTACTTTCCGACCCGCTTCTACGGAGACATCGTCTTTCCCTGCGGAATCTATGATGCCGTGCGCGTGATAATCGGGGAAGGAAGCGGCCATAACTGGTGGTGTGTCCTCTATCCCTCCCTCTGCTTTACTGAGGAGGCCTGCGCTGTGGTTCCTTCTGAATCCAGAAAGGAGCTTGCATGCCTTTTAGATGAAAGTGTATTCGAGGAAATCTCCGCAGACAGAAGACTTGTATTCGGAGAGTCTGCCGGAATTGCCCAGAATGAAAGAGAAGGCGGCAAAGAGAGCCCTTTTTCCCGCCAGACGCCCTCCGGGGAGGATTCCCGGCCGGATGCCTCTGAAAAGCCTGTTGTTCACATCAGTCTCCGTATCCTGGAATTCTTCCGCTGACCGCAGACAGGCGCCAAACGGCATACTCCCCGGACAGCGGAAAAACTAAGACAGCGGGGAGCTCTCCTGCTGAAACCTGAATGGTTCCCTGTAAAGCATCCCCGCTGTTTTTCACTTCCGTGATTGTCTATGCTTTTTCCTGTTTCCTGTCTGCGCTGCCCTTCCGAATATCTGCTCTCCCGCCTGTATTCCTGAATGGAACATTCATTCAGCGCTCATCTCTCCGAAGCTTCTATATCTGAAACTTCTCTATCTGAAATTTCTCTATCTAAAACTTCTCTCTCCATACTCTCGTTTCTCTATGAGCCGGATGTGTTCATATATCCGTTCACAGCCCACTGGTAGGTTTCTATAGCCTGGAAGAGAGCCATATCAGCTGTCTGCTCTGCCACCTGCTTGCTCAGGTAGGTGGACTGCTCCTGCAGGTACTCGATGTCGCTGGCCATGCCGAGGCTCCTCTTTGTTTCCATGGCAGACATGGTCTGCTCCTCTGTGGCAAGCTCTGCCTGAGCTAACTGCCAGGCAATCTGCTTCTGCCTGATGTCGTTGTAGAGGTTTGTCATGGTGGCGCTCACCGTCTGCTCCAGATTTTTTACTGTTCTCTCCTGATTCTTTCTGTCTGTGGAGTTTTCCTGCATATTGCCAAGCGCCCGCCGGCTGTACTGGAGATCGTAGTTATTTGCCAGTGCCGTCTGCGTATCCGCCTCCAGATTAATCTGAGCTATGGCGTCACCATTGGCGTGGGGTACCTCTCTGATCTCCGGCTGTGCGTCGTAGCTCCATCCTGTCATCATGCAGAGATTCTGGCGAAGCGTTTCAAGGCTTGCCAGGGTTTCCGTCTGGGTGGACTGAATGGACTGAAGATTCTTCTGGGCCTTCAGCACATCTGCCTGAGTTGCCATGCCGATGGAAGCCTGGGTCTCTGTGGCCCTTAAGGCTGCCTCCATAACCTCCACGTTTTTCTGGATCAGAGCCGCATTTGCGCGGAGCTGGTTATAGGAATTAAAGAGATTCTGGGTGGACACAATAATTCCCTTCTGGTTTTTGACGTGCTGGATTTTCCTCATGTCGCTGTCCACGTAGGAGCTGTCAGCGGAAATATCTGACTTCAGGGCGCTGTTCTGCGTCATGGCTGCCGCTGACATGAGAGGCGCATACCCTGCCATGTAGCTGGCGGCACCTGCCTGAAGCTGTGCGGCAAGAGCCGGATTTCCGGCATCCAAAGCCGCCTGAGCCTGATCGCTCAGGTCATCGGCCATGGAGCTCAAATCCTCGGCCTGCTCTTTCAGATCCTCCGCAGAATCATACATGTCCTGGGCACTGTCTTTGGCGTCCCGGCGTATCTGCGCGGCATCGTCATCATTCTTCGTATCATTGTAGGATGCCTGCTCATTCTGGTAATTCGGGTTGTATTCCTCAACCAGAAGGGACAGCTCATCGTATTCCATAACATTATCTTTCAGTCTCTCCCAGGTTGCCTCGTCATGGGCAAACTGGGGATTTTCAGCCAACGCCTCCATAGGCGTGGCCGCAAGCGCCGCCGCTGTCAGAAGCGGCAGAACCCTCCTGTATTGTCTGTTCATTGTTCTTCCCTCCCTAGCTTCCTGACACCATCATGCCCTTCAATGCCCAGTCATAGTTCTGGATAGCTGTGAACAGCTCCGTCTGAGCCGTATCCCTCTCCGATTTGGCCGCCAGATAGGAGGCCTGGGCCTGGAGATAGGCAGTCCTGCTCATCATTCCCATGGCATTTTTCTGGTCTGCAGCCTGCATGTCAAGGGCTGCAGCCTGGAAGTTTGCCTCTGCTCCCTCATAGGCCTGCTTTGCAGCTACTGCCTTGGCGTAAAGCCCCTCCATGCCTACTGCTATGCTCTGGCGCATCTGGGAAACATTTCTCTTTTTTGCGTTTCTTGAAACGGAACCGGAGGCTGCGCCCTGTCTGAGGCTTATGAAACTGTAGTTGGCCTGAGTGGCCGTCTCTGTGTCAGCAGCCAGATTCATACTGTCAACCCTGGCCGGATCCGGCGCCGGAAGAGGGGCAATCTCCGGATCGGCATCTCCCTCCCAGCCGCATGTGATAAGAAGATTCTGCTTCAGATTTCTGATGGTGGAGTCAAGCTGAACTGCGGCGCTCTGAGCCTGGATCCAGGCCTGGTTGGCCTTCAGCACATCCTCCGAAGAGGCCATGCCAAGACTTGCCTGGGCTGTCACTGCGTCCAGGGAGGCCTTCGCCAGCTCCTCATTCTTGTCTGCCAGCTCCTTTCCGGAGACTGCGCTCTGATACTGGATCAGAAGATTCTGGGCCAGCATGGTCTGCTGGTTTTTCAGCATCTTCATGGAACGCTCCACTGTTCCTGAGAGTTCTTCCGTCGACAGCTCTGCTGCCTGCTTTCTCATGGCTTTGGCAGATTCCTTGTAGGACTCGTAGAGTGCCCTGGTGGCTTCATCCATGTCGTCATCCTTCAGATCAAGGGCCTCCTCCATCAGCTCATTGGCGTCCTTTCCCAGCTGCCTGGCCGCATCCAGGTTCTGGCTCTGGTTTACAGTCTGAGAATATGTATTCTTGTAAGTTACGTTGTAGCGCTCAACCAGTTCAGGCAGCTCGTCATACTCGAGAAGTCCGTCGTTCAGGCTGGCCTCCCTGGCCTCAGCTGCCCCGCCGTCTGCCCCGGAGGGTCCGGCTAAGGCCGCTCCCGGCACACCGACCGTCATCAAAAGCGCCAGAGCGGCAGCCGCCGCCTGTTTTCGTTTCATTGAATCACCTCCGCTGTCCAGGTGCCCGCAGCTGCTCTGCTGCGTCTTCCCTGTCCTGTTCTGTTTTTCTGCTGCATCAGACCGTCTGTCTGTTCTTGTCTGTCTGTTCTTTTCAGTCCTTTATTTTCTGAAAGCCGGGCCGCCACTCTATTGTACTATATTTTCTGACTGGAAGTGCTGGAAATATTAAGCAGCGTTTCCAGTCAGTCTGGAAGCTTCTCCCGCTGCGCCCTCCAGGACCTGAAACGGAGCAGGCGGCCGGCGATGGAACTCTTTATTTTGCCTGCATCCACTTATCCTAGTCTACATCCAGCTCATCTTCCTTGGGCTTTCTGTTCATCAGTGTGTAGTAGATCGGCAGCATCAGCAGGGACAGAACCGTGGAAGCCACCAGACCGCCCACGTTTACAAGGGCAAGTCCCTGCATGGTCTCTCCGCTGTCGCCGTAGGCCATTGCCATAGGGATCATGGAGACGACTGTGGTCAGCGTTGTCATAAGGATAGGACGAAGTCTCGTCGCTCCGGCTTCCACAAGAGCGGTGTCACGATCCATCTCTGCCCTGTACTGGTCAGCTGTATCTACATAGAGGATACCGGAGTTTACTACAGTACCGAACAGCATCAGGAATCCTAACAGGGATGCCATACTGATGCTGGCATCGGCTAAGAAGAGGAGACCGAAGGCTCCGATAAGGCTGAACGGGATTGTTGTCATAACCATGAGGGAGAACTTCGGTGACTCAAACTGAGCCGCCATAACGACAAACACCAGGAAAATGGCCATGGCGATGGCTCCTCCAAGAGATGCAAACTCCTCCGCCATACTCTCATCCATAGCGTTCTGAGCCCTTGTCACGTTCTCAGTCAGTCTTGGAGCTACCTCCTCGTCGTAAATCTGCGTTTCAATGGCATCCATCTGCTCTTCCTGCGTTCCATTGACGAAGTCTCCGCTGATGGTCACCTGATATTCCTTGTCTTTTCTGGTAATACTCTGTGGACTGTCCTTGAAGTAAATATCGGCAATGTCCGCCAGAGCCACAGAGTTTCCTGCCGCCCCGCTCACTACAATTCCCTTTACCTGGTCAACCGTTTCATACCAGCCGTCCGGGTACTCTACATTGACGCTGATCTCCTCGCCGTCCTGGTCAAGAGTCGTAGCCTCGCTTCCGCTGATCATCAGATAGACGCTCTGGGCCACCTGTGCCGGCACAAGCCCCTCTGCGGACGCCTTAATGGGATCGATGTCGATCTGGATAACGGGAGCAGAGTTTTCCAGTGTGGAGTGTACCTTTGTCACCTCCGGTCTCTGCTTTAAGGCCTCTGTGATCTGGTCTGAAATATTCTTCAGCTCATCGTACTGGGTACCCTGGAGAATGTACTCCACCCCGTCCGCTGAACTCGCCATCGTGGAGCTGGAGCTTACAGACTCAACCGTTACATTCATCTCCGGATATCCGGTCAGAAGCGGATTCCATTCCTTCACCACCTCATCGGTGGAACGCTTTCTGTCATCTGCCAGGTAAGCGGTGATAGTGGCTGAGGAGCCGCCTGAAATGCTGAGACCGCTGGCTCCATAGGACAGAATGTAGTCCTCCACGTCAGGATCAGCCGCCACATACTCCTCCACCTTCGATACAATCTCATCTGCCTTCTCAACCGTCAGACCCGGCCTCAGTTCCATGGTTACCTGAATAGTTCCCTCGTCAGTGGCAGGCATCAGCTCCGTGCGGATCTGAGTTGCCAGAACAAAGGAGAACAGAAGCAGGGCAATACTTGTAAACATAACCGTTTTCTTCTTCGGAAGAAGGAAGCGAAGGATCTTCCTGTACTGATCCTGCATTGCCCGAACTGCGCCGGACAGCGGAGCCTTAGTCTTTTCCGCCGGACGGTACATGGTATAGCACAGCGGAACTACCGTAATCGCCGAGATAAAGGAGGCCACCATACAGAACACGATTGTAAAGCCCAGAGGCTTGAACATCTGTCCGGAAAGTCCCTGAATCAGGGCCAGGGGAAGGAACACCACGCAGGTTGTGGCTGTACCGCCGAGAATGGAGGCGATCATGATTCTTGTTCCCTCAAGAGCCGCATCCCTGAAGGAGGTGGCACCGTTTCCAATCTTTTCTTTCGCCCTGAAGCAGCTCTCCAGGACGTTGATCGAGTTGTCTACCATCATTCCGACGCCCAGAACAAGGCTTCCCAGAGTGATAACGTTCAGGGAGAAGCCCATGGCTCTCATCAATATGAGGGCTGCCAGAATGGAGATCGGGATGGAAGTTCCTACAATCAGGGATGCCTTCACATCTCCGAAGAACAGGTAAAGGATTGCCATGGAGATGATGACAGCCATTACCATAGTCGTCATAACACTTTCCAGAGAGGAGTTGATGCTGTCACTGCTGTCATTAACTACAACGATTTCCAGGTTCGGATTACTTCGCTTTAAGCGCTCGATGGTGCTGTTTACCGACTTTGAAACCTCTCCGGCGGAAGCCTCCTGCTGCTTTTTGATTCCCAGAGAGATCGTATCCTTTCCGTTATAGCGGCCGATTCCCGCCGGATCCTCCAGGTTTGAGTAAATATTGGCCACATCCTCCAGATGGATGACATCTCCGCTTCCCACGGTGATCGGAATGGTCTTTAAGCTCTCCATGGTGTCGAAGGTAACTCCCGCGGACACGGACAGCTCCTGATTTCCCACGACAGCGCTTCCCGCCGGGAGGGAGAAATCGGCTGAGCCGATGGCAGAGATCAGAGAATTCATGGTCAGGTGGTACTGATCCATCTTTTCCGGAATAAGTTCTACTTTTACATACTGCTCCTGTCCGCCGCTGACGTCTACGCTGGCCACGGAGGAAATCTTTTCAAACTCCGGCACAATCTTCTCATTTACATAGTTGTAAAGATTGTCGGCTGTATCATCATTGACCGCCAGGGTCATGGTGGCCATATCGTTGATATTGAACTCCACAACTACCGGTTCTTCTGCATCTTCGGGAAGAGTTGCTGTAAGAAGATCTGTCTTTTTCTTTAAATCATTGTAGGCCTTATCCATGTCCGTTCCATACTGGTATTCCAGAAGAACCATGGAAATATTTTCCTGTGAGTAGCTGGTCACTGACTTGACGCCGCTCAGCGTTCCTATCTCATCCTCGATGGGCTTGGTCACCAGCTCGCTCACATCCTCCGGGCTTGCCCCCGCATAGGTGGTGAACACTACCATCATCGGCATCTCCATCTCCGGGATCAGCTCCAGCTTGGAGGACAGGACAGAGGAAAGTCCGAATACGATCAGGCAGAGCACTGCCAGGATCGTAGTGACGGGACGTTTCAGGACAAATTTCGTTAAACCCATATGTACGCCTCCTTACTCTGCCGCCTGCTCTTCAGTTTCGTCTGCGGTTTCGCCTGTGGTTTCGTCAGCGCCTGCAAGCTCTACCTGGGAGCCCTCATAAAGCTCCGAGCTCCATGTGACAATCACCTGATCGTCCGCCGTAAGGCCGGAAATTACCTCTGTCTTCTCTGCATCAAAAATTCCTACTTCAACGGGAACCTCGTGTACCGTTCCGTTGTCATAGGTGTACACATTCGGCTTTCCGCCGGAATAGTAAACGGCATCTGTCGGAACCGTCAGCACATTGTCCGCGTGCTCTGATACGACGGACAGCTTTACTCTGGAGCCTGTGGCAAGAGCCTGGGCCTCTGTCAGAGAAGCCTTTACATTAAAGAGGCCTGTGTCATCGTCAATCTTTGTGCTGACCTCGGAGATTGTTCCCTCATAAACCGTTCCGTTTTTGTCAATCTCCACCGTGTCGCCCACATGAAGGCCTCCCACGACTCTCTCTGTCACAGCGAAGTTGACCTGCTTGGCCCCCTCGCCTGAGATCACACAGATAATATTCTGGGTGCTCACATTATCGTGAACCTCCACACTCACGCTCTCCACTTTTCCCGCAATAGGAGCTGTGATAGAGCTGTACTCTACCTGGTTGTCGTAGGCGATCTTTGCAGAATCGTACTGAAGTCTGGCCAGCTCGGCGCTGCTCTGGGCCTGCTCATAGGCCTGCTGGGAAAGATTTCCGCTCTCAAACAGCACCCGTGAACGCTCCAGCTCCCTGTTCGCATTGTCCAGGTTCACCGCAGCCGTGTCCATACTGTTCTTTGCCGTATCCACCATTTTTGTGTCAATATGGCAGATAGGCTGTCCCTCTGTCACCACATCCCCGGCCTTCACGTAAATCTCCGTTACCTCTCCGGCAGCCTTCGGAATAATGGAAGCCATCTCAGAGGGTTCTATGCTCCCTGAAAGATCCGTGTAGATTTCAATCGTCCCGATCTCCGGATTCGCCACAGATACCACCGGAACGGCCGCCGAGTTTACCTCCTCCTTCGGCTTTAAAAACCGAGGAACAATCATAACCGCTGCCACAGCTACAACCGCTGCTATAACAATCTTTGATTTCTTCATGCTGTTTTCTCCCTTTGCTTTCTGTCTTTATTTCTATGATGCTGATGCCTGAATGTGCAGACATATCCTCTTATGCGCCCATATCTTCTGATTATGTATGATTCTGCATACGGAGGGAGGGATTTTCCTGAACATCACGCCTCATGCTTCCGTACTTGAGAATCTCCATTCTCTGGCTGTAATTTCTCCTGGCATCCTCCAAGGGTACTCCATCGTAGATTTCTCTGATGGCCATCGCCACCGATGCCATTCCCAGCGCAAACAGGCAGTGAAAATCCTCGAATTTCGTAAAATGCGTCTTTGCCTGATCGGCGTGCTCGTACAGCCATCGCTCCACCTGCTCCCCTGTCTTTGCATATTCCTCATTCTTCTTTTTGGAAAGCCTTCCTCCAAACATATCATCCGAATTCATGTGGAGCATGATGTTTTTGAGAAAATCGAAATTCGGCCTGGAACAGCAGAACTGAAGCATTTCCTGCATAATGCAGTCCATCACGGCGAATATATCTCCCCCTGTTTTCCTGGCCCTGTCCTTCACAAGAATAATCAGCTTCTCCTGAATATCCTCAAAAATGTAGGACACAATATCCCATTTATCCTCAAAGTAAGTATAAAAGCTGCCTCTGGAAATATCCGCGTTCTTGATAATCTGATTAATGGAAACCTTATCCATGGTCACTCTGGCAAATTCCCGAATTGCAGCCTCGCAGATAGTCTTTCTCTTTTCCTCCGACAGACGGTAAAATCGCTCTGACGGCATATTTCTCACCCTGCTTTCCTAAGTTTTCCGCTGTTTTGAATCCCTCCTGCCGGCATCCCCGCTGATCGGCAGGAAGGCAGACAGAAAAAACTCTGGTGACAAGCTGTCACTTATTATAGTGACAACCTGTCACTATGTCAAGAAGCGAACTGGTGATTTTACAAAATTTTCACAATTTGAGGAGGCTGACCGTAGAAACACCCTTTCCCGGTATCTGTGCCGCGGAAGAAAAAACGCTTTCCACAGCCTGAATCAGCTGCAAAAAGCGTTTTTCCTGAACTTTTCTTATTCTCTTTTCCTATTCTCTTTTCTTATTCTCGTACTCTTTTATCCCACAGTGCTTTTTCTGCCAGAATGGCAGACGGAGAAATTTCCTAGAGCGGCTTTCCCGCCAGCACCTCCATATAGTCCTTATAATTTTCCTCCAGAAGTCTCGGCGTATCAAGGCCGTAGGGGCATTTGCTCCTGCACTGTCCGCAGTGGAGACAGCCCTCGATCTTTTTCATCTTCTCCTGTCCCTCCGGCGACAGATGTCCCGCAGACGGAGAGCGGCGAAGGAGAAGGGACATCCTTGCACAGTTGTTGATCTCGATTCCTGCCGGACAGGGCATGCAGTAGCCGCAGCCCCTGCAGAATTCTCCGGCCAGAGCCTTTCTGTCCGCCTCGATGACTGCCTTAAGCTCGTCGTCCAGAACCGGAGGCTGCTCAATAAAGTGAAGAAACTCATCAAGCTCCGACTCCCTCTGCACACCCCAGATGGGGAGGACATTCTCAAACTGGGCCATGTACCCATAGACGGCCGCCGCGTTTGTCAGAAGCCCGCCGGAGAGGCCCTTCATGGCGATAAAGCCCATGTCCTTTTTCAGGCACTTTTCTGCCAGGGCAGTCTCCCTCTCTGTGGACAGATAATTGAAGGGGAACTGAAGTGTATCGTAAAGGCCTGACTCGACAGCCTCCTCGGCCACGTCAATCCGGTGGTTGGTGATTCCGATAAAACGGATCTTCCCCTGCTTCTTTGCCTCAAGCATGGCGTCGTAAAGTCCCGTCTCATCCCCCGGCTTCGGACAGACAGGCGGATTGTGGAACTGGTAGATGTCTATGTAGTCTGTCTTTAGTTTTAAAAGGCTCTCCTCCAGATCCTTCCAGAATTTCTCCGGAGTGTCCGCCATAGTCTTTGTGGCAATAAAGATCTGATCCCTCACATCGCTCAGGGCATAGCCAATCTTCTCCTCGCTGTCTGAGTAAGCCCTGGCTGTATCGAAGTAGCGCACTCCCGCATCGAAGGCCTTTCTCAGCAGGAGGGCAGCCTCCTCCTTTCCGATACGCTGGATCGGCAGAGCTCCGAACCCGTTTTTGTTGACAATGATTCCTGTCCTTCCAAGGGTGACAGGAGTTCCCTTTACCTTCTCATAGGAATCCAGAAGCTCCTTCAGCGCCTCATCGCTCTCGTCGATCCAGACGTCCTCTTCCTTTGCATTAAGTCCCAGGTACTTCGCCAGAGTCCGCTCATCGTCAGAGCGGTTCCATCGGCTGATATATCGATCGATCTCCTCAAACTCAATCTGGCCTGATACATATAATTCCTTGAATGTCATTCTTCCTGCTCCTTTATATTCTTAAGCACTGTGATCTCCTGGTTATCGATATGTTCCCTCATGGCCTGCTTGGCCTCCTCCACATGGCGGGAGCACAGGGCTCTGTAAATCTTGTTGTGCTCCACAAGGAGGATCTGGCGCTTGTCCTCGTCCTTAATATATTCCAGACGGTAGCGGTACATCTGTTCCCTCAGGTTATTTAAAATCTGCACCAGCCTCATATTTCCTGTGCTGTTGTAGATAATATCGTGATATGCCTCGTCTGTCTCCGCTATCTCCATGGCGCTGCCATGTTCTACGGCGCTCTTGAAGGCCTCCTGAGCTCTCTGAAGCTCCTTAAATTCCTCGTCCGTCATTCTCTGGCAGGCCAGCTCGATAGCCAGCTCCTCTAGGGAGCGGCGCACCTCCAATACGTCCCTCATGCTTTTCTCGGAGATGCGGGCCACCTCCGCCCCGCGTCTTGGAATCATCAGCACAAGCCCCTCCAGCTCCAGCTTGCGGATAGCCTCCCGGATCGGCGTACGGCTCACCCCCAGCTTTTCCGCCAGCTGGATCTCCATCAGCCTTTCCCCCGGCGCCAGCTCTCCCTTGAGAATCGCCTGCCTGAGCGTGTTGAATACCACATCCCTGAGCGGAAGGTACTCGTTCATATTTACCTGAAAATTATTTCCCATTTTTCTCATTCCCCTGTCTGTCCTGCGTCTGTACTCCTGTTGTAAAATCTGGTCAGATAGACCTGCTTTGCCATGGCGCTCCCTGAACCGTACCGCATTTCCTCATATGCGGCCTGGGCCTTCCCCGGGCTCATGAAGAGGCCGAACACCGTCGGGCCGCTTCCGCTCATCATAGCTCCCACAGCTCCCATATCCATCATTTTTTCCTTAATATCGCGGATCACCGGATGAGCCGGTATCGTCACGGTTTCAAGGATATTCCCCATATTGGAGACGATTTTCCTCAGATTTCTCTCCTTTATCGCCTCTGTCAGGAGATCAATATCCGGGTGAGCCTCCGCGGGCAGGCGATCCACGTGAAGATTTTCGTAGACAAACTTCGTGGACACGCTGACTCCCGGCTTCGCAATCAGCACCTGGCACTGGGGGACAGAGGCAAGAGGCGTCAGAATTTCCCCGATTCCCTCTGAGAGCGCAGTTCCCCTCATGACGCAGTAGGGCACATCCGCCCCCAGCTTCACGCCGCGCTTCATCAGCTCCTCCATGGAAAGTCCCAGGGAAAACATCTTGTTTACCCCAAACAGAAGAGCCGCCGCATCCGCACTTCCTCCGGCCATTCCGGCAGCGACAGGGATCAGCTTCTTAATGCGGATGTCGATCCCCTCGGTAATTCCGAACTCATCCATCAGGAGCCTTGCAGCCCTGACAGCCAGATTGTTTTCATTATTTGGGAGATAGTAGAGATTCGTCTCAATGCCGATGCCAGGTTTTTCCCTCCGAAACAGATCAATTCGATCATAAAGCCCCACTGTCTGCATAATCATCCGCACCTCGTGGTAGCCGTCCTCCCGCCTTCTGACCACATCGAGTCCCAGGTTGATCTTCCCATATGCTTTCAGTCCCAGATGTTTAATCATAGCTCTCCTCGTGCGTTTTGTATTTTTGTATTTTTGCATTTTTTTGTATACAATATATTATATACGCGAGGCATATAAAATACAAGGGGATTTTTAAGAGGAGAGACACGGGGCAGGCTGCAGGAAAGGCGCCCGGCTCTTTTGCAGTCGGAAGTACAGGAAGAGCTGCAGAGAAGGCCCGGCGGCTGCAGGCATCTACAGCGGGAGATGGAGAAGGATTTCCCCATCCTCTTTCTTTCCCTCTCCGTCTCCTTTCAGGGGGGGCTCTGTTTTATCCCCGGTAAATCCCAGCTTTTCTGCCAGCAAAAGGGAGGGGGTGTTGTCTGGCTTTATTCTGACGCTTATGCGGTCAAGGCCCTCTTTCTTTGCCCAGGAGAGAATTGCCCGGCAGGCTTCTTCACCAAAGCCTCGTCTCCTGTATTCTGAGTAGATATGATACCCCAGCTCTCCGTCTGTAATCCCTGCCTTTCCCACGATTTTTCCCGTAGCCCTCTCCTCGAGAGCCCAGAGGCCGCACTCATAGAAGCGGTACTGACAGGCAATATAGGAGGAGAGCAGCTCCGGCGTGGAAAATTCCTTTTCCTCAGCAGGAAGGCTGTCACTGGCCCTGAATTCCCGTATAATAAGCCGCCCTGTCACGGCAATCTCGAGGGGCAGCCCGAAGCGGCGGCAGACAGCTTTTCTGAGAAGCTCCTCGTCCACATCCTCCGCCCGCTCTGCCAGATAGAGGGCAGGGGACAAATCCGGAATCAGATCCGGGCAGGCTTCATCCGGTATTTCTGCACTCTCCTTCTCAGTTCTCTTACCGTATAAACCAACAACGGCTCCCCCTGCCGCATAAGCGGCCTGGAGAGCCTGTCTGTCATCTGACAGCGTTACGGAATAAACCGTCTGATTCATTTTAATCTCTTTAATTATCAGCATTTTTCCGGTTCCGGATACTCCTCGCCAAAGGTGTCCACTGTGACCTTTTTCATTTTCTGCTCCTTCATCGGGCGGTCACTCCAGTCTGTTCTGCACTCTGCGATCTTGTTCACCACGTCCATACCCTCAATGACATGTCCGAAGGCTGCGTACTCGCCGTCTAAGTGGGGAGAGGTCTCGTGCATGATAAAGAACTGGGAGCCTGCGGAATCCGGATGCATGGCTCTTGCCATGGAGAGAACGCCTGGCGTGTGTTTTAAATCATTCTTAAAGCCATTGCGGGCAAACTCGCCTTTAATGGAATAGCCCGGGCCGCCTGTTCCGTTTCCCTGGGGGCATCCGCCCTGGATCATGAAGCCGCGGATCACGCGGTGGAAAATCAGGCCGTCATAGAAGCCCTTTTTCACAAGACTTACAAAATTATTTACAGTGTTCGGGGCAATCTCCGGGTAGAGTTCTGCCTTGATCACATCTCCGTTTTCCATCTCAATGGTAACTACTGGATTCTGCATGTTTATGTCCTCCTGGGTATTCATTGTCCAGCCGGATGCTCCGGCTTTTCTGCTACCAGTGTATCAAATGTGGGGAGTCATTGCAAGATGGTTGTTTGCCGCAGCCTCCCTTTGTTCAAATTTTGTTCACAAATCATTTAAAAAACCGTTACACAATGCTAATGATTTCTTCACGAATGCCCCATATAATAAAGCCATAGTAATCAAACGATTGCTACAACGATTTTTTTCATAATACTTGAGCTGATTATTCAGCTCTCCTCCCTTTTTCAAAAGTTATAAATTCAAGATAGCCGCCCTGTTGCCGGGCGGCTGTTTTGATGTCCGGAGACTTTCGTCTTCTTTTTGCCTCTTCTCTTTTTTTCCTCTTCTCTTTTTTATTTCTGCCTCAGGGCTGGAAGCCTTACTTCCCTTCTCAGAAGGAACACCCCTATCAGGTTCGGGACAGCCATCAGCCCGTTAAAAATATCCGAGAGATTCCACACCAGGGTCAGTCTGGCGACGCAGCCGAAGAATACCGCATTCAGATAGAAAAAACCATAGCAGAGAACTGCCGTTCTCTGCCAGGAGAACCCGTCCGTCAGGTAGGCCAGAGCCTGCCTGCCCAGATAAAACCAGGCAATGATAGTGGCGAAGGCGAAGAGGCTCATAGACAGAGACACCAGAATTCCCCCTGCATCTCCGAAACAGGCAGAAAAGCAGGCGGCCACTCCCGCACTGCCGGAATATCCCTTCATGGGATTCTTCCCGCACAGAATCACAAGGGCTGTCATGGTACAGCTCACCATCGTGTCGAAAAACACCTCGAATACAGCCCACATGCCCTGCTCACAGGCAAAGCGCTCCCGGCTGCGCTCCTGATCCTCCTCGTCGGCCTCCCCATGGAGTACAGCCAGGCTCCCAAGCCCCGCCTCGTTGGAAAACACCCCTCTGGAAATCCCGTATCTGACTGCTCTGCTCACAAAAATTCCAGCCATCCCTCCTGCCGCGCTGTCCACAGAGCAGGCATCCCGGAAAATCCCGGCAAACACAGACGGAATTTCGGGAAGATTCGCCAGAATCACAGCTGCGCATAACCCCATATAGAATGCTGCCGAAAACGGAACAAGCCCCACCGCCGCCTGGGAGATGCGCCTGGCTCCCCCGAATATCACTGCCATTACCAGAGCCGTCAGGACAAAACCTGTCACAGTCAGAGGGATTCCGGCTGAAAAAGCGGCACTCTCTGCAACAGAGTTGGCCTGTACCATGCTTCCCATTCCCAGAGATGACAGAATGCAGAGCACTGCGTAAAGACAGCCGAGTCCCCTCATGCCAAGCCCCCGTTCCAGATAGGCATAGGGACCGCAGATTGGACGGAGGTCTGAGCCCAGATAGCGGTATTTTCTTCCCAGATAGACTTCCGCATAGGCTGTCATCATCCCAAGCAGCGCCGAGGCCCACATCCAGAACACAGCTCCCGGTCCGCCCATGGTCACGGCTGTGGCCACCCCTGCAATATTTCCCGTCCCCACAGTGGCCGCAAGGGCTGTACAGGCCGACGCGAACTGTCCCTTTTTCTCCCGGGTACGCCTTCCCGCTGCAAGGCTCCCTGCAGTTTCCCTCCACCACACATTGGCCCGCAAGACCTGAAAGAAGCGGAACCGGATGGTAAAGTAAAGTCCCGTCAGAAGAAACAGAGCCATCAGCCATGGCCCCCAGACCAAGTCACGCAGAAACTGAATCATATTTCATGCCAATGTCCTTTTTAACTATTTATTCCCCCGTTCCTTTGAATATGTTACTTTGAATATATTACATCTCCCCGTCTTCTCCCTGCCATATTTTCCATGGGCCTTTTATATTTTACACTTTCCCCCTGCACCTGCCGAAAATTTTGTGATATAATGAGCGCAAGCGAGCCTGCGGGAGCTTGCTCACGCAAGGCGAGCGGCGAATGACGATCACAGGCTGTGCCTGTGATATACTAACTCCAAAGCGGGAACGGATATACACGTCTCATGGGCCGGATTCCCTGCTCGAATTAATGAAGAAAGAGGGCTTTTCGCTATGCCAGGTTTTACTACTCACTATATTTTTGGCATGAAATCCTACAATGATCTTCCAAACAACCAGCTCAAGCACATTATTGCAAAACACCGCTGGCTCTACCAGCTGGGTCTGCAGGGGCCGGATATGTTCTTTTACTATATTCCCGTCCTGCGGCACAGGGATTACAGAAACGTGGGCTCCTACATGCACGAGCACCATGTCAATGAGTTTTTCCGGTGCTCCCTGAACCGCCTCTCCCATCTGAAGTCGAAGCAGCAGCGGGAGCAGGCTGTCGCCTATCTGGCAGGTTTTATGAACCACTACATCGCAGACTATGTCTGTCATCCTTACGTGTACGGCCGAATCGGCTATGACGTTTCCAACCCGTCCGCCGTCCATCACGGCAGACATGCGGCGCTGGAAAATGATATTGACGCTATTCTCCTGTATAAATATAAAAAGAAAAAGCCGTCTGAATTTAATCAGACGGCCACCATCTGCCTGAACGGACAGGAAATGCAGTTCGTATCACATTTTCTGTCAAGCTGCATCAATGACGCCTACTATCCTATCACCTACCGGAATAACTTCCAGGTAAAGCCTTCCATGGTGCACCGCTCTATCTGGGCCATGCGCTTTGGCTGCCGGACTCTGGCAGACAAATCCGGCAAAAAAAGAGGCGGCATCGCCCTGGTGGAATCTATCTTTGTGAGCCACCCGGTGGCCTCGGCAAAGCTGGTGACAGACACTTTCACCCAGCCCAGGAAGTGCTGCAACCTGGATCACGAGCCCTGGTGCAACCCGTGGAACAAGGCGCTGGCCTCCACCGACTCCTTTGTGGATCTGTTTCACCTGACTCTCAGAAAGGTGAGCAGTGCCTACTATTTCTTCAACGCCTGCCTGTCCAGCAGCGTTCCCTTGGAAGAGCAGGATTTCCACCAGCTCCTCACAGAGCTTGGAAATTATTCCTATCACAGCGGGCTGCCTGTAAGCTAGGCAGGCAGCGTCTCAGCCTTCCGTTTTCTCGTAATACTTACCGAGAAACGCCCTCGTCCTCTCATTGTCTGAGGCGAACACCTGCTCCGGACTTCCCTCCTCCACAATGACTCCGCCTGCCATGAAGATGACCCGGTCGGATATATCCTTTGCAAATGCCATCTCATGGGTGACAATCACCATGGCAATTTTCAGGTCTGCCAGGGACTTGATTACCTTTAAAACCTCCTGGGTCAGCTCCGGATCCAGCGCTGAGGTGGGCTCGTCAAAAAACAGGATTTTAGGATTCAGGGCCAGAGCCCTGGCGATGGCCACCCTCTGCTGCTGGCCTCCGGACAGCTGGCAGGGATACATGTCCGCCTTGTCTGAGAGTCCCATCTTTTCCAGAAGAGCCATGGCCTCCCTTTTCACCTCGTCGCGCCCCCGTTTCTGAACATGGATGGGCGCGTCCATGACATTTCTGAGAACGGAGTAATGAGGAAACAGATTGAAATTCTGGAAGACAAGTCCGTAGAGAGCGCGCAGCTCCCTAAGCCTCTTTTTGTCCGCGTACTGTACCCGGCCGTCCCCCTCATTCCAGACTGCCGGTTCTCCCTCATAGACCACAGAACCCCTGTCCATGGTTTCCAGCATGCAGGCACACCTGAGAAGTGTGGATTTTCCCGAGCCTGACGGGCCGATCACCGATACGATCTCCCCGTCCTTTACGCTCAGAGAAATATCCCTGAGCACCTTATTTTCTCCAAAAGATTTTTCAATGTTTTTGATCTCTAATATATTCATCCCTATATCCGCCTATCTGCCTTTTCTTCCTAATTATCAGGACATGCTGCCTCAGCCTTTCCGGCCAGGCCTTCTGTCAGCTGTAATAATTCAGCCTTTTTTCCGCATGCTCCATCACTACAGCCACTAAAAGGTTAAATACATAGTAAAACAGTCCCGCCGCCACAAAGGGAATCATGCTGACCTGAGAGGAGGCCAGAGCCTTGGCGACTGTGAACATTTCCATCACGCTGATGGTAAATGCCAGGGAGGTGTCCTTCACAAGAGTGATCACCTCATTCGTGATGGAAGGCAGAATCCGCTTTATCACCTGGGGAAAGATAATTCGAAAGAAGGTCTGCGTCCTGCTGTAGCCCAGCATCTTTGCAGCCTCATACTGGCCGGCCGGCATGGACTGAATACCGCTGCGGTAAATTTCCGCAAAATAGGCCGCATAGTTGATCACAAAGCCAATAAAGGCCGCCCACAGCCGGTAATCATTTCCCACCCGGATTCCCAGCAGGTAATAGGGGCCGAAATACACCACCATAAGCTGAAGCATCAAGGGCGTTCCCCTCATAATGGATATGTAAAACTTAACGATCGTCCTTATGACGGGATTCTTTGACATTCTCCCGAATGAGATGAGAAGCCCGAGAGGAAGGGAAAAGATGAGCGTCACTGCAAAGATCTCAATGCTGGTTCCCATGCCTCCTGCAAGCTGTTTTAAAATCTGAACTAAATCCATGGCTGTTTCGTCCCCTGTTCTGTGTTATCCTGATGCGGCTCTCTTATTTGCCGATTGTCGTAATATCTTCTCCAAACCACTTCTCGGAGATTTCCTTCATGGTTCCGTCTGACGCCATCTCATCGAGAACTGTCTGAACCTGATCTCTCAGCGCCTCATTTCCCTTCTTAAAGCCGATGGCATACTCCTCAGACGCCAGCGTGTCGTCAAGGATCTTGAATCCTCCGTCCCGCTGCTGGAGCTGGTAGCCGGCCACGATCACATCCATGGCAATGGCGTCCACGCTTCCCATTTCCAAATCCATAAATGCCGTATTATAATCCGGCGTTGTCTGAAGGGCTGCAAAGCTCTCTGTCAGCTCCGGCATCTCTTTCAGCGCAGCCTCTGCGGAGGAGTCAGCCTGAACCTCCACAATCTTTCCGGCCAGATCGGCTGTGGACTCAATTCCTGAATCCTCCAGAACCACCACTACCTGACTGTTTTCCATATACGGCTCAGACCAGGTGTACTCATCCTCCCTGCCTGTCATGGTGAAACCGTTCCAGATACAGTCGATGTTTCCGGATTCCAGTTCCATGTTTTTTGCATCCCAGGCGATTGGCTGAGGAACAAAGGTAAGTCCCAGGCGGTCAGCCACCTCTGCCGCCAGTTCCAGGTCAAAGCCTGTGTACTCTCCGTCGTCCCCTACGAAGCCCATAGGCGGAAAATCCTGATCAAAACCTACGGTAAAGGTATCTCCCGCTGCCTTGGTCTCTCCTGATGCGGCCTTTTCTCCCGCTTCTGCCGAAGCCCCACCTGAAGATTCTGCCGTCTCTGCTCCTGCAGCTTCTGTCTGGCTTGCCGAGCTCTGCGCCGCTGTCTCAGGCTCCTCCGTCTTAGCGTTTGTGGAGCAGGCGGTCAGGGAAAATACTAAGGCTGCTGCTGTCATTACACTGAATACTTTCTTTTTCATAATCGTTTTCCTCCTCAATTCTGTGGTGCTGCCTGCTTCCCATCTGCAGTCCCTTCTCGCTCAGGGTGTGCCAGGCATGATTAACATGTCGTTTTTTATCGTGCTATCATAGTAGCATAGTAAAGCGTTTTTGTAAAGCAAAACTTTTATTTTTTTCACGCTGCCTCCAAAGGGACAAGTTCCGTGCAGGCGTTTTCCATCTGCGGCGGGTCGCGAAAGCGGCATTCTTCCTTTTCGCCGCAGTGCGATCCCCGCGGAGCGTTTTTATATAACGGGGAACGAAGTTTCCCGTTAAACAAGAAAGAATCCTGCTTTGCAGGATTCTCCGCCTGCGGCGGGTCGCGAAAGCGGCATTCTTCCTTTTCGCCGCAGTGCGATCCCCGCGGAGCGTTTTTATATAACGGGGAACGAAGTTTCCCGTTATATAAAAAACGGGCCTGCGCCCAATAGGCGCCGCCCGCTTCGTTTTTCCTGTACTATATATGCTTTTCCTGCCGTTTTCTGCCACTTCACTTCTCTCAGCAAAACGTCTCAGAGCCTTCCCACAGACTGAGGCCTCTACTGGGCTGCCGCTTCTGAGGCTCCCTGAGTTTCACCTGCAGCGTCCGTACTCTCAGCGGAAGCTGTATCCTCTGAGCTCTCCCCGCTTTCTGCTCTGTCCATAGCTTTCTGAATCTCGCCGGCGCTTGGAAGTACAAATTCTGTTCCTGCCGGGTAGCTTGCGCTGATCAGCCAGGTGGACTCATCATCCTGGGTGCTCTCAGGGGCAATGCCGAAGGAAAGTCCGTACCTCTTCCAGAGCCCGCCGTAGGACGTGTCGCTGGACCTTTCGATGGAAAAGTCCTGTGTGGCAATCATATCGTTAAATCCCTTTATCAGTGTATCTGCATATTCAGCAAGCTCTGAGGATGGGAAGTCATCCTTCACCACCCAGACAAGCATAATCTCTTTTTTCTCCGGCTCAAGCAGGAAATGGAAGTCCACGCTGTAAGGGTATTCGTCGGTGTCCTCAAACATATCCTCTGCGTCTGTGCTTGCCTGCTGCCAGTCAATCTCTACATCATCCTTCACATCAAAGTCCGGCTCTCCTGCTACTGTCCCTTCTGTACTGTCAGGCTGGACAATGTTGCTCTTGGGAGCGCATCCAGACAGCGCAGCAGCGCAGGCCAATAAAACCAGGATTTTTTTCATTGCGTATACCTCCTTACTTCGTAATTGGTATTATATAATATCCCTCCTTGTTTTTACAGGGATTTTTGAAAAATTCAAAAAATCTTCATATTTTCAGCGGTTTCTTAAAAAATCCTTTACATACCAAAGGCCCCAGGCTTCGCCGGAATCCTTTCACCGGGCCGCCTGGGGCACCATTTTTCTCACTCTGCCTTTTCCTTCTCTTATTTCGTCTGACAGCCGCGCTCTCAGCGCTCCTCCACGCAGTTTTTTCCGTCCGGATTCTTCCTTCCGTCTATGTTCTGCGTCTCCTTGACGATATAGATCGGCCTGTCCTTTAACTCTGTAAAGAGGATTGCGATATACTCTCCGATGATCCCCACCAGCATAAACAGCATGGCGAACATAAAGCAGAGCAGCACCACAATCGTCGCGTATCCGCTTGGCGCTCCGTGGACTACTCTTCCGTAGATAGTGTAGATCATCACAAACACACCTAAAAGTCCCACGATAATGCCTGAATAGATTCCCAGCTTTAATGGAAGGTCCGAGAAGCAAAGTATCGTATTAATGGAAAATTTGAACAGCTTTTTCAGGCTGTACTTGCTCTCTCCCGCCACTCTGGCCCTGGCTTCGTACTCGATATTGGTGCGGTTAAAGCCGATGTTCTGCACATACCCTCTCAGGAAGCGCACCTTCTCCCTGTAGCTTTGCTTCAGCACCTGGGCCGCATTGGCCGTCATGGCAAAGAAGTCGGAAGCGTTGGCTTCCAGCTTTACATCAGAGATGGTATTGATCACCTTGTAGAAACCGCCGGAGGTTATATTTTTAATGAGGCCCGCAGACTTGTTCTTCGTCCGCACCATGTTGATGACCTCATATCCCTCCTCAAATTTTTCAATAATCTGTCTCACGCACTCCGGCGGATGCTGCAGATCCGCATCCATGCACACCAGTGCATCTCCGTCAAAGTGGTCAATCCCGGCGATCATGGCAGCCTCATGGCCAAAGTTTCTGGAAAAATTTACGAGCTTTACCTTCTCATCGCGGCCGGCCAGCTCCTTCAGTATGGCGAGGGAGCCGTCCGTGCTGCCGTCATTGACAAACAGCATCTCGTAATCCCAGGGAAGGCCGTCAAACACAGGCTTTGACTCACTGTAAAACTGCCTCAGGGCAGATTCCTCATTATATACCGAAACAATAATCGAAATTTTCTTCATTTGCGTTTACTCCTGTCAGACAAGCTTCCTGCATGCTTCTGAGGCCCATCCACGTCCTCTTCTGCAAAACAGGCTTTCCGTACATCCCGGCACGTCCTGCCGCCCCCTAATCCAGAATCTCGATCTCGATGCTGGAATGGGCCGGAACCTGCTTTTCCTTCGGCGGCAGCTTCATATAGTCGCCGTAAATCCAGGTCAGCACGTGATCGTACCCCTTGGGCGCCATGAGGACTGTGTCCTCAAATTCCAAATCCACGGTTTCCTCGCACCAGTCCGCATCCAGCGTCACATAGAGATAGTCCGGCTGGTAGTTGCTGTAATACCGTTTGTCCGTCTTTTTCTTCCAGTCCTTGGCCGCAAGCACCGTCTGAAGCTTTATGAGAAACGGCATGGGAATCAGTTTTCCCACTGTGGAGAGAACTCCCACTCTCACCTTGTCCGCCAGGCTGTACTTGGAAAAGTCAATCTGATCCCTGTGTCCGATGGCCATGCCGTAGACCACCTTCTGAAGAAATTTGGCAAAAAATGCCCCGAATTTTCCCTCCGGCAGACGGTCCAGAACAAAGAGGTCCACCCAGAGATGGTTCAGCTTCCCCTCGTAGAAGCGCATCTGCCCATTGTCCTCGTGGACGCGGCTGTTGTCGTACAGAATCCTTGTGGTGAAGTCGTAGAACACCCGTCCTCCCCGTATATCCTGGGGCCTCAGAAGCGTCATCCCTTTCGGAAGCTCACGCTCTGCCACTTTCAGGAATTTTTCGTAGTTGGGGCGGGTGAACACCACATCCGCATCGTCGTCCCAGGGAATAAAGCCCTTATGGCGGACAGCTCCCAGAAGCGTTCCCGAATCCAGCATATACTGGATCCGGTACTTTCGGCAGATCCGGTCAATCTCCTTTAACAGCTTTAAATTTGCCTCGTGAACCCTCGTCAGGTCACTGTGTTCCCTCTCTTCCATGAAATAGCTCCCTCCGGCTTTTTTCGTTCGGCAGCTTCTGCCTGTCCTCTGTCTCCCCCTGCTTTCTGCAGGCTATGGCCTAAAGCGTATCGATAGCCTCCCGGATCACAGACGCCATGTAATCGATCATCTCGTCAGTCATTCCCGGATAAACGCCTACCCAGAAGGTATCCGCCATGATACGGTCTGTATTCTCAAGGGTTCCGGCTACCCGGTATCCCTGGCCGTCTGCTCTCATCTCATCAAAGCAGGGGTGCTTGATCAGGTTTCCAGCAAAGAGCATCCTGGTCTGGACTCCTCTCTCCTCCACATACTGGACCACTCTGTTTCTGTCGACGCCCTCCCGGCAGGTGATGAGAAATCCGAACCAGCTCGGATCAGAGTGGGGGCAGGCCTCCGGCAGAATCAGCTTCTCCTCTGTTCCCTTAAGTCCCTCTCTTAAGCGGGCGAAGTTGTGCTTTCTCCTCTCCACGAAGGACGGGAATTTTTTGAGCTGGGCGCAGCCCACAGCGGCCTGCAGATCCGTGGCCTTTAAATTATAGCCAAAATGGGAGTACACATACTTGTGGTCATATCCTAAGGGCAGCTCCCCATACTGGCGGTCAAAGCGGTGGCCGCAGAGATTGTCATGGCCGGACGGGCAGACACAGTCCCGTCCCCAGTCGCGGAAGGAGCGGGCAATCTTATTTAAAAGAGGGTTGTCTGTGTAGACCGCGCCTCCCTCTCCCATGGTCATGTGGTGGGGCGGATAGAAGCTGGATGTTCCGATGTCTCCCACCGTTCCTGTAAACTTCATGGTTCCGTCTATCTCGTAGCGGCTTCCCAGAGCATCGCAGTTGTCCTCCACCAGCCACAGCTCGTGTCTGTCGCAGAACTGCTTCACTGCCCCCAGGTCAAAGGGATTTCCCAGAGTATGGGCAATCATCATCGCCTTGGTCTTTTCTGACAGGGCCTCCTCCAGCCTGGTCACGTCAATATTGTACTGGGGGATTGTGACGTCCACAAACACGGGAACCGCCCCGTACTGGATCACCGGGGTCACGGTTGTGGGGAAGCCTGCGGCCACCGTGATCACCTCATCCCCTCTCTTCACCCTGCGCTCTCCGAGAAGCGGGGAGGTCAGGGTCATAAAGGCCACCAGGTTCGCCGAGGAGCCGGAGTTTACCAGGGAGCAGTACCTTACCCCCAGATATTTTGCCAGCTCCTCCTCAAACTCATCCGTGTACCGTCCCGAGGTCAGCCAGAATTCCAGCGCACTGTCCACCAGATTGACCATCTCCTGCTCATCATATACCCGGGACGCGTAGGGGATCCTGTCCCCTGCCTTAAAGGGCGCCTTTTTATTATGATATTCCCTGCAATAATCGGCAACCAGATCAAGGATCTGCCTGCGGGCTTCTCTCTCGTTCATATTCTATCCTTTCTGCTCCTTTATTTCACTGCAGCCTAATTCCTGCTGCCATGCTGCGGCGAAGGCCTGCGGGCCTTTTGCCGAAGTGTCCTGCCATGGGACAGTCTGTGCTTTTGTGCTTTCTCTCTATGCCTCAGAAAACTCCTCTATCTGCCGGTCTGTGACTGCTCTCACATCGCCGCCTGAAAGCCAGAGCTTCGACCATTCCACCGTCTTTTTCACGGCTTCCTCCACATGCATGCCCGGCTTCCAGCCAAAGGTCTTTTTCACTCTCGAACAGTCCAGCTTCAGGAAGTTTGCCTCGTGGGGGCCTCCGTCGCTGCGGTTCATCCATCTGAGATTCTCACCCCAGAGGCTGCAGAAGAGATCCACAAGCTCTCCTGTTGTGAGACAGTCTGCGTCGTCGGGCCCTACATTATAGTATCCTGCAAAGGACGGATCCTCATACTGGGCCATGGCCACAGTCAGGTAGAGGAAGAGGGGATCCAGCACATGCTGATACGGTCTGGTGGAATGGGGATTTCTCACCACAATATTCTCGCCTTTTTCTGCCGCCCTTACACAGTCCGGAATAATCCTGTCGTTTGCGAAGTCGCCGCCGCCGATGACGTTGCCTGCCCGGCAGGTGGAAACAGCGGTGGAACTGCCGGCAAAAAAGGATTTCACATAGCTGTGTGTCACAAGCTCAGAACAGGATTTGCTGTTGGAATAGGGATCATAGCCGTCCAGGCGGTCTGTCTCCCGATAGCCGTACTCCCACTCCCTGTTCTCGTAAACCTTGTCCGTCGTCACATTCACCAGGGAGCGGACAGACGGGGTGAGCCTTGCGCACTCCAGGAGGTTGACCGTTCCCATCACATTCGTCTCATAAGTGTAAACCGGATCCTTATAGGAATCCCGGACAATGGGCTGTGCTGCCAGGTGGAGCACGATCTCCGGCTGTGTCTCCTCAAACACCTGCTTCATGTGTCTCAGATCCCTCACATCTCCTGTTACGCTGTTCATCCGCTCTGACAGTCCCAGAAGTTCAAAGAGGGACGGTTCCGTAGGGGGATTCAGGCTGTAGCCCGTCACCCTGGCTCCGGCCAGGAGAAGGATCTCGCTGAGCCATGAGCCCTTAAAGCCTGTATGTCCCGTGATGAGAATCTTCTTTCCCCTGTAAAAATCTAAGACTTCCTTTTTCTTCATCTGTCTTTTCCGCTCT
This sequence comes from Clostridium sp. M62/1, assembly GCF_020736365.1. Lineage (NCBI taxonomy): Bacteria > Bacillati > Bacillota > Clostridia > Eubacteriales > Clostridiaceae > Clostridium > Clostridium sp. M62/1. The sequence goes on along the minus strand of NZ_CP085988.1, from coordinate 1,031,649 downwards.
CTTTCTTCACTCTGATTTCCTTTTTATTCTATCAGTTTTCCCAGGTTTTCCACGGGGCATTGCCGCTCTGCCACAGCTCCTCCAGGTGTTTTTTATCCCTCTGGGTGTCCATGCAGTGCCAGAAGCCGTTATGGCGGTAGACCATCAGCTGGTGATCCCGCGCCAGGTTTTCCAGAGGGGCCTTCTCGAACACGGTGGAATCGCCCTCAATATAGTCGAACACCTTCGGTTCCATCACCATGAAGCCGCCGTTTACAATCTTACCGTCGTCGTCATTTTTTTCCCGGAAGGCTGTGATGGCTCCGCTCTCGTCCACCTCCAGGACTCCGAAGCGCTGCCCTACATTGACGCCTGTGATCGTGGCAATTTTCCCGTGCTCCCTGTGGAACTTCAGAAGCTCGTCCAGATCCACATCGGAAACTCCGTCCCCGTAGGTCAGCATGAAGGTCTCATCCCCCACATAGTCTCTGATCCTCTTGATGCGGCCTCCTGTCATGGTGTGAAGCCCTGTGTCCACCAGAGTCACCTTCCACGGCTCAGAATAATTATTGTGAACCTCCATCTGGTTATTGGCCAGGTCAAAGGTCACATCTGAGGTGTGAAGGAAATAGTCTGCAAAAAATTCCTTTACCACATACTGCTTGTAGCCCAGGCAGATGACAAACTCATGAAACCCGTACTGGGAGTAGTGCTTCATAATGTGCCACAGGATTGGCCGTTCCCCGATCTCCACCATGGGCTTTGGCTTTAAATGGCTCTCCTCGCTGATGCGGGTCCCGAAGCCTCCTGCAAGTATTACAACCTTCATTTCTTACCTCCTCATTTTCCGTCACCGCTTCAGGGCCTCGTCTGGCTGCGAAACGCCTCCATTCCCGGAAACGGCCGGTAATCGAACTCCACATCTTCCGGGAGATCGTAATATTCCCTCATCCATACGATCATGAAGGAAAAATTCTCATCATAAACAACCTCATTTTTGCAGAGCAGGTCGGGAAGCTCGTAGACTTCTATCGAATCAATGTCTGCGCCGTTCTTGATCGCCCTCGCGCTCTCCTTAAACACTGCGTCATCGTACATGAGAACCTCGTAGTTGGACCGGTAGCCCTGGTAGATATTTCTGAGGTTCGGAATACTGACAGCCGACAGATAGAGGAGGGCAGCCAGTGAAACAACCGGCAGCCTTCCGGCCTCCCTCAGAAGGGCCTTCCCGTACAGGTAGGCAAACAGGAGCCATGACAGGTACAGGAACGGGTAAAAGATTCTCAGGGGAACCTCCGGCACAATGGCTGCCGAGCCTACAGACAGCACAGCTGCTGAAAATACAAAGGCTCCAAACGGCTGGTTTTCTTTCCTATAGAATAATATCACTTCCACAAAACAAAAAGCAATATATATCAGCAAAAGATTCGCCGCCGCCCCTGAATAATTTCCCGGCGGGAACACGGACAGCTTCTGTTTCATCAGATAGCCTGCAAACACCGCCGCCGAAATCCCTGAAAACGCCAGGTGAAGGGCCGCGCCTGCTCTTCCCCGGCCCCCTGCCTGACGGGCCATCACAAGGCCCAGAAGGATCATGACAGGGAAGAAAAAGAGCAGATAGCGCAGGTTGTCTCCGGAAAAGAACAGGTTCATCAGCAGAGGAATGTTCCTGCCCAGCTTTCCGAAAAAGCTCAGAGAGGCAAAAGCCGCATTGCCCTCACTGTTCATTCTGGCGCTTACGGCAGGGGAGAGAATGATTATGAGCCCTCCCGCCGCGCAGGCTGCAAAGGTAAGGCCGTCGTAAATCCTAAGTCTTCTGTTTCTCAGAAATTTGTACACAAGGCAGATAACGGCAAAAGAAACCGTGGTGACAAACCACTGTTCCTGGGACCAGGCAGCCAGAAAGCCCAGAAGCACACAGGCTCCTGCCCGGATAAGCCCGGGCTTTTCCCCAGGCCCATAGAGAGCAGTCCTGTAGAAGCAGAGGGCAAAGCCCAGAAATGAGACGGCCGGCACAACGTAGATAAAGCTGGCTGCATACCAGTAAGTGCCCATTCTCTGAAGCATGATCCCCAGAGTTCCATAGAGCAGACAGAGAAAAGCCGCCAGCAGTATCTTTCCAAAAGGAGTAAGCCCGGCGGATTTCCCCTGCTGTTCCTCCCCGCAAACCTCTCCTGCGCTCAGACTGCCCTCCAGCATTTTCTGGACAGTCAGAAAGATCATCACCAGCACAGCCAGCACAGCCGTAGCCATAAATACCTGGACTCCCCTGATTCCTCCTATCATGTGTACGAAGCAATAGAGGAACATATAGAGAAGCCTTCCATTGGAGTTTACATAATGTCCCTTTATAAAAGCCAGAAGATCCGAAAAGCCATAGTCAGCTCCAGCCACAGGGATATTGGTTCCGTAGCTCAGAGACAGATAGCCGTAGTCATCGTAGTAGATGAACACCTTCCCGAACTGCATCAAGAGAAACAGATAAAACACCGCGAATACTGCGATATATGCGTATTTCGGACACCGCTTCATCATCTCTCCTCCTTATTGTAGAAAATGTTGAGATTGTTTTCGTCGAGGATCTCAAGGGCTTTCCGGGCTCTCTTCCCGTCCGTGTGGAGCGCTTCACCCAGAGCCTCATCCGTCTCATTTTTGTAGTTGAGGGCAGTTTCCTCTGCTATCCTCAGGGATTCCTTTCTAAGGGGTGCCTTTAAGAGCTCCTGCCTGGTGGTGTAGAAATTCCCCGCCAGCAAAAGAACAGCAAAGACAGCGGCTGCAGCCGGAAGAATCCTTTCAGCCAGACTTTTCCTTCCCGCATCTGTTCTCCTTTCCTTTATTATCGAGAACACTGCCGCAAAGGTAAGGAGGATTCCAAAAATACCCATCTCATACTGGATCGCATACCGGGACGCCATCCCATAATTTTCCTGCAGAAAGATCCACCTGGAATAGAATACCAGGCAGTGGTTGACTCCGCCTGTCAGAATCAGCAGAAGCGGAAAAAGTGTTCTCTCAAAGACGCGGAATCTGACATTCAGATAGAGGGCGAAGAGATAGAAGGCGATTACCACCGCCCCCAGAAGGCAGACACCCTTTCCCGTTTTAATCACTCCGGAAATAACCTCAATTCCCAGTACCGGAGAGGCAAAGGCCTCCAGAAAGAATTTCACAAAAAACTTCGGATCTGCCAGGAGCGCAGACACCAGGGAGGCATCCGTCGCCCCTCTGTATTCATATACAGCAAAATGGCTGCTCAAAAGATAGAGTCCCAGGGCGCCCAGCACAAAAGCCAGATCAAACGCCCACTCCCGGTTCACTGTCCGCTCTGTTCTGAATTCCTTCAGGAGAAGGGCTCCATAGGCCAGAGTCAGGATCAGAGAGTAGCTGCCGCAGTAAGGCCCTGCCACAAGCAGAGTGAGAAGGGGCGGAAGCGCCTTTAAGAATATCCTGTCATACTTTCTCTCCTCCCCGCCTGCCACCCGGTCTAAGATCACAAAATTCCAGTAAAAACCGGCGATAGACAGAAAGCATACCCAGCCGCTTCCGTTTCCCAGCATCTCCCACTTGTTCAGGCTGAACAGGAGAAGCATGATGACGAGAAACCATGGGGCATAGCCGCGTTTTCCCCGGCAGTAGGCTGCAATGGCCAGGGCAGAGAGGCCATGGCTTAAAACGCCGAGCACCATATCAAAGGCGGGGCTGTAGTGAAACAGCGCCACATTGATGATTCTGCCAAGGTAGGTGATCGGCACCCTTGTCAGTACATCCGGCACGAAAAACTTTGCAGGATTTCCCACATCCGGCAGGTAAGAGACAATAAGCCTCATATAATCCGTGTAGGCCAGATCTGTAGTTGCAATTTTTAGGTAATAGAGGCAGAACACCACTCCCAGGGCAGGGAGCCCCAGATAAAACAGCCTTTTTCCCAGTTTCTGATTCATACTCCTTATCCTTTCCTGTGTCTATCTATCCGCTCATCATTACAGCTTCCCAAAAGCCTATCTGGCTGAAGGGAAAAAATGCTCTTCTAACATCAGGCACAGGGCGTGGTAAATGGGCAGGTGAAGCTCCTGGATCTTGTAGGTTTCCTGCTCAGGAGCGACGATACACACATCGGACTTTCCCTTCATCTTTCCTCCGTCACGGCCGGCCAGTCCGATCACTTTCATTCCCTTTGCGCGGGCAGCCACAGCGGCCAGAACCACATTTTCAGAATTTCCGGAGGTGGTGATCCCCAGGAACACATCTCCCTCTCTTCCGTAGCCGATCACCTGCTGGGCGAAGGCCATACCAGGGTCCACATCGTTTAAAAAGGCTGTGGTCAGGCCATTGTGCCCTGTCAGGGCAATGGCGGGAAGCCCCTGCTGAAGTTTTCCTGCCAGGGCTTCTCCCCTCTCCTGGTCGGCATTTTTCAGGGCCTCTTTTAGTCCCTCATCTAACTCTCTTCTCTTTACAAAGCCCTTCATAAGCTCCCCGACAATGTGCTCACAGTCGGCGCAGCTTCCGCCGTTTCCTGCGGCCAGCAGCTTCCCTCCGGCTGCATAGCAGTCCCTCAGAATCTCATAGGCCTTCTCAATTTCTCCCCTCACCGGAGTGAGCTTCGGGTATCTCTCCATCAGTTCATCCAGGTATCTGTACTCATTCATGTTTTTCCCTTCCTTTCGTACTTCATAGCTTCCAGTTTTCACGGCCGCCTGCGCGGATCAGCGGGTTTCTCCTGCCTGCTTCATCTCGTAAGTGAGGTAGTTTTCATCAAACAGCCTCAGATTCTCTCCCGACTGGCTGTCAGGCCTGCCGTCCAGATCTACGCGGGCCAGCACGTTTCCATGTTCAAATTTCAAATCCGTGAGAGTTCCGCGGCTGATCATCTGGCGCACCAGGCCATAGCTCCACTCCCAGCTTCCCTCCCCGATAAAGCCTGCCTCCACATAGGCGTAATCGGCCCTGGCATAAGCCATATACTCCTCAAAAGCCTCTACCGTATTCACCAGCTCCACATTTCCCCAGGGGGAGGTAATATCCTTGTAGGACTGGACTATACACGGGAACTGAAGACAGCCCGGATGGTCACCGAAGGCGATAACTCTCGTGGCAGAGTCCTGGGACAGAATATTCCAGATCTGTTCATTTCCTGTCTGCACCATTTTTTCGTGCTGGAGGGCTTCATGGTTGACCCTTCCCTTATTCACCCACTGGATCTCGGAAAAGCCCAGGCTCCACGCCCAGTTGGACTCAGCGGTCAGAAGCACATTGAAAGCCATAATCGGAAGCAGGAGAAGGCAGGCCGCTCCTGAAAATCTCCGAAAGCCCTTTCTCGAAAGAGACGCCAGAAGGCTGACTGCTCCGACGATAATCCCTGTATACAGAAGCATAAAATAGTTTCCGTCAATCTGGTAAAGCATCACAAGGCTCACCAGATTGACAGCCAGAAACGGCCAGAAGGCTGTGTGGGCGTAGGCGCTTAATAGCCTCTGTCCCTGCTTCCCGGTTTCTCTTTTTTGCGCCTCCGCTGCCAGAAGAAGGCAGGCCGCAAGACAGGCTCCCGTCAGAAACAGGATCAGAGGGCTTCCCCATGCAAACACCACATGGCCCATGTCGTCCCCGGCAGGCATGATCAGCATGTGAAACAGACGTCTGGCCAGCACCGCCCCATTGCTTTCCTCCTCCCAGTTCTGGGGGAGGGCACTGGAGGCAAAGGGATATTTCATCTGAAATCCCAGCTTCTCCAAGATAGAGGTAAAGACAGAGGTCACCGGCATTCCTGTAATAAGCATGGTCCTGGCCCAGATTCCCGTCAGGGCTGCAGCCGGAAACAGCATAAGAAGCCACTGGCGGATCGGCGCCCTGAGCTTCAGAAGCCTTCTGAATATCAGATAGAGCCCGCTCATGCCGAAAATGGCCGTTGAAAATACCAGGGATGTGGACTTCATGGTCAGGGAGAGCAGGTATGCTCCTGCGCTTAAGGCCAGCAGGGGAAATCTTCTTTCTCCCGTCTCTCCCGCCTCCTTAATGTATAAGGACATATAGTAGACCATGAAGATCTGAATCAGCCAGGTGATCACATCCGGCTTGGCGGTGATGGACATATTCATAATTCCCGGCACGCAGCTTACCAGAGCTGAGGCTAACAGCGCAAAACGCCTGTCCATATAAAGGCAGGAGAGGCGGTACAGGGCAAAAAGTCCTAATGCTGCAAGCCACAGGTTAAAATACAGAAGATAGCTGTGGCTGGCCAAATCGCACAGGGGGAGGGTAAGCGTTTCAAGCCCCTTGGCATAGACATAGGCCATCCCCACCATTCCGGGATTTTCATAGATCCCGGATCCATTGTCCAGGACATACTCGGAGCGGACACCGTACCAGAGAGTGTCAAAGTCCAGGGCAATATTCATTCTGCCTGCCTGGATAAGCACCATCACAATCAGAAAGGTGATGAGGAGATAAAAAACCGTCCGCCATCTTCCATCCAGCCTGTTCTGACTATCCTCCGGACATCGCCGTCCAGGCTTTCCCGCTTCTGTGCCAGGCCTCCTCTCCCCTGCCCCCCGGACTCCCAGCCAGAGCAGAAGGGCGGCACCTGACAGCAGGGAAAACCACCTCAGCTGTCTCACTGCCCCTGCATGGAAGGCGGACAGCAGACAGAAGGCGGCAATAACTGCAGATGTGCCCAGGATGAAGTCAGCCATCCATCCGTCCCGGAGTTCTCTCTGTTTAAACAGAACGACTCTCAGAAAATAGCCCGTCAGAAACAGATAGCCCAGATACAGGGCGGAAACCGCCATAGGGAGAAATACCACATGGGCCCAGTTAAACAGGACAAAGACCAGGGCTGTGAAGCTCCACCGAAACAGCGGCCTGCGTATCAGGAGAAGGCCGCCCCCAATCAGCACGAAGATAAGCGCGATCTCCGCCATCATCTTGGCTGTCTCCGGGGTTTTAAACTGCCAGGAATATGTCCCGTCTCCGGTAAAAAGTGTCACAAACGGGACAGCCACACAGACTGCCCCCAAAACAAGAAGAAGAAAAGCCAGAATCCTCTGGCCTGTCTGCTTTCGTTCCATACTAAACCGCCTCTCTGTCCATACGGCAGATGAGCCGTACAGCCTCTCTCAGATCTTCTGCATACCAGTCATACTCCGCGCTTTCGCCGCCGGAAAATTCCTGTCCCGAAGAGGAGCCCTTCTGTCTCTTACTAAGCTCCTGCTCTCTCTGCTCGGCGCCGTAGCCTGTTCCCACCAGGATGCTCCTGATGCCAAAATTATGTCCTGCGGCCGTGTCAATGAGCTTGTCCCCCACCATAAAAGACCGCTCTCTGTCCACGGGGCAGTCCCTGTCCGCAGCCTCAAACATCCCCGTTTTCGGCTTTCTGCACCTGCATTCTGTCTTGTAGATTCCGATCCCGTGCTCCGGGTGATGGGGGCAGTAATAAAACGCGTCCACATGGGCGCGGTCCCTGGCCAGAACTTCATTCAGGTAGCTGTGAAGCCTGTCGACATCCGCCTCCGTATAATACCCTCTGGCCACTCCCGCCTGGTTGGTCACCACCACCACGCGAAAGCCCGCCTCATTCAGCTGCCTGATGGCCTCCGGCACCCCCGGTATCAGCTTCAGATCCTCTGGCCGGTAGAGGTAATTGACCTCCACATTCAGAGTTCCGTCCCGATCCAGGAACACGGTTTTCGTCTTTATTTTCTCTCTGTTTCCGGTATCCGGCTTCACTCCGTCGTCCTCCCTGCATGTACCATTTTCAGGGCAGGTTTCTGTTTCCCTGCCCTGCTTTCCTGCTGCCTGCTTCCCATTCCAATCACAGCTTAAAGGTGTAATTCCTGTCAGGCATCCGGACACTGACCTCCCCGTACTTCCACCTCTCACTGTCGCAGCACCAGCTCTGGACACCCCGCAGCTCAAAGTTCCAGTCCATGAGCTGTCCGCCCACCTGCTCCATGCGGGCCGCCACCTTGTGCTTGACATTGTAGGGGCAGTACATGAGAAGGAAGCCGCCGCCGCCTGCTCCCAGAAGCTTTCCTCCCAGAGCCCCGGCCTTCTTGGCCTCATCGTAGAGCTCATCGATCTGTGGATTGGTTATCTTGCTGCTCATGCGCTTTTTGCTCTGCCAGCCATAGTCCAGGAGCTTTCCGAAGCTGTGGAGATTTCCTCTCAGAAGCTCGTCCTTCATGGCGTAGGCCAGAGCCTTCACCTCGCACATGGCGTCAAAGGCATCCTGTTTCTTGTAGTTGCTCACCTGATCCTTGATAATATTTGCGGAAACATGGATATTTCCCGTATAGCACAGAAGCAGGTTGTACTGAAGCTCATGGATAATATCCTTCTTAATCCGCAGCGGGTTTACAATCACATTGTTCCTGCCGTGAAACTCGATAAAGTTAAATCCTCCAAAGGTGGATGCATACTGATCCTGATAGCCTCCGGCGATTCCCAGGTCAAGTCTCTCCACGCCGTAGGCCAGGTCGGCCATGGCGTAGCCGTCCAGCTCGATTCCCTTCCACTTGGCCATGGCCGAGAGAAGAGCCACCATCACGGTGGAGGATGTTCCCAGGCCTGAGCCGGGAGGCGCATCGCACTGCAGATAGACCTCGCAGCCCTTCTTGATGTCCATGGCCTTCAGGGCTGCTGTCACCAGATCCAGCTTTCCGTCATAGACATAATTTTCCTTTGTATTATATTTCACCGTCATGTCAAAGTCCAGGGAGTGGACCACGATCTGGTCATCCTCTCTGGGAATGATGGAGCAGTATGCGTATTTATTGATGGTGCTCCCGATAATGGCTCCTCCCTGCTCTACGCAGAAAGGCTCTACATCCGTTCCGCCTCCTCCGAAGCTGACGCGAAGGGGCGCTTTCGCGCGAATTACCATGAAACGACTCCTTTCTTTACGTCCTCCTGGAACCTGAAATAATCCTCCGGGATTCCGATGTCGATAAAATATCCCTCATTGACAAAGCCTCCCAGGCGTTTTCCCTCCTTCATCCAGCGGGGGATCATCTCCTGCTCCAGGGAGACCTTCCCCTCCGGGATCTCCTTAAGCAGTCTGCGGTCCATCAGGTAAACGCCTCCGTTGATGGTGCCCGGGCGCTTCTCTCCCTCCAGCTTTTCATTGAAGCCGGTGAGCATGCCGTCTGTGAGCGTTGCCGCTCCATACCGGGAAATATCATCCACCTCTCGAAGCACCAGAGCCATATCGAGGCTCTTTTCTGCCTGCAGCTTCGCCAGGCGGCTGTAGTCCAGACTGTAATAGGTATCTGCATTGAGGACAAAGAAGCGCTCCTCTGTCACAAATCTTCCCGCATTCTTTATGGCCCCGGCTGTGCCGAGAAGCTCCTCCTCATATGCGTAGGACGCACGGATCCCAAGGTTGCTTCCGTCCCTGAAGTGCTCTTCCACCATACTGCCCTTATATCCCACGGCAAAGATAATGTCCGCAATCCCGTGGCGGGCAAGCCCCCTCACCACGTACTCCATAAACGGCCTTCCCTCGATCAGGGCCATGGGCTTGGGCCTGTCGCTTACCACGCTGCGAAGTCTTGTCCCGAGTCCTCCTGCCAGTAAAATTGCCTGCATGTTTCCCTACCTCCCGCTTCCAGAGCCTTCGCAAAGGAGGAGCTCCTCAAAGAGTCTGGAGGATTCTTCCTTCTCCATAAGCCCTGCATAAGCCGCGATGAGCCGGAAGGTTTCCATAAGTCCCCTCACATGGGTTCTCTCCTGGCCGTGGGAGGCGCTGACTCCCTGGCCGATGAGGGCTCCCCGGATATTGTTTCCTCCCTTTAAGGCTGCTGACACATCCGAACCGTAGTGGGGAAATATGTCAACTGTATAGCCGATCCCGTACTCCTTTGCCAGGGAAATGAGCCGGTTGGTCATATCGAAATCATAAGGTCCGCTGGAGTCCTTGGCACAGATGGAAACACGGTACTCATCTCCGTTTAAGTCGTCTCCCACGCATCCCATGTCCACTGAGATCAGCTCCTCCACATCCTCCGGGATATAGCTGCACCCATGGCCGACCTCCTCGTAATTGCTGATCAGCATTTTCAGAGTCTGCACCGGCTTCTTCCCCGTGTCGTGAATATACTTTAACACGCCCAGGATGACAGCGACGGAAGCCTTGTCATCCATATGCCTGGATTTGACAAACCCTCTCTCCGTCACCACAAACTTCGGATCAAAGCTCACGAAGTCGCCGGCTCCGATTCCCAGCTTTTCCACATCCTCTGCCGTGCGCACAATCTCGTCCAGACGGATCTCCATATTTTCCTCTGTCCTCTTCAGCTCCCGGCATCCGTCCCACACGTGTACGGACGGCTGAGTGGTCTGGATGGTTCCCGTAAACTCTCTGCCGTCTCTGGTGAGGATTTTGCAGTAGCTTCCCTCAATCGCCTCCATCATCATGCCTCCCACCTGGGTGAAGGCAAGCGTGCCGCCGGCTCGCACAGAGCGCACCATGGCCCCCAGAGTATCCACATGGCCGGAAAAAGCCACAACCGTTTCTGTCTGTCCGGGAACTGTGATAATCAGGCCGCCCTTGCGGTTGTACTCCGTCTGAAAGCCAAAGCCCTCCGCCTCCCTGCGGACGATCTCCATGACCTTTCCGGTGCAGCCGGAAGGGCTTGGGGTGTTCACAATCTTTTCCAGTGTGTCTAAAATATATTTCATATATTCCATCTTTCTTTTTTCTCCTTCTGTGCATTTTTTTGCCGTCTATGCCTGAAAAGGCACGGCAGGGCAGACAGAGGGCAAAACCGGACGGTCTGCCGCTGCCGCCGCTGCCGGATGGGTATCCTTGGCAAAGCACGAACTGTAAACATTCTATCACATATCCCCTGTATTTTCTAGTATCGTCCCGTTTCTGTAAGAAACTCTTCCATTTTTTTTAAACGCTCCTCATTCTGCTCTCTGCCCCTGCTACTCATAAGCCCGGTCAGAACCTCCATGGTCATGACGAGGCTTACATAGGAGTTATAGAAGGAGAGGTTTTCTGTACTGTTTAATAGAATTGCCTCCGCCCCGGCGCAGACAGGGGAGGATGGCCTGTCTGTCACTGCGATGATACGGCTGCCGGCCTTCCTGGCCATGGACGCCGCAAAGACTGCCTCGCTGGAATAGCGGTCATAGGAAATAACTGCCACTGCATCCCTCCCGGTCAGATCCACCAGGGTATCCACCGTCGGGCAGGAGCCGTTGACCACATGTACCCCCGGCCGCACACAGGAGAGCATAACTCCGAAGGAGGCCGCAAATCCGGCGCAGGCGCGAAAGCCCACTAAAAAGACACGCTCCGCCTCGGACAGGATGTCAGCCGCCCGGCTGCAGCTGCCGTAATCGCCGGGGTTCTGATCCCTCTCAATGTTTCTGAGGGCGTTCTGACGGATTGCACCTATCAGCTCCTCGTCTGTCAGCCCGTCGTAGCTTTTGATCTTCTCGTAGGGAATGGGACGGACTTTCATGCCGCCTTCCAGCTCTCTCTTCAGCTCAGCCTGAAGAGCCCGTTTAAACTGGGCAAAGCTCTCAAATCCCAGCCGTCCTGACACGCGCACCGCCGCGGAGGCGCTGACGCCCGCCTTCTTCGCAATCTGCGCCGCCGTCTCAAAACAGGCCTCCTTCTTATTTTTCACGATATAGTCCAGAACGGCCCGATCTCTGGGCGTCAGCCTTGCGGCCGCGATGCGCGCCTCCAGCGTTTCTTTTTCACTGACGGCCGTCCCTCCTTTTTCTCTCTGCTTTTTCGCTTCACCTTCTTCTGCCATCTCTCTCCCCCCTCTCTCTCTTATGCTCTCATCAGCTTTCTCTGTTTTCTTCCTCTCTTCCATATGAACCCTCTCTTTTCTCTTTCTTTTGTTGACAATCCCTGAAATAGTCTTATAATTGTGGTATGAATGATTTTTTATAATTATTATACAATAGTTTTGATTTTTTTAAATCATTTTATTTGTCAGGACAGCAGAAGGAGGACAATCTATGGCCAGAAACATGACGCAGGGAAGTATCACCGGCCACCTGCTTGTATATGCGGTTCCGCTGGTATTCGGAAACCTGTTCCAGCAGCTCTACCACACCGTGGATTCCGTCGTGGTGGGGCAGTTTAACGGAAAAGAGGCGCTGGCAGCCATCGGCGCGGCCGGTCCGATTATGAATATTCTGATTTTTCTGATCGTAGGTCTTTCCATGGGCGCATCTATCATCATGGCAGAGTACTTCGGGGCCGGTGACTTTCCGGCGCTGAAAAAGGAGATGGCCACCTCCATCGTGTCCGGTCTGATCCTCACCGTCATTATCACTGTGCTGGCTGTGGCGGGAAGCGGGCTTTTCATCCGCCTGACGCAGACACCTGAGGAGATCGCCCCTCTGGCATCCGACTATCTGAGAATCGTCACCGCAGGACTGATCTTCACCTTTTTTTACAATATCCTGTCTGCGGGACTTCGGGCCATCGGAGATTCCAAGGCCCCTCTGTATGTGCTGATAATCACAACTGTTGTCAATGTAGTTCTGGACATCCTTCTTGTGGGAACCTTTCACATGAGCGTCTATGGAGCTGCTGTGGCCACTGTGATCGCCCAGGCAGTTTCCTCCCTTCTTCTCTTTGCCTACATCGCTGTCCGGGCAAAAATCCTCTGGGTTCCCGTCAGAGAGCTCCGCATAGACAGGGATTTTCTGAAAAAGACCATTGATTTCAGCTCTGTCTCCGCCCTCCAGCAGACCATGCTGTACCTGGGCCGGCTTCTCGTCCAGTCCGGAGTCAACATGCTGGGCGTGGACGCCGTCGCAGCCTTCAATGCAGTCTCCATCGTGGACAGCTACGTGCTGGCCCCCGGCGACAGCCTGGCCTCCTCCATGACTACCTTTGCGGCCCAGAATAAAGGGGCAGGAACCTTCGGCCGGATCTCGAAGGGGCTGAAAACCATGCTCTGTATTGCGGAGATTTACGTGGCCCTGGTGGCAGTCCTCGTGTTCAGCCAGTGCCGGCTGCTTTTGGGCTTTTTCCTGAAGCCGGAGGAAACTGCGGCGATCGCAGCGGGGATCTCCTACCTGATTCCCATGTCCTTCGGATACCTTCTGTCCGGGATTACCAATACCTTCCAGGGATATTTCAGAGGGATCGGAAACCTGAAAATCACCCTCTGGGCCACCCTTCTGCAGATTCCCATCCGTGTGGCCCTGACCTACCTGCTTTTAGACGCCATGGGTGTTCAGGCTGTGGCAGCCGGAACCATCATCGGATGGATCTGCATGGCCCTGTTTGAGGTATTCTGTTACCGCAGGTGGGGAAGATTTGACGAGAGAGGGCTTGTGTGGGAGCGAAAAGGAGGGGAGGCCGGCTGAAAAAAAAAATCGGCGCCCTTGGAAGCAGTTTTTGCTTCCTCAGGTGCCGATTTTTATGCACTATTTTCTCAGAGGTCTGTTTTGCAGCAGACGATCACATCTGCTTGTTTCTGAACGAACTGCTCTGACTCTGCAGCGGTATGATTCTGATGCGGGAAAGGCTATCCTTCTATTAAAAGGCTGAGCCTGTCTGCGATTTCCTTCACATTTTCCCTGCTGGTGGCCAGGTTAATCCGGATATATCCCTCATACTCCCTGCCTCCAAACCACTCCCCAAAATCCACTGCGAGTCCGCACCGGTTCTGAACCAGTTCCTTCACTCTTTCTTTTTTCACTGCCCCCGATAAATCAACCCACGCAAGATAGGTTCCCTCCAGAGGTGAGATAACTGCCTCCGGAAGGCTCTGGCTCAGCGCTTCCTTCAGGCAGACATAATTATCCCTGACTAGGCAGAGTGCTTTCTCCAGCCACTGCCTGCCTCCCTGATAAGCAGCCTGCACGGCTATGTAGCCAAAGGCTCCCCCTTCTGTCAGATGAAGCCTCCTGGCCGTCTCGTCATATCTTTGCCGGAGACCGGAATCGGGGATAATCAGAAAGCCATTCTGGCAGCCTGAAAGATTGAAGGTTTTGGCCGCAGATGTCAGGGTTATCAGAATGCTGTCGTAACTTCCCACAGCTGCCGCCGCTGTCTGCTCCCGCTCCCCTGTAATCAGATCCTGGTGAATCTCATCAGCAATTACAAAAACATGGTTTTCCAGGCACAGGTCCAGAATCGTCTTCAGTTCTTCCCGCGTCCATACGCGCCCCACCGGGTTATGAGGAGAACAGAGAATAAACAGTCTGACCTTTTCCTCTTTGATTTTCTTCTCAAACAGCTCTGTATCCATCTCGTAGACACCGTCCCTGCAGCGCAGAGGGCAGCGAATCAGCCTTCGCCCTGTTTCCTCTGCCGCATGAAAAAACGGATAATAGACCGGAGGCATCACGAGAACGGAGTCCCCCTCCCCGGTCAGCATCTGAATCAGCCAGTAAATGGCCGGCACCACTCCCGGCACAAAGCGTATCCACTCTTTTTCCACCTGATAGGAATGGTACTTCCTCTCCCAGCTGATAAACGACTGCCAGTAGTCCTCCGGCACCTTATAATAGCCGTATACATTAAAGTCCACATACTTTCTGAGAGCTTCCTGCACACAGGCGGGAGCCTCGAAATCCATGTCTGCCACCCAGGCCGGCAGAAGCTCTGCTTTGCCGAACTGCTCCTTAAGACCGTCCCATTTCTCACAGTCTGTGTTTTTTCTGTCCCTATACTTCACTGTCTCCTGCATTTGTCCATTCCTTCTTCATGATCTCAGACTCACATCCATTGTGATACCTGTGACAGTTCTGGCAGTCAGAAATATCCGGGGCATCATCCCTCCGGATGATCTCAAAGCCAAGCTTTTTATAAAATTCCGGCACCTTGGCATTCAGATACAGGCACTGCGCCCCTCTTTTCCGGGCCTCTGCCTCTGCCCGCTGCACCAGAAGCCTTCCCAGTCCCCTTCCCTGAAACTCCTTTTTTACTGCCACTGTTTTCAGGATGAATACATCCTTGTCGTAAACCAAAGACGCTCCTCCCAGTCTTTGTCCCGTCTCTGTGTCCTTCACCTCCAGACAGGTTAAAAGTCCCTCCGGCTCCTCGGAGTCAGGTTCCATCTCAAGCCCTTCCTCAATAAACATGGGGATCATTTCTTTGTAATGGTCAGACAGGATTACCTGATATTCCTGTTTCTCTTCCAGCTTCAGGAACGCTCTGGTGCGTTTGTTTTTCGGATTTTTAAACATCTCCTTTGCTGTTCCCTCTTCCACAATTTTTCCATTCTCCATAAAAATCACCCGATCTGCCACCTTTTCTGCAAACTTCATCTCATGTGTCACAATGATCATGGTAAAGTGCTGCTCTGCCAGCTTCTCAATGACCTCCAGCACCTCCTGAACCCACTCTGGATCCAGGGCAGACGTGGGTTCATCGAAGAGCAGCACATCCGGCTCTACAGCCAGAGAGCGGGCAATGGCCACCCGCTGCTGCTGCCCTCCTGAAAGAGTGGCAGGATACTGCTGTGCTCTGTCTCCCATTCCCACCTTTTCCAGATAGTATTCAGCCTTTTTTCTGGCCTCCTGCCGGTTCATTTTCTTGGCAAAGATCAGAGGATCCATGACATTGTGGAGAACATTTTTGTTCAGAAACAGGTTGTAGTTCTGGAAAATCATAGCCGACTGCTTTCTCAGGGCGTGAATCTCCTTTTTCGTATGGCTTGCGGCGTCCACTGTTACTCCGCCGATGGTAATTCTGCCCTGATCCGGCGTTTCCAGATAATTCAGGCATCGAAGCAGTGTGGATTTTCCGGTCCCTGAAGAACCGATTACCGCCGCCACCTCTCCCTTCTTTATTTCCAGGCTGAGTCCCTTTAAAACCTCCTGATTTCCGAAACTTTTGTGAAGATTTTCAATCCTTACCACTTTCCTCCCCCTATCTTACATACCCTGCTGAAAATTTTTTCTCCAGCAGTGCCTCCGCCCGTTCCAGCACCAGGATAATCACCCAGTAAAGAAGCATCAGGAGCATATACGCCTCAAAGTAACGAAAGGTCACGGAAGCTCTCAGGTTTGCGGCAGCCGTAATCTCGATAACGCCAATTGTGAAGGCCATGGAGGTTCCCTTCACAATGTCCACCAGGTTGTTAAACAGGGACGGAATCGCCACTCTGACCGCCTGCGGAAAAACAATGTGGGCCATTGCCTGCAGGGGAGTCATCCCATGGGCCAGAGCCGCCTCCCTCTGTCCCGCAGGCACAGACAGAAGCGCTCCTCTCACCGCCTCTTTCATATAGGCCGCCGAGTTTAATGTCAGCCCTACAATACATACGGCAAAAGCCGGAATATCCCTCAGCTCGGGAATAAAGGTAGGGATTCCGAAATAGAGGAGAAACAGCTGAGGAATCAGCGGCGTTCCTCTGAAAAATGACACATAGACTGCGCACACCTGTCTCAGGACAGGCACCTTAAAATAATCAATCCCTGCAATCACCACAGCCAGCAGCAGGGACAGCACAAAAGACACTGCTGCCAGGCTCAGGGTAGTGGGAAGGGCGGCAAACATTGAGCGGAGGACACTGACTGAAAATTCCCAATCCATATCTAGCCGCTCCTTTTATAATTCCTCGGCGCCTTCCGGCTGCACGGAAATATCCATGTCAAACCATTTTTCTGACAGCTTTTTCAGTGTTCCGTCCTCGTGCATTTCTTTTATAGCCTCTGAAACGACAGAGCACAGTTCCTCTCCTCTTTCCGTCTTAGGAAATGGGTACACATTTGTCTCCAGTACATTCGTATCTCCCAGGATTTTCAGGTTGTCTACCTCCTCCAGCGTGGTAATGCAGGAAGTCTTTGCCCTGGGCCACAGATCGCACCTTCCAAGAGCCACTTCCTGAACAGACATTCCGTCATAGTAGACCGGCTCCAGCTTTACTCCGTACTCCTTCTCGATTGCCTCTACAATCAGCTCATCACTGGTGTTTGTCTCACAGGAGATGGTCATTCCGTCCTTCAGATCATCCATGGACTGAAGCTCTTCGTTGTCTGCCCGCGACAGAAGAGAATAGATATTGTAGGCGTAGGGCTCTGACAGGCAGTAGGCTTCCCTGCGCTCGTCAGTGGCCGATATCTGCTCCCCGACTGTATCCAGACGCTCGTCATTCAGCATGGCCCACATGCCGTCCCACTCCATAATCTGGTATTCTATCTTGTAGCCTGTCCTTTTTCCGATCTCCATCCATACATCATAGTCGTAGCCTGACAGATTTCCATTTTCATCCGTCTGAATCCACCCTGGTGTAGTAGCCTCACATCCGATGCGGATTACCTTCTCCTCAGCGGCTGCGCTGCTCTCCGTATTCTGTCCGCCGCCTCCGCATGCTGTCAGCAGCAGCGCCGCTGCGGTATATACTGCTGCTCTCTTCCATTTTCTGTTCATACCTGTCTCCTCCTCTGCTTTTTCGATAAATCGATGCCTGCCTTTTTATAAAACAGCAGGCCCTTTCCTGTGTACTCCTGTTCACAGCTTTCCTGCGAACGTCTCTTTTATGGTTCTATTCAAGTATATTCCATCTGCAGGGACAGTTCTAATTGTTTAATATCATAGACCGGATAATTATATAGATATTTTCTATAAATAATTTTTGAAAACTGGAAAGCGGCAAAAAAAGACCCCTGAAAGTTTCACACCTTCAGGGGTCTTACTATTATTTTTAACAGTCGGGAAATTATCGCTTGCTGAACTGCGGTGCGCGACGGGCTGCCTTGAGACCGTACTCACCTGACCTTGATCCAAAAAGACCAGTATTCATGCGGTTTTCCGGGCTTTCCTCTCTCAGTAAACCCATAGGTAAACCCACGAAATCGCGAAATTTTTGGTGCAGTTTAACGCAGCCCGAATGCAGCATTCACAACGCTGCTTAATTCCTCAGGTTTATTATACTTGACTTTCGCATAGATGTCCATAGTCGTTTTGCTGTTCTCATGGCCTGCCAGATACTGCACCGTCTTAGGATCAACACCTTTGTAAATCAGATTGGTGATGTAGGTGTGCCGCAGCATGTGCGGAGTCACCTTGAAGTCCATCGTATACACCAGTTTGGGATTATTCGGCTGATGCTCACCAAGCCTTGGCTTTATTCTATGCTTGATGGACTGTCCATTTACATAAGTGTAATAACAGCGTTCTGCAGTAGAACGGACTGTTATGTACTTCCAGACTCTCACAAACTGTGTTTCCGTCAAAACAGTTCCCTTCGAATTCGAGATCACATATTCCGATTCTGATTTTTCCCTTTCTTCCCTGAGACAGGCTACCAGGCATTTTGGAATCGGAACATCTCGTTTTGCTGCCGGTGTCTTCAATAGCGTGTTGACTACCGGCTCACCGCCTTCCACATGCCATGCACGCCTTATCGAAATGTACGGCGTTTTTTCATCCAGGAATACGCAGTCCCATTTTAATCCAAGGATCTCTTCTCTACGCAATCCCGCGTACAAACCGATCATCACGAAGACATACGGTGGAAGCTCACGAATGCTATCCAGCAAAATGGCAGTCTGTTCATCCGTCAAAGCCTCGCGCCGTTTCGCTGGCTTTCCGCCTCTTGCGCAAATCGTTTTGGATGGATTCTCTTTAATCACCTTGCTCTCTTCTGCTGAATTAAAAATGTTCTTAATCAGCATATTGAGCTGACCATACATTCCGGAAGAACCTTTTGATAACGGAACCATCAGCAGCCGCAGGTCATCTGTGGTCACCTCGTCCATATACATCTGTCCAATCGGACCCACGATGTACCGATTCACCATCCGTGCGTATCCTTCCAACGTATTAGTTCTTACCGTTCCAGACCGCATCAGCAACCATTTTTCACAGTACTCTTCCACGGTCGGATTCTCTCTATGGAAAACCACTTCCGCGATTTTCTTCTGGGCATCTTCCACCCGGTCATACAATTCTTCGCGTGTCAGCCCATAAATCGCCACTCTCTTTCCGTCTGCATCTGTAATCCGGGTGCGGTAATACTGTACCCCTTTCATCATCACTGTTCCGTATTCCGGAAGTTCAGCAGGACGCTTTTTCCCTTTAGCCATGTGTTCTCCTCCTATCTATCTTCATACATTGCGTGTTGTCACTTTTATTATCATGGCGTACAGCACTTCCTTCAAGGATGTCGAATATATGTAAAAAGGGCAGGGATTTTTGACCATCCCTGCCCTAATTTCTTTCTGATTTACTCTTAATCCCACGATGCAAAAGCATCTTCCAGCACTCCTGCGAGCTGCTCTGGGCGATTATATTTCACCTTGGCGTAAATATCCATGGTGATCTTGCTGCTTTCATGACCGGCAAGATACTGAACCGTCTTCGGATCAACCGAAGCATGAATCAGATTCGTAATGTAGGTGTGCCGCAGCTGATGCGGAGTCACCTCAAAGTCCAGACTGTAAACCACATTTCCATTGTGTGCTGCCTTTTCCCCCAGAACCGGCTTCACCGTATGCTTCACCCTCTTGCCATCTTCATAGCGGTAATAGCAGCGTTCCTTGGTGGTACGGGTTACGATATACTGCCATAATCTCTTGAACTGCGTATAGGACAACGGGTCTCCATCCCGGTTTGCAACCACAAAATCCGATGTCGATGTCTTCTTCGCCTCTTTCAGACATTCCAGAAGATTGTCCGGCAGAGGGACATTCCGATGCGCTGCCTTTGTTTTCAGCTCTGTCAGAATCACCGGACGATTATGCTCCGTATGCCAGGCTCTCCGAACGGTAAGGTACGGAGCCTCGCAATCAAGATACACCGAATCCCATTGAAGTCCGAGGATTTCTTCTCTCCGCAATCCTGCGTACAGCCCCAGCATCACGAACACATACGGCGGTAAGCCGTAAATGGCATCCAGCAGCTTATCCACCTGCTCATCCGTAAGCGGGAGGCGGTCCTTCTGGGGAATCCCGCCCACATTCTTCTTCAGATAGATGGTCGGATTCTCATCAATGATCTTACTCTCCATTGCTGCCGTGAAAATACACTTATATAGAACGTTCACTGATTTGTACACGGATGCCGACTTTTTCGATGCCGCCAACAGTGCCAGGCGAATGTCATCTGCTGTTACATCTCCCATATGCATATCGCCCAATGGCTTGATGATGTAGTTCTTCACTTTCGATGTATAGTCAATCAGCGTTGTCATCCTGATCTGTGCCGACTGCATCAGCAGCCATTTCTCGCAATACTCCTCCACTGTAGGTGTACTGCGGCGATACGTCTTGTTCTCAATCTGCTGGATCGCTTCCTGTTCCTTCTGGTACAGTTCCTCTCTCGTTCTTGCATATAAGGAAACCCGCCGTCCCTGCTGATCTGTTACACGGGTTCGATAATATTGCGTTCCCTTCATACTCACCGTACCATAATCGGGAAGCATCATTCTTCTTGCCGCCATATCATTACCTCCAATCCTGTTGATGCTTTCATTATTGCGGATTCATCGTCCATACTCAACGATGTCGATTTTCACCGCCGAAAGCTTCGAGGTTTGCGATATGTCGCAGCACGTTCCATCGGTTTTGCACGGTGCGTACATTTTGCAATGTACTCCTGAATCCCCACTTCCGTGAAATAAACGCAGCCGTTTTCCACATACTGAACATAGGAGATCAAACCGTCTGTTCTTGCAGCATCCAGTGTTTTTACGCTGATTCCCAGTATACTGGCTGCTTCTTTCCTTGTAATCAGTTTATCCATCGCCTTCTTCGCCATCCTTTCGGCATTTGCCCTGCCTTTTTTTCTCTACTTGTTCCGGAATGTAATATCCAAGTTGAATCCTTACAGCTTCATCAATCCCACGCATCTGCCCCTTACTTACCCGCCCAAGATAGCGAATCACGCATATCTTGTCGCAGGTGTCGAGCTGTTCTGCCAATACCATAGACGGTTTTGCCAGTCCCTTTGCTTTACGGAGAAAGAAATGCGTTGGCTGTTTTCGCTTCTTCTCAATTTTCGATGTCAGCGGAGCAATCGTGATCGTCGGCGCATAATAATTGCCGACATCATTCTGAAGAACCACAACAGGACGAACACCGCCCTGCTTTGATCCGACCGGAACACCGAGATTGGCGAGATATAAATCACCTCGCCGATAAACCCAGTTTTCTTTCATATGCTGTTGTCTCCAATCTCCATACACTGATATGGATAAAGCCTGCCAGGTATCATGCTGATACAGCACCCGGCAGCGCTTTCTGAAAATATGGTTTCTCTGTACTTTTTCTTATCACCCCAGAGATGTAGGATTTCTCACAGGCGGCAGTGTGCTTCACTGCTCCATTGGAATTTAACCATCCCGCCTTCCTTATGGCCGGACCGCGAATTACGGAAGTATCATTGTCCCTGTCTGGCTTTAACACCGCCGCCGGTTGCAATCCGGCATTTGCTTCTGCGAAACCGCTATCGCCCCGATGGGCTTCATGGCGTGCAGTCGAAGGCTCGACCAAACAGGAATGTACCTGAAGAATGAGTATGCAGTTTTCAAGGGACATCCGGACTTTCGTCCTTACAAAGTAAGTTTAACAAGAATCCTCCGGTTTCGCGTTGGCCTCGTAGGCGCACTTTGGTTGTCCTTGCAGGACTACATACGGTTCGTTTTGACTTTTTCAGTGTTCTATACAGCCGGATTGAGGCAAAAAAATACCCCGTTGGTTTCCCAACGAGGCATCAAAGACGATTCTATTCTATTTTCTATAAACTGGTACCCGTTTATCTCCTAGTGACCATTTGAGTCACGGCTAATGTATCAAAAAAGCAACGCTCATCTCAGCAAATCAGACAAGCTGTATTCTCCTTTGGGGATATTTGCTGTTCTGCGATACTCTTTTATGGCTTTCACCAAGAGCTGAGGATTACTGAAATACTGCTTCACAAAATCATACGACTTCACATCATGCATCCGAAGATTTATTTTACAAAATTCGCTTGGTTTTTTTCCAGAACGCTTAAACTGATCATATGCTCCTTCCGCATGAATAATCAGCATTTCAATTTCTGGAGCAGTAATGACATTTACCACGTCAATTTTCTGCTCATATGCTTTACTCAATCGAAATTCCTCTCTGCGAGAATCCAAAATCCGTATCACAGAAATCTGCTCATCGAATCCTTTCCGTAAGTATCGCTCCTCGAATCGTTTAGCACTTCTGCAACGGATGACACGTTCTTCCAACATTTCTTCTCTGTTGAAAATCAGAAGATCATTATCAACCAGTATGTCGATAATAGCTTCTTCGGCAGAGCCTTCACATATACACGCCTTGTATTTTGCTAATTCCATTCTGCCGCCTCCTTAATTGATTGAAGCAGCCAGGCTTTTCTTCAAGCGCATATACGCTTCATATGCTGGCGTTGTTCCCTCAAGGAAGCCGCTCTGGTAAGCATCACTCTTTTTAATATCATTACGTTTCAATATATAGCTCAGATTTTCTGCTGTAATGCCATTACGGTTTCTAACGATACAAATTCCGTCATTTCGGTCATATTCGTCCAGCAGTTCCGGATAATGCGTAGTGAAAATAAGCGTTCCGCCATTTTTGTTCAGTCGGCTGTCCATAAAGAAGCGCACTAAGGTCGTTACAATTTCCTTGTTGAAATGATTCTCTATTTCATCTACCAGAAGATAACCACCTGAATGAAGAACTTCCTTTACCATCGAGAATGTAATAATACCCTTAATCGTACCAGAGGACAGATACTGCTCAAGGTCTGCCGCATTATTCAGGATAATCTCTTCTTCATCCTTAAACTTCAAGTGGATAAATGTTTTTCCCTCTGTCTGCTCAAAACACAATTTCTCAATGGTCGGATCGAGAAATGCAATTACCTCCAATGGAATATCTTCGGTAAATGGAAGCACATTCACATTCGTATAGGAAAGCAGGCTGAATATTTCCACTGTATCATTTGCTTTTTTATTATGTGCAATGACAAAGCTGACATCATCAGAAAGGTATGCTTCATCGCTATTGCGCTGCTCTACAGGCTTCATTCCTGTAAAATCTGTCAGATACTTTTTCGACTTAACGGTTGCAATCGGTTTTTCCCAAAGGCTTTCAGACAGAATCGAATACACATATTCCCCTGTTTTCGACTTCTTTGCCGCAATTACAGTTTCCAAGCAGCAGACGTAGCTACGCTTATCATAAAAATATGTGCGGATTGTAACATTCTTCGCTCCGCCAAGAATGCTTTTTGCCTCCACATGATTGATGGGCTCATTTTTCACAATATTTAAGGCCAAGCTAATGACCTTTAATACCGAGGTCTTGCCAGATGCGTTAATTCCAATGAAAGCACAGGCAGAGTGGAGATAGTAGTTATCCGTCAAACGGTAAAGACTATCTTTGTCCTCTTCGCAAACACGTTGCTGCGTATAAAAGCAAATATCCAAGTCTTTTTTGAATAATGGGAGTCCTTGTGCGGTGATGCGGAGTATTTTCATAGGTAGTCCTCCTCTAAAAACAGTTTTTTCGTTTTTATTTTCTTATAATCTTATTATACGCCGCAAATCAGAAAATATCAACGGATTTTCCGTTTTTATTTTCTGATTTGTTTTTGACACTAAAAAGTATCCGTTCAATATGGCAAGCCCTGTGATTGCTGACCCGTTCCACCGCATGAAATACATGGAGCGTCATGGAAGCGGCCTACGCAAAATCGTCAGGGAAACCGAAAAGCCGCCTGGATATACAGCGGCATATAATCCGAAAATTTTCTCAACGGCAACAGATTTCAGAGTCATCTTGAAAAATGTAAATTACCAACTTAGTCAGAAAAACTTAGTCAATGACCAAGTTAGTGAGCAAGATAAATCGCCGGACATCCCACACACAGTTTTGAATCTTTGTATCCACCTTATTGCCCACGGCAGTGAGGGTGCTCAAATCACTCATGCTCACTCTATCATGGGTACAGCCAATGATAAGTCCTATGACGCAACCCATGATACAACCCATGATAACTTAGAGGATGACACCCATCAAGGTATCCACCAAGATAGCCACCATGATTCTACGCCGTCAGCAGTTATATTGCGCCTAATGCTTTTTAGATTTTTTTCGCAATCGTAGACAGCTCCGAAATAATACTAAGAAGATCATTTTTGACTTCCTCTTTGCTTGGCTCGCTGCCCATCAGAAGATAATCCGTGCTGACATGGAGGATGCAAGACAGTTCAATCAGCAAGTCAATAGAGCAGCTGCGTTCACCGTTCTCCATGCGGCTGACATGCTGCTTGCTTGCCAGGCCCAGGCGAACCGCCAGTTCCTCCTGCGTAATGCCACGGGAAGTGCGAACATCGTGAAGTCTCTTACCAAACTCTTTTGCGTCAAAATACATACGTTTCTCCTTCCGCACAGCCGGTACAGAACCGGATCGACGGAAGGTCAAAAAAAGAGCCGCATGACGGTGAAGAAAAATCCTGTGCCGATAAAACAGAACATGGGTATCCCATAATTCTGTCTCATGCGGCATTCGGAAGACTTCGCCTGTCAGCGGCTCCACAGCACAGCTATGACTTATAAAATTGTGTTAATAGGGTTATTTATTGTCATCTCAACCATTCAAAGACGAATAGTAGAGCTGCAATCTCCGTAATCTTCTCATCTCCAAAACATTGAAGACGGTCTCGCGTCCGCAGGCCTTGCATTTGGTCTGCACATGTCCTCTGGTATCCTCAAAGACAATGATTGAATTGTGTCGGCAATAAGGACACCTGACAATCCTGGGCTTTTGCGAAGCAATCGCATCCTTTGCCCGGATGATTTTAATCTGCATTTCCGCAGATGGTTCCGATACTCTGATATTCCTGCTCATGGCCACACCTCCAATGGATCACGATATTCATAATCCTTTTTCCGGTTCAGATAGCCCAGTTGTTCCAAGCGGATAGCAGCTGCCGATCTCGAAACGCCAAAGACACCACAGAAAGTATCTATCTTCACCTGGTCTTTGTTATAAAAACGCCATCCATAACATGTCAGAGGCTTTCTGCTGTTGATGAACCACATCGCCCGATCCACTTCTAACTGGGGCATCAGGATGGCAGCTCCCAGCGAATTGGCCTGCCACTCGTTCCAATCTTCCTGCGTTCTCAGAACGCGGGAACCTTTTTTCCTCACTTCCGGTCTCTTATGGCAGGCTATCTTTCGGTCATCGGCATCCAGCTGAAACAATATCTGGTGAGCGCACTCATGTGCCAGCGTAAATCTGCGTTTTCCGCAGAGTTTCCGAATATTCTCTGGTTCAATGAAACTCTTGTCCAGAACCACATCATTAGTTTTCAGGAAGATGCTCCTCTGACTTCCATCAACCTCTATCTGATATTCTGTATCCACATACGCGGTCAGACCATAGATGCTTCCGTCCGAGGACAACTTTTGAAATGACACCTTCAGGTTCAGATAATCGGATGCAAACTGGTCAATGGGTGTCGGAAGCGCAAATCTTGCCGGATCATCTGCTTCGCTGCCGAAAAAGGACTTTTGAAAATCTCTTATCACTGCAACAGCGATTTCTTCTATTTTTTTCTGTGAAAGGATCATAGGCACTGCTCCTTTGCCTCAACGAACCATTTTTCATCTTCGTTGAACAGAAAACTCTCATGCCCACCGATCATGACCGTATAACGAATTCCGCAGCCGCCCACTTTCGTGGAAGAAGCTCGGCACTTATGCTTCAATCGGTCGATCTCATACACCCGTCCGTCAATCCATCGAATTAGGCGCGGGCGAATATTTCCCTCTGCATCCACATCTAAGTTCACAGGTACATATACTTTTCTACATTTCTGTTCCGACATATTCTACGCTCCTCCTCTGTAAACCGGCGAATGTGTTGACTTCTTTTAGCAAAGAACTCACCAGATTCTACCGGTGCTGTATTAACCAATCATTCCTGTCGGCATAACCAAATCCACTTTTCGCTCTGTCGGCATCTTACTTTTCTGAAAAAGTACCCCATTTTTAATCGCATCTTTCCCGAATCGGAATCGAATCTGCTCAATCGCTGCGTCCAGCCGTTCCTGGCGATCCAGTGATTTCACGTCGGTGAATAGGTCGTATTGTATCGGACAATCCTCTTCAAACAGGTTGATTGCCCGAACCGTCACTGAACGAATCGGATGCTCCCACTGATAGTTCTTTGCAAACAGTGCAAATGCGGTTTTCGCCAGATAGGTAGGGCTTTGTGTCGGAATACCAATCCGGCACTGCCACTCTTTCGTGTAAAGCTCGTTGTTGCGGATGGAAATCGCTATTCCGCCAGCTTTCTTTTTATGTGCTCGCAGCTTGGTTCCGATCTCCTGCACCAGTTCCAGCATGACACACCAGACTTCGGCGTTATTCTCCAAATCCTGCATGGTCGTTATTCCGTGCCCAATGCTCTTTACTGGTGAGACATAATCGGAACGCATAACCGGCGAATCATCCAGTCCATTGGCATATTTCTTAATCGCCAGTCCATTCTTTCCAAGGCGGCACTTCAAGAAATCATCCGATGTTGCAGCAAGCTCTCCAATGGTATGAATCCCATAACCGGACAGAACCTTCTCGGTCGCTCTGCCGACTCCAAGCAAGTCAGAGGCGGGAAGACACCAAATCTTCTCCTGGAACGAATCTGCTTCGATGCAGGTAATCGCATCCGGCTTTTTCATATCCGACCCAAGCTTGGCAAAAATCTTATTGAAGCTCACTCCTGCGGAAATCGTAAGTCCCAATTCAAACTTAACCGTTCTGCGAATCTCATCTGCGATTTCAAATCCGGTTCCCATGCAGCCGCTTCCGGTCACATCCAGCCAGCATTCGTCCATCCCATACGGCTCGATCTGATCGGTATAGCGACCGTATATCCCACGAGCCAGCTTTGAAAACTTCATATATTGCTCATAGTGCGGCTCCACGATCACAAGATCCTGGCACTTCTGCTTTGCTTGCCAGATTGCCTCTCCCGTGGAAACGCCAAACGCCTTTGCTGCGTAGTTCTTCGCAAGTACGATACCATGCCGTTCCTCCACAGAACCACACACTGCCACCGGCTTGTTCTTCAGTTCCGGATTCAGCATACACTCGACAGAGGCATAGAAATTATTCATATCACAGTGAAGAATCACTCTTTGCATCCTGTATTCCTCCTCTCCGTTCGTGAAAGCACGAACAACTTTTCACGAACGCATTGACACACAGCATTTCTTGTGATACTATAATTACACGAATTGTATTTCGTGTTTTCATCGTCATTATAGCAAGCACAGTTTTTCGTGTCAATAGGTTTTTATGAAAAAGTGTTCGTGTTCGTTATCAAAAAAGAAAGAGGTATTTCTATGGTCTTCAAAGAAAGGTTGAAAGAAAAAAGAACAGAAGCCAATTTAACTCAGGTAGAACTTGCAGAGAAGGCCGGTGTAACCGCCCGCACAATTCAGAATTATGAGCTTGGCAGCCGCAAACCATCCAATATGGTTACGATCCAGAAGATTGCGGATGCGCTGAATACTACTACTGAGTACCTGCTGGGAAG
Source organism: Clostridium sp. M62/1 (assembly GCF_020736365.1). Lineage (NCBI taxonomy): Bacteria > Bacillati > Bacillota > Clostridia > Eubacteriales > Clostridiaceae > Clostridium > Clostridium sp. M62/1. Next base: position 1,004,186 of record NZ_CP085988.1, on the reverse strand, counting down.
CAGCGGCACCTATGTCGTAGAAGCTCATGAAAAAGGCGGCGCAAAAGCAGCGAAAGATATTGAAGAACTGGTCAGCGAAGTGACCGGTATGTTCGCTGGCGGCGAATTAAGCGAAGATGCCATCGAAGGAGCTTATAAAGCTCTGACCGATGCCTACTGGATTGCCAAAGAGAACAATAAAAAATACGCCCCGAAAACGAGGCGTAAAAAATCCGATCAGTGATATTTATCGTACACACTTTTCGCTATACTGTAAACTGGAGGTGGTATGATGAATGCGGAACAGCTTTCACGGGTCGGTGAGAAACTGGTAAAACGCTGCGGTTCCAGAGACCCTTTTGAAATTGCAAGGCAGCTTGGTATCAATGTCATGCTTTGCGAAAATTTCGGTTCCCTGAAGGGAATGTACCGGGTGATTAAGCGAAATCGCTTTATTTTCCTGAATAACAGTCTGGATGAAAATATGCTGCGCATCGTGTGCGCACATGAATTAGGGCATGATCAGCTTCACCGGAATATGGCGAAAACCACCCCGATTCATGAGTTCATGCTCTACGATATGAAATCCAAACCGGAATATGAAGCGAACATCGTAGCAGCAGAGATTCTGATGGACAGCGATGAAGTCCTTCGTTACATCTATGAGTATGGATACACAGCCGAGCAGATCGCCAGTGCGATGTCCACCGACATCAATCTGGTTGCGCTGAAGGTAGCGCACCTGGCTACACTTGGCTATAATCTGCACGCGCTGGAACACAAGAGCAACTTTTTGAAATAACGTACCTTTGAGGAGTCTGGACTGGCTCCTCTTTTTTGTTGCACAAATTGTGCAGGCGGTGCTTGCACAATTATCAACCTAACATCTGCATTCCATACAATCTCGATATTGTCCTCCTGTTGTTCTGCGTTATGCTTTCTCCGTGCATTTTCGTATTATTTATTCTGCCATCTGACTTCGCCCTTGGACAGAAGCGGATAACAGATCAGCTGATCTGAATCCAGATTTTCCGCATGCATGTCAACCGCTGTGATCTGATGATTATCATAAGTCGTATAATAGTAAATACCTTTTGCTGTATTACAACAGGACGTGTATATCGTGATCTCATATTTGCCTTCTGTCACCTCACAGCATCCACGCTGCTGATCTACGGATCCTAAGATATGGAAGAACTGACTTACACTCTCATCCTCTTCTTCACCGGAGATCGAATTTAATTTTGTAAAGGCAACTTTCACAAATCTTGACTGGCTGGAAAGATCTCCAGGTATTCCCATTCCACCCATTCCTCTGCTATATGCATCAAGCTGTAATACTCCTGCAAAAGTACTCTCCGGCTGTTTTCTGGATACTCCGGCATAATTATTCAGTGCAAACATCTGACTCGGGAATGGTGGATTATTGGTAAGCACTCCTACCGGATTATCATATACATGCAGCCCATCTTTCATAGACTCAACAACGATACAGGAGTCTTTGTCTGCAATGATCCAGTGAAGCTGTGCTGTCGGCAGCTGTTCACTGAATGCTGTACCTGTCAGTCTCATTGCTGCCAGCTTCTCTCTCGCCTCTGCTACAGTAGCACACTGTGTAAGGATCCATGGGATGAACTCGAACTGTGCCACCTGGCTGACTTCTGTTTCATCTTCCGGCAAAGCCTCTTCATATGCCGCATTGCCGACAAAATTAAGACCTGCCATTCCAAGGCCTTTTTCATTAACAGCATCATAATAAAGCGGATAACCTTCTGCAACAAATGCCATTCCGATCAAAGCATAATGGCTTTTTATCTTCCCGGCAAACCGGAAATCAAATTCGTAATTTCTTGGCGTTATCGTGATCTGTTCCCCATAGGAAAATTCATAATCAAGCGTTCTGCCCATATAAAAATCTTTTGTTTTGTAAGTTGCTGCTGTACACATATCGAACACCTCTTCTTTCTGCTATAATAATCCTGCAAACAATCGCATAAACAACTGTTCGAGCCGTAAATATGCACTCCGTCCTGTGCGGTACTTTTCGGTCACTTCCCTGCATTCATTCATGGTTGCTCCCAGATCATCTCTTATATCCAAAACTGTCTGACTATCCGCCATAAAACAACCATTTTCAAAGTGGTGATAAAGCAATGCCATTCAGTTAAGCATCATTTTAGTGGTTTTCTGTCATAGAAAGCCACTGTTTTTATACCTACAAATTTATATCAAAGGCTATAAACCTTTTGACACCCTAATCTTTTATTTTATCTTCTCCGGAGCAGTTTTTTACACTGGCTTACAGGTGCATCCGATTCCCAGTCCATCCGGACCGATATGACAGGACAAACCGAAGGAAAGTTTATCACACATGACTTCCATTCCCGGGAAACTTTCTTTAATCTGGTTTACCCATTCTTCTGTCACTTCATCGGTACTGCTGGACGCCGCCATCAGGTACACTTTACCAGCAGCATATTCTTCTCGGAAATTCGTTTCCAGCTCATGCTTCATTGCATCGATCATAACTTTACGTGATTTCTTCATACCACGGCATTTCTGGTAGATATCAAGCTTTCCTGTGCTGAAATGCATAACAGGTTTGATATTCAGGACATCTGCTGCCAAAGCTGTCACAGAGCTGACTCTTCCTCCTTTTTTGAGATATTTCAGTGTGCTGAGCCCGATATAAATTGTCATTTTTTCTCTGGTTTCTTCAAGAATTTTCTTGATTTCGACTACACTGTATCCTTCTTTTGCCATTTCTACTGCATCAAGAACAGAACGATGCATCGGGGTTGCCACACGACCGTTATCTACGACAAACACCTTACCGGCAAATTCATCTTCATTTGCCATGGCTTCTGCTGTCATACAGGACCCGCTTAAAGCACTGCTAAGAGGAATATAAACAATCTCCTCATATTCTTTCAGCATCTCTTTCCACATATCCATAACTTCTGTTGGTGACGGCTGAGATGTAGATACATCTACGCCCTTTCGAAGCATATCATAAAATTCATCTCTGGAAAGATCTACTCCTTCACGATACACTTTCTCTCCGATATAAAAAGGCATCGGTAGTACCTTAATTCCGAGTCTCTGCGCTTCTTCACTCAAAATTCCACTGTGGCTGTCTGTCATGATTCCTATTTTCTTCATAATATCTTCTTCCTTCGTAATCTATTTTTATAACGTCTTAATAATCGGCATTACACTTCATTTATATTTGTATCAAATCATTATTTTTCATTCGGCACAATAAAGGATGACGCAATTTCCTCCTCCGCATACTCTTCCACATCCGTTCTCGTTACTCGTTTTATATGTTGTTTTTTTAGGCGCAGATATACGAACTCCCGGAATATAGTATAAAATACCGATACAAGTGGAATGAAAATCAGCATACCTATAATTCCCATAAGATTTCCGCCGATTGTAACTGCCGCCAGTACCCAAATTGATGGAAGTCCTACTGATCCGCCAACCACATGAGGATAGATCAGATTACCTTCTATCTGCTGCAAAAGCAGAAAAACTATAATAAATAAAACTGCCTGTTTTGGATTTACCATAAAGATCAGAAAACTTCCCACGGCACAGCCAATAAAGGCTCCAAAGATAGGAACCAATGCGGTAAACGCGATCAAAATTCCAATTAAAAGTGCATATGGCATTTTTAAAATACTTAGCGTGATAACAAACATCATTCCGAGAATTACTGCTTCCAGACACTGCCCTGCAAGAAAATTTGCAAATGTCCGATATGTCAGCGAACATATGTTAAGAATTGCATCTGCTTTTTGTTTTGGAATAAAAGCGAAAATCACTTTTCTTACCTGTAAATGTAAGTTTTCCTTCTGAAAAAGAATATAGCATGCAAAGGAAAACGAAATAAAAAAGGTCGCTAATCCACTGGCAATGGAACCTACTGCTGACATCGTCGTATTCATCATATTTCCGACTCCGTTTCCAAGAAGACTTATTCCCCATTTAATTGCCTGATCAGACTGAAACTGCAGCTGATCTACCAATTTCATAATATCCTGATTATCATGTGAAAATTCTCGAATCCAGTTTTGCATCTGTGGAATAAAATCTGAAATACTCGTCATCAGATTTCCCATGGTCTGTGTAAGCTGTGGAATCACACCAAACATTACCAATATAATGACACCTGCTACCAATATAATTGTAAGAAGCAGGCTTATCGGTCTCGCAGCTTTTTTTCCTATTTTATTATTTTCTTTTATCTTTCCGAGCATTTTCTTTTCTAGGAAACTCATTGGTACATTAATCACAAAGGCAATTGCACCACCAAGCGCAAAAGGAAACACAATTTTCCATATTGACTTCAGCACTTCAATCACCACATCGAATTTCCACAAAGCAACTACAAGAAATGCCGTAAACACAATCAGTTCTCGAATTTTTTTCATAGAACATCTACTTAAATCCACTATCTTTCCCCTCTTTTTCTTAGTTTCATACGTATACACTTAAGTAATTGAATAATCAGAAGGCTTGCAAAAGCATATAAATATACACATCCAAGCTGCATCAGATTCAACGTTTCCACTTTGAATAAGTTATGGAAACCAGGAACCGTCAGTACTGTTGTAATGAGTACTGCACCTAACACAAATGCTCCCTGAAGCCACTTGTTATGAAAGAGACCTTTTGTAAAAATGACCGGATGATCTGATTTGCAATTATATCCATGAAACAAACGTGCCAGACAAAGAGTTCCAAAAGCATACGTGCTTCCAAGCAATGTACCATTCTGGTTGTATCCTGTCAAAAAACTGATCATTGTCATTGCTCCAATTACCAAACCTTCCAGACCGATTTTGCTAAGAAAATCTTTTGTCAATATCGACTCATCTGCCAATCTCGGTTTTTCACTCATCACTTCACTTCTATCCGGCTCTAAGCCTAACGCAATTGCCGGAAGACTATCCGTCAAAAGATTAATGAAGAGTAAATGTACTGGTGCAAATGGCACCGGAAGTCCTGCAACCGATGAACAAAGAACGGTTAAAATTGCTCCGAAATTTCCTGACAAAAGAAACTGTATCGCATATAAAATTGCTTATACAGTCTCTTCCTTAAGAGTCCTGGTATTCTGGATAATATACAGAGCGACCGATATGACCATCATTATAGCGCACAAACCAATCAACAGATCTGATACCATCGGTGTAATGTGGAACCATATAATATGCACCGCTGCAGTTCCATATAATAAAAAGGTTACTATCTTTCCATGCCAGTCTGCACCATGTACTTTTCCTGTCTTTTGTATCACAAGACATCCACTGACTACCATATACAGCTCCTTACCTGCCATTATTACGATTAAAAGAAGCACATGCGGAAAACGAGTAAACAGACAGATTAACATCGCTGCCTGTGTCAGCTTATCAGCCACCGGATCAAGTATTTTTCCTAAATTACTAATCCTATGGAATCTTCTTGCGATATATCCATCAGCAAGATCCGTAAGACCAGACAGCAATAAGATTTCATCAGCTAACAGAGGATTTTTCTTTACACAATAACTCCATATAATTACCGGAATCAGACAAAGCCGAAAAAAGAAAGAAGATTAGGAACCGTAATAATTCTATTCAAATTTTCTTCCTTATTCACTTCACTCTGCATGTACGGTCACCTCACTTTCCTTTTTTTTAGGCATAAACCAATAAAATATAACACAAAATGCTAAAGCAAACACAACACCAAAAACATTTTGACTCACTCTAAGACTAACCGCTCCTTGTAGTCCATATGTCTCTGCAGCAATGGCTAAAGCACCAAATGTGTTAAATACTGCCTGCCAGCCATATTGTGCTGAAAATCCTACACCGATTCCACCAAGAATTCCTATATATGCATAGATTGACGAAGGAAGCAGAAAATATAATACTGTAAAACATATAACACCTGCAATATTTCCGACAATCCTTTTACGGACTCTGTAGTGCATATCTTCCATAGACGGCAAAATCACGGACATGGCCGCAATACCAGCCCACATTGCACGTGGCATATTACAAAGTTCTGCAATGCAAAGGACAATCGGTACGCATAAAATCTGACATATCTGCCATTTTGTTCTGGAAGAAGTGATATCAAATTCTTGTATCAGATCTTTCAGATTTCTTTTATAAGTTCTGTTTTTATGATTTCGATAAAATACGAAGCAGGTAAGTGCTGCACCTAAAGCCATTCCGACTAATCGCATCTGATAGCTTTTTCCCGTAACATCATAACCATATAGCAGCAGATACCCAAGAACCAATGTAGATTGATTAAACATGGATGGATTATGGCATCCGAACAGAATCAACACAGCCAGTGCCGCAATATTTAACAGCATTCCAAGTACCGGTGAAAACTGATTTGCTAAATGCGGACATACAGTCATAATTACAAAGAACAAAGCCAAAAGCATCGTAGATTGTCCGGTGTGGATCCCCAGATCCGCATTCCTAAACACCATGAGACATAATAAGACTACTACACCTACAATGCTGTTCTCATTTCCAAATAGGATGCTGAAAATACTAACAAAGAAAAAACAAAATGCCATTGTAGCAGCTATCTTCACCAGATATACCCACATATGATATAGTTTTTCTTTTAGTGTTTCACTCTTTTTCAACAGGTTTTTAGAACCTGCCTGATTTAACTGCAACTCCTGATAAAATGTCATATAAATCCTCTCATCTTCTAATTTATCTTAAAACTAGATAATCTCATCTTTCTGCTTTGGCAGCTCTATAACAAATCTGCATCCACCATATTCACGGTTTTCTGCTTTGATTGTTCCTCCGGCACTATCTACAATCCGTTTTACAAGTGCAAGACCTAGGCCATTTCCTTCTGCTTTATGAGATCCATCTACCTGATAGAACTTGTCAAATATTCTGGATTTTACATCATCCTCTATTCCTGGTCCTTCATCTTCCAGAATGAACTTAACAGAATCCTGTTCTTGTTTCAGAAACATCGTAATTGTCCCCTTTGAAGGGCTGAACTTAATCGCATTATCTAAAAGATTTATCCAGATATGCATAAAAAGTCCTTCATTCGCAGTATATTTAACTTCCTCCAATTCTACCTGAAAACCAATTTCTTTTTCTGTCCATTTTGTTTCCAATGAAAGAACTGCCTGGCGGATCTGTTCATCCAGACGATATTCTGTTTTTTTCATTGGTATATTCTGATTCTCTAACTTGGATAACAGCAAAATATTACCAACCAATCCGGAAAGTCTTTGGGTGTTAAATAAGATTTTTTCTACATATTCCTCTTGATCCGGAGACAGTTCTTCTCCCTGAAGCAGCATTGTATATCCTTCAATGGCATTAATCGGGGTCTTAAACTCATGAGAAACATCAGATACAAAATCCATCTGCAGCACCTCTGTTGCACGAAGTTCTTTTGTCATAACGTTAAAACTTTGATAAGATTCTCCAACTTCTGCTATACGGCTATTCGTTTCCAAATGCTGTTCAAAATCTCCCCGAGAAACTTCCTTCATTGCTTTACTAAGTCTTGTAATTGGTTCCAGTAACTTTGCATTAATAAAGGAAGTGATCAGCCCTGCAATCAATGTATTGAAAATCAAAAGCCAGCCAAGCACAGGTATGCTGCCCGGCAGATTAAAAAAATGATTCAAAAAAGCAAATAATAACGCAGATATGACTGTTGAAAATACAAGTGCCAGCCAGATTGCACCAGTCAGACAGGATCGGATCCGCAATCCTTTTTCTTCCTTTTGTTCCATTATTTTTTCACCACCTTGTATCCAATTCCACGCATTGTTACGATTTCAAAATCAGGGTTATCTTTCAAACGCTCCCTGATTCTTCCTATATGTACCTCTATCGTATGTGGGTCTGCCTCCGTCTCGTATCCCCATACTTCATCCATCAACTGTTGTTTTGTAAATATTCTGCCTGGCGAAGCTGCAAGCTTATATAAAAGCAGGAATTCTTTTTTAGGCAAAACAAGACTTTCCTTATCAGTTGTAACCGTCATTGCATCATAATCAAACTCTGTTGAACCGATCACAATTTTGTGTTCATTCAGTATCTGTGCACGGCGAAGCAGTGCTCCGACTCTTAAAACCATTTCATTCACATTTACCGGTTTTACCATATAATCGTCACTTCCCGAAAGAAATCCCTGGCGCATATCATCAAAGGAACCTTTCGCAGTGATCATAAGTACAGGTATCTGATATCCTGCTGAACGGAGTTCCGACACCAGTTCATAACCATCCATAACCGGCATCATAATATCAGAAATGATCAGATCAATATATTCCTTAACCAATACTTCTAATGCCTGTGCTCCATCCGATGCACTTTTGACTTGATATCCATTCTTCTCAAGCACTTTTTGGAATAGCTGGCTTAATTCTTTATCATCTTCTACAATCAATATTTGAAACACGTTTTCCTTCCTCCTTATTAAAACAGATACCTTGCCCATCCAAGCAGATGCTGTACCAAAAATATTTTTCTCTGACGTTTCTTTGTTAATTCGATTGGCTCTACATGATATGGATCACGATAGGTTCCATCTTCCAATACCTGGCGGGACACTCTTTCATATTCCATCATGCCCTCTTCCAACTGTTTATTAATATCTTTACTGCGAATTACAAGCATCAGTTCCGTATCCAGATATGCACTTCTCATGTCCATATTAAAGGAACCGATTACAGACAGATCATCGTCAATCAGAATACTTTTTCCGTGGTATGAATAACCGCCTTCATATTCCCAGATATTAATTCCTGTACTTAAGATTCTATTTCTGTTTTTCGCATAATCGGCAGCCCCAAATGGATTCCCATTATTCGCAACTGAATTTGTCATGATAGAAAAATCTGAAACGTTCTCTGCAATCTCCTCCCATGTGTTATACATCATATCATTACAGATAATATATGGCGTGTGGATCTTCACACGATTTTTTGCATTTTTCATCAATTCTCCCAACTGATACCACACTACTGGTTCTTTGGAACCTGTGTGAATAGGATTTGACACTAATGCAATCTTTTCTGTCTCAAAAGTTTCGTCCGTGTAATCGGTATCGCAGATTCTTTCCTTATTCTCTTCAAAATATTTCTGATAGCCGTTCTGCAGCTCTAAAACTGCGTTCTTTACAGATTTTCTATTTGCCAGTTTTTTATTGTCATGAAAATAATCACTGTCTTCTTGTTCCCATATCGTTTCAAAATACTCTAACAACTGGTTAACTGAATTTTCTTTCTCAGGTTCATCGCAAACCACTAACACGTCTCTGTCATAGTTCTTATGTCCCGGAAAATCACCCAGGAAATAATTGTATGTATTTCTTCCCCCAAGAATATATCTCTTTCCATCTGCAATCAAATATTTATCATGCATTCTACCCATCATTTTCCACGGTTTCAACGGATTGGCCTTATTATACAGTTTAATTTCAACATTCTCATGGGAAGATAATCCATAGAAATACGGATTTCCTTCCATATCAATCCAGCTCTCCATTCCATCTACTAACAGACGAATATGTACACCTCTGTCTGCCGCATCATGCAGTGCTCCTAAGATCAATTTTCCACTTTCATCGGATTGAAATGCAAAAGTAGAAAGAATAATTTCCTTTTTTGCATTCTTGATCAAACGCACTCTTTGTAAAAGCGCTTCTGGATTCTTTTCTATGATTACTGCCCGTTCTGTATTTTCACTGCATTCGTTCCATGACCCATTTTTTGTTTCTTTTTTGGTTGTATTGGACACTTCCGGCTGCTTTTTATATGCAACGCAGATTCCGAGCAATTCATAAAAAGCCACACATAAAAAAATTGCCAGTATAACAAGAAGGATTTTACATATTTTATGCTTTTTCATTGTACATCACCTGATTCCTTTTTATTTCTTATTCTTATTCATTAGCAATACAATACAATGGAAAACTCAATTTAACCTCAACAAGGTTTGTTTTTTCATCCATGCAAAATCTTCTTTGTACAACAGACTGTTAGATATAGCAAAAACGGCCTTTCAAAAACAGTTAACTTCTAAATCAACTGTTTTTTGAAAGGTCGTTTCATCAGATTCTTATAGCAATCCAGCAAATAATCTCATAAATAATTGTCCCAGTCGCAAATATGCACTTCGTCCGGTTTGATATTGGTCTGTCACATCACGACATTCTCCCATCGTTCTTATCAGATCATTTTTTATTTCCACAACTGCCTGACAATCTGCCATAAAACAGCCGTTTTCAAAATGGTGATATAAACTTCGATAATCCAAATTAATTGTTCCACAAGTTGCCATACAGTCATCTGCCACACTCATTTTTGCATGACAGAAACCAGGAGTCCACTCATAAACACGAACACCATGTTTAACTAATCCATGATAAAAAGAACGAGTTACATTATAAATGAATTTTTTATCAGGGATACCAGGTGTGATAATTCTTACGTCTACCCCTCGCTTAGCAGCCAGACATAACGCATGCGTCATTTCATCTGTTATGATTAGATATGGAGTCATAAACCAACAATATTTTTCAGCTTTATTTATCATACTGATATAAACTTCTTCTCCGACCTGCTCATTATCCATAGGACTGTCTGCATAAGGCTGAACAAAACCTGTTTGCTGTGCTTTATAATCGTAATGAATAATGTATTTACTAAAATCAGTATCATTCGTAGCTTTTTCACTAACAGCATTCCACATTTCTAAAAATGTCACTGTAAGCGACTGAACAGCATCTCCTTCTAAACGAATACCTGTATCTTTCCACTGTCCATACGGGTGTGTGTAATTAAAATATTCGTTTGCTAGATTATATCCACCTGTAAATCCGACTTTTCCATCAATAACTGTTATTTTTCTATGATCACGATTGTTCAAAAACAGATTTAAACCTGGCATAAACGGATTGAATACACGGCAATGAATTCCTATTGCCTCCATTTTTTTCACAAAATCTGTGTTAATAAAGCCTATAGAACCCATATCATCGTAGAATACTCTAACTTCCACACCTGCTTTTACTCGCTCTTCCAGAACATCTTGAATCTTATGCCATGCTTCAGCGTCTTCTATCGCATGATATTCCATAAAGATAAACTTTTGTGCTTTCTCCAAATCCTTAAGCTGTGCCTCTAATCCTTTCACTGCTTCATCAAAATACACAATATCCGTATTCTGATAGATTGGATACTGCGAATTTCTTTGTATATAACTTGCAATATTTCCTGCCTTCGGAATCGTTTCGTTTATTCTGTTTAAGCACTCCTGATTATCGGAAAGCATTGGTAACAATTTGCTATCAATTTCTGCATATCGCTCACGCATTTTATGTGTGCCGCCATTCAAACCAATCAACAAATACAGGCCTACACCCATAATTGGGAAAATTAGAATTAAGATGACCCAAGGCATTTTCATAGAGGATGTCTTATCTGATGCATACAATCCCAAAACTAAAATTCCACTTAAAATCCTTGTAAATAGATTTATGATTTCTGCATATTCATTTAAGCGTGTTACAATAGTAATAATAAAAACTACTTCTAGAAGAATGCAGACTATGGAAAAACACAGCCGTTTTACCCCATTTTTTGTTTTTGCTTTGCCCTCTAAAGTATCTTGTTTCATATATATTCCGCCTTCCTACTTGCTCAGTTTTCTCCCTAAATTTCGTGGAACATACCAATTTTGTCTTTTATTCTCTGCATTTCATTATCTGCTTCAATGATAGCTTTTGCAGAATGAAGTAATTCTTCACTTATCTCATCATAGCCAGGCATTTCTTCAATTCCTTTTTTATAGCGAAGTTGATGTTCCAATGTTGCCCAGAAATCCATACCATTGGTTCGAATCTGTAATTCTACACGCATAGGTGTTTTACCCTTAGCAAAAAATACTGGTATTTCAACAATCATATGATAGCTTCGATAACCATTCGATTTTGGATTTTTTATATAATCTTTTATTTCAATAACTTTAATATCATCCTGTTGGGTAATCAAATCTGATATCATATAAATATCGTCAATAAACGCACAAACTATTCGAACGCCTGCTACATCATTGAGATATGTCTGTATATTTTCTGTTGTAAATTCATATCCCATCTTCTGCAGTTTATTGTAAATACTATTGGGCTTCTTAATTCTTGTTTTTATAAAAGAAATAGGATTTCGATTGTTCTCAACTGAAAATTCATCATCCAAAACCTCAAGCTTAGTTTGTATCTCCCGAATAGCACAACGATACATCATCATTAAATTATAAAATTTTGTAGCATTATTTAAAAACTGTAGTGATTCCGGACTGTCCATCCTGAGTTTTTTTACTTCATCTTTTGTCATGGAACTTTCCTTTCTACCTCATCCCTGATTTCAAAACATTATTTATTTTGATAGTTGATTCGTTCTCCTTGAATTACTGGATAACAAATCATTTTATCACTATCCAGATTTTCTACATGCATATCTACTGCACTGATCTGATGGTTTTCATAAGTATTGTAATAATACCATCCTTATGGCAGACCGTGGTTACGAAAGTTTTAATACCTTTGCACACCTGATCCGGAAGGGAATGTATTTCGTTATCCGCATGAAAGAAATCAACAGTAATGGTATCCTTTCCGCTTATGATTTGCCTGACAGCGAATTCGATACTCATATAAGAACAACACTTACCAGACGCCATACGAAAGAAACATTGGGGAATCCTAACACCTATAGCGGCAGTCACAGCATCCACATGAAAGCGTTCCCGGTAATGCTTGTTCATCTTTTTCGGCGAGCCGGTATAGGTGAGCAGCCACTGCTTGCCCTTTCGGAGGCGTGCTTCCTTTCGCTCAATCTTTGTCATTTTCTTTGCCATTTGCGGAATCTCCTGGATTTTTTGCTGATGACTTTGGTTTGCGCTTCTTCGGTGCCGTCAGCTCATAGCTCAAAGAAAGCAGGTCTTTGATGGCATCATCCAGTTCTGGTTTGCCAAGCTGAATACTGAGCCATTTTTCCTTGTTCATGTGATAGGCCGGAAAATAGCCGTCCTGCCCACGAAGAGAGCCGATCAGCAGCGGATCACTTTTCACATTAAGGACATCAACGATGCCTGCTTCCGGCAGTCCCAACTTATCAGCAGATACTTCCAGAACTACACCATACCATTTATTATTGTCATTGTGCCGCAACACCGCATTCCAGTCATGCCAGGGGTATTCCGGCTCTGTGCCGTACTGCTGGCGTATCCATATAAATAATTCTTGTCGTGTCATCTTTCAAGTTAATATTTTGCGATAGAATCTTGTACGCTTGATGTATCGTGGAATTCTTATCCTGTACACTCGCATAAATTCAAGAATTTCCGCCAAATCAAATGCTTTCTCTTTCGACCAATCAGAATATTTCCTATGCTGAACCAGCCATACTCCAATCATGTAGTAGTCCAGTGCATCCTCGTCATCTTCGCTCTGAATATCGTGACCACAGAGAAAGCGGTACTCGATCGGCGATTGTGCATAAAGCCTACGAAAACGCGCTTTGGATGCTTCTATATCATTCTTTGTCCATTTTCTATACACTCAGCAACCACCCCATCCTTTGATTTAAGATAAAATCATTCAATCCTCATACCATTCCTTATAGGCCAGTATCCTTATCCGTAATCGTTCTCTCCTGTAAATGATAATTTAGCGCAGCAAGCGCAACTGCTTTTTGACTTCATGTTCCAGGATATATCCGGCTCTAAACATATTGGTGACTTCATTGTACCTCAACGTGGGACGGCCCTTCTCTCTAAAGATGCAATTCCTGGCGATATTCCGGTCGTTGCGGGAGGACTGGTGCCATCGACATACCACAATGCAGCCAATACTGTAGCGCCTGTGATAACTATTTCGAGCTCTGGAGCGAACGCCGGATTTGTGAATTTGTGGGGCGTGCCTGTTTGGTCATCTGATTCGTCCTTCATAGATTTCAAGATGACACCCTACGTTTATTTCTGGCATGCGCTTTTGAAGCGCCACCAGAATAATATCTATAAAATCCAAACTGGTTCTGCACAGCCACACATTTATCCAAGTCATATAGCAAGCCTTCCTGTGTGTGATCTGGATTTTGGCAAAGTGGCTGACTATACAGAGCGTGTTACGCCGCTTTTCACGCTGATTTCCAAGAATTACAAAGAAAGCAACCAGCTACGAGCATTGCGAGATTGGCTCCTGCCAATGCTGATGAACGGTCAAGCCACCATCAGCGACTAAGCAGCTAAATTATCATTTACCTCGGAGTTCAATTTGATTTTCTTGTCAAGAACTAAAAGCACTTTTGCAATCTTATCCTGCTCTGAACGTGAAATACTCGGTATCTCAATCTCCTCAAAAACGCCTTTGCTCAAAATTGGTGTTCTGGTTACGGAGGAAATTGAAAAGAGATATTCCTTTTTTGTGCTTAACCAGTAGTAGAGAAAATAAGGACTATAGTCTTCTGATATTTGGGTTATGCTGTTGATCTGTTGGTTAGTTGCACACTTTTCAAAGCACATGGCAACATTGCCCATATCCCAACCAATGCAGCCTACTAACACACTTATTCCATCAATAGAATTAGTTTTGATAGATTCCAAGCCCGCCTCTGTAAGTGTTTTTTCAGATGAAGAAATTTTATATCCTCCATGTAACTCCGTTGGTGTTATAAACATGTAGTCACCACCATAGAATTCTGCATGAGCAGTTTGTGGAGTTTTTCCGGTAACCACATTCCCTATATCCTTGATTTTCATGCTTACCTCTCTATCCAATGTATTTTTTGTGAGCCAGCTTAACATTGCTCTGTTTTACCATCGCATAGTGCATTGTCGTGTCAATGCGTTGATGACCCAGCAAATGCTGTAGCTGCTCAATCGGCATTCCCTTATCTATTGCCATCGTTGCAAGCGTCCTGCGGAACTTATGTGGGTGAACCTTTGGTATATCCAACCGTTTTCCAAGCTCACGAAGCCTCAACTCAATTCCGCCAATCGTCAGCCGTCTATGTGGAGACCGCAAGGAAACAAAAAGTGCCGGTTCACTGTCTGTTCGACTCTGCAAATAGTTTTGCAGATGAATCTTTGTTCTTGCGTCAAAGTAAACAATTCTTTCCTTGTCTCCTTTGCCGAAAACGACGCATTCTCGCTCGTCAAAGCGGATATCGTCTCGATTCAGTCGTACCATTTCTCCAACACGCATACCAGTAGAGGACAGCATATCGATCATTGCTAAATCCCGCAAGCTATCGCATTTATCTCTCATCTTTTCGAGTGATTCATCAGAATAAGTCTCCTTGATGGTCGCAGCGGACTTCACCTTGTGAATCCGGCGTATCGGGCTTTTCAGAATATAGTCCTCATCCTCAAGCCATGTGAAAAAGCTGGATAGGATACGCCTGATGTTGTCTATCGTCACCTTGCTTGACTTCTTCTCAGCCTGATAGTCGGTGAGGTAAGCTCGCAAATCATCCGTTGTGATCTCCAACACCTGCTTTCCAATCTTATCTAGCATTGTACGAATCGTGGAAGCATAGTATTTCAGCGATTTTTCAGAACAACCTTCGACTTTCTTGGCTGCAATGAACAGCTCCTCAATCTTTCTATTTGAGGTATCGTCCTCCTTGGTTTCTGAACAGTCAACCGTTATAACTTCGACCTCTGAAAATGCAGCTGCAAGAACCTTTTGCAGATGTGCTGTCTGCGCATTATTCAGCACGGACAACATTCCTTGGATGATCTGATTAACTATTCTTTCTTTCATGTCGTTTCTCCTTCTGTTAAGAGAACGACAGCAACGGCAGTTCCTTATTTCTCCACTCTCGCCGTTGGTAAGAGTTTCTTTGTCCTATGCTAAATGATAATTTAGCGGCTTAGTCGCTGATGGTGGCTTGACCGTTCATCAGCATTGGCAGAAGCCAATCTCTTAGCTGAGTTAAGGCTTGTATCTCTTTATTCAGCTTGTATTGCAGCGAAAAAAGGGGCTTCGTCTGCTGGCTGAACTTGTCTACAACCTGCATAGGAGGTAAGAGCATCCTACTATCCAATAGAGTGTTGATTCGAATACCCTTGAAAACGCTACCGGTTGAGCATGCAGTCGATTCCTTGACAAAAGCTTCGCTCTGTAGGTGCATGTAAAGGTATTCCGGCGTAACAGTTGCTTTATTACAGCGAATGGAGAAGACAGATTCGTTGATATCCCAATCTTGCGGAAGTTCCTGAACAAGATGGCAACGACCTAATGGAGCAATGCTCGCAAACAAAATATCTCCAGTACATACATCAGAACGGCGATGTACTATCGCTCGTGCAGTTTCATCAATGGTATCACACCCTGAAAAGTCCAAAATACCATCAGAGCGGAGATTTTTGACTGTGATGTATTTGATCGTACCACTGCCCAGCTTAAAATTATCCCGAGGGTTTAAGCCTGTACGAATACCTTCGATTGCATCTGACATTTTTGTGCTGTTCCAACTAGCAGGTATCTCTTTTTTAGCATCATCGCTCCACACCATTTGCCCGCCAGATGAGCGGTATGGCTTACCGCTCTCGTCTGGAAAGTCAAATTGCGTGAACCAGTAGTCATACAGCAGACGGAGCTGTTGCGCTAAATTATCATTTATTTTATTGTTCAGTGCTATTTTTCTATCAATCTTCTTGAAACATTCAGCAATTCGCCTCTGCTCATTCATTGGTGGAAGAATAACATCTGTATCCATTAGGTCACTAATGCGAATCTCTTGTATAATACTTCCTGTTGTATGCAGCGATGCCATTCTAACAAAATAATCACTCGCCATATACAGACATAGATAATCAGGTAAAATAATTTTCCGATTCACTCGTATTGAAAATATAGATTCGCCTATATCGTAGTCATCTGGTTTCTCACATATCAAATGACAATGTCCGATAGGAGCTCTGCTAGAAAACAATATGTCACCTACTTGGATATCAGACCTTCTATGGATAATTCTTTTTGCTTGTTCATCTATAAAGTCACATTTTGAAAAATCAATTGTGCCAAACTGTGTCAAGTTCTTTGCTGTAATATATTTGAGGCTACCATGGCCTAGAGAAAAATGGTTTCTCGGATTCAATCCAGTGTTAAGCTGCTTTATGCACTCACTGAATTTTAGAATTTGCCAGCCATTGGTTAATAATCTCTCATTGCCTATCATGCTAAATCGTCCCATCCTTATGCCATCTGTGAGCAAATTCAAATCTGCTCATACTTCACCCTCTTCAGCTGCTCCATAATCTCCTTTTGCAGAACGTTTCCTTCATCGAAGTAGCTCTGCAAATTCGATGTCAACTCCGACATTTTGCTCTCAAATTCTTCCTGCGTAAGCTCCACATACTCAATCTTCACATCAAAGTACTGACCGGCTGCAAGAGAGCACTTTTTCGCTTCAATATCCTCATAGCTTACAGCAACCGAAAAGTCCTCCACTGTCTTCTTGTTGAGAAAAGTATCGACAATCATATCAATCTCAGAAGGTGTCAGGCGAACCTTTTTGTTGTTGCCCTCTTGGTACTCCTCACCGAGCTTTGATGCATCGATTAGGATAACTTTATCTGAAGACTTTGAATTATCGAAGAACACAACGGATACATTCGTACCGGTATTTGCAAAAACATTGGACGGCATACTGATAACGCCATATACAAGTCTCTCGTTTACAATATGCTTCAGCAGTTTGCCCTCGACGCTGCTCTTTGCCGTGAGGAAACCAGTTGGAAGTACAATCGCAGCTTTTCCGTTTGGTTTCATCGAATTCAGCACATGCTGAAGGAAGCATGTGTAGATGGACATGCTTTCTTTTTTCTTCTTCGGCACATTTGGGATACCTGCCCAGAAACGGGCTGGCATAGCCGCAAGCGTCTCTCTTGTCTCAGAGAAATCCAAGTTGAATGGAGGGTTGCAGACCTCATAATCAAATTGCCGGAGAGACTTTCCATCATCGCTCATATGGAACGGATCAGTCAAAGTATCTCCCTGGATTGCATGATCGAGCGAGGAAACCAGACCATTAAGAATCAGGTTTAGCTTGAGCATCTTATTACTCTTTTGGGAGCGATCTTGCGCAAAAATCGTGCAGCGATCTTCACCAATCTGATGAGCAAGTGCCATTAGCAGTGTACCGGTTCCGGCTGCCGGATCGTAGCACTCGATGTTATGCAAATCCTGTCTGTCACCGACAAGAAGTCGAGCCATAATCACGGCGATTGCATGGGGCGTGTAATACTCCGCATATACGCCACCGCCGTTTGTGTTATAATCCTTGATGACATACTCAAATACACCTGCAAAAAAATCGTAACTCTCTGCAAAAGCGTCCTCAAAAGAGAAATTGACGAGCTTATCAACCAGAGCTCTTGCAAATGGGGCTCTTTGCGCGTCATCGGTCACGAAATTAGTGAGCTTTTCAAACAGCGGAATTTTGGTGTTTTTCGTTGTTTGCGTGGAGAAAATGTCGATGTTCTTGTCAGCAATATCAACCATGGTGCTGTCGAAGATCAAATCAAAATCTCCCTTTGCCTGCTGGTTCCACAGCGTAGAGATCAAATGCTCCGGATAAAGCCGTGGAATATCAGGAGATAATGAATCCAGAAGATCAAGCCGGTCGTCCTCCGGCAGTTCGGAATATGCGGTTTCCCACTTTTCAGCACTGGCGATACGAGAATCCTTTTTCTTAATCTCATATCCAAATTTATCGTTCAAAAACTTATATAGAAATATCTGGGTAATGACCTTGTACTCGTTTCCGTCGTTTCCCATACCGTAATTGTGGCAGACAGCTTTCAGGTCATCTATCAACTTATAGGTTTGTGCCTTTATATCCATTGTTTTCTTCTCCTTATGCGGCAGGATATGTTTCTCTGTATTGCTCGAGATACTGCTTTGTAATTCTGCTCTGAATAAAAACTCTGTCTTCTCGGGAATTGACAACCCCCAAGGTATCCATGCCCGTTTTAATTTCCGTCATAACCGTCTGCTCAAAATAGGCATCTTTTTTCAGAATATCGTTACGATCATAAACCTTACGGTCAATATCGCTTTTTATGGTCATCAGTGCTGTGACAATGCTTTCGTCATATTCTGAGAGCATGACCGGTTTGCCTGCGCTTTTACGCTTCTTATTTTCTTCCCGGATTCGTTTATGAACACGAGCGAATTTTGCATCGCCGTTGTATCGTCTCAACAAGACTGCATTCTTTTTCTGTAGCTCTGCCAGCTTTTGGAGTATTTCATCCATAGCTTTAGAGTAGGAGTTGAACTCATCCATATTTTGAGGAGTAAAGCCGTGCTCATGAAACCGAGCATGAAATGCTTCTCTCAGCGTGATATATTCTGGATCTTCCGGGTCGATATTCTCCGCGAATTTACGCACCATCCTTTGAAGTTTTTCATTAAGCTCCTCGCCACCGGATACCATTTTTAACTCCTCTTCACCGATTTTGCTGAAGTTAAAAGTAATGTCCTGCATGGCTTCATTGACCATGATGCGTGTAGCATCGTCATCAGCAAAGGCTTCCCGCTGATTGATGATATTGATGTGTCTTTGCACTTCTGAGAGGATATCCTTCAGGCGAGAAATCTCGAAATTTGCGAATGCAGCCTTCAAGTCATCATCACCAAAGGTTCTCACAATATTACAGCAGTCACGCACCTCAATCAGTGCTTTTTTCAGGTCAAGAAGAACCGACTTGTCCTCGATGGTGGAAATCTCCGTGCTGAATTCCTCTGCATTATCAAGCGGATAATCAAAAAGCACTTGTCGAGCTTTTTGCATACGCTGAATCAGCTCAGCAGGGTCTTCCATAACCTGAGCAAAAATATTGGCCTCGTTTCCTTCACCTACTTCGTCAGGGTCATTGAATTTATTGAGTTCTGCAAGGTATGCGGCATTTGTTTCATCAAAATTCTTCTTGATGTCGGCAAAATCGATGATGTATCCATACCGATTATTCTTATACGGTCTGTTGACACGAGTGATTGCCTGAAGAAGATTGTGGTCTCTGAGTTTTCGCCCGAAATAGAGTCGCTTCAATCTCGGAGCATCAAATCCAGTAAGCAGCATATTGTACACGATGAGCATATCCACCTTAAAGTTATCCTTGAAGTCAGTAATGACATTTTCACGGGTGTCCTTGTCGTCGCTATCATATAGGATAAGTCCAACCTTGAAATGGCTCTTGCTGGACGCATCTTTGTTCAGTTCATTTTGAATCTCGTCAAAATACGCAAACAATCTGCGAGCCTGTTCACTTGTCTCGCAAATGACCATGCCGCCTAATGTATCATCTCCTCGAATAATCCGGAAACGCTTCAGGTCAGTGATGATATACCGGAGAAGTTCTTTTACATAGTTCGGATGCTCAATAATATCATCCTTTTTGACATCCTTCTTTTGTACCAGGTTCTCAAGGGAATGGTAGATTTCTTCCAGCTTCTCTTTGTAGGAAGTTTCGATATCCTCTCGAATAATTTTTAATGTATAACCATCTTGGACAGACTTATCGTAATAATATGTGTGCAGGTAGTTGCCGAAAACACGCCATGACTCGCGCTCACTTTTCAAGAGTGGCGTTCCTGTCAATGCAATCTTTATGGAGTTAGGGTCCGCATCGAACAAATTGGCGAGGAAAGAACCTTCCGGTTTATATCCACGATGTGCCTCATCAATAATAAAAACCCGTTGCAGGTTAGTCGCATAAGATGGAAGTACAACCTTATCCTGCCGTTCCTCAAATCGCTGAATGTTAACAACGGTAATTTCAGGCTCTCCGGTTGTTCCTTCCTGGGATTGATTTGTCCGAAATTGCTCCATTAACTCAGCTCTGGAACTTGCGGTTTTAACAACCAGTCCTCTTGCTGCGAACTCCTCCTTGGACTGCTTCATAAGGTCAAGACGGTCAACTATAAAGTAAAACTTCGTTACCTTGTTAATGCTTGCAAAATAGTCCGTGAGCACATAGGAAAGATGGAAAGACAGAGCAGTCTTGCCGCTTCCTTGGGTATGCCAAATAATGCCAGAGGTTGTACCTTCAGAGATACGCTCTCGAACAATCATTGCAGCAAAAAACTGCTGATATCGCATAATATGCTTCTGGTCTATTTGCTCGATTGTACCGTCATCAAGCTCCTTCGTCTTGTGGTAGTAGGTGATTCCATATTTAAGTAGGAAAAGTAGTCTATCCGGGCTGCACATTGATGTGAGCACACGGTTTGTCGGAGTTGTTGTCTGTAAGTTGGTTTGATATTCAGGGCTTGTATGAATGACCTGATTGTTGAAATCAGAAAGAATCTGCTTCTCAACTTCAGGGTCAATATCCTTATATGGAAAGTCTCTGTTATACGGTGCTACATCAAGATTCAGCGGATTTTCTTCTCTGAAGCAATTAAAAGGAGAGCCTTTCTTTGAACCAGTGCAATAAAAAACACCTTGAATAGGCACGATACCCCCCATAGCATCGTACTCCATGTTGTTTGAGAAGATCATCAACTGCGTAATATTTATAAACCTGCGAAATTTCTTATTGGGAAACCGCAGTTTGTTCATACGCTCAGCTTCGGCAACCATACCACCGATATTATTGGGCTTTTTCACTTCGATAAACACGAGAGGAAGCCCATTCACAAACAGCGTTATATCCGGTCGAAATTCATCCTCATCACGCTTGCAGGTAAACTCCGCCGAGCAATGAAATGTATTGTTTTCCGGATGCTCAAAATCAATTAGCCTTACTGGAGAAACAGCCTTAAGCCGCTTATAAAAACTTTCTCCAATATCATCGTTATCAAGCTCTTGTCGGATTATTCTGAGCATAGCTTCCGCTTCTCCGGCTCGTTCCGGATTGAGCTTTGCAAACTGAGACTTAAAAACTTCTATGAGGATATTTGTATCCGGGTCGTAAACAGTGCCAGCCTTATCTTCGGTAATTTTTCCAAAGTATGTGAAGCCAATTCGTGTCAAGTGGACAAGCGCTGGCATTTGCACCCTTGTTGCTTCATTCCACTGAGTTCTTTGACCTGACATATTATTCGCCCCCTATATAGCCAACCCACTGTTCTTCAATGAATTCATACGGTTGATTATTTTCTTCGCAGAAAGACTTGATTGCTCTCATAGCTTTCACGCTGGGTTTTGCTTTGTTCAATTCCCAACGGTTGACCGTAGACAGCGCAACATTTAGCTTATGAGCAAATTCCTCCTGCGTATAAAAGGATTTTTGCCGTGTAATTCTAATTGTTTCCCCCAAGCTCATTAAGCAACCCTCCTGCGATTTTTTCCTTTATTTTAGCATCAATTAGGCGTTTGGTCAATGAGTCAAACTCTTCTGCAAGCAGGGCTTTCGTGACACGAAAGCGATTTTCTGCTTGTTGGGGAAACTCCCCAATCCCCATAGAACGCTGCCTGCGGCATCGAGCTGCGCATCCGTTTCGGATGCTTTAACGGCAGTTCCTGCCAAATAAAAAAGCCTGGTGCAGTATGAGCATTACACCCACACTGCACCGGACTTTCCATCATCGACTACTTTGTCTATTTTCTTCTTCCTGCCGCACTTCCTGCTCATGCATCTGCTCTTTTTTCTGCTCGTCCTCTTTTAGGATTTCCTGCACAATCTTCTGTGCCACAAGCCAATCTTGCATTTCCGATTTGGTCTTGCGGTACTCTGCATAGGAGCTTTTCTTTCGTTCCAGAAGCATTGCATACTCTGCGTTCAGCTCGCTGATGCGCGGGAGCTTTTTGTCAGAACCGTTCTCTTTCTTATAGGCATCAAACGCCTTTTTCGCTGCGCTGCGTAAGGCCAGCGAATCCCGATGAACTTCATAGAACTCCCGATTGTAGCCGGATGCCTTATATGCAGCAAAGACATCTTTTGTCTTGGCATAATTGATTAGATGCTTCCGCAGCACCGACACTTCTGACATCCGTGCCTCATCCGCCTTTACAGATTCCAGCAGCGCATCGCATTTTTCAGAAATTCCATCCGCCTTTTCCTTCAGCTCTGCATAGCTCTTGATTCCATGCTCTTCCATGAACATCATGGCTTTTGCCATCTGCTTCAGATTGAATACTTTCGCCCAACGCGCATATCCCGCGCCTTTGCCTGCTTGCATTTTGGCACGGACATCAATAAGGAACGACAGCTCTGCCTTCTGATGCACCTGTGCTGACCTTGCGCTTGTGCGGGTTTTCTCTGCAAATTTGCTTTTATGAACCACATTCCCAGCAATCACTTCGCAGAGTTCTTCGACCGAATATCCTTTGCCAAGAGAGCGGAAGCGGGCAAATCTGGCATGGCCTTTTCCCCGCAGTGCAGGCTGTTTTCCATCTTTATACTCGTACCCTGCTTCTTGCAAAATTCCAATCAGTTCCTGGAAGTCTTTTGGCTTTATTTCCAATGCTGCATCAATGGCCTCACAGATTTCATCCCGCTGCGACTTTTTCTCCGGGTATTCCGTTCTCTTCTTCCGCTCCCCGTAGGGCTTTCGGACAATGACCGACAACCGGTGTTCCAGGCAGACGATATCACTGAGCCTTGCCAGCGCAAGACCTGATAAGCGAAAATCTCGGAATTTTCTGGTGCAGTCTAATGTAGTTGAATTAAAAATAATATGGTTATGAATGTGCGCACGATCAACATGGGTAGCCACGATAAATGCGTGTTTTCCCTTGGTGAATCGCATGGCCGTCTCATACCCAACCTTATTCGCCTCCTCCGGCGTGATCTCTCCGGGCTTAAAGGATTGCCGAATCTGATATGCAATCACATCATGCGCCTGGGTTCTACCGGTGATATGCTCATACTGCCGTTTAGAAAGCAGAAATTCTTCATCACAGGTCTTTGCGTCACAGGCATACGCGCTGATATATTTTCCATCTTCCGTCTTTGCTGCATTCTCAGAATAATCAGTACGGTCAGCCAGACACTGCGCTACCGTCTTTCCTTTATTGATATGCAGCGCAATTAGTCTTGTAGCCGCCATTTTCATATTCCTCCATCTAAAAAGAGCTACCCGAAGGCAGCTCTTACCAATCTACTATTCTCATTTTAACATCCGTTCCCGGTCATAAGCTCCCTGCAAATAAACGGCCTGCTTGATGATTTCTTCCATATCGAAATAGACGCACATAATGCTTTCGTACAGCTTCCACACATTAGATTCGCTGCCGCCCACCATTTCCATCAGCTGGTCTTCCATCTTCGATTGCTCAGACTGTTTTTCCTGATAAGCAGTCTCTTCCACAAAATGATTCTCTCCATCTGTTTCCTCGTACCGTAAATCATAATAATCTTTCATAAACTGAATATCCATCGAATCCCTCCTGAACTCAAATTGTCAAAACATCCTCTACACGCTCACACAGCTGTTCCATCAGTTCCATGATGCCGCCCACACCAACCGCAGCTGCGAACAGCCCCATCTCAATCAGGGTCAGCAGAAACACATCCGTCCAGCTCGCCCGAACCACCGAATAGATGCCGCAGCCAAAAACGAAAAGCATGATCGGCGAAAGCACCCACAGGGATAGCTGCATCAGCAGATTCCAGATAAAGCATAGAAATCGCAGCAGAAACGCAACTGGCAGCAACAGGATTTTCAGCATCAGCTTCAACAAAAAACATACGATCTTCATGGATTTCACCCCTTCGTTTTTCTTTTCATCTTCATTTTACTGTACCCGCTTGCCAAACACCACGATGTCAACAGGAAGACCTGCAAAAAATATGTAATGACACAGACTGTTTCATCTGTGCCATGTGCAATAGAAATTCCGCACGTTTGCGCCGTCATCGAATACCAGAAAGCCTCTTTAAGATCAGCTTTTGCATCTCCCAGAGTTCATCCAGTCGCTTCTGCAAATCCCGGATATCCTCCGCATAGATGCTTCCAGATTCATTGGCGCGTTTTGCGTACTGGTTCAGGTTGTTGCTGCATCGGCGAAGAAGTGTGGATACCTGCGCCACATCCGACAAATCAAGATTTACGCAGTACCCGTCCATCGCCATCTTTCTCATATAGGCACCGGTATTGCGGATGCCTAATTCTTTCTGCTTTTCACGAATTCTCGCCAGCTCTTCCGGGTTTACCCGGACATTGATCCAGTGTTCCCGAACACTCATAGTGCCACCTCCTCATCATTTCGATGTGTCATCGGCGGAATGCGCCCTGCACGGTCACGCAGCTCTGCCAGTACAGACGGCTTTTCCGTTGTTTTTTCACGGTCAGGATCATCATTTCCACGGTCATCCATATTTAGCAGTGCGTCCAGTTCTGCCAGTCTTGCACTCTTTTCTGCCAGTTCTGCCTCCTGGGGAAATGGCTTTCCAAGCTCGGCCTGCGCCGCTTCCTGCTGGCTCCTAAGATTGTCCAACTGCTGTTCCGCCTTTTCCAGCCTTGCAGGAATCCCGGCAAGAGCATTGTCCAGACGCTGGATATTGCCCGCAGCACTGGTGCCAATGGGCACCCGGTGGGTCATCTCACCTTTCAGCAGTACCTGATACTCTTTCTGGAAGCTGTCAAATGCCAGCTCCATCTTGAAACCACGGTAACTGCCAAGCGGCACCGGCTCCAAACTCTGATTGGCTTTACAGACCGCAAGAATTGCTTCACCGGCCTCGGCTTTTTCAGTAAATTGTGTGCCATTCACCTCCATACCGCAGAACTCCTCTTCCGGCAGCGGATGTGCCGCCACCGTCCGAATATCCGACTGAAAGCCCTTGATGAACCCTTGCGTTTTCTCAATCTCCGCAGGGAAATATTTCATCAATTTATCTTCCAATCGGTACTGCTGGCTCTGATGATCCGCCTTCAATACTTTCAGCCTTGCAACATCTACATCCAAGTCCATTTTCTCCTTGATTTGCGGGTCTCCGGCACAAAGTGCCTTGATCTCTGCATAGGAAAGAGCCTGCTCATCTACATCATCACAGGAACGTACCGGAGATTTGCTGGTCATGATCTGGCTGATAAATTTCTGCTTATTCTCCAGTGTCTGATAGAGGTAGGCATCAAAAGTTCCTTCCGTCACATACTGATAAACCTGCACTTCTTTGTTTCGGTTTCCCTGACGGATGATACGACCATTTCGCTGGGTCATGTCCGCAGGCCGCCAGCCCACATCCAGATGATGCACGGCCACCAGCCTGTCCTGCACGTTCGTGCCTGCACCCATCTTCTGTGTCGAACCTAACAATACCCGTACCTGTCCGGTACGCACTTTGGCAAACAAATCTTTCTTTTTTGCCTCAGTATCGGCATCATGAATAAATGCGATTTCTTCTTCCGGCACACCGGACTGAATTAGTTTGGCGCGGATATCCTCATAGACATTGAAGGTTCCATCGTTCTTCGGCGTGCTGAGGTCGCAGAACAGCAACTGGGTCAGCTTATCCGACTGTCCTTCCTCATAAATCCGAAGCACATTCCGCACACAGGCGTTGAGCTTGCTATTTGGGTCATCCGGCAGGAGCGGATTCATCAATCGCTGATCCAGTCCCAGCTTTCTGCCATCCGATGTGATTTTCAGCATGTTATCGACCGACGGGTCTACCACACCGGAATGCACAGCCGCCGCCCGTTCCGAAAGCTCCGCCACCATCGCCTGCTGATGCTCCGAAGGCTGCACCACCACGGTTTCAAATTTTGCCTCCGGCACCGGCAGATGCAGCTGATCGGAAGTCTTGATATCTGCCACTTCCTTGAATATATTCATCAGCTCCGGCAGGTTGAAGAATTTTGCAAATCTTGTTCTTGCCCGGTATCCGGTTCCTTCCGGTGCCAGCTCAATGGCTGTGGTGGTCTCACCAAAGGTAGAAGCCCAGCTGTCGAAATGGGTCAGCCCTTTCTGCTGCAACGTGCCGTACTGGAGATACCGCATCATGGTGTAAAGCTCCGTCATGCTGTTGCTAACCGGGGTGCCGGTCGCAAAAATGATGCCGCGCCCGCCTGTCAACTCGTCCATATATTGGCACTTCATAAACATATCCGAAGATTTCTGCGCTTCCGATGTGGACAAGCCTGCAACATTGCGCATTTTTGTGTAGAGGAACAGGTTCTTAAAGGCATGTGCTTCGTCTACAAACAGTCGGTCTACGCCCAGCTGCTCAAAGGTAATCACATCGTCTTTTCGGTCGGTTGCCCGAAGTTTCTCCAATCTCGCCTCCAATCCTTTCCGGGTCTTTTCCATCTGTTTGATGGAGAAACGTTCGCCATTCTGGGATTTCATCTCAGCAATGGCGTTTTCGATTTCATCAATCTGGGCAGTCAAAATCCGCTCCTGCCGTTCTGCGGACACCGGAATTTTCTCAAACTGGGAATGCCCGATGATGACTGCATCGTAATCACCAGTAGCAATTCGTGCGCAGAACTTCTTTCTGCGGGCAGTTTCAAAGTCCTTTTTGCTTGCCACCAGCAATTTTGCACTCGGATACAGACGCAGAAACTCGTTTGCCCACTGAAGGGTCAAATGATTCGGAACGACAAACATGGATTTCTGGCACAGTCCCAGCCGTTTTGCCTCCATAGCAGAAGCGGCCATCTCGAAAGTCTTACCGGCACCCACTTCGTGGGCCAGCAGCGTATTGCCGCCGTACAGCACATGAGCAATGGCATTCTGCTGGTGTTCCCGCAGCCGGATTTCCGGATTCATGCCGCCAAAGCGGATATGAGAACCATCATACTCACGGGGACGAGTGCTGTTGAACAGCTCGTTATACTTTTCCACAAGTTCCGCGCGGCGATAAGGGTCTTTCCACACCCAGTTCTGGAACGCATCCTTAATGGCCTGCTGTTTCTGCTGGGCGAGGGTGGTCTCCTTTTTATTCAGAACCCGCTTCTGCTTGCCGTCTGCATCCTCCACGGTATCGTAAATACGAATATCCCGCAGATTCAACGTATCCTCCAGAATTCGGTAGGCATTGGCACGGCTGGTGCCGTAGGTCATATAGGCATGAACATCATTCCGGCTCGGTGTACTCTTGCCGGTAATTTGCCATTCTGCCGTCATGGGAGAGAATTTCACTTCAATATTTCTGCACAGATAGAACGGCGGTTCAAAGGTTTCTTCCATAAACTGCTGGATATAATCCCGATTGACCCATGTGGCACCAAGGCGCACATCAATCTCCGACGCATCCAGGTCTTTCGGCTGTGCTTCCTTCAAATATTCCGTGTTTACCGCAAAGGCAGGGTCAGAAGCCGCAGCCAGTTCTGCCACGCGGAGTTTTTCCCGGACATTGCCGGACAGATATTCATCAGCCGTCACCCAGCCAGTTTCCTCGCCGCCCTGCGTCATCGGGTCTTTGAAAATGACACCATGCAGTTCCTGCTGGATTTTTTCAAATTCTCCCGGTGTACCTAAAAGCTCCGACATATAGGGCAAATCCACTTTGCCGCGCTCTCCGATGGAGATTGCCAGAGCCTCTGCCGGAGTATCTACGCTGGTAACAGCCCGTTCCGGTCGAATCGTCCGTTTGGTGAACATATCCGCCTTGGATTCCAGCCTGCCGTTTTCATCTACATTTTCCAGAGAGCAGAGCAGATAATAAGACGAATCTTCCGAAAAAGCCTGTGCATTTGCACGGGAATTGATAAGCCCATACTGATCGGCGAATCGGTCATAGGCTACATTCAGTTCCCGCTGTTTCTGGGCAATCGCTTCCTCCGGGTAATCGTTCAACTGATAGTCGATCAGTTCCTGCACAATGGTGCGAAGCTCCACCATGCCCTTGATCCTGCCGGTGGCTGTCGCAGAAAGGTCAGCCTTCCGCATGATGCTGTTCTCACGGAAATAAACATCTCCGTCCACCACCGCATAGGAGAAGTTCTTTACATTGGGGTCTGCCGGAATGGTTTCGCCCTGCAAGGACAACTCCTCCTCCGGTGCCAGCTCCTGTGCTTCATAATGACCGTCGATGTGCTGCACCGCCTCATGCAGCTGGTCTCCCAGATCCGCACCTGGAATCGGAATGACCGTACATTCTTCCTTGCCGTACTGGGTACTTTCCGTTGTAATCTCACCTAGCACCATTTCCGGGTGCTCAACAAAGTAGCTGTTGAGGGTAATACCCTCCGATGTCAGCCCCAGATGCACCCAATCCGGTTCGATATCAATGGGATGGTCTCTCTTTTGCAGGAAAATGATATCCGACACTACATCTGTACCGGCATTGGCACGGAATGCGTTGTTGGGAAGTCGGATAGCTCCCAGCAATTCTGCCCGCTGCGCCAGATACTTTCGTGCGTCCGGATTCTTGGAATCCATCGTATAGCGGCTGGTAACAAAGGCCACGATACCACCGGGGCGAACCTGATCCAGTGCCTTGGCAAAGAAATAGTTGTGGATAGAAAATCCGAGTTTATCATAGGGCTTATCGCTGACACGGTAGTTGCCAAAAGGCACATTGCCCACGGCCAGATCATAAAAATCACGCCGGTCAGTGGTCTCAAAGCCTGCCACCTTGATTTCTGCCTGCGGATACAGCTTTTGCGCAATACGCCCGGTGATGGAATCCAGTTCCACACCATACAGCCTGCTTCCCAACATGAAATCCGGCAGCATACCGAAGAAGTTGCCGACACCCATCGACGGTTCCAGAATGTTGCCTTTCTCAAATCCCATACCGTCCAATGCCTCATAGATTGCACGGATCACGGTAGGACTGGTGTAATGCGCATTCAGAGTCGAAGCTCTGGCTGCGGCATATTCTTCTTCCGTAAGAGCTGCTTTCAGCTCCTTATATTCGCCTGCCCAGGCAGTTTTCTCTGCATCAAAGGCATCTGCCAGTCCGCCCCAGCCGACATAATTGGCCAGCGTTTCCTGTTCCTCTGGTGTCGCATCCCTATGCTGGTTTTCCAAGGTTTTCAGCGTGTAGATGGCATCCATGTTGGCACGGAATTTCTGCTTAGGACTGCCTTCACCGAGGTGAAAACTGTTGATGCGGTAGTTCTCCGCATGTTTTGCTTCATGCCCTGCCCGGAACGCTTCTTCTTTTCCAGAATTCAGATCAACCACCAGATTGTGCAGGTGAACATTTTCCTCATGCCCCAAAATTCTTGCCAGATTTTCCTTGCTTTCCGAGCGGAAGATCGGATACACGGAATCCGGGTCCCGAAGTTCCACATCGAAAAGCCCGACTTTTTCAATCGTAAATGCCTTTCCGTCCAGATACAGCGTATCGCCAACGCGATAATCCGGCTGCACCGGAGCTGCGGGTTCTGGCTGCACAGTTGCAGGCTCTTTTTCAGCCTCCATGTTCCTGCCGCGAATCTCCTGCAACGCCTCTGATGCACTCACATAATCGGCAAATGTCTGCACTTTTCCGTCCGAATATCCGTAATACTCTTCTTTGACATAATCCCAGATGGCAAACGCATCTTTAGAATCCGGAAAGTTCTCGCCGGTCATTGTGACCACAAACCGTTCATCCGGTGCATAGCCAGACTCTCTGGAAAGTTCGCTGGCGTGTTCCTGCATTTCCAGTACCAGAGGATCTGTCTCTGCGTGAGCCGATTCCTGTACTTCTTCGGATTCCACATCTGGGAATGGAATGTCCTGCTGCAAATTCTGCTTGCTCTGTTCAACATAGAGCCAGTCTTTTGCTTCCCGTTCCTGAACTTTTTCAATCAACTGCTGGCGGTAGGTCTCTGCCTCCCATTCGCTGGTAAACTCTTCGCTGACACCATCCGGCTCCACATGAATGCCGTCCTGAATATCATCCCAGACCGCATAACCATCGTCTGTCTCCATCACGGTAAACCGCTGTGGTGCCGCCAGTTCACTCCGGGCATATACATCCGCAGCCGTATTCAGCATGTTGTCCACATGCTCATTTCCGGTATCATAGCGTTCCGGTGGCGTTGGCGGAAACACATGGGCGGCAGTCGGCATAGGAAGCGGCGCGCCGTATTCCTGCTCCAGCTTCCGATACTCTTCCATTTCCAGCGCGGTCAGGTACTGATCATTTTCCACAAGCCGGTCTAACCGCTTATCCACCGCCGACCATGTGAGTCGCACTTCCCGGTCATGGTCATAATTGCGAAGCAGAATACCTCTTCCGTTATAATCGGCAAAACCGCGACTGCCATCCATAAAGGTATAGCTGTGGCCACCGAGACCGTATTCCGCTTTCAAGAATGCAGCTCGTTCTTTTGCGTCCCCTTGCTGCTGATACAGCGCATAAATACGGATCTTTCCGCCTTCAAAATTGGAGCCTGTCCGCAGCATCCGGTCGATTTCATCCTCAGAAATAACAAAAGCGGAGGGCTTTTCGCTCTCCGCTTCTTTGGCTGCATTTTCTGCCGCCGCATCAATTTTCTGAATCTGCTCTGCTTCGGACTGAAACAGACTCATGAAGTTTAACTGTTGATAAGTTCCGTCAGAATGACTTCCTCTGCCTGCGCTTTCAGCATGTTCATGTGCTGCACCCAGGCCATCTGGTTCAATTTCTTGTCCGGTGCCGGATTCGCTTTCAGAAGATCCGCCATCATCTGCTCCATCCGTGCGGTCGCGGTCTCCTGAATCTCCCACAGGTGCGGGTACAGCTTCTCGGTCAGGATCAGGTGATTGTACAGCAGCGTGTTGTTCTCCTGCAGAAACGCTCTGCGCATCCTCCCGTACTTGCCCAGGGGCTTCTGTTCCTGCACCGACAACTGGATGCCCGGAATCAGGTAATCGCCGTTCTTCGTGTAATTCAGCTCCATCATAGTTTTGGCTCCTTTCTGCCTGCTTATCTCTTTCATAGGTTCGGATCGTGCGTTCAATTTCCCGGAAGATCTGGCTGGACATTTCGCTGACCGCAGTTCCCAGCACATTGGCGGCAGCCTGCGTATTAAAATCAAAGATGTCCAGAAAATCCTCGTGCTCAAAATAGTCATCTGCATTGCCCACCGTCCGGGTAAAGACGGAATATGCGATGCTGACAGCGGCAGCTCTCTTAAAGGAAGCTCCGATGTTGAGTTCATCATATCCTTCCAGATAGGAATCTGCAACGATGTCACTGATCTGCCTGCGGTTTTCCTCCCAGTAATCCCTTGCAAGGCGTTCTGCCGCTTCCATGATATGATTTTCCAGAGACCCAGCACCGGCAGAAACATCAAATGCTGCATCCAGTGCGCGAATGATTGGCTGCTCATGCTCCGCATTCATTTTCCAGAGCTGTACCGGTCGGGAATTCTTCCGTTCTCCGGTATCTGCCACATCAAATACATACCGCAGTTTCGGCTGCTCGCCGCGCATGTCCAAAAGAGCAATGCCCTTGGAGCCACGCTTCACATAGCGGTTCATCCGATCATTCCAGAGATCGTACTCTGCACAGGCCGTCGCTTCTGGTCTCTGCTTATAGATCATCAGCTGCTCCGCAAAAGGATACTTATAAAGCCGTGCGGATGTGGTCAGAAACGCTGTCCACTGCTCTTTGCTGCCAGTGATCTGTGCCGCAGCTTCCTGCGCCATCTGCATATAATAAGCCGTTTTCGTCATCATCTGTCTTTTTCCTCCTCTCCTTTATTCGTCCGGATACAAATCCAGTGCCTCATATTCTGCATCCGTCATCTCTGCCAGTTTTGCAAGCAGCGAGGCCGTCCACCTGCGCAGGTTTCTGTCTCTGCCCGTCAGACTTTTTTGCATCTTTTGAAGCTCTTCGATCAGCCCTGTCCGTGTGCCAGGGCTGTAAAGCATCATGAGCATCCATTCGTCATCCGTAAAACGCATTTATAACTCCTTTTCTTCGCAGCGCCTGCGAGGCGGCGCAGGCGGCACCGCCTCCTGCTTTTCCTTCAGCTGATCCAGAACCGATGCTTTCTCCGCCGGTTCTTCCTTCTTTCCGTTATTGATTACGCCGTCAATCATACCGTAATCGTCTTCCATTGCCATTTCTGCGGCTTTCAGATAATTCTCCGGTTTCAAAAATCTGGGCAGCTCCTGGAAGCCGATGGAATCCACATAGTGACAGCTTACAACACCATTCTGCCGTAAAGCCACGATGTCAGACACAGAAAGACTATGCCCAGTAAAATCATCAGGGCGGGAAACATTGAATTTCGCATACAGTTCCTCCAACATCGTATTCTGATCCTTGTAGGGAAGCAGCGGAGCCGTATAAACCACTTCATAATGGTCAATATCCGGTTCCAGCCCCATCCGTTCCAGTTCGCGCATAGACGAAAAGCGTTCATATACCGTATCCTCGATGCGGCGAAGCTGCAAAATCGCATACTGGTCGGTAGCACTGTCGAGAAATGCCATCATTCTTTCGTCCGGTGCCTGATTTCCATGCACTTCATCCCATTTTTCAATTCTTGCCATCGTTCATTTCTCCCTTCTCCATAAACGGCAGGCCGTTTTCCTTTGCTTCCTGTCGCTGCTGTTCCCGCCGCTTTTCACTGTACGGCGGTCGGATACCAACACAGCGTTTCGGAATCGTATAAGTGACCGACCCATGCTCCCGGTGCTCCAAAATAAACTGCTCCGGATACTGTTTTCGCAGTTCCCGAAGCTTCTTAATCAGGCGGCTGTCATGGGTATAAATGCTGGCGGTATCCAGTTCATTATCAAAATTGATGACTGTTTCCTGCTCTGCCTTCGTAAGCTTGTATTTCATCGCTCTGCCTCCTTCGCCTTGGCAGCTTTCACCGGCGTATCCGTTCTGAAAGACAAATCCGAGAGTTTACCCAGCACAGATTCCCGTCTACTGATTTCCGCTTCCTCTGCACGATCACAAAGTTCATCATAGTCAATCCGCGTCATGGTGCGGCCACCGAACCCATAATCCGAAAGAATCTGGTCTCTGGCTGCATTCATGCTGATTTCCGTGTTGTCAATCTGTCCACCGTCAATTTCCGTAAAGTCCTTATGATATAAGGTATAGTCGTAACCGTCCTCACAGGTCTGAATGGCAAGAAAGCCCTTGCTTCCCAAATCCCATGCACTGCGTTCTTCCGTAATCAGCGGCTCCGGGCGGCATGTACCACCGCCGCGTTCCAGCATTTCTGCCAGCTGACAGATGTGCAGAACATCATACCCCAGGCGCAGATGATATTCGTCCATATATTCGCAGCGAGCTGAGAACTTCCGGTTCGGATACTCGATCTCCACTGCACTGCCATCCGGAATTTTGAACCGATCCTCGTAGTTGCTGGTGATAAACCGGATATTTTTTGCATTCTCCAGCTCAGGATCAGCCTTTTTCATCTGCCAGAGAACCTTTCTGCCGCCGCGTACCTGCTCCAGCATCTCCGGAGCTACCGGCGCAACGGCAAGACCGTCAAGCTGGGGAATCTTCTGAAGTACTACCACCCTTGCGCTTTCTTCCAACGTAGAAGACGGCTGTTTATCCAACACATCCCAGCCAATGTGTCCCTCGGTGGTCTGCACCTTGCTGTCCATATCAAAACAATGGAATTCCACGCCGTCCTGCTTTTCCTGCAAGGAAAGCAGAGCGACATTATCCACCAGATAAGCTGCATTCATCATTTTCATGCTCATTTTTTACCTCCAAACTCCAGCTTAAATGCTGCTACACCGTCCTCGCCGGTCTCTACATGAACGGTTGTGTCATAGTAACGATTGGACTTCCTGGAATAGCAATGGGTAAGCCGTGCTTTTCCACGATTTACCAGTTGCTTTGCCAGTTCCTCTGTCATCTGCTTTCCCAGTGTCTGAAAAAACCTGTTTTCCTTCCAGAGCGCAAATTTACAGCTCTTATCCCTGCAAAACCATCCTTTTGCCGTTTCGCAGACATCACTGCCGCAGGCGGGACAGGAACCAATGACCTTGCGTTCCGGCTGCATCAGCACATCGGCTCCTTTTACAGCCTCGTAGGTTTTAACAAGTCCGCTGACCATGCTGCTGATTTCGCCCATAAAGGCATCGCTGTCATACTCGCCGTGTTCTATTTTCAGCAGTTTTTCCTCCCAGTCTGCCGTCATGGATGGAGACTGAATCTGTTCCGGCACCACCGTCACCAGCGCATTTCCCTTGTCCGTAGAGCAAAGGTATCTCGTTTTCTTATCACCCCTACGCTCGATAAAGCCTTTCTGCACCAGTTTTTCGATGATGGCAGCGCGTGTAGCTGGTGTGCCGATGCCTTTTCGCTCTACACCAGCCGGAAATTCATCCGAGCTGGCACTCTCCATCGCTGAAAGCAGAAGATCTTCGGTAAATCTCTTAGGCGGGCTGGTCTTGCCCTCTTTCAGATCGACACCGGCAAGTTCCAGTGTCATGCCTTCCGAAAGCTCCGGAAGATCACCCGCCTCCGCATTCTTCTCAGCATCTTCAACCGGCTTTCCTGCATATTGCCTCCAGCCCATATCCGTGACTGTTTTGCCTTTCGTGCGGAACTTCTGACCGGCACACTCCGCTTCTACTATGGTTTCTGCATAGTGGCAGGGTGTTCCGACCGCACAAATCAGCCGCACCGCCAGCAGAGTAAGAATCGCTTGTTCTCCACTGGGAAGCGAGGAAATGTCATAACCCACCGCTGTTTTTGTAGGGATAATGGCATGGTGATCGGTGACTTTCTTAGAATTGATGACCTGCGCTGCATTCACCGGTGCCGGTACATCTGCCTGAATCTGAAAGCTCTGCTGGATCACAGAAACAAGTTCCAGCACCAGCGGTGCCATATCATCCGTCAGATACCGGCTGTCGGTACGGGGATATGTCACGAGTTTCTTCTCGTACAGAGCCTGTGTGTAATCCAGGGTCTGCTGGGCAGTGAATCCCAGCTGCCGATTTGCTTCTCTCTGAAGCGATGTCAGATCAAACAAGGCCGGGGGCTTCTCTGATTTTTCTTTCTGCTCTACCTTGGTAATGATGGCACTTCCTGCCTGGCAACACTCTGCCACCAGTTTTTCTGCTTCTGCTTTTTCTTTCATTCGCTCACCGCCCGCTTGAAAATCCCGAAATTTTAATTCTGCCGAGTAGAACGGCTCCGGCTTGAAAGCCCGGATTGCTGCATCCCGCATGACCACCATCGCAAGCGTTGGTGTCATCACGCGCCCCACATTCAGGGTCTGCCCATACAGGCATGAAAAAAGCCGGGTTGCGTTGATTCCGACAATCCAGTCGGCACGCTCCCGGCATAAAGCCGCCTCATATAAGGCATCATATTCTGTTCCCGGTCGGAGCTTCTGAAAGCCTTCCCGGATCGCACTGTCCTCCATCGAGGAAATCCAAAGTCGTTCCACCGGCTTTTTGCAGCCGCACTGATGGTAAACCAGCCGGAAAATCAGTTCTCCCTCACGCCCTGCATCGGTTGCACAGATCAGACTCTCCACATCTTTCCGCTGCATGAGCTTTTTCAGGATTCCGAACTGCTTTTTCGTGCTGGCAGATACCTGATACCGCCAATGATCCGGCAAAATCGGAAGATCATCATACCTCCACTTGGCATACTTTTCATCATAGGCTTCCGGCTGGGAAAGTTCCACCAGATGCCCCACACACCAGCTGACAAGGTAGCCATTGCCCTCCATATAACCGTCTCCGCGCTGATTTGCCCCGATCACCTTCGAGAGACTCATGGCAACCGAGGGCTTTTCCGCTAATACAAGCTTCATTCGATACTGCTCCTTTCGCAAAAAAATTAGCAGCCAGGCACCGAAGCGCATGACTGCTATGTAAGGAACGGTATTCTGTTTTAGGTCTACAAACTGGGGCTTTTATGATCTTGCCACAGCTTATCAGTCTATGCACGTCAACTGTTGAAACCGCCGTGTACCGAACGGTACGCACGGTGGTGTGAGAGGACGGCGGCTAGTCACCGCCTCCTACTCGCTTGTGCCCATGTTTCGGCCCTCCACATCATCACTCCGCGCATGCGTTGTGCCTCGCCGCAACGCATTCTGCCCCTCGCTGACTCATCGCCAGGCATCGCTGATGGTGTTCGTCTGCCCATCCTCACTTCTGCAGTATCTGCTTTTCGTTCTCCTGCACACGCCGCTCGAGCGCTGTATACTGCCGGAGCTCGTCCTCGGTAAATCCCCGGAACTTCGCCTGCTCGTAGTCACGCTCCGCGGCCGCGATATCCTGCAGCACCGCATCCGACGCCGGCAGCAGCTCGAGACGAATCTTCCGCGGCTCGCGTTTTTTCTTCGTCATTCCGTTCGCGTCTGCATCCTGTGCCTCGCCACGCTTTCCGAAAAGACCGGTCGCCTCGGCTATTTCCGCCGCTTCACGTCGTTTCCTCGGCACGTCGACCACTTCGAGCATCCCGCGTGAGACCAGCTTCTGCAGCGCGGCGCGCAGATCCCCGCGGCTCATATGCATCAGCTCCGCGAGATCCTTCCGGCTCAGCGCCTTTCCGGCATCCTTTCGATCAGTCGCCTCCACGGCATCTTCCCGCGCAGGCATCTGCGCTTCAGCCCCTCGAGTGAGCGCCTTTCCCGCGTCCTTCCGATACAGCAGCAGCGACAGCTCCGCCAGCGTCATATCATACTTCAGCGCCACCGACTCGAGATAGCGCTCGAGCAGCTTCCGGTCGCGGTACTTCTCCACGATGATCCCATCCTCCGAAATCACCTCCTGCAGCGCCTGGCTCCGCTCCTCACCGAGCTTCTGCGTCCCCGGAATCGTCGCCGGGAACACGAAACCATCCTTCGCCGCATCCACTAGAAAATGATAGACCTGCAGCCGCTTCCGCTCATACGCATCCTCATCCAGCACATGCTTGAAGAAGTCGTTGTAGCACTCGAACATCGCGAGTTTCATCTCCACCGTCCGCGCGAAGCTGATCTTCTGATTCACCAGCGAACCCTTCGTCTTCA
This sequence comes from Clostridium sp. M62/1, assembly GCF_020736365.1. NCBI lineage: Bacteria > Bacillati > Bacillota > Clostridia > Eubacteriales > Clostridiaceae > Clostridium > Clostridium sp. M62/1. Next base: position 966,353 of record NZ_CP085988.1, on the reverse strand, counting down.
CATAATAGTAGACCGGCGTCCGCAGCGCATAGAACGTCGTCGCATAGCGCACATACTCGAGATTAAACAGAAAATCCTCGCACCAGCTGAGCTTCGCATCCATCCGGATCCCGTGCGCCTCCACAAGCGAGCGCCGGTACAGCTTATTCCACAGCACCCCATAGTAGTAGTCCGCCGGGTTCTCCATCATGAAGCCAACGAACGCTTCACGCCCGATCACCTGGTCCGCGTCGATATCCCCCTTCTGCGACACCATCTCTCCGACGACACGATAGAAATCCGCGATCACCATGTCGCAGCCCGTCTCCTCGGCCGCCCGCACCATCAGCTTCGTCGCATCCGCCGTCAGCCAGTCATCACTGTCCACGAACTGCAGAAACGTACCCCGCGCCCGCGCGATCGCCTGGTTTCGCGTATCCGACACCCCCGTATTCTCCTTATGCACGACCACCACGCGCGCATCCGCCCGCGCATATCCGTCGCAGATCTCCCCGGACCGATCCTTACTTCCATCATCCATGAGGATCAGCTCGAAATCCCGAAACTCCTGATTCAGAATACTGTCCACACAGCGCGCGAGACTCTTCTCCGCGTTATACACCGGCACGATGATACTGACCTTCGGCTCCATAGGCACCTCCATCAAAAAACTACTTCTAGTTGTACCATAAAACCCTCCCGTTGACACTCGTATATTTCTGCTCACTTTTCCCGGGCCAATGTCTCGGCCCTCCGCCTGCTCACTCCGCGCCCACGCGTCCGCACCCTCCACCTTCTCACGTCGCGTCCACCCATTCGCACTCGTTGCCTTTATCGCGCCCATGCCTCCGCCCACTACCTCCTCACGTCGCATCGAAGCACCAATTCCCTCATGAAAATGTCATATTACAGCATAAATTCGCTCATGAAAGTGTAATGAAGCACGGATTATTCCCTCATGAAAGTGGCAAAATACTGAAAAGAACGCTCATAAAAGTGGCAGAGCACGGAAATCTGAATGGTAAAATTCCGAGTTGTTGAGCTGTTCTTACTTTCTATTTTATCAGATATCGCCTACAGAGTCCATAGCTTCATAGCTCAAAACAGTTCACCCACCAACCATTTGGCTATGTAAAGGGGACGGCTTTTCAGCCGCCCCACCGGTCAACGCTGCGTTAATCAGACAGGTTCATCGTCCGATTCCGCTTCATAATCCTCGTTGACATCCACTTCTTCGTCCTCGTCACCATCATCCTCCGGCAGCTGGAGCGTATCTTCATCCTCATCGTGATAATCCGCATCCGGGTCCGGCTGATTTTTCTTGGACGCAGGCTTTACGCCCTTCATCTTGATATAGAGATAACCGCCGACACCGGCTGCACCGATCACAAACAGAAGCAGCATAATCATCGGAAGCGGAGACGATTTCTTCTGCTCGCTCTCTGTTTTCTGCTCTTCCGGTGCCGGTTCCGTCTCCTGCGGCTTTTCGGTTTCCGCAGGTTCCGTGACTTCCGGCTCCTTCTCCCGATACTTGGCAGCTTCCTCTTCATCCATCAGCGCAAGCAGATCGGCCTCGTCCACCATGTTCAGGAAATGCACATTCTGGTTGCCGTCTTTATCGCGGTCGATGATCAGATAAAAGGTGTTGCCCGCCTTTGTCACCAGCGTAATGAACTGCTGGCTGGATTTATCTTCTTCCTCACCGATATCGTCCACCAGCGTCATATTTCCTTCCGGAGTCAAAGCTGCACTGGATTTCGTCTCATCCTCGTATGACATTCCACTCTGCATCAGATCCAGAAACAGCTTCAGCGCATCTTCACTGAACATGCTGCTGTCTTTTGCAGAATCCGTGACATTCAGGTACTTTCCATGTGCATACCCGGTTTTGCCGTTGAAGTTTACCTTATACCAGTCACCGCATTTTTCGACAATCTCCACCGTATCGCCGGAATGCAGATATCCGATAATCTCCTGATCCATGCCGGGACCGGAACGAAAATGCAGACTGGTGATCCCCGGCACCACCGTACCAGTCTGCTTTTGGGACTTTTCGCTGCCGATATTGTATTCTTTGCCGCCCACCGTAACGATCAGGTTCCCATCCGCATCCGTAGAGACCTCATAGCCATCCGGCAGAACCTGCATGTCCGGGTCGATTTCGATGCTGTCGGTATTGTCCGTTTTCCCCGCATTTGTGCTTTCTGCTGCATCCGTCTCCTGTGCAGCGGTACTGACAGGCGTGTTCTTCTGCACATCATCGCCCGTATAGGCAAATGCAGTGGTCGTAAAGGTTCCTGCCGCCATCACGCTGGCAAGCAGCATTGCCATCATCTTTTTCATTCCATATCCTCCGTTTCTTTCTCATCCAGTTTCAGGTTCTCCGGGTTGGGAACCGCAGCCTGCGCCAGCTGAATGATGACTGCCAGCTGTTCCGGGGTCAGGCTCTGGGCATGTACCATTTCACAGATTTCGCTGTTTTCCTGCTCGTGGTACTTTCTGTCCCATTCCTTTCTGCGCTCCTCCCATTCATCGCGTTTCCTGCGGGCTTTCTCGCGCTCCGCAGCAATCTTTTCCAGTTTCAAGCTCATATCGTATCCTTTCCGGGCGAATAAACGCCCTATTTTTATCGAATTCTTCCCATGCAGTAGTAGTGCTGCCGCCAGTAGCTCGTCTCAATGGAAGCATAGGAAATTGGTGAGCCACAGTGGATCATCATCCCGTTGCCGACATAAATGCCCACATGGGATGCGCCACTGGTGTTGTAGGTTTTCTGGAAGAAGATCAGGTCTCCGGGCTTTGCCTCACTCTTCGGGATAATGTCGCATTTTCCCATCAGACCGTTGGCCGTCTGCCTGCCTACATTCCAGCCATTGCCGCAGTGGTTGATGACCCAGCTTACAAAACCGGAGCAGTCAAAACTGGTACTCGGCGAGCTGCCGCCCCAAACATAGGGATAACCGAGATATTTCTCTGCTTCGGTAATCATCTTCCGGAATTTTTCATCCGTCAGAGCTTCGCCCGGAATGTCGTAATCCTGGTATTCTCCGCTGGAACCCGCGCCATCCGGCGTTGCAAAGGCTATGCCTGCAAACAGGTCATCTCGATTGCCCCGGCACTCCAGTGTGACTTCGTATCGTTGCAGCTGGTCATCTGTAAGGCCGGAATTTCTTGCAACATAGTCAACGCCCCGATTGAGCAGTGTTACATTGAGGATTTTATACTCATACTGTACCGTCACCTGATAGGTGTAGGTGTGTCCGGTTCCGGTGATTGGATTGTAGCGATAGCCCACACGGGTTTCCTTCCTTGTCCGGATTTCCACCTTTTCCTCCAACTTCAGCTCATACTGCGCTTCAAAAATACTCTGGAGCCGCGCCTGCACCTGGCTTCTCGTATAGTTTTCAAATTCTACGGTCAGCAGAGATGCAAGCTCATAGGGATTGTGACCAATCTCTGCCAGATTGTAGCGATACTCGTCATAGCCCGGATGGTCGCTTTCAATGCGGTCGATTTGTTTGCGAAGTTTATCTTCCAGCTTGGTATAATCCGTCTCCACGCCTTTCAAATCTTCATCTTCTGCCGTGTAGGAAGTCCCCAGCACCACATTGCCGCCGCCATTGATCAAGACGGAGCATGACGAAACCGACCCGGCAATCACCAAAACAAGCAGTCCCACGGCTGCGATACCGATGATGATATGCGAGTGGCTCTGCACAAACTGAAATGCCTTTTCCGTTATACTGGCAGTACCCTGCGCAGCTTTGGCTGTGCCAGCTGCTGTGTTCTCCGTAGCGGCCGCACCTGCCTTCGCAGCGGCATACTCTTTTTTAATGGCCTGCTTCTGCCGCCATCGGGAAAAGAAATTGGAGGCAGCCTGCGGATCAGACTTCATGCGTTCCGTAAAGATGGAATCTACGGCATCTTTATCTGCCTTTTTCTCCAACCGCTCCAGCTTTTTGTACTGCCGCAGCTTTCGACCATACTGGAACCGGGAACCCGCGCGGGCTGCTCCCTCCGCTGAACCTTCGGTAAAATGCGCTGCCTCCACGCCGGAATTATTATCCTGGTCGGCATTGCGCACACTCTGATGCGCTTTGGCTGAAAGTGCATCTGCCGCAAGATTTCCCGGCTTCTTAGGCTTTCCGCCCTTTTTCCCGGAAGCGGCTGCATTCTTCTTTGCCTTTACCTCTTGCTCCGATTTCAGCTTCTTGCTGCGCATCTTGGCAAGATCGGCCTCGTGACGAATCTGCCTTCGGTGTTCCGCTTTTTTCTTGTTGCTGTCTCCCGTACTGCTATCGGCGGCTTTGTTCCTGGAATCGCGAAGGGTGTTCTCCGCACCCTCGCGCTCCTGCCGCAGCTTGTCTCCGAGATTCGGATTTTTCTTGCCAGCCATTGCTTACGCCTCCTTTGCTTCCTTAACTTCGGTTAATTTGGTCGTCATAATCCGGTACAGTTCCAGATCGGTCGGGAAACGATCAACGAACGGCAAAATCACATTTCCGTAGAACAGCAACCCTTCGCCTTCGCCGGAGTAGGTCACATAGGATAGCTGGTGCGGGCTGATATTCAGCTGATCCGCCAGAATCTGACGATCACCGGCTGCCTGATTCAGCATATAAATGAAGTCGCTGTTCTCAAAAATGTTCGTCACTTCGCGGGAAGAAAGCAGGTCTTTCACATTCTGGGTGATGCCGGTGGGAATGCCGCCCCATTTACGGAATCGCTTCCAGATTTCCACGCTGTAGGCCGCTGTCTGCTCTTCTTTCAAAAGCAGATGGAACTCGTCCATATAGTAGCGGGTGGCTTTACCGGCATTACGGTTGGCGGTTACACGCCCCCAGACCTGATCCTGCACCACCAGCATCCCGATCTTTTTCAGCTGCTTGCCCAGCTCCTTGATGTCATAGCAGACCAGACGGTTATTGATATCTACGTTGGTGCGGTGGTTAAACAGGTTCAGCGAACCGGTTACATAGATTTCCAGTGCCGTTGCCACATGGTGTGCTTCCTTTTCATCCTGCCGGAGCAGTGCCTCGTACAAGTCCTGCAACACCGGCATGTTCTCCGGCACCGGATTCTCAAAATAGGTCTGGTAAATTTGATGAACACATCGGTCGATGACCGTCTTTTCTACCGGCTGCAAGCCTTCTTTTCCGCCCACGATCAGCTCACACAGGGACAGGATGAAATCTGCTTTCAGGGCAATCGGATTATCCTCTTCCGAATAGTTCGCATTGATGTCCATCGGGTTGATATACTGCGTGCTGGAAGGGCTGATTTTAATGACCTGCCCCTCAAATTTCTTCACCAGTGCCGTGTACTCGGCTTCAGGATCGCACACAATTACATCGTCATCCGTCACCAGGAACGCATTGGCGATTTCTCTCTTGGCAGAGAAGGATTTACCGGAACCGGGAGTACCCAGAATCAGCCCGTTGGGGTTTTTGAGCTTTTTCCGGTCAACCATAATCAGGTTGTTGGACAGAGCATTCAGCCCATAGTACAGAGCCTCTTTCCCGGTCTGAAACAGTTCCTGGGTGGTAAACGGAACGAAAATTGCCGTGCTGCTGGTAGTCATGCTGCGCTGAATCTCAATCAGGTTCTGTGCCAGCGGCAGACAGCTCATCAGCCCCTGCTCCTGCTGAAAGTCCAGACGGCGCAGGTTGCAGTTGTACTTCTGCGCGATACTGGAAGCTTGAAACACATTGGTTTCCAGCTCCTGCTCCGTCTCGCCGGTGTTCATCACCAGAAAGGTCAGCAGGAACATACGCTCATTCTGGCTCTGCAATTCCTTCAGCAGTGCCTTTGCGTCCTTGCCGTAAGTTGCCAAATCTGACGGAATGATGTCCATATCGTATCCGGAACGGACAGCTTTCTTCTGTTCCTCAATCTTGGAACGATCCAGCTCCGTAATGGTGTGCTTGATGGATTTGATTGCTTTATTCTGGTCTACCGACTGAATGTGCATAGTCACGATCTGGCTGGATTCCATATCCAGAAAATCCTTCAGCAGCTGATCCGACAGGTCGGAAGCCGTGATCTGGAGATAGGACATGGAGCCATACATCCCGCCCATCTGAAAAATACGGTTCTTCGGAAAGGCAAAACCGGTCGGTGCAATAAAGTCCTTTACCGACAGCCCGCTCTCCGGCAACCACTTCCAATCGAAATTGAATCGGTCATGGTCACCCATGTGGAACATATCGTGCATCAGATGAAGCCGTTCCTTGCCGTTCAGCAATTTTGCCCGGACACCCAAGCGTTTGAAGTTGTTCATCAGGTCGATCTCGATGTGAATGAGCCTCGGCTTTGCCTGTTTCATGGATTCCGCCTCAATGCCAAACGTCAGGTACTTCGTCTTGGTCAGGCCGTTGTTGCCCTGGGCAAGCTGGCGGCGCAGCATGGTGCTGTACTCCGTGCGCACCGGATTGAAATGATCCTTCTGGTACGGGATACGCACCATCTTCTCAAAATTCGAGGCATCCGTAGCCATATTCATAAAAGAAAGCTCAAAGCGGATGCTGGAATCAAAGAAGTTCAGGAAGCTGCACCATTCCTCAAAGATAGCCGTCTGATCCTCCTGCTGTGCCAGCTGGTAATTGATGTCCTGAAACTGAATGGTTTTGGTGTAGTAGTTGTCCGTCACACGGCAGATACCATCCGGGAACATCCGCTGAAAGGGAATGCTATCCTGAGCTGAGTGCGGAACCGTGCTGTCACCCCTTGCTCGGTCAATCACCGTCTGCACCTGTTTTTGCTCTGCGGCTGACAGATGAGACGGCATTCGGATGTTATCCTGCTTTTTATTCTTCGCTGTCAGCTTTTCGAGAATTTTGAACAATGCGATTTACCTCCATTTCCACATCTGCCTGCTGCACCAGCAGTGCATAGTAATTTTTTGTTTTGTAAGGCCGCGTTTTCGGCCTCTTGAACTTTGCCTCATAGAAGTGCTTTGCCACCACTTCCAGCGGCTGACCGTCTTTCTCGTACATGGCGAGAAAGAAAAGCGGCAGCATCACTGCCATCATGCCAAGTGCGGCAAGGCTCAGATTTCCGCTGGATTTGAGCAAAAAGAAAACCGGAACGCCAATCAGCGCACCGGCTCCAAAGCAGAGAATCTGCCGTTTGGTCAGGTTCATAAAGACCTTGGTTTTGACCTTTGAAAGGTCTCGCGGCACAGAAATATAAGATGCCATGAATCATTCCTCCTTCCTTAGTGCGCTGCAAACACGGATTTCGCAAGGCTTCCCGTCTTAAACAGTGTAAATGCCAGCAAAACCGTATAGCCCATAACGCCCCAAATGCTGCTGATGATGTTATCCGAAAAGGACAGGTTCTGAATCAGAACTGCATAGATGCCTACACAGATCATGATAAGAAAGCCTTGGAATCCCAGTGCAAACAGGGAACGCAGGTAGTTTTGACCGGTATGGCTCTGCTCATGGTTTCCAAAGGTTGCGAACGGAATCGGCGCAAGGCTCACCATGAGATATATTTCCACCATTCGGCCATACACGATGACAAAGATGATAGCCGACAACGCCAGCATCGTGACCTGAACCACAAAGGTCTGCAAATACAGTCCCAGCAGCGGTCCCAAGTCCATTCCTTCCAGTGTAGCCTGCATTGCTGTCAGGGTCGCATCACTGACGGACGTACTGCCGGAAATCAGACCGCCGCTTCGGGAGATCACTTGCTGCGCCACATCAAAGACAGCCATCGTGATATTGAATGTGTTCGAGATCAGAGTCACTGCCAGAAAGGTCTTAAAGACCCATTTGAAAAATGTCCACGTCTCGAAATTTGCCAGATTGTTATGCTCGATGAGCATCTGGATCAGCTCATAACAGGCGATGAAAGTCAGCACCATTCCGGCAATGGGCAGGATCACGGATTCCGAGATGTTGCGGATCATAGAAAAGACCGCAGGTGAAAAGTTCGCCGGTGTGGTTCCCACATCGCCTGCGATCTGTCCAACCTGCTGGTTGACCGAATCAAACATCCCTGAAAGATTTCCCATGATACCGCTGATGATCATGCTCTTGAGCCAATCTGTGATCTGTTCAAGGATACTCTGCATGAGCCGCCTCCTTCCTTACGCAAACACACCGAACAGCTTCGCCATCCGGGACAGAAGCATGAACAGCTGTGAGAAAAGAGACAGTGCCGATGCAGTTGTAGTAAGAAACGCCATAGATTTGTCCTCCTGTAACTTGTCCGGCCTATCAGCCGGTGCGATTCTAAACTGCGGTTCTGCGCCAAACTTCCAACATGTGCACCTGCCGGAGAGCGCAGAAAATAGCCAGCTGCGGATATTGCCTGCACCTGACTATGTAACAGGCAGCTTTCGCCGCCCGGTCGGAATCTTCGCTCCGACAGCTTTCGCTTAACCGAACAGACCGGAAAGCAGCGGCACCAGAGTCGTGCCGATCAGTGCCACGCCGCCGCCAGCCATCAGCTGCTTCATGCCCTGAGACTTTGCTTATGTGTGATAAAGAAGCAATAGAAGTGCAAAAAATTTTGCCGTTCCTATCCGACACTTGGCCATTGTGTCGGATAGGTCGGGCGGTTATTCGGGCAAGTCAATCTTGCCGACAAAGCTGTAATAAATCTCAATGTCCTGCCTGCGGGTGCCGTTCTCATCATAGCTGCACTCATGCACCACAATTTTCTCGATCATTTCCCGCAAGAGAGTGGGGGTCAGTTCTTCAAAGGCAAGGTGCTTGCGGACAATGCCCATAAATTTCTCGGCGTTGACGGTAGCTGCCTGTGACTTGTCCAGTTCGGCTTGCAGGGCGGCGGCTCTCTTTTTCAGCTCCGCTTGCTCGGCTTCGTAGTCAGCCGACAGTTCCATGAAACGCTCATCGCTGATTTTGCCGTTTACATTGTCCTCATACAGCCGCTTGATAATGCGGCTGATTTCAGAAATGCGTTCCTGCGCCTGTTCAAGCTGCTTGATGGCTGCGGCGGTCTTTCGCTTGCCGCCGATCTCGTTCTGCTGGACAAGTAGTTTCACAAACCGGCTCTCATGCTTGGCTGCGTATTCGGTCACTTGCCGGAGATTTGCCAGGACACCAGCGGTCAACAGATCGGTGCGGATAAAGTGCGCCGTACAGTTGCGGGTGCGCTTCTTGTAGCTGCCGCAGATGTAGCAGTCCTGTTTGCGGTCTTTGTTCTGATACCGCTGCTGATACAGCACATGGCCGCAGTCGGCGCAGAACAAAATCCCGGAGAACAGCCCCACTTCATCGTAGCGGTTCGGGCGTTTGCGCTGTTTGCGTAACTCCTGCACCCGTTCCCATGTTTCCTTGTCGATGATCGGCTCATGGTGGTTCTCGAAAATGGCCTGCTTCTCGACGGGGTTCTCTATGCTGTGCTTGACCTTATAAGAAGGCTTTTCCGTTTTGAAGTTCACCAGACATCCGGTGTACTCTCGGTTTTCGAGGATATGAACGACGGTGTTGGTCGCCCATTTGCACTCATAGCCTGGGTGATAACGGCGGGTGCTGCCTGTCCGCTGATATTCCAGCGTCCCCGGCGTGGGGATTTGCTGCTCCGTCAGCATACGGGCAATCTTGGTCGGGCCGTTCCCGGCAAGGCAAAGCTGGTAAATCTGCTGCACCACCGGGGCGGCTTCCTCGTCTATAATAAAATTCTCGTCCTCGTCCATCACATAGCCGTAAACCGGCTTGCTGGTAACAGGCTTGCCGCTCATGCCTTTTGACTTTTTCACTGCCTTGATTTTCTTGCTCGTATCTCTCACCAGCCATTCATTGAACAGATTTCGCAGCGGGGTAAAATCGTTGTCCATGCCCTCGCTGGCACTGTCCACATTATCGTTGACAGCGATAAAACGCACACCCTTTTGAGGGAACAGCATTTCACTATTATAGACAAGAGCACAAAAAGGATAGGTACGGTGGGGATTAACCCGTCAGATTTTCCATTCAATTTCTACCTTTTCATTTGTTGCCCGGATGACCGTTATCAGTGCGTCCACCACCTGCCTCTTGTCCTCAAAGCTGACATTCTCCCAGTCATCCAGATACCCGGAAATGCTTTCCATCTTCTCCATCGGCACAGCGTCCGCAGAGAGTTTTGCAATCTCATTGGCAATGGACTGCCGCCTTGCGTCCAGCTCCTCAATTTTGCTGTTGGCATAGGAGAGCAAAACAGGGCTTGCGCCCGTCAGCGTGTCAAGCAGCTTTTCAATCTCGCTTTCCACCTGCGCCAGTTCCAGCCGCTTTGCCGCCAGCTTCGGGGAGATTTTCGCCGCTTTTTTCCGGCCTGTCAGCGTCTTAAAATCTTTCAGCTTCTTCACCATAGCCCCATAGACCACCGCTTCCAGTTCGTGCAGCTTCACGCACCCGCAGCCGGGACACGCCTTGCTGTCCGCATGGACGGTGCAACGCATATAGAGGATGCCGTTGGAGTGCGCCGACATAAGCGCATACCCGCATTTCCCGCATTTGATTTTTCCCGCCATCCATGTGTTCCGGGCTTTCCTTGCAGGCTGGTAGGTGTGGCTGGCAAGCAGCTTCTTCCGGCATTTCAGCCACAGCTCCGATGGGATAAACCCCTCATGTGGAGCCAGTACCAGCGTCTGTCCTTGCAGGTGCTTGTGCTTGTCCTCTGTATTCCCCTTGCCCTGATAGTAATAGCAGCCGTTTGTCCCGGCAAAGTCGGCGGCGTCATTGTAAATATCCGTCCCCTGGCTTTTGTAAAACTCGTATATGTCGAGGTCAGCCATGACATAAATCGGGTTGCGGAGAATAACGCTCAAAGTAGCCCTTGACAGCGGCCTGCCATAATAAGTACGCATACCGTCCGCCGTCAGCTTCTTTGTAATGTCATGCAGCGATACCTGCGGGTCAGCGTACATCTCATACATCTGCCGGACAAAGGCCGCTTCGGTTGGCTCTATTACCAGCCTCTTTGTGCGCACCCCGTCCATCACATAAGGCTCTGTCCGAAATCCGTAGGGCGTTTTGCCGCCCATTTTGAAGCCCCGCTGACAGCGGGAGTACCATGCGTCCTGCACCCGCTTCTGTATCGTTTCCCGTTCAAGCTGGGCGAACACGATACAGATATTTAACATCGCCCGCCCCATCGGGGTGGAGGTATCAAACTTTTCCGTAGAGGACACAAACTCTACATTGTACTGCTGGAACAGCTCCATCATGTTTGCGAAGTCCAGAATGGAACGGCTGATACGGTCGAGTTTGTAAACCACGACCTTTGCAATCAAGCCCCGCTTGATGTCCCGCACCAGTTCTTGAAACTTCGGACGGTCTGTGTTCTTGCCGCTGTACCCTTTGTCTGTGTATTCCTTGCAGTTACCGCCTTTCAACTCATATTTGCAAAATTCAATCTGGCTTTCAATGGAAATGCTGTCCTTTTTGTCCACCGATTGTCTTGCATAGATTGCGTCTATTCGATTATTCATATTGTCGCTCCTTTTCTTAAAAAAGAAACGGAGCTGCTGACACTTTTATTATACCGTCAGCAGCCCCGCAAATCAACGATGGCTTCGGAAAATCTTATGCCCCGGCTTCCTCACTCTGCCGCTTGTCGGCATACTTGCGGAACACCTCATAAAGCTGCTGTTCCAGCTCCCGGCGTTTTGCCGCTTCCTGCTCCGGCGTGAATACCGGGGAGAGATTTTCCAGCGTGATTTCCTTTCCCTGAAAAGTCACGACTTCGGTTTCTTTCTTGTATCTGATATGCTCCATAGTACCTCCGTATTTAATTTTCAAAGTGCGGTGCTGCTATGCTGCGGCGTGAAATGTTTTCTGTCATCGATTACCGTTCCCTTGTGTATCGTTGCTGCCGTTTCAGTTCTGCCAGCACCTCCGGCGGGATACGGTCTATCAGCCGCTGAATGTCGTGCAGCTCGCTTTCCAGCTTTGCCCGTTCCATCGTATCTTTCATCTTGCCTTTTTCGCTGGCTTTGGCTCTGGCTTCCAACTGTTCATTTTCCGCCAAAAGGTCGTTTATCGTGACCTTGTATTTTTTGAGCTGCCCGGAGAAGTTCTCCATCTGCGGAAACCACTTTTTCAGCAGGGAGAGGGCTTCCTCTTTCTTCTTCCCGGCGTTGAACGGGGTAATGCCGTCCAGCGTGGCTTCAATGGCTCTTGCCTGTTTGGAGAGATTGACCGCCTGCTTGAACAGACGGGTGGGGATATGCTTCCTGCCCGTTTTGCTGGCGCTTTCCCCACGCTCCAAGTCGGGATATTTCTCCACCATATAAGCGTGAAAATCGTCCTGCCATTTTGTGAGGTTGGCTCTATTCCCTATAATCTCCTTTGCACACAGGCGGTTGTCCGCTGTCAGCGGGACAAAGACCAAATGCAGGTGGGGTGTTTTCTCGTCCATGTGTACCACCGCCGACACGATATTTTCTTTCCCTACCCGCCCGATTAAGAAATCAGCCGCCCTCTGGAAAAATTCCTGTATCTCCTTTGGGGACTTCTTCTTGAAAAATTCCGGGCTGGCGGTAATCAGCGTATCCACAAACCGGGTACTGTCCTTACGGGTACGGCAGCCTGCCTGTTCAATACGGTTCTGTATAAAGTGGTAGTACCTGCCCTCTGGCTTAACGATATGGAAGTTGTACTTGCTCCGGCTGGTGTCAATGTCGGGATTGCTGGCGTACTGTTCCTTTTGCCGTTCGTGATGGGCTTCCAGCGGTCTTGCCGGATTGCCCTTGTGTTTTTCAAATCGCAAAATTGCGTGTTGTGCCATGAAACTCCTTTCCCCATTCCGTTCCTTTCCGGGACTTTTCCCCAGGGAAATCCCGCAGAAAATATCTCGGATCGGATAGGAATGGATAAGATATAAATAAAATCGTTTTAATCTCTGTATTTCTATATACCGTCCGGTTTTCGTACTTCAAGAGGATTGATTATCGTACTTGTGGAGTGCGGTTTTCAGTCTTCCGGCGTTCCATAACCGGATTTCTTGAAGTCGGTGTTTGGAACCGCTTCGTAGGATTTTGGGTAAATGCGGTTGGGTTTTCCACAGCCCTGCTTCTGGATTTCCACCAGTCCGGCATATTGCAGTTCCCGCAGGGTGTTGACCGCCTTCTGCCGCCCGCAGTGGAGCAGCTCCACTACCTCGTTGATGGGATAGTAGAGGTAAATGCGCCCATATTCGTCCGCCCAGCCGTTTTTCCGGGACAGGTCTGTCCGGCGCAGGATAAAGGCATACAGTACCTTTGCTTCGTTGGACAGGGGCGTGAATGTGGGGGCTTCAAAAAGGAAATTGGGAAGCCGGGTAAAGCTGACCGCCTTTTCCGGCTGATGGATATAAATGGTGTTTGTCATATCGTGTTTTGTGGACGGTTAGAAGCCCGTTTCCGGGGGTAGACAGTACTTTCTATTGCCTGCCCCTGTTCTGTGCTTGCAAAGCCTTGTAAATCAAGGACTTTTCAGCCCCTAACTGTCCACACAAGACCTCCTTTTCCGTTCACTTTCTGTTTTCTGCCGCCTGTGAACTACGGCGGCACAATCGAGACAGTATTTCGCCCGGTTGGACTTTGGGACGAACACCCCGCCGCAGACAACACAGCGTTTTAGCTCCGTATCCCGGAAAATCTCTGTTTCCAGCGTCCCGATTTGCGGCAAGACCGACCAGCGGAACCACTTGCAGCAGACCGAGAAAGAAATGGTCTGGGGGCAGGTGTGAATGTCCCCATCGTCAAGGAGCATACAGTTCCCGTCCTCATAACAGCAGCACTCCCGGCGGATCAGGGCGTTTGCCTGTTTCCTCTGTGCCGGTGTCATGCGGTAAAGGGAACCGTCCGGCTTGCGCTCTATGGGTGGCAGTCGTTTATATGTGTTCTCTCTCATGTGTTCCCTCCATTTTTCCTTAGCCGTTCTCCCCGAAAAGGCTTCCTGCCCCATTCCTGCGGCGTGTTCCAGCGTTGGCACGCTCCCCGGACTTCGGGACATTTTGTCCCGAAGTGGCTCGTTGCGGTGCTTCCCCTGCCGGGGTATTCCTTTTCGGACGGTTATTCATTTTTCAAGGTGCAGCTCATCGATGAACTACCCTAAGTCTACACCTAAAAGACCGCCCGCCCCGTATATCCATAAGGTCGGAAATCGGCTTGAAAAACAGCCTATTTCCACGCTCTCGGAATTGTGATAGAATGGAAGAAACAGAACGGAAAATCAGAATTATGGAGGGAACTATATGACAAAGGAAGAATTTTTAATTCGTATAAAAGAAGATGAAAATTACTCACCTGGCTGGCAAGCTATTGATGACGCCTTTGAGAAACTTTATCCAGGGCAAACCCCAGACCATTTTGGGACAATTCTGACTTCAAGAGCAATGATGGGCGGAGATGAATATTTAGACGGATTTTCCATATACAATTCTCCGAAAGGTTACAAGCATTTGGTTACTTATGGAATGACAGTTCTTTACGGTGACGAGGATGCTTTTGGTGGCGAATGGAACGGCTGGGGTTATGAAATGACTATGAAGCTGAAAGAGCATGACACAGAAAGTTGTATGTGGGTGGTTGATATGATGTCTAATTTGGCAAGATATACATATACAACTAACCGTTTTTTTGAAGCAAATCAATACATTAAAGGCAATGGAACCTCCTTGCACATCGGCGCAAATTCTTCAATTACTGCACTTTTATTGGTAAACGATACAGAAGCGAAACCGCAGATGTCTGTGTATGGAAAGACAGAATTTATTCAGCTTGTCGGAATAACTGAATCGGAACTTCAGGCAATTATTGCGGATCGCAATAACATTCCCAAGTTGATTGCCTGCATGGAAGCAGACGGTAATACGGATTTGGTTACAGATATGAGAAGAAGCAAGTCCTATTTCTAATTTCCCATTTATTGAGCAGACAAGGGGGGAGGGCATGGAACTATCCATACAAGAGCGATTGAAAGACCTGCGTGTGGAGCGTGGGCTGACGCTGGAACAACTTGCGGAGCAGACGCACCTCTCCAAGTCTGCGCTGGGTAGCTATGAAGCGGAGGACTTCAAGGACATCAGCCACTATGCCCTTATCAAGCTGGCAAAGTTTTATGGCGTGACCGCCGATTATCTGCTGGGGCTGTCCCAAACAAAAAATCACCCAAACGCCGATCTTGCAGACCTGCATCTGAGTGATGATATGATTGAACTATTAAAAAGTGAGCGGGTGGATAATTCCCTCTTGTGTGAGCTGACAGCGCACCCGGATTTTCCCCGGCTCATGGCTGACCTTGAAATCTATGTGAACGGTATCGCTGGCAAACAAGTGCAGAGTGCAAACGCCATTGTAGACGCTGTAAGCGCAACCATTATGAAGCAGTACAATCCCGGCTTGTCCGACCCGCAGTTACGACAGCTTATCGCCGCCCATATTGACGATGACAGCTTTTGCCGCTATGTGATACAGCAGGACATAAACAAGATAGCTCTTGACCTGCGGGAAGCACATAAGGAAGATTTTTTCAGTGTCCCGGAGGACAATCCACTGGAAGATTTTTTGCAAGCCGCAGAAGCAGCGTCCACTCCGGGCAGCGACCCGGAACAGGCTGCGATGGCGTTTATCTGTAAACGGCTCAAGCTGAACTATGGGAAGCTGTCGGAGGAAGAAAGAAAGTGGCTGAAAAAGATTGCACAGAAGTCGGACTTGCTCAAAAATCCAAAGCCGCAACGAGGTAGAAAGTAAGAGAGCGACAAATCGGAATTTCGGAGGGATTAAAGTATGAGGCAAATTGAACAATTAGATATTAGTTATACAACACGGGAAAATCGCTGTTCGGTTTTTGTTGGTGTTTGTAAATCGCAGGAACTGTTTGAACAATATTGGGAAAAGGATTATGACCTTTTACATAATGAGTATATAGGTTTTGAAATGGGTGTTGATTTTGGTATCAATACCTATGATGAAGATTTTGCTATTATGATATGGCGAAAAAACTTGACTGCCAAAATAGATGAGCTTGTTGAAGATGCGGAAATTTTTGACATTGATGCATTAAAAAGACTGCATCCTGACGGATTAGACAGGCCCTATAATGCAATAATCGTTTTGGACAGAGTAAGTTATGATGGCTCAATTCAAGAAGTACAAAATGAAACTTTTGGCTATTTCAAGTTTTTGGGGGTATTTGATAGCTTGCAATAATTTAAGCACTTCCCATTTATCGGGGAGATAGCAAAGCCCGTTGAGTCGGTCAACGGTCAAGATGAACGGCGCACAAATGCGCCGCCGTTGACAGTCCCACCCGCCTTTGCTGATGGGTAATCAAGGCGGGAAAGCCCTAAAATGACTTTCCCGCCCATTCCGATTTTGAGAAGAAAGTCCGTCTGCTTTTTCGTAAGTGTGGCCACAAGTTCGGGACATTTTGTCCCGTAGTCCGGCGTGGGACGAGGGACGGGGGCTTTCATATACGCCCTGTCTGCTGCTGAAACCAGTCCTGCGCTTGCGGCTCCACGCCACGCAATCACAGCCCTGTTTTCCTGCCGCTTCAAATGCCCTTGCCCTCCCCGGCGGAAACGGCATTTCCGCGGCAACGCCGACAGAGCGTATAACACACTACACTTTGCAAGCAAAGTCGTGTGCCAAGGGGTAAGCCCCTTTGGAAACCCCAAACAACAAAACAGGCTGAATATCTCGCACTTCCCCGGTGCTTGATATTCAGCCTTTATTTGTTGTCAGCAGCCCCCGTTTCTCGGTCTGCCTTTTTTGTCCTTGTCCATAATGTTTCCGTGTAAAACCCTACCTGCAAGTAGTTTCGCCCTAACCGGCTCATGTCCTTGACGATGACCGTACCCACTTTCCCGGCTTCAATGTCCGCAAGCATGGCTTGAAATCCGGGCCGCTGGAAGTTCGCGCCGGAAAAACCGTCGTCGGTGTACCAGCGCAGATTGGTAAAGCCGTTCTGTTTTGCGTAGGTTTCGAGTATCCTTTTTTGGTTCGATATGGAATTACTCTCGCCTTGCAATTCATCCTCGTGGGACAATCTCGGATAAAGGGCGGTAATGAGGTTTTGGGTGGCTTGTCTTAACATAAAATCCTCCGTTTCCGACAGCCAGCCCCACTATTCCGTGGTTTCATTGTACCACGGAACGGCGGGGGCTGTACAGCGGCAAAAGCGTTAAATTTGCTTCTTTACAGCTTTTCAATTTTCCGATTTTTATGGTATGGGTTGTCGTCCCATATTTGCAGTAGAAAAGTTCATAACTCCGTGGTATACTCTGATTTAACAAAAAAATCAGAAGTTAAAGGAGAAAACATGAAGTATACAATAGATGAATTAACCGCGGCCAAAAGGCAAATTGATTCAACTCTGCACAAGCTAAGAGAAACAGTAAAAACATTTGAATCAAAGGATAATTCCGAGCGTTATAAATCACAAATCACATTGGCAAAGAGAAGAATAAAAGCCTTTGAAATTGCAAATTATTTTATAGAGAATGAGATTAAGAATTGCTAAAGCACTTCCGATTTTCGTTCCAGCGGTCATGCTCCCTGGCATGGCCGCTTTTCCATGCCCCGGTTCACGCCGGATAAGTCGGCTCCTGTGTAGCAGCGGCTTCCGCTTCCAGTACCCGCGCCATTTTGTCGGCGGCTGTGGTTGTGGTGTCTTTCTTGAAATAGCCGGACACGACAAGGACGGAATTGCCCATGCGGATTTCCGTCACACAGTCAGGGCGGCGGGTGGTGCGGGTGTCGTGCTGCTTGTTATCTGCCATAGGCAATACTCCTTTCAGTCGGTAATCAGTTTCTTCATGCTCTCCATTTTCCGCTTGGCGGTTTCCTGCCGGAAGTTGTCGCCGGTAAAGCGTACCGGGACGCACATGGAAAGCAGGCGGTCATAAATCCGGGAATGGGCGGTGTCCTCCGGGTTGTGCAGGTCGTCCAGCGTAAGGTTGGTCGTGACGATCAGCGGCTTGCCGCTGCGGTAACGGCTGTCAATCACATTGAACACCTGTTCCAGCCCGTATTCCGTCCCGCGTTCCATGCCGAAGTCGTCAAGGATCAGCAGCGGATAACGACAAAGGCGGGAAATGTACTCGTTGCGCCCCTCAAAGCTGGCGGCAAGGTCATTGAGGATAAGAGCAAAGTTCGTCATGCGGACGGGGATTTCTTTCTCCATGAGGGCGTTTGCGATACAGCCTGCAAGGTAGCTTTTGCCGGTGCCTACGCCGCCCCAGAACAGGCAGCCGATATTGTCTGTCCGCATATCTTCCCAATGCTCCACATACCGGCGGGCAAGCCCGGTCTGCGGGTTCCTGCCGTTGTCGTTCTCGAAAGTCCAGTCCCGCATGGTGGGGTCGGTAAAGCCCCGGCGTTTCAGTTCTTCCACGGTGTCAAGGTGTCTGCGCCGCTTTTCGGCGGCTTCCCGTTCCTCGCGGGCGGTTCTCTGGCAGTCGCACTCTGCCGGGTGGCGGTCGCGCCCGAAGATAGCGGCCTTATCCGGCGCAAAATAGGCTTCTTTCGGCTTGCGGCACTTGCCGCAGTACAGTAAACCGTCCTCGCCGGTGTAGTCCTCCGGCTCCGGGATGGTGGTCGTCATATTCTCCAAAACCGCGTTGATTTCATTCTTCATAAACTCTCGCCCTCCTTGCATGAGTAGTCTGGTATGCCCTTTTTAGGGGCTTCCTTTTTGTCGTTCCCCGCCCATATCCGCAGGGCGGCGGCATAGTTCTGGTAGCTTTTCCCGTTGGCGGCAAGGTAGCGGCTCATTTCCTCGATGAACCGTTCCAGCCTGTCAGGGTACTCTGCCTGCAACTCGTCGTATTCGGTCTGTGACAGAAAAATATTTCCATATCGGCCATAGGGCGCGGACGGCCCCCCACTCACTCCCTTTGTTTGGCTCTCTGTAAGGTTGTTTATAGTAGTTTGGTTAGGGGACGGTTTTCCGACCATCATAAGGTCGGTTTTCTGACCATCAGTAGGACGGTTTTCCGGCTCTATGAGGGGCGGACTTCCGGCCATCAGTTGGTCTGAAAACTGTACCTGTGGCACTGGCGGTACTTTGACATAAAGCCGGTTCGGTGCGGAGAAGCCGCCCCGTTCCCGTTCCAACAGCCCCGCCGTGTCCAGTTCATTAAGCGCCCCCTTGATGGTGGTGCTGCCTTTATCCAGTATTTCTGCTATCTCCGCGATGGGATAGATAATATAAATCCTGCCCTCGTCGTCCAGCCACTTGTTTTTCTGGGAGAGGGTGGAACGGTCTAACAGCAGCGAATACAGCAGCTTGGCGGTCTGTGAAATCTCCATTTTCAGCAGGAAACGGGGATACGGCAGATAGGCGGGCAGCCGCGTGTCTGCCCTGATATAATCAGCGATAGGATCACCTCCCTGTGTTCGGGTTGATTTTGGCGTATTGTCACGCATTAAAACGCCGTTTCCGGGGGAAAAGGATAAATGTATCGCGTACCCTTTGACACCCACGAAAAAAGCCTTGATTTATGCGGGTTTGAAAGGCTCTAAAGCGTGACATCTCTGCCTTTGTTTCCGCTTTCTCTCGGCGGCTTTGATTTTCTTCATGCGCCCGGCGCAGTCGGGGCAGTATTTTCCCCGGTTGGATTTGGGGACAAAGGCCGCCCCGCAGACGGCACACCGTTTCCGGCTTCCCCGGCACAAGAGGGCTGCGGCCAGCTCCCCGTCAAGGGGCAGGACAGCCACACGGAACCAGTGGCACATGAGGGAAAAGGAAATGCTCTGGACGCACACGCAAGGCTCCCCGTCGTCCAATAGCAGGCAGTTCCCCTCATCGTAGTTACAGCACTCATGTACCAGCCGCCGCGCCCGCCGGTGCTGGCGGTAGTCCATGTGGGGCAGGTTATCGCTCATGGCTCTGCTCCTTTCTGCGGTGCGGCTCGTCCCGGCGCAAAATCTGGTCGATGTTCCGCTTGACGGTCTGCAACTCCTTGAACCGCTGTTTCTGTTCGTGATAGGTGTTATACAGGCCGTCTTTCTCGGAGATAAGCTGCTCGATCTCGGCCTGCAACGCTTTCCGGGCGGGCAGCTTGGTAATGCCATGCGCCTTGAAATACCGGGCTGCTGCGTCGGCTATGATAAAATCGCTCTCATGGGCCTGCCGGTATGCGGCGCGGGCTTTCTCGGATTTCTGTGCCCGCAGCCCGTCGCGGGCGGCCTTGGTCTGGGCGTAGGCCAACACCTGCCGCTGCAACTTCTTTTTCCCTTGCAGCTTCGTTTCCAGTGCTTTCAGTTCGCCGCTGGTCTGGCGCATTTTCTGATAGGCGGTGTCAACGGCGGCTTCTAACTGCTCCGGGGAAGTAAAGCCGTATTGCTGGTAGACGGACAGCGTTTTGGCGGCCTGCTTCAGATTGTGTATCTTCGCCCAGCGTTCATAGCCCCGGCCTTTGCCCTCGGCCATTTTCTGCTCAATGTCCACAAGCCGCTGCACTCCGTCCTGTTTCGGGGCGGCTATCTCGGCTCTGGCAACCTGCAAGCGGTCTTTTATGGTGCGTGGGGGATCGGGGGATCTGGCTGGCGCTTCGGCTGCTCTGGCGGCGTTTTGCTCTAAAACGGCAAAGACAGCGGCGCGGTCAAAATCGTCGCCCAGCTTCCGGGCGGTAATTGGCTTTGTCCTGTCCGGCGTGAGGTAGGAAAGCCGCCCCCGGCTCTCCTTGACGGTCACACCCTCCTGCAGCAACAGAGAGGAAAACTCGTCAAAGCTGGCGGCGGTGGCAAGGGCTTTCCGTAGGGTCTGCCGCAGCTTCTCCTTGTTCGTTTCAAACTTGGTCTGCCGGGGCGTGATACTATCGGCAATCATGGGGGCGTTCTGCTTGTCCAGCGCGGCCTGTCCCTTTTTCTGCGCCCAATACTCCCGGTCGGTGACGCGGTTCTTGCTGCCGTTCAAGAGGTCGATTTGATAAAGCCCCTCCCGGTGGCACATCTCCATGACTTCGGATTTGAAGTAGCGCAGGGCAGCGTCGGTACATCGGTGCTTGCAGCCGACTTTCGTATCGGCCGGCCTGTCCATGTAGGGCAGGAACGGCACTTCCTCAATCCGCAGGCTGTTTATGACGATATGCACATGAATGTTGCCGCTGTGGTTATGCCCGTCCGGGTGGGTGCAGACAAGGGCCTGGTGGCCGGGAAAATGCTCTTTACAGAATTGTTCCCCCAACGCCTGCGCCCGGTCTACGGTCAGGCCGTTGTCCGGCCCGTCCCGCGGGTCAAAGCTGATGATGTAGTGGTGGCTTTTCACATCTTCCCGCCGCTGGTTTTTCTGATAGCGGAGATTGGCCCGCATACACGCAACGGCAAAATCCTCCCCGTCGCAGTTCAGCGTGGACAGCCGGTAGTCCTCGCGGGGGATAAGCCTGCCGGTTTCATCAAGGACGGGCTTCATGGTAAACTCGTCATGCTCAAAGAGAAGATATTGCTCGGCGGCTCCGTAGTCGGCGTTTTTAGAGTTGATATGCTTGAGTGTTGCCAACCGCGTCACCTACTTTCTTGAGGACTTCATACTTGAGGACGGCAAGGTCGGATATGGCGGCGCGTACCTCGCCGGAAAGGGTGTTGTAGGGTACGCCGTATTCGTTCAGATACCGGGCAATCTGATTGAGGTTGCCGCCGATCCTGCCGTACTCGGCTGTCAGCTTCCCGACAGCGGAAAGCAACTCGTCATTGACCGACGACACATGGACAACCGGGCGTATGGTCGCCCGCCGTATCGCCTGCCGGAGAAATTCGGACTGGCTGATACCATAGGGCGCAAGCCGCGCTGTGAAGTCGGCATACTCATCTTCGGACAGCCGGGTTTTCACAACGCGGCTGCGGTGGGGCGTGTTGTATTTCTTTCGCATGGTGTGACCTCCTTTCTCGCCCGTAAGGGCGCATGAGCAGGGTTTGGGGAAGGCACTCCCCAACAAGTTTCCCGCGAGGGGCAAAACTGCAGAATTGCGGATTTTGGCACCGTGGTAGAAACTTGCTCTCCGTGACTGCAAACTTTCTCTCACTTCCGTCCGCCACTTTTTTGGAAAACTGCAACCACAAAAGTTTGTTTCTCTTTTTCTGCTACTACTAATCCTGTAAAGGGCATTCCTGCCCGCTTTCGCTAAAATGACACCGGACGCAGTGGTTTCTACCCGGTGTTGGAGAAATCCTTTCTCTTTGCCCTCTACTACGGGTAAATGCTCCAAATGCCAAACACCAGGGCAGAAAAATTCCCTCCTCGCTTACTACTACAACCGGCAGGGGGCAAAATGGCCGGGAGCGGAGCCGGACAACAAAAAAAGCAGTAAATCTTTTTCAAGACTTACTGCTTTCGCTGGCCGCGTCGGTGGCGGCTGGTATTCAGTTTTTATGACTTGTCCGGTGGTTCGTCAAGCCGGAACTTGAATTGACAGTCAATTAACCGCTGCTTTACATAGTCCTCCACCTCGGCGTTGACCTGCCCGTTCACTTTTGAGAAATAGCGGATATATCCGGCGTAGTGGAGCAGGACAGCGTTCACGGCTTCTGGGTCGCCCTCACGGGCTTTGAGGATTGTTTCATAGGGGAGAAGTCTACTCATACCGGCTCACCCCCATTTCTTCGCGTAGCCGCTGCAAGGCAAGCTGGATATGCCGCCCCGCTGTGCTGCGTGACCGGCCAATACACGCGCCGATCACGCGCTGCGGCTGGCGCAGAAAGTAATAGCGCAGGATTTCTTCCCGCGTCTGCTCCGGCAAAACAGAGATCGCGTCGGCAAGGGCGGCGTTGCAGAGCAGGACGGTCTGACCGCAGACGGTAAATGGGTATTCCTCGTCCGGCTCCGACGCGGCAAACTGGACAAACTTCTCGTTCATCAGATAGTCAAGGGAAACTTGCCGTTCCCATTGCCGTTTAAGCTTCAAAATCTTGTCCAAGGCGGCACAGCGGATAACAGTCTTGCAAAAGGCGTTGTACCTGCGCTGGATATATTCTTGATAGGCTATCTGGTCGGTCATGGAAATTCCCCTTTCTGAATAATAGTGCGGGGCGGTGGCACTTCTTGCTGTCGCCCCTTGATTGCCTACCAGCAAAGGCGGGCGGGGCTGTCAACGGCTGCGCATATGCGCCGTTCATCTTGACCGTTGACTGGCTCGGCTGGGTTTGCTATTTACCCGACAAACTTGAATTTATTTTAAGCTATCACGTTTTACCTTCTTAAGCCTTACTATCATTACCATAGGAATTTCTTTGTTGGTTTTAAAACATTCTTCATAAAATCCATCAATGACAAATCCAGCTCTAAAACAAAGGTTAAAAATATCTTGTATGGAACGATGATAATAAATCTGCTCTTTCGGTTGCCCTTCAATCGCTATATCATAGTAACTGTGCGGTGTCATATATTTTTCAGTCAACGTGACAAAACAAGGGTGTTGCGTTGCAAAGACAAAAATTCCGCTTTCCTGCAACAGTTCATAAACAGCCATAAGAAGTGGTTCAATATCCGTAATATCCATAATTGCCATATTAGAAACTGCTTTCGTAAAGGCTCGATTTCTTTTTAATTCTAATATACTTTTTCTATCGGTCGCATCCGCCACACAAAATTCAATTTGTTTTGCATATTGTGATTGCCGTCTTTTAGCCAATTCTATCATTTTTTTGCTGTAATCAAAAGCGACAACCGAAGCGCCTCTTTGTGCAAGATACGAAGAATAATTTCCATTGCCACACGCAATATCCAAAATGTAATCCGCAGGATTAGGAGATAGAAGTTCCGTTACTTTGGGACGCACTACCTCTCTGTGAAATTCATTAGATTCGTCACCCATTGCATTATCCCAAAATTGTGCGTTCTCCTCCCAGATTTTTTTACTTTCCTCTGTTCCCATGTTCTCTCCCACTCCCCAAATTTGCTTTTTTGCTTCCATTAAATCTTCCTTACTATATTCCATTGTTACCCTCCATAACTTCTGATTGTTGCCGTCTTGACGATTATGTATCTTTACATTACCTTCTGAAACATATGGCGCACCTTGTCCAGGCGGCTGTTTGGACGGCGGGGCTGGATGACCGGCTGACCGACAGCGGCCTGATATCCTTTCAGCTCTGTAAGGCATACGCTCCGCCCGTTGGTGTAAAAGGCCAGATCAGTACGGTATGCCTGTATACAGCGGGCGGGAATCTCGCCAGTAAAGACAACTTCATCCTTTTTTACCTGGGCCGTTTCGATGGTGGCACAGTATTTCGGTGCATCATGATAAGCCCTGGAAAGGTATTCCTGGGGCGCATAGAGGATGAAGGAGAGATAAGGTTCCAGCAGCTGCGTCCCCGATTCCTTCAATGCCTGTTCCAATACAATCGGGGCCAATGAGCGGAAGTCCGCCGGCGTGCTGACCGGACTGTAATAAAGCCCGTATTCAAAGCAAATCTTACAGTCCGTTACGTTCCAGCCGAACAAGCCCTGCTCCAGCCCGTAACGGATACCATCCCTGACAGCGTTTTGAAAACTCTGGTTCAAGTATCCCAGCGAAACCCGGCTCTCGTATTGTACACCGGAGCCAAGCGAGAGTGGTGTAACAGACAGTCCTATGGATGCCCAAAACGGGTTGGGCGGCACCTCGATATGGATGGTGTGGCTGGCTGCTTTGAGCGGCCGCTCCATATAAATGACGGAGGGTTCCTTTACCACTGTTTCAAGCTTGTATTTTTCCGACAGCAAAGCGGAAACAACCTCCAACTGCACCCGGCCCAAAAAAGAAAGAATGATCTCATGGGTGATGGAATCCACTTCGCAACGCAAAAGCGGGTCAGTATCCGCAAGTTGCGTAAGAGCGTCCAGCAGCCGTTCTCTTTGCGCTGCCGTTTTCGGCGCAATCGTCGTCCGCAGCATGGGGAGGGGGTCCTCGCGCCACCTTTTACGAGGGAGCCGGGTTTGGTCCCCTAATACATCGTTTAACCTCACGCTGTCGCTGGGAAGGATAACAATTTCACCCTGATAAGCGGTGTCTGTCCGAACAATTTCCCCTTTGGATGGAATACGCATCTCTGTGATTTTCAGCTTTTCTCTCCCGGCCAGGGCCACCGTATCCCGCAGGCGCAGCGTTCCGCTGTATAACCGTAGATAGACACGCCGCTGGCCGCAATCGGTGTACTCAACCTTGAAAACGCTGCCGCATAGGGCGGCGCCCCCCTGTTCCCCAATCGGTTGGAACAGCCCTGTCACCGCATCCATCAACGGTTGAATGCCAAGGCCATTTTTGGCGCTGCCATGATAGACTGGGAACAGGGAGGCGTCTTGAACCCGCTGCTGTTCCTCCCGCGCAAGTTTTTCCCGGCTGATTGGTTCTCCTGCGATATACTTTTCCAATAATTCATCGTTATTTTCGATGACCGCATCCCATGCTTCTATGTCGGTATTTTCCTCCAGGACTATTTCCGGGGACAGCGACACCGTCTGCTTGATGATAATATCGGCGGAGAGCTTATCCCGAACAGACTGAACCACGCTCTGCAAATCAACGCCAGCCTGGTCGATCTTGTTGATAAAGATAACGGTGGGAATGTTCATTTTCCGCAGGGCATGGAACAGAATACGGGTCTGGGCCTGCACGCCATCTTTAGCGGAGATCACCAAGATGGCCCCATCTAAAACAGCCAAAGAGCGGTACACCTCCGCCAAAAAATCCATGTGGCCGGGCGTATCCACAATGTTAACTTTACATCTGTGCCACTGGAAGGAAGTGACTGCCGCTTGAATGGTAATCCCACGCTGCCGCTCCAAAAACATGGTGTCCGTCCTCGTTGTCCCTTTTTCGACGCTCCCCGGTTCTGAAATGGCTCCGCTGGCATATAGCAGGCTCTCCGTCAAGGTCGTCTTTCCAGCGTCTACATGGGCAAGAATTCCAATATTGATTATTTTCATGTGATTGTCCTCCCTTTACAGCCCCAAAGGGCATAAAAATCCCCAGCAGTAAAATACTTTTACCACTGGGGATTATAAGTTGCGGACATACACATATACAGCATACACCTGTTTGTGATTGCTGTTTTTGGGGATATGTCAAAATTGATAAGGCAAAAGTATTCTTAAATTGGGTACAAAAAACTAAGCCCCTACAAAAGGAGCTATCATAATCCTTTGTTCCCACTATTTGATTATAGTTTTATTTAAGAATACCTTGCCGCATATTTTTTACTCCTTTTCTGGATTAAATCATTGTATCACATCAGTTTTAGGAAAGCAAGTACCTAAAAGAAATTTTTCTTCCCCTTATATGTAACAATCATACCGGCTTCCTAGCGTTCAGAATGTTTTCTGCTGTCTGCTGTGGTGTTTGGTTGGAATTGTCCAACCAAAAGCCGATCCGTGGTGTTGTCTGCATTTTACTAAATACAAATTCAATGTATACAGAAAGATATAAGGAGTGGGAGGGATTCCGCCGTAGTTGGCATTGTAGGAAAATCCAAAAGTTTAGATTTTCCCACAATGCTTATCTTTTGGTCTTTGGTTCGGAATAGTGTAGTGCTGGCGGTCTATCTCTTGTTTTCGGTTGCTTGCTTCCTTACCGTACATGAGCATTGGCGCCAGGGTTGTCATTGCCATAACCTTCCAACAGGTTGATGACACCCCAGATACCAAGACCAGCACCCAGAGCGATAACGAGAGTCTGAAGAACGGTAATTGCCTGTTCAAAAAATGCCATAAATAATATTAGCCGGAATCATTTGAATGATTAGTTAGGTTTGTTTCATAAGCGCACAAAAGCCGGAACAATCTGCCCTCGATATATGAGAGCCTGATCCCGGCTGTCCTCCTTTTTCATTATTTTGTTGATGATTGCCCGCTTTGTACGCCAATGGCCTCAACAGAGGCAGTTGCGGCAAATAGATACGATCACTCCTTTCTCAGCGGAACCGTATTACACGCCCTCCGTGTCTACTTCATATACATCGCAGACCTCATCAGGCTTGAGTTTTAGTCTGGCAGACAAAAACGCTTCAATATCAAAGGTATTTCGCTTGTCTGCATCAGCTGTGTATTTGAAATTAGGGTGTCTGGTAATGTCATACTTGTCTGAAAGAAACGGACGCACACCGCGCAACTGCAAGATGCACTTGCCGCCATCCATAACTGCCAGCTCATCCTGGCTCATCAGCTCTTTTCCCAATTTCTGATAGTTGAGCGAGTGGGAGGTCTCCCGTCCCCGGCTCTCTCCGGTGTTGTAAGTGTCTATGGTCTCCTTTCCCAGAACAGCCGCCAGCTCTTTCAGCGTTGTTGGCTCTTTGCCACCCAGGAAGATGGAAGTATCCATATTGCCGATGATGGTATCGGCATTATCTTTGTAAATTGCCTTGAGCTGGCTCTGTGCCTGCAACACCAGACAGGCAGAGATTTCACGACTTCGGATGGTGGCCACCAGCTTTTCCAGCTTCGGAATCTGCCCGATATTAGCACACTCATCAATCAGACAGCGCACATGAACCGGAAGCCTGCCACCATACACATCATCGGCCTTTTCACAAAGCAGGTTGAATAACTGGGTGTAGCACATGGAAATGAGAAAGTTAAAACTGTCATCCGTATCACTCATAATGAGGAACAGAGCCGTTTTTCTGTCTCCCAGCGTATCCAGTTCCAACTCATCGTAGGATGTAACCTCACGCAGCTCCGCAATATCAAATACGGCAAGACGCGCACCGCAGGAAATCAAAATCGACTTAGCGGTTTTGCCAGAGACGAAAAGTCAAGGACTTTTTCATCAAATTCAAAAAGAAGTCACATTTTGCGGACTTCCTCACGGAGCAGACGCTTGATTTTGTCCTCCATCGTCTCTTTTGCGGTCTGGCTGAAATGGACACGGGCGATATATGTGGTCTTGCCGATCTGCTTTCTGACAGTCGGGCAAGTGGCGGTGTTGGTTGCGGTATTGTTCATTCAAAATCCTCCTGTAAATGAAAAATGCCCGGTGACTGTTCATCATCGGGCGGTGTCGGTATGAGGGAAGAAGGCAAGGCGGCAACATTAAGGTATCTATAAAAACCTTGCCGTCTTTGCCACGCTTGCCTTGTTCCTGTTGTTAGTCTCGGAGATAGCAGACCCATGCTGTGCCGTCTTTCTCGGTCACAAGTCTGTCCCCGATACGGCTCTTTGCCGTTCTCATGGTGCGTGAGGAAATCCCACGCTCATTGACTGCCTTTTCCAGCTCTGCGCTCGGCATACGCTTTCCGTCTGCAAGCAGTTCCAGAATGAGCATTTGCGCCTGTGCGGTCTTGCTCTCGGTCTTGGCGGTGTCCGTCCCGGCAAGAAGCTCGTCAGCGGTAATGTCATAAGCCCCTATCCATTCAAAACCTTTCTCGTCTCCCAGAGAAAAGGCAAGGGACTGTCCGGGCGGCGCAAGAGAGCTTTTCTCATGGATCAGTACCCTTGTTGTGGGACTGTCCTTCAGCTTGCCGATAAAGAGTAGGCTGCGGACTGCCGCCGTAATGTCGATAGACCCTAATCCCCGGTAGGTGCTTTGCGTTCCTGCGGCTTTGTTCAGGTGTCCGATCAGCACGATAGCGCACCCGGTAGCCTGTGCAATGTCTCCCAGACTGCGGAATATCGGGCGCACCTCGTTTGCCCGGTTCATGTCCACATCTGCGCCCAGAAACGCCTGTACCGGGTCAATGATAACCAGCTTTGCGTTGTTTTCCCGGATTGCCCTTGCGATGCGTTCATCGGCAAGGGTCAGCGGTGTGTCTCTATCGTCAATGACAAGCACTTTTTCAAGGTCTGCGTCTGCTTCCATCAGTCGGGGCTTGACCGTATCACCCAGACCGTCCTCGGCAGTCTGGTAAATGATATTGAACGGTTCAAGGGTTTCCATACCGGGCAAGGGCTTTCGGTTGGTGCAAGCCGCCGCAAGACGCATGGCAAAGTAGGTCTTGCCCTCGCCGGGGTTGCCCTGTATGATCGTCAGCTTTCCAAAGGGGATATAGGGAAACCATAGCCATTTCACGCTCGTCAGCTCCACATCTGCCATGCGGAGCATGGGAACAGGCTGGGCGGTGGGCAGCTCTCGCAGCGTGATTGTCTCGGCTATGAATTTGCGGCTCGGAATGTCCCCTTGCTGACGGAGAACATCGTTCCAGTCTTTCCTTGCCGGGACAAGGCGAATGACGGCGATCTCGCTGGGAATGGACTGTGCCAGTCGGGTACAGGCTTCGCTTCCTGCGGTGTCGCTGTCAAGGCAGAGGAACACTTTTTGGGTGTCCTTGCGCTCAGAAAGAAAACGGTCAAGGGCTTTGCCAGAAACGCCGCCCAGGGCAAGATAGCTTCTTGTCTGCCAGTCCTGCGGATAAAGGCAGATGAATGATAACAGGTCAATCGGTGCTTCAAAGACAAAGAGCTGATTGCCGTTTCCCTCATAGCGGAACGGATAGGACTTGTCAGCCCCGGCAATGTCCTGTCTGAATGGGTCTGCCGTTCCTCGCACATGGGCGTATCTCGGCGTACCACTTCGGTCTCTGCCGACAAACACAACATTGTGCCGCTTTGCGTCCTCGTAAATATCCCCGGAAAGAAGAAAAGTCTCAACAAGCGTTTTGTTGAGACCTCGGCTTTCGCAAAGATATTGAATTGCTCTGTCGGCTGTTCTGTTGTGCAAGGGCAAGTGGAACGCTGTGGGCGGTGCTGTGGTGGCTTCGGTCTGTCCCTCGCCGTTTTCGCCTGTCAACATCTGGACAGCTTCGGGAAAGGACTTGCCGTAAAACTCCATGACGAAATCAATGGGATAGCCGCCCTTGCTCTGGCTGTGACGAAACCACTTGTTTCCCCGGACGGTCAGACTGTCATGTTCTTTCCAGCGGTATTCCCGTCCGCTTTTGATAAGTGTCTCTCCCTGTGTGCGGAGAAAATCTTCCAGACTGACGGCGTTCGCCCGGTCAATCTGTGCTTGGGTGTAATTCATCGGGATATATCCTCCTTTTTGTGTCGTGTTTGGGGTCGATTTTGGTGCATTTGTTCCTCTGTACGCTCGTTAAATCGGGCGGCAGTATCTACACATGACTTGACCTTCCAAAGACGGTGTAAATCGTCTCTGACGGTCTTAAACTCGCCATAGGTGGTGTTGTGCGCCTGTTCCAGCTCGTCATACTCTTCGGTCAGCTTTTTCATATCCACCTTGCCGTCCGGGAACTCTCCGGTCAGCTTGCGTCTGGCGGCGTAGAACTGTTTCAGTTCCGCTTCATGCTCTGCCTTGTACTTGGCTCTGGGCTTCTCAAACTTGATTTTCTGCAAGCCGTCATAGACAGGCTTCAAGCTCTGGAAAGCAGCGGAGCTGTCATAGAGCTGCTTAATTGCTTTCATTCGGGCGGTCTGTTCGTCCAGCGTTTTCTTCAAGCTCTCTGTGGCAGCACTGTGTTCGCTGACACGGCTTTCCAAATCTTCAAGGGAGTAAATGCCGTTTGCCCGGAGATAATTGAAAGTCTCGTTCATCTCCTTTAGATTGCTGACCTTGCCTTTCTGCGAATATGCCCCGGCTCTGCGCTGGGTGTAATAGGCGCTCAGCAGCGAAACAAGGTCGGGTGCCTGCGGCTTGGCAAGCTCCGCTTTTGCTTCGGCAATCCAATCGAACAGGAGAGCGATTTTCTTCTTGATGTCACGGATAACGGCATTGGTGGCTTTGATCCAGCGGTTGAACTCGCCTTTCTCGGTGCGTATGCCTTTCTTCTCCATTGCCCGAACGGTTGCGCCCTCGTGGACGGTGGGAAGAAGCTCCACGCCCTGACGCTCATAGCTTCGGTGGTCGATACGAACATCAATACCTTTTTCCGCAAACTTGGCGTTGCATAGTTCCGCCCATGTCTGACGCCAATGTTCCAGCGTTTCGGGACTGCCCCAGTCGGTAGTGGGAACGGCGTTGAACACAAACTTTCCGTTTGCGTCTCGAATACGGTTGCCGTCCTCGTCCAGCTCATACAGCCGGCGTTGCTTTAGTCCCCATTTGCCGTTCTGCTCAATGGGACGGATGGGGCAAAGCACATGAAAATGTGGATTGGGTATGCCGCCATCCTCCCGGTCTGGCTGGTGTACGGCGAAGTCAACCACCATGCCCCGGCTCACAAAGTTCTCCAATAAAAATTGCCTTGCAAGAGCGATGTTTTCCTCAAGGGAAAATTCATTCTGCAAGGCAATGTCAAAGCTGTATGCGAGCTGGGCGTTCTTTCCACGCTCGGCTTTTTCCACGGCGTTCCATAGGGTCTGGCGGTCTGCGTATTCTGGCGGGGCATGGGACGGCAGGAGAATATCGGAGCAGATCACGCCGCCCTTGCGGGTGTAGTCGCTGTATTCGCCGTAATACTCGCTATACAATCGCTCCCCGGCACGGTAGGCGGCAGAAGCAATAGCGGACTGTCCTGCGCTTCGCTTAGTCTGCGTGACGCTTAGATGAAATAGTGCCATCGGCTTTCAACTCCTTTTCTCTGTTCGCTTGGTTGGTGTGAGTAATCGCCATGTGACGGACGGCTCGCTGGACTTCGGACAGGGAAAAGATGTGTTCCATCAGCTCTGTCATTTCGGTGCGTGTGAGATCTTTGACCTCCGGGGCAAGGCTCTCAATCGTGCCGCCCAGATTGCAAAGACGATGGGTGCGTTGCTGCCTTTCGCCTTTCTCCAGATATTTCTTTCTGTTCTCAAGACGGTTGAGCTTGTGCTGTTCCTGTGCAAGCTGCGTCTCGGCCCGTTCCTTTTCGGCTCGAAGCTGATCGAGGGTTTTCGGTTTTGTCATTGTGATTGACCTCCTTTTTTGATTTTTGGGATAAAAAAGACCGTCAACTTTTCGCACATTGCGACCAGTCAACGGTCTGATTTTCGGTATTTATTTTTCCAAACTTGCTGGCGGCGAACAGCATTTCATGCTGTTTGCGGACGGCAAGTACACAGGGGATAGTCGCTTTAGCGGCGCAAGGGGGTGTAGCCACCTTGACGGAACAAAGTGACGCAACATTCTCGGTCGTGCAGTTTTCTTCTGCTGACCGGGAATGAAGCTCCGCAGGACGCACATACTCCCGATAGGAGAGTATAGAAGTGCGCCCTTTAGTTCCTAAAGGGATTTTCTTCTGACCCAAATTACATAAAATGTAGATCAAGACATTTCTAAGAGGTACTCTCAGATTTTCACAACATAAGATTCATCTTCAATAATACCCTGATCGTGGGTAACAATGATAACCGTTTTACCTTCTTCATTGAGTTCGTGCAATAACCTCATAACAATATCTCTATTTTTCTTGTCAAGTGAGCCAGTAGGTTCATCTGCCAAAACAACAGAACATTTTTTCATCATAAGACGAGCTAAAGCAACTCTCTGTTGTTCACCACCGGAAAGCTGATAAACTTTTTTGTTAACTTCCTTTGATAACCCCACACGATTAAGAGCTTCTTTAAGTGATACTTTAGTTCGGCTTGATTTTTTAATCAAACTTAAATTTTCTTTAACTGTCTTATTTTCAAGCAGTGCAAAATTCTGAAAAAGAAACCCCACTGTATCCGCAAAAAAACTGTTTTTATTTTTAAGCCGGGTAATATTCAGCCCTTCGATTATGATACTGCCGCTATCCGGCTTTTCGATACCACCAATCATATTGAGCAAAGTGCTTTTTCCACTGCCGCTATCCCCGCTGATTACTACAAAACTTCCATCCGGAATTTCCAAATTAAAGTTGGAGAAAATTATTTTCTCTCCAAATGCTTTATTTAAGCCACGAATTATAATCATAAACATCCTCCCTTCAATGACTTTGAGATATTTGTTTTTTCAACCCACATAATATTTGTGAAAATGATTGCCATTTCAATAATGGTGAGCAATGATCCAATCAGTAAAGCAATCCCGACACTTGCGTTAGATATAAAAATCGAAACAATGCAAATCAATATCACAACGGCTATATTTTCTATGAGATTAACGGAAATAAATCTTTTGTGCCTTTCATAAAAGCTATAACCTAAAACCTTTTTGAGGGAGATTTCCATAGAGCTAAGTCTAAATTCCATTTTCGCTTCAGATACGATGATAGCTATATCTAACAGCAATACTAATACGCAAAGAGAGCTTATAAAGCTAATCAATTTTACAAGGAAACTATGACTATAAATGTAATCCTCTCCGACATTCGTCAGCATAAAATAGTGTGAACCAAGCTGTTCTGCATATTTTTTCGCAGCATTACGAATTGTGCTTTCATCGCATCCGTAGATTACCTCACCATTATATGTTCCTGTTTCGATATAACTTCCATTTAAAGCAACAGCCTCATTTGCCTGATAAATCACAATCGGATTTGTTACTCTTGACAATCCGTCAATAGCCTCTTCTCTGTTCGAATTGAGATAATAAAATTGCTCTCTGCCAGAATATTCTTTATAAACAACACGCAGTTCTTCTGCATTTTGGGTAAGAGAGCCAATTTCCTCTTTTGCGATATCTTTGTATGATTCCGCATTTCTTCCCTTTGGCACGAAGACCACGATATCCTCTTTTTCATCATCTTCAGTAAGCATATCAGAAAACCCTTGTAGCATATCTCTGGCATTATGATTTACAAAAATATAATTATCCGTATCGCTTATCCGGCTGCCTATGCAGACCACCGGATTTATAGTGTTGTATTCATTTTCGTAAAGGTCATTCCAAAATTTGCTCTCTTTGGATTCCTCCTCATTTTCTTCAAAAGGAGGTTCAATCTGCATAACTCCAAAATAATAATCATTATAATGATTTTCTAAAAGAGTCGTGTTTGTAAGTAAATTACCTTGAATGCTACTGAGATTTGTAGTTATTGTAAAAATTGTCATAGCAGTAGCAAATACTTTAAGACCGTTCAGAAGATAAAACATACCTTTTTTATCTGAAGCATTGGCAAAGGCTTTTTTTACATCAAAGCGGACAAAAGCAGCATAAGGAATTACGGAAAGAACTGCTCCGGCACAATACACTGCCAAAATGAGATGATCTTCATACGCTCCCGATATAAATTGAGAAACAAGCAACTTTGCTAAGACGAATAATGCAGCATATGAAATCATATCAGCCACTACAGCTTTTAGAGCAATCACAGCAGCATTTTCGCCCAGAGAAGCTCGTACAACTACTTCCTTTTGTCTGCGTATCACCTCAATCATATTAAGTACAATCATCAATATGGCAACCAGGCCCCAAACAATGAACATCATATCAGTTTCGGTTGATTGCCAAAACTCTGGCTGCGATATAGAATATTCTTTTGCCAAATCTTGATATGTGGCAATAATGTCATCATCGTCACCGATATAGCTGACCATTATTTCCTGTCCATTGCCTGTGTTTTTTGCTTCTCTAAAATCTTCAAATTCTATTACGGTGATTCCGCCTATCAAAGCCGTATATGTTTTTTCCTCAATATCCATTGTGCTTTTAAGACTATCCCGAACAACGGTATCATCACCATAAATATAAAGTCTTGTCTGATAATTAGAAACTCTCTGATTAAAGGTCGAAAAAATATGAACACCATGCTTCTCAGCTGTATCTTCTGCATTGGCTAAAAATGAATCCATATCGTCATTGGTAGTTGTGTATCTGGACGATAAATAATAAGCACCATTAAAGTTCCAGAGCATATTTTGATATACTTCAGCTTGCATAACAAAAGCAAAAATAATCGTAATCAACAGCAATATATTTCTTATATGTTTCATTTGAAATTCTTAAACCTCCTTTGAATAGGTAACAGACACACGATTGCCCAAAATACTAATATGGATTTTTTCATACAACCACATTCTCTTGTTAGATTCTAATTTTCCGTTTTCTTTATTCGCATAAATTGTACCATAAAACTCGTGAACAATTCTACCGTAACTTTGGACTACATGAGAAAAGTCCGAACAGTTTTCTGCCCGGACTTCCTCGCTCAATCATAAATCAATTCCACTTTCACAATCTCCTCTGCCTGTGCCTTGCAAGCGTTCATCTGCCGCACCCATTCCATTTGGTTTTCGGCTTTCAGTTGCTCGGTCACGCCGTTTTGCTCTGCCAGTGACCGCACGATCAGCTCCATGCGGTTTCGTGCTGTTTCGTCAATCTCGGCGCAATGCTCAAAGAGCTTGTCGGATAGCACCAGCTCATTGAACAGTATCGGACGGTGCATTTCCAGATACGCCTTGCGAAGTCTGCCGTAGTGTCCGAGGGGCTTGATCTTGCGGATAATGATGTTTGGGATAAGATAATCGCCGTTCTGTGTGTAAGTGATATTCATGCTGTTTGTACTCCTTTCATCGGCTCTCTCTGCGGTAAACTGCTGACCGGGACGAACACGCCCTTTGCAATATCCTCCGCACGAATGGCGGCTTTCTTGGCTTCGATTTCTGCCTTTTTCCGCTTCTTGATTTTGTCCTCGTATCGCTTCTGCGCTCCGCTGGCTTTCCGCTTCAAGTAGTTCTGATGAAGCCTGTCCTTGCGTTCCTCACGTTTGCGGATTTCCTCTAATTCTTCCGGGGTCAGCTCCACTTCTCCAAACGCCGGGGGAACAAATCGCCCAACAAAATTGAAGTAAATCTCGACCTCCTGTGTGGTCTGTATACTGCCTTTGCGGTCACGCTCATGCACAAGGATTTTCTCGATAAACTCGTTGAGCATGGCAATGGTCAGCTTGTCGAAGTTCTCATATTTGTCGATCAGAGCGATAAAACGGTCAGCGTCCTTTTCGTGCTTCTCATAGCTCTTGACAGCCTTTTCCAGAACAGAGATTTCAGCGGTAAGCTCGGACTGTTCCTTTTCGTATTGAGCGTCCAGAGTGGCGTATCTGCTGTCGGACAGCTTGCCTAAAATGTTGTCCTCATAGATTTTGCAGAGCAGGACTTCCAGCTCGGAAACTCTCTGCTTTGCTGTGGCAAGGCGTGTGCGCTGTTTTCTGACCTCTGCCGTCTGCTGGCTGGACTGCGCTTCCTGCACCACACGGACAAACTCGGCTCGGTCATGCTTGGCATACTCGGCAATAGCTTTGAGCATTTCGGAAACAAGGGACAGTACCACATCTTCATTGATACGGTGCTGTGTCGTGCAGAGCTTTCCAACTGGGACTTTGCTGTATTGGGAACAGGTATATTGAGAAATACGCTTGCCGTTGTTGGTACGGTGGACATACATCTTGCCGCCGCAATCGGCACAATAAAGCAAGCCTGTGAGGGGAGCTGCTTCGCCCCAGCCGTCCGGGTAGCGTCTGACATTCCCACGGATTTTCTGCACAAGGTCAAAGGTCTGCTGGTCAATGATAGCTTCATGGGTATTCTCGAAAATCGTCCATTCGTCCTCCGGGACATAATGGCTTTTTTTGTCCTTGAAGTGCTTTCGGGTCTTGAAATTGATGGTGTGTCCCAGATACTCACGCTTTTCAAGAATGTTGCAGATGGTGGAAGAACCCCAGCCGTACACATCTTTGAAAGTCTTGTTTTTGTTCACGCCCTCGCCGTGTTGGGCAAGGTAAGCAGACGGAATAAGCACCTTTTCCGATTTCAGTTTGCTGGCGATCTGATACGGACCGTAGCCCTCAATCGTCATGGCAAAGATGCGCTTGACCACCTCTGCGGCTTCGGGGTCAACCAACCATTGGTCTCTGGCTTCGTTCCAGAGATAGCCGTAAATGACTGTGCCTGTGAGGTGCTTGCCGGACTTGCCTTTGGACTGGAAAGTGGAACGGATTTTACGGCTGGTGTCTCTGGCGTAATACTCGTTCATAATGTTGCGGAAAGGGGTAAAATCATCGTCACCTCTGGCGCTGTCCACGCCGTCATTGATGGCGATAAGGCGAACGCCACGCTGACGCAGGATTTCCATAATCTGACCGACTTTCAGATAGTCACGACCCATGCGGCTCATGTCCTTGATACACAGATACTCCACATTCCCGGCTTCAACCTCTTTCATCATTGCCAAAAATCCGGGACGGTCAAAGCAAGTGCCGCTAATGCCATCGTCCGTGAAATGGACAATGTTTGTAAAGCCCTGCCGTGCGGCGAACTCCTCCAACATAGCCTTTTGATTGGAAATGGAATTGCTCTCACGCTGTTGGTCATCATCTTTGCCAAAGTCATCACGGCTCAGTCGCTCGTACAGAGCTGTGATTTTCTCGTTTTTTCTCATAACTTGCGCTCCTTTCTTCGGTTTTAGGTTGTGTGTTCTAAGAGACTTCCCAACTGCTTGATTAAGAAGTCTTTTAGAGCATACAACACCGGCTGCCAGCTTATATTTCTTATACTGCCGCACTGCGAAGTGGTTTGGCTTTTCCGATTCCAGTGCATCAAACATCAGGTCTACGGGATTTTTGAACTCCTCGTCATCCTCCCGGACTTCCATGGCGTTGATGAACTCGATGAGGGTGGAGAAG
Source organism: Clostridium sp. M62/1 (assembly GCF_020736365.1). Taxonomy (NCBI): domain Bacteria; kingdom Bacillati; phylum Bacillota; class Clostridia; order Eubacteriales; family Clostridiaceae; genus Clostridium; species Clostridium sp. M62/1. The sequence continues at coordinate 929,041 of NZ_CP085988.1, read as the reverse complement.
TTTTGCTCCTCCACCGGAGCTTCATAGTGGATATATCCAATCAACGCGCAATACAGCAATGTTTCCGCCTTGACCCAGAAATCGTCTCCGGCCTTGCCTTCGCCTTTGGTATTGGCAATCAGCGTTGTTACCAGCTTCAAGATGTCCTTTTCGCTATGGATATAGGCGAAAGGGTTATAGTGCATGGACTTCTTGAAGTTGATGGTATTTAGGACCTTGATTCGGTACGGCTCATAAATGACCTTGCCGTGCTTATCCTTCATGGGCTTTCTGTCCTTCCCCAGCTTTGGCGCACCCCTTTGGAGCATTTTTCCGCATTCCACCAGAATTGTTCCCTTCGGGTCCGTCACAACATAGGAGCTGTGCATCTGCATCAGGTTGGGTTTCAGCCAGAATCGGGTCTTACCGGAACCGGAGCCGCCAATCACCAGTACATTTTTGTTTCTGGCAGTCTTGGGGTCCTTGGGGCGGCTGTTCATGGTCAGGCTCTCCGTTTTCGTCAGAATCACGTTGTTCTGAAATACAGGATCAACGTAAGGTGCAATATCCTCACGGGTTCCCCAGCGGGCCGAACCATATTCCAAACCATGTCGATATTTCTTGGCGTTCTTGCTTTTAAGATACACCGCCAGCCTCAGACTGCCTCCACAACACAGTCCTACCAACAAGTCCAACGGATGCAGGCTTGGCCAGAAACTTTGCAGCGCCCCAGGCAGAACCGCAACCAGCGAAAGAAACTTTTCTGAAGCATCCGCCCCTTGTGCCATTCGCCATGCCTCTCCAAAATTGGTAGCAAACAGCCCCAGCAGGATATACGGCATATTCAGCAAAACGAGCTTTTTGATGTCCAATGTCTTTTTCATCGTTCCAGCTCCTTTCGCTTGGTGCGATCCACCACAGCATTTTTAACCATCTCTTTGAACTGGTTAAGTTTTGCCAGTACGGACGGGCGCTCTGTTTTCGTTGCCTTTTTGACCTTTTTGTTGGTGTACTCTGTAAAAGCTGCTGTCAGAGCATCTGCATCACGGCCTTTGAAAAAAATCAGGTACTTTGGCGGAGAACTGCTGCGGTCCTTTTTCACCGCATAATCCACACCATATTTCCGGGCGATTTTCTCAAACTCCTTGATAGAGGGGTCTGTGATCTCAATGTTGGATATTCCCTGATTCTGCCCGACAAGCTGCTTCACAGTCTGTTTTCCATGCGGAACAACCAGCGCATCACGGCTTCTCTGTTTTTCCAGCTTCTTTTCCTTTCGATGTGCCATGTACTTGCTTATGGCAGCCTTAAACATTCTGCCGGTAAACTTTGTTCCACTGACAACCAGCGTCAAAGTTCTGTTTTCCACTTCTTCCTGCATTTTCTCGCCTCCTTTCCACGAAGTTTGCAGGGAATCTCTTTTTTTGCTAAGGCGGAACCACCAGCCGCCGCAGAAGATAACGCTTCATACCGCCCTCCTTAGCGTAACTGGTCAGAACGGTCATAGTGCAGATTGCCCTGACGTACCTTTGCGTGGCTCAAAATCTTAATCTGCCCCTTTTCCTGACTATCCAGCGCTTTTTCATAACCGGTATCCGACAGGAACAGGCGGGTTCGTTCGCCTTTCCAGCCAACAGGGGAATCGTTCGTCAGCACATCAAAAATAATCATGTGCCGGGTGTCCTCCGCAAAACGCTGGAGATCCATATATCCATGACCGTGATAATTCTGCGCTCCTGCCTTTGCCCGCATTTCTTCCATCAGCTGCCCTATGGTCTTTCCCTCAGACATCATGCTTGCTCCTTTCTCCCGGCAGTTCCGGGCAATAAAAAAGCGACCATTTACCAGCCGCCATACAGATCGTGATTTACTTGTGAGGTGTAATGATTGCTTATCGTGGTCGGTGCATTGAACAGAACGGTCAGAAGATACTGCTTCATGTTACGAATTTCCGTGGTGTTCTTCTGTAAACAGTCCATGACAAACTCAATGTGCGAGTTATCCAGCTTCAAGAATCTGGAACGAACGATTTCATGCGGAAAATCACTTCCTGCAATACGGGTGGTCTTTCGCTTTGCACAGACCGTTTCCACGATTAGCTCCACAATCTCATCCAAATCCTCCCGATAAGTTTCATACTGCTGACACAGGTATTCATACCCGATATTCTCCTGAATCAATTCCCGATAACTCTCTATCTCTGTGAGTGACATCGCATCCCTTCCTTTCCGTTCCGGCAGACAATCTGCCGCGCAATCCCGGAAGGGAATGGAATCGGTACTTGATCCATAAATATTTTGTTTTTGAGTATTTGATTTCTCTATATTTAATTCTGCGGGCTTTTCCGTATCCGGTTTATCCATATACGGGTTTTCCGTATCTGGTGAATCCGTATCCGGTTTTCTAAGCTGTGGCTGCTCGTATATGACATACTCTGTATCGCTGATGCGTCCCTGCCGGTCACGCAGCTTGTGCCGTACAATATAACCGGCGGCCTCCAATTCCCGCAACGCAGCGCCTATGGCATCCACGCCCTCCTTACAGATCTTTGCAAGACCACGGGTGGTGTAATTCCAGTCCTCTGGCAAAGACAGCATCATGGAAAGCAGCCCCTTGGCTTTTAACGACAGGTTTGCATTTCGTAAATGATGATTGCTCATCACGGTATAATCACGGGTCCGTTCAATGCGAAAAACGGCCATCGACCTCACTCCTTCCGAATTTTGGGTACAAAAAAACCACAATCCTAAATCAAAGAATTGTGGCGTTCAACTTTCTCTATATTTTCTTGTGCATTTCTTTCCCGGCTTAAAGTCGAGAATGTGTCCCTCAACAACACGGGCATACCGCTTGATTTTGATTTTCCGGCGCTGATGATCTTGGAGAGCGTTCTGATAGCTGTCCTCTGCAAGAAACAGACGCATTTCATCACCTCTGCTCCCGTAAGCACTGCACGGATGTAGAACAACAAACTCAATCATCCATCGGGTGCTGTCCTTAAAGCGTTCCACAGCAAGAATGTTATGTCCTTTCAGCTCCCTTGCTGAAATATCTTTCATAGGCGGCTCCTTTCATCGTTCCTGGTCTCTCTGACGCTTTTTCTGCCATGCCTCCAGCAGCTTGATGATGGTTTCCTGCATCCGCTGGGGCGTATAGCTTTTAGGAAAATACTTCCGCAAGGTGTCAGAGGTAAATGTCACTCGGTCCAGATCGCTTTTCTTTTCCTCACCCATGATGACACGCATCATATCGAGGGTCAGATGCCCCTCCTGACTGTATTTTTTGAGCCGCTGGGCTTGAGAAAGAGAAGGGGTAGCCTGTTCGCTGTCCATTGCATCCAGCAAATCCCTCTGTTCCTCTTTTTTGAGGAAGGACAGCTCATAAGCAGGATTTAAGGCAATTTTCTTTTCATCCACCATGTCCAGCAGTTCGGAAATCAGCTCGGTCAGACGGATAAATCTCTGAATTTGATTTTTACTCTGTCCAACCTGTTCAGCTAAAATATCTCTGGATTTTCTACCATCGGACTTGTGCCCAACTTGGGCACAAGTTAAATCCACTCGCTCTCCCTGGTGCTTCATAGCCTCCAACTTCATTTTATAAGCAAAGGCCCTTTCACTGGGAAGCAGGCTTTCTCGTTGTAAATTGCTGTCAACCATAATGATCGTGGCGGCATCATCATCCAGATCACGGACAATTACCGGCATGGTCTCTTTTTCTGCCAGTTCACTTGCCCTGTGCCGTCTGTGTCCGGCCACCAGTTCATAACCACCCTCCGGGTCAGGACGGGCAATCGCAGGAACCAGCACACCATACTGCTTGATACTGTCTGCGGTTTCCATCATTGCTTCGTCATCCTTGACTTTGAATGGATGCCCTTTGAACGGGTGCAGTTCCGACAGCGGGATTTCTACTATTTTTTCTCTCTGAGCATCGGCACGGCTCTCCTCCGTAGAAAACAGATCATCTACCGATGCCAGCTCTACTTTTTTCGCGCTGCTTTTCAAGTTTCAACACCTCCTTCGTCAGATTTCGATACCCCTCTGCCACCTTGCCGCCAGGGTCATGGGCGAAAATACTTTTTCCTTCTGCACTAATTTCCTTTGCCCGGACAGAATGGGGGATTTCCGTTCCAAAGACTTTGATTTTACTTCCATAGGTGTCCCGCAGCAAAGCAGCAATCTCTTTGGCAAAGTTGGTGCGGTTATCCACCATCGTCAGCAGGATACCGTCAATCTGGAGCTTTGGATTGATCTGCCGTTTCACCTTACTGACCGTAGATAGAAGCTGTTCCAGCCCTTTGGCGGGCAGATACTCTGCCTGAACGGGAATTATGATCCTGTTCGCAGCCGCCAGCGCATTGACCGTAAGCATCCCCAACGAGGGCTGACAGTCAATCAGGATATGGGAATATTGTCCCTTCAGTGTGTCCAGGTATTGCCGTAAAATTGTTTCACGGCTCATGGCGTTTACCAGAGAAACCTCCATACCGGAAAGCTGAATATCCGCAGGCATCAGGTCAACGCCTTCTGCATGATGCAGAATACCTTCTCCGGGGCGTATAGGATGATCCATCAGAATTTTGCCCATTGCATCCGACAGTGTAAATGGCAGCTTGTCCGGTTGCGGATTTCCCAAGCTGATTGTCAGGCTTCCTTGTGGGTCCCCGTCGATCAGAAGCACTTTCTTTCCGGCCTGTGCCAGACCTATTCCCAAGTTCGCACAGGTTGTTGTTTTGCCAACGCCGCCTTTCTGGTTGGCGATGGCGATGATTTGTGTGTTCATGACTTCACCTCATTTCTGATTGTTGCTGTTGTTTCTGGAAATAGAAAAAGCCGCCACTTCAAAATCATAAAGTGACGGCCCTTTCTAATGCCGGAATCTCTGAAACAAAAAAAGCACCCAGTTATTTGTTACTGAGTGCCTGCATTAGAATCGTATTTAATTGTTCAGATTTGGTCAGATTATGCCAAACCCTCCAGCGAAAAATCCGGTGTCTGAGAGTGCCAAATCACCCTCAAAAATACCCCCGAAATTGCTCTCTGGTTGTCCTATTTTTTAACCACTAAGGCCGTTTTTTGACCCCATTTTTGCCGGTTGTCCTATATTTAACCACTAAAAATTGGGTGAAATCGGCTCTCGTTTTGCCAAATTTGGTCAAACCATATCAGCCCGTTTAGATATAGCAAAAGCCCGGAAAACCTTGATTTTCCGGGCTTTTTGAACCATTTTGATATAGTCTGAGCAGTCGATTATCGCTTGCTGAACTGCGGAGCGCGACGAGCTGCTTTGAGACCGTATTTCTTTCTCTCTTTCATTCTCGGATCACGTGTTAAGTATCCTGCCTTCTTGAGAACTGGTCTGTACTCAGCGTCTGCCTGAAGAAGCGCTCTGGAAAGGCCGTGACGGATAGCGCCTGCCTGTCCTGTGAATCCGCCTCCGTGTACGTTTACAAGTACATCGAACTTGTCAACTGTCTCTGTAGCAACAAGCGGCTGACGAACTACAACCTTTAATGTCTCAAGGCCGAAATACTCGTCGATGTCTCTCTTGTTGATTGTGATCTTACCTGTACCTGGTACAATATATACTCTGGCGATAGATTTTTTTCTTCTGCCTGTTCCGTAGAATTTTGCGTTAGCCATTAGTGTTTCCTCCTTCCAGCACCTTTAATTAAAATTTGATCTCTAAAACTTCCGGCTTCTGAGCTGCCTGCTCATGCTCTGGACCTGCATATACGTGAAGTTTCTTAATCATGCTTCTTCCTAAAGGTCCCTTTGGAAGCATTCCCTTAACTGCTAACTCGATAACCTTCTCCGGCTTCTTAGCCATCATCTCTTTTAAGGTTGTCTCTCTCATTCCGCCTACATAGTCGGAGTGATTGTAGTAGATCTTCTGGTCAAGCTTCTTGCCTGTAACCTTGATCTTGTCAGCGTTTACTACGATTACGTAGTCGCCGCAGTCGATGTGTGGTGTGTAGATCGGCTTGTTCTTTCCTCTTAAAATCTTTGCTACCTCAGATGACAGACGACCTAATGTATAACCTGTAGCGTCAACTACATACCATTTTCTCTCAATTGTTGCTGGACTAGCCATAAAACTCTTCATTGGTTGACCTCCTGTTTACTCAGTTTTCGAGATTAACTTTATCAATAAAATATCTGTTCCGGGGCTTTGGTACAGACATTTCTCACTGATGTCACAGTTATACATTATATTACACGTTGCCAGACGTGTCAACCTCTTTTTCCCTTTAAAATCAAGGTTTTTTCCGGTTTTTATGGCAGTCCCGCCCCACCGCCTGCGTGCTTTCTGCAATTCTTCCGGCAGGGAGAGGCGCCTCTTTGATGGATTCTCCTGTATGGCTTCCTATGTAAACTTTATATAGATCATTTATATAGGAAGAAACTCCTTCTGCTCAGCGGCGCGGCCCTTTCCCGCGAGAGCCTTTCCGTGAGAGCCTCTACCTGAGCCCCGGAACCTCCGTCTCCAGCTCTACGATAAATTCTTCTCCGTCCACCACTACGCGGTATTTTTTCTTTGCCACATAGGGGTTTCCGGACGCTGCAGCTGACGCCACGGCCATGGCTACGGCCTCCCTCTCCTTTGCGCTGCCCTTCTCAGGCACAAAGTCGAGTTTTTCCCTCATTGCCTTTAATTCCTCTAACTCCTTTACGAGGGCATCCTGCGCTTCCTCCACGGTAACGGCCCGGAAGGTTACCTTGCAGCCTGGCTTCAGCTGAGCTGCCTTCGGAAGATCCACAGAAATCACCCCGGCAATCTTCGTGTAGCCGCCGGTTGTCTGGTGATCTGCCATCATCACGATGGGCTGTCCGTGGGACGGAACCTGAACGGCGCCGAAGCTGATGCCGTCTGTGATAATGTCTCCGCCGTTTTTGTGCTCAATGGTCTCGCCCTCAAACCGCAGTCCCATGCGGTCTGCCTCGTTGGTGAGGGTGTAGGTGCTGCTCAGAAAGGTCTGAATTCCCTTTTCTGTAAAGCAGTCGTCCTGAGGTCCCAGGATCACCCGCAGCTCGCAGGAGGTCCCTGAGAAGTCATCGGCAGAGAGAACGCGTCTGCTCATGTTCGGAAGAGTGGTCTTTGGAGCAGTGAACTCAATCTCATCCCCAGGTCCCAGCTTCCTTCCCTCGAAGCCGCCGAGGTTTGATTTCAGGTGGGTGGACTTGCTGCCCATCACCACCGGAATATCAAGCCCTCCGGCAAATGCCACATAGGCGCGGCTTCCGCTCTTAATTCCCATAAAGCTCATGGTATCGCCTTTTTTTGCAAGGACTGCCTGATACATGGGGATATCCTTTCCGTTGAGCTTCGCCCCCAGATCGCCTCCGGTCACTGCGATGATATTATCAGAGGTAAAGGTAAACATCGGCCCCATGAGTGTCACCTCCAGGACAGCCTCATTCTCATCATTTCCCACCAGAATATTGGCCTTTCTGAAGGACAGAGTGTCCATGACTCCCGCTGCCGGAACGCCGAATTCCTGGTATCCGGTGCGGCCCATGTCCTGGATCGTTGTGATAAATCCTCCGTTTGCAAATTTAATGCCCATGTCCTACACCTCCTTCGCGTATTTCACATACTGGTACGTGCTGTCTGCTACCTGTTTCTCGATCTCTCTGTACTCCTTCTCTGTGACAGAGCGGAATTTGATATACTGACCTGCAGAGAGAAGGATCGGCTCCTCCCTGTCGGCGTCGTAGAGCTTAAGAGGGGTACGCCCGATTAACTGCCAGCCTCCCGGCGAGGCCACCGGGTAAATTCCCGTCTGCTCTCCGGCAATTCCCACAGAGCCGCCCTCGATCTTTACCCTGGGGCTTGTGAGACGCGGCGTCGCAATCTCCTTGCTCATTCCGCCCAGGTAGGGGAAGCCGGCGATAAAGCCCAGCATGTAGATCAGGTATTCCTTCGAGGTGTGAATCTTTATCACCTCGTCCACCGTCTTGTGGTTGTGCTTTGCCACGTTCTCGATGTCAGGCCCCATCTCTCCTCCGTAGAGGACAGGGATCTCGATTACCTCAGGCGGTGGAATCACGATGCTTCCCAGGGAGCCCATAAGCCCCTCAAACTCCTTCGTCAGCTCCTGAAAGCGGATAACCTCCGGCCTGTAATTGACCAGCAGAGAGCGGTAGGTGGGAACGGTTTCCACGATTCCAGGAATATCGCTCTTTTCCACCGCAATCTTAAAGGCCCTGATCTGTCTGTTGATCTCAGGGCTTATCTCATTTCCAAACTCAACGCTCACAGAGCTGTCGCCTGCGGCGAGATATCTGATTTTTCCCATGGCCATTTCCTCCATTCTTCCAACATGCGCCGGAAACCCATTCCGGCCCCGGCGCATCAATTTCTGGTTCCTATCAATGATAATTCTGTGTACAGCGCACCTTCGCGGCTGACTCTTATCCGAAGATGGTGAGAATGCTCGGAAGCGATCTCACCGCTCCGATTCCCGTTAAGATTACAGCCACTATGCCGAGAACCAGGAGAATCGTCGGATGCTTATAGTGCTCTCCCACAATCTTCTTATTCCTGCTGGCTGCCAGAATCGTGATCAGCGTCAGCGGAAGAATCAGTCCGTTGACAGCGCCTGCCAGTACCAGAAGGGTTGCAGGCTGTCCGAGCAGCGTCATAACAACGGTTGATACGGCGATAAAGCCAATGACAAACCACTTCTCATTCTCCATAATAAACGGATGCAGCGTCTTTAAGAAGGAAACAGAGGTGTAGGCTGCTCCGATAATGGAGGTAGTGGCGGCAAAGAAGATAACAAGGCCGAAGATCTTATATCCGATCACGCCTGCTCCTGCCCGGAAGGCCTCTGCCGGCGGGCTGGCAATCCATCCCTCTGAGCCTACAATCTCAGGCATGGCTGTCACCACACCCAGAACTGCCAGGAACAAAAGGATTCTCATGGTTCCTGAAACGCCCACGCCCATTAATACAGACTGGCGAACCTTCGGAAGATCCTTCTCACCCTTGTATCCTGCATCGAGAAGCCTGTGGGCTCCTGAGAAAGCGATATAGCCGCCGCAGCTGCCGCCCAGAAGGGTGATTAGCGGAAGCACCAGATCTCCCGCCTGGTCAAAGCTGGCGATTCCTGCCACAGCCTCTCCCACCGGAGGCTTCGACTTGATTACCACGTAGAGAACCACAAGAATCATAATGCTTCCCAGATACTTTGTCAGCTTATCCATGCCTTCCTTCGCGTCCTTGGATAAGAAGATCAGGATTCCGATGGCTCCTGAAATGATGCAGCCTGCCGGAATCGGAAGGCCGAACATGACATTCAGTCCCGTGGCTCCGCCGCCGACGTTTCCGATGTTGAACACAAAGCCGCCCAGAGCCACTAAAAATGCGATGAAATATCCGAGTCCGGGGATCACCTTGTTTGCGATATCCTGCCCTCTCATGCCGGATACGCCGATAATCGACCAGATGTTTAACTGTGTCGTCACGTCCAGAAGGATCGTGCACACGATTACCATGGCGAATGTAGACATATACTGTCCTGTAAAGGTGGCCGTCTGCGTCAGGAAGCCAGGTCCGATGGCAGAAGTGGCCATCAGAAATGCTGCTCCTATGAGGGCAGTCATATTGCCCTTCTCTTTTTTGTCTCCCATATGTAGTTTCCTCCAAGATTTTGTTTTCGCCCCTCGCCGGGCACAGGTCTGCTATCTCATCAGATTGGAGATAACAACTCCCTCTTTCTCAAGGGTTTCTCTGATATTCTTCACGAATTCCAGAGCCTTCGGGTTATCCCCGTGCACGCAGATGGAGTCTGCCTTGATGTCGATGTCCTTTCCGCTGATGCTCTCGACCTTTCCTTCCTTTACCATGCGGACTACTCTCCTGATGGCCAGATCCTTATCCTTGATCACAGCTCCTGGGAGCTTTCTGGAGACCAGAGTTCCGTCATCATTGTAAGCCCGGTCTGCGAACACCTCGCTGGCTGCCCGGAGGCCTACTTCCTCAGCTGCCGTGATCATCCTGGAGCCTGCAAGTCCCATGAAAATAATGTCCTTGTCCACCTCGTAAACTGCCTCACACATGGCTCTGGCCAGCTTCTCGTCCACAGCGGCCATATTGTAGAGGGCTCCGTGAGGCTTCACGTGCTGAATCTTTACCCCATGGCCCTTGGCAAATGCCTGCAGCGCGCCTAACTGGTATTTCACATAGGCCTTGGCCTCCTCGGGAGTCACTGCCATGTTCCTGCGGCCGAATCCCATCAGGTCCGGAAATCCCGGATGGGCTCCCACTGCTGTGCCAAACTGCTTTGCCAGGGCAACAGTCTTTTCCATCACCATGGCATCTCCTGCATGCCATCCGCAGGCTACATTGGCAGATGAAACGTACTTTAAAATCTCCTCATCCATTCCGATCGTGTAGTTGCCGAAGCTCTCTCCCAGATCACTGTTCAAATCTACAAAATACATAGCACTACCTCCTGTTGTTCCTTCCTGTGAAAACGGGCAGTCAGCTCTGCCGGCTGCTATTTTCGTTTATATAGACAAAATTTTAACTGATTCACCTGTGCTTTTCAATCATATTTTCTTTTTTCTTAATTTTATTTTTAGAAATAGAAAAAAATCGTGCAGAAACGCACGATTGTTCTGTGCGTTTCTGCACGATGTGTATTTTCGCACCAGAGGGCTGCCTCTGTCACTGCAGCTCTTCCTTTCGCTCCAGCTTTCTCTTCATGGAAAACCGGGTAATACCAAGCAGCGCGGCAGCCTTTGTCTGGTTTCCGGTGCACAGCTTTAAAGCCTTCTCCATATACAGCCGCTCCAGCTCCTGCACCTCCTTTTCCAGATCCACCGGTCCCTTCTCCAGATCCTTTATGGGGAAGCTCTCCCCCTCCTTATCTGTCTCCTCCCTGCTTCTTCCCGCCAGCTCTACGTGTTTTTCCAATACCCGTCCGGGACTCAGAAGGAAGCATCTCTCAAAAATGTTTTTCAGTTCTCTCACATTGCCCTTCCAGTCGTAGAGCAGAAGTTCCCGCATAAATGAGGGCTCCACCTGGTCTATGCTTCTGGCAAACTGCTTATTGTAATAGTCCAGATAGTAATCGCAGAGGACCGGGATGTCCTCCCTCCTCTCCCTGAGTGGCGGAATCACAAGCTGCATGACATTCAGCCGGTAAAACAGATCCTGCCTGAACAGCCCCTGCTCCACCGCCTTTTCCAGATTTCTGTTTGTGGCTGCAATGATCCTCACATCCACCTGAATATCCTCCAGCCCTCCTACCCTCTTGATCTTCCTGTCGTCGAGGAAGGTCAGGAGCTTTGACTGCATGGAAAGGGGCATCTCCCCTACCTCGTCGAAAAAGACGGTCCCTCCGTCTGCCATCTCGATGAGCCCCTTTTTCGTCCTCATGGCCCCTGCAAAGGCCCCCCTCTCATAGCCGAACAGCTCATTTTCCAGAAGGTTTTCCGGGATAGCTCCGCAGTTGATCCGAACCATCAGGCCGGGACGTCTGCTCATATCGTGGATCAGGCGGGCGGCCACCTCCTTTCCTGTTCCGGTCTCCCCCCGGATCAGCACATTGACGGAGCTGTTTTCCCCCAGTATCTCGATATGCCTTCTGATCTGGCCCACGGCGTCGCTGATTCCCAGAAACTCCTGTGTCTCTCCCTTTAGATATTCCAGAGACTCTCTGCTTCTGGCCTGCTCCACGCTCCTCTTCACGGCCAGCTCGATGTCATCAATGTCAAAGGGCTTTAAAATATAGTCATAAGCCCCTCTCTTTACGGCCTCCACTGCCTGCTCCACCGAGCCGTAGGCTGTCATCAGAATCACCTGGACATTGGGATCCAAAGCCTTGAAGGTGGCTATCTCGTCTATGCCCTTGCTCTTTTCCAGCAGATTGTCAAGCAGCACAGCCTCCGGGTGGAACTTTTTTGCTTTCTCCACCCCCTCCTCCACAGTTTCGGCAGACCAGGTTTCATGGCCCCGATCCCTCAGCCCCTCCTCTAAGGTGTAGCGGATCAGAAATTCGTCGTCTACGATTAAAATTCTGCTCATATCATCCCTCCATGCTCAGAAAACATTCCTCCTGCAGTCTCATCAGCTCTCCTGCCCCGTATGTTTCTCCGGCTCTTCCAGACTTTTTGTCTCAAAGCAGAGCCGTACCCTGGTCCCGGCCCCCGGCGCGCTCTCAAGCTCCAGAATGCCCCTGTTCTGCTCTACCAGCTTCTTCACGATGGCAAGTCCCAGTCCGATCCCGTTGACGCTTTTCGTGTAAAACGGCTCCATAGCCCTCTCAAGTTCTTCCGGCGTCATCCCGCAGCCATTATCCGTAAGGGTGATCTCGGCCAGGCGGCCGGGCCGCTTTTCTCCGCTGCCCTGAGAGCTGCCCGCGGTCCGGGCCGTCAGGCGGATCACCCCCTCCTGTCCCTTTCCTATGGCCTTGACACTGTTTCCGATAAGGTTGTGGAGTATCTGGCGAAGCTCATTTCCATTGAGCCAGGCCTCAGGCTCCCCCTCCACTTCCGCGAAAAAGGAAATTCCCTGCTGCTTCAGCCCCTTCACGTAAAACAGCTCCAGCTCCCGCAGAATCGGCTCGAGGGCAGTCAGCTCCCTGACGCTGTCCTTTTTCACCGACAGGGTAAACAGATCGGTAATCAGGGCAGTCACCCGGTCAATCTCCCGTATCATACTCTCGCAGAGCATCCGGTCGCCCTCCTTTGCAGCCCTTCCCTGCAGCAGCTGAATGCCTGAGCGTATGCCGGCAATGGGATTTTTGATCTCGTGGGCCAGCGCTGCAGACATGCGGCTTGTATACTCCATCTTCGTATAGTTGTCCATATTTTTCAGGAGCAGCTCAAAGGTCGTCGCCAGCTGCCCGATCTCATCCCGGCGTCTGACCGCCTCGAAGCGGTAGCTTCTGTAGCCTCCCCTGTTTTCATTGATCTCCTGGCAGGTACGGCTCATATTCCGGATGGGCAGGGCGATATTGTAGGAAATAAAAATGCTGGCCTGTATGATAATAAGGAGAGCGGCGATGGCGCCGATGACCACATATCTCTGGCTCTCCACTATCTGCTCCAGAAATGCCTTCCTGTCCACCAGAAATTCCAGCTTCCAGCCAAGGGTATTTCCCCCTTCCTCTGCAAGCACCGCCAGTTCCCTCCCGGCCGGAATCCCGGGATCTGCAATCACCTGCCCTCTGCCGTCCGTTATCCTCAGATACTCATGGCATTCTTTCCGATACCGCTCCCGTATCTCCTCCTGTGAAGCCCTGGGCGCCAGGAAATCGATATTCTGGTTGGTGACAGTAAACATCTGCCTGGCCATGGATTCCAGGCTGTTTTTCTGAATGGTATAGCCATTGTAAAAGGAAATGGCGCCGAATCCGCAGATAACGATGATACCCACCGCCAGAAACGGAAGCAGAATCTCATTTTCCAGCTGAAACAGCCAGCTCTCAAATCTTCTCACCAGACGCTTCACCGCCATCTCCCTCCTTCCCCTCTTTCTTAGTGTCCCGGCCAGCTTTTCTCTCTCCCCAGAGTGAAACAAGCAGATACACTGCCGTGGAGCAGGCTGTGGCAGGAAAGGCCCAGTATACGGGAAGGGCCATCCGGTAGAACAGACCGCTGCAGACCGCCCCTGTGAAAAAGGCTGCCAGCGCTCCCTGCCTGCTGCCCCGTTTCCAGTACAGTCCTCCGTAAATCAGAGGCGTAAACATGGCTGAAAACAGTCCCCAGATATCGCTTCCGAAGGAGAGAATGTCTCCCGGCGGGTTGAGCGACAGGAGAAGGGCAGATGTCCCGCCGATGAAGATGAACAGCCTTGTGAGATTTAAGAGCCGTTCCTCTGAAAGTCTCCGCCCGGCCAGCTCGTTTGTCACGTCGTAGGACAGGGAAGAGCCGATCAGAAGGAGCTGGGAATTGGCCGTAGAGATGCAGGCCCCTATCACGCTCAGCAGGAAAAAGCCGCTGAACCTGGAAAACATCATGTTGTTGACTGCATAGACAAAAATATCATCCGTGGCGCACCGGTCTATCAGCTCAGGGTACAGAATGCGAAGTCCCAGCCCGATCTCTGTCAGAGCAAAGTAGACGGCGGCCAGAAAAAGAAGGGCCCACACAATCATCTGCCGCGCGCTTCTGTGATCCTTCGCCGCCACTATGCGGATCAGGTACTGAGGGTTCGCCGCCAGCCCCATTCCCCATCCAAAGAAGGTGGTAGCATACATAAAGCCAGAGTATCCCTCAAATATGCCTCCCCCTTCCGCCGCAAAGCCCCTGGCCGCTATCCGCTCTTTCACCAGGCTGTCCGTCAGAAACCACGCTCCCTCCACACGGCTCAGCACTGTAAAGTACACGATGGCAACGCTGATCGTGAGCATCACCAGGTTGCAGGCATCTGATTTGGTGACCGAGTTAAATCCTCCGAAGGTAGAGTACAGGATAAACAGATAGACGAGAAACACTGCCACCTTATAGTCAATGTTCAGAAGGCTGGCAGCCGCAATCCCGAACCCCTTGATCTGGATCACCAGATAAAGGATGTAGCCTCCCGCCGTCAGAAGGCCCGACATCACCTGCAGAAGCCTGGAATCAAACCGCTTTCCAAACAGCTCCGGTATCGTATAAATTTCATACTCCCTGAGTCTCCCCACAATGGAGTACAAAAGCAGGGCTCCGATAAACCACGGGATCACGGACACTGCCAGCACCCGCGTTCCGTTCTGGTACACATTTCCCGTATAACCCAGAATCGTGGCAGCCGAGATCCAGGTTCCCACGAAGGTAAAAAAGAGCGCTCTCGTCCCGTTCTTCCTTTCCCCGATGAAAAACTTCGAGATGGAATCGCTGTCCCTCAGAGAAGATTTTCCGATAAATAGAAGAAGAAAGGAGTAGAGCGTAAAATAGATCAGATATACCAGTGTCCGGCTCATTGCCAGGCATCCTCCCTTTCCAAACTTTTTCCGCACAGGCCCCGCAGGCGCCGCCCCCTCTTCAGAGGCCGCGCCCGTCGCCTCCGGCCGAAGCCTTACCCCTCGTACACCGCCGTCAGGAAGCCGTCTGCAGGTGTTTCGTCTCCCCCATCCGGCTCTGCCAGGCGGTAGTAGCCAAACTTATCCCCCGGATGAAGCCTTCCGGCTGCCCCGCAGGTTCTCTCCCCTGTCCCGGCGGCCTCCGGGCCTGCAGAGGCAGGGCCTGTAAGCCCGGTGTCTGTCACATACACCCGTTTGGCACCGTTTCTCACCGCCTGGTGAATCATGCGCCGCAGGACGCCGTCAAGCTCCCCTTCCTCGCACCGCTCAATGGTTAAGACAGAATAGCCCTCTGAGAGATGCCTCTGATCCAGGCAGTAGCTCCAATGTCTGTTTTCTCCCCTCACACAGTCTGCCGGCTCCTTCTCATACTCCATACTCACCAGCGTCAGCCCCTTAGCCGGGATCGTCGGCCCTGCCGCCGCCCTGTCCCTGGCCTCCAGAATCTCCTCCATATACTCCGGCGGCCATACGCCCATGCCGATCTTTACAAGGGTTCCCGTGATAATCCGTACCATATTGTAGAGGAAGCCGCTTCCGCTGATGCGGATCACAATCACGTCGTCTGCCCCCCTGTCAACCGTAAGGCTGTAGATCGTGCGCACCGTCTCTTCCGCCTGGGTTCTCACCGTGCAGAAGCTCTTAAAATCATGCTCTCCCACCAGAAAGGCGGCTGCCCTCCTCATTTTCTCCACATCCAGGTCAAAATAGCAGAAATGACAGTACAGCCGGTTTAAAGGCATATCGATTTTCCGGTTCAGGATCTTATACTCATACGTTTTCACACAGTTGGCCTTCCTGGGGTGAAACGTCAGAGGCACCTCCTCTGATTTCTGAACCCTCACATCCTCCGGCAGCCTCTGGTTCAGAGCAAAGCAGATTTTCTCCGGCGGGATCCGGCTCTCTGTGTCGAACACCGCAATATTCCCCATAGCGTGCACGCCGGAATCGGTGCGGCTGGCTCCCACCACCTGAATCTCCTCCTTCAAAAGCTCTGAGAGCGCCCTGTTTAAAACCTCCTCTATGGTGATTCCGTTTGGCTGCAGCTGCCAGCCGCAGTAATTGGTACCGTCATAGGCAACCGTCAGTCTGATCCGTTTCATCTGAACATTCCTTTCCTGTCTTGTATTCCTGTTGTTTCCATCACCAGACACATTTTAGCGGTTTATCTTCCCTGGCCGGAGAGACAAACCGCTAATCTGGGTTATAAGAATATTTTAAGAGCTGCCATAACTGCCAGATAAGCAAAGAACAGCACATAGGCAATTCTGTCCCTGCTTTCGTAGCGCAGAGGCTTCATCTTCGTTCTTCCGTCTCCTCCCCGGTAGCACCTGGCCTCCATGGCCATGGCCAGATCCGTGGCCCGGCGGAAGGCAGAGATAAAAAGCGGCACCAGAATCGGGATCATGCTCTTGGCTCTCTGAATCAGGTTTCCGCTCTCGAAGTCGGCTCCTCTGGCCATCTGGGCCTTCATAATCTTGTCCGTCTCCTCCACCAGAATGGGGATAAAGCGCAGCGCAATGGACATCATCATGGAGATCTCATGCACCGGAACCCGGAAGCGGTTTAAGAAATGAAGTCCCTTCTCCAGACCGTCTGTCAGCTGGTTCGGCGTTGTGGTGAGCGTCATCACCGACGAGCCGATCACCAGATAGATCAGGCGCAGTCCCATGAAAACGGCAAGCCTGACTCCCTCCCTCGTAATCTGCAGAAATCCCACCTTCACAATAGGGGTACCCTGCGTGAGAAACAGGTTGAAGCTGACGCTGATAATCAAAAGAAATACCACCGCCTTAAGCCCCTTAACCATGAATTTAAACGGAACCCTGGAACAGCGGATCACAGCTGCCAGCACAAGGGTGGCCAAAACATAGCCCCACACGCTGTCAGCCAGAAACAGCGAGATAATAAATACCATGGTTCCAAACAGCTTTGTTCTGGGATCCAGACGGTGGATACACGAATCCACCGGATAATACTGTCCCAGCGTTATATCTCTAATCATACTCTCTCCTGCCTGCCGAGGAATGAAAGCAGCGCATCCCTGGCCTCCTCTACTGTGGTAATTGTATCTGAAATCCCGACGCCCTCAGCCCGAAGCTCCTGCACAAGGTAGGTCACCTGAGGCGCCGCAAGCCCCATGGATTCCAGCTCCTTCCAGTGCCTGAACACCTCTTTGGGCGTCCCGTCAAACACCTTCCGGCCGTGATCCATCACCATCAGCCGATCCACGTACCTGGCCACATCCTCCATACTGTGGGAAACCAGAATAATGGTGAGTCCGTGCTGGCGGTTCAGCCGCTCGATCTGTTCGAGAATCTCATCTCTTCCCCTGGGATCCAGCCCTGCCGTGGGCTCGTCCAGGATCATCACCTCCGGCCGCATGGCCAGCACTCCTGCGATGGCCACCCGCCTCTTCTGTCCTCCGGAAAGCTCAAAGGGGGAGCGCTTATAGAACTTCTCGTCCAGTCCCACCAGCTTCAGGGCATGTCTGGCCCTCTTCTCCACCTCCTCAGCGGAGAGCCCCAGGTTTTTAGGCCCGAAGCAGACATCAGAGAACACATCCGCCTCAAAGAGCTGGTGCTCCGGATACTGGAAAACCAGCCCGACCTTGCTGCGCAGCTCCTTCATGCTGTATCCCTCGCTGTATATGCTCGTCCCGTGGAATAAAATATCCCCGGAGGTGGGCCTGATAAGCCCGTTCAGGTGCTGAATCAGCGTAGACTTTCCTGACCCGGTATGGCCGATCAGCCCGATAAACTCTCCGTCCCTGACCTCAAAGCTGACATCCTTTAAAGCCTGCTGCTCAAAGGCAGTTCCGGAGCTGTACTTGAAGTTTAAATCAATGGCTTTGATGGCAGTTTCACCCTGCCCCTCTTTCCCGCCGGCTTCTTTGGCCGTTTCAGAAGACCGGGGTTCCTCCGCTGCCGGCTTCTTAAGAAGCTCTCCGGGGCAGACAGAGAGAAAGGCATTTGTAAATTCCTTCCGATCCAGAATGCCCTCCGGCATATTTACCCCGGCATTCTTAAGCTCCCAGGCCAGCTCTGTCACCTGAGGAACGTCCAGGCGGTATTCCTTCAGCTGCTGCACCTGAGCAAACACCTCCCTTGGCGTCCCATCCATCACCACGCGCCCGTCATCCATCACAATCACCCGGTCTGCATGGATCACTTCCTCCATGTAGTGGGTGATGAGAACAACTGTGATTCCCTCCTTCTGGTTCAGCTCCCGCACTGTGCGGATCACGTCTGCCCGTCCATTGGGATCCAGCATGGCCGTGGGCTCGTCCAGAACGATACACTCCGGCTTCATGGCCATCACCCCGGCAATGGCCACCCTCTGCTTCTGTCCTCCCGACAGGCGGTTCGGTGACTTTTTCCGGTAAAGGGTCATTCCCACCGCCTTCAGGCTTTCATCTACCCGCTTCCAAATCTCCTCTGTGGGGACGCCGAGATTTTCCGGACCGAAGCCCACATCCTCCTCCACAATATTTCCGATAATCTGGTTGTCCGGGTTCTGAAACACCATGCCCGCCGTCTTTCTCACATCCCAGAGACGATCCTCATCTGCCGTGTTCATGCCGGCCACCCAGACTTCGCCCTCTGTGGGAAGCAAGATCCCGTTTATGTGCTTGGCAAAGGTGGATTTTCCTGAACCGTTATGGCCCAGAACCGCTACAAAGCTCCCCTTCTCAATCTCCACATCCAGATGATCGATGGCACGCTTTTTCTCCTCAATTTTATCTTCCTCATCCCGCCTGATATAGTCAAACACCAGGCCTGCTGCTTTAATTATATTCATCTCAATTCCTTCTAAAATCCAGACCCTGCCGTTCCTGCGACCTGGCAGAAAACGACAGTTTCCCACATCAGCTGTCTTGTTAAATTTTAGATTACTTTCAGGAAAGAGTCAAGCGGTTTACTCGCGATGCGGCGTATTGGAAGCCTCTCCCTTCCCGCCGCTTTCTCAGGCCTCCCTGAAAGCTGCCTCAAAGATGGATGCACAAAAGCAGAAAGCGGAGGGAGTGCAGATGGCTTTTCCCGCCTGCACGCTCTCCGCCTGCTTCTCATTATTCTGCCCCATCCGGCTCCGGCTTTCGGCATCTTCTGTGTCCGTCGGCCCAGAAGGCCTGTGAGCCTGTGAACTGCTTACAGACTACTCTGCCCGGCCATTTACGTCCAGGCGCCGGCCGTCCACTACCGTATCATAGAGCATTTTTCCGCTTGCATCAAAATAGTAGGCATTTCCCGGTCCCAGCTCGTACCAGCCGGTCGCCATGGCCCCTGTCGGATCCAGATAGTACCAGATTCCGTTTTCATTCAGCCAGCCTGTCTTCATCCTTCCCTGTTCGTCCAGATAATACCAGCGCCCTCCGACATTCTGCCAGCCGGTTGCCGCATTGGCATCCTGGTCAAAATAGTACCAGCTTCCGTCAATATATCTCCACCCTCCGGAGGCTCTCACACCGTTTTTGTCCGTGTACTGGTATCTCCCGTTCACCTGTTCCCAGCCCTCGCTCATCCTGCGCAGGGTGACAATCCTCTCCGACTCAAACGCGTCTCCGGCAGACAGGGCTTCCCCGCTGCCTGAAGCCAGCGCCTTGACAGTGTAGAAATAGACTCCCTCCTCCTGCATATAGGCAGTGAGATCCGCAGAGGTTCCCGTGAGAGTCAGCATATTCACATACTGGTTATCTGCAGCATTTTCCTCTCCGCTCTCCTGAGTTCCTGCGCGGTAGAGCCTGAGCTGATACGCCTTTGCATAGGGAACCGGTCTCCAGACAGCTGTTCCCTGGCTGGCACTGTCCCATCCGGCGCTCTCCGTCTGCCCCAGCTTCAGCACAGGCGTGTAGGACACCGTAACCTCCAGAACGCTTCCGTTTTCTCTCTCTTCTGCTGAAATATATTCTGCCCCGCTTACCTGCACAGACGGGCTGTTTCCATTTTCACCAAATGTCAGGCCTTCATCCGCTCTCAGGACAATTTTCCCGGTGCGTGCCTTTCCCGGCTCCCAGTCTGACACCCTGACATCCCATGACACGTTTTCCACCGAGCTTTCGCTTCCGGTAACCTGTACCTTTGGCTCTTTCACGGTCCCCGGCTCATACTCGTTTCTTATGCCAATCTTCACCTCGGCAATTTTGCCGTCTGCCAGGGCGGGAAATACCATCCCCGCTGCCAATGATATGACCGCGCCTGCCAGGACCATTCTCCTGTTTCTGCTTCCTGCCATCCTGCATCCCTTCCTATTGATCCTGCCCTGTCTGCTCTGAGCTGACTGCCTTTCCTGTTTTCTCCGGCCGCCTTGCCTGCTCTGAGCTGCCTGTTCTCTCTGTTTTTCTCCGGCTGCTTATCTTCTCCAGATTCCATTTCCATCTACATAGAAGGTGTCGATGGTCGTGTTCACCGCCAGCTCCCCGCTTCCGGGATAGAAATAATACCAGTCGTTTCCTATCTGCCTCCATCCCTCATACATGGCGCCGGAGTCGCCCAGATAATACCGCTTTCCATTCAAATCCAGCCACTGATTCCTGTACATGGCCCCCACAGTCCCGTCAGGCCCCGGATTCAGGTAGTACCAGCCGGAATTAGTCTGAATCCAGCCGGTGAGCATAACTCCCCTGTTTCCATCTGAGACAGGGTTCAGATAATACCAGTTGTTGTTCTTATACTGCCAGTCCGTCAGCATCCATCCGTCAGCGTCGAAAAGGAACCACTGATTGTTGAGAAGAAGCCAGTCATTCTTCTGATAGCTGCCGTCCGGGTAGCGGTACCACCAGCGGTCGCCCTGCTGGATCCATCCCACCTGGGCGGTTGTGTTGTTACCTGCGCTGTTCTGATTGTTGTAATCGATTTTTCCGGAGCCGTCTGACACTGATTCCTTTCCTATATAAATCTCATCTGAATCTGTCCAGTCGCTGCTCTTTGCATAATCCTTCTGGCTGTCATTCTTGGCCACAGAGCGCACTTTAAAGCTGTAGGTTCCAGCGCTGGTCATATAGGGATAAAAACTAATCTTGTTGCCCTGATACCCTTTCACCTTATATACCGTGCTTCCTCCCCGGTAGAGGGTAATATCATAGGCATCCACCCGATCCACGGAATCCCACTTTGCAAGCCCCAGAGTCGTATCGCTCCACTCGGCCTCCTCCGGAGCCTCAAAAGTTCCCTCCACCGGATCTGTCTTGATCGTAACCTTCAGCCGGTCGCTTCCGGAACGGCTGGCTGAGACAAATTCTCCTCCGCTCACCTTCACATTGCTGGACTTATACGTGCCCTTAAAGGTGTACTCATCCGGATCCTTGGCCTCCAGAATTACCTTAAACGTGTAGGTGCTTCCGATCTTAACCCCGCTGCTGCCGACGGAGCTGCTCCACTCAGGATCTTCCACAATCTCATACTTGGCGCCGTCTGAGACCATGACATTTGCCCCTTCTCCCTTGGAACCGTAGGATAAATCCGGCAGATCGTCCCCCGGCTCCAGCTCTATCTTAACATCAATATCCACCTTGGAGATCGTCTTGGAAGCCGCAAACACAGTAAGGCTTCCCCCTGCCGCAAGTAAGGCAGACATACAAATCAACGCCAGCGCCTTCGCATACCCCGCTCTGCTTTTCATACTACCATCCTCCTTTTTCCTGCTCTATCTTATGTCCTCCCCATCGATCGCCTGCTCTCTCTGCTCTCCTGCAGGGTGCCGGCGCCGGGAAATCCCTCAACGCTATTTTTCTATCTTTATTATAAACATCGGGGCCGACAGGCGTCAACTTACGATATTCTTGCGAAATCTTAAATATATTTCCTTATTTTTCCTGACGAAAGGCCTGGGGGAAGCTCGTTTTCAATGACAGGGAGGCCCTGAGCCTTCTCTGAAGGCAGTCGGAAATACGGCTGCCTGAGAAGAAAGGTATCAACCTTCTCACCGCTTCCCCTCATCTCCATCCCCATCCGGAAGCTTCCCCATCGCTTTGTTATTTTTTTCATATCAAAAGTAAGCCGGAACCTATGGCAGAAGGAGAGAGGAGGAAGGCATTTTGTGACTTCGCTGGAACAAAATGCCTTCCTCCTCTCTCCGCCCACCACCACCCACCCTTCCTTTTTTCCCCACAAAAAAATCCCCCGGGGAATTCTCTCCCCGGAGGATCGGTACAGTCAGTCTTATACTAACTCAAGCAGAACTTCCATCGCTGCATCGCCCTTACGAAGGCCGATCTTAACGATTCTTGTGTATCCGCCGTTGCGGTTAGCATACTTTGGTGCGATCTCGTCGAACAGCTTAGCAGCCATATCTACGGACTTTGTGTTTTTCTTTCTTCCAGCCTTAGCGGTCGGAACCTCGGTTACTCCGTAGAGAACCTTTAACATCTGTCTTCTTGCGTGAAGTCTGGATGGCTTATCCTTCTTGATTTCCTTCTCAACTTCCTCGTAAACAGTTACTTTCTTTCCGTCAACGACTTCCTTCACTCTCTTGCCGTCAGCGTCCTTCTTGGCAACCTTTGCTGTTACCTTAACAGTCTCGTAGTTGTCCTTCTCCTTAACTGCAAGTGCAATTAAGCCCTCGGCGATCTTCTTTACTTCCTTGGCTCTTGCCTCAGTTGTAACGATCTTTCCGTTGTATAACAGGTTTGTCACCTGGTTTCTTAATAATGCTTTTCTCTGGCTGGAAGTTCTTCCCAGCTTTCTATATCCTGCCATTATAAAATCCTCCATTTGTGGAACATCCGCCCACGCATCTTCGGGCTTACTGGACGGATGCTTTTTGTCCATAAATCAGTTTCGGTTCAGAAGGAACCTCCCTCCTCAGAAAGGAATGCCCTTCTGCGAAGGCGGGGAACGTATTCCTCACTCTCCGCTCTCCTGCAAAGAATCTGCCCTTTGCAGGACTCCGGTTTCCCGGCTTTCGCTGTCCTCCAGCCATCTTAGGACCGTGGATTACTCCTCGCTCGGATTTAACTGTAAGCCCAGCTCCTTTAACTTGGCAAGCACCTCTTCCAGGGATTTGCGGCCCAGGTTTCTCACCTTCATCATATCCTCCGGAGTTCTGTTGCACAGCTCCTCCACAGTGTTGATGCCTGCGCGTTTTAAACAGTTGTATGAACGGACGGATAATTCCAGTTCATCAATGTTCATCTCGAGAACCTTCTCCTTCTCATTGTCTTCCTTCTCCACCATAACCTCAGCGGTTCTGGCGTTTTCGGAGAGGTCAATGAAAAGGTTCAGATGCTCGCTTAATACCTTAGCTGCAAGGCTCACTGCCTCGTCCGGAGCCAGGGTTCCGTTTGTGAAAACGTCCAGAGTCAGCTTGTCGTAATCTGTAACCTGTCCCACACGGGTGTTCTCAACAGACATGTTCACGCGCTCTACCGGAGTGTAGATGGAATCTACTGCAATCACGCCGATCGGAAGATCATCGCTCTTGTTCTTGTCAGCGCTGATGTATCCGCGTCCCTTTGTGATGGTCAGCTCCATATAGAACTTGCTGTCAGCTCCGCCGCTCAGTGTGGCGATTACCTGATCCGGATTTAAAATCTCAATGTCAGAATCAGCATTGATGTCAGCGGCTGTCACGACGCCCTCGCCCTCGAACTCGATATACGCTGTCTTAGGCTCGTTTGTTTCGCTGCTGTTCTTGATTGCCAGACTCTTGATGTTCATGATAATCTCAGTCACATCCTCCTTCACGCCGGGGATGGAACTGAACTCATGCAGAACGCCGTCGATTTTCACCTGACTTACTGCTGCTCCAGGCAAAGAAGAGAGCATAATTCTTCTTAAAGAATTTCCTAATGTAGTGCCGTAGCCTCTCTCGAGCGGTTCCACTACAAACTTGCCATATCTTTTGTCTTCTGAAATCTCAGCAATTTCAATTTTCGGTTTTTCAAAATCGAACACTAATAGCCCCTCCTTCTGGGAAGTTAATTAAGGGCTGGCCTTAATTATTTGGAGTATAACTCGACGATAAGCACTTCGTTTACAGGAACATCAATCTCGTCTCTGGTCGGTAACTCTTTTACTGTACCTCTTAAGTTCTCCTGATCAACCTCTAACCAGGCCGGTACAAGTCTTCCTGCTGTTACCTCTAATACGTCTTTATATCTCTGTGAAGATTTGTATTTCTCTTTGATCTCGATTACATCTCCGGCCTTTACCAGGTAGGACGGGATGTTTACGCACTTGCCGTTTACAAGTACGTGCTTGTGGTCAACGATCTGTCTTGTCTCTTTTCTTGTGCGGCCGAATCCCATTCTGAACAGAACGTTATCCAGTCTGGACTCCAGAATAATCATCAGGTTTGTACCAACCTGTCCGTTCATTCTGGAAGCCTTTGCATAGTAGTTTCTGAAAGGTTTCTCTAACACACCATAGATGAATTTTGCTTTCTGCTTCTCTCTTAACTGGAGACCATACTCGCTCATCTTCTTATTAGCTCTCTTTGAATTTCTATTTGATTTCTTGTCGATTCCTAAGTAAATTGGATCAAGGTCAAGAGATCTACATCTTTTAAGAACAGGAACTCTATTTACTGCCATCTTAACTCTCCTCCTATATTAGACTCTTCTGCGCTTCGGCGGACGGCATCCGTTGTGTGGTACCGGAGTTACGTCCCTGATGCTTGTTACTTCCAGACCGCAGGCCTGAAGGGCGCGGATTGCTGCCTCACGGCCTGAACCAGGTCCTTTTACCATAACGTCTACAGATTTTAATCCATGGATAAGAGCTGCCTTTGTTGCAGTTTCTGCAGCCATCTGTGCTGCATATGGAGTAGATTTCCTTGAACCTCTAAATCCCAGACCGCCTGCACTTGCCCAAGATAAAGCATTTCCCTGTGCATCTGTTAAAGTAACGATTGTGTTATTAAAAGATGACTGGATGTGCGCCTGTCCGCGTTCAACGTTTTTCTTTACACGCTTTTTTGTCACTTTCTTAGCAGTTGACACTTTTTTAGCCATTTTAAACTAACCTACTTTCTCTGATATTGAATCCTGTTAAACCTACTGTATCACCTAACCTGATTCACGTTTACATTGTTACTTAATTATTTCTTCTTGTTTGCTACTGTCTTCCTTGGTCCCTTACGTGTTCTCGCGTTGGTCTTTGTCTTCTGACCGCGAACCGGAAGGCTCTTTCTGTGACGGATTCCTCTGTAGCATCCGATCTCCTGAAGTCTCTTGATGTTCATGGCGATCTCTCTTCTTAAATCACCCTCAACAACCTGAGTATCAGCGATGATTGCTGCCAGCTTTTTAACCTCGTCGTCTGTTAAATCCTTAACACGTGTGTCAGGATTCACGCCAGCCTCTGCGAGAATGCGGTTGGAACTTGCTCTACCGATTCCGTAGATGTAAGTTAAACCGATCTCGACACGTTTTTCTCTTGGTAAATCAACACCTGAAATACGAGCCATGTGTTTAGTACACCTCCATTAGTTTTTCTTTCATTCAATCCACAAGTATTGCTAAATGCTTGATTCATATGAACAACTTATCCTGGTGGTTCACATGAAAAGCGGTGTGCGAAAAAATCAGGCAGACTATTTATCAGCCCTGTCTTTGTTTGTGCTTTGGATTTTCACAGATTACTCTGATACTGCCTTTTCTCTTGATGATCTTGCATTTTTCGCAAATTGGTTTAACCGATGATCTAACCTTCACAGTAATTCTCCTTTCCGTAATAGTCCGTCCACCTAAGGACACACAACGCGCAGTTTGTTGCATATTGCAGTCCTCAAATGCGGGCCTACAGGTACATCTATCAAACAGTCCGGCCTCTCTCAGCCTGGGTTCACAGCTTCAAAAGGGCAGATCTATTCTGATGCCTCAACAAAGTTCGCTAGAGCATTATAACACTTATTTTTATAGATTGCAAGCGGATCTTTGCTTATTTTTCCTTGTTTTTACGGGATTTTCCGGTACCCGGAGACTGCCCGGGAAGGGGAGGCTGCAGGAAGTGCAGATGGATGTAGCGGGACGGGATGGAGGATGGCGGGGAAGATAGCTCGGAGGATGGTACGGAGGAGACGGAGAATGGTACGGAGGAACGAGTGAGAAAATTTTGTTCCAGCGAAGTCACAAAATTTTCTCACTCGTTCCTCCTTCCACTACGGTGCTGCCCGCTTTCGGCTGAGCACAGAATTTTCTGCCGCCGTGCTTTTTCTGAATCGTTTTTCCTGAGCATTTCTCCCGATTGAGCGTTTCTCCCGAGCCGTCTTTTCCAGTCCTTTTTTCCGGCCCGTTTTTTCCGGTCCTTCTCCCCGTAAAACTCTCCCGCTCCGTCTTCCTCCCTATCTCCCAATCTCCCCATCTAACTATCCGCCTATCTCCCCGCTTTCATCCGCTCTGTCCCCTTCCCCCACCCCACTCTTCTCCTTCCCCAGAAAAACAGAAGGAATGTCCCGGAAGGCAGAAGAAAGGTGCGGATTTTGTGACTTCGCTGGAACAAAATCCGCACCTTTCTTCTGCCGTACCCCCATTCCCCCTGTATCTTTTCTCTCCTTCTACTTATCCCTCCAGATAATGCGTCCCTTGGAGAGATCGTAAGGGGACATTTCCAGTGTTACCCGGTCACCCGGTAAAATTCTGATATAGTTCATGCGGAGCTTTCCGCTGATGGTTGCAAGCACCTTGTGGCCGTTTTCCAGCTCTACCTGGAACATGGCGTTGGGGAGCTTCTCCACAACGGTTCCCTCAATCTCGATTACGTCTGCTTTGGACATTATACTCTACCTCCCGGCTAAATTTCTCTCTCTTTTTTCCAGTTTCTGATAAAGAGGCGGATTTCCTCATTTACTGTGGGACGTCCGGCAAGAATTGCCTCTGTGAGCCCTGCCTCTGAAAAATGTGTCGGCTGCACATGTTTTTTCTTCTTTTTCTTCGGCTTTTCCACAGGGCGCAGCTTTCCGTCCGACAGGTAAACGTATTCCGGTGTTTCCTCTGTTATGATAAAAAAGCTGTCCTTGTCATGTCCCGCAAGGGAGCGGACAAGGCTTCCGACTTTATATTCTGCCATGTTTCACCTCAAAAGTCAAGGCGGCGCAGCCCGCCGTCTGTTCCTGTCAGCGCAGAGATAAGATCTCCGGCTCATCCTCGGTTATCAGGATTGTGTTTTCATAGTGAGCTGAAAGAGAACCGTCATCTGTCACCACGGTCCAGTCATCGTCCAGCCACACAACCTCATAGGAGCCCTCGTTAATCATCGGCTCGATGGCCAGAGTCATGCCTGGCTGCAGAAGAATTCCCTTCCTGCGCCTTCTGAAATTGGGGATCTCCGGATCCTCGTGCAGGTGGGAGCCGATCCCGTGTCCTACCAGATCCCGGACTACTCCATATCCAAAGCTCTCGGCATAGGCCTGAATCGCTGTGGAAATGTCGTTCAGGTGATTGCCCGGCTTCGCAAACTTGATGCCCTCAAAAAAGCTCTGCCTTGTCACCTCAATCAGCTTCCTGGCCTCCGGGCTTATCTCCCCGATGCCGTGGGTCCTGGCTGCGTCGGAGTGGTATCCCCTGTAAATCACTCCCGCATCCAGGCTGACAATGTCGCCCTCGTCGATGATGTGATCCTTGTGGGGGATTCCATGCACCACCTCGTCATTGACCGACACGCAGATGGAAGCCGGATAGCCGTTATAGTTCTTGAAGGAGGGGATGCAGCCGTAGCTGCGGATAATTTCCTCTCCCAGCCGGTCAATGTCAAGGGTTGACATGCCCGGCCTGAGAGCCTTTGCAAGCTCCTCGTGGGTGATGGCGAGAATCCTTCCCGCCTCCCTCATCAGTTCAATCTCCCTGGGAGATTTGATGGTCACTGCCATAATATCTGCTCCTGAAATAAAATCCTGTCAACTGTATCTTCCAGGCTGCCCTGGGCAGTGCGGACTGCCCTGCCATATCCGTTCCCGGCGGCATGCCGGGGCAGATGGCCGGGCACCGCTCCGTCCAGACTTATCCGAAAATTTTTACAATGCTCTCGAATACCTGATCCATACTCTGTGTGCCGTCTACAGAAACGAGGACGCCTGCCCTCCTGTAGTAGTCGATTAACGGCTGTGTCTGCTCGTGGTAAACCGCCAGGCGCTTCTGCACAGTCTCCGGCTTGTCGTCGTCCCTGAGAACCAGCTCTGCGCCGCACTTGTCGCAGATTCCCTCTGCCTTAGGCGGAGCAAACTGTACATGGTAGGTGGCGCCGCAGGTAATGCAGGCCCTGCGCCCGCTCATTCTCGATACGATGTTCTCATCCGGTACATCCACATCAACTGCATAGTCAATCTTCTGTCCCATCTCCTCCAGAGCCTTTGTCAGGCTCTCTGCCTGAGGAATGGTCCTCGGGAAGCCGTCCAGCACATAACCGTTCACGCAGTCCTCCTTCTTGATTCTGTCGAGGAGCATTCCGATTGTCACCTCATCCGGAACCAGAAGTCCCTGATCCATGAACTCCTTCGCCTTCATACCAAGCTCTGTTCCCTCCTTGATATTCGCTCTGAAGATATCTCCGGTGGAAATGTGAGGAATCCCGTATTTCTCGGCAATCCTCTTAGCCTGTGTTCCTTTTCCCGCCCCTGGTGCGCCTAACATGATAATCTTCATAAGATCCGCCTCCCGTGTTATAAAATACCCTGATATTGAAAATGTTATATAGTTTTTATATCAGAAAAGGATTTCCCCTCTTTTTGCAGGGTTCTCCCAACCTGACTTTCCCATACCTGAGGCCTGTCTCTCTACCCGGCCTCTCCCATCGGGACGCCCCGGCCGCCGCAGTGCGATCCCCGCGGAGCGTTTTTATATAGCAGGGAACGAAGTTTCCTGTTATATAAAAAAGAAACGCCCTCTGCCGGGAGCAGGCAGCATACACATGCCGCCTTCCTCTCCCGCCCAGAAGGCGAATCGTTTAGTCGTTCAAAAAGCCTCTGTAATTTCTTACAAGCAGCTGAGCCTCTATTGCCTTGATTGTCTCCAGGATTACGCCCGCGATGATGATCAGGGACGTACCGCCGAAGGACAGTCTGTTGATATTGAACACACCGGATGCGATGATCGGGATCAGGCATACAATTACCAGACCGCAGGCACCGATGAAGATAATATAGGTCAGAATGCCTGACAGATAATCGGACGTCGGTTTTCCGGGACGGATGCCCGGGATGAAGCCGCCGGCCTTTTTCATATTGTTTGCAATCTCCAGCGGATTGAAGGTAATGGATGTGTAGAAGTACGCAAACACTACGACCAGTCCGATGTAGATTAACACGCCCACTGAATAAATCGGAGCCTCCGGACGGAACCAGGAGCTGGAATTTAAGGCCCTTAAAATATGGCCCGGTACAGAGAGCGGATCAACCTTCAGGAACTCGGAGATGACAACCGGGAAGCTCATCAGAGAGGATGCAAAGATAACCGGGATAACGCCGGCTGTGTTTACCTTCAGAGGGATGTTTGCGGACTGGCCGCCAACCATCTTTCTGCCCTGCATCTTCTTTGAATACTGTACCGGGATAATTCTCTTAGCATCCTGAAGAATAATAACAAATACCACGATGGCAGCGATAATAGCCACAATGATGACCACAGATACAACCGCAGCACCGATGGGCCTTCCCTGAACGAAGCGCTCGTACAGAGAAATCATGTCACTTGGAATCGTGGAGAGGATATTAAAGAGAAGGACTATAGAGATACCGTTCCCTACGCCGTGCTCTGTAATACGCTCACCAATCCACATGAGCATGGCGCTTCCGGCGGTCATGGCCGCAATCGTCACGATGACGCTCGGCGCTGTGAACTCCAGAAGCAATCCCTGGCCTCCGAAGCCGATTGCCATGGCTGCTGACTGCATCAGGGCAAGTCCGACTGTCAGATAGCGGGTGTATTCCTGAATTTTCTTTCTGCCCTCTTCCCCGTCACGCTGCATCTCCTCCAGTTTTGGAATCGCAATGGTGAGAAGCTGCATGATAATGGAAGATGTGATATATGGTGTGATGCTCAAAGCGAATACCGAGAGGTTCGTGAAGGAACCTCCGGTAATCGTATTGAAGAAACCAAATGCATCGTTAGACTGTCCTGAAAACAGCTCGGCAAAGAAATCCGTCTTTACGCCCGGAATGGGAAGCTGAGAACCGATACGGATCACAACTAACATCGCAAATGTAAAGAGCAGCTTCTGCCTTACCTCCTTCACTCTAAAAGCGTTCTGGAGTGTTTTTAACATACTAGATCACCTCGCAGGTTCCGCCAACAGCCTCGATCTTGGCCTTTGCTCCTTCACTTACTGCATCTACTTTTACAGTGAGCTTCTTTGTGAGCTCGCCGTTTCCGAGAATCTTAACGCCGTCGCGCGGATTCTTAACGATACCTGCTTCGATTAATGTCTCTACTGTCACTACTGTGTCATTCTCAAATCTCTCAAGAGCGCTTACATTGATGCCGATAATGTCCTTACCGTTTCTGTTTGTGAAGCCTCTCTTAGGAAGACGTCTGTATAAAGGCATCTGACCGCCTTCAAATCCCGGTCTTGTAGCTCCGGAACGTGCCTTCTGTCCTTTATGTCCTTTACCAGCAGTCTTTCCGTTTCCTGAGCCATGGCCACGGCCTCTTCTGAAGCTGTCGCTGTGCTTAGAACCTACAGCTGGCTTTAAGTTGGATAATTCCATGACTGCACCTCCTTACAAAATCTTAGTTCTCTTCAACTTTTACTAAGTGTCTAACACTCTGAATCATGCCTCTAACAGCGCCGTTGTCCGGCATCTCAACTGTCTTGTGAAGTTTGTTTAAGCCTAATGCTTCAACAGTTGCTCTCTGCTTCGGAACAGCACCGATAGGGGATTTTACTAATGTGATCTTTAATGTCTGTGCCATTTCTAATCTCCTCCTATTAGTTCAGAATCTCTTCTACAGATTTACCGCGGAGCTTTGCAACCTCTTCCGGAGTCTTTAATGCGCATAATCCTGTTAAAGTAGCTAAAACAACATTTGTCTTGTTGTTGGAACCTAAGGATTTTGTACGGATATTTTTATATCCTGCAAGCTCCAGTACGGAACGTGCCGGACCTCCGGCGATGATACCAGTACCTTCAGGAGCCTTCTTTAAAAGCACGTTAGCGCTTCCGAATTTTCCAAGGAAATCGTGCGGAATGCTGTTATTCTCATCAAACGGAACTGCTACAAGGTTCTTTGCTGCGGCCTCCTTACCCTTGCGGATAGCTTCCGGAACCTCAGCGGCCTTTCCAAGGCCGGCACCTACGTGGCCGTTCTTGTCACCAACTACTACTAATGCGGAGAATCTCATTGTACGTCCGCCCTTGACAGTCTTGGATACGCGTTTGATTGCCACTACCTTATCTTCTAACTCGAACTGGGTAGGATCAATGATTGTACGTTTCATCTGTATTGTTCTCCTTCCTACTAGAATTCCAGACCAGCCTCACGAGCTGCGTCTGCTAATGCCTGAACTTTACCCTGATAAATAAATCCGCCTCTGTCAAAGACAACTGTTTTGATACCCTTCTCTAATGCTCTCTTTGCGATTACAGTACCAACATAAGCGGCAGCCTCTACGTTGTTTGTCTTAGCAAGCTCGGCCTTAACTGCCTTCTCTGCTGTGGAAGCAGCAACTAAAGTATTGCCAACTGTATCATCAATGATCTGAGCATACATATGATTATTGCTTCTGAACACTGCTAAACGCGGTCTCTCGGCTGTACCGGAGAAACGATTGCGTAATCTAGCGTGCTTTTTCTCGCGAATTTCGCTTCTTGACTGTTTGCTAACCATCTTCACACTCTCCTTAATTATTTCTTACCTGTCTTACCAACTTTGCGTCTGATTACCTCGTCAGCGTACTTGATTCCCTTGCCCTTGTACGGCTCAGGTCTTCTCTTGTCTCTGATCTCGGCTGCGTACTGGCCAACCTTCTCTTTGCTGATACCCTTAACGATGATCTTGTTCTGTCCGTCGAGAACTGTCTCAATTCCCTCCGGATCCTCCATCTCTACCGGATGAGAGTATCCAAGGCTTAATGTGAGCTTCTTGCCCTGCTTAGCTGCCCTGTAACCAACACCGTTGATCTCGAGAACCTTCTCATATCCCTCTGTTACGCCGTGGATCATGTTGTTGATTAAGGTTCTTGTAAGGCCGTGTAAAGATTTCATCTTCTTTAAGTCGTTCGGTCTTGTAACGACGATCTGTCCGTCCTCTTCCTTGATGGACATTTCTACTGGTAACGCTCTCTCAAGTGTTCCCTTTGGACCTTTTACAGTCACTACATTGTTCTCTGCGATTGTAACAGTTACACCTGCCGGAATCGCAACTGGCATTCTTCCGATACGTGACATGCCTGTCTACCTCCTACTTAGATTTTCGGAGAAGCCGCATGGGGCTTCTCTGTTTTCAGTTTTCTATCTATGGAAATTCCCGTCAGGCCGGAGGCCTGTGGGATTTTCTATCGCGGGTTTTTGGTGGGGCAAAGAAATGCGTCTCGGGACGTATTTTCGGCCACCACAGTTCGCTCAGCTAAGCTCTGCTGTCGCCTTTGGCTCTGCATCGCTAAGATTCGCGAACGGCCTCGCACTAAATTCGCCTGTCGCCTGACGGCTCGGGCTCATTAAGTTGCTTTCGGCCTACCAAACAAATGCGAGGACCTCGCCGCCTACTCCTAAGCGTCTTGCCTCTTTGTCTGTGATAACGCCCTGGTTTGTGGAAACGATGGCGATTCCAAGGCCGCCGAGTACCTTCGGCATATCCTCTGTGTTAGCGTAAACACGGAGACCTGGCTTGGAGATTCTCTTGATACCGGAAATGATCTTCTCGTTTTTGTCCTTTCCGTATTTTAACTCGATGCGGATGGTGTTGAAACCGTTGTCCT
Organism: Clostridium sp. M62/1; assembly: GCF_020736365.1. Classification (NCBI taxonomy): domain Bacteria; kingdom Bacillati; phylum Bacillota; class Clostridia; order Eubacteriales; family Clostridiaceae; genus Clostridium; species Clostridium sp. M62/1. The sequence goes on along the minus strand of NZ_CP085988.1, from coordinate 896,197 downwards.
CAACGATGTCATATTTCTTAATATATCCCTCTCTTACAAGGATGTCAGCGATAGCTAACTTCATCTTGGAAGACGGAACATCTACTGTATCGTGCTTAGCAGTGTTTGCATTACGGATTCTGGTAAGCATATCTGCAATCGGATCGCTCATTGTCATTTTGAGTTTGCCTCCTTATTTTCTCTTCATATGAGGTTCAGCCTGTTCTTCCGGACTGTTCAGATTCGGGCGCTGAACCCGGGAGAGCTTCCCGTACCCACGGGGCTTTCTCCCTGTTTTATTTGCTTTCGCGGCAAAGATGCGTTTCACCACGTTCTCTCTGCCACTACAGTCCGCTCAGCTGAGCTCTGCTCTCGCCTGCGGCTCGGCCTCGCTAAGATTCGCGGACGGCCTCGCACTAAGCTCATCCTTCGCCTGCGGCTCGGATTCGCTAAGTTGCTTTCGGCCTACCAGCTTGCCTTCTTTACTCCCGGGATTTCGCCCTTGTAAGCTAACTCGCGGAAGCAGATACGGCAGATGCCGTATTTTCTTAAATATGCGTGTGGACGGCCACAAATTCTGCAGCGGTTGTACTCTCTTGTGGAGAATTTTGCCGGACGCTGCTGTTTAATCTTCATTGAAGTCTTAGCCATGATAATCCTCCTAATTATTTCGCAAACGGCATGTTGAATAAGGTTAACAGTTCACGAGCTTCCTCGTCTGTCTTAGCGGTTGTAACGAAGATGATGTCCATACCTCTTACCTTATCAACCTTATCATACTCGATCTCCGGGAAAATCAGCTGCTCCTTGATTCCGAGCGCATAGTTTCCTCTTCCATCAAATGCGTTAGGATTTACACCGCGGAAGTCACGTACTCGCGGCAGAGCCAGGTTGATTAAACGGTCAGCAAACTCATACATCTTCTCTCCGCGAAGAGTAACCTTGCATCCGATAGCCATACCCTCTCTGATCTTGAAGTTAGCCACAGACTTCTTAGCCTTTGTTAAAACTGCCTTCTGTCCTGTGATGATTTCCATATCTCTTACTGCGGAGTCCAGAACCTTAGCGTTTTCCTTAGCCTCGCCAACACCCATGTTGACAACAATCTTGTCTAACTTCGGCACTTCCATGATATTCTTGTATCCGAATTTCTTCATCATAGCGTCTACGATTTCGCTCTGATAAATCTCTTTTAATCTAGCCACTTTTGTTCCTCCTCTCCGTAATTAGTCGATTACCTTGCCGGTAGCCTTTGCAACGCGGACTTTCTTGCCGTCTCTTACCTCAAAGCCAACTCTTGTAGCCTTGCCGTCAACAACAAGCATAACGTTGGAAATGTCAACCGGACCTTCCTGATGAACGATGCCGCCCTGCTGGTTCTGAGCGCTTGGCTTTGTGTGCTTTGTAACCATGTTGCATCCCTCAACAGTTACGGTATTCTTCTTTGTATTTACGGCGAGAATTTTGCCGGTCTTGTCTTTATCTTTACCTGTGATAATCTTTACCAGATCACCTTTTTTGATTTTATGCACAGTCGGCACCTCCTTACAGTACTTCCGGAGCCAGAGAAACGATCTTCATGAACTGCTTCTCACGAAGCTCTCTTGCTACCGGCCCAAAAATACGAGTTCCTCTTGGGTTCTTGTCATCTTTGATAATTACTGCTGCGTTCTCATCAAACTTAATGTAGGAACCGTTACTGCGGCGAGCGCCCTTAACGGAACGTACGACAACGGCCTTTACCACGTCGCCTTTTTTTACAACACCGCCTGGTGTTGCATCTTTAACGGAAGCGACGATAATGTCACCGATATTAGCATATCTTCTTGTAGATCCGCCCATAACACGGATGCAAAGAAGCTCCTTCGCACCTGTATTATCAGCAACCTTTAATCTGGTTTCCTGCTGAATCATGCCGAATACTCCTTTCTGATTAACTACCTTGCTTTCTCGATAATCTCAACAAGTCTCCATCTCTTGTCCTTGGATAAAGGTCTTGTCTCCATAACTTTTACAGTATCACCGATTCCGCACTGATTCTCCTCATCATGTGCTTTTAATTTATAAGTTCTCTTAACGATCTTGCCGTATAAAGGATGTTTTACGTGGTCTTCGATAGCAACTACAATTGTCTTGTCCATCTTGTTGCTTACTACCTTGCCAGTACGTGTTTTTCTTAAATTTCTTTCCACGGTAGAGCTTCTCCTTTCGATCATTTCCTCGTACAGAGGATTGCATCTGTTCCCTCTTCTTCAGAGGACTCCGTTATCTCATCGGGCATCGCGCAGGTTTTCCTGCCCCGCCCTGTCATCAGCCATGAAGGCTATCTATAAGCTGTGCAGATTAAGCTAACTTGGATTTCTCTGTAATAACAGTCTGAATCCTGGCGATGTTCCTGCGAACTTCCTTAATTCTGCTTGTATTGTCTAACTGGTTGGTTGCATTCTGGAATCTTAAGTTGAAAAGTTCCTTCTTAGCAGCTACTAATTCTTCATTTAATTCTGCAGCTGATTTTGCCTTTAAATCTTCTACAAACTTATTAATTTTCACTGTTATCACCGCCTTCTAAATCTGCCTTAGAAGCAATTTTGCACTTGCATGGAAGTTTGTGCATTGCAAGACGTAATGCTTCTCTCGCTGTTTCCTCTGGTACTCCCGCGATCTCAAATAATACGCGGCCTGGTTTTACTACTGCTACCCAGTATTCAAGAGCGCCTTTACCGGAACCCATTCGAGTCTCTGCCGGCTTCGCAGTTACTGGCTTATCTGGGAAAATCTTAATCCAAACCTTACCACCACGCTTGATGTAACGTGTCATGGCGATACGGGCTGCTTCAATCTGGTTGCTTCTAATCCAACATGGTTCTGTAGCGACTAAACCGAACTCACCGTAGCAAATTACGTTTCCTCTTGTAGCTTTTCCTCTCATGGAGCCACGGAACTGTTTACGACGCTTAACTCTCTTAGGCATTAACATTATTTATCGCTCCCTTCCTTATTTCCTTTCACAGGAAGAACCTCGCCTTTGTAGATCCAAACCTTAACGCCAAGCTTTCCGTAGGTTGTATCTGCCTCAGCGAAACCATAGTCAATATCTGCTCTTAATGTCTGAAGCGGGATTGTACCCTCGCTGTAGAACTCTGTACGGGCCATATCAGCACCGCCAAGACGTCCTGCAACGGCTGCCTTGATACCCTTAACTCCTGCCTTCATGGATCTGCCCATAGCGGACTTCATGGCACGGCGGAAGGAAACACGGTTCTCAAGCTGCTGTGCAATGTTCTCTGCAACCAGCTGAGCATCTCTGTCTGGTCTCTTAACCTCTTTGATGTCGATAAATAACTTCTTGTCGGTAAGCTTCTGAACCTCAGCCTTAACCTTCTCGATCTCGGAACCGCCGCGGCCGATAACCACGCCTGGCTTAGCTGTGTAGATGATTACCTTTACTCTATCAGATGCGCGCTCGATCTCAATCTTGGAAACACCGGCGCTGTATAATTTCTTCTTAAGGTATGTTCTGATCTTGTGATCCTCAACCAGATTGTCAGCAAAATCAGCTTCAGCATACCATCTTGAGTCCCAGTCTTTAATAACACCGACTCTTAAGCCGTGTGGATTAACTTTCTGTCCCATATTTGCCTCCTTAATTATCTCTCGTCAAGCACTACAGTGATGTGGCTCATTCTCTTCTCGATTCTGTAAGCTCTTCCCTGTGCTCTCGGTTTAACTCTCTTCATTGTCGGTCCCTTGTTTGCGTAGCACTCTGCTACATACAGGTTCTCAACATTCATCTGGTTGTTGTTCTCAGCGTTTGCGATTGCTGACTCTAACAGTTTCTTTATTAAAGTAGAAGCATATCTGGGATTGTAAGTTACAATACCAAGTGCTGTCTGCACGTCCTTGCCTCTGATGGCATCTAATACGAAGCATGCTTTCTGAACGGATACTCTAGCGTAAGATAACTTTGCGGATGGTCTTGTATCCTTGTTAGCATTTCTTTCTCTCTTAATCTGGGATCTATGTCCTTTAGCCATTTGTGAAACCTCCTTTCAAAGCGTAAGTCTATCTGCGGGCTTTCTTCTCGTCTTTTCCGTGGCCTCTGTAAGTTCTTGTGGCAACGAACTCACCAAGCTTGTGTCCTACCATATCCTCTGTTACGTATACCGGAACATGCTTTCTTCCGTCATGAACTGCGATTGTGTGTCCTACCATCTGTGGGAAGATAGTGGAACGGCGGGACCAGGTCTTGATAACCTGCTTCTGGCCTGCTGCGTTCATAGCATCGACTTTCTTTAAAAGATGCGCGTCTGCAAATGGTCCTTTTTTAAGTGAACGAGCCATTTAATTACCTCCTATCGAACGATTACTTGTTAGCGTTTCGTCTTCTTACGATTAACTTGTTGGACTGTTTGTTTTTCTTTCTTGTCTTAAGACCAAGAGCTGGCTTGCCCCAAGGTGTGCATGGACCTGGACGACCGATACCAGTCTTACCCTCACCACCACCGTGTGGATGGTCATTCGGGTTCATAACGGAACCGCGGACTGTAGGTCTGATACCCATGTGACGCTTTCTACCAGCCTTACCAATGTTAACCAGGTTGTGATCTCCGTTTCCTACAACGCCGATAGTAGCGCGGCAGATAATCGGAACCATTCTCATCTCGCCGGAAGGTAATCTTAATGTGGCATATTTGCCCTCTTTCGCCATTAACTGAGCGGAGTTGCCAGCGGAACGAACCAGCTGTCCGCCCTTTCCTGGGTAGAGCTCGATGTTGTGAATCTGAGCACCAACCGGAATCTCGGAAAGCGGTAAGCAGTTTCCTACCTTTGCCTCAGCCTCCGGGCCGGACATAACCTTCATTCCGTCTGTCAGTCCCTGTGGTGCCAGGATATATGCCTTCTCGCCGTCTGCGTAGCAGATTAAAGCGATATTTGCTGTTCTGTTCGGATCGTACTCAACACCGATAACGGTTGCCGGGATACCATCCTTGGAATTTCTCTTGAAATCGATGATTCTGTATTTTCTTCTGGAGCCGCCTCCGCGGTGTCTCACAGTGATTTTACCCTGATTGTTACGACCAGCGTTCTTCTTTAAGGATACTACTAAGGATTTCTCTGGTGTTGTCTTTGTGATCTCGGAGAAATCAGAGCCAGTCATATGTCTTCTGGAAGGTGTATATGGGCTGTATGTTTTGATTCCCATGACTTAAACTCCTTTCTGATGCCGGATATAGTGTTCATCCGGTTGGTTTGCCGGAGGACTTACAACGCCTCCTGGTGTGTTCTCAATAAAAAGCGACATAAGGTTCGCCGCTTCCCTTAATTATAATCCTGCGAAGATCTCAATCTCCTTGCTGTCCTCTGTCAGCTTAACGATTGCCTTCTTTGTCTTTGCAGTCTTTCCGAATACCAGACCTCTTCTCTTTGTCTTTCCGTCGAGGTTCATGGTGCTTACAGCTGCTACCTTTGTTCCTGGGAACATTCTCTCAACAGCCTCTTTGATCATGGTCTTGTTTGCTTCCGGATGAACTAAGAAAGTATATTTCTTGTCGCTCATAGCGTTCATGCTCTTCTCAGTTACAACTGGTTTGAGGATTACATCATAGAACTGAATATTTGCCATTATGCGTACACCTCCTCGATAGAAGCTACAGCAGCCTTAGTTGCCACTACAGTGTTATATTTCAGAATGTCATATACGTTGATTGTGTTTACGGAAGCTGTCTTAACTGCCGGAATATTTCTTGCAGATAATGCAGCGTTTGCGTCAGCGCCTACTACCAGGGCCTTCTCAACCTTTAAGTTCTTCAGAACCTCAGCAAATTTCTTTGTCTTGATCTCTGCGAAGCTTAACTCGTCAACAACGATGAACTTGTTCTCGTTTACTCTGCTTGTAAGAGCGGACTTGAGAGCCAGTCTCTTCTCCTTCTTGTTTAAGCGGATTGTGTAGTCACGTGGTGTCGGAGCGAATACTACGCCGCCGCCTGTCCACTGCGGAGCTCTTGTTGAACCCTGTCTTGCGTGACCTGTTCCTTTCTGTCTCCACGGTTTTCTTCCTCCGCCGGAAACTTCGGAACGTGTTTTAGCTTTCTGTGTTCCCTGACGCTTGTTGGCTAACTGAGCTACTACAGCAAGGTGAACTAAGTGCTCGTTCACTTCTACGCCGAATACAGCATCGTTTAACTCTAATGTGCCAACTTCGTTGCCTTCAATATTGTAAACAGATACGTTTGCCATCTGTATGTTCCTCCTTTCCTATAAAGCCTACTTGCTGACTTTAACAGTCTCTTTGATTGTTACTAAGGATTTCTTTGGTCCTGGCACTGCGCCCTTAACAAGGAGCAGGTTGTTCTCTGCGTCAACCTTTACAATCTCCAGATTCTGGATTGTCACTTTTACGTGGCCCATCTGACCTGGCATGCCTTTGCCCTTGAATACGCGTCCTGGTGTTGTAGCGGAACCGTTGGAACCCTGATGACGATGGAACTTGGAACCGTGAGCCATAGGTCCTCTGTGCTGGCCATGTCTCTTGATGGCGCCCTGGAATCCCTTACCTTTGGAAATAGCAGTAGCATCAATCTTGTCGCCTGCAGCGAAGATGTCTGCCTTAATCTCATCCTTTACGGAATACTCGGAAGCATTCTCAAAACGGAACTCTCTGACATATCTCTTGTAGGAGACGCCTGCCTTGTCGAAGTGTCCCTTTACCGGCTTGCTGACTAACTTCTCTCTCTTGTCAACAAAACCAACCTGTACTGCCTCGTAGCCGTCGTTCTCTGCTGTCTTAACCTGTGTAACCACACATGGTCCAGCCTGAAGAACTGTTACTGGAGTTAAAACTCCGTCTTCGTTGAAAATCTGAGTCATTCCAACTTTTGTAGCTAAAATCGCCTTCTTCATTTTTTGACCTCCTGTCTTTTTCTACAGCGGAACGCGGGATGTTTCCGCGTTCATCCTAGAACAGTCCAGAAATCTATCTAAACCCTTCAGGATAACTGACAAATCTTATTTGTTCTTCATCTTGATGTTGATGTAAACACCTGCCGGCATTTCCAGTCTGGATAAAGCATCCACTGTCTTCTGGCTTGGTGTGATGATGTCGATGAGTCTCTTGTGAGTTCTCTGCTCAAACTGCTCTCTGGAATCTTTGTACTTATGAACAGCTCTTAAGATTGTAACAACCTCTTTCTTTGTTGGTAACGGTACCGGTCCGCTCACCTTAGATCCGTTCTTCTTTACAGTCTCGATGATTTTTGCAGCAGACTGGTCAACCAGCTGATGATCATAAGCTTTCAATGTGATTCTCATTACTTGACTTGCCATAAAAAAAGTCGCCTCCTTTTCGTACTATTTGAAGCACGACAAGCGGTGACTGTACACATATCCGTGTGTGTCATACAAAACTCCACACTGAATCCTCCATATAATCAGGTATTCTCTAAAGTTGTACAGTGACTTGTCGCCAGTTTCCTAACTTGACATTCGCTCCACGGAAAACCTGCCATCTCTCAGGCAGCAACCTCACGCTTCATCGCTATCATGCCACAGCCTCTGTATCATATCATAAGTTTCCTTGAATTGCAAGGGATTTTTCAGGGTTTTTCCTCATTTTTTTCAAAGAAATTTCCGTGGATTTTCAGAGGTTTTTGGGCATTTTGACGAGGGGAGGGTGGGACGGGGATACACGGCAGAAGAAGGAGGTTTTTCAGTTCCAGCGAAGTCACTGAAAAACCTCCTTCTTCTGCTCCCCACTGTACTCCGGCCCGCCGAAAAGAGAGGAGAAAAGGTGAAGAGGAACTTCCTTTCCGGCCCCTCTCGTTTTCGCTCCCCCCGGCAAAAAGAGAAGGAAGGACAGATTTTTGTGACTTCGCTGGAACAAAAATCTGTCCTTCCTTCTCTTTCTCTTGCCCCTTTAATCCCACGGAACCGGCTCGTAGGGGTCTCTCGCGTACTCGTCGCCGTTGTTGGACTCTTTATCTACTTCAATGACGATTCCCGACTTGTTCGTCTCAAACCGTGTGCCGCTGGAGTCCTTGACGGTTGTGTCTTTGGCAATCTTGCCTGATGTATTTACAAGGTAATTGTTTCCGTCCACACGGATTACCTCGTACTTCGTGCCGCTGTCAGCCTCCTGAAGCTTTCCTTTATAAAAGAGGTAATTATTCTTCACTCCCGTGTACCCGCGGCCGGCCTTGCTGCCGCTCTCGGTAAAGTAGTACTCGCACTTTGTGCCGTCGCCCTCCTCGATATCCATGCGGCCCTTCTGCACGGAGCTTGTCTGCCTGTCGCCGAAATAGTAGGTTTCAAAATCATTTCCGTCCTTCAGGTTTCTGAGGCCGTAGACAGGGTTTCCGTCATTGTCAAACAGGTAGGTCACGCCGCCGATCTTTTCCAGATCCCGGACAGTGGCTTCCTCCACAGCCGGGCCTACCTTTGGCTCGCCGTCGCTCTCGAAATAATACCACTGTACCTCGTCCTCCACATCCCCGTCATAGTCCTCCGGCGGATAGGTGGAGTACCAGCCCACAGTCAGCTTTCCGTTGTCCTGGAGATAGCGGTAGTCGCGGAAGTTGTCCTCATCCCCGGTCACGCAGATCCAGCCGGTCTGCATCCGGCCCTCCTCGTCGAAGTAATAGTTGACGCCGTCTATCTTGTATTTTTTGTAATTGTCTCCTCCTGTTTCCGGCATGTAGCGCTTGCCGGAGCTCTGGAAGTAATACCAGTGGTGATCCTCGTCGTCCTCATAGGGGCGCATCTTGTCGTCGTCATCGTCGTCCGCATCGGGATCTTCCAGATACTGCCAGCCTGTACGCATGGTTCCGTCGTCTCCCAGATAATAGAGATCGTCATCTGCCCAGCCGGTCTGCATCTCGCCGTCGCTGTTGAAATAATACCACTTTCCGGAAATCTTCTGCCAGTTGTCGGAAACAGCCTTTCCGTCGCTCTCGAAGTAGTACCAGACCTGTCCGGCATTTGTATCCCAGCCGTCATCCTTCGGAGCCAGCTGTATCCACTTTCCGGCCACCATGATTCCGTTGGAGTCCACATAGTACTCGTCGTCCACCCAGGTGTTGAGGGCCATGTTCCCATTATAGTCGAGGTAGCGCCAGAGGCCGTCAGCCCCTTTTCTCCACTCGTTTGTCACTTTATTTCCGCTTGAATTGTAATATACCCAGTTGCCGCCGGACTGCTGCCACCCTTCGGCGAGGCTGGCCGTCGCTCCGGCCAGAGCCAGCGCGACCGAAAGGCCCAATACGGCGATTCCTTTTCTCTTCATTCAAAATCCTCCCGCAAATACCCATTTTTTCCTATCTACCATTCTAGCAAGAGCCGGACAAATATTCAAGCGAAATAATCTTTCAATTCTATTACGAAATTTTCTGCAGTATGGCTGAATCCTTTCCCCACAAAACGCAAAACCTCTTTGACACCCGTTCCTGCGGAATATATAATACTCATATGCATCATGCATAACCAAAAAAACGGCAGCCGTAAGGTTCTTTAAACCCCGGGTCTGCTGTTTTAGCCGAAAATAAAAAAAATTGTAACAATTCAGCCATATATCTTCTTGCCCGCTTGAAGCGGACAAGAAGCGTCTGGCGTCTGCCCTATGAAGATTAGGACAGGAAAACTCTTATGAAAGCACGCTTTCAACGCATTTTCCTGTCCTAATCTTCGCATGGCTGAACTGTTACAAAAAATTCAATTTTAAGGAGAACAATACATATGTGGATAGCTGACGGCTGGAAAGATTATGAAGTAATAGACTGCTCCAAAGGTGAAAAGCTGGAGCGCTGGGGCAGGTATCTGCTTGTCAGGCCGGATCCCCAGGTTATCTGGGATACGCCGAAAAGGCACAAGGGATGGAAGCGGATGAACGGCCATTATCACCGAAGCTCCAGGGGAGGAGGCGAGTGGGAATTTTTCGATCTGCCCGAGCAGTGGACCATCCGCTACAGAGAACTGACCTTCAACCTGAAGCCCTTCAGCTTCAAGCATACCGGCCTGTTTCCGGAGCAGGCCACGAACTGGGACTGGTTTGGAGAGAAGATACGAAAGGCCGGAAGACCTGTAAAGGTTCTCAACCTGTTTGCCTACACCGGAGGCGCAACCCTGGCGGCCGCCAAGGCAGGCGCCCATGTCACTCACGTGGATGCCTCCAAGGGAATGGTAGCCTGGGCCAAGGAAAATGCCCGTTCCTCCGATCTTGCCGATGCCCCCATCCGCTGGATCGTTGACGACTGCGTCAAATTTGTGGAGAGGGAAATCAGGCGCGGCAATCACTACGACGGAATTATCATGGATCCTCCGTCCTACGGAAGAGGACCTAAGGGAGAGATCTGGAAAATTGAGGATTCCATCCACCCCTTTGTGCAGCTCTGCGCCAAACTTCTGTCGGATCAGCCTCTGTTCTATCTGATTAACTCCTACACAACAGGGCTGGCTCCGTCTGTCCTCACCTACATGCTTTCCACAGAGCTGGTTCCGAAGTTCGGCGGAACGGTGCGCTCTGAGGAAATCGGCCTCCCGGTAACAGAGAGCGGACTGGTTCTCCCCTGCGGAGCCTCCGGCAGGTGGGAGAGCAAAAACTAGGCTGCCGCCTGTTTTCTCATCTTCCCCCACTGATTACCCTCCACAGAGGCCCTGCATATTTTCTCAGGAACTCTCCCAGCTTCCAGGCCAGAATCACACAGATAACCGGAATCGCCAGGTAGAGAAGCAGGGCCGTGAGGGCGGAGTGGGGAAGGAGAGCTGCTCCCAGCTTGTTGATTCCCCTCGCCAGTATAAAGTGGATAGTATAGAGAAAAAATCCGTACTTCATCCACTCCCTGGCGTCCGGCAGCCTCATTCCCGGCACCGCCATCCAGAGGGTAACAGGCACGGTAAATCGGTAGAGAACTGTCTCAAACACGGAATGCCTGACTGTGATGCCCTGGTAAAAGTAAACTGCAAGCACGGTTCCGAGCACTGCAGCGGCGGCTCTGACAGCCGTCCCCTTCCTGCCCTGCAGCCGCCGTTCCTCCAGAAAATCTTCTGCATGGAGCGCTCCGTAGGCGGCTGCGCTGTAGTAAAAGAGGGCGTCCATATTGACAATCGGTATCTGGATCAGATTTTTGATGCAGTACAGCTCCGCCGCAATCACAACAATACCGGAAACCCTGTTTTTCAAGAGGGGATACAGAAGCGGCGAGAGAGCGATCAGGAAAATAAGCTGGTACATATACCAGAACACCGGATTATAGGTAAAATGAAGCACCGCATCTGCCATAGCCGGAATGCTGAACTCCACCGCTGTCTTGTCTGAAATCCCGGCCAGATACGGGATACGTCCGGCTGCCGCATAGCCCAGGTAGTAGAGGAAATTCCAGAGCAGGTAGGGAAGCAGAACCGTCCGTATCCTCCGCTCCATCTTGGGCCCTATATCTTTATAGGAACACTTCCTGTAAAACTGGTAGGCAGACAGCATGAAAAAGCCGGGCACTGCCACCGGCCCCAGAACGTCTGCCAGAATGTGCTGGAACTGCCAGACCACTTCTGCAGCCCCGCCCTCAGCCGGAAGCGTCAGAAACATATCTGCATTATAGCTGTGAATCATCACCACCATAAGGCTGAACAGAAAGGCCGCAAAGCACACCTTATTGTAAAATTTCTTTTCTGTCAAGGGCATCCCTCCTGTCTGCCTGTCCCATCGTTTTCCTGTTCCCGAACCAGATGTTCTCTTTCATCCTGTTCTGTCTCCTTTGTCTTCTCTGTCTCCTCTGTTTTCCCTTTTCCTGTTCCGCTTTGTTTCTGCCGGTCTTCCCCGCTGCCTTCCAATATATCAAAAGCACAGCCTGTGATCGTCATTCGCCGCTCGCTTGCGCTCATTATATCCTTATACTCGGTCACAGTGCTTTCGTTTCTGCATACAGCCGGCAGATAAGATATGTCCACGCAGCCAGAGCAGTGAGCGTAAGCCCCCATGCGCTCAGGCGTCCTGACTCCATCCACGTGCCGAAGGCGGCCGCATCCAGGGTCAGCGCTGTCAGATTCGCCGCTATGTGAACAGAGGCAGCGGCTGTCACTGTGTGAAAGCGCTCTGTAAGGAATGCGAGAAAAAGTCCCATGAGCCCCGCATAAATCCCCTGCTGTACATTTCCGTGATAGATCCCGAATACAGCAGCCGTTGTCAGAGCGCAGGCCCAGACGCCAAACCTCCTTCTGAGCCTTTTATACATCAGGCCCCGGAACAGGACCTCCTCGGCAAACGGGATCAAAAAGCCAGTACAGAGGAAAGTCAGAGCTGCAGCCGCCGCGCCGCCCGCCCGGGAAACTGCCGGCTCCGCGGCGCTCACAGCCGTCTGTGCCAGCGCAGATTCAGAAATCTCTGCCGGCACCAGGGCAGCTGCGGAAAGGCAGATGAGTCCGCTCATCCCAATACAGTAGCAGACACCTGCGGCGGGAAGCTTCCAGGCAGCTCTCACCCATTTTCCCTTGCTCTGCGGTCCTCCAAACCGGCCGCCTCCCTCCTGCTCCATCCTGATATTTCCAGGCCTCGGCCAGTACCAGAAAATTATGACAGCCGCCCCCATGCCGCTTGCAGCCTGGGGAAGAACCTCAGTCAGAAACACAGCCGCTCCCGCCTCCCCGGCAGAAGCCCAAATACCTGACATACGCCAAACAGCTTCCAGAACAATCAGTGCCGTCTCCGCTGCAAGCCCGTAGAACAGCAGGGGCAGAAATGCGCTCAGGACAATCTCTGCAGTTTTATGGCTTCCTGCATCTGGCTTTTCTGTCTGTCTCCTCTCGGCGCCTGTCATTTCAGCCCTCCATCTCTCCGTTCCCCGTCTTTTATCTTTCTGCTCCATCCGGGTTTCAGCCCTATGCCCCTCCGGCCAGCTCCATGGCTTTCCCGGCATCCAGCATTCCGCCTGTGGCCGTCTTTCCATCCATAGCGCTGTTCTCCTTTACAGAGGAGAGGATGAGCTGGCGAAGTCTTCCCGCATCTGTATCCGGGTAAGCAGATTTTATCATGGCAGCAACTCCCGTCACCATGGGAGCTGCCATGGAGGTTCCGCTCATGTAGGCGTACTGGTTTCCGGAGATCGTGCTGAGAATATACTTTCCCGGAGCTGCCAGGTCAACGCCTGCCGGGCCGTAGTTGGAGCTGGGATCCAGGTTTCCGTCCAGCCTCATGCTGGCCACGGAGATCACATTGTCCAGGTCAAAGGCCGCCGGGTACACCGGAGACTCATCAATATTGATACCGTTTCCGCTTCTGTCGCCGTTTCCGGCGGCAACCACGAAGAGCATGCCGGAATTTTTCATAGTGTCATAGAGCTCCTGATTAAATCTGGCTGTGCCGAAGCTCAGATTGCAGATAGATGCCCCGTTGGCCTCTGCGTAGCGTATGGCCTGAGCCACATGTTCCGGCGTCCCAATCCCCTCTTCCGTTCCCAGGACTTTGATTGGCATAATCTTCACATAGGCAGGATCGCAGATGCCGGTGATCCCTCTCCCGTTTTTAGCCGCAGCAATGGTTCCGGCCGAGTGAGTTCCGTGGTTATCCTCCCTGCCTGAATAGAGCTGATTATTTCCGGCATAGAAGTTCCATCCGTTCACATCGTCCACATAGCCGTTTCCGTCATTGTCTGTCCCGTCTCCGGGGGTCTCATCTGCATTTGTCCAGATTCCGCCGGACAGCTCCTCATGATCCGTCTGAATTCCCGTGTCGATAACAGCCACAACCGTTTCGGTTTTCCCCTCCACGGCATCATAGGCAGCTCTGGCAGGAGTCAGGTTGATATCCATCCCTGCTTTGGCAAAGGTAGTTCCCCGGCTGTCCACCTCAGGCCCGTAGGCAGGCCCGCCTGTCCGGGAGGTCAGATTCTGAAACGCGGCTCCCTCCCCGCTGTTTTTGTCAGTCAGACGAAACAGGCCATTGTTCAGGAATCCCCACTGATACTCATTGTAAGGGTCTCCTCCTGGATAGGCCTGTGTTCCCGGGCCCGCGGCAAACGCCCTCACGGCCCTCTCCTTTTCCTGTACCTCTGGCAGAGAAGACCTTACCGGTACCGGAAGGGCTGAACATCCCGCCTGCAGCAAGGCTGCAGCCGACAGTACAGCTGCAGGCAGAAGCACTGCAGACAGAAGCGCCCCGGACACGGCCGGAGCCCTGAAAAGCTCCCGTCTCTGTTCCCTGCTGTTTACTTTTCTCATATTATTCCTTTTCCTCATCATGACTCCGGCCTTTCACGCTTTACTCTCCGCTCTGCTCCGGTCCTTTCGCAGAGGCCTTTTTCTCGGATTTCTTTTTTCCGTCCTTTTCTTTGGCCTTCTTCTCCTGGTCCTTCTTTGCCCTTTTCTTTTCCTTATCTGCCGGCTGCTTTTCCTTTTTTCCTCTCTTCTCTCCCCGGTTCTCCTCCGCTCTTTCCTTTAAGCCGATGAAGACTACGATGGTTCTGGCCGGTACCAGAAACTGCTTCTGCTGTTCCAGGCACGGCTCCTCTCCCTCTTCGTAGATGCCGTTTCTCTCTCTGTCATCTGTGTTAAAGGCCAGATGCCATTTCATCCCTTTGGGGAGCTTTGGCAGGGCAAACTCGTGGGGCTCCCAGTGCATGTTATAGGCGGTAAAAAAGTAGTCATCGGGTGTATTGTCCGCCTTTTTTGCGTACTCGCCGCAGTACATGATCCCCAGCTGGCGGCGGAAGTTTTCAAACTCCGGGCACCAGGCCTTCACGCCGTGGTAGGAGACATCCGGGTGTCCGCAGGCCAGGTAATCCATCACCTTCGGCTCCTGGGCCATATGGAAAACAAGGTGTTTCTTTCTGAAGGCAATCACCTGTTTCGCAAACTCAAAGATATCTCTGTTTGTCTTAAGCAGCCCCCAGTCCAGCCACGAAGTCTCGTTGTCCTGACAGTAGGAGTTATTATTTCCCCCCTTGGAAAATCCAAATTCGTCGCCGGACAGCAAAAGAGGCGTGCCCTGGCTTAAGAAAAGTATGAGCAGCGCATTTCTGATCTGCTTGCGCCTCATGACAGCTACCTTTTTCTTGCGGCTTGGCCCCTCTACGCCGCAGTTCCAGGTATAGTTCCAGGAACTTCCGTCCTGATTGTTCTCTCCGTTCTGCTCATTGTGCTTCATCTCATAGGTGACGGCATCCATGAGGGTAAAGCCATTTGTATTGGCCATATAGTTTATGACGCCATAGCCCTTCGGATTTCTCCTGTTTCTGAAAATCAGGCTGTTCATCTGATCCTCGTCGCCCTTCAGAAGCCTTCTCATGTCAACCAGGAAACCGTCATTGTACTCCGCCAGATGGCGCCGGCCCGGCGTTTCCTCCTCCCAAAAGGCAGCAAACAGCTTGGTTTCTGACAGCCACGGATCGTCTCTTAGGGCCGGGCAGCCGGCAATTCCCACCAGGTGCACGCCGTCCACGTGGTACTCCCTCACCCAGAAGCGCACTGCCTCTGAGATGACAGCGGCGCTCTCCTTTCCGGTGAAGTACAGCTCGATAACCAGTTCCAGGCCGTTTTGGTGAAGCTCCTTCACCAGCTCCTTGAACTCCCGCACCGGATTCTTCTCCCCACACGCCCCGGAAGCATAGGACTCCTTGGGCGCAAAGAGCATGCCGGGGGTGTATCCCCAGTAGTTGAGTTTTCCGGTGGGCCGGTCCACGCCGTAAGGATTTCCGTCTGCGCCGTCAGGCAGCATGACCTCCTCAAATTCGTTGGGCGGCATCAGCTCCAGGGAGGTGATGCCAAGCTCCTTAAAATACGGGATCTTTTCTGCAATGGCCCTGAAGGTCCCAGGCTCTGCTCCGTTTTCAGCTTCCTCCTCTTTTCCATCCGCGCCCTTTGAACCAGCCCGCATGGTCAGCCCTCTTGTATGGATCCTGTAGAGGATCATATCCTCATACGGGATCTGAAGGGGCCTGTCGCCTTCCCAGTCAAAGCTCTCAAGCTCAAACCTGCTCCTGAGGGGAGTATCCACATGGGAAAGCTCTCCCCAGGTTCCATGTCCAGTAAAAGAGCGGCCAAACGTGTCCGGCATCTCCTTTCCATCCGATAAAACGGCATAGGTCAGGCCGGAAAAATCCTCTCCCAGGAGCTTCATGCACCGCATCCTGCCCATTCGGGAGCCCTTCGGGAACGGGAACACTCTCCGTTTCTCCTTCTCCTCTCCATCCGGCCCCTGCTCCTGCTCATATACTGCGAGGCTCACCTCTTCCCCGGCAGCCTCCGTGCAGATGTACACGCCGCCTTCTGTCTTTGTCACTCCCGGCTGAAAATATCCCGGTTCTTCCTCTGACATAATCAGTTTTTCTATTTTCACGCCAATCTCTCCAATCCCGGGCTTCACGCCTGTATAAAAATTATTTTCTGTTTCTTCCTAAATATAACTAACAGCTAACGGCTGTTCTGCTGCGCAATCCGTTCTGACAGTTCATTTAAGTACATCCATCGCTCCATTTTCTGCTCCAGAAGCGCTTCTGTCTCTTCCTTTTCCTTCATCAGAGCAGACAGCTTTGCATAATCTCTGGCAGCCCTGTCGATCTCAGGCCCCAGTTCTTCGATCCTCTGTTCCAGCTTTGCAATTTCATCCTCGATGGTCTCCCACTCCTTCTGCTCCATGTAGGTGAATTTGAGCTTTTTAACCTGGCCCTCCTTCCAGTTTTTTCTGGAATTTTTCTCCTGACTGCCGTCGGCCTCACCGTCCCCGGCAGCCTCTCTGCCTTTTTCTCTTCCGGCCCTGGCTCCTGCAGTTTCCTCTGCCTCCTCTCTCTCCTGTCTGGAAGCCTGGTAGTCTGTAAATCCGCCCTCATACTGGCAGATTTTTCCATCTCCCTCGAAAGCAAAAATCCTTCTCACAACCCTGTCTAAAAAGTACCTGTCGTGGGAGACAGTGATGACAATGCCCTGGAAGCTGTCAAGATAGTCCTCCAGAATCGTGAGCGTTCTGATATCCAGGTCATTGGTAGGCTCGTCCAGAATCAGCACGTTGGGAGCATCCATCAGGATTCTCAGCAGGTACAGCCGCCTCTTCTCTCCGCCGGACAGCTTTCCGATCACCGTATACTGCACAGACGGAGGGAACAGGAACCGCTCCAGCATCTGGGAGGCGGAGACGCTGCCGTCCGGCGTCCTCACATACTCGGCCACATTTTTAATGTAGTCAATGACTCTAAGGTCATTGTCCATGGCCTCATTTTCCTGGGAAAAATACCCGAGCTTCACTGTCTGGCCGATCTCTATCTCCCCGCTGTCAGGCTTCACCCACCCGGCAATCATCTTCATCAGAGTGGATTTTCCGCTTCCGTTGGGTCCGATGAAGCCGACTCTGTCATTTTTCAGAAAAATATAGCTGAAGTCCCGGATCAGAGTCTTTCCTTCGTAGGCCTTGCTAAGATTCTTAAGCTCCACCGTGGTCCTTCCCAGGCGGCTTGCAATGGAGCCAAGCTCCACCTCCCCGTCATACTCAGGGCCGCTTTTGGCACTCAGGGCCTCAAACCGCTGGATCCGCCCCTTCTGCTTGGTGGAACGCGCCCTGGCTCCCCGCTTCATCCACTCCAGCTCCACCCGGAGGATGGACTGGCGCTTTCTCTCTGACGCCTCCTCCATGGCCATCCGCTCCGCCTTCAGCTCCAGAAAGCCCTCGTAATTCGTCTGGTAGCTGTAGAGTTTCCCCTTGTCAAGCTCCACAATCCGGTTGGTCACACTGTCCAGAAAGTACCTGTCATGGGTGATCATGAGAAGGGCGCCCCTGAACTTTTTCAGATACTCCTCCAGCCAGTCAGCCATGGCGCTGTCTAAATGGTTGGTGGGCTCGTCCAGGATCAGAAGATCGGCTGTGGAGAGCAGGACGCTCGCCAGGGCTACCCGCTTTCTCTGGCCGCCGGAGAGCGTCTCGATCTTCGCCGTCCAGTCCGGCACATCCAGCTTCATCAGCATGTTCTTGGCCTGTCCCTCCAGATCCCACGCCTGTTCATGGCCCTCATTTTCCCGGATCACGCTCTCCAGCACCGTATACCCGGGCTCAAAGACAGGGTTCTGGGGAAGGTAGCGGATATAGAGGTTCCTCCCCTTCACCACGCTTCCCTGATCCGGCTCCTCAAGTCCGGCCGCTATCTTTAGCAGCGTGGATTTTCCGGTTCCGTTGATTCCGATCACTCCTACCTTTTCCCCCTCGTTGATGGAAAATGCAGTGTCATCAAAAAGCAGACGCTCTGTGTATGATTTTGTGAGATGTTCGATTGTCAGTAAATTCATGTCCGTTCTCTCCTGTTCTGGCTTCCCGCTTCAGCCGTTCCAGCCTATAGTTTTGACTGTTTCGTCTTTTGGTTTCAGCGGTGTCGGCTTATGGCTTCTGGCTGTCTTGAATGTGCAGGGTTCTTATTCCCGCTTTCTCCGGCCCTCAGCCCTTTACTTGATCACCAGCTCTACCGGGCAGTGGTCAGAGCCCATAATCTCCGTGTGGATGGAAGCGCTCACCAGCCTGTCCTCCAGGCTCTCTGAAACGCAGAAGTAGTCGATACGCCACCCGGCGTTCTTCTCCCTGGCCTTAAAGCGGTAGGACCACCAGGAGTAGACCCCCTCCGTATCCGGGTAGAAATGTCTGTAGGTATCGATAAAGCCTGCATCCAGCAGGGCGGAAAACTTTCCTCTCTCCTCATCGGTAAAGCCCGCATTCTTTCTGTTTGTCCTGGGATTTTTCAGATCGATCTCCCTGTGGGCCACGTTTAAGTCTCCGCAGAAAATGACCGGCTTTTTCTCTTCCAGCTTCTTCAGATAGGCGAGAAAGGCGTCCTCCCACTCCATGCGGTAGGGCAGACGGGCCAGCTCATTCTGTGAATTGGGCGTATAGCAGGTCAGCACATAGTAGTCCTCATACTCTGCCGTAATCACCCTCCCCTCGTGGTCGTGGGCGTCAATTCCCAGGCCGTAGACCACGCTGATGGGCTCCTCCTTTGAAAAAAGCGCAGTTCCTGAATAGCCCTTTTTGTCAGCGTAGCTCCAGTACTGATAGTACCCCGGTATATCAAGATCAATCTGACCGGCCTGAAGCTTACTCTCCTGAATGCAGAAAATATCTGCGTCCAGCTTACGAAATACGTCGAGAAAGCCCTTTCCCACACAGGCCCTCAGGCCGTTCACATTCCATGAAATCATCTTTTTCATTCTGTATTGTTCTCCTTATCTCCCTAAGCCCTGTCCCTGTCTTTCGGCGCAGAGACAGAGCAAAAGGGCACTGCACGCTGCAGCTTGCTCTCTGCCGGCAGCTGTCTCACTGTGGCTTTAGTATAGCATTTTCTTGTATATTTTGGAAGGGGATCGGATCGCTTCAGCCGCAGACTTTCCTCTGCCGCCATGTGTTCCTTCTCGCTCCTCCTTCATCACGGGAGAGCTGATGGGATTTCCATAAACAAAAAACAGAAGCCCGCTTCCCGCAGATATCTGTCCTTCGGGAAGCGAGCCTCTGTCTGATTTTAATTTCTTTATACCCGGGAACCGTACAATGGCTCTACAGTCCTGCACTAATCTTCTGACGGGCAATTTTATGCTTTTCCACATATCCGGTCAGTATCAGGGTGAGGGCTCCGTCTCCGGTTACATTGCAGGCTGTTCCGAAGCTGTCCTGAAGGGCAAAGATAGTCAGCATCAGGGCAGTTCCCATCTCATCGAAGCCGAGGACGCCTGTGATAAGTCCCAGGGATGCCATAACCGTTCCTCCAGGAACACCGGGTGCTCCCACGGCAAACACGCCCAGCAGCACACAGAACAGCACCATGGTAGGCAGATCCGGGATCGCTCCGTAGAGAATCTTCGACACAACCATGACGAAGAAAACCTCTGTCAGCACAGAGCCGCACAGGTGGATATTGGCAAACAGCGGGATTCCGAAGTCGACCATGTCATCCCTAAGCGTAGGCTCAGACTTCTTGGCACACTCCAGAGCCACTGCAAGGGTAGCGGCCGAGGACATGGTTCCCACAGCCGTGATATAGGCGGGCCCATAATTGCGAAGTACATTCAGAGGATTCTTTCCTGTATACAGACCGGCAAGTCCATAGAGAAGGGCCAGCCAGATATAGTGACCCACCATAACAATCAGAATCACCTGCACAAACACCGGGAACTGCTTTGTAATGGAACCCTCATAGGCCAGGGAGCAGAAGGTCATGGCAATGTAAAACGGAAGAAGAGGAATAATGATCTTCTTTACAATATCCAGCACAATTCTCTGAAACTCATCGAGCACAGAAGTAATAGTGCCCGCCTTTGTCCAGGTGGCTGCAAGGCCGATGAGCACAGAAAATACCAGCGCGCTCATAACCTCCATAACCGGCGGTATGGAGAGCTGGAACACCACCTCTGGAAGCTCTTTCAGCCCCTCCACATTGGGGTTGATGGACAGCCCGGGAATGATTGCAAATCCTGCTGCCATGGAAAACAGGGCTGCTCCCAGGGAGGATGCATAGGCCGCCAGAAGAGCGATTCCCAGCATCCTGGAGGCGTTGCTGCCCAGCTTTGTGATGGACGGGGCAATAAACCCGATAATAATGAGGGGGACACAGAAATTGATAAACTGTCCCATAATGTAGTTCAGCGTGACAACCAGATTCATCAGCCCTTCATTTGCATAGAGGCCGATGAGAATACCTGCCGCCACTCCCAGAAGGAGGCGAAACGGCAGACTGCCAGTCAGTTTTTTCATAAAAAATCTCCTTTCCTACCCGCATTCCCCCTCTCCGGCCGCCGTGTTCTGAGGTTTGAAAACAGGGTTCTGAACTCAGCCAGGGCTGCCGGAGCGGGAATGCATCTTTCCCTTATATAAATTATGCACCGCTTCTGTCTGCGAAACAATTATAACAGAAATTTTTATCTTTTCCATCTTTGTTTTTATTTCCAGAAATATTTTCCAGCCAGATGAAATAAACTGGAGATATGCGTATTTAAGTCCTGATCCCAGACTGCAGTCCTCCAGCTCCTGATAACAGGAACCCGGCGCAGTGCGATCCCCGCGGAGCATTTTTATATAACAGGGAACGAAGTTTCCTGTTATATAAAATAAAGACAGCCCTCTCGCCCCGTATCGGGCAAAAGCGGCTGTCCTTCAGGCAGGTCTTCTTTCCCTGCTATCTTCTGTTATTTTCTGTTATATCCTGCTATTTTCCGTTTTCTTCTGTTTTCTCCGTTCTTCTTCCAGGCTTCGCTCTCCCGGCTATATGCCTGAAAGCCCGCCCGGCGTATTTTCTTTCTGCAGGCAGAGGCAGCTTTCCACTACTGCTCCTGCCACAGCTTCTGAGGATAATATCCCGAATCCTTCAGTCCCTGGATGGCATCCATCACCATCGGCTTATCCTCTTTATAGGTAACACCGTACCACTTGTCGGCGCTCTTTAAGACTGTCACCTCAGCCTTCCCCTCTTTTAAAAGCTCATCTACCACAAAGGGGAGGAAATACTCGCATTTTTCCGGGTTTACGGGGAGGTTTTTGTCGAGAAATACTGTAAAGCGCCCTTCCAGCTCCTTAAGCATACTCTCTGTAAAGCCCCACATGTTCATGGACACCAGGGTATCTTCAGGAAGGAAGGTCCAGGTAGCTCCTCCGTCCTCTGTGTATTCCGCCCTGTCCCCATGCTTTTCGATCCGCGTGCGCTCGTGAATGTCAGCCAGATGGCCCTTCTCATCTGCCGTGCAGACGCCCCGGGACACATGGCCGTTCTCTGTCAGGGTGTTGTACAGTCTGTAGCCCACCATGGCATACTGGTACTTCTCGTTGTCCCCCTGCTCAGAGAGCTGGCGGTAGATCTCGCGGAAGGCCGTCTTTCCATAGTAGTCGTCTGCGTTGATCACCGCAAATGGGCCGTCTATCACATCTTTGCAGCAGAGGACCGCGTGCCCTGTTCCCCATGGCTTTACACGGTTTTCCGGAACACTGTAGCCCGCCGGAAGGCAGTCTGTCTCCTGGTACACATATTCTACCTGAATGTGCTTCTCCATCCTGTTTCCGATGTGCTCCTTAAATTCCTTCTCAATGGCCTTCTTGATAATGAAGATAACCTTCTCAAAGCCTGCTTCCTTTGCGTCAAAAATGGAAAAGTCGATAATCAGATCTCCGTCGTGATCCACCGGATCGATCTGCTTTAAGCCGCCGTAGCGGCTCCCCATCCCTGCTGCCATAATCACCAGCACCGGTTTCTTATTCATGGTATGCCTCCTCGTTTTGAAACAGCAGGCAGCTGCTTCGCCTGAAAGACAGCTGCCGGCTTTCTTCTGCCCCTTAGTCCTCGTTCTCCTCAGCCTCTGTCAGCGTAAATACCTGGCGCTTTCTTGCCATCTCATCGCTCTCCAGGTACTCGTCGTAGGTGGTGATCTTGTCGATCAGCTTGCCGTTTACGATCTCCATAATGCGGTTGGCTGTGGTCTGGACAATCTGGTGGTCACGGGATGAGAAGATAATCACGCCCGGGAATTTTGTCATTCCGTTGTTCAGCGCAGTGATGGACTCCATGTCCAGGTGGTCTGTAGGCTCGTCAAACATCAGCACGTTTGCACCGGAGATCATCATCTTGGAGAGCATGCAGCGAACCTTCTCTCCTCCTGAGAGAACTCTCACCTTCTTCACGCCGTCGTCTCCGGCAAAGAGCATACGGCCCAGAAAGCCGCGGACATAGGTGACATCCTTCACCGGCGAATACTGTGTCAGCCAGTCTACGATAATGTCGTCATTGTCAAACTCTGCGCTGTTGTCCTTGGGGAAGTAGGCCTGGGTGGTGGTCACGCCCCACTTGTAGCTTCCCTCGTCCGGTTCTATCTCTCCTGCCAGGATTTTAAACAGCACGGTCTTTGCCTGCTCATTGGGGCCTACCAGAGCCACCTTGTCCTCCCTGTTCAGGATAAAGGAAATGTTGTCAAGCACCTTCACTCCGTCGATGGTCTTGGAAAGGTTCTCCACGGTCAGCACCTCATTTCCGATTTCACGCTCCGGGCGGAAATCGATGTATGGGTACTTGCGGCTGGAAGGACGGATCTCGTCCAGCTGGATCTTTTCCAGAGCCTTCTTTCTGGAGGTCGCCTGCTTGGACTTGGAGGCGTTGGCGGAGAAGCGCTGGATGAACTCCTGAAGCTCCTTGATCTTCTCCTCCTTCTTCTTGTTGGCCTCCTTCATCTGCTTGATCATAAGCTGGCTGGACTCATACCAGAAATCATAGTTTCCGGCATAGAGCTGAATCTTGCCGTAGTCAATGTCGGCAATCTGTGTACAGACCTTATTTAAGAAATAACGGTCATGGGAGACCACGATAACGGTATTCTCAAAGTTGATCAGGAACTCCTCCAGCCAGGCGATGGCATCCAGATCCAGGTGGTTTGTCGGCTCGTCCAGAAGAAGGATATCCGGATTTCCGAAAAGGGCCTGGGCCAGAAGCACCTTGACCTTCTGGGCGCCTGTCAGGTCGCCTACCATCTGGTAATGGTACTCTGTCTCAATTCCCAGTCCGTTTAAGAGGTTCGCCGCATCAGACTCGGCCTCCCAGCCGTTCATGGTGGCAAACTCGCCTTCCAGCTCTGCAGCCTTGACTCCGTCCTCCTCCGAGAAGTCCTCCTTCATGTAGATAGCTTCCTTCTCCTTCATGATCTCGTACAGGCGGGCATTTCCCATAATAACCGTGTCGAGAACCGGGTACTTGTCGTACTTGAAGTGATCCTGCTGTAAGAAGGAAAGACGCTGTCCCGGGGTGATAATCACATCTCCGTTTGTAGGCTCCAGCTGTCCGGAAAGGATTTTTAAGAAGGTTGACTTTCCTGCTCCGTTGGCGCCGATCAGGCCGTAGCAGTTGCCCTCCACAAACTTGATGTTTACATCCTCAAACAGTGCTTTCTTCCCTACCCGTAATGTTACATTGCTTGCACTAATCATGTTTTTTCCCTTTCATTTTCCTAATTTGGCTTTTATGGCTTCCTTTGCTGCAATCCACGCCCGGCTGTCATCTATCTTTGTATCTGCAGCTGCACCTGCAGGCGCCGGGGCGTGTTTCTCTATGTTTAAAAGAGGGGGATTTTTACGTCCCCCTCTGAATTCTGCCTATTCTATTGTACAGGAAAATTTGTATTTTTCAAGTACCTTTTCTCTGATTTTCCCTGATTTTACCTTGCTTTTCGGGGTTTCAGGGGCTATCCTGCTCTGCTTTGCTTTTCGGAACCCGGCAGTGCAGCTTATGGGAGTTCTCTCTGGTACACTGTTGAAGTCCGCCAGCAGACATTGTATAATATCTCTATATATTATCCGAATACTGACGCCGTAATTGATCCTGTAAAAAAGTGTGTACATTTCTGATTCACAGCTCTATTTTTTATGCAGGATTTTCTGCTGCTATTATTTTTGACGGAAGCCGGCAGAGCCTGAACTCTTTGTCAGGATGATCTATCCCGTAAACATTTCGGGCGTGTACGAGACAGGCTATAGTATCGTATATCCGGGCGTCATCTGCCGATAAGTCCGCTCGTCATTATGCCTGTATTCTGTGCTATGAAAATACCGGAAAGCTCCATGGCAGGAGCCGTAAAAGGATAAGGCCAGGTCTTTTTAAATGAGTTATAATTTTGATTAATACAAAGACAGGAGCGGCACAGACAGCGCTGAATTTGAAGTCCTGTCAGACAGGCAGCCTCCCCATAGGGAGCGTGAGGCCAGTCAGGCTGAAATTCAGCCGGCAGGTCTCCCTCCGCTGACCTGCAGTCTGAGCTGTATTGCCGGGCTGTCTGCTCTGCTGTTATTATTATTCATCACTTTATCAACCAGGAGGAAGCAAACATGAAACACTCAGAAAACATTCCAAAAATCAAGGTGGGAATCGTGGCTGTCAGCCGCGACTGCTTTCCTGAATCCCTGTCCGTTTCGCGTAGGGAGGCTCTTGTCAATGCCTACAGGAACAAATATGATGCCGACGATATCTATGAATGCCCTGTCTGCATCGTGGAAAGCGAGATCCACATGGTTCAGGCCTTAGAGGATATTAAAAAGGCCGGCTGCAGCGCTCTGTGTGTATATCTGGGAAACTTTGGCCCGGAGATCTCCGAAACTCTGCTTGCCAAGCATTTTGACGGGCCCAAGATGTTTATTGCCGCCGCCGAGGAGAGCGGCTCCAATCTGACACAGGGGCGCGGCGATGCCTTCTGCGGAATGTTGAACGCATCCTACAACCTGGCTCTCAGAAATATCAGAGCCTACATACCAGAGTACCCCGTAGGTGACGCGGAGGAATGCGCCGACATGATCCACGAGTTCCTTCCTGTGGCGCGGGCTGTGGCAGCCTTAAAGGAGCTTAAGATTATCAGCTTCGGCCCGAGACCCTTAAACTTCCTGGCCTGCAACGCCCCCATCAAGCAGCTCTACAACCTGGGCGTTGAGATCGAGGAAAACTCAGAGCTTGACCTTTTCGAGGCCTTCCACAAGCACGACGGGGATGAGAGAATCCCGCAGATTGTAAAAGAGATGGAAGAAGAGCTGGGAGCCGGCAACAAAAAGCCGGAGATCCTTCACCGTCTGGCCCAGTATGAGCTGACCTTAAAGGACTGGATCCGGGATCATAAGGGCTACCGCAAGTACGTGGCCATTGCCGGAAAATGCTGGCCTGCCTTCCAGACCCAGTTCGGATTTGTGCCCTGCTATGTAAACAGCCGTCTGACCGCCCAGGGAATCCCGGTTTCCTGTGAGGTTGACATTTACGGCGCTCTCAGCGAGTTCATCGGCACAGTGATCAGCCAGGATGCGGTAACACTTCTGGACATTAACAATACGGTTCCGAAGGATCTCTTCGAGGAGGACATCAAGGGCAGATTCCCCTATACCTTAAAGGATACGTTCATGGGCTTCCACTGCGGCAATACCGCCTCTGAAAAGCTGTCCTTCTGCGAGATGAAGTACCAGATGATCATGGCCCGCTCCCTTCCCGAGGAGGTGACGCAGGGAACTC
The DNA here is from genome assembly GCF_020736365.1 of Clostridium sp. M62/1. Lineage (NCBI taxonomy): Bacteria > Bacillati > Bacillota > Clostridia > Eubacteriales > Clostridiaceae > Clostridium > Clostridium sp. M62/1. Next base: position 870,260 of record NZ_CP085988.1, on the reverse strand, counting down.
TGGAGGGAGACATCGCTCCCGGAGAGATTACCTTCTACCGCCTTCAGAGCACGGCAGACAATCAGCTTCGTGCCTACATCGCAGAGGGCGAGGTACTCCCTGTGGCGACGCGATCCTTTGGCTCCATCGGAATCTTTGCCATCCCCGAGATGGGGCGCTTCTACCGCCATGTGCTGATTGAGAAAAACTTCCCTCACCACGGGGCCGTTGCCTTCGGGCGCTTCGGAAGAGAGCTCTTCGAGGTATTCAAATATCTGGGCGTGCCGGTGGAGGAGATCGGCTACAATCAGCCGAAGGGCGTCCGTTATCCGACGGAAAACCCCTTTGGACGGATGGAATAGGGAAGACCTATTGTTTATGAATGTTTTGAATTAATTAGGAATCATTTTGAATGTTTTATCTGCAGCCCGGCCGGATTTTCCTGTCCGGGCTGCAGATATATGGGAGGAATTTATGTATTTTATAGGAATTGATCTGGGAACCTCGGCCGTCAAGCTCCTCTTGATGGACGAGGAAGGAACTGTATGGAACACGGTAACAGAGGAATATCCCATCTGTTTTCCGAAACCGGGCTGGTCAGAGCAGAACCCTTCCGACTGGTTTGAAAAGACCATGGCCGGTTTAAAGAAGCTGACGCAGGGAATTGACAGGTCACAGATCCGGGCAGTCAGCTATTCCGGACAGATGCATGGACTGGTGGCCCTTGACGAGGAAGATCGGGTGATCCGGCCGGCCATCCTGTGGAATGACGGGAGAACCGGCCGTGAGACAGACTGGCTGAATCAGGAGATAGGGAAGGAATGGCTGTCCGAGCAGACGGCCAATATCGCCTTTGCAGGCTTTACCGCCCCGAAAATCCTGTGGATGCAGCACCATGAACCTGAATTGTTCAGACGGATCCGCAAAATCATGCTTCCGAAAGATTATGTAAACTATCGTCTGACGGGACAGTTCTGCACGGACTATTCAGACGCTGCCGGAACCCTTCTTCTGGACGTAAGAAACAGGTGCTGGTCAGAGGAAATGCTCCGTCTGTGCGGCATCAGCGAATCTATCCTGCCCCGTCTCTGTGAGAGCTTTGAGCAGACAGGAACTCTGCTCCCTGAAATCGCAGCAGAACTGGGCTTTCCAGACACAGTCTTCGCTGCTGCCGGAGCCTCTGACAATGCGGCAGCCGCTGTGGGAAACGGGATTATCGGCACAGGCGCAGAGGGAACCGGAGAGGGAACAGGCCACAGCCCGGCTGCTGCCGGCGGATGCAGCCTGTCTCTTGGAACCAGCGGGACCATTCTCATTCCCTCCAGCCAGTTTTGTCCGGTCCCCTCCAATGCCCTTCACGTCTTTTCCCATGCCGACGGGGGCTGGTACATGATGGGCTGCATGCTCAGCGCCGCCTCCTGCTGGAAGTGGTGGACAGAGCAGGTCCTGCACACCAGCGACAATGACACAGAACAGGCTCAGATAGAGTCCCTGGGCCATAACAGGGTTTTCTATCTTCCCTACCTGATGGGAGAGCGATCCCCCCACAATGATCCGAACGCCAGGGCCGCCTTTATCGGAATGGATGCCTCCACCACCAGGGCAGACATGAACCAGGCCGTTTTGGAGGGCGTCCTCTACGGCCTGCGGGATTCCCTGGAAATCGCCAGGGCTCAGAAGAACGCGCCGTCCTTTGCCCGCATCTGCGGAGGCGGCGCCAAGTCTCCTCTCTGGAAGAAACTGGCTGCCAATATCCTGGGCCTTCCGGTGGAAGTGCCGGCCAACGAGGAGGGGCCTGCCTTCGGCGCAGCCATCCTGGCCGCAGTTGCAGGCGGTGCCTTTCCATCTGTTCCTGCAGCCGTGGAGAAGCTCTGCAGGGTAAAGGAGACGGTACTCCCCGAAAAACCTCTTGTGAAAGCCTATGAGGAGGGATATGAAACATTCCGGCTTCTCTATCCGGCCTTAAAGAAGGTATTCGAAAAATAGTGCGGCAGAAGAAAATTGATTTTCTACAGCGCTGTCCCCTTCTTTGGCACATAGAAGGACTTCATATCAGCGCCCTCCAGCCTTAAAAGCTCCGTCTTTGCCTGGATTCCGCCGCCAAACCCCGTCAGGTTTCCGCCGGAGCCCACCACGCGGTGGCAGGGAATGATAATGCCGATGGGATTATGTCCTACTGCCCCTCCCACCGCCTGGGCGGACATGCGCTTAAGCCCTTTCTTCTCTGCCACTGCCCCGGCAATGGCTCCGTAGGTGACGGTCTTGCCGTATGGGATTTTCAGAAGCTCCTCCCACACCAGGCGGCGGAATTCACTTCCCTCCGGTGCAAGGGGGGGAGTAAAATCAGGGTCTTGGCCGGAAAAGTAGAGATCCAGCCACCGAAACGCCTCTGCCAGAACGCCGGAGGGCTCCTGAACCACAGTGATCCGGGTTCCCTTTTCAGGAATCCTGGGATACCGCTCCTTCTCAAAGGCAAGGCTTTTCAGGGCATCGCCACTGGCTGTCAGCGTGAGGAGTCCCACCGGAGAGTGATACACTGCCCGGTACTCTGTGCTTATCTGCTCTGCTTTTGTCTGGTGTTCTTTCATCTGGTTCGCATTCACTTTCTCTGTGACCGCCCTGTCCTTTTTGTTCCCGTTCTTTTCAGACATCTTTATAAACCTCCGTTCTTCTGTGACGCTCCATTCTCCTGTGACCCTGGCCGGGTATTCTGCCCCATTTTCTCTCTCGCCTCTGTTTCGTTGTGCGCAGCTGCCTCCATTCCCGCCTGTTTTCATCCCTGCTCGAAACTGAAGCCATAAACCTGCGCTCTCTGCCATATATTATAATAAATTTCCTGCAGAAAAGAAAGCCGGACAGCCGGACTGGAACAGTCCCTTCCAGGATCCCCGGGGGACTGACCAGTTCCGCTCTGGCTGCCATTTTGCAGCGTATCTGTAAAGGACACAGACCATGAATTCTAAAAAATCTCCCTCCTCCTTTTCGCCTCTGGCCGCGGCAGTCTTTACCCTCTTTCCGCTCTTATGGGGCTTTCTGTCCTCTCGGGCCTCCGGGGACATCCCCTCGGTGTACGCCTCTCTCCATCAGCCTCCCTTGAGCCCTCCCGGGGCCGTCTTCCCGGTGGTATGGACCCTCTTATATCTTCTCATGGGTTTTGGCTTTTATCTGGTCATCCGTGAGGGGATCAAAAAAGGGGCAGACCTGAGGCCTGCCTCTGCTTCCTACCTGTTTCAGCTCCTTTTGAACCTTCTCTGGCCCATCGTCTTTTTCCGGCTCGGGCTTCGCTTCGGGGGAACGGTTCTGGCTGTTCTTCTGGCAGCGGCCGTGCTCCAGATGATCCGGGAATTTGGAAGCATCAGCCAAAGAGCTGCCCTCCTTCAGCTTCCCTATCTTCTCTGGTGTCTGTTCGCCTCCTATTTAAGCGCCGGCACTGCAGTCTTAAATCTGGGCTGGATTTGAGGTTCTGTTAAACGTCCAGGCATAGCTGCATTTCCGCTGAAAAGCTGCAGCTGTGCCTGCCTCTCTTTTTCTTAATCACCTCTGTATCAGAAATTTTGAGATTTCTCATCTGACCCACACTTTTCCAGACGGGCGGTTCAGAGCTTTTTCCTTTTATCCATGTTGAGATCTCCATGCTCTTTCACATAGGGAATGGAGCCCAGCTTTTTATCATAACCTCTTCCCGAGGCAAAGTATTCAAAGCCAAGTCTCTTTTCATTTCCTCTTGTCCTGTCGTAATACACGGACAAAAGACCTGCGATAATCTTCTGAAATCCCAGATAATTTTCATGTTCTCTGTGCTCAAAGAGGAAATAATCAGCCTGTTTTTTGTCTTTTTTCCGGGCTGCTCTCTTTTGGGGCCGGATTTGCAGACAGACCACCGGCTCAGCACTCCTATGTATCCGGGAAACCAGTCATAACGGTTTTTTCCTTCCTGACAGAATATCCTGTCCAGACTGGCAAACACTTTTTCTCCCTGGCGCGCCGCTGTATCACTTTCCTTTGTATCCATGGCAGCCAGCGCTAAAAAGGGGCCCTTAACCTCCTGATCCAAAGCATTTTTCCCCGTGCACAGTCTCCCCGCCTGTTTAAGAGCATTGATCTCCTGCTCAAACTGAGAAAAGTACAGATTCTTTTTTACTGAAATTACGCCGATAACTCCTTCCGGCGGAACAATCGCATGATCTCCCATTCTCAGAAATACAGGATAGGATGCAGAATCAAAGATAATCAGATCCAGCTGGGAGGAGTGAGCATCCCTGTCCCCTGCCCGCTCCTTTTTCCCGCTCCCGGTCTTGACCGCAGGCCGAAGGATGAAACCAGTCATCACCTCCAGACCTGCCGGAAGAAATTTCTGAATATAACTTTTGAGCAGCGCTTCCACATACATCCCGTCTTCACCGGTGTGAGCGGCCCCTTCCCTCCCATCTGCAGGTATGAGAACCTGAAACTGCCTGTAAGTTTTAAGCATCGCTTCCGCCTCGTTTTCTACGAAGGTTCTGATCCTTGTCCCGTCCATTCACTTCTCCTCTGTTTCATATAAGTTTTCAGGGATTCCCCTCTCTACTCAATGTGGAACCACCATCTCTGGCACTGGTCGATGAGTTTTTCCAGATTCCTGATCTTTCCCTGCAGGGCTCTCTGGGAAGAACCCTGTCCATTTTCCCCTTTCAGGAAGGTGATCAGAAAGGCTCTGTAGCCGCACAGATAATTGATCAGAGATTTTTTATTGCTGAACCTGGCAACAGAGCCATCTGGAAACATTAAATTCACGTTATCGATCACTCTGGGATCTCGCAGCTTTTTTATGTCTGCCTCATAGGGGCAGCCGTCCAGCTCCCTCCTTGCATCGAAATAAGCGAGAATCCTGTTAATCTCTCTCAGCCGCTTTCTGGAAGGCCTGACAGAACAGCCATTTTCCTCTCCTCCCACCACAAACCCTGACAATGAAATCTCACCTTCTGCCATATAGGTTTTCTTTACATTGAGAGAAAAACCATTTTCTTTGAGAATATGCTTGATCATCCTGTACACGAACAAATCCCTTCTGAAGTCCAGATAGTCACTGGAAAACATCATATCATCTGCGTATCTGGTATAGATCAGATCCTCCTGATAAAATTTTTTTCCTTCCCTGACCTTCCTCACAGACTGGCAGTACTTTAAAATACGCTGATCGATCCTTCTGAAAACAATATTTGACACAGCAGGGGAAGTGACAGCTCCCTGGGGGAGTTTCCCATTAAAAGTCGTAATCTCCCCGATATTTTCTCTGATTTTCTCATCCTGGACAAATTCCTCCAGGCTTTTTATCACCTGTTCTTCTGTCACATGATCAAAAAAATGGTGTATATCCAGGCGCATATGGAACTTCTTTCCGCAGTGAGATCTCAGGTAATCCTGGTAGCTCAGCCCCCTGACAAAGCCTGCCGCTGCCTTGGAAAGCGGAATTTTCGCAAGCAGATTTCTGTTCAGATTGTTCTGAAGCTGATATAATCCGCTGGTCTTGTCCACCTGGCAGATAGTCCTCTCTTTTCCCCTGTCTCTGATGTCAAAGACGATATAGCTGTTTTCCTTTTCTGCCAGACTGTTCTCAATAAACAGCTGGCTCTTTCGCAGGATCCTTTCGCAGTAATAATCCCATCCATAAATCTTCTTCATCTGCATCGCTCCGAACGGGCACCGTCTTGAAAATTCGCAAGGTGTTTAATAATTCCCCGCCATCCTTCCCATTTTCTGCCGGTACCCCAGTCAGAAAGTGGCTCTCTCACCCTGGTCTGTGGAACTGTCGCTCCCTCAGGGTCTGTCTCTCTGCTAGTATTGAGATCAGGTTGCTGCCCGTTCTATGATTTTTTCTACTATGTTTCTCTGTTTTCCGCTTCTGAATGCCAAACCTCATCCGAAAAGCTCTGGCTCCTCCAGCCTATTCCTGGCTCATCCCGCATACCATATGCATCAGTTCTCCTAACTCCGGGAAATCTCTCTCAAAGGTCTTTCTGAAAAACTCCCTCCTTCCTTCTTTTTCCATCTTTCTGAAAAATTCTCTCTGCTCCTGCGGACCAGAATCCTCAAAGCCTGCCAGCCGGCAGAAATAAAAGCAGAGCCAGTCGGCTGCCCAGGAGGTCTTCGAGATCAGATTTCTCTCCATCAGCCTTTTCAGGTCCTCGTCCATGGCCGGATTTTCCTTTTTAATCCCCCGGTAATTCATTCCATAGTCGCACTCCCCTCCCAGCAGGAGACGCACGAAGGTGAGCCTCTCTCCCTCTCCCGGAAGGCCCCTGTAAAACGGAATGATATTGTGATAGCACACCGGAAAACGCTTCTCCAAAAACTGCAGGAACAGAGGAAGATTTTCCGCCGTCACCAGCATTCCCTCAATCGTTGTGCGGGCAATAAAAATCCCGTATTCTTTAAAATATTCCTGAATCAGACTGACAAACTCCTGATAGTTTTCATCCTCTGCAAGATAGAACGGCTTTATGTAATGAAACCGGCATTTTTCCGCCATTCGGTATATGCGGTTTCTTCTTGCCGCCAGGGTAGCCCTGGACGAGGAGCGGGATTCTGTTTTCTTATAGAAAAAATAATTTTCCCCTGTCCTGCACATATGAAAGTATTTTTTCTTCAGCTTCTCCGGATAGGTGTAAACCTTATCCAGATCCATGAGAATGGTTACCGGTATGCGGTATCCCCTCTTTTTTGGGGAAACGATGCGGTACACCACGTCGTCACTCATGCCTTTGATCAGCTCTGCCTGCCCCAGCAGAGGATAAAGCTCCTTTAAAAACCGGCTTTGAAATACCTCCAGCTCCGTTTCTCCTTCCACCAGAAACAGGGCCCTGGCGAAGTATGCACTGGCATGCTGATCCGTGATAAAATAGCGCTCCCTCATTTCACTGTCCTGCCGGAACATCTGAAAACGGGAGATTTTCGTCTCCTCTCCTCTTCGGTAGACCTGATAGAGCTGGTTCTCTCCCCCCTCCTGCACCAGAATATTTCTGATCAGTCTGGCCGAATGGGTGGCCAGCAGAACTCTCACATCATACCTGCACTGGCTGAAAATTTCCGCCAGTTCATCGATCATGTGACTGTGAAGGGAGATTTCAGGCTCATCCAGTATCACTAAAGGTTCCTTCATCTTCGTTTCCGCCATCAGCCTCAGGATATGGAAAAGCAGATTCGTAAAATTGAACGCATTGGTGCCATTGGAAAACTCCGCCAGGCTGCTCTCGTCAAACTGATATCTTTCCCCGGACAGATACAGTTTAGACAGGGCCACTGCAAACTCTTTTCTGGAGTAGGGCTCAATTTTAATGTTCTTCCTCTCCAGCCCGCCCTGTATCTGATCCAGCCGGCTTTTCATCTGTCCGCTTACCTCTCCAATGGCATTTACCAGCTCCTGGCGAAGTTCTTTCTCCACCGTATTTTCCGGCTTTACAAGATCACCCACCAGCTTCCAGAGTACTTCCCAGTTCACCAGATCGATCTGTCTCGCATCCACAAAATAGAGGGGAAAGAGGCCTGCTATCAGCTTTCTGGTATCGGCATCATGGCTCCAGCGCACAGGCATATCCCGGATCTTTATCATCCGCACAGTCATCATATCCTCTGCAGAAATTCCCAGAATCTTTTCATAGTAGCTGGCATACCTTGTTTCCTCATTTCTCAGGTTGACCCGGGCGTACTGCTTCAGCCGGCCCAGATCGTAGGTCAGGGCAATTTCTACACGGTTATTCAGACGGTTGTTGTGGTCGAAAATCTCATCCGACTCGGAGCGGGAGATAAGATTATCATAAAAGTACCTGACAGCGGAGAGGATATTGCTCTTTCCTGTTCCGTTTTCCCCTAAAAGAGCTGTGACACCGTTCAGGCGGAATACGCAGCTGCTGATAGACTTATAATTTTTAATTGAAATCTCAACTAAAGACACGGCATGCCTTCTTTCCTGTGTAAAATCTGCGCATAAAATCAGTTAAAGCAAGGTGATTTTCTGTCTTTTCTTTTTCTGTATCACAAACTCAGCATTTTGATTTTATTCTACAAAAAAATACCAGAAAATTCAACCATTTTCATCATGCCGTGTCTGATGATGTTATGTCATAAGAAAGAATCCTGCTTTGCAGGATTCTCCGCCTGCGGCAGGTCGCAAAAGCGACATTTGCCTCCCCCGGAAAAATTAATGGCAGATACGGTTTTCATCGTATCCGAAATTCATGTAATGTTCGTAGTAAGCAGGCAAGTTGTCTCCAAAGGCCTGCACCAGATCTGCATTATTTTCTTTGTATACGCTTATATTAAAGGCTTCTGAGGCCACACGCCCCTCCTTCATTCCTGATGTCAAGAAGTGATTCAGAAGGTCCTCCTGGTTATATCCGAATGCCCCGTACAAATCTTCATTGTGATCGGCATAATATACAGCGTCAAAGATTCTGTCTATATGCTCAGGGACAGCTGGTGTAGCCGGCTCCTGTGCCGGAATACCTGCCCCAGTTCCAGTGCTGCCGGAGCCGGTGCTGCCAGAGCCACTGCTAACGAAGCCGCCGCTGTACGGGCAGACACCGTTTGTATGCAGGTGAGCCGGATGACCGCCGCAGTGATAGTGATAATTTCCCAATCCGCTTTTGTTTTTATTGTCCCTGTGTCCTCCGTATGCGTCGGTGCGCCCGCTGTGGGCCTCCGCCACAATCAGGCCGGAGGTTCCCACAACGGTCTGGGGCGCCCATGTGCATAACGCCAGCGCGGTCAGAAATACTGCTGCTTTTTTCTTTTTCATACTCATTCTCCTTTGTGGTGCATCATTCTGTTCGCTCTCTGATTTCTCATCCTTCCGGTGAGACATACCGGAGAGAAAACCAGAGAGCAGGTATCCTGAGTATATCATTTTTCGCAGCCGACTTCTACTGGCTCACTATTAACCATATCAGGGTCTGCTAAGCCTTTTCAGTGCCTTCATTCCGTAATGGCCTGCAAATACGAACAGTTCCATGATTGCCATGTATTCTGCAGCAAACAGAATGACAGGGCGTTCAAAGTCAAAATATACGAAGTGGGGGGTGAGAAACAGATAGGACAGTAACTGATTTTTTTAAAACGCGTACAGTCCATACACGGCTGCTGCTGCGCCGGCGATACCCAGGGCCGTCCGGGCAGGCCTTGGGAGAACCAGACCGGCCGCCCTTCCGATATGTCCCAGAATCATGTTCCAGTGAAGCCCCAGATGCAGCGCCATCAGCACAAAGCTCCAGAAGGCACACAGGATATGCATAGACCGCGCCAGTGATATTCCTCCAGAAATCGGCAAAAAGCGAAATACTTCCCTGGAAAGAATCACTGCGCTGATCATCATGCCAGCCATGGAAATGAACAACAGCAGGTTGACGGCCAGCTGGAACATGCGGGGCGGCGTATATTTCCCTTTCCCTATGTGACTGTACCATTTAAAGTTCAGGATGTGGTGCAGGATCCACAGCGCAAACATTCCCGCTCCCAGCCATTCGTGGGCAGCCTCTCCTGTGAGCTGTCTGGCCATCAGCAGCAGAAGGAGAACTGTCATGGCAAAGTCAATACTGAGCCTGATAATCATTTTTGATTTCATAACTGCCTCCTGTTTAAATGGAAGTTACCCAAGAGGATTTCTCCGCCTGGGAGCGGGCCCCCTCAGGGACAGACTGTGCTTTGCCCCAGTGTATTTCTGCCCGAAAAACCCTGCCCGCAAGTAAGCGGGCAATCAGAGTCCCAGACCGGCAATCCATTCTGTCACAGCATCCTGCGCCTCAGAAACGCTGTTTCGGGAGATGGAAAGGCCGTCCTCCACAACCTTTGCATCTGGCTGCAGCTCAGAAATGGTATCAATGGTTCTGGAAAAGCCGCTGCCTCCGTGAACGGTAAAGGGGATGATAGTCTTCCCGCCAAAATCGTATTCCTCCAGGAAGGTATACAGCGGCATGGGAAGATCGGCGTTCCAGTTGGGGTATCCGAGAAAAATCGTGTCATAGCTGTCTAAATCTTCAATCTGACCGGCAAGCTTTGGCCTGGCCTGCTCTGCCTTCTCCTCACAGGCAAAGTCCAGGAGCGGATCGTGGCTGCCCGGATATTCCTGCACCGTCTCAATGCGGTACAGCTCACCGCCAACCTCCTGCTGAATCAGCTGTGCCACATACTGGTTGTTTCCCAATACCTCTCCGTCAGCCACAACCCGGCTGGCTCCGGCCACGGCATCCACACCGTCTGTTTCCGGCACGGAGAAATAGGCAATCAAAATTGAGCCGGCAGAAGCGCCTTTCTCTGCCGCCTGGCTGCCGGAATCATCCGATACCGTGTCTGCTGATTTCTGCTCTGAGCCGCAGGCTGTCAGAACAAAAACCAGAACCGAAAAGAGAAAAATAACCTGCAGTCGTTTCATCTTTTAATCGCTCCTTCCTGTCTTAAATCCCTGTCCCATTTATCATCTGCCTCTCGTCCTGCTGCCCTGCTTACGGCTCCCTCCCGGCTGCTGTATAGAGGAGCCGGACTCCGTCCCCCCTGAGCACCTCAGCCTTTTTAAGACGAAATCCCACCGGCACGCTCTCAGACAGAGCAGGCGCCTGCTCAAACACCGATACAGTATCCGGACTTCCATCGGCCACAGGAGCCAGCAGCAGACTGAATTCATCCACCACACCCTGCTGCAGGAATGTCCAGTTGATCATTCCGCCGCCGCAGATCAGCATGGTTTTAATCCCGAAGAACTCATACAGCTTTTTAACGGCAGTCCGGCAGTCCAGCTCCTCCTTCCCGGCAATGATATAAGATATGCCCTGCCGGCGCAGGTACCCGCGGTAGGCCGTCGGCGTCTGCTCTGTCAGAACCTCGATTACGTGGGCATCAGGCCTTCCGCTTTTCCTGAAGGTTCCCGAGGACCATGCAATTTCTCCCAGTGTATCGATGGAAACATAGTAAAGCGACTCATGGGCCCCGGCAATGAAATCTCCCTCCGGGACATCCGTTTTGCCTTCATCCAGCACCGGCTTCTGAAAATCTGTAAATTCCTTCGTGGTTTTCGTGCCGTAGAGCCATGCATCTGCATGGTATTCATCCCGAATCCTCGCGTACTCTCCGCTGACTGCCGACACTTCCGGCATCCCCATAAAGGGGCCTGTAATCTTGCCGTCGAGGGCACTTAAAATATGGCATATGGTATAAGGCCGTTCCATCCTTTCCTCCTTCTGAATCAAACAATTCCCTTTTTCCTTCTGTCCAGTCACAGCCTGAATCCAGACAGTAAACTCCATCCCTGCACAGATTTTACTGAATGAGCCCATTCTCTGTCAGGTACCTGTCTATGGCTTCCGTGTCGGAGGGTTCTGCAAAAAGACCCTCGTGGACATTGGCGTTTCCCGCGCTCTCCCGCACAAAATCCATGGAATTTTCAAACTGCTCTGTGTCCATAGATGCTGACTGGCTGAATGGATAGATATCGGTTCCCGTCAAATCATAGCTCTCTAAAAATGTCCCTATTATCATGGGCGCTGTGTGCCACCAGATCGGATAGCCCACCAGGATGGTATCATACTGCTCCAGGGATTCCGGCAGGTTTTCGATGGCAGGACGCTCATCTTCGTCACGCTCATTTTTGGCAACATCCCCGCATTCGCTGTAGTCTTCCGGATACGGAACTGCAGGCTCTATCTCCAGCAGCTCTCCCCCCGCCTGTTCGGCCAGATAGGAGGCCATTTCTTCTGTATTTCCAGACCAGGAGAAGTACACGACCAGTGTATTTCCTGTACCGGAAGCAGTCTGCTCCTGCTGAGCTGCCTCTGTTTCATCCAAAGAGGTCCCGGGTTCCTGCGCATCCTTCTCCTGTCCATCAGGCACCTGTCCACCGGGTGTCTCTTCTATGGAGACGGAGATCTCGCCGTCCTCTGGCCGGGCTTTCCCGCAGGCAGACAGAGAGAATATCATCACGGCGGCCATCATAAGGCACGCTATTTTTCTGAACATATTCGCATCCCCGCTTTCTATACTGATTTATCTATACTGACTTCTCTGTGCTGATTCATCTATGCTGTTTTATCTATGCTGTTTTATCTATGCCGATTTATCTATGGCGATATATCTATGCTGATTCATCCCGGAAGCTTACAGGCATTCCAGCAAAATATCGTAGATTTCATCCCTGCTGAGCTCACGGGGATTGCATTTGATGATATTGCAGGTATCCGCAACCTTTCTCAGCACCTCTGGCGTAATCTCCACTCTGGATTTCAGTTCCCTGAGTTTTGTGGGCAGACCGCACTCCCTGATAAAGGATGACAGCGCCTCAATTCCTTCTTCGGCTGTCTGGACTGCGAACACCTCTCTGGCAAAGCGGGTAAACTTTTCCTCTGCATCCCTGACGATATGGCGGTAGTAGGCCGGGTGGATGACAGCCAGCCCCTGGCCATGATTGCAGTCTGTAAATGCTCCCAGCTGATGCTCCATCTGGTGTGTCTGGAAATCCGTCAGCCGGCCCACCTTCAGAATGCCGTTCTCAGCCATGGCAGAGTCCCACATCAGGTTGCCCCGGGCCTGCAGGTCGTTCTGATCGGCAAGTAAGCGTCTCATATTCACAACCGTGTTCCGCATGACTGCCAGTGCCACATCATCAGACACATTATCCTCGTCCGACTGGCCAAGATAAGTTTCCATGGCATGGCTCAGGGTGTCGAATGCCCCGGAAATCACCTGCATGGCGGGCACTGACAGGGTGTAGGAGGGATCCAGCACTGCGAACCGGGGAGCGCAGGCCATCACGCCGGTTTTAATCTGCAGCTCCTCATTGGTGATCACGGCGCCCCCGTTCATCTCTGCCCCCGTTCCGGAAGCAGTGACAACTGCCCCGAGAGGGATTGTATCCTTCGGAAACCTTCCCTGGACAAACTCCATCTCCCAGATATCTTCTTCTGTTTTTGCCTGAGCCGCGATGATCTTGCAGCAGTCGATAACAGAACCTCCGCCCACTGCCAGAATATAGTCTGCCTTCTCTTTTTTCGCCAGCGCGGCGCCCTCCTGTACCTTTTCATAGGTGGGGTTGGACATGATGCCGGAGAAGTCCACAACTCGCTTCCCCATCTCCTTCAGGATGGCTGTAATCTCATCATAGATCCCGTTTTCTTTTACAGAACCTCTTCCGTAGGCTACCATGACCGTACTGCCCGCGCTGCACAGTTCCGACTTCAGAGCCTTTTTGGCAGCCCCCTCTCCAAAGTAAACATTGGTAGGATAAGAAAATACAAAGTCTTTCACCGTTCATTCCTCGCTTTCTTCATTTTCTTCACATTCTGTCGCCAGACCTGGGCTGGCGCTCTTTCCATGCCCCTACGGCAGTTTCTATTTTCCCGCCCACTGAGCTGACACTTCGTCAATAATCCCCATAGCGTTCAGGGAGCGGGGATAGCCGATATAAGGCATACACTGCTCCACGACGCTGTACAGCTTCTCCTTATCATTGCCCACACCGAAATTTCCTGCAGTATGCCCTCTGAGCTGGTTTTCACATCCGCCCTGGGCCATCAGGAAACAGAAGGTGATCATCTCCCTCTCCTGATCATTCAGCCCGGCGCGGGTGTAGTAATCCCCAAAGCAGTTGTCCGCCAGCCAGCGGTTGATAGTTCGGCGCAGAGCAGGCCCCTCTGTCTGCACCCTGGCCATATCCGGGCCAAACAGCTCTACCTGCTTGGCGAGGCCTTCTGTGAATCTGCTGTTTTCATCCACAGTCGCCTGGGGAGCAAGGGGCAGTTTGATCCCATGCTGCTCCATAATCTGATTTGCCTCTTCAAGGAAGTCATATATCCTGCCGATCCCCAGATAAGCTGTAGCCTGATAAATAACCTCCCTGACTGCAACGGGGTCGATCCCTTCATTGAGCGCTGCGTGGAGCATATTTCGGAATTCTCCTCTCCCCTGGCAGCCCAGCAGAGCCGACAGAATGCAGAGCATCCGCTCCTTCTCTGTCAGCCGGCTCTCCTTTACCGCTTCATTCTGAGAAAAATTCACCACAATCTCCACCCATTCCGGATCGGAAGCACTCAGGCTGCTGTCAGCGCCTTTAAATCGTTTTCCCAGTCTTTCTCTTGTCTCATGATTCATTCTTCTAACTCACCTCTGTCTGATATCTGACTCTATGTTTTCGGGGTTCTTCGGGTTACTTTGGAGCTCTCCGGGGCACTTTTAGGTTCTCCTGGATCCTTTGGAGTCCTTTGGGGTTCTCTTGAGTATCTCCGGTATTTTCGTGCAGCGCCCTCCGGACCGTCTGTCGGGTTCTGCAAAGCTGAGCTGCCGCCAGTAAGGGACGCTCCCCTCTGCTATTTCTTGCGCAGAATCCGGAAACATGATATAATCCGATTGATTCAATCGCTCTTTACTATCGATTATAGTTTCCGGTTGTTACAATCGGTCAAGACTTTTTTACAGCTTATTTTGTGAATCTTTTGTGAAATGTAGAGTGAAATGCTTTGAAAGTGTTCGTTCGTTTACATCAGTCTGATTTTTGCAGAGAATGGAGGATACCATGTTATATACCATGATGCAGGTGTGCAGAGAGGCGGATCTGACCTATCAGGCGCTGAAATTTTACTGCAACGAGGGCCTGATTCCCAACGTCAAGCGAGATAAAAACAACCGCCGCGTCTTTGATGAGCGTGATCTGAAATGGATTAAGGATCTTGTATGTCTGAAGAAATGCAATATGAGCATCCAGGAAATGAAAGAATATCTGGCCTTATGCCTTCAGGGACAGGCTACGATCCCCCGGAGGAAAGAAATGCTGACTAAAAAGCAGGAAGCTCTGCGAAACTCCATCCGGGAGCTGGAGGAAAGCGTTGCCTATATTGACTGGAAACAGAATTTCTACGATGAGGTGCTGTCAGGGAAACGCCCTTATATCAGCAATCTGATCCCTCCAGAGGAGCAGGGACAGGGAGCATAGCTCACAGAAGCATTGCTCCTGTTCCTGCCACAATCAGCAGAAGGCCAGCCGCGGCTTTGCGGCTCAGCCGTTCTTTTAAGACGATGCCGGAAAATACGATAGTCACTGCAATACTGAGCTTATCAATGGGAACTACGACGCTGGCCGGGCCGTCCTGCAGTGCATGGTAATAGCACAGCCAGGACAGCCCTGTGGTAATTCCCGAAAGAAACAGGAAAATCCAGCTTTTCCCGTCAATCATTCTGATCTTCTTTTGTTCCCCTGTGAGGAAAACCATCAGCCATGCCATAACCAGCACCACAAGGGTGCGGATTGCCGTTCCCAGATTCGATTCTATATGCTCCACGCCGATTTTTCCGAAAATAGAGGTCAGGCTCGCAAACAGCGCAGACAGGACAGCAAAGGCCAGCCACCCCCTCTGCTGCGGTCTGTCCTTTTCTTCCTCTTTTTTGGAGATCATAAGAAGCGTGCCGATGCCGATTCCCAGCACACCGAATACCTGCGCTGCGGAAATCGGTTCTCCTAACAGAAGAAAGGCCAGAAGAATCGTCAAAACCGTACTGGACTTATCAATCGGCGCCACCTTGTTTACATCCCCGAGCTGAAGGGCTCTGAAATAGCACAGCCAGGAAGCCCCTGTGGAGAGTCCGGACAAGATCAAAAAGCACAGCGTTGTCCCTGTAATCTGCAGGATCTGAGCCTGCGAACCGACCATAAACACCAGGAGCCAGGAAAAAATCAGCACCACAGCCGTCCGTATGGCGGTGGCCAGGGTAGAATTAACTGTTTGAATCCCGATCTTGGCCAGAACTGCCGTAATCCCGGCAAAAAATGCCGAACCAACTGCAAAACAAAGCCACATATGCCATCCCTTCTCCTTTTCTCTGTATCAGCCGGCTGTCTTTATCCGGCTTCTCCTCCCTTCAAAGGGGACTGCCGGACGGAGCGAATCTCTCCGCCATGCAAAAGAGCAGCTGCGCTCCTGCAGCTGCCCGTTCTTTCTGCCCTGTTTTTCTGCGTCCTGCCAGACACTCCCGTTTTCTGTGCTGTCACGGCAGCCGGCAGAATTTCAGCGGACCGGCGTATAGTCCAGCTCAGATATTTCGTCTGTAGCCTCCAGCTTAAAAATCACCGGTCTTAAGCCGTCATTGCAGCTGCAGATCGCAATCCCCGGTTTTCTGATCCAGTCCCCATAGTAAAACACTTCCCTGCCGGCTCCGTGGGCCAGCGCGAACACGTACTGGTAAATCGCCTTCCACGCCTCGTCGCAAAATCCGTCCGGCTTTGCATAATCCGCATAGAAAACCTGCCCTTCCCGAAGCATCGGACAGGCTGTCAGCCCCTCAGCTCCATATTCCTTTGCCAGCTCTTCATCCAGGGTGGTTTTTAAAACTGTAATTTTTACCTTCTTCATCTTATCACTCCATCACATATCAGCTGATGATTTCTGCTGTCTGTTATACCATATCCTCCGGATATGCTATTCTCTCCGAGGGATGCGCACTCGCCGCAGTAGTGTTTCGGCTCCCTTCGGGCGCCAGCGGCTCGGCGCAGGTATAATGACTGTTTTACAGTCATTATACCATTTCTTCAGAAAGCTGCAATGGGAAAAGAGCTTTGGAATTTATACTCCTGGAATATACTAAAACTGCTATACATCCTGATATGGTTTATCTGCTCTCCTGTTTCAGATAGACAGACTGAACCACTTCTACACATTTCTCGATTCCCAGAAGGCTGCTGTTCAGGCAGATGTCATAGTTTTTGGCCTCCCCGAAGTTCTGGCCGGTGTAAAATTTATAGTAGGACGCACGCTTCTTATCTGTTTTCTCGATGCTGCTGAGAGCCTTCTCATCTTCTTCTTTGTATATATGTTCAATTCTTTCTTTGCGGCTGTCTAAATCCGCATAGACAAAAACCTTTAACACATTCGCCCGATCTCTGAGCACATAGTCTGCGCACCGCCCTACGATAATGCATCCGCCCTTACTTGCAATTTCCCGAATTACCGAGGACTGGTGCAGAAATGCCTTATCACTCAGTGACAGATCATGATGCACACCTGCTGCCAGCTCATCCAGGAAGCCTCCGGCGCCTTTTCCGTCGGCATTTTCAAAAAAGCTCTTATCTATGGAGCTGGACTTCGCTGCCATTTCAATCAGCTCATGATCATAAAATGGAATCCCCAGGCGTTCGGACAGCTGTCTTCCAACCTCTCTTCCGCCGCTTCCATGCTGCCTGCTGATGGTGATAACCGTATGCTTCATGCTCTCTTCAGGCATACCTGATAAAGCGCTGTCTCTTGCGAATTCTCCTGCCCATTCAAAACCTTTTTTGGCAACAATAACAGCAATAATCTCGTTGATCACCGCAGCCGCTGCGATTGTTCCCTGAATAATTCTGGCACATTCAGGAGCCGGCGTATTCAGTACGGAAACCGCGATACCT
Source organism: Clostridium sp. M62/1 (assembly GCF_020736365.1). Classification (NCBI taxonomy): domain Bacteria; kingdom Bacillati; phylum Bacillota; class Clostridia; order Eubacteriales; family Clostridiaceae; genus Clostridium; species Clostridium sp. M62/1. The sequence continues at coordinate 852,889 of NZ_CP085988.1, read as the reverse complement.
GTAAACACAAGGGATACACCTGAATGGGGCAGAAGCGTAAGTCCCAGAAACTTCTTCACAGCTGCCGGAGATTTCGTGATGCTGGCGCCGAAATAAGCGCCGAAATATTTGCCGAATGTTCTCGCTCCAATATAAATCACGGTAAACAGCCCTGCTCCCATGATCAGGTGGTAATCCAGGGGGGCACCTAAATTCAGGATCACAATGATCATCGCTACACCCAGAATCGTATTGAAGCCATCCATGATCTGTTCCAGCCGCTTCTCTGTTACCATATTGGAGAAAGTTGCAGAAAACGCCATGCCAATCAGCATGAAATTCAAAACCGGCTTTGGCATTACCACATTATTGAACAGGAATCCAACACCTGACGCAATCAGAATATTGCCAATCAGAAGAACCAGCGTGACAGAAGAACCTCGCTCCTTCTTTAAAATAACTCCGGCCAAAAGTCCCGTCACAACTCCTATGGCCAGAGGAAGGATGACAACCAGTGCAATCATATACGCCGGCAGCTCCCCTGCCGAGAGGTTTCCCGCCACTATGGCTATGGTTGTAAAGAAAATAATACAGCCGATAATATCATCCAGCGCCGCCATGGGGATCAGCGTATTAGTCACAGGCCCGCTTGTTTTGAATTCACGCACAATAGACAGTGCCGGCGCAGGCGCTGTTGCCAGAGCGATACCGCCGAACAGGAAGGCAAGGTACAGGGGAATATCCTGGACATAAAATACAATTCCAAAAACAAGCGATACCATCAGAAAGGTTCCGACAGACTGTGTGAAAGTCGTAATCACAATCGCCCTTCCGGAGCGTTTGATCTTATTCCACACCAGTTCCGTGCCAATCATCAGACCCACAGCGCACTCTAAAACGTGTATAATGAGCTGATACCACTGAGAATCCAGTATTTCCTGATTCATCAGAGAAACTGCGTGGGGACCCAGAATCATTCCCGCAATCAGCCACCCTAATATAGACGGAAGCTTTAATTTTGATATAAGTTTTCCTGCCAGAAATGCGAGTATCATTGTTGCCAACAGGCGTATTACCAGTAATATCATGTCTCCAATCCTCCAGGTTAGCTTAAAATATCGTCATTTTTCTATCCTTCTTAAATGTCTGCCCGTAACCCCCAGGCGAGCGTGTGCCTTATCAGCGCGGTTTATGCCGGCTCTGTTTCCCTAGGTTTTTCCCTCCTCCTGCTTTACAACCCCATACAGCATAATATCGAGAATTTTAGAAACATTCACTTCGTGATCCTCCATCAATGCGTGCATATCTTTTTTTCCATAATATTTACTCTGAAAATAGCCATTAAACATCTCGAAAAATATCATAAAATACTCCATGGCCGTGTCGGCTGTGATTCCCTCCCTAAGGTGTACCTCCTGCAGAAGCGCCCTGAAATAGTCTGTATAAAATTTATCATACCCCTGTCTGAGTACACCGATTTCCCTGCGCAGGTGCTCCGGCGGCTGGAGAACTGTGTTAAAAAATATGTTGCAGTAATACGGATTTTCCTGAAAAAACTTTTGCCGCATGTTCAGGAGATTCTGTATATTTTCCCCCATACTTCCGGCTTTCGATTCCATGCGCCGGAAATATGCGGTCATCTCGCAAAAGCATTTTTCTACGCACTTTAAATATAATTCATCTTTATTCTTAAAGTTATGATATACCAGCCCCTTGGAGATCTGGTTCTCATTGCAGAGTGTCGTCAGGGAAGCGCTGTCATAACTCTTTGTCCCGAATTCTGCTATTGCGGCAGACAGGATTCTCTCGTAAGTGCGTCTCGTCTTCTCCTCTTTTCTCATGTCTGCACCCCTCTATTCTTATTATTAACCATGTGGTCAATAATAGTTTATGCCAAACAGACCCCATAGTCAATCCCCTGTTCTTTACTTGCCCCCTTACATATCATTTCCCATATTTTTTGAAATGCTCCGCTTCATAGTATTAAACAGGAGGACGCATACAATGATTGTTAAAATATCAGCCGCCGGCTGAGAGAAGTATATCCCTTTCACTCCCAGCATGCCCGGCAGTATCAGGATAAAGGGCACGTAAAACAGACACTGGCGGATAAGCGACAGAAACAGTCCCATCCGCGGGGAGCCGATTGTCTGAAATGTAATAGTCATCATGTAGCACAGGCCAAATGCCGGATATAGAGCCACCTGTGAAATCAGCAGCCATTTCCCGTAGTCAACGACCAATGGATTTCTGTTAAACAGCAGAATCAGAGGCTTCGCCAGCACAATATAGAATATTGCCACCGCAACAGTTAAAACCAGGGAACCCTGCAGAGCAAACCTTGCCGACTGTCTGAACCGCTCCCTGTTTTTTGCGCCAAAGGCATAGGAGGCTACCGGCTGATATCCCTGCATAAATCCCATAATCACATAACATCCAATCAAAACCAGCCTCTGGACAACGCCGTACGCTGCAATAATCAAATCGGAATCCGGAAGGGTTTTTGCCGCTATATTAGTCAGAGAGGCAGCAGCTGCCAGGCATATCTGAATAACTGCCGTGGGGATTCCTATTGAGACAACCTCCCATATCAGGCCTGCTGAAATTTTGAAGTATTTCGGTTTAAGCTGAATCACAGAGAAGCCTCCCACATAAAAAATCACTAAAATAACAAAGGTAACACACTGTGAAACGGTAGTTGCAAGAGACGCGCCCTCGACACCCATATTGAGTCCCCACGAAAACATAAATATGGGATCCAGGATTACGTTCAGCGCAGCTCCAGTAATTCCAGAACGCATAGTCCCTGGCCTGAGGAAGCACAGCATCAGATGCGCCGAAGGCCCGCAGCAGCACTTCCATGAAAATAAGACCTGTTATACACAATCCGGCACCAATCATCATGGAAAATCCCACAATCGTCGTAACCGTGCGGCTGGCTGCCTCTCTGTCGTTGGCTCCCAGCTGCCTGCCCGCCAGAACACCGGCCCCTGCAGCAAAAATATTCTCTATAGAGACCATAATGAGGAGCAGCGGCAGAGTCACTCCCACTGCTGCAAGGGCAGTGTCGCTGCCCAGCATACCGATATACACCGTATCAACAATGTTATAGACAGCTTTTGCCAATAATGCCAGTATTGCAGGAACCGCCAAATCGATAATCGCTTTGGAAGGTTTTACAGAAGACAAAATAGATTCTTTTTGGATATTCTTATTTTTCGTCATTTCCCTCACCTACATTTCAAGACAAAACGGTTGTCAAATTTCAGTAATCTTTCTGTGTTCACAGATACCATTGACGGCTGAAAGGAAAGCGCTTTATTGACCGATCGGTCTATAAATGTATATTATCGCTTATAGACCATACGGTCAATATTATATTCAGTATTATGTTTATATTTTGGGATTATTCCAAAAGATGTGATTTGTGATTTCAGAAAGATGTCTCGGCAGAAGCCAGCTGACATCCAGAGTTTCTGGACAGCTTTTGTCTCTGATAAAGCTGAATATTTCATATTAAGTATGGCTGTTTCGCCTGCGGCGGGCCTCTTTACCGGAAAATGCTGCTCCGCCGGTGACTTTCCGGACAGAATCGTTCAGTCACGGACAGCCCGGCGGATGACAGGTTTCGTTGATTACCGTTCGGCCTGAGTCAATAGGGCGGCGGTTTCCACATGCCCCGACTGCGGAAACATATCCACACACCGTACTCTCTTCACCTCATACCCCTTCTCTCCAAGGTACTTCACATCCCTGGCCAGCGTAGCGGAATCGCAGCTTACATACACCACCTTCTTCGGCCCCATCCTGACGATGGTTTCCAGGCACTTCTCATCGCACCCCTTCCGCGGCGGGTCCACCACAATCACATCCGCATACACCTGGTTTTTCTCATACTGCTCCGGCAGAACCTCCTCGGCCTTTCCCACGAAGAATTCCACATTCTCCATTCCATTGATTTCGGCATTCCCCCTCGCGTCGTCTATCGCCTGGGGCACAATCTCCACGCCGTACACCTGTTTTGCCTTCTGGGCCAGAAACAGGGAGATTGTCCCTATGCCGCAGTACAAATCCCACACAGTCTCATCTCCCGTCAGCCCGGCATACTCCAGAGCCGTCCCGTAAAGCCGCTCCGTCTGCACCGGATTGACCTGATAAAACGAGAGGGGGGAGATTCTGTACTTCACATTCCCGATATAGTCGGTAATATATCCCGGCCCGTAGAGATTCACAATCTCCTTTCCAAGGATCACGTTGGTTTTCTCCCTGTTTATGTTAAAGGAGATACTGGTCATTCCGGCAATTTTCAGCAGCCGTTCCACCAGAATCTCTTTTTTCGGAAGCTCTGTGCCGTTTAGAATCAGGCACACCATAAGCTCTCCCGTCCGAAAGCCCTTTCGTATCAGCACATGGCGCACGAGTCCCCTGTGAAGTTCCTCATTGTACGGCTCAATCTTATATTCATTCATGAAATTCCTGATAATATCAAGAATTTCCCTGTTTTCCTCCACACCCAGCAGGCAGTCCTCATTTTCCACTATGCAGTGGGTCCTCCCCGCATAGAACCCTGCTATAATCCTGCCGTCCTTATCCCTTCCAAAGGGAAACTGAGCCTTATTCCTGTACCGCCAGGGCTCCTCCATCCCGATAATGGGCTCCATTCTGACTGTCTCTTCCCTCTTCTTTTCAGTACCCTTCAGGTTCTCCTGCCCCTTTTCCTCTGGAAGCAGAAGCCCGGAAAGCCCTCCGATCCGCTTCAGATTATTGTATACCTTCCTCTCCTTAAACCGCAGCTGCTCCTCATAGGCCACTGCCTGCATCTGGCAGCCTCCGCAGCGGCGGGCCACAGGACATTTTTCCTCAACCCGGCAGGCGGACGGCTCTATCACGCGCACCAGGCGGGCAAAGCCAAAGTTTTTTTTCATCTTCATTGCGCTTGCCTCAATCCGGTCGCCGATCACCGCATCCTTCACAAACCAGATATAGCCGTCCAGACGTCCAATGCCCTCCCCGTTTTCTCCCATGTCCTCTATATCAAGTATAAACCTGTCATTTTTCTTCATCTCCACGCTCGTTTCGTATCCTTTCCTTTTTTCGCATCTCCCTTTTCGGTTTTATCCGTCTCCCCCTGGCCAGCTGTCACTCTTTCAGCTTTCTCCGGGCCGCTTCCATCCACTTTTTCTCTGCTCTCCCTGTCTCTTCTCTTTTCCCTCTCTTATTTTCTCCTTCTACCTGTACCTTGCCCTCTCTCCGCCGATGTATTTAAGCCTCGTTCTGGCGCAGTTTACATGGGCGCTTCCGATCTCCCGCAGGGAGGTTCTCACCGGAACAGCTACGGGGCGAAGATGCATGCCGATCAGGGTATCGCCGATGTCAATTCCTGCATGGGCCTGTATGCGCTCTACAGCCACCGGATTCTCAAATCCCGCAAAGGCGGCAGTGGCAAAGGAGCCTCCTGCCTTGAGCTGCGGCACGACATTGACCATCTCAAGCCCGTATTTCAGGGCACACTCCTCCTCCACAATCAGCGCTCTGTTTAAGTGTTCACAGCACTGGGCAGCCAGATAGATGCCCCTGCTTTTAAGCTCCCCGTAAATCACCTCAAACACAGCTCTTCCAACCTCCTCGCTGGAATAAGAGCCAATCCGATGGGCCTCTATCTCGCTGGAGGAACAGCCTGCCACCAGTATCTGTCCCTCTTTCATCACGGCGGCGTCGAGAAGCTCCCGAAGCACCTGAGCCGTCTGCTCCTTTATCCTGTTAATCTCCTCCCTGTCTGTGGGATTCTCTGCAACTCCCTTAACTGACATATGCCTGTTCTCCTTTCATTCTGTCTTTCTCTGTCTTTCACTGTCTTTCACTGTCTTTCGCATCATTCCCATATCCAAAAGAAGATGCCGCGAAACCGGCATCTTCCCACACTGCAGACGGCAGACAAATTCACGGCTGCGCCGTCCGCTTACCTTGCGTAAAACTCCTTCACCCGATCCATCCTGGCGCCCATTCCGCACAGCATCATGTCAGCCACTGTGAAGGCGGCCATGGCCTCCACCACAACCACTGCCCTTGGGACAATGATCGGGTCATGGCGGCCCTTGATGCTTATCTCAATCTCCTCGCCGTCCCTGTTCACGGTCTGCTGAGGGGATGCAATGGACGGCGTCGGCTTAAATGCAGCCCGGAATACAATATCGCTTCCGTCGCTGATTCCTCCCAGGATTCCGCCGGCATGATTCGTCGCTTTTACAATCCTCTTTCCTCCCCGCATTTCTTCCGGGCAGGCTTTTCTTCTCTCTGCGGCTTTCTGAGACTCTTCCCTCAGGATCTCCCTATCCAGGATCTCTTCCTCCTGAGGCCCTTCCTCACGAATCTCCTCCGCCCAAATCTCTTTCTCACGAAGCACTCTGAACGCATCGTTATTTTCGGCTCCTGTGGAGGCTGCGGCGGCAAAGCCGTCGCCGATCTCAAAACCCTTCACAGCTCCTATGGAGCAGACGGCCTTGGCAAGATTGGCGCTGAGCTTCTCAAAGACAGGTTCCCCCACGCCTGCCGGAACGCCGGAAATCACACATTCCACAATCCCTCCGGCTGAATTTTTCTGTGCCATCTTCTCCTCCAGGAACTGCTCTGCCTCCCTGGCAGCCTCCTGATCCGGCATATAGAGGCGGTTTTTCTCCCTGTCCTCCAGGCAGAAACGCTCCGGCGATATGCTTACAGGCCCTATCTGCCTGGTATATGCCTTTACGGAAATCCCCAGCTCCCCCAGAATCTTTGCCGCTACGGCTCCCGCCGCCGTGCGGCCGATAGTTTCCCGGCCTGAGGAGCGTCCGCCTCCCCGGTAGTCCCGAAAGCCGTATTTTGCGTCAAAGGTATAGTCTGCATGTCCTGGCCTGTAGCAGGATGCAATCTCTCCATAGTCCCTGGAACGCTGATCCTGATTCCTGACCATCATGGAAATGGGAGTTCCCGTCGTCCTTCCCTCAAAGATGCCGGACAGGATCTCCACCCGGTCGCTCTCATTTCTCTTTGTGGAATATCTGCTCTGCCCCGGTTTCCTCCTGTCTAAATATGCCTGGATATCCTCCTCGCAGAGCGCTATCCCCGCCGGGCAGCCGTCCACCGTCACGCCCACCGCCGGGCCATGAGACTCTCCCCAGGTTGTCATCATAAGAATCGTGCCAAATATTGATCCTGCCATCTGTAATTCTGCCTCCTGCCTCTCACTGCCGTGTTTCTCTATCTGATTCTCTTTTCCGTCCTCTTTTTCCTCTGCCGGCCGGGCCTTGTACGGCTGCGGCTTGCTTCTCCAGCCTGACCGGCACTTTCTTTCTCTGCCTTTCGCCGCCTTCGTCCTTTTCGTACTATTCCTTTGGAATCTTTGTGATCACGCAGCAGTTGGGCTCATTGACCTCGATGGAGCGGTGATTCATCATCAGAAGCCCGTTCTCATAGTCGACACTGAAAAAGGAGATCGTACCGCTGGCGTGATTGATGCTGGCCAGATGCTTCTGATCCGGGAAAACGGCAATATCTTTCGGATAGTCTCCGCTGATCGGGAGACAGCATATCAGGGTGAGAAGTCCCGTTTCCAGATCTCTCCTGTAGATGCTCACACTGTTGTCCCCTGCATTGCTGCAGTAGAGGTACCTGTCATCCGGCGACATGCGGATGGCGCAGGCTGCCGTAAGCTGGCCGGCCGGTGCATCCCCTGTGGAGGAAACGGTCTGGACTCTCTCAATGACCGGGACTCTCTCGCCTGTCTCATAGCTGAACACGTCGATGGTATTCTTTAACTGGTACATTAAATAGAAATATTTTCCGTCCTGGCTGAAAATAAACTGTCTGGGAGCAGATTCCAGCTCGCAGCGCAGGGCATCCACCAGCGTCATGGTTCCCTTATCCCCGTCGAATCGGTAGATTTTCACCTGATCGATTCCCAGATCTGCCACCATCAGGAACTTTCCGTCCGGCGTCCGTCTGGTGCAGCTGATATGAGGCCTGAAATTTCTCTCTGCCACGCTTCCCAGACCTTTGTGGAATACCTTGTCCGCAATCTCCCCCACAGAGCCGTCCGGGTTCAGGCGGAGGGTAGTCTCTTTTCCGTCATGGTAACCGGATACAAAGATAAATTTGTCCTCCTCGTCCGTGGCCAGATGACAGCCCCTCATCCCCTTGATGCTGGCCCTGTTTAAACGCGCAAGCCCCCCGTTTGGAAGGATACGGAAGGATACCACACCCTCGTCTGCAATGGAATACAGAGTCCTGCCGTCGTGGGACACAGTCAGGTAGGAGGCGTTGTCCACCTCCATCTCGCATCTGTATTTAAAGTATCCGTTCTTCACATCTACATCGTAAACTGTAATTCCCTTTGCCTGTCCATTGTAGGAATAAGATCCCACGTAAGCCATGTACTTGCCTGTCATAATACGTTCTCCTCCTAACATGCCGGCAGCTGCCGGCTCTACCAAGCCTTCCGGCCGCAGCAGTCCTCCGCCTTGCCCGGCAAAACCGTCAAGGCCAAACCGCCGTCTCAAATCAGCCATTTTGATAAACACATAATAGCACAGTTTTTACGGTTTGTGAACCTCAAAGACCTTATTCGGGAACCTGTCATTTTCTGACAGATACGTGTCGAATAATGGTTGACACCCTGGTAAAACCATGTATAATGATAGTTGCTGTCTGTTTATTATTAGTAAACTTTATTTTTATTTTTACATTCATTTAGCAATAATAAACTTTAAACTTATTATCATACAACCTGCGCTCCTGTTTTCCAGGCGGCGCAGGCAAAGAGCGCGCCGGCTAAGAAGCGGAGACGAAACAGAGCCAGAAATGAAGCGGCACCGGAGATAAAACACACCGGAGACGAAGCAGCACCGGAGATGAAAAACGCCGGAGACGAAGCAGCACCGTGACACAGACAGAGCGTGCCGCAGACAGGGCCGCAGCAAAACGAAGGAGGGAAGGCATTTGAGCATCGGAGCAAAATTAAAGGAGCTGAGAGTCCTCAAGGGACTTACGCAGGAGGAGCTGGCCGACAGAGCCGAGCTGTCCAAGGGCTTCATCTCGCAGGTGGAGCGCGATCTCACCTCTCCGTCCATTGCAACGCTGATGGACATTCTTCAGTGCCTCGGCACAACCATCGGAGAGTTTTTTGCGGAAACTGCTGACGAGCAGATTGTATTTGGAAAAAATGATTTCTTTATTAAAGAGGACGGAGAGCTTAAGAACACGGTCAAATGGATCGTTCCCAATGCCCAGAAAAACTGCATGGAGCCCATTCTCCTGACACTGGAGGCCGGAGGCGCAAGCTGTCCCGATTCCCCCCACGAAGGCGAGGAGTTCGGGTATGTTTTAAGCGGGAGCATAGCCATCCATCTGGGAAACCGGGTTTTTAAGGCAAAGAAGGGAGAATCCTTCTATTTTACAAGTGACAAAACCCACTATATTGAGAGCAGAAGCGGAGCCTCCCTTCTCTGGGTCAGCTCACCGCCCAGCTTTTAGGAGGATGCGGGCAGCTGCCTGCTTACTAACTTTACGGAGGATTTGGAAATGAGTCAGCCACTGATTGATCTCGTAAATATTACGAAAAGCTATGACGGCACGATTGTCCTGGACGATCTGTGCCTGTCTGTCAAGGAAAATGAATTTGTCACCCTGCTGGGCCCCAGCGGCTGCGGGAAGACCACTACCCTGCGCATTATCGGAGGCTTTGAGTCGCCGGATAAGGGAAGAGTGATCTTCGGCGGGCAGGACATCACAAACGTGCCGCCCAACAAACGGCAGCTCAACACGGTTTTCCAGAAATATGCTCTCTTTCCCCATATGAGCATTGCAGAAAACATCGCCTTTGGACTGAAAATCAAGAAAAAGCCGAAAGCCTACATTGACGATAAAATCAGGTATGCTTTAAAGCTCGTAAACCTGGACGGCTTTGAGAACAGAACCGTGGACTCCTTAAGCGGAGGCCAGCAGCAGCGAATTGCCATCGCCAGGGCCATTGTCAACGAGCCGAAGGTCCTGCTTCTGGACGAGCCCCTCGGCGCCCTGGATCTGAAGCTTCGCCAGGATATGCAGTATGAGCTGATCCGGCTGAAAAATGAGCTGGGAATCACCTTCATCTACGTCACCCACGACCAGGAGGAGGCCCTCACCATGTCCGACACCATCGTCGTCATGAACCAGGGCTATATTCAGCAGATGGGCTCCCCGGAGCAGATTTACAATGAGCCGGAGAACGCCTTTGTGGCTGATTTCATCGGGGAGAGCAACATTATCGACGGCCTCATGATCCACGACGAGCTGGTGGAGATCGCCGGGGCGAAATTCGCCTGCGTGGACAAGGGCTTCGGGAACAGCAAGCCGGTGGACGTGGTAATCCGGCCGGAGGACATCGACCTGGTAAAGCCGGAGGACGGAACCCTTCAGGGCACAGTCACCCACCTGATCTTCAAGGGCGTCCACTATGAGATGGAGGTAACAACTCCTGACGGCTACGAGTGGCTGGTTCACAGCACAGACATGTTCCCGGTTGGGGAAAAGGTAGGCATCCATGTGGAGCCGTTCGACATCCAGATCATGAACAAGCCTGCCTCTGAGGACGAGGAGGCCGTGGGAATCGATGAATAGGAAACACAGAAAATCACTGAAACAGTACCTGGCAGGGCCTTACCTGATCTGGATGACCGGCTTTACCATCATCCCCCTGTTTCTAATCGCATGGTACGGACTGACGGACGCCTCCGGCTCCTTCACCCTGGACAACGTGCTGTCCATCGCCACGCCGGAGCACGCAAAGGCTCTGTTTCTCTCCCTGGGACTTTCCCTCTTGAGCACGGCAATCTGCCTGCTTCTGGCCTATCCGCTGGCCATGATTCTGAGGAAGAAGAACATCGGCCGGGGCAGCTTCATTGTCTTTATCTTTATTCTGCCTATGTGGATGAACTTTCTTCTGAGAACACTGGCATGGCAGACGCTGCTTGAAAAAAATGGTGTGATCAACGGAATTCTGTCCGCACTCCACCTGCCGAATATCGCGATAATCAACACTCCGGCAGCCATCGTGCTGGGCATGGTGTACAACTTCCTGCCCTTTATGGTGCTTCCGGTCTACAACGTGCTGATCAAGATCGACGACAATACCATAAACGCCGCAAAGGATCTGGGCGCCAACAGCTTCCAGACATTAATCCACATCTGGCTTCCCTTAAGCCTTCCGGGAATTATCAGCGGCATCACCATGGTGTTCGTGCCTGCCCTCACCACCTTTGTTATCTCCAATCTCCTTGGAGGCAGCAAGATCCTGCTCATCGGAAACGTCATTGAGCAGGAATTTACAAAGGGAAGCAACTGGCACCTGGGCTCAGGCCTTTCTCTGGTGCTGATGGTCTTCATCCTGATCAGTATGGCTCTCATCGCCAAATACGATAAAAACGGGGAGGGGTCTGCATTCTGATGAACGGAAAATTAAATGTAAATGAAAATAAAATGATAAATACTGCGGCGGCGGACGTCATCTCTTCCTCCGGTGAAACAAAAAACAGCTCCCATCTCTGGAAGAGAAGGCTTCGGAAGTTTTTTCAGGATTTTTACCTGGTGATCATCCTGATTTTCCTGTACGCCCCGATTTTCACCATGATGGTTCTGTCCTTCAACGACTCCAAGTCCAGAACCATCTGGGGCGGTTTTACCACAAAGTGGTACGCGCAGATGTTTGAGAACCAGTCTATTATGGATGCCCTCTACAACACGCTGCTCATCGCCTTCATCTCAGCCCTGGCGGCCACCATCCTCGGAACTCTGGCAACCCTGGGCATCAACAGCATGAAGCGGGTTCCGAAAAACATCACCATGGGCATCAACAATATCCCGATTTTAAACTCCGAGATCGTGACCGGTATTTCCCTGATGCTCACCTTCATTGCCTTTGGAATCTCCCTGGGCTTTAAGACTATCCTGATTGCCCACATTACCTTTAACCTGCCCTTTGTCATTTTAAGCGTCCTGCCCAAGCTTCGGCAGACCAGCCGCTACACCTACGAGGCTGCCCTGGACCTGGGCGCAAACCCGCTTCAGGCATTTTTCAAGGTAGTGTTTCCGGACATTATGCCCGGCGTGCTGTCAGGCTTTCTGATGGGCTTTACCCTGTCCCTGGACGACTTTATCATCACCCACTTTACCAGAGGCGCAGGCATCAACACCCTGTCCACCCTGATCTACAGCGAGGTGAGAAGGGGAATCAAGCCCTCCATGTACGCCCTGTCCACGATCATCTTCGTGACCGTGCTGGCCCTCCTTCTGATTACCAACTTTGCTCCGAAGGAGAGTGGAGCGAAACCGCAGAAGAACATGCAGCAAAGCGCAGATAAGGGAAGGAAAATCTCCGGCCCGCATCTGAAGAAAGGGCTTTTGGCCGCTGCCTCCTTCGCCATTGTGGCCGTTGTCTGCTTTACCACCTACATCAGATATACGTCAAAGCCGGCGAATGAGCTCTACGTGTACAACTGGGGTGAGTACATTGATCCGTCTGTCATCGAGGAATTTGAGGCGGAGACAGGCATCAGGGTTACCTATGACCTCTTTGAGACCAACGAGGAAATGTATCCCGTTGTGGAGGCCGGAGGCGTAAGCTATGACGTGGTCTGTCCTTCTGACTACATGATCCAGAAAATGGCGGAGAACGGCCTTCTGGCTGAGCTCAACTACGACAACATTCCAAATATTAAGAACATTGACAGTCAGTATCTGGAAAAGTCCGAGAGCTTTGATCCCGGAAACCGGTATGCGGTTCCCTACACCTGGGGAACGGTGGGTATCCTCTACAACACAAAGCGGATCGAGGAGCTGGGCGTACAGCCCCCATCCAGGTGGGCGGATCTGTGGGATCCGGCCTACAAGGGCGAGATTCTCATGCAGGACAGCGTCCGGGACGCCTTCATGGTAGCTCTCAAATCCCTGGGATATTCCATGAACTCCACAGACGAGGGAGAGCTTGCCCAGGCAAGAGATCTGCTGATTGCCCAGAAGCCCCTCGTACAGGCCTACGTCATTGACCAGGTGAGAGACAAGATGATCGGCGGCGAGGCTGCCGTGGGCGTCATCTACTCCGGCGAGATGCTCTTTATCCAGGAGGAGGTTGCCAGACAGAATCTGGATTACAGCCTGGAATACGTGATCCCGGAGGAGGGAACGAATATCTGGATTGACGCCTGGGTGATCCCGAAAAATGCGAAAAATAAGGAAAATGCAGAAAAGTGGATTAACTTCCTGTGCAGACCTGATATTGCCAAGAAAAATTTTGAATACATTACCTATGCCACCCCAAACAAGGCGGCAAAGGAGCTTCTGGAACCGGAAATCCAGAATAACAAGGCTCTCTTTCCTGACACGGACAAGCTGGAAAATTCCGAGGTGTTCCAGTATCTCGGCGATGCGGTGGATATGATTTACAATAACCTCTGGAAAGAGGTAAAATCTCAGTAGGCGGCAGAAACAGCTCTTATTTTAGGCGAAGAAAGGAGTTTTTTATGAAGATAGCAATTCCCTATGCAGACGGCCTTGTCTTTCAGCATTTTAATGAGGCCTCCCTTTTTAAGATTTACACGGTGGATGATTTCGACATCCTGTCCTCCGGGCTCGTGACCATCTCCCAGGGCACGCCGGCGCAGACTGCTGAAAGCCTTCGGGAGCAGGGTGTCAACGTAGTCATCTGCGGAAATATCGGAGTGGCATCGCTTCTGAACCTGCAGGATGCAAAGATCCAGGTCATGGGAGGCGCCTACGGGGAGGCGGACGCCCAGGTGGAGAGCTTTCTGAACGGCCAGCTCCACTTTGAGACAAAGGAGAGCCGCAGGGAACAGAAAGACGGGGAGAGCAACGGAAACGTGAGCGCCTGCGGCAGCACCCAGTGCTTCTAAACTTCTCCTTCTGCTTATCTGCCCAACAGGAACTTTCCTGCAGGGCAGGTAAGAAGAGTAAACAAGCGCAGCGCCGGACAGGCTTTAAAAGATGCCTGTCCGGCGCTGCGCTTATTCTTTCTCTCTGTTTTTTAGTCAACCAGCTTGTCCAACTCTTTCACATGCTCCGTCTCATTGGAGGTCTTGTGCTTTGCCTTGGCCGCATACTGGTTTACTGCAACCTGAGACTTCTTGATCGGCTGCATGGTTCCTGCTCCGGCCACACATCCGCCTGGGCAGGCCATTCCCTCAAGCAGATAGCCGTTGTACTTTCCTGCCTTTGCCAGGGTTAAGAGCTTGCGGCAGTCCTTTAAGCCCTCTGCGTTGGCCACCTTGATCTCCCGATCCGGGAACCGGTTCTTGATAACGTCCACCACGGACTTGGCCACGCCTCCGGCTACGGCAAAGTTACGTCCGTCTGTGGAGGCGTCATTTACACCGTCCGGATCTTCTTCGATATTCTCAATATCCACATGCTTTGCATCAAAAATTCCCGCCATCTCCTCAAAGGTCAGAACGAAATCCACCTCACTGCGGACGCTCTTTCTCATGGCCTCCAGCTTCTTTGCAGCGCACGGTCCGATAAATACAACCCTGGCATTCTCGTGCTTGCTCTTGATCAGCCTTGCTGTCAGAGTCATAGGAGTCAGGGCCATGGAAATGCAGTTTGCATAGTCCGGGAACAGTTTCTTGGCCATCATGGACCAGGCCGGACAGCAGGAGGTTGCCATAAACGGGAGCTTCTCAGGCACTTCCTTCACAAAATCAATGGCCTCCTGAGTTGCACAAAGATCCGCTCCGATCGCCACCTCAAATACATCGGCAAAGCCCAGAGCCTTCATGGCTGCACGGAGTTTTCCAGGTGTTACCTTCGGGCCGAACTGTCCCACAAACGCCGGCGCCACAGCAGCGTACACACGCTCACCGGACTGAATCGCCCTGATGACCTGGAAGATCTGGGACTTATCTGCAATCGCTCCGAATGGGCAGTTTACAAGACACTGGCCGCAGGAAACGCACTTGTCATAGTCAATGTCAGCCTTTCCGTTCACGTCGGAGTGGATGGCATCCATGCCGCAGGCAGCAGCGCAGGGGCGCTCCTGAACGATAATGGCGTTATATCCGCAGACCTCCTTGCACTTTCCGCACTTGATGCACTTATCCTGATCAATGTAGGAGCGTCCGTTTGTCCGATCCAGGGTGACAGCTCCCTTGGGACACACCTCCACACACGGGTGGGCCAGACAGCCCTGGCAGCCGTCTGTCACATAGACGCGCTTTTCATGACAGGCGTTGCATGCAAATTTGATTACGTTAATTAACGGCGGCGTGTAATAGGTCTCGGCCCTGTCAGCCGCCTCAATATTGTCAGACAGCGGCGCGTGCTCGCCGGCTCCCCTGCAGGGAAGGCCCATGGCAAGTCTCAGCCTCTCGCCTACGATTGCCCTCTCCAGGAAGACGTCGTTTCTGAAGTTTCCTACCTCTCCCGGGATAATCTTGTAGGGAAGCTCCTCAATTCTCTTGTCCACCGGCCATTCTGTGTGATAGGCCATGCGTGCTACTTCGCGGAAAATCCTGTGTCTGATTTCCTGGATTCGTGTTTCTACTCCTCTCATACTGTAACCTCTCTGTCCTTTTCCTCATACTCTGTTTGATGGTTTTTATTTGCTAAAGGGCGCTTCATGCCCTCTATATGCCTGAACCGTTAAGAATATAACGCATTTCCGGACAAAATAGCAAGTTTTTAATTGCATACAATCCACATTTTAACAGGTTTTTTCTACCTTTCCCAGGTTTCGGCTTCCTCTCCGCCTCTTTTCCTCTCCTTTTTGTCTGCCCCCGCTTCCAGAATTTCCCTGTCCTTTTTGCCTTTCCCGGTATTCTGCAGAGCATCCATAGTCAGTTCGTGCAGTGCCTCTTTGCGGAAGCGGTCGCTCTGCATATAGTGAGAATAGAGAATATCTACCAAAATGAGAATAGGGAACTGAGGGGAAATGGCTCTTCCGTTTTCCATGTGCTCTTTCACCGCAAAGAGAAGCACCTCATCGCAGAAGGCGTCAAAGCTCCGATCCCTTCTGGAAGTCATTAAAACTACCCTGGCCCCCTGGGCCTTGGCCGCCTTCAGCGAATGGATTACCTCCTCCGTCTGTCCGCTGACGCTGATGCCGATCACCAGGCATTCATCTGATACGAGAACCGAGTGCATCTTCATCAGGTGGCTGTCTGTGATGGCCTGCACGTTGACGCCTATCCTCATGAAGCGAAACTGCATCTCCTCTCCCGCCAGACCGGAACTGCCCTTTCCGTATATATAGATTCTCTTCTTTGCCAGAAGCAGATCGAGAAAACGGCCTACCTGCGACTCGTCCACCACGGCATACGTTCTGCTGAGAAGCTCCTGGTAGGTTTCCAGCACATGCTTGGTGGTGTCGTTGGCCTTTTCCTCTGTCCTCTGCTCCTCAAAGCTGTCCAGATAATAAAAGAGAAATTCCCTGTAGCCCTTATAACCGCATTTCTTTGCAAACCTGGACAGGGAAGCCTCTGAGACAAAAAGGCGTTCTGCTACCGCCTTCGCTGCCAGATTTTCGCGCTCAGTATTGTGAATAAAGAAATCGCCGATTACCTTTTCCATGGGAGTAAAGGTGTGATAGGACGATTCAATAAAAGGGACGACGGTCTTCTTTCCCATAATCATCACTCCTGTCTACATCGGGAGGCCGCCATGGCGGCTCATAAAATGGCACCAGGCCCCCAGCATTCCTGCCTGATTCTGGTTCTCAGCGAAGGCCAGTCTCGTATGTTCTGATACTGCGGGGATCAGGTACCGGTCCATTGCCTTTCGGATCCTCCCATACAGGTACTCCTTCTGAGCCATAATTCCTCCTCCCAGCACTACCACCTGGGGATTCAGAACGTAGCAGATATTCGCAATTCCCATGCCCAGAGCGTCAGTCATCTCATCGATGGCCTCCACACAGTCCGGATCGCCTGCCTTGGCGTGCTCGAAAATCCATTTCCCATTGATTTTCTCCGCCAGCTTCGGCTCTCTTTCAGCCTTCCGCTGTGACACCCTCCTGGTCAGGATACGGCTGGCACCAATCTCCTGAAACGTGCTCCCCATCATGTGCATATAGCCTACCTCGCAGGCGCTCCCGGAATATCCGTGGAATACCTTTTTGTCTATTACGATAGCCCCTCCGATTCCCGTTCCTATGGTCAGGCAGAGGCTGATCCCTGCATCCCGGGCCGCTCCGAAGTGCGCTTCTGCAAGCCCTGCGCAGTTCACGTCATTTTCCACCTCACAGGGCAGGTGAAATTTCTCCTCTATCAGCTCCTTCACCCTCATTCCCGTATAATCCGGTATCAGGTGAGGCGCAGCGTGGAGAATCGTACCTGCCTTTTCGTCTACCATCCCTGCCGTGGAGATACAGATTCCGGCAATTTCTCCTGAGATCTGCCCGTTCAGGGCCTCCCCGGATTTCACCTCATCGATAATCCGGTATATTTTTTCCATTATCGCAGGCCCGCCGGCCAGAGCATCCGTAGCTGTCTCCCCTGTCATCAGGAATTCTGCCTTTTCATTTAACAGGCCGTACTTGATGGAGGTGCCTCCCACATCGATGCAGATATATCGTTTCATACACTTATTTCCTTTCTGAAAACCGCACATGCTCAAACAGGGGGCCTGAAAAAGCCCCCTGCTCCCCTCTCGGGGATCAAATCTGAATTTTAAAAATTGCTTTTTTGATCATCCGGCTCACTCCGCCGGCGGCTACAGCCGTCCTGTGCCCGTCCTTCGGATAGCAGATGAGGAAATCTCCTTCTGTCAGAACCGCATGGCTGTTGGGTTCTCCCTCGCATGGAAGGAAATCGTCCTTCTCCACAAACTCCTTCTGAACCATATTGTCGATAAAGTTCAGATCGATCTGCTCTGTCCCGTCCAGCATAAAGTGCAGATCCAGATACTGTCTGTGGGCCTCCCAGAAACGGTTTTCCGGGACTGTTGTCTCGTACTCCACAATATTGACAAACAGTCTGTCCCCGTCAATGGGGTGGCTTCCCTTATCAAAGCTCTTTAAATCGTGCTCCTTTGCATAGTCAAAGCACTTCTTAACGGCGTCCGGCAGAAAACCATAGTCCCCCAGATCCCTGATATTTCCAAATATCATACTGTCTCCCTCTCTCTTTCTGTTTTCACTGACAGAATACCACATCCGGCACTAGCCGTAAATGGTCGTATGCTCCGGCGGTTCCTCCCCTGCTTTCTTCGTCGCCAGGCTGACTGGGATGCCCACAATCAGGGACACAGCGATGGAGATAATGGAGTAGGACCAGATAGATACTGCACCTGGCGGCGTCATGTACTTAATGGCAATCATCACAATGGAGGCCACCACAAAGGCTGCGTATGCGCCCTTTGTATTTGCACATTTCGTAAAAGTTCCAAGAATAAAGGTTCCCACGAGAATTCCCAGTACCAGTCCCATGAATCCGTTAAACCACTCATAGGCAGATTTGATTTCTCCGTTTGCCAGAATCATGGAGACAGCGATGGAGAAGATACCGACGCCCAGAGATACAAACTGGGCGATTCTCGTCTGCGTCTCAAAACTCAGCTCCTTCTTCGTAAGCCTCTCCTGAATGTCCAAAGTCCAGCTGGTTGCCACTGAGTTGAGGCCTGTGGACAGAGTAGACTGGGAAGCCGCATAAATCGCTGCCAGAAGAAGTCCCGTGATTCCCACCGGAAGCTGGAATGCAATGTAGGATGCAAAAATCTGATCCTGCGCCCACAATCATCAGGAACACGCTGTCCCTTAACAGGTTCGGGTCAAAGATCGGCTGGTCTGCAGCCAGGAATTTTCCTCCCGCCGTAAACTCGTGCATAATGGCGCCGAAGCCTCCGTCGATTCCTGAAATCAGGTAAATAAGGGCGAAGGTAACGCCTACCAGAAGGACGCTTCCCTGGATAAAGTCTGTCCAGAGGACGGATTTGAGTCCTCCTGTATAGGAATAGATAATTGCAATCACGCCCATTACGATAATCAGGATATTGACGTTGATGCCTGTAAGCTGTGACAGAACCATGGAGGGAAGGTACATGATAATAGACATACGTCCCACCTGGTAGATAATGAACATAGCCGCGCCCAGAATCCGAAGCCCCTTGCTTCCAAACCGGATTTCCAGATAGTGATAGGCCGTATCAATATCCAGCCTGCTGTAGATCGGCAGGAAAAATTTGATGGTCAGCGGAATGGCAACCAGCATACCAAGCTGGGCGAACCACATGATCCAGGTTCCCGCATAGGAGTTTCCTGCCAGAGACAGGAAGGAAATCGGGCTGAGCAGCGTGGCGAAGATGGAAACGGAGGTTACCCACCATGGAATGGTTCCGTCTCCCTTAAAAAATTCTTTTCCCTTCATCTCCTTTTTAGAGAAATGAAGACCTGCAAACAATACGGCTGCCAGGTAGACAACCAGAATGACTAAGTCTATGACTGTGAATCCCTGCATTTTCTCTCCCCCGTGCTATTTTACACGTACTTTTGGATTGTTTCTCTTACCATTGCCGCTGCTTCCACAGCAATTTCTCTGTCAGCATCATTTAATCCTGTCAGAGGCTCCCGCACGCTTCCGATGTCAAGACCTGCATTAATGCGGAGCATTTCCTTTGCAACTGCGTACATGTTGCCGTGTCCGCTGCACATCTTGTAGATAATGGCGTTCACTGCGTGCTGAAGTTCACAGGCCTTCTCATTCTCATGGGCTTTAATGAGGTCATTAAGCTTCAGGAACAGCTCCGGCATCACGCCGTAGGTTCCGCCGATTCCGCCGTCTGCACCAATGGCCCGCCCGCTTACGAACTGCTCGTCGGGGCCGTTGAATACGATAAAGTCCTCTCCGTCTGCTGTTCCGGCAGCCTTAAACATCTGGATGTCCTGTGTGGGCATGGAAGAATTCTTGACTGCAACCACCCTCGGGTTCTTCTTCATCTCTGCAAACAGGCTCATGGTCAGAGCTGTGCCGGCAAGCTGAGGAATATTGTAGATGACGAAATCTGTATCGGGAGCTGCCTCGCTGATGGTGTTCCAGTAGGCAGCGATGCTGTACTCCGGAAGGCGGAAGTAAATGGGAGGGATGGATGCGATAGCGTCCACTCCCACGCTCTCGGAGTGTCTTGCCAGCTCTATGCTGTCCCTCGTATTATTGCAGGCCACATGGTTGATTACCGTGAGTTTTCCCTTAGCCACTGCCATAACATTCTCAATGATAATTTTTCTCTCTTCCACGTTCTGATAGATACATTCACCGGAGGAGCCGTTTACATATACGCCCTTTACTCCCTTGTCCACAAAATACTGTGTCAGTGCGCGCACCCGCTCCGGGCTCACGTTGCCATTATCGTCATAGCATGCATAAAACGCCGGAATAATTCCTCTGTACTTGTCTAAATTTCTCATTTTACCCTTCCTTTCAGGCCTCTTTGGCCACCCTGCGAAATCATTTATCTTTCCTGTGCCGCCTTTTCTCTCCCAAAAAGCAGCGGCGCCGCTGCCAGGCTCTTTGCCTACTTCCCGGCCAGTGCGTCTGTAAACGTCTTTGTAATTACCTGGGGTCTGGTGATAATGGAGCCCACCACCACGCTGAAGCATCCAAGCTCAATCACTCTCTTTGCTTTTTCCGGCGTGTTGATATTTCCCTCGGCAATGACCGGGTGCGTTACCTTTTCCAGAATCGTCCGTATGATCTCAAAATCATTGGCCTCAATCCTGTCTCCCCGGCTCTGCTCTGTGTAGCCCACCATGGTTGTCCCGATGAAGTCAAATCCCAGTTCATCTGCATGAAGGGCTTCTTCAATAGTGGAGCAGTCTGCCATCAGAGGCTGATTTGGATATTTTTCCCTGATTTCCCGGTAAAATTCATCCAGCGTTTTTCCCTCCGGTCTCAGCTCAATGCCGGCCTGAACGGCTATGATCTCCGGTTTCACCTCCATCAGCTCATCGATCTCCTTCATGGTCGGAGTAATGTATACCTGGCTGTCCTCATAATCTCTCTTTACAATTCCAATAATCGGCAGATCGACGTTTCTTCTGATCTCTGCTATATCCTCCTTCGTGTTCGCCCTGATTCCAGAGGCTCCGCCCTGCATGGCTGCCAGAGCCATTCTTCCCATAATGAAGGAAGAGTGGAGAGGTTCCTCCGGCAGTGCCTGACACGATACAATCAGATGCCCTCTCAGTCTCTCTAAGCATTTATCCATCATTCCGCTCCCTTTCCGTGTTCAGCAGCTTTCTCGCCTGCTTTATTCCGTTTGTGGCCTTAGTATAGCATTGCTGAAATTTTTTTTAATATAAAAACGATCTTCTGAAAGTTCTTTCACGAAAACCAGAACTTTACCTCTCTTTTTCCTGAAATACTCCACCTCTTTTTGTGGAAAATGCATAGTTTTTGAAAGTCCTTTCAATTTTTAATTCCCATTGAAAAAACATATTCTTTTCGTTTATAATGGGTTTAACAGAATATAGATTGCCATATAAAGGAGATTTCAATCATGAGAATTATCAGAACTGAGAATTATGAGGAATTGAGCCGCAGGGCAGCCGATCTGATCGCTGCCCAGATCCTTGTAAAACCGGACTGTGTGCTGGGCCTGGCCACAGGCTCCACTCCTGAGGGAACCTACAAAGAGCTGGTAGACCGCTATGAGAAGGGGATCCTTGACTTCTCCCAGGTTTCCTCTGTGAATCTGGACGAGTACAAGGGCCTCTCCGGCGACAATGATCAGAGCTACCGGTATTTTATGAACCACCACTTATTCGATCACGTAAACATTGACAAGACGCGCACCCACGTTCCAAACGGCCTTGAGCCGGATTCTGACAAAGCCTGTGCAGACTACAACGCTCAGATCCAGGCCATGGGAGGCGTTGACCTGCAGCTTCTCGGAATCGGCGGCAACGGACACATCGGCTTCAATGAGCCCTGCGAGGAGTTCATCGTGGAAACCCACTGCGTGGACCTGACTCAGAGCACCATCGAGGCAAACGCACGCTTCTTTGCCTCCATCGACGAGGTTCCGAAGAAGGCCTACACTATGGGCATCGGAAATATTATGGCCGCAAAGAAGATTCTTCTCCTGGCCTCCGGCAAGGGCAAGGCTCAGGCCATCTATGACACCTGCTTCGGCCCGGTTACGCCTCACGTTCCGGCCTCTGTCCTTCAGCTTCACCCGGATGTGGTGATCATCGCTGACGAGGACGCTCTCTCCCTGGCTAAGGAGAAGGGTGCCATCTAAAAACGGTCCTTTCATCAGAAAAGGCTGCTGTCGGAATTTTCATTCCGCAGCAGCCTTTTTTAATAACAGCAAGAATGCCGCTTTCGCGGCCCGCCGCAGGCGAAGAATCCTGCAAAGCAGGATTCTTTCTTATTTCATGCAAATTTCTACAGCATTTTCTTTCCCCTGCAGTACGTCTGGGCCACATCGTAGTTATCTTCCAGAACCACAAGATCCGCATCGTATCCTGCGCAGATTTTTCCCTTCCTGTCGTCCACGCCCAGGCATCTGGCCGGGTTGATGGTGCAGGAGTTGAGCGCATAGTCAAATGGAATCATGGCCTTCTCCACCAGGATCTGAAGCCCTCTGTTCATATGGAGGGTACTTCCGGCGATGGTGTTCGTGCCCTTCAGATAGGCAAGGCCCTCCCTGCTGATCTCGATGTCATGGCCGCCAAGCTGGTACTTTCCTCCCGGAGGGCAGTGCTTAGCCCGGAGGGAGTCGGTGATCATCATGGCAAAGTCGCGTCCCTTCAGCTGATAAAAATTGTTGAGGGCGGACACATCGGAGTGATGGCCGTCCGCAATAATCTCACCGTAAATATCCCTCACCCGGAATGCAATTCCTACCAGCCCCGGCTTTCTGTGGGTAAACGGCGTCATCCCGTTGTACACATGAGTCATGGATTTCGCTCCGTTTGCGATGGCTGCCATGGCCTGCTCATAAGTTGCGCAGGAATGTCCCATACTGGCCACAACGCCTGTCTTTGCCAGATAGCGCAGAAGCTCCATATCTTTGTCATGCTCCGGCGCGATGGTGATATAGCGGATATGGCCTCTGGCCGCCTCCTGGTACTTTTTAAACTGCTCCACGCTTGGCACTGCAATGGCCTCCGGCGGCTGAGCCCCCTTGTACTCCATGTCCAGAAACGGCCCTTCGAAGTGGATTCCGAGAATCTCCGCGCCCTCATACTCCCCTTCCATCACATCCGCCACATTTCTGACAGCCGCTGTCAGAACGTCCGGCATCTGCGTCACGGTAGTCGGAAGAATGGAGGTAACGCCCTCCTCAGGGATCCTTCTCATCCAGTTTTTCAGTCCCTCCGGCTCTGCGTCATTTGTGTCAAAGCCGTAGGCGCCGTGGGTGTGTACGTCAATGAACCCCGGTACAATCCGCTTCTCCTCCCAGTCCTCGTCGGCCTCTCTCTCTCCGTAGGCCAGGACCCGTGAAATCACGCCGTCCTCAATCTCAAGCTGGAACGGAAGGAACTGCCCTCCGATCCATACGCGTTTACTCTGAAGAATCATACTATTCCTCCTTTTCGTGTCTGACTTCCCATCTGCGCTCTGCCTTTTCAGCCATTTTTCGCGGCGGCAGAACTGCCGCTTTCTGTCTCCTGTCCTCTATTCCCACTCGTAATTTCTCAGATGCCCCTGCATGGTCATCTTCTCGAAGCCGTTCTGTCTGAGCGCCTCATAAAGAATGATGGAAACGGAATTTGACAGATTCAGAGAGCGGATATCGCCCCACATGGGAATCCTGACACAGGTTTCCTGATTTTTCACCAGGATGTCCTCCGGGATTCCCCGGCTCTCGGGGCCGAACATGATATAGCAGTCCGGCTCATAGCTGGCCTCTGTGTAGACATTGGGCGCCTTGGTGGTAGCCATATAGATTTTTGCCCCTGGATTTCGGTCGAGAAAATCCTGATAATCGCTGTAGACCGTCACATCCAGCTTGTCCCAGTAATCCAGCCCAGCCCGTTTTACAGCCTTCTCGCTCAGCTTAAAACCCAGCGGCTCTATCAGATGAAGCCGCGTGCCCGTAGCCACACAGGTTCTCCCGATATTTCCCGTATTGGCCGGCATCTCCGGCTCATAAAGCACTATGTTCATCTTACGTCAACCTCTGCTTCTGTTCTGTTTTCCCGCCGCATATCTGCAGCGTTTCTTTCTCCTGCCTGTGGGCTTCTCAGCGCCCTACAGTGTCCAGCCTGACTACGAACCGTCGGATCCTTCTGATCGCACGCTTCAGATCTTCCATGGAATAGGCGTAGGATACCCTCAGATAGCCCTCTCCGCAGTCGCCAAAGGCAGTTCCCGGCACTATAGCAATTTTCTCCTCCCTGAGAAGCCTGGTGGCAAACTCCTCCGAGGTCATGCCAAAGCGCTTGATACAGGGGAACATGTAAAAGGCTCCGTAGGGCTCAAAGCAGTCCATTCCCAGGGATCGGAACTCTCCTAACAGGTATTTTCTCCTCTCATTGTAGGAGCGCTTCATCTCCTCAATATCGCTGTCCCCGTTTTTGATCGCCTCCACTGCCGCATACTGGCTGGTGGTAGGAGCGCACATGATCGCGTACTGGTGGATCTTTAACATCTGTTTTAAGATCTGCTCAGGCGCGCAGGCGTAGCCGATTCTCCACCCGGTCATGGCATAGGCTTTGGAAAAGCCGTTGATCAGAACGGTTCTCTCCCTCATGCCAGGAAGGGAGGCAATGGTCACATGCTTTTTCCCGTAGGTCAGCTCCGCGTAGATCTCGTCGCTGATGACAAAGAGATCCTTCTCCCTCACCACCTGGGCGACGGCCTCCAGATCCTCCTTCTCCATAATGGCGCCCGTAGGATTGTTCGGGAAGGGCAGAATCAGGATCTTCGTCTTGGGCGTAATCTTCTCCAGAAGCTTTTCCCTGGTGAGCCTGAACTGATCCTTTGCCTCCAGCTCAATCACCACAGGAACTCCGCCGGCCAGAATGGTGCACGGCACATAGGACACATAGCTGGGCTGAGGGATCAGCACCTCGTCGCCCGGATCCAGCATGGCCCGCAGCGCGATGTCAATGGCCTCACTGCCTCCGATGGTGACCATGACCTCACTGCTGTAATTGTATTCCACCTTCATCCGCCGCTTCATGTAATTGCAGATTTCCACCTTCAGCTCCTTGAGTCCTGCATTGGAGGTGTAGAAGGTTTTTCCCATCTCAAGAGAGCGGATGCCCGCATCTCTCACATGCCACGGAGTGTCGAAGTCAGGTTCCCCCACTCCCAGAGAGATGGCTCCCTCCATCTCATTGACAACGTCAAAGAATTTCCTGATTCCTGACGGCGGAATCGTCACGATTGTACTTGATAACGGATTTCTCATGGGTTAATCAACATCCTTTCATCCTGGGGGCCGTCACTCAAGACAGTCCCATGGTCTTTATATTTTTTCAGTACAAAATGGGTGGCCGTGCTGATGACGGAATCGATGGTCGCCAGCTTTTCAGATACAAACTGGGCCACCCCGCGCATGGTCTTTTCCTCCAGGATAACGGTGAAGTCATAGGCCCCGGACATCAGATACACTGATTTCACCTCGCTGTACTGGGAAAGCCTCTCCGCAATCTTGTCAAAGCCCATCTGTCTCTGGGGAGTCACCTTCACCTCAATCAGGGCAATCACCTTCTCTTCCTCCGTGTTGTCCCAGTTAATCAGGGTGTGGTAACCGCAGATAACATGTTCTTCTTCCATTTTCGCGATCTCCGCCGCGACTGCCGCTTCGCTCTCCCCAAGGATTTCCGCCAGCTCCGCTGTGCTGATCCGGCTGTTCTTCTCGATGACCGCTAAAATTTTTTCTCTCATACTTTTACCTCCCGCTGATTTAAAATTTTCTCTATCTCATCCGGCTTTGGCCGGTCAAGAAACGTCTCTGTCTCTCCATTCAGGATCCGCCTTGCGATCCCTTTCTCCACTTTTCCGATGACGGCTCCCTCAACGCCTCTCTTCCTGAGAGCGTTTAACGCCGAAAACCCGTTGTCCGCCGCCATGAGAAGGCATCCGCCGGAGCTTAACCGGTACGGGTTTATGTCAAATACCTCACACACCTCCACCGTTTCCTGAAGAATGGGGATGGCGCGAAGCTCTATGGTACATCCAAGCCCATAGGCTTCCAGCAGGTTCCAGAGGCTGTTCATAATGCCTCCGTCTTCAGCCGGTTCTGCCTCCGTCACCCCTGCCTCCCGGAAAAAAGCTTCCCCAAGTCTGTTCTGCGCAAAGTTTTCTGCATCTTTGTCAAGGCTTAAAAGCCGCTCTGCATAGGAAGCGGAAAAACGTTCCCTGAGAGCCTTCTCACCGGCCCTCGCAGCTGCTGCGGCGCCGGTGAGACCGATGCTTCCCGCCACAATTAAATCCTGGCCCGGCTTAAGAAAGCCGGGCCTCTTTTTTTCTTCTCTGCTGTGATGTCTGTTCATGCCTTTCCTCCCCTTCCTCTAAGCCGCCGGGCTTACAGGATCTGAGGGCGGAGCCGCCGGACTCTGGGCTGCCCCGTCAGGCGCAGGTGAAACAGGGCTTACCGCCTCTCCTGCCGGGCCCTGGGAGTCGCTTGCCGGGCCTGCCGGCTGCGTCTCTGCCGGCTGCGTCTGCGCCGGCTGTGTCTCTGCCGGAACGGTCGGTTCTGTCACTGCCGGAGCTGCCGGGCCGATACGGTACACCGCCTTGGAAGCCATGTAGGTATCCGTGTGGAGAATCTCTCTTTCTGTCTCCACTCCGTCCACATAGACCACCTTCCAGAGCCTTGACTTCTTCCCGATATGGCCGGAGGACTCCTTCACCCTTGCTCCGGGCGCCAGGGAATTGTCCACCTTCTCTGTGGGGGCGCCGGGATCAATCGTTCCCAGTGTCTCTGACACGAACTCAATGGTGCGGTTTGCAGGCCTCGTCTCCTTGCCATAGGCTGTAAAAGTAAGTGTACTTCCGGAAACGCTTCCTTCAATATAAATCGGAGTCTCATAGTTATTCTTAAATTTCAGGTCCTTGTAGGTTCCGGCAATGGCCGCGTCCTCAGATGGTTTCACATACCCCACGGTCATGGAGTGGTTCTGTCTCTGGGTCACCTCCAGCTCAGCCCGAAGGACTGCATTATACAGGGTCGTACACAGCTGGCAGGCACCGCCGCCGATGGAATCCACCGTCCGGCCGTTCTCATAGGAACCGGCGGCTGCATAGCCATTCTCTATGGTGAACGGTGTCAGATACTCATAGGCGGAAAACTGATCCCCCGGCATCAGCACTGCTCCGTTTATCTTGGCCGCCCCGGTCTTTAAATTCTGGGTTCTCGACCTGTCACCTGCGTTAAAATTCGTGCTGAAGGTTCCCAGCACGTCAGAGATGGTTTCCAGATCCGCGCGCCTGATGCGGGGCTGTGTTTCTGTCACCACGGCCTCCACCGATACGCCCTCGGAAAGCCCCTGATTTAACGCCTCATCGAGAGCCGCCTTCGTGGCCTCCAAATCTACGGCAAGCCCTGTCACCTCATCTGTGATGACAAAGGCCCCGTTCTCCCTGGAAACAGAGGCATCCTTCGCCTCCCTTACATAGGGGGCGCAGTTGTCATTTACAAAAGCCTGCAGCTTTCCGTCATCAAGCGACGTCTCCACAGACAGGCCGGCGCCGCCGTCTTCCAGCTCCTTCACATGGACAAACCGCTCCAGAAGGTTGCCGCCAGCGTATTTCTCCAGCTCTGCGCCGATCTCCTCCCTGTTCTCCCAGTAAAAACCCAGATCTGCCGCTGTGGAGGCCAGGCTGTTTCCGTCTATGGCAATGGAAACCTGCTGTCCTGCCAGTGAATTAACATAAGTTTCCAGCTCCGCCTCCGCCTCGCTGGCCGTCATGCCGGAAAGGTCGAAGCTCTTCTCCCCGGATCCGCTCACCGAAAATCCCTGGGGAAGAACTCCGGCGGCTGCGTCCTGCGGCGCAATAAATAAAATTCCGGCTGACAGCAGAGCTGCCAGACCGGCAATCCGAACATTCCCTTTCATACTTTCCAAACTCCCTCTGCCTAGAATAACGAGGACAGACCTGCAATCACGGTTCCTCCTACCATGGTTACGAGAATAATGACAACCATCACTGTAGTGAAGATTTTTTTTGATTTATTATTCCCCATAAACATATATCTCACCTCTTTTTCATTCTTCCATAGTTAAGTATGATTTTATCTGTGAGCCTGGACGCTTCACTGCGCGTCAGATACTCTATGTCAACAGATAGATTTATTCTATGATATTTTGCTAATTCCCGCAAGCCTTCTTTTTGTCTTTTTGAGGCCGGCTGCTCTCTTTTTACTTTGTAAATCAGAGGTTTTGCAGCAAAGGCCTCTTCATTTTCCTGAAAGTGGCAGTCTCTGAGACTTTGGTAGAGAAGGTGGGCAGCTTTTGCGTCTGCCAGCGCCCTGTGAGCCGTTTCCCGGGGAATCTGAAACCAGCCGCAGGCGGCTGACAGGTTCTTTTTCTCCTCCGGCGGCATAAAACGCCGGCAGAGGGAGAGGGTATCTATGCCGTTCTTTTCAAAAGGAAGCCCGGCATTCACCGCCGCATGCTTTAAAAAGCTGTAGTCGAAGATGACATGGTGGCCTAACAGGGGAAGCTCTCCTACAAAGGCAGCGATCTCCCCTATCACCTCCTCGATTCCTGGCGCATGCTCTACCATCCTGCCTGTAATTCCTGTGAGGAGTTCCACCCGCTCTGAGATCTCCCTGTGGGGATTAATAAGAAATGAAAGCTCCCTTTTCACCTTTCCCTGCTCTACCAGACAGGCGCCCACCTCGATAATCTTGTCGCGCTTCGGATCAAGACCTGTGGTTTCCAGGTCAATGGCCGCGTAGGAATCCCCGAAAGAAACCGGGTCAGCTGTCTTTTGATTCTTTTCTTCCATCTGATTTTTTCCTGCCTGTATTTTTTTGTTCTGCCTGTTCTCTGGCGGTACGCTTTCCAGAGGCATTTTTCCTGCCCTCTCCTTTTTCAGATGTGCCTTTCCTCCTGCCGGCGGAGCCTGGAGAGGCAGGGACGGGGATGACGCCGGCGCTGGGGCAGTCGTATCTTAAAAAGCACTCCCTGCACCTGGGGTTTCTGGCCGTACAGATGGTCCTGCCCAGGGTGATGATGTGAATATTCCAGAGGATCCAGTGATCCCTTGGCAGCACCTTCATGAGGGCATACTCGATTTTTTCCGGATCCTCCTCCTTCGTAAGCCCCAGCTTCCTGGAGATCCGCTTTACGTGGGTGTCCACCACAATGCTCGGCTCATTGTAGATGTTTCCCCGGATCACGTTGGCAGTCTTTCTGCCCACTCCCGCCAGGGAGGTCAGCTCCTCCATGGTTTCCGGAACTCTTCCCCCAAACTGCTCCACTAAGGCTCTGCAGCACGCGATGATATTCCTTGCCTTGGAGTGGTAAAATCCAATGGAGTGGATGTCCTGTTCCAGCTCCCGGATATCTGCCGCTGCAAATTTTTCCAGTGTGTCGTACTTTTTAAACAGCTTCTCCGTCACCAGATTCACCCTGGCGTCTGTACACTGGGCGCTCATAATGACAGCAATTAAAAGCTGCCACGGCGTTTCATGGTTCAGATAGCAGCGGTACTCCGTCCCGTACTCCTGGTCAAGCAGCCCCAGAATACGCGCTACCCTCTCCTCTCTCTGTGCTTTCGTTTCCCTTTTCAAACTGTCTGTTCCCCTTTTTCGTGCAATTTCTTTATTTTCTCTGTCTGTGAGCTGCGTTTGTCCGGCGCCTCTATACTTCTGCTTCCTCCTGCCTTCTTACCTCTCCCAGCTGTCCCACCTGAAAGATCTTCGCATTCCCAAGCAGGGCATCCCGGTGAAGGTAGTCAAACAGCACCATCGTTCCTTCTCTCAGAACCTCTATATGGGCCATCTTTCCCATCTGTCTGGAATCGTATTCCTCATATCCTTTCAGATAGCGGCGGCTTTTTCCCTCTTCTATAAAAAATGCCTTCACCGCCTCCCTGAAGGGCGACAGATCTCTGGCAAAGGACGGACGGCTTTTGGCGTTTTCCCTCAGGTATACGTCCAGGATCAGCCGGTCCCGGTATTCCTCCAGCCGCTCCTGACCTGCCGGCAGTTCCCTTGGCGCCTCGTCCCCTCCCTCTTTCTCAGGTGTTTTCTGCTCATATCTTGCCCTCTTCTTTTCCAGAAGCTCCCCGATAAAGCGAAACAGGATCTCATACCTGGCCAGCCGGCTGTGGCTGACGGCAGAAAGCCCGTTTTCCTCATAATACACGGAAAGGGCCGAAAACATGTCAAAGGGAGAGTCAAATTCCTGTGCGAGGGCCTCCAGGGTATTTTCAAACTGACCGCTGTTGTAGTAGGTCTCCACCATCTCCTCCACGCCCTTCAGGCGGAGCAGCTCCCCGTAGGACAGCCATCTGGTGGAGAGTACCTCATAGGGCGGAGCCTCCTTATACCGGAGGCTATACTCTGCTGCCATCTCCATCATATGGGAGCCGGACAGCACCTTCAGAAAGCCCAGCTGGAGCTGCTCCGGCCTCATGGCAAAGACTTCGTTGAAGGAGTGGCGGAAGGATTCAAAGCCTTCAAAGGGCAGACCTGCGATTAAATCCAGGTGCTGGTGGATATTGTGAAAGCTGCCTATTTTCTCCACGTTTTTCTGCAGGCGGCCAAGATCCATTTTCCGGCGGATTTCCTTTATGGTTCTGGGATTTGTTGTCTGCACTCCGATCTCCAGCTGCACAAGCCCGGGGCGCATCTTTGAGAGGAGGGCCAGTTCCTCCTCAGACAGAAGGTCCGCCGAGATCTCAAAGTGAAAATTGGTAATACCATTGTCATTTTCCAGGATAAACTGCCAGACTGCCATGGAATGGCTCTTTCTGCAGTTAAACGTCCGATCCACAAACTTGACCTGGGGCACCTTTTTCTCCAGGAAAAAGGCAAGCTCCTCCTTCACCAGCTCCAGATCCCGGAAACGCACGGATTTGTCGATAGAAGACAGGCAGTAGCTGCAGGAAAACGGGCAGCCCCGGCTGCTCTCATAGTAGATAATCCGGTGCTCCAGCCCCTGAAGATCTCCGTAGGCAAAGGGGATTTCATTCAGATCCAGAAGCGGGGCGGGAGGCGTGGCCACAATCTCCGCCTCAGCCCGGACTTTGCCATCCTCCCGGTTTTCGCCGTCCTTCCGATTTTTGCCGTCCTCCCGGTTTTCGCCGTCCGCGCCCAGTGCCCGGAACACAAGACCGGGAATGAGAGAGAGGGCCTGATCCTTCCAGATGCTTCCCGCAGAGGTCCTCTCACCGGCAGCTCTGAGAAGTCTATAGAAGGTTTCCTCCCCCTCCCCTGCCATGATCCCGCGGACATAAGGCTCTTCCCTCAGAAGCTCCGAAGCCCTGTAGGACACCTCAGGCCCGCCGAGCCAGATTTCCGTATCCGGCAGGATCTTTTTTAAGTCGTGCACCAGCTCTCTTATATAGAGGATATTCCAGATGTAGCAGGAAAAGCCCACAGCGTCAGGCGCTCTCCTGTAAATATCCCTCAGAATATCATCCGTCCGGTGGTTAATGGTGTACTCCCCAATCTCAATCTCCCAGGCGGGGCCGCCACCGGAGGGTTCTTTTTCCTGCTTTTCCCCTGACTGCTTAAGACGGCTGTCCGCATATTTTTTCAGGCTGTAAATGCCCAGGTTCGAGTGAATGTACTTCGCATTGACTGCTGCCAGCAAAAACTTCATCTACAGGCACACCTCAATCTTTCTCCCCGTATGGCTGTACTTGTAATATCTTACCCCCGCTGCATCCAGCATCCGCTTGGAAGCGCGCACAGAAGGAGTGTCCTGGTACTTGTCGCTGTCATAGACCAGGGTGCGGATTCCTGCCTGGATAATGGCCTTGGCGCACTCATTGCAGGGAAATAAGGTCACATACAGCTTGCTCCCCTCAAGGCTTCCCCCTCTGTAGTTTAAAATCGCATTCAGCTCGCTGTGGGTCGTGTAGAGGTATTTAGCGTTGTATGGATCGTCTGTCTCATGCTCCTTTCCCCACGGAAACTCGTCGTCGGAGCACCCGATGGGAAACCCGTTGTACCCCATGGACAGAATTTTATTGTCGCTGCTGACAATGCAGGCCCCCACCTGGGTGCTGGGATCCTTTGAACGCATGGCTGCCAGCTTGGCAACCCCCATAAAATACTCATCCCATGTGATATAATCCTGACGCTTTTCTGACTTATGAAAGTCCCCCCTGATTTTTGCTGTCTGCTCCATTTTTCCTCTCTTCTCCTTCCTGTCTGCGAAACTGCGGCCGGGGTCTGTCCCCGGAATTTCCCCGGCATCTCTCCCCGGTCTTCTGATCTCCCTACACCTGAATCTTGTGGTATCCGGCGGCCTTGTTTAAGCGGTTCATGATTGCCTGTCCCAGATCGTCGGCCTGAAAGCTCTCTGAGAAGATGCAGTCCACCTCCAGATCGTCAAACTCTCTGAGAACCGCGTACAGGTTGTGGGCCACCGTGGCCTCGTTGGCTCTCATTCCGATGCTTTTTAAAATGCCTGCCGGATACCGGTCCTTCGTCTCCTCTGTGCAGATGATTCCCACCCTCTGGCCTGCACCGAGCTTTTCTGCCGCCAGGGCATTGATGCGGGACACTACTGCGTCTGTCTCTCCCTCCACCAGCGTCAGATCCGCCTTCGGAGCATAGTGGCGGTACTTCATTCCGGGAGCCTTTGGCTTTATATCTGCTCTCATGGGGCCGGTGATCGCCGGATCAACCGCAGTCTCCCCCACAACGCTTCTCAGCATCTCCATCGTGACGGCTCCGGGTCTTAAAAGCGTCGGAATCTCCTCGGTCACATCTACAATCGTGGACTCTACGCCGATCCCCACAGGCCCTCCGTCTACAATCATCTCGATTTTCCCATCCATGTCCTGAAGCACATGCTCCGCCCTGGTGGGGCTTGGACGGCCAGAGGTGTTGGCGCTGGGCGCCGCTATGGGAACTCCCGCCAGGCGGATCAGCTCCCTGGCCACCGGATCGCTTGGCATCCTGACAGCCACTGTCTCAAGACCTCCCGTGGTGCCGTGGGGCACCACCCCGCTCTTTTTAAAAACCATGGTGAGAGGCCCCGGCCAGAAGGCCTCAGCCAGCTTTCTCCCCGCCTCCGGTATCTCCGCCGTGAGAGGGGCAAGGGCCTCAAAATCTGCAATGTGGGCGATCAGCGGGTTGTCGGAGGGTCTTCCCTTGGCCTCGTAAATTCTCCTGGCCGCCGTCTCATCCAGCGCGTTTGCTCCCAGGCCGTAAACCGTCTCTGTGGGGAAGGCCACCAGTCCTCCCTCCCGCAGGACAGCAGCCGCCTCAGCAAGAACCGCCCTGTCCTCCTGGGTCAGCCCGCCGTCCCCGTTTGCGGCTCCAAACGCCGCCTCAAAGGCCTCGCTCTCCTTTTTCTTCCTGTACTCCTCGTGGATTCTCACCACCCTCGTCTTCTTCTGTTCCATTGTACAACCTCTTTATTCTATCTCTCTTCCGTGTTGCTCTTTAACTCTGTTCACCTTTTTCTCCCTATCATAGCACATGAAAAAGGCCCATGCAAGACAGGGCAAAGGACATCTCATCCTCCTCCAAAACCCTTTTTTCCCTTTCTCCCCGGCGAACAGCTGCGTAAATCCATCAGAAAAAAGGAGGGTTTTCAGTGACTTTCCCGGAACTGAAAACCCTCCTTTTTTCTGCCTCGCCTCTCTTCTGCCCTTCTTTCTTTTACTCCAGCTCCCCGAACTCCTTCCTCTCAAACTCCTGAATGGAGATAAACTTTTTTCCCGGATTTGCAAACACGAAGGTCTTGTCTACATTTTCCAGGTAGTTCTGGATCTTGTCGTTGGTGGCGCTGATGATCGCCTGGAAGCCCAGGCCGCGGATCAGGCGGATACAGCTTGCCACCTTTTCCGCATCCATCTTGGAGAAGGCCTCGTCCAGCACCACCAGGCGGATGGTTGTGTTTCTTCTGAACCGGGCCGGCAGGTTGATGCGGTAGGCCTGGGCAAAGCTGGCTAAGAGTGCCACATAGAAGGGGTTCTGCCCCTCTCCGCCGGAGTTTTTCTTGATCATCCGGCTCAATGGAATGTACATGGTCTCCTCCCCCTCGATAATCTGCTGCATGTCAAAGGAAAGATAGGTTCTGTAATCTGCATACTTTTCCATCTGCCTTCTGGCCTCCTCCTGCTCCCTGGCGGCGGCCTGATCCGGCGGAATGAAAATGTCTATGAGCTCGTTCATCATCGCCCCGTACCGGTCCTCGTGGGCCATGGTGAAGAAATTCATCTGGTTGTCCATGTTCTGGCTCAGACTGGCCGGATTAATCTCCAGGGCCTCATCCATAAACATGTCGTAATACTTTCCGTCAGCCCCCCTGTTTTTCTCGATGACAAAACGGTACTTATCCTTTCCGAAATCCAGCGAGCTGATAATCTCGTTCAGCTCGTCTCTCCGGTGGTAGGCCTCCTTGATGGCGCTTCTTATCTTAAAGATAAAGTCATCCTTAAAGTGCTCCACTGCCGTTCTGGCCTGCTCGGCCGCCTTCTCCCTGTACTCTGAAAGGCGGTCACAGGAAAGCTCCGCCAAAAGTTTGTCGTACTCCTCATTTCCTCTGTCGGAGGGCGAGAAGCGGCGGCCAGGATGGCGCCTTAAGTACTCGATCCGCTGCTTTTCCAGCCTCTCAAAGCGGCTCTCTCTGCGCTCTCCTGACTCTCTTTCCAGGTTTTCAAAGGTCTCCCTCAGCCTCTCGCACTGAGCCGGCCGCTCCAGGGCGTATTCTGCCGTGGAATAGCCGTCCGGAACTGCCTTAAAAGCTGACAGCAGGGCCTCCTCCTTCTTCGCTTCAAACTGCTCGAGAGCATGGGTTCCGCTCTTTTCCTCCATCTCTTTTTTCATTTCGGAAAGCTCTCTCTCCCTCTGTGACAGCTCTCCCTGAAGCTCTATATTCTGCTTTTCCCTGCCCTGAATATCACGATTCAGCTTCCAGAGGTTCTCCTCCAGGGCCTTCAAAGCCCCGCGGTCCTGCTCTATCTCCTTCTGAAGCTCCTCCCGCTCTTTCTCCCAGGCGCTTATCTGTCCCTCAGAAAGTTCGAGAAGGGCCTGCTCCTGGCGTTTTTTCTCAGCCCTCTTCTTTTTCAGGTTCTTCAGGTCCTCAAACATTTCCCCATACTCAGACACAGTCAGAGAAAGAGGTTCCAGGGACAGAACCTGATCGCAGGTCTGCCTGGTTTCCTCCAGAGGCTTAAGTTCCTCCCCAATCTCCCGAAGCTCCTCCTCCAGGTTTTCAATTCTCTTTTTCATGCTCAGGGCGCCGATATAGGCTCCCCTCGTATAATTTTCCGGGTTTATATACTGCAGGCGGCAGCTGTGATAGAGAAGGCAGTCGTCGGTGATGCCGATCCGGCACTGGCGAAGCTCGTCAATCCCCTCACACTTTATCACCTTTCCCAGCATAAAATCCACATAGGACCGGACGTACTCCGTCTGAGCGGACACCTCCTCCGACAGGGCATGGTCAAGCACCGGGTGACTGTCCCTGACCGCCTGCTCCGTGTCCACCACAGACACCCGGTAATAGGCCCTTCTGTCCAGCTCATTGTAAAAGCGCATGGCAGAACGCACGTACCTTGGCTCTACCACCAGGGACAGCTTATTGCCTCCCAGATAGCCCTCCACCGCATTTCTCCACCGCTCGCTCCTGATGTCCAGAAGATCCGCCAGAATATCCACCTGAACCGGCTTCTGGAACTCCTCCAGGAAGCGTTTCTGAATGTAGGTTCTGGCATTCAGGAGCTCTTTCGGGTAGGCCTTGCGCCCCTGTTTTAACTCCTTCAGGTTCTCCCTCGCCTCCGTCTGAGCCCGCTTCAGCCGGCGTATCTCCGACTCTGCCTCCTTTCTCTCCTCATCGGCCTCCTTCCTCATGGCCTCTATGCTCTGCTTCAGGCTGTGAAGCCCCTCCTCTGAGATCTCTCTTTTCTCAAAGGCCTCGATGTCCCAGAGGGTCTGGTTTGCAGTGCAGTCAGCCTCCTCCCAGCCCTTTAAGCCTGCGGCAGTTTTCTGAAACCTCGCCTCACTTTTTTCGTACTGCTCAATCAGCTCCTTCAGGGTTTTCAGCTTTTCCTTCAGATCCTCATAGCCGGTGGAAGCGATTTTTTTCAGAAGTTCCTCTCTCCCGGCTTCCTTCTCCTGAATCCGCTCCTCAAGCTGCGCTTTCGACTCAGACTGTCTTTTTGCCTCCTCCCTTGCCGCCTCTGCCTCACGTCCAAGGCGCCTGACTCTTCCCTTCAGGGCCAGAATCTCCATTTCCTTTGCAAGGGCATGATACCCTTCCATCTCCCCCTCGGCCTCCCGGACCTGCAGAAAGGCCTGATTCAGTTCTGAGAGCTCCTCCATCTCCCGGACCGTATCGTCGATTTTTTTCTTCATGCGCCCATACTGCATGACGCTTTCCTGCATATCTTCGATGTGAATGTCATCCTCCGTACAGATGTACTCCTTCACAAAATCCTCCAGGCGGATATTCATCTTAAAGGGAATGGCCCTCTTAAAAAGAAGGGGGAACTTCTCCTTGTCGAGGCCTCCCAGATAGGTGCTGTAGAGCTGAGAGCGGAATCTCTCGTTGTGAGGGCCGTAGAAGCTGTCCTCCTTTGTGAAATTTTTCTTCAGGAAGTCTCTCACCTCGCTGATGGTCATGGTGCGATCGGCAGTCCGGTAGAAATGCTCCGGCAGTCTCCCCTTATGCCAGAAAAACAGGCGGTTCACCTGGTTGGACGCCGTCTCCACGTCAAAGGCCACGCCGACACACTGGGCCTCACCGCCCTCCGTCTCCGTAAATTCCAGGGCGATTGTCGTGGAAAAGTTCTGATTCCTCAGATAGGCAAACCGGTTGTTTTCCTCTATATTCACCATTCCCCTCAGGTATTCAATCAGGCTTCTGTCTGAATCATCGGCAGCCGCCTTATTGAAAAACCCGCGGCCGTCTGTGTTTGCATAGAGAACGATCTGCATGGCGTCAATGATCGTGGACTTTCCGCTCCCCGAGTGTCCGGTGAAAAAGTTGATCCCGCTGTTTAAGGACAGCACCTTATGGCTGATATAGTGCCAGTTGTTCAGGCAGATCCGCGTCAGCGCCTTGAATCCCTTGTCATTCATCTGGAATCCTCCTCTCCGTCCGTCTCATTTTCTTCCCCGTCTGTCTCGTTTTCTTCTCTATCCGCCGCTTCTTCTGTGTCTCGTGTCAGCTGCCTGTCCTGCCCTTCTCCTTCTCCAAGCTCTGACAGAAGCTCTCTCACATCGTTTCCGGTCAGGATCAGGTTAATGGTGGGATAGAGGATCAGCCGCATATTTCCATCCAGATCGTCCATCAGATCCAGCGGCTCGATGATCTGATACTTTTTCAGAAGGCTTAACGCCCGTCGGATTTCTGTGGGAGCCGTCCTCCCGGTCAGGCCAAACACGCCGAGCCTCTCGCTGAGCTCTCCCAGGGTCGTGTGGACTGCAAGGCTGTTGGAGGCCTCTGTCATCTGCTCATCGTAGATCACCTTTAAGATGAGCAGGTACAGGGTGGCGAGCTTCGGCAGCTTTTCTGCCAGGACTGCCTCCCCTTTTATGTAAATCACACCCAGCTGAATATCCTCATAGATAGAAATACCGGATATTTCCAGGTATTCCCGCAGAAACTCCATGTGGCGTTCCAGGGTTCTGTACACACCGGAATACTGGTAGCGCCCCGTTTTCCTGTCATATTTTCTCTCCAGCACATAGGTCTGCCGCTCCAGAAGCCGGATAGCCTGGGTAAGCTCCTCCCGCTCCTCCTGAAGCAGCTCATTAAAATATGGTATCATCTTCTCTTATCTGTCCCTTTCCTGTATGGTAGCTGCCCTTCGTCTCCTCCCCGGCGCGCCTCTCTGGCTCCCCCGCTTTTGTCTTTTCTCTGAATACAAGAGCCGGAAACACATAGGCTCCGTTGTCGATGGACTCCGGCTCCCCCTCTGTCCTGAAGGGGCTTTCTTTTTTTAAGGAGTAATCATAGGCCAGGATCAGCTTTTCAAAATCTTCTTCGCTTCGGACGCTGTCTCCTGTGATCGCCGCAGCCTTATCCTCCATCCGCTCTCTGATGAAGTCTGTAATCTCTTCTCTGGTGTATTTTGCCGAAACCCGGTTCAGGCTCAGAAGCTCTTCCCTGGAAAGCTCCTTGGGAGCCTCCTCCGGCTGCAGCTTCTCCCGGAAGGCTTCCCTGGGCTTTCGCTTCCTGTAGAGGGATTTGTCAGAGAGCAGCTCTCTTCTTGAAAGGTTCATCCTGGCCGCCGTCTTTCTGATAAGGGGCTCCGGATCCTCCTCCCGGGACATTCGGTTCAGAAGCTGTAAAATCAGCCCTTTCGTGTCCTCTTCCTTATTTAAGAGATAGTAGAGACGGCTCACTGTAACTCTCACATAGCGGGTGTGCTCCCTGTCCATGTTGGCAATCCGGCGTTCGATGTCATCAAATCCTCTCTCAATGTCATCGAGCAGGCGGACTGCCTCTGAAAGCTCCAGCTTTTTTCCTCCCCGGCGGATGGTGAGCTCCAGGTACT
This sequence comes from Clostridium sp. M62/1, assembly GCF_020736365.1. Taxonomy (NCBI): domain Bacteria; kingdom Bacillati; phylum Bacillota; class Clostridia; order Eubacteriales; family Clostridiaceae; genus Clostridium; species Clostridium sp. M62/1. Next base: position 814,298 of record NZ_CP085988.1, on the reverse strand, counting down.
CCGGCTCCTCTCTGAGGAGCTTCAGCCACTGCTTGATATCTGCCTTGTACAGGTAGAAATTATCGGATGTCTTTAAAATATGGTATTTTTTCTTTACAATCTCTTCCACATATCCGTCCAGGTGTTCCCGCAGCAGCTCCCCGTAAAATTTCTGATCCAGCAGGCTTGTAAAAAATTTGTCCATGTTGTGAAGCATGTCCTGAAGGGTCTTGTTAAGCCTTCTGGTATTTACAAGGGCTGTGTTTAACAGGGCGATGGATGCCCGGGGATCGTTCCGGTAGGAGAAGAGGTTGGCATAAATGTTCTGGATATAGATGTCCGCCTCGTCTCCCTCCTCCCCGATCAGCCGCTCGAATGCGCCGATAAAGACCGCGGCATAGTCGGGAATGACGATATTGACCGACAGGTTGACAAAATCCTCCTGGCGGCGCAGCCACCTGGTTCTGATCAGCCAGTTGAGAATACGTGTGGCCGGCGGCTCCAGGGTATCTGCCTCAGCCTCCTCCTGTTCTCTCTCAATCTCCACCTGGCGCCTGGAAAAGTAATCGCCCAGCACCTGGATGCACATCTCCCTGCTCAGGAAATAGTTGCTGTACTGATACTCTTCGTTGATTTTTAAGAGGGCTTCTATATATATTTCCCTGTTTGGGGAACGGAAAAGTCCCCAGAATGAGGACGGGATTTCGTTCAGAAGTTTCATGTGGTGACTCCTTTGAATGGGGTGTAATCGAGCGTAAAGGGGCTGCAAGAAAGGATCCGGATTTCTGCCGGGGCGCGCCCTGCTCCTGCCGGGTAGGGGGACTGCTCGTCAAATGCAGGCTCATGCAGGCATGGCATGCATTTTCCTCGCTAGTATACCACATCTTCCCTTCGCGCTGTACCATTTTTTGTTTCGGGTGTCGTTTGCTGCGGTTGATTCCCGGGAGGACACAGAATTATCATGGTTTTCTCACAGAATGAACACAGAATTTTCACTTTTTCTTTCTATGATCCCTCCTAGATGCAGGGGACGTTTTTCTGATGCCCTGGAGTGGTTTATGGCTTCGGGGCAGGCGGTTTTGCGCCCTCGGTGAAAAAGGAGGATTCTATCTTGATTGAAGTGAAAAATCTCGTTAAGGACTACGGGGGATGCCTGGCTGTGGATCACCTGAGCTTTACTATCCGGGACGGAGAAATTATCGGTTTCCTCGGGCCCAACGGAGCGGGGAAATCCACAACCATGAACATTATGACCGGATACCTGGGCGCTACTGACGGGGAGGTTCTGATCGACGGGAAAAACATTCTGGAGGAACCGGATGAGGCCAGGCGGCTCATCGGCTATCTGCCGGAAATCCCGCCTCTCTACCTGGATATGACGGTGCTGGAATACTTAAGCTTTGCAGCCGAATTGAAAAAGATTCCTAAAAAAGACAGGGAAGAGGCCGTCTCCAAAGCCATGGAGCTGACGATGCTTAACGACGTAAAAGGGCGTCTGATTAAAAATCTCTCCAAGGGCTACAGACAGCGCGTCGGTCTGGCCCAGGCTGTGCTCGGTATGCCGCCTGTCATTATCCTCGATGAGCCTACGGTAGGACTTGATCCGAAACAGATTATCGAGATACGTGATCTGATCAAATCTCTGGGGAAAAAGCACACGGTTATTTTAAGTTCCCATATTCTTTCAGAGGTCAGCGCCGTCTGTGACCATATTCTGATTATCTCCCACGGAAGGCTGGCGGCAAACGGCACCCCGGAAAGCCTGGAAAGCCAGATGGCAGGAGCTCAGACTGTGGTTATGACGGTGAAGGGCTCCCCTGATGCAGTGAGCAGCGCTCTGTCATCTGTAGACGGGATCGCTTCCATCGAGACCTCGGAGCCTGAAATAAAGTCTGAGATGAAACCTGAGATAAAATCTGAAATGGAACCTGAAATGGAATCAGAAATGGAATCAGAGACAGAGCAGGCTGAAAATCAGGAGGCAGACAAAGCTTCTGACCGAAGCTGCCTTACCAGCCTGCGCCTCTCCCTCTCTCCCTCTCAGAATCCTGACAGGGACAGCGTCAGGGTCCGAGAAGATATTTTTTATACCTTATCTGAAAACAGGCTCCCCATCCTCTCCATGCAGCTGGAAAAGACCTCTCTGGAGCAGGTATTCCTGGAACTGACCCAGTCCGGCCAGCAGCAGCCCGAACAGGGGGAGGAAACAGCGGGCCGTGGAAGAGCCGGAAAGCACGTTTCAGAAAAGAGGCACTGGCGTCCGTCCAGACATCACGGGAATGTATCCGGCTCCCTGCCTGCAGAAGGAGGATCTGTGCATCTTCACGGAGAAGACCCGGCTTTGACTTCTGGAGCTACAGAACAGGCCGGAAGCGATATACCCGATTCCTCACTTTCATCTGTGAGCAAAACTTCAAGCCCCGAACAGGAGGACAGCAATGGCAGCGATTTATAAACGTGAACTGAAATCTTATTTTTATTCCATGACAGGCTGTATCTTTATCGCCTTCATGACACTTTTTCTGGGCATTTATTTTATGTCCTACAACCTGGGAAGCGGTTATCCCTACTTTTCCTTTTCTCTGACAGGCATGCTGTCCATTATGATGTTCTCCATTCCTGTCCTGACCATGAGAAGTCTTTCCGATGAGAGAAGGAGCCGGACTGACCAGCTTCTCTTAACCTCCCCTGTGTCTGTCACGGGGATTGTCCTGGGCAAGTACCTGTCCATGATAACAGTGTTCGCCGCAACGGTTCTGGTTGCTGCCCTCTGTCCTCTCATCATTATGGCAAACGGCACGGCGTATCTGGCCGCTGACTATGCCTCCCTGCTGGCCTATTTTCTGCTGGGCTGTGTTTACATCTCCATCGGACTGTTTCTTTCGTCCCTGACAGAAAGCCAGATTATCGCAGCAGTTTCCACCTTCGGCGTGCTGCTTCTTCTGTTCCTGTGGCCCAGCCTTATGATGTTTCTGCCGACAACGGCATCTGGATGTGCCGTGGGCTTTTTCCTCATCTGGACAGCGGCAGTGCTGATCATTCTCCGGGTAACGGACTGGGCGGCCCTGGGATTTGTGCTGGAGGCGGCCGGTGCGGCAGTCCTGGCTGTCCTCTATTTTGCAAAGCCGTCCCTTCTCGAGCACAGCCTCTCTGATGTGCTGGGAAAACTGGCATTTACAGACGTGTTCCAGACCTTTGTGGCGGATCACATCCTGGATATAGGCGGACTTTTACTGTACGTGAGCACGATTATTTTCTTTATTTTTCTCACCGTTTTGTCCGTAGAAAAGCGCAGATGGAGTTAAGGAGGGCATTATGAATAAGAAGCTGAAAAGAGGCGGGTATACAGCCATCCTTGCTTTAATTGCGGTGGCCGCCCTGATCCTGTTTAATATGATTGTGGGAAAGCTTCCCGAAAATCTGACAAAAATTGACCTGAGCAATACGAAAATCTACTCGATTGGCGAAACTACGAAGGAAGTCCTGGACGGACTTGACAAAGATGTGACCATCTATGTGGTGGCTGATCCCGATTCTGTGGATACGAGAATCACCCATTTCCTGGAGCAGTACGAATCTGCATCCTCCCATGTGAAGGTGGAAACCCTTGACAGCATCCTCCATCCGGATCAGGTGCAGGCTATGGAGGCGGAAAATAATTCCCTTCTGATCTCCTGTGAGGATACAGGCCGAAAGGAAACTGTCCCCTTTGACGATATTATCCAGACAACCTACACCATGTACGGCTATCCTCAGGAGTCTGCCTTTGACGGAGAGGGACAGGTGACAAGCGCCATCAAGGGAGTGGTAAGCGATATTCAGAAAATCGCCTATCAGACCGGCAGCCACGGAGAGTCACAGCTCTCTGAATCTGTGACATCCATGCTGAAAAAATCCAATTTTTCCCTGGCTGACGTAAATCTTCTGACAGCCGGCTCCGTGCCCGAGGACTGCAGTCTTCTGATCATCAATAATCCCCAGACGGATCTGGCCGAGGACGAAGCAGACATGATCCTCTCCTATCTGGACAGGGGAGGCCATGTAATGATTCTGTCAGGCCCTCTCACAGAGGAGCGTCCCCACTTTAAAAAGGTTATGGACGCCTACGGCATAGAACAGCTTCCGGGATACGCTGCAGATATGGATCGGTATTACCAGAACAACCCATTTTACATGTTCCCGATCTATAACAGCGCCCATCCGATTACAAGCCCGCTGGATTCCAGAAGTCTGGCCCTTGTGGCCCAGAGCGGTGCGCTGAGGATCTCAGATTCTGTTCCTGAGGGAGTCACAGCTGAGGCCTTCCTCACCACCTCTGACAATGCGGTGCGCATTGTCTCTGACACAGAGCAGGTACCGGGAAGCTTTGTGCTGGCTGCCTCCGCTGAGAAAGAAACAGACAATGGAAAGGCAAGTCTCGTTGTGTTCTCCTGCCCGTCCCTGATTGATCCAGGCATCACAGAAGTATTTTCCAACCTGACCAACCTGGACATTTTCATGAACGCAGCAGTCTGGAACTTTGAGGATGTGGAAAATGTGTCCATCCCTTCAAAGAGCCTTGAGATGACCTTCAACACGATTTCAGGCAGCGGAACCCTATCCTTTATTTTCATCCTTGTGATTCCTGCCGCAGTGGCTCTTGTCGGTTTTATCGTCTGGATGAAAAGAAGAAAACTGTAGAACAGATAAAAGGAGGGACAAATATGTCAAGGAAACATACTCTGGCCATCGGCTGCCTTCTTCTGGCAGCCCTGGCTGCAGCCTATGCCTTTGTGTCCGGCTTTTCGGCAAGAGAGGACAGGAAGCGGGAGCAGGCGGAGGCAGCGGGCGTGATCCCGTTTACAGACTGCGCTGAGCTTGCTGCTCTCTCCTATACTTCGGCAGGCACCTCCATCTCCTTTGAGAAGGACAAAGATGGAATATGGAAGTATACGGAGGACGACGATTTTCCCGCTCTTCAGGCCTCTGTCCAGACCCTTGCCAATGATCTGGGAGACATAACTGCCAAACGGGATCTGGGCGAGGTTACGGACCTTTCCGTATACGGGCTCGACGCCCCTGCTGCCACCTTTTCTTTTACAGGCACTGACGGCCAGGATACCGTTATAACCATCGGAAATGAAACAGAAGACGGCGATTACTATGCGATAAAGAGCGGAGACAGCCATGTTTACACCATAAGCGATGTGCTGATGAACTACTCCGATTACACACTCTATGACTGGCTTAAGACAGATGAGCTTCCCTCTGTTTTCACAGCAGATGTGAAGGAATTTAAGATTGACGCAGAAGGCAAGTCCTCCCACTATATCCGTACTGGAAAGGATGACGAAGGTAATTTTATCTGGTACCGGGATTCGAAAGAAAGCGAGGAAAACCGCGTGGAGGACGTAAGCGTTCCCAACCATCTGGCCACAGCCATCACGAACCTTGCCATCTTCGACTGCGCAGATTACAAAGTCACGGACAGCGAGCTGTCCCAGTACGGTCTTGATAACCTCCAAGCCGTCATCTGGTTTTCCTACGAGGAGGAAGATTCACAGAGCGATTCCGGCTCTGAGACAGAGGATGAGACAGAAGCTGCAAAGCCCTCTGAGGAAGATTCCTCTGATGATGAAAATGCCGAAGATGCCGAAAATGCGGAAAACGGCTCTGATGACGGTTCCGGGATGAGCTCTCTGAAGGAGTTTTCCATTGAAATCGGAAGCCTGGACGAGTCAGGCGAATACTACTATGTCCGTCCAGCCGGCTCCATGGCCGCAGACCGGATTGAGAAATCACTGGTAGATGACTGCCTGAATGAGCCGTCCTCTAACGCCGGTTCAGATACTCCATAATTCCCATATGTATTGTCCACGCGAGGCGGTCCTGATATTCATCTGTATTTAACAGGGCCGCCTCCTCATAATTGCTCAGGAAGCCGCACTCCACAATCACAATGGGGCTTTTCACATGAAGAAGCAGGTAATAGCTGTCGTTTGCCTTCGCCTGTCTTGTATTCTTTTCTCCAAGCACATAGTCAAACCGTTTCTGCAGAATCTCTGCCAGCTTTTTCCCCTTTACCGAGCCGTTATAGTAGAACACCTGGCCTCCCGAGACATTTTCCTCATGGTAGCTGTTCTGATGGATGCTGACTACCAGATCCGGCTCTGCCTCGTCAATCAGGCTGCATCTGGCCTTCATGTCTGCCGACTTTTTCCTGCTGTCCGTTTCACTGTAAAGCCCCTTGTCCTCGCTTCGGGTCATCACCACCTCCACGTCCGCCAGCTCAAGATAGCGAGCCAGCTTTTTTGATATGGCAAGGTTAATGTCCTTCTCGAGACTCTGATCCACCCCCACCTTGCCGGGATCATTGCCTCCATGAGGAGGGGGCCGGATGCGCTTCTCCTCCCTGCAAATCCCCGTAGAGGCAGACCAGCTCCACACTCCCGTCCTCAAAAATCAGGATTTCCTCCGCCATCTGTGCAAGGAGTCTGCGCATGGAGCTGTCATCCCGCCTTACGAGAATCCCGGAAACGCCTGCAAGAGGCCAAAATTCCTCCTCCCTTTCCTCGTTTTCGGCCTCCTCCTGTCCGTTTTCTGCCCTTTCAGCCAGTTCCCACGGCCACTCCGTCTGCCACCTCTCCTTTTTCCTCCCCCCTCTCTTTTCTGATACCGCTCCTGTACCCTGTTTCATTCTCCCTTTCTCTGCTCTCTCAAACAGCTCTGCAAGGCTTCCCCTCTGCTGTTCCTCCTCCACTGCCCGGGCAAGTTCTGCGAGCACGATCTCCTCCAATTCCTGCCTTTTCACCCCATGGCCTGAACAGTAGGCCTTTCCGGCCCGCACATAAGTTCCGCACAGGTACCGGTCTCTTCCCTTTCTGACCATGGCCCGGCCGCAGTCCCCGCACCTGATAAAGCCGGCAAACACATTTTCTCCTGCTGCAGGCTGAAACGGGGCATAACGGCTCTTCAGAAGCTTCCTGGTCTGCTCCCATACCTGCCTGTCTATGATTGCCTCATGGGTTCCCTCCACCACAATCCAGTTTTCCCTGTCCACCTGCCTTGCCTTCCCCCGCATCCTCTGGAAACGCCGCCCCTGTACCATATTGCCCAGATACATCTCGCTGTGGAGGATCTTATTAACGGTGGAATACGTCCAGCAGGACTGTCCCGAAAGACGCCCTCCGTTCCTGTAGTTTTCCCCGTTCAGCCGCTTGTACTCGGACGGGCAGGGAATCCCCCGGTCATTCAGCATCCTGGCAATGGTATTTTTTCCCTTTCCCTCCAGAAAAAGCTGAAAGATCATCCTCACCACCTCAGCTGCCCTCTCATCCACCACCAGGCGGTTTTTGTCGGACGGCGACTTCCGGTAGCCGTAGCAGGCAAATGCTCCGATAAACTCTCCGGCCTTCTGCTTGGTTCTGACCACAGCGTGAATTTTTCTCGAAATATCTCTGGCATACTGCTCATTGAAGATGTTTTTGATGGGGAGCAGCATGTCGTACTCCTGCTTTCTGCTGTCAATCCCGTCGGCAAGAGAGATAAACCTCACTCCCATGTCAGGAAAATATCGTTCCAGCAGCCGCCCCGTGTCAATGTAGTCTCTGCCCAGGCGCGACAGATCCTTCACCGCCACGCAGTCCACAAGCCCGGCCTCAATATCCCTGATCATGCGCTCAAAAGCCGGCCGCTTAAAACTGGTCCCCGACCAGCCGTCATCTACATACTCAGAAAACAGGGAAAGCTCCGGCTCCGACTTAAGAAAATCCATCAGAAGCTTTCTCTGATTTCCCACGCTGTCGCTCTCTGCCTTATCGCCGTCCTCCCTGGAAAGCCTGATGTACACAGCTGTCTGGTAGACTGCAGCTTTTCCGCCTCCCGGCCGGCTCACAGGCTCGCCTCCCGGCCCGTCTTCTGTCCCTCTCTCTGATTCCTTTTGCAGACAGCCTGCCCTTCCTGTAAGCTCTTTTTCTCACCTTCCCCTGTATCGCGCTTCAGAATTCCGGCCTCTATAAGCCTCCTCAGAAACTCTGCTCTGGAGTACCGGTCAAGGCTTTTTCTCCTCACGCTCCTGCCGGAAATTCCATCCGGTTTGCCCTTTTTTGTCTCCCTTTTTTTCTCTTCCATCTCTTATCTCCTGTCCGTTTTTGCTACAGGTTATTCGCCGCTGCCTGTCCACTATTCCGGCTGTTTCAGAGCGTCTTCCTCTTTATCTGCTAGTTTCCTCCCGTCCTTTTCTCCATCATGTAATTCGTCAGCATAACCCCCTTTCTCTCCACCTGCTGCTCCTTTACCACCCTGTATCCCCGTTTTTCAAAAAATGGTCTCGCCGTAACAGAGGCGTGAGTCACAAATCTCTTCTCTTTTCCTTCTGTCCTGCTCCCCGCCTCTGCCTGCTCCCCTTCCAGATAATCACAGATAGCAGTCCCGATTCCCTGACCCTGCTCCTCCCTGTGAACGTACAGCCTGTCCAGATAACCGTCCGGCGCCATATCTCCAAAGCCCGCAATCCGCCCTCCAAGCTCGGCAATCACCGTCCTGTGGCGGCAGAAGGACTCGTGCCAGGCCCTGTGATCCACCTCTTTGTCCGCCCAGGCCCAAAGCTGCTCTTCTGTGTAATCAGCTGCGTTTACCGTGTGCACTGTCTCAAAAAACAGACGCTCCATCTCCTCCAGATCCTCTCTTCTGTACTCCCTCAGTCTAAGCTCCCTGTCCTTTCTGTTCTCTTTCATTCTGTATCCTTCCTTCACTATTTTACTTATCTGTGCCTGACTTTTGCCGGATTCTCCCTGCCGTTTTTCCTCTGTACGGCCGCATCCGTCCCCTGCCATGCCCTGCGTCAATGACCACCACCGGCTTCTCCTTTCCGATATGGACACTGCGCCCAGCTGCGTCCAGCCCGGTATAGCGGAACACAGAAAACAGAAAGACAATTAAAAACACAGCCGCCAGCGTTCCTGCCAGATGGCGGTCCAGAAAGCATACAATTTTCAAATTACTTCACCTGGAAATCGTCTCCTTACGCCCAGTATATTCCCTGTTTTCCTCGTCCCATTCCACCAGGGCCAAAGCCTTTCCCCTTCTGCCCTGGGGAGGCTGCTTTAAAAAACTCCCACCCGGCATTTCTCACCCGGCATTATAACACCATAACAAAATAACAAAACGGGAAAAACCTCCCGGCTCGCGCCGAAACCGTCTCTCCCGTTTTCGTTTTATCTCTTATCTTTCCGTCTCATTTGTCCCGGTTTTGCCTGCTCTTTTTACTCACCTTCTCCTAATTGCTGCTGTCCGGCTGTTTTTCCTCTCCGTCCGGCTGATCCCACTGGATTACGTCCCAGATCTCCTCACTCTCAAGCCCCAGCTTCCAGCAGGCCACGCCTGCCAGATCATTCTGGCGGATCAGATCCATCTTAAGCCCAAGGGAACGCTCCTCCTCCATCCAGAGATAGTCCATGGTTCCGTCTGACTCCTCAAGCTCCCCGTAATACTGGCCTGTTTCATCCTGCCAGGAAAGCTCCACATGATTTTCCTCTATCCAGTCCTTGGCCTTATAGATTCCCAGAGCAGAAGAGGTGGTCTCGCCGTCCTTCTCCTGCCACAGCCTTGTGTAGAACGGCACGGCATTGATCACCTTTTCCTTCGGGACCTCCTGAAGCGTGTCCCTGATTCCCTGCTCCACAAAGCCTAAAGAAGCGGTGGAGCCCTTCTCTCCGCCGGCAAAATGCTCGTCATATCCCATAACGATCACATAGTCTGCCACAATGCCCTGCTCTTTTCTGTTATAGCCCGCTGTGTAGGCAGAAGGCACGTAGTTGTCAACAGAGAGGACAATCCCTTCCTTCCGGCAGGACACAGACAGCTCCCTGATAAACTGGACATAGTGAGGCAGAGCCTCCGTCTTCATGCTCTCAAAATCCAGGTTAAAGCCGTCAAAGCCATAGGTTTTGGCCTCATCCATCAGGCTTTCAATAAGCTTTCTCCGGGTGGAGGTTTTCGACAGAAGGATCTCGGACTGGACATTCCTGCTGCACTCTTTGCTGAAATTGTCAACCATGGCCCACACCTGAAGTCCCCTCTCATGGGCCTCTTCCACATAGCTTCTGCTGGCCAGGGACTCATAGCTTCCCTCGTTGTCGCTGAGCGTAAACCAGGTAGGTACAATGACATTGACCCCTTTGGACGGCTCCAGCAGCTCCCCCATCTTCTGGTTGGCCTCAGGTATCGTCACCTGGTGAAATGCAAGCACGATCTTTTCATCCAGAGAAATATTTTTGTATTCCGGCTCCTTAAAGTCAGTTTCCGGCACCACGGAGCGCAGATTCTTAAGCTTTCTGTTTTTCACATATCCGATATGGCCGTCTGCTGTGGCGATCTTCACCCACTCGTCTGTAGTTTCCAGCACAGTGACGCTGTCGCCTCTGTAGCACTCTGTCAGAATAGGGCTTTTTACGTCCGCCTCCACGCGCACCTTCACCCTGCCCCTTACATCTGCAGTGGGCGTCCCGTCCCAGTCATTCTCGATAAATACCCTCTTGATATCTGTGCTGTCGAAGGCCTGTATCCTCACCTTTGTATAATTGAGCACAAGACCCATGGACAGATAAACGCCGTCCTCCCGCTTCACAATCAGCGGCTCCCCTGAGCTTCCCACGGCAGTGTCGTCTGTATAGAGAATCTCTTCCGGGAGGGCATAGACCAGCATCTCCTCATTCTCGTCCCAGTAGAAGCGGCTGTTGACATGCTCCGCCACCCAGTCTGCCGGCAGATAAGTCTGCCCGTTCTCATAGATTCCCTGGGCCTCCTGTTTTTCATAGTTCAGATATAAAATCGTTCTGTTCTCCTCAGCCTGATAAACCTCCCTGAGATCTGCCCTCTCCCTGGAAGGCGCAAATTTCCAGTACAGAAACGCTCCGCCGGCCAGTACAGCCAGGATCAGAAGGAACAGGAAGGCCTTCAGGATAGGATTTCTCCTGCTTTTCATACATATCCTCCGAAAATCACGTGAAATGAATCATATCAATTCAGGCGCCGGGAGATTCTCTCCCCGATACCTGTTTCTATTCTAGCATATCCATATACAACAGACTACTTTATTTTTTCTTACAATTTTTATGGTTCTCATTTTTTATTCACGTAATTTATCCCTGTTTTGCGTTGGCGATATTTTCCTTTTCGCCGCAGTTCTATCCCCGCGGAGCGTTTTTATATCACAGGGAACGAAGTTTCCTGTGATTCAAGAAAGAATCCTGCTTTGCAGGATTCTCCGCCTGCGGCGGGTCGCAGAAGCGACATTTTCTTTTCCGCCGCAGTGCGATCCCAGCGGAGCGTTTTTATATAGCAGGGAACGAAGTTTCCTGCTATATAAAAGACAGCCGGTTTGGACAGCAGACATGTTCTCAGGTTCCCTGTCAAGGCATAACAGTATCCTCCGCATTTCCGTCTTTTTGTCCTCTCCGGCTGTCAGTGGGTTTTAAAATGGCGTTTTCCTGTTTTTTTCCGGCGGCCTTGTCCTAGCTACCCTCCCCGGTCAGGCCAAAGTCCAGGTTCATGTATCCCATGGATTTTTACCTCCTCCTTTCCCGATTCTTTTCCTCTTTCAGCTTATCCGGGCTTTCGCTCAGTCTTTATTCTGCGCCGCCCGTCCATTCCTTCTATCTGTGGTAAACCTTGTCGAAATGGATCTCCACCAGTTTTCCTGTTTCGTCAGTAATGTAATCGCCCATATAAAAGGCTCCATCCTCCCTGACTTCCACAATCTGCTCCAGCTCGCCTGGACCCGGCTCTTTTCCATCTACCAGCACGGTTACTCCCACACTCTGATATCTCCTGATTCCATCCAGATAGCGGCGCTTTTCCTCCTGTTCCCGCTTTTTCTTCTGTACTGTTCTCAAGCTTTTATCCCTCATGTTATATCTCCTGTCTGGAAAACGGTATGAAATCCCTCCAAGGAGGCTGTGTGATATATTATTTTACCATTTCCCTAATATTCCAGAAATTCCCCAAAGAAATCCATCGCCTCCCCCGTCACGGAGAGTGCATCCTCTGTTCTCGGAATACGTCTGATAACAATCCCAGGATACCGTTTCAGTTCTGTCTCGAGCTCCCTGCTTCCCGAGCAGGCAAAATATTCCCAAAGCCCTTCCGAGTGTTTTTTCCCCTCTATCAGCTCCAGGAACGCTGCCAGTTTCCATTCAGCCAGGGATCCTACGAGAAATTTTTTCCGGCAGAGCAGGAATTCCGGCCTGGCTGCATCGAAATTATTTCCAAAATCAACGACAACCGTATCGAAGTCTGAATTAGCAAGATCTGAAAATGCATGGGATCCGGCTCCCTTGATAAAGGAAATTTCCAGAATATTGAACGAACATCCATTTTTCTTTAATACAGGATGTGTCTCAAACACCTCCTCTATCCGGGCAAAATCCCCGCTGTCATTGCGCTCCAGCAGGGCAGTTTTCTTTCCCAGGACTCCAGACAGATAGGCGGCTGTCATGATGGAAAAATGCGTTGTTCCAACGCCGCGGCTGCTGCCGGCCACCCCTACCATAAGGGGTGCACCGTAGCTTTCGCCTGGCTCCGCTTTTTTCGGAGCCTTGTCTCTTCTGCCCATCAGATATATGTCCTTTCTCTCTTTTATCTTCGGTTTTGGCCTTTAATCAGCCTTAAAAGCCCTCTGATACGGTGTTTCCGTCCTTTCTGCTCTCTTTTGAGGAGCCACTTTGCGGCCTCTGTTCCTGAAAGGAGACTGTAAAATGCCTCCGTGGCTGTCTCCTCCTCTCCGGAAATAGGATCCTCAATCCAGGGCAGAAATCCTGCGGCACAGTCCCTGGCTTCCTCCGGAAGCAGAATATTGCCCGCAGACTCCCTGCGGTTTACAAGAATTTTTATCCTTGCTTTCTGTGACTCCCACGGCTCCTGGGACGTCTGTGATTCCCGAAACAGCTTCCCTGCCGCCCTCCGGCAGTCTGAAAGCTCCCACGGCCTGCCCCCGCAAACCAGAAGGAACAGCTGTGCCTGGAACGCCTCATGATCTTCCCGGGAAATCCCCTTCAGATTCTGGCTGTCCAGAGCTCCCATGTCCAGAACCCGGATTCGGAAGCTGTTCTCATCGGGATGAACATTTTTCCCAAAGAGAGGTTTGACAGGCACGATTCCCGCCTGAAAAATCCCTCTTCTGTCAGGCCGCTTTCCCATAGCTCGTCCCAGTGACGCCGCTGCCCCCGAAGAATTTCTCTCCTCGTAAAGGCAGGGGCCTGCATGAAGGTTCAAAAAGGCTGACAGAGCCAGGGCCGCAAGAGTAGTTCCCGTGCCCGGGCGGCTTCCGGCCACAGCAATCGTAAGAAGTGGCATTTGATTCTCAGTGAAAACTCCCGTTCTGAGGGCGCCAAGCGCCTCCAACAGTTCCTTTGCAGTCTGAAATCGCTTCTCTTTTTGCGGACTTAAACACTGCTCAATAACCGCTTCCAGCCTGCCGTCAAAGCCGGCATTCTCCACACAGTTTTCTCCCTCCGGGCTTCGCCCCGTCCCCATATAGAACAGAAGGGCACCAATGGCATAGATGTCTGCTCTCTCATCAGGAGCTTCGTTCCGATAAAGCTCAGGAGCCGCAAACCCGGGAGTCCCAAAGCGCAGAGCTCTGCCCTCATTTCCGGCAGAAAAGACAGCCTGGTCAAAATCAATTAGTTTCAGTGCGCCGCCGCAGATCATCAGATTCTTCGGCTGCAGATCCAAATGTAAAATAGGGTTTGGTTTCAGCGAATGCAGATAAACCAAGATCCGGCAAAGCTCGCTCCCATATGCTGCGATCTCTGCTCGGGTAAGACTGCCCCTCTCTTTCATCAGGGCAGATAAAGAATGACCTTCCAGATATTCTTCGATAATATAGAAATAGTTCTGATCCTCTTCCAGATCGTAGATAACCGGTATTCCCGGATCTCTCAGGCTTTTTAAAATCTCAGCCTCCCTCAGAAAGACGCCTGGCCGCTGCTCCTTCCTCACACGCTTAATGGCTCTGTATTCACGAAGCCCCAGGTGTACCGCCAGAAGGACGGTGCCGTTTCTTCCGGTTCCCAGCGTTCCGGTTATCTGGTATTTTCCAAACAGTACGGTGTCTTCTGTCTCCTGCACCTCCTTTCGGAACTACCACTTCTTAACCTGTATTCTAATATACGCCGCGGTGATTTACAACCATTTTCAGGCAAATTTCCTAAAATTTCTTTTAATTTTTTTACATAGGAATTGCCAATCTGTTATATTATATAGTATATTGGGTATATAGAACCCAAATTCAGGCTGTAATGAAAGGCGAGTGATCCGATGAAGATAGAACGTATCAATGAAAACCAGATTCGCTGCACTCTTACCAGCTTCGACTTAAGCATACGGAACCTGAATATCGGGGAGCTGGCCTATGGCAGCGAAAAGGCCAAAAAGCTGTTCCGCGAGATGATTAAGCAGGCTGAAGCCGAGGTTGGCTTTGACGCAGAGGACATACCGCTGATGGTTGAGGCAATTCCGCTCTCAGGAGAGAGCATCATGCTTGTCATCACGAAAATAGAAGATCCCGAGGAGCTGGACACGAGATTTTCCAGGTTCTCCCCAGCCTCAGAGGAGGAGGATTCCCCTCTCGGCTCTCTTCCCCAGGATCTGCTGGAGGGAGCAGACAGTCTTCTGGGGCTCTTTGCCTCCAGCCTTCCCGACGGGAAGGAAGGCTCCCAATCGGGACTGCTGTCCCGGCTGAACGCAGCTTCCGCCCCGGAGAGCAGTCCGCACGCCGCCGATAAACAGCGCGGAAGTCAGGGAAAATCTGATTCCTCCGTTTCCGGCGCTGGAAGTTCAGGAAACGTAGAAAACGGCAGAACCTATGCAGACACCCTGTCGCAGCGCATCTTCTGCTTTGACTCCCTGGACGCAGTAACCAGGGCAGCCCGCATCGGCGGACAGGCATTTGAGGGAGAAAGCCGCCTGTATAAAAACAGTCGGACTGGCAAGTATTACCTGGCCCTTCAGGAGCTCACTCCGGGATGCGAACATTTCATACGATTCTGCAATCTGCTGATTGAGTACGGAAGCAGCGTCCGGGCAGAGTATGCATCCCGCGCTTATTTCGATGAGCATTATGACTGCATCATAAAGGAGAATGCCGTAGCTGTCCTGAGCCGCCTGTAGCATTTTCGGCGGCAAGGCTGAAAATGCGGACTGCTTACGGCCCTGTCTGCATGAATCAAATACGCCGGAGTACCGGCAGCTGTCAAGCGCTGCCGGTACTCCGGCGTATCTTTCATTTCCCAGCTCTTATTACTTCTGAGCCAGGTATTCATTGATCGCATTTACTAATGTATCAACCTGTATTCCATGAACCATACTGGCCTCTTCCAGAGACTCCATCTGAGAAGCCGGTCAGCCTAAGCAGTGCATTCCAGCTCCCATAAGGATAGGTGCAATTCCGTCATCCAGACGAACCAGATCTCCGATTAACATTTCTTTATTAATCTGCATGTTTGTACCTCCTTCTGTTTTTATACCCATAATATAATACTTTTCGACTTCTATTGCAAGGCTTAATTTCGTCAGAAAAGTATGTAAATTTGCAAAAATTCTGAGCAGAATCCATCAAAATCCGTCTGTTCTGCCGCCCCTGTCTCTGTAACTTTGCAATTTTTTCCTTTGCTTCTATTTTAGAACAAGGATTTTTCTGGTACCATCTTGAATATTTCGCATTTTTAGTTTAAAATGTAGGAACAGATTAATTAAAGGAGGTAATTTATCATGGCATATGTAATTACAGATACATGCGTTAGCTGCGGAGCTTGCGCTGGCGGATGTCCAGTAGGCGCAATCAGCGAGGGAGACGGCAAGTACGAGATCGACGCAGCAGCTTGCATCGACTGCGGAGCTTGCGCTGGTACATGCCCAACAGGCGCAATCGAGGAGGCTTAATTTAAGCTGAGTGTTCTGCCGTAAAGGCAGGAGTCATGCGATTGCACAGGAGGGTAACGCCGGAGTTGTTTTTACACTCTGACGTTACCCTCTTATTTTTTTCCGGGTTTTACAGTACTATTTTCTGCAGGCATCCGCAAATTATACGCGGGCTGCCGATGCTTTCAAATCATTTTTCTTTCTGCCGGTCATAATCCCTCTTCTTTCAGAATACCCTTTATACAATAAAACAGAATGCTCAGGCATCAGGGAGTGTAATCTTATCATGTATCACTTTCTTACAGCCGGTTTCAGAAATGAGCGCCCGGAGGGCAGACTTCCCCTTATCGGCCTCTCACCAGGGCAGACTGACGACGGCAGCCTGTCCCTTCGCCGTTTTTATATGGACGCAGTAAAAAAAGCAGGAGGGCTTCCCGTCCTGCTTCCTTTCCTGTCAGACGCCTCTGAGGCAGTCCCCTTTGCCGACCGGCTGGACGGACTTCTTCTCACCGGAGGGCCGGATCCGCACCCCTCCCTCTTTGGCGAGGAGACCCGAACCGGCTGCGGCTTTGTTTCCCCTGTCCGCGATCAGACGGAGCTTTCTCTCCTGCACGCCTTTTTCAGGGTTCAGAAACCTGTATTCGGTATCTGCCGGGGCGCGCAGATAATCAATGTCTGTTTTGGCGGAACACTGTGGCAGGATCTTCCCTCCGACTGTCCCGAAAGCCGTATCTGCCACAGTCAGCCCTATTCGCCCGACCTTCCCGCCCACAGGATTTCCATCCTTCCTGGAAGCCTTCTGCACCGGATCGTCGGAAAGGAGACGCTTTCCGTAAACAGCTGTCATCACCAGGCCGTCCGCGCTCCAGGGTCCTGCCTGACTATCTGCGCCCGCGCCTCTGACAAAGTTGCAGAGGCTGTGGAGCACAGAGAGCATCCCTTCCTGCTGGGTGTGCAGTGGCACCCTGAACGGCTCGGCAGAGACGAGGGGGAAGTGCTGTTTGAGGCCTTCTGCAGGGCCTGCCGGCAGAATCTCTGAAACAGCCGCCCAGAATCTTCTCTTTCCCTAAATCATGCCCATGGTCTTAAAAAACAGTACCCACAGGAAAATGGTTACAATAGACACCGCTGTGCTGATAACCACGAACTGTCCCGCCAGCTCCCCGTCGCCGCCCATATTCTGGGCCATGGAGTAGGAAGCCGTCGCCACAGGAGTCGCATACATTGTAAAAAGCACGAAGCGTTCCAGATTTCCAAAGCCCATGGCTGTCGCCAGAGCTGTGATCACTGCCGGAAGAAACACCATTTTCACTGTCAGAGACGGTACCAGATATTTCAGGTTTCCTCTTACCGCGGAGAAGTGAAGGGTGCCTCCCAGAACGAAAAGCGCCAGCGGCGTTGTGAGATCGGCAAACTGTGCAGCCGTTTCGTCAATGCAGGCCGGGAGTTTAATCTGAAGCATGAAAAAAATAAATCCCACAAGCGCTCCTAAAATCAGAGGGTTCGTGCATACATTTTTTACGAGGACACGGATATCTGACTTGCCTCCGTGAAACAGCTCCAGGATAATCACTGCCGTTACATTGTAGATGGGAATGACGATGGCCACCATCATAGAAGCCAGGACAGAGCCTGTTTCTCCGAACAGGCTTGTGGTCAGGGGAATCGCAAACAGCACAAAATTGCTGCGGTAGATAGCCTGAATCACGACGCCTCTCTGGGGATTTCCCTTCACAAATTTCGGCACCAGAAAGACTAAGATGAGCTCCAGAAGGAGCACGCTCCCGACGCCCACAGCCACCAGACGTCCGTCCAGCGTAAAGCCCGGTTCTACCTTATACAGATTATTAAACATCAGAATCGGGAAAAACGCCCTGAAAATCAGCTTATTCAGCTTGTTCATAAAGGCCTCGTCCACCAGTCCGCTCATTCGGACTCCATATCCAAAGGATATATAAATCAGAAACGGCATAACTGCGTTGACGGCCACAAGAAAGCTCTCCATAATACCTGTTCCTCTCCTCTGCCAGAATTTTCAAGCGGCAGCCGCAGGTTCCAAAGCACCTGAAAAGCCTTGCGCCTTACCCTGCAGCACCTTACCAAAATAGAGCATTATGCACTCTATTATAAGAGTTCGCAGAAGGTTATTCAACCAAAAGCAGCCATAATTTTTAATTTGAAACGATTATATACCAGGACAGCAAAACAGCGGACAGGGCCCATTGCAGGAAGCCTGTCTCTGTGTTATACTGTCCTTACGAAAGCATACATTCCCCATATCGGGCCTTTTCCACAGGCCCAGGCGTTATTTTCATTTCTCTCAGAACATCAGAAAATCTATGCTTTTCCCACTATCATACAAGAGCAGAAGGTTTTCTGGCTTCAGCAGATGCACATGCTTCTGAGCGCTTAAAGGCCTTCTGCGAAAGGAGGTTCTATGAGTGAACAGGAAATGAAACAAAAGAAGGCAGGAAGGGGCAGTCTCGCTCCCGTCCGGCCCAGGCGCGATTACAAGGATACCCTGTTTCGCATGCTTTTCAATGACAGGGAAGCTCTGCTCTCCCTCTACAATGCAGTAGGAAATACGGACTACCGGGATCCCTCCCTGCTCCAGATCGTTACCCTGGAAAATGCCGTCTACATGAATGTGAAAAACGATCTGGCATTTCTCCTGGGCTTTGAGCTGAATCTCTATGAGCATCAGTCCACCTGGAATCCGAACATGCCTCTTCGGGATCTGTTCTATGCTGCCAGAGAGTATGAGATGCTGATTCGGGATCAGTCCCTCTATTCCTCCCGACTGATAAAACTGCCTGTTCCCAGGTTTATCGTTTTCTACAACGGCAGAGAGAAGCAGGAGGAGCGGTGCGTCTTAAAGCTCTCCGACGCCTTTGAAACGCCTGTGGAAGAATGTATCCATGAGGGGATCCTCAGAGATTTTTTATTGAAATATCGGGCGGAGGTGACCAATGTGAGCATTTTTGAGTACAACGAGGAGCGGGAAAAAGAATTGCTGAGGAAGGCCGAGTATGAATTCGGCAAAAAAGAGGGGATGGAACAGGGAATGGAGCAGGGGATCTGTGCCCTGATTCAGACCTGCCGGGAGCTGGGGGCCTCCAGGGAGACCGTTTCATCCGCCCTCATCAGGCGGTTTTCCATTTCCTGCGAGGAGGCTGAAGGGTATCTGGAGAGGTTCTGGGAATAACAGGAAACCGTTTTTAAAAGGGAACTTTCCAGAAGCCGCCATTTTGCAGCGGCGGCCATACGGACAGGGAGCACTGAAGGAGTATCTCACTGATCATTTTTCGGCGCTCCCCAAGCGTTTTGGCTCCGTCTTATGTAAAATCATTTCCCAGTATGATCCTGGAGATCCCTGCCGGCAAACAGATACAGGATTTTCGAGCCTGCCCTCCTGATTTTAGAGCCCGCCCAAACCGCCGATGACCTCAATAGATGGAAGAAGTCAAAGGAAGGATCAAATAAGTATCTCAGACTAAAATATAATAAAATAAAAACCGCCTCTGTAACACAGACATAAATACAGAGAACCGCATCGGAGGCGGCACAGAGCACAGTTTTTGCCGACAGCAGCACTATGCTTAAAATTGTATATACAAGAATCTTTCCATGGCCTGAAACGCATAATTTCATCGTGCAAAACAGTATGGATATTTCTAGCAGCCACAAAAAACCGTCTCTTTTAAGCAATACAGTCATCATCGTTAAGAAGAAAATTCCCAATAAAAAAGATATATTCCACACATCAGACAGCTTTCCTTCCTCTCTCATAGGAAATAGAATATCTGTACTTACTGTGCATTCCCGATGTTGAGACATCTTTTCAATCAACGTATTGCAGTAAGATTTTGTGATTCGCTCCCCGCCCCTCTTTTGTGTGAAAGCTTCATGTGCCCAGGGAAGGACAGCAGAGAATTCTCCCAGACACATGTAGGAAAGAAATAAAAGAAAAAGGAGAATATTCATATTTGTGCTGCCTGCCGCCTCTGCCTTTCGATTCCAGAAATCCGGACAGGACGCCCAAAGGCCTGAGAAAAATCTGACCGGATAGCCGAAGCTTACCAAAAAGAACACCATTCGGTCCCATTTCTTCGTTCTTCCCGCCTCATACATAACAGAAATCACCAGAATCACCGACATACTCACCGCCAGCGGAACGGCAATCTCTCCGCCAAACTGAATAACTATAAACCCTGCGGCAATTATCCTGGTGAAAACGATAAAAAAAGCCGCTAGTCCTGCTCTCCTTTCCCCAAGACAGTGAACCGGCAGGCGCCCCTTCTCCCCTTTCCTGATATCGCCGATTCCTCTCACATCATTCCAGAGATACCTGGCCTGATAGACAAGAAACTCAATTACAAAAAAAGAAAGGAAAAAAGGATTCCACATCTGCCAGGTCATATGAGCGTCATAAAACAAAAAAATACCTGTTGCAAAGCCGATGCCGATGATAAAGGATTTCTGAAAATCCTTCTTTTTCGGATAAAGATAATACAGAAAAATTTGTATTTTGTCTTTTAATTGTAACTTTGTCTCTCCCCCCAGTACCCTTTTTCTCCTTCTCTCCCGCGACACGCGCGCTGCCCAGCAAAACATCTTCTGCGCTTTGACAGACATGATGACAAATGCACCGCAGTCAAGGACAGCTATGGCTCCTAAAACAAATATAACTGCTTTATCCACCGTGTCATGAGGCTTAATACTGATATACTGGACATACTGGATCACCAGGCAAAAAGAAATCGCACATACCGTCGCTATCGCATAGGACAGATAATGAAAAATACTGTACCCATTCTTCAGATGAAGGGGATTTCTGGTTGTTATGGGAGAAGAGAAGCTCATCCAGTGCACCATATCATTCCGATTTATACAATATAGTCTGTCCTCCAAATCCCTGATATAATGAAACCGAAGTACATTTCTCATTCCCAGCGCGGTAATATAGGACAGTGTCAGGATCAGTACAAGCGAACTCAGGTAAAATAAATAATGACGCATCTGCGCCATCGAGGCATCTATCTCTTTCAAATATGAAGACACACCAAAAATAACGCTCAAAACTGTCCCGGCAGTAGAGATCACCTGGACAATCTGGTTCTGAGCGCTCCTCTCATCCTCCCGGCATTCACTGAGCTCCATCCGAAGCTCCTCTGCAGTTTCTTCCGAAACAGTCCCTTCCTTTTTGACTTCCAAAATTTCCCGCCCCCTATTTTGATATCGCTGTTACCATGCCACTGTAACATATCCTTCTGGTATGGCAGTCCCCGGCAGAATTTAGTGCCCGGCTTCTTCTGTCATCCTGATCTCCTCCGTCACCTTCGCCTGCACCACCCACCGGTGGGTGTAGCCGTTCCCCGTACAGGTGACCAGTGTCACCAGGTGATCGTCCGCCCCGGCCTCAGTCCCCGTATCATAGTAGGCCCTGGACTTCATCCGGCTGATGAATGCCAGCTTCTCCTCCTCCATCTCAAAACGGGTGGGGAAATTTTCCTCTGCCGCCTCCTCCTGATGGCTTGACAGAACCGTGCAGCGCAGGATTCTTCCCGGCAGATACAAGTCAATCTCCGGGTGGCTCTTATAGAACTCCTCATCGGCATAATGGCTCAGGATTCCGAACATGGAGCCGTTTCTCATGTTGTGTCCATAGAGGATCGTATTGTCATCTGCGAGGGACGGATCGTTCCGGAAGTCCATGAAAACCGTCCCGGCAAAATTGTAGGAACCGTTCAGACTCCGTTTCAGGTAATAGTCATTGTCCGCCGCCTGGGCCACCGGGTAGCTGACAGAGGTGCCCGGAATGTCAATCCAGAGCACCACATTTTCTGAGATCTCCTGCAGGGCCCCGAAATCGATGGTGAGGGGCTCCCAGACTGCCTCTGCACCTTCCCCTTCTTCCCCCGTGTCCGTTCCCTCCTGCCGGGTGACAACGGCCTCCTCCAGCTCCTCATAGGCCTTCCCGGCCGAATAGTAGGAATACCATACTACTCCCAGATACCCCAGCGCTCCGAGAAAAATAAGAAGCGCCAGAATAAATACGACTTTTTTCAGCTTCATCACTCTATCCTCCTGCCTGTCTGATTTGATCAGCTGCAATAACCCCGGGATCAGCAGAAGGCCCTGAATTTCTCAGGGCCTTCCTGTTTCTGAAATCGGTCTTCGTTTCTTTTGCTTTGCTGATTTTCTTGATTGTTCCTGCCTGGTCTTTGCTTTCTCGTTCCTGTCCTAGCTTGGGCTCTCTGTCTCTTTCTTCTTTCTCAGGGAGCTTCCCAGCCACAGCAGGATAATTCCGCTTCCCAGTAAGGTCACCACTGCCGGGATAATCGGTGTCTCGTCACCGGTCTTTGGCAGGACGGCTAACGGTACCGGTTCGTCCAGGATGGTCTCGTCGGTAAGCGGTGGGGAAAGAGGCGTCTCATTGTCAGCGATGTCAATCCGTCTTCCGCCTCCGCCTCCGCTGCTTCCTCCGCCGTGGCTTCCGCCTCCGCCGCCATTGTCTCCATTTCCGCCTTCGGTCTTAACCTCTGTGACCATAAACTGCCAGTCGATCTTGGAAAGTACCCCTGCGTAGTGGTTGACCAGGCTGCTCTCTCCTTCTCCCGGAGTAAGGCTTGGATCTTCTTCCAGTACCAGATTCGGATCCAGAGTAAGCTCTACCCGGATATAACCGTTTTCCCCTGCATCGTAGTTTCCGATGTACACCGCACGCATTCCGTCGGCTCCGTCGGCGTTTCCTTCGTCTGTCAGGAAGGTGGAACCCATGGCAGTTCCCTCATAGAGCTTTGTCTCGTTCTCCATGTCCGGCGTCTTATACCACACGGTCATGGAAATCTTCTCGAGAAGTTCATCTTTGATGGCTTCCTGCTCTCTCGGGAGGGCCCTCATATAGAGGTTCCACTCTTTATTGCTGGCGTTTTCAATGTTTAACAGATCCTTGTACACACCGCCGGGAACCATGTCGGTAAAGCTCATGAACCAGTTGCCTTCCTCCACATTTCCGTTTCCGTCCCGGTAGGGCACATAGGTCATGGTTCCGTTGGTCTCGTCGAATTTCAGCGTCTTAACTTCCGCTGAGTGGTCGAAGACCGCCTCATCCGCCAGCTTTACCAGGTAATCCAGAGTCTGGCTGTCTGCATCCGTACCAGGATCTTCTTCTGCGTTTCCTGATCCGAAGATCTCCTCCACCGCTGCCTGGGTGGCCTGCACGGTGGTGGCGTTGATGGTCATCGTATAGCGGGCATTCTCATAGCCAGGAACCTCTCCCACCGTGTCGATGGTGATCTGTTTTACATTGCCCTTCTCATCCCTGGTGTAGACGGTGTCCTTTCCCGTCACACTTCTCGGGATGTCCGGGTTCATGGTCACGCTGTCCAGAAACTGCGGAGATTTCGCCCCTGCCTCGATGGTCCCCATGTAGTAGAGGGTGAAAGTTCCCTCCTCCCCCTGAGGCTCCTCGTTCATCAGCAGCCACTTTCCCTCTGCCTGGCCAAGGGTTTCTGCTTCCTCAAGGCCCCAGCGGTTTCCCGGCTCTCCGTCCGCATCGGCGGAGGATGCCAGAAGAACTACATTTTCCCTGCTGAATTCAGGAACTGCTGCATATTCCCTGCCATTTCCGGTGTCAAACGTCAGAGGAAAGGATTCTCCTGCCAGTGGTTTTACTGGTACCTCCTCTGTTGCGTTTCCGTCACTGGCGAGCACAGTAGCCATTACATCCTCTGTCCGCACCCAGCTCTGACTGATTACAACCTTTGCCATGGCGTCCACTGTCCCGTCGTTGGCAACCCACACCGCTTTCTGTGTGGTGGTTCCCGGCTGCCAGTTGTCTGGAGATTCAAAGGTTTCGTCCAGAGAAGTATGATAGTCCCCGGTCATAAACTCATTTCCGGCTTTCAGTTCCTGAGTCCAGCTTGCCCATGTTGCGCCAATGGCAGCCACTGATGCGAGCGCTGCCAGGCCTAATACTGCATGTTTGCCTTTCCTCATATCGTTCTGTCTCCTGTCTTTTACCCCTCCCCGGAAGCCGACAGGCGTCAGACGTCCGCCGGCTTCCGGGGAGGAGCGGGATTCATTCCTTTCCGGAATGATCAGCTATTTACTCATAATTGGCATTAATTGGCGTTGCTTGAAGTAGCCTCCAGGTATGCGTCGGCAATATCATCAGCATTTGCGGAAAGGAAACCATCCACATCTACGCCCTCATACTGGGAGAAGATCTCGCGGATTGCATCGCCTGTAGCCTGAACGGTGTTTACATGGATGTCCATGGTATACTGGGCGTCCTCATAGTTCACTTCCATCCATCCTTTTTCTTCCACCTGCTGCTCTCCGTTTTCGTCATAAAAATAATTCTTCTCTGATACCCATGATTCGATTTTGGAGTTTAATGTCACGGAATTCAGAAGTTCCGGTGTTTCCTCCCCAGCTGGAACGATGCCGTTGTAAACGAAGATCAGCTTGGAATAGTCATCGCTCACATCCACTAAAACCCACTTATCTTTCGCCTCGCTGTCCCCTAAACTGCTGACAGAGGCAGTGATTCCCATCTCCCTGGCTTCCTCCGCCACAGAGTCAATGGCTGTAATATCATGCATTGCTGTATTCTCGCCCCAGTTGATGACAGCTGCATTTTCGTATCCCCGAGTTATTGGAGAAGGATCCGGAGCTGCGAACCGAATCGGAAGGCTCTCCCCCTCCCGGTTCCACTCCTGCGTAATCTCTGCTACAAGGGCCATATCTACGTCGCCGCTGTTGGTAACCTTTACATTCTTTTCTGTGGTCACGCCAGGAAGCCACTCGCCCACTGCCGGAGGTGTAAACTGCTCCACAATATCAGAATCAAATTTTCCTGTCTCAAACTCATTGGTCGCTGTCAAATCCTGGCTCCAGTATGCCCAGGTTCCGCCAATCACTGCCACTGCTGCGATTCCCGCAAGGCCTAACGCCGCTTTCTTTTTCATCTCGATCTACCTCTCTTTTTTGCAATGTATCTGCCGGCCGGCTTATCAGCCGGTATTGATTCACTCTTGTGCAGATGGTTCTTTTTTCTTCTTTTCCTTATCCGGGAAAATCATGTCAAGAACAATATTTATAATGATGATTGCCGCCATCACGGCGATTGTTGTTATGTTTTTGCTGTAATTTACAAAATATCCTGCATAGGGTATGTTTATCTTCCATACCTTACCGAGTACATCGCTGTATTCAACGGGATTTGGATCCTCGGAAAGGTTCGCATCTCCTTTGGTTGTAAAGGTCTGGGAAAGCTCACTCTTTTCTGTTACCCGGTGAGTTACCATGCCATCCTCTCCTGCCCGGAAAGTGATAGCATCGCCGACATTAATATCTGCGAATTCCGCTTCTTTATAATAGATCACACTTCCAACATGAAAGGTAGGCTCCATACTGCCGCTGAGAACGACGACGGGATGGTATCCCGCCAGCATCGGAGCTGCGATCAGAAGATAGCAGGCGATGCAGGCGTATACCGCCCAGGACAGGATAGTAAATAGTCCTTTGATTAGCCGCATGAATTGTGTCCTCTTATCAAGCAGTCATTTTATTCTGCCTCAGCCCAGGCAACCAGATACTGAAGGCTGTCCTCTCCCCACTCTGCAATAACTGCATCTTCTGTCGGCTGAACCATCTCAACAGTAATTGTCAGCTCATATTCAGCATCTGCATATCCTGCAGCATTTTCATCAAGTGCAACCTCTTTCTTAACATGGAAGGAATCTCCCGCCTTCTTGGCAGCCTCCGCTGCAGCCAGCATGTCTGAGTCCTTCTCTCCACCAGGAGCTACTGTCCACTCAGTGTCTCCATCTGGCAGAGAATCTTTTCCCTCTGTCGTGCAGTACTGATACGTTGTCGTATACTTACCAAGGTCAACATTTTCAGCCAAGGTTACAGATTCAAGAAGAGCCTCGGTACTGGTTCCAGGGGCTAACTGGCCATTGTAATACCAGTATCCATCTCCTCCCTGAGTCCACATATTATTGTTAGCAAAGTTTTTACGCACTACTGTCTGATCACCTACAGTATCTCCATCTTCTGCATCCACCTGATCCACTACTAAAAATGCTTCTCCATCTGCACTGGTAATATTGGGAAGTGTCCCTGCCATTTCATTTCTGGACCAAGTTTCTGCCATCTTTACACGAACTAATAATGGCTGATCTCCTGTATTCTGAGCGATAACTTCCTTGTCTACAGTTGCACCTGGCTGCCAGTCACCGCCGTCGCTGGGGTTGAAGTGCTCGATTACGCTTCCGCCGTATTTTCCAGTATCAAATGGGTTCGTAATCTCTGCTGTCTGATTGAAATATGCCCATGTTCCTCCCACTGCTGCAAGCGCTACTAAGCCACCTAATGCCGTCACTTTTTTGTTCATTTTCATAGCTATTTCCTCCTAATAATTAATAGAAAATTATAAAATCAGTTCTACTGATTTTTTACTACATCTTCCTGGAATTCCCAAAGCCAGCCGCTTTCTTTTGCGTGGAACAGTACGTCTTCGCCAAACAGATCTCTGACCGCTTCCTCTGTGGGCTGAACTGACTGTGCTGTAATAATCAGGTTATAATCTGCATCAGAGTATCCCGGAGCCTCAGCACTGACTACAATTTCTGTTTTCAGATGATAAGCCGTTTCTCCGTTTTCTTTCAAAAACTCCACAAGCTCTCTTTCTGACATCTGTTTTCCATCTGCATTTAAAGGAAACTCCTTCCAATCGCTTTCTATAAGGTCATTTCCCGGTTTGGTAGAATATTTTTTAACAAACAGCATCTCTCCCAAATCAATATCCTTATCCAAGGTCACAGATTCCAAGAGCGCATTTGTAGTCGTTCCCGGCGTCAGTGTCTTTTCGTAATAGTAATATCCTTTATAGTAGGCCCAGTCGTCACCTGCATCTGTCTGCAGCTCCTTCCAGACGACCGAATCATCCCTGTCGTTGCCGGCCGCCCCGTCCGTATTATCGGACTGAAACACGCTTTCAATCTTATTGTCCGCTTCCGGATTATTCCCCAGTATCTCTGGCTCTTCTGAGGAATCAATGGAAAGGAACGGCTCTTCTTCTCCCTTCCGCGTCCAAGTTTCCTGAAGTTTCACCCGCACCAGTGAATCAATCGATCCGGAATTTTTCACGGAATACTGTTTATTTACCGTTACTCCCGGCTGCCAGTTTTCTCCTTCTTCTGGATTAAAGATCTCCACAACCTCTGTGTCGAACTTTCCCACATTTAAAACATTTACTGCTTCCAGATTCTGATTGAAATATGCCAGGGAGCCGCCGACTGCAAACACTGCTGCGATACCTGCTAATGCAGCGATATGTTTCTTCCTCATTTTCTGTCTCCTCCTGTCCTGCTTCCCTGATATTCAGGAAAGGTTTTCCAACGATTTTTCCGTGTTCTATGATTCTGGAAGCAGTTTTGCCCAGTCTAACAATCCGCCTGCATCTGTCTGAATTAAATCCCAGTCTGCAACTTCGATGGCCAGCTCATCTGCCGGAACTGCCTCCGCATGAAAATCAACTATGAATTTGCAGCCGCTGTAATCTGCTGCATGCTCATCGTTGGAAACCTCTGGACTTAAGGTCAGATGATCCAGAAAATTTGAAGTCGTGTTCTGAACGCCTTCCTCCTTGCCGGGAAGAATGTGCTTATAATAGTAGTAATCCTCTATCTGCACCCAGTCGTCATCCCATCCATCCGGAAGATACAGAGTGACATAATCATCCTCCTCAGGTTGTAAACCCCCGAAAATATACGCCCCTCCCAAATCATCTTTTCTGTTCCCGTTCTGATCGATCCAATAGGTATCCATCTTAAGCCGGAGCACTAAATCTGTGCTTCCCTGGTTGACAAAATATGGCTCCTTCTCTACGGTTTCTCCCGGCAGAACCGTCTCTGCCGGGTTATAATTCTCAATCATGTCAATGGCGCTGTTGCTTGTATGAAACGGGTTGGCAATATCATTTCTGTCGGAAAAATACGCCCACGTCGCGCTGATTCCCACCGCCAGGACACCGCCGGCCAGGATGATACCTAATTGCTTATAATACTTCATAATTAGTTACCTCCTTCCTCTGTCCAGTCAATATAGGCGTTTAACCGATCTTCCTGCCATGTCTCGCTGTTCATCTCTTCTTGTTTGTCTGCCGTCTCATATGGAACAAAACCTTCCCCAAACAGCTCCTCAGCCGCATCCATACTTACCTTCAGCTCATCGCTGGCCTGTACGGCCTCTGTCTGAAAATACAGTTCGTAGCCGGCATTCTGATAATCTGTCAGGTTTTCATCGATTGTACCTGTTAATTTGGAGAAATCTACACTCTTTAAAACAGGTTCCGTTGTCCCTCCGGCAGGGAGAATCTTTGTATAGTAGTACCAGCCGTCGATATAAACCCAGTCTGACCCGCTCAGAAATCCCTCCGGACTATTCTGCTTGGTCACAACAGGAATCTGGCCCTCTTCATCATAATTGTTCAGAAGTTCCTCTGTCCCGCCGCCTGCATCCAGCTTCCAGCTTTCTGCATAGGAAACTCTCAAAAATATGTCCGCCGTGCCATTGTTGGTAAATTTCACCTCTTTGGGTTTGTCTCCACCTGTCAGATCCCCGTCTAAGTTTTCGTTCACGCTGACCTCAACAGTAGGAGTGGCAATCTCATTTCGCATATTTACCTGATGGCGAATGACAGCGGCCGTGCCTCCAATCCCTGCGGTGAGGGCTGCCAGGAGGGCGATTCCTGTCAGCTTCACCATATTCTTTTTTGCTCTGCTTTTATACAAGTGGCTCACCCTCCTCTGTCTCAATTTCTACCTTCTTTTTAGCCGCCTCCGCTCTCGGAAGCTCACTGGCAGCCTGCTGCGCTGCTGAGCCGTTGCTGAACGGTTCCTCAGGGTCTCCGGTTGTCGTATTCTTTACGTCCGCCGTACTGTGGAAATATCCCTTGTGTCCCAGAATATTCTCTACGGTCACTTCCAGTTTGTCTGCCAGATGAACGGTAAAGTACACAGCCTCCCCGTCCTCTGTCACGGAGACTTCCTCAGACTGCCCGTCTGCATTCTTCGTCACAGTGATCCCGCGCAGGCTGTATTCCATAGGAACAACCTCTGAAATTCTGAATGTTCCTTCGCCCTCTGTCCTGATTTCCGGCGATCTCTCACCGTTTGCAAGGGCTACGGAGGAGTAGGGAACCCACTCTCCCTCTTCCGTCTGCTTTTCAATATAAATGATAAACTTCTGGTCTGGATCTGCTCCCTCTGCCGGATTTCCATCCTCATCCACAATTAATTTCTTAACTGTGAAGCTGCCTTCCTCGGGAACCTGGAGAACCGGATGCCTGTATTCCAGATCCGGCTGCGGGTATCCGTCGTAGGAGTAGGAAAGCGTTGCCTCCTCGTTGGACGGGAAGCCAGGCTTTCCAGAGCTGTGGCTTCCGGTATCTTCCTCTCCGGTTGTCTCCGTATCGGAGAGCAGCCCATCATCACCCAACTCGTAGTAGCCTCCGTTTGCTGCAAACTGCTCTTCCGCATACTGGCTCGGCTTTACCTTAAACCGGATTCCGTAGGTCACACCATCTTCCAGCGCATAGCCGGGCTTAAACGTAACAGTTATCTCATTCCCATTTATGCTTATGCTTTCTACTGCCTCCGCAGATTCTCTCTCACTCATTGGACTGCCATCTTTTAAGATTTCAACCTCGCCTTCTGTGGAAACCATGTCCGCATATTCGCTGAGAGTATCTTTGATTACCACGCTGCTGATTCCTGCCGGAGGAGTGCTTGTACTGATAATCTCGTCCTTTATCTGAGTAAACGCATCTCTTATCAGCTGGGCAGACGTTCCTTTAAATGTCGCAGGGGCGTACATTCCGTTACTTAATGCCGTAGAACGTATACCTTCCATCAGGTTAGTTGACGCGTCAGAGGAAACTCCTATTGTGTAGATGCTGGCTCCCGGGACAGCATGATTTCTAACAGCATTGTAAGACCAATCCTCTGGTTCGGTAGGCTCTCCGTCTGTCATGAAAATCAGATATTTCTTTACATTACTCTGATTCCGGTGGGCCGGCGATCCTGTTTTCAGCATATCCAGCGCATCCGCCAGCGCCTGTGATGGCTCCGTAGAACTGCTCGTCCTCGCAATCTTCAGTCCGCTGAGTACCTGCTGTTCCTCTCTGCTCCAATCCAGAACACGAGTGCTGCTGCCGCTGAACTGATACCCGGCAATCTGAATATCATACTGCTGGGAACACAGATCCGGAATTATCTCTTCCAGAGCGTCGTTCACTATATCCTTCCTGCTCTCCGTTTCATCATCCCACCATTTAATCTCATTGCCGTCTATATCGTAATCCATACTGAGCGACTTATCGATCACAAACACAAGATCCACCGGATACTTCGTGGTTACTGTAGCCGGATTGCCCTCAATTCCCGTCACATCCAGCGTCAGGGAATAGGTGCCGTCATCATTGGGTTCGATGCGCTTATTGTACTCATCCGGCAGTACCGGTTCTGGAATCTGGAGCACCGGATGCGGATATTCAAACCTCCCCGTCCCTCCGTCATAGGTATACTGAAGCGTCGCCTTTTTATTGGCCGGGAATCCGGGCTTTCCGGAGCTGGTCTGGGAATCTTCTGGTACAGATGGATCGTCTGTCTTTTCATCACCCTTATACTGATTTTCTTCTGATGGTTCTTCTCCGTCAGCTAAAATGTAGCCTCCATCTTCATTCCGGTAGTACCCGCCGTCCTTCTCGAATTTGTTATAGGCCTCTTCTGAAGGCTTCACATCAAAGGATATGCTGTAGGTCGCATCCTTCTCCAATTCATAATCTGCTCTGAACTGAACGGTAACGGTTCTGGTCGCCTGATCATAGGTTGCCGTATAGTCGCTGGCTGACAGCTGGACACCGTTGCTGCAGCTGACTGTTATACTGCCCGGATTTACCATGTCGGCGTATTCGCTGAGCGTATCTGTGATTACCACATTGGCAGCTCCCGGAACTGTCGTTCCGGCGCTTCCTGAAATCTCAGCCGCCATCTGGGAAAAGGCAGCGTTCAGCTCATCCGCGCTGTTTCCGACAAATTTCTGTGCCGTAACGCCATCTACAGAATTGGCATTGCTGACCATAGATTCCATAAAACCGTGGGAATCACTGTTAGCTACCTGAATCGCATAAAAGGTAGTGCCCGAATCCAGATTTTTAATTGCAGAGTAACAATTTTCTGCCTCTTTCTCGCTGAAACTATAACTATTTTGTCCAGGTTCTCCGTCTGTCAGGAAAATCAGGTATCTCTTCCCGTTTTCGCCAAGTTCAACATTTTCTAATGCGCTAATGGCTGAGCGCAGAGTTTGGGAGGGGTATGTACTTCCATCCGTTTCCCGGGATGTAAGCTTTAAATGGCTGAGCGCATTTGAAGTATCAGTTTCCCAATATTCAGTCTCCCATCCCTGATCGTTAAAGTTGACTCTTTCTCCGCTATCGCTGAACTTGTATCCGCCAAACTGAATATTGTAGTCTCCGTCAGAAAGCTGATTGAAAAACAGCTCGAGTGCCGAATTCACTACTTCTCTTCTCGCATCACTATTTCCGCTTCCAAAACTCTGATCCATACTTCCCGACTTGTCGATCACAAACATAACTGCTGTCGGTGTCGGATCCTTCTGTCCGGTTGTCACAGAGCCTACATCAGACTTTACATCCAGCGTCAGAGTATAAGTACCGTTTCCATTATCCTTAATATATTTTCTATACTCAGGATGATTGGTGGCCGGAGCCGGGATAACCGGGTGCGGGAATCTTACCTTTGTCGTTCCATCCTCACCGAAGGAGAAGTAGGCGTCTTCATTGGTTAGCACTCCCCTCTGGCCGGAGCTCAGATTTTCGTTTTCTCTGTAATCTGTATTTTCATCTCCCTCTATTTTATCTGCTGCAGTAATCTCCACTCCTGCTTTTAACTTGATGTCAAAGGACAGCTCATAGACGGTGCCTGACTGGAGTTGTCTGTCTTCACCGAACCTCAGCTCAATCTTGCCGTTTTGCTCATCAAATATAATATCCTCGTAGTCTGTCCCTTCCTGAAGGAGGCCTCCATCGACAAGCTCTCCCCTATTGTTTCTCGTAAACTTTCTGACCTGTACATTCGATGCACTTTCATCTCCCGCAAAGGTTACAAACTGGCTCAGAGTATCGGAAATTGTTACGTTCTTCATTTTCAGGTTATTCAGAATACTCTGGAAAGCGGTCGTCAGTTCGGAACTTTCTGCCTCCACCTCGATTGTTGTGGCGCTTGCCGTTGGGGCTATATACTTGCCGTCCCGATCTGTCGTCCAGTCGAGTCCCTCGGCAATTGTGTACAGGTACTGTTCTGGAGCGTAGCGGTCGTAGTCGTTGTCCTCCAGCTCTGGAATGCCAAAGCCCACACAGTAAGTGATCCCCTGCAGCGCCTCCATCTCCTCATGGAACCTGCCTGCAGCGAAAATAGTGCCGTCGCCTGTA
Source organism: Clostridium sp. M62/1 (assembly GCF_020736365.1). NCBI lineage: Bacteria > Bacillati > Bacillota > Clostridia > Eubacteriales > Clostridiaceae > Clostridium > Clostridium sp. M62/1. Next base: position 781,894 of record NZ_CP085988.1, on the reverse strand, counting down.
TCTGTGTCAATACTGCCGCCATCACCCTCGCGGTTATCATAGTTACCTATCATGGGCAACCATCCTGTCTCCAGTCCATTGAACTCATCTACATCTGAATAATAGTATGTCGGCTTTCCATCGCTGAGGAAAATCACAACCGGTATATTGCTGCTGTTTCCGCGTTCTTTAAGCACTTCCACGGCCTGATATAAACCGGCCTCATAGTTCGTACCGCCGTTTGCCTGAAGATCCCCTATCGCCTTTTTGATTGTCTGCTGACCGCTTCCATTCCGGCCATACTCTGTCCATCCCAGCTCTGTGGAGGCATCCGTTGAATATGTCACGATAGAGAAACGGCTGTTCGGAGACTGTTCAAACAGCTCATCGATAAAGCCTTCTTTTCCTTCTGTTGACGGCCTCCCGTGAGAGCCATAACTTGTCCGATAGTACCCCAGAGTATCTTTCAGCACTTTCAGTCTGCTGTCACTGCTGTCCTCTGAGATTCCGTCATCCATGCTGTTTGACAGGTCGATCACCAGAACAATATCCAGTCCCTGCTGATCGCCGCCGGTAATGCCCAGATGCAGACGGTAGGTTCCATCACCGTTTGCCTCTATCTGTTTGTAGTAGGTATCCTCAGAAGGAACCAGGTCGCTTAACGCCGCTGTCCCGGCCATCACCACCGCCGGTGTCTCCTCTGCAGCCGCTTTCATGCGGAGCAGGCGGGCGATCGGGTTGGCTTTCTTCTCTTTCTTCACCGTAGCGCTTACTGCCGGAAGCATGCTCATTCCAAGATAGGTCGTTCCGTCTTCATCCTCATAGGCCAGATCGGTCTCTTCTATGTAGTCCTCGTAGTCTTCCTCTTCTTCCTCCTCGGCCTCTTCCATCATCTCCTGCCACTCGTCGAAGCTGATGTCATCGCCGAATTCGTCGCTCTCAAACTCTGCGTTTGGATTCGGGCCCATAACAACAGGGACATCATAGCTGGATTTTGACAGCTTCGCTGTGTCAGAGCTTCCGCCCTTGTCGGAGCTTCCTTTATCAGAACTGCTGCCGCTGTTTCCTGTATCGGAGCTTCCCTTGTCAGAAGAGCTGCTGCCGCTGTCTCCCTTATTGGAATCTCCCTTTCCGGAGTCTCCCTTGTCGGAGCTTCCTGTGTTTCCTGAACCTGTGTTTCCTTCACTTCCGGAGCCACTGTTCTTGTCCCCTTCTGTTCCGGAGCCGCTGTTTCCTGTATCAGATCCATGGTCAGAACCGGAATTCTGGCCATCATCGGAATCATCCGGTTTCTGGCTTCCCGCATCGCCGGATCCCTCTGCTTTTCCGCTGTCGGTGTCACCGGAACCGGAACCTGACTGGGAACCATTTCCGTCCTCTGCGCTGTTTCCTGCATCCTGACCGCCGTTCTGGCCGTCATCGGAATCATCCGGCTTATCTGCATCTTCTGCGCCGTCAGAGCTGTCGGAGTTTCCTGCATCCTCGCTTCCCTGACCGGCTCCATCTGTGCTGTCCTCCGAGCCTCCATCTGTGCCTGACTCGGAACCCTGGCCGTCGCTAGAGCCGTCCGGCTTATCTGCGTCTTCTATTTCTTCCATATCCCCGGCGCTGTCGGAGCTTCCTGCGCTGCCGCTTCCGGAGCCGCCTGCGCTTCCTCCGTTCTCACTTCCGTCATCTGCCGGAAGTGTGGCCGGGTTATTGGCTTCTGATTCTTCCTTGCTTTCCTCTTCCTCTGCCTTCTGCTCCTCCCTAAGCTCACTGTAGCTTGGAACCACAATGTCATCTGCCTGGAGGTTTTCAATATTTAATGTGAAGGTTACGCTTCCGTCATCTGCATTGATGTAGAGGAATACTAACTCCTCGTCTCCCGTAAGCGTCCAGCTTCTCTCTGCCGCATCAGAGTCCGTGGCATTGGAATCCGTCGCTTTAGCGGCTCCTGCCTCCTCCTCAAATGCTTTATAGTCTTTCTCATCTACCTGAACAAGAATATAACCATAGGCATTGGGATTGTCCCCCTGGATGCGTCCGCCGTTTCCGTTGTCCGCAAACAGCACAAAGCTTCTTCGGCCCTTAAACAGCTCCTCATATCCCTCGTCCTTTCCCAGGTCATCCTTCTTCACCTGAATCTCAGAGTCAAAATCAAACTCATTTCCCTCCGAGATTGCCCGCGCTGCCTCTGTGGCCAAATCCTCTCCGCTGATTACTTCCTCCGGCATCAGGATTTCCATGGCATCGCTGTCTGTTGCCTTTGCGTCGCTGGGAGTTGCCGCCATAAGAGCGTTGCTGGCAGTGGCAATCTCAGCCGCGAATGCTGCCGAGTTCATGTTCGCCATACACATGCAGAACACAAGCAGCCATGCAACTGCCCGACGGAGGCTTCTCTTCAAAGGCCTGTTACTTTTTCCACGCGATTTTCCTCTTCTGGAATCCATTCTTACTCCCGCCTTTCCTTCCATTTTTTCAACTCAACCTCCTCTTTTTCTATATCAAGGGCACTGTCCATCATCTTTAACAGTTCCAGCATACTTTTAAAGCACCTGAACGCTTTTTGTCTGCCCATATTGCCTGCCCATGCCAGGCGGCATCGCGGCGATACTTGATGTTAATTACGAAAGCTGCCTCCACTTTTCTGTTGTCTGATGCTTTCTGTATCAATACCTGCTCCCCTTTTTTGTAAAAATATGTTTTGTTTATAAATTTTCTTAAAATTTTCTTAGGCTTTCTTATAGTGTATTAGAAGGGCAATCACAAAACCTATCACAAAAAATGATTTTTTTTGTTTTTCTTATTATTTTGAGGACATAGCTGAAACCGCAAAAGATTGTAAAAATTTGTTCTGAAGATGAAGGGAATTTTCCCCTCTGAGATGATGCCAGAAGATTTGTTTTAATGATTTCTTTGCCTCCCGGCTTTTCAGGTTTTTCGCCTGCCGCAGGCTGCTTCGTCGGTAAATTCTGACCTGATGTGTTCCCGCCAGGCAGGGCTTTTTGATTATAGGAGATTCGTAAGAATTTCCTATAATCAAAAAACCGGCCCTTTCTCCAAAGGCCGGTATAGACATATATTTTTTGTTTTTCTGTCAGAAAAGAGTCTGGCGTTCTCCGCCCTTTTCTCTGTACGCCTCTTAAAACCTGATTTCCTGTCCGGTCTGGTAAGCGGATACGGAGAAATTCACCTCCGCCCTCTTTCCGCACAGAGTCTTAAAATAACGGCTGATTCTGTTTCCAATGGAATGGCTGCTCTCCACGCTTACGCCTGTAAGAAGAATCAGGTACTGATATGCGCTGTACCTGGCATAGACGTCGCCTCTTCTCAGCACATGTCCGATAGCCTTTTTCAAAAGCTCAGAACGGGCCTTCTGCTTTTCCTGGTTCTGAATAATTTTCCCCTCATAATCTACCAGTGTACACAGCATCAGGCACATAGGCTGTCCGCTTCTCTCACTCCTTCTGGCCATAAGTCTGTAGATATCTATGAAACTTGGATAAGAGCAGTAATAGGCATTCTCCCCATCTGTGCCGTTTCTCTCACATAGTTCGGCCCTGATATTGTCCAGGCCGTCGGGACAGCTCACAAACTGCTGGCTCATCTTCCGGTAGCATTCCAGCATCTTATCAGAAGGAGGCAGTCCCATCTCCTCGGAATATCTTCTGGCTGTCTGATCATAGAGGCGGAAAGCTTCCTTGTATTGCCCATAAATATCATGCTCTCAATCTGCCCGGTCTGCCAGCCGTCAAACGGATACACCTGAGCGGCCTGTCGGTAGAGCCGGTACATTCCCGGATAATCCTTCTGAACCTTCAGATAATCCCCCAGCCAGGAAACCGCCTTCTCATACATTCTCTTAAAACGCAAGCTCTCCACAATCACCCAGTTTTCTGTGGAATTGGCGCTCAGAAGCTCTCCCTGATAGAGTTCCTCCGCCTGTCTGTAGCATTCATACGGATCCTCTCCCCGCTGCTCCATGCGTTCTCCTGCTTCTATAAGGTTCTCAAATTCTCTGGCATCCACCCACACCGGAATCTCCTGATCCCAGAAATAGACTCCGTCACGATTGATGACATACTGAGACTTGGGAAAACCTCCCAGCGGCAGGACATGGCGCAGGCGGTAAATGAGATTATTGAGGCTGTTGTTGAGACTGGACAGAGAATCCCTGTCATAGAGCATTCCCACCAGATCGTCTCTGCCGATCCCCTTCTCACCGGACAGCCACAGGATCTGAAGAAGCTGGGCGAGCTTAGAGGCGCTGTTTCTCCCCAGTGACAGAACCTCATCCCCATACTGAAGTGAAAAGCGTCCCAGCATATGAACTGTCAGTTTCTTCTTTCCCTCACCATTCACAGATCCGTCCCCCTTTCCGTCAAAACAGCAGCCAGCCGCTGTCCCTCCGTACTTTCTCCGCCGTATTTTTTATCATACAACAAAGTGGAAGGTTCGTCCAGATTGATTGTGAAATATCGGCCTGAATTACGCAGCAGTAATGAAATATTTTTCCTCCTCTTTCTGATCCGCCGCAGTGCGATCCCCGCGGAGCGTTTTCATATAACAGGGAACGAAGTTTCCTGTTATATGAAAAAACACCGTCAAATGCCTCCCTGCCCGACTTTCATCGTCAGCCCTCCTCATTTGACAGTGTTTTATTTATCCGGCCTCTACTCCAGATGCCTTTCGCCAATCTTCTCTGCCAGCTCTGCTATCAGCTTTTCCTCTCCAAAGCCTCCTGATTTTGAGATAATGCTGTAGGTTCTCCCATCTATATCGACCTGGGAGAGCACTGTTCCCGGCGCCATCTCGCACGCAGGCACAATCTCGTCACAGCCGATGTGCCTCATAAATCCCATAAGCGTATCTCCGCCTGTCAGAAGCATGGTGCTTTTCACGCCTGCTCTGACCAGGTGCTCCACCACCCGGCCGAGCGTATCTGCGATCCGCACTCTCAGCTCATCCAGCGAAAGCCCATGGCTTCCGGCATACTCGCAGGCAGCGCGGCAGCCAGGCAGATCATTGGTATCAAAGATGCAGCACTCCTCCTCCAGTGCCGTCTTCGTCCACTCCTCTAAAGCCCTGTTTCCTTCCTCCGATTCCAGATAGTCCTTTTCCAGTTTCTGCTCTGGCGTCAGACGGATCCTCTTCATTCCGGCCCTCTCTGCATAATCCAGCTGTCTGACTGTGATTGGATTGACGCTTCCGCAGGCTACCAGAAACTTTTTATCCAGGGAAATCCTCTCACGCCTCTTTCCAGAGAGTCCAAGAAGCTGCGGAAGAACTGCTGCAAAGCCGGCGCAGCCGGCAATCAGCCCAAGCTCTCCCTTTTCCTTCAAAAAGGAGCCTATACTCATCAGCTCCTCATCTGTGGATGCATCGTAAACCATAACGCCGTTCTGCCTCTCCCAGCCGTCCATACTCTCCACAACCGTTACGGAAACCTCTCCCCTCATTATATCCGGTATGTAGGAGCAGGTCACAGGCTCAAACGGATCCTTTCCAAACACACTCTCATGGACCGGACTTCCGTCAATATAGTGGATACCGTTTCTGGTCACCCGGTTCATTCTGGGAAATGCCGGCAGAAAGTGGAGAGTGTGCTTCCCCGCAGCATCGAGAACTGCTTTTAATTCACTTCCGATATTTCCCCTGAGCGCTGAGTCTGTCTTTTTATATAGATACGGGATCCCGCTCTCACAGGCTCTTTTGGCGATACCGTAGACCATGCGGTAGGCCTCCTCCCACTTCACATGCCTTGTCTCTGCTACCAGCACCAGAACCTGAACCTCTCTTCCAGTCCGGCTGAAATCATACTCAATATTTGTAACTACTCTCGTCTCTGCTCCACTCGCCGCAAACTGTACTCCTGTATCAAGTGCGCCAGTGAAATCATCTGCAATAACCAATAATTTCACCATAGTCAATATTCCTTTCTGTGCTCCCCTCGAGCATCAGTCGCTTTTTTATTTATTCTACCTGAGATGTCCTGCTCACACAACCTTTTGCCTCTGCCTTTTTGTTTAATTTTGAAACGATAATTCGTTATAATTTCAGAAACCTTCATATTTATGAAAAAGCGTTTCATATTGAAATCATTGAGGGCGCTGCACTCTTGAATGAACCGCCTCCATCAAAGGACAGGGCCTTCTCCAACCCCATTTTACCGGAACCGGTTTTTCTGCTCTTGACACCCCGGATTGCCGATGATAGTATTTTTTGTAACAGCCTGCCATCAGGCGTCTGCAGCATAAAAAGAAAGAGGAGGACTTGGGTATGTATATTGTATGTTTGGATATGGAGGGAGTTCTGGTTCCTGAAATCTGGATTGAATTTGCAAAGGCCAGCAATATCCCGGAACTTACGCGCACTACACGGGATGAACCGGACTATAACCGTCTGATGCGGTGGAGACTTGACATTTTGAAGCAGCACGGGCTGGGCCTTGGGCAGATACAGGAGACCATCTCAACCATTGATCCGCTGCCGGGCGCAAAGGAATTTCTTGATGAGCTCCGCTCCTTTACCCAGGTAGTCGTCCTAAGCGATACCTTTGAGGAATTTGCCATGCCTTTGATGAAGAAGCTGGGCTACCCCACCCTTCTGTGCAACAGCCTGGAAGTGGCACCGGACGGCACGATCACGGATTTTAAGATGAGAGTGGAGCATTCCAAACTCACAACTGTGCGCGCACTTCAGTCCATCGGCTATAAAACCATTGCCAGCGGTGACAGCTACAATGATCTGGATATGATACGCGCAAGCCATGCCGGCTTCCTCTTCAGAAGCCCGGAAAGCATCCGCTCCTCCGTCCCGGAGATTCCGGCTTACGAGACCTTCGACGAGCTGCTGTCCGCTGTCAGGGAAGCTGTAAAGCAGAAAGACTAACCGTTTCAAAATTGGTTATGATTTCTTTAGTTTTCCGTAAGATTGATTTAGAAGTTTTTTAGAGAATAGACAAAAATTGGACACATTTATCCTTTATTATAATTCCTGTAAACAACAAGAGGCCAATGAATCCGGAACATGCGCGCATTGTTTCATTGGGCTCGCCTAACAACAATTTCCTTTATATAGATTTTCTGGAACCCTTTTCCTTTCCCCCCTTTTACGTTTCAGAAAAAACGGGAGCACTGCATGATACGGCGCAATCGCCTGGCAGTGCTCCTCTTTTTTGAGTGTTCCTCTTTTTTGTCCTCTTTTTTCCTGTTGTCTGCATTCTTCCGGCAGTTTATACCGTCCGTTTATTTCAGCAATTTATTCCAGATGAGCCCTTTCCATCCTGCTGCCGGCAGTTTCCCTACCAGCACAGAACCTCATGGCCATTTTCTGTCACAAGTACCATGATCTCCCACTGGGCAGACGGTTTCCCGTCCTCCGTATAGACGCCCCAGCCGTCATTGTCATCTACATAGACCTCGCTGCCGCCCATATTCACCATCGGTTCAATGGTAAAAACCATTCCCGGGGCCATCATCATTCCGGTTCCCCTGTCCCCGATATAGCCCACCCACGGCTCCTCATGGAATTCCAGGCCCACTCCATGTCCTCCGATCTCACGGACAACGCTGTAGCCGTTCTTTACCGCATGCTCATTGACCGCATGTGCCATATCTCCTAAAAATCCCCAGGGCTTCACCTCCTTAAGGCCAAGCTCCACACACTCTTTCACGACTTCCACCAGCCGTTTCTTCTCAGGGCTGACTTCACCGATGCAGAACATGCGGGAGGAGTCGGAATAATATCCATTATATATAGTAGAAACGTCCACATTGATGATATCTCCGTCCTTCAAGACTACCTCCTCAGAAGGGATCCCGTGGCATACCTGGTCGTCGATAGAAGTGCACACGCTTTTCGGAAATCCCTCATATCCAAGGGGGGCAGGAATCCCTCCCATCCGCGTGGTTTCATCATACACCCACTGATCAATCTCAGCTGTCGTTACGCCCGCCCTGATATGCTCGGCCACATAGTCCAGCACCGCAATATTGATTTTACAGCTCTCTCTTATCTTCTCAATCTGCTCCGGCGTCTTAATCATATCGTGGGACGGAATGAAATGTCCCTCCCTGGCTGCCGCCTCCAGCTTTTCATCAAATGCCTCATGGCAGTGCTTATACTTTTTCCCGCTGCCGCACCAGCAGGCGTCATTTCTTCCCAGTTTTTTCATTTTCTGCTCTTCCCTTCTTTATTCATCATTTTATTCATGTTCTTCATGCTCAATCCATTTTCCTAATTCCGATGGATAGGCAGGGCAGCTTCCGTTTTCATCGATTTTTGCCCCTATATCCATCCCAACACCAGAAGTCTATCACATAGGCCTGGAAAAATCAATTTTTCCCGGATCTTATCATATTTTTTACTTTATTTTTTACAGGAAACAGGTATAATGAACTCTAGGCTCAGCTGGCCGGAAAGCCTTACTGCTGCCCAAACCGCGCAACAGGAGAAATCATCAATGAAAAAATGCAAGAATAAACTGCTTCGTTTTCTGGAGTCGCAGACCAGGGTTTCCAATACCGTCATCATGCTGGTTCTGCTGTTTACGGCCACGGCAGTTTCCTTTTTCTTTTTTGCGAAAATGGAAGCTCCGTCATCCAGCATCAGTCTGTGCTATATTCTGGCTCTGTTCCTGACTGCCAGGTATACGTCCGGATATTTCTATGGAATCCTCTCAGCCCTGGTGGGAGTCGTATGTGTGAACTTCCTGTTTACCTACCCGTACTTCGAGCTGAACTTTACGCTGAGCGGATACCCCATTACCTTTATCGCCATGTTCACCATCTCCATTATCACAAGCGCCCTGACAACCAACATCAAGGAGCAGTCAAGGATTATCTCTGAAAGAGAAAAGATGCTCATAGAGGCGGAAAAGGAAAAGATGAGGGCAAACCTTCTGCGGGCGATCTCCCACGATATCCGGACGCCGCTTACGAGCATCATCGGTTCCAGTACCGTTTATCTGGAAAACGAGACATCCCTCAGTGATTCCGACAAAAGAGCGCTTGTGAGCCATATTTTAGAAGATTCCAACTGGCTTTTGAATATGGTGGAAAACCTTCTTTCCGTCACCCGAATCAACAATGAAACGGCAAAGGTAAGCACCTCTCTGGAACCAGTGGAGGAGGTGCTCGGCGAATCCATCAGCCGCCTTAAAAAGCGCCTTCCGGACGCGCAGGTGAAGGTGAGCGTCCCGGACGAGTTCCTGATGATACCCATGGATGCGATTCTCATTGAACAGGTATTAATCAATCTGATGGAAAACGCAATCGTGCACTCCAAAAGCACAAAGCCCATTGAATGCTTTGTAGAGGCAGGCGTCTCTTGCGTCACCTTCCATGTGCGGGACTACGGAATCGGAATCCCTCCGGAGAAGCTGGAAACCATTTTTGACGGCTCCTCCTCTACTACCAGCACGTCCACAGACGGACGAAAAGGAATGGGAATCGGGCTTTCCATCTGCAAGACCATTATCACCGCCCACGGCGGCACGCTGGCCGCTGTCAACCACGCTGACGGGGCGGAATTTTATTTTACACTTCCAAAGGGGGAACAAAACATTGGCACATAAAATTTCTATTTTATTAGTGGAGGACGAGCCAAACATCTGCGGATTTATCACCGCCGCCCTGGCTTCCCATGACTACAAAATCACTCTGGCCCATACAGGAAAGGATGCTCTCTCCATCATCACTTCCCTCTGCCCGGATCTGATTCTTCTCGATCTGGGACTGCCGGACATAGACGGCATGGAGATTATCCGCCAGGTGAGGACATGGGCAAGTATCCCGATCATTGTTATCTCCGCGCGCACACAGGAACAGGAAAAGGTGACTGCTCTGGATCTGGGGGCTGACGATTATCTGACCAAACCCATCGGAACCTCTGAGCTTCTCGCCCGCATCCGTACAGCCATGCGCCACAGCAACAAGCTGAACACAGACTCTCTGCTGTACAAACGGCCTTTCCAGGCAAAGGATCTGATCATCGACTTTGAGAAGCACCTGGTGACCCTGAATGGGAACGAGATCCATCTGACACAGAATGAGTTTAAAATTATCTCCCTCCTGGCCAAAAATTCCGGCCGCGTCATGACCTATGACTCGATTATCGAGAATATCTGGGGCCCCTACGCAGACGGGGACAACAGCATCCTGAGGGTAAATATGGCGCATATCAGAAGAAAGCTGGAAAAGAATCCGGCAGAACCGGAGTATATCTTTACGGAGATAGGGATCGGGTATCGGATGATTGAAGATGAGATGAATTAATCCGGAGAATACCACAGCTGCAGGCCGGAAGATGACGATAGGTTTTCCGGCAGAAAAAGAGCCTTGGAAATCAGGCGGCTTACCCGCCTGACTTCCAAGGCTCTTCTGTTTCTATCTCTATCCAAGCGCCACATCCAGCGCCATCATCACCGCAAATCCGACGGCAAATCCAATAGTCGCCGTATTGCTGTGCTCTCCCTCACTGGCCTCCGGAATCAGCTCCTCCACCACCACATAGATCATGGCGCCCGCTGCAAAGGCAAGAAGATACGGCAGCACCCCTGCTATCTGAGATGCCAGGAGAATAGCCAGAGCCGCTCCTGCCGGCTCCACGATGCCGGAGAGCATTCCTGCCGTAAAGGCCTTAAGCCTGCCGGCCCCCGCGCTTCTTAAAGGGAAGGAAATGATAATCCCCTCGGGGAAATTCTGGATTGCTATTCCTATGGACAGGGCAAGCGCTCCCGCCATACTGATCTGCCCGCTTCCGGAAAGGACTCCCGCATAGGCCGCTCCGGCTGCAGCTCCCTCAGGAAAATTGTGGAGCGTCACTGCCAGCATGAGGAGCGTTGTCCTCTGAAGCCGGCTCTTGGGGCCCTCCGGCTGGGCATTTCCCAGATGCAGATGGGGGATCACCTTATCCATTGCCAGCAGAAAGGCAACTCCTGTTAAAAATCCTACGGCCGCCGGAGCGAAGGCAAATTTTCCCAGATGCGAAGACATATCCATCGCCGGGATCAGAAGGGACCACACAGATGCCGCCACCATCACCCCCGACGCAAACCCCAGAAGTGCCTTCTGTACAAAGGGTCCTATTTCCTTTTTCAGGAAAAATACTCCCGCTGCTCCCAGCGTTGTCCCGATAAACGGGATCATCAAGCCCAATAAAACATCCATATTTTACTCCTTTTTTTCCGCGCAGCTTCCAGGACCACAGGACGCTGTCCGTCCTGTTCCCGTCTCTTCATCTACTGGATAAACAGCTGAACCCAGTAATGTACACCATTTTCCACATAGCAGGCCGCTCCTGTCTTTGTATACCTTTCCTTCAGGAGATTCGCCCGGTGCCCTTCTGAGCTTAGCCAGTCCTCCATCGCCTCCTCGGAAGTGAACTGTCCTTGGGCAATATTTTCTCCCCATGCCATTGTGACAATACCTGCTTCATCGATAACCGTTTTCCAGCTTCTCCCGTCCGGCCTTGAATGTGCGAAATTTTTCCCGATTTCCACTGCGCGCGTGCGGGCGCATCCTGCCAGACCCTCGTCCCATTCCAGTGTTCCCACTCCTGCCTCTGTTCTGGCCTCATTTGTGAGCTTCAGCACCTCCTGCCCGCTCTCCTCATCAAAACGCCCTGATAGCTGCGCCTCTTTTCTTCTGTCTGTCTCACTGACAATTTTTCCGTTGCTGTCTGTCTGGTAATAGATTCCATTCTCCTCAAAGGAATCCATCCTCAGGCTCCCGTCTGAATTGAGATAGTACCGGTCGCCTGACACATAAATCAGCCCTGTAGCCATGTTTCCGTTCCCGGAAAAATAATACCAGTTTCCGCGGGTGTACTTCCATGCATTCCTGAGGAAGCTGCCGTTTTCATAATATTTCCAGCCGCCGTTTTCATAATGCCAGCCGTCTGAACCGCTCGTTTTCCCTGACTGAACCTGCTTTGTCTGGACAGTGCCATCCACAGTCCATGCTCCATTCTCATTTACCATATATCCGTCCGGTGTGACCGTGGATTCCAGCATATAGCCATTTGAGTCAAAATGGTAACACTCTGCCGCCCCGTCAGAATTTCCGTCCACCCACTGCCAAATCCCGGCCGGCCATGAGCCGTCATCATTTCGATACCACCAGCCGGCTTCATTTTTCTGCCAGCTTCCCGCCATAGCCGGAAAAATTGTCCCTGCGCTGAATACCGCAGTCAGTAAAATCACCGCCGCCTTATGTTTCATCTGAACCTCCCGCCCTCCAAGCCTGTTTTGCCTGCGTGCAACGGCCGCAGGCACCGCCTTGCTTTTAAGCTGTTTTCTTCTGCATTTTCCTCTGTATTTTCCTGTCCTGCCGGAATACCTTCTGCGTCTGCAGATATATAGATTATTATAACGGCAGAAAATCCTATCCGCAATCGCCTTCTTTCTTACATATTTCTTTATATTCTTTTCTTTTAACCGGCGTTCCTGTTCCAGTCCCTTAACTGGACTGATTATTTTTTACTTTTTTGGCTATTTTTAATCTGTCTGCATCCTGCTATACTTTTGTCATCATAATAATCGTTCTGCAAGCGAATCCCCCCGGCAGGCCTTCCTTCGGCGGATTCCCATGGCAGGAAAATTCAGGAGGACAAGACCAATGAAACGAATTATCACATTACAGGATATTTCCTGCGTAGGACGCTGTTCCATCACCGTAGCCCTGCCCATTCTCTCTGCAATGGGTGTGGAGTGCGGTATTCTGCCCACAGCGGTGTTATCCACCCACACCATGTTTAAAACCTTTACCTGCAAGGATCTCTCGGATCAGATTGAGCCGATTTCCGAGGCCTGGGAGAGAGAACAGATCACCTTTGACAGCATCTACACCGGCTATCTGGCCTCCGGTGAGCAGTGCCATCAGATCTGTCAGTTCTTTGACCGCTTCGGCACGAAAGATAATCTGATTCTGGTCGATCCGGCCATGGCGGACAATGGAAAGCTGTATGCCGCCTTTGACGCTAGCTTCCCGGCAGAGATGGCCAAGGTCTGCGCCAAGGCGGATATTATTCTTCCCAATATCACAGAGGCCTGTCTGCTCACCGGAACGCCCTACCGTACAGAGTATGGGCCTGACTATATCCGCTCCCTGATGGAAAAGCTTTTGGAGCTGGGCTGCAAAACTGCCGTCCTCACCGGTGTCAGCTACCAGCCGGATCAGCTGGGGGTGGCCTATCTGGACCGCAGCGGAAAGGAATTTTCCTATTTTACCCGCCGCTGTCCCCAGAGCTTCCATGGAACTGGGGATCTCTACTCTTCCACCGTACTGGGCGGACTGATGCGGGGATTAGATCTAGGCGACGCTCTGGCCCTGGCAGCAGATTTTGTGGTAATCTGCATTGAGGCAACCGCTGCCTCCGAGTCTGCAAGATGGTATGGAGTGGAGTTTGAATCACAGATTCCGAAGCTGTGCCAGATGCTGGAGGAGAGGTTGGATAAAGCCTGATAGGTTTCACAGCGCTGCCTCCCCCGGGCCGGATTAAGCCGGATACGTCCCCAGCATGGCAAAAGCCTGGAATGAAACGCTTGAGCTCATTCCAGGCTTAATTACCCTTCCTGTCCTGTTTTCTGCTATCCGGCCGTATATAGCAGCCGTTTTCTCTCCCCCACTCCCTCTCACATTCCGTTTGACTGGTAAATGTAGAAGGAACAGTTTTCACCGTTAAATATCTGGACTCCCACATACAGAGGCTCATTATCCTGGGTATATGTGACGCTCTTAATAAAAAGCAGAGGAGATCCCTTGCTTACTCCTAACAGCTTTGCTTCCGAGGCAGTAGTCCTGCAAATTCCAATCCATTTTTCTGACGCTGAAACGGTTACTTTTGCCTTTTCATGAAGAAATGAAAATAATGAATTATTATCAAATGTTTCATCTAATAAAAACGCATATTTTATTGGAAAATAATTTTTTTCGATTGCCACAGGCTGTCCGTCTGCATATCTTAAACGTGAAATGGAAATAACCTGGCTGCCTTTCTCCAGTCCTAACAGTTTCCTGGTTTTCTCATCTGGGGATACAAGACAGTTTTCCAGCATCTTTCCCCCCGGCTCCATGCCCATATAGCGGCACATCTCCGTAAAGCTCTGAAGATTTTTCATATCCTTGGTGAATTTAGGCCTGGAAACAAAGGTTCCCTTTCCCTGTTTCTTCTCTACCAGCCCCTTTTCTACTAAGCCGCTGACAGCGCTTCTTACTGTGATAATGCTGACTCCAAAGGATTTTGCCATCTCGCTTTCAGACTGGAGTCTTTCACCTGGCTGATAAACGCCGCACCGTATTTTTTCTTCTATCTGCTTCATTAACTGCACGTATAATGGGGTCACTGTCTTTCCATTCAGCATAGCTATCGTTCCTCTATCTCTTTTTCAAGTAATGTTACTGGCAAAACATATTAATATGTCTCGTCAATAACATTATATCTCAATCTTTTATAAAAGGCAAAGAATTTTCCTTATTCTTCCATGGTTTAAGCAGTATTTTGCTTAGTACTCTACTTTCCACATATAACGTCTCTCATCCATAGAATGGCCTCTCACCTCTGCCATCTGAGCCACGTAGAATCTCTCAATCGGGATCATGACAACCGGGTTAAAGAATTCTGCTACTTCCGGCGCAATTCTGCCCTGGTTTAACTCCTTAAAGTCAATGGTAATGTAATTTTCTGCATACTGCCTGAGGAACTTCAGGCATCTCTCATCTAAGGCCCTTGTTCTCCCCTCGCTCATTAAGAGTACTATCGGAAGCTGTTTATCTGTAGTCTCGAACGGCCCGTGGAAATACTCTCCCGTATGAAGGCAGACGGCATGTTTCCACTGCATTTCCATGAAATGGCAGCAGCACATGGAGTAAGCCACACCATAGTTAGGGCCGGATGCCAGTACGTAGAAGATCGGCTCATCCTTGTAAGTGTCTGCCCACTTCTGGGCGATTGGAAGGGCCTTCTCTTTTCCCTCTGCAACGATCTGGTCAATCTCTGTATAGGCTGCCATGGCCTTGTCATAGTTTTCGTAGTTCTCAAACTGCTTTAATAACTCAAATCCAATGCGGAGAGCATTCGCCTGGTTGGAATCGCTGTATACCTGGTCGTCTCCATTGGAGTAGGTTACAACATACTGGCCTACCTTTGCCATGCCCGTCTCCATAGAACCTGTCATGGCAACCGTCACTGCGCCTGCGGCATTGGCTGTCTTCACTGCCTCCACGGTCTCAGGTGTTGCCTTTAAAGAGCAGATCACAGCCACGCATCTGTTATCCAACCCCTTCGGTACAGCGTGTACAAACTCATTGCTTGTATAGGTAGTAGCGCCAAAGGTCTTCGCCTCGCTCTGAAGCAGGTAAAGACCTGGGAAAATCGCAGCCTTAGAGCCTCCGCAGGCAACAAAATACACATGCTTTAATCCACCCGCCCGATCCATTTTCTCCTTAATCTCTTTAACAATTTCCTTTACCGTTTTCGTCATGATTCTTCCCTCCTGTTTTTCTGTTCTTACAGCGCTATACCAATGCCCTTCCGTATCCAAAGGCTCCCTGCACCATACAGGTTTTTGCCGCGAATTCGGCGCCTGCCGCCATCGCCTTTTTGATAAAGGCTCCCTGGTCTGCCCTGCCCTGCGCCTTTTTATCCTCCAGGCTTCCAATATAGGAAAGCAAAAACGCTGCGGCAAAGGAATCCCCGGCTCCTAGTGTATCTACCGCTTCTACCAGCTGCGGTTTCTGTTCATAAAACCTGTTTCCGTCATATAACATCGAACCATAGCTTCCTCTTGTAGTAATTACCATCGGGCATCCTGCCTCATGAATAGCGCGGCAGATTTTTTCTGCCTCCTCCACTGGTATCGAACCGCAGGATAAAAAAGCATATCTGATATACGGAGCCACCCGAGCCACTTTTTCCGGATCTGTCCACTGTCCGGAAAAATCATAGGAAACCGATAAGCCTGCTTCTGCTAGCTTAGGCAGCTGACTGTCGAAATAGCTGTTATTGCTTGTATGAATATGGGAAAACTGCTTTACATATTCCATATCGTCAGAATCCAGCACTACCGGGTGCTCTTTTGCAATTCCGCCTTTGTTGCTTCCTAAAAATACCCTGTCTCCATCTACCAGAGTTACTCTGGCATATCCATTTTCACCATCGTACTGTCTGCAGCGCTCATGCTTCACTCCCAGCTCATCCAGAGTGGCCAGTATGTGCTCCGCCACTTCATCACGGCCAAAGGTTCCCATATATGAAGAATCCGCTCCCAGCATTTTTGTATAGACAGCAAAATTTAAAGCCTGTCCTCCAGGAAACATGGTATTCAAATAAATGTACTTGTCGCACACATTGTCTCCAATACCGATCACCCTCATGCCTTTGCCCTCCCAGCAAATATAATATTATATAATGTTATATTATATTATAATAGTGTCCCCCATTTTGTCAACACCTTTTGTATGCCACGGAGCGGAAATCTCCACTCCCCTGTAAAGCTTTTTCCAATAGCCTCCTCCCTCTGATTTACGCCCCTAATAAAAAATACCTGCCCGACAGAGCCAAATAAAATTCTATCCCAGACTCTGACAGACAGGCAAAGCGCTTATGATTCCTCTTTTGCTACTTCTTTCCTCTCTCATAGACATAGAAGGAAAAACATTCTCCCTTTACAAGCTGAACGCCGGCATAGATCGGCTTTCCCTGAATGTTATACGCCACGCTCCTGATTCGAAGCAGCGCCCCTCCTTTTTTAACTTTTAAAAGCCTGGCCTCCTTTACTCCCGCTCTGCACAGCTCAAACCATTTTTCTGATCCATCCACCGTCACCTCTCTTTTGTCCCTTAAATACTGAAACAGCGAATTATCATGAAAGGTCTCTCCCAGAAGAAATGAATAGCTCAATGGAAAATAATTATGTTCAATCACCACAGGCTCCCCGTCTGCGCACCGTACCCTAGAGATAAATACCGTTTGGCTTCCCGGCTCAAGCCCTAAGAGCCTGGCTATCCTTTCATCCGGCACAACAATCCTGTTTTCCAGCATTCTTCCTCCAGCCCTTACCCCATATCTGCCGCACAGCTCTGTAAAGCTCTGAAGGTTTTTCATATCCCGTGTATATTTCTTTTTGGTGACATAGGTTCCCTTCCCCTGCTTTTTTTCAACCAGCCCCTTTTCTGCCAGGCTGCCGACGGCCTTTCTGACCGTTATAATACTTACCCCATATTGCTTCGAAAGCTCGCTTTCAGAGGGCAGGCGGGCCTCCGGTGTTAAAATTCCTTCTGAAATTTTAGCTTCCAGCTCCTGTATCAGCTGAACATATAATGGTGTAGCCGCTTTTCCATCCAGCATAATTCCTCACATTTCCCCTGTCTAACATAACCAGACATTTGTTTCTCTCCTCGCTCTTTCTTTGCTTTACTGCTCGTTTAATACGCCGCCTTCCACATATACCTCCTCTTATCCACTAAACGATCCGGATCCTGGCCTCTGGGATACACAAAATCCGTTTCTTAGTCCCAGTCCTTTTTCTGTCTCTCTATGCCAGCCTGTACTGATTTCCCTCTCGGATTACTCTGACTCCGTACTTGCTTTCTGCCTGATCCACAGATACCTTGTGTTCAATACAGTCCCGAAGCACTGCCTTTGGATCTCTCTTTTTGGGATCCCCGTATCCTCCGGCTCCCGGCGTATGTACCGTCACAGTATCTCCCTTATGGAGGGGAATATCCGTACATTTTGACATCAGCTTTTCCACGGTTCCGTCTGCCCTTGTGATAAAATACTCGCCTCCGGCTCCCGGCAGTCCTCCGTACAGTCCCCACGGCCTGTAAAGCTGCCTGTCTCCCAGCCCTGTAAAGCTGATATTGTCATACATAGCCTCAAAAATCCTCTCAATTCCCAGGCCTCCCCTGTACTGTCCCGCACCTCCGCTGTTTTCAATCAGGCCATACTTGTGTACTGTCAGCAGAGGAAATTCCATTTCAAGAGCCTCCACCGGCAGATTGGAGGTGTTCGTCATATGTACCTGAACCCCGCTCAGGCCATCCCGGCCTTTCTGCGCTCCGGAACCTCCGGCAATTGTTTCCAGATATACATAAAAATGAGAGGAATCCTGCGGGTCAGCGCCGCTGAAAATGGCTGAGGTGCAGGAGGAATTGCAGCCTGCCATAGCCCTCTCTGGCACTGCAGGCCCAAGGGCGCCGAAAATCACATCCGCCACCCTCATACAGGTGTCTATTCTCGCTCCCACCGGAGCCGGATTCACCGCGTTCACAATGCTCCCCTCCTCGGCTTCCACCTGGAATGCCCGGTAGATCCCCGCGTTTGACGGAATCTCCGGATCAATCAGCGCCTTCAGGCAGTAGAACACCGTCGCCAAAAGACCGTTTTTTGTCACATTATTGGGGCCGTTCACCTGGGGATCAGTTCCGGTAAAATCCAGATACATAAAGTCGTCTTTAATACTGATTTTCACGTGGATTTTAATAGGACTTGGATGATTAATGCCGGCGTCGTCCATATAGTCCGTAAACTCATACTCTCCATCCGGAAGAGCTTTGATTCCCGCCCGCAGTCTCCGCTCCGCATAGTCCTGAAGCTCATGCATGCTGTCAATCAGAAGCGTATGATACCGGTCAAAGGCCTCCAAAAGCCGTCTTGCCCCTACCCGGTTGGAAGCGATCTGAGCCTGCAAATCCCCCTGCCTCTCTCCGGGTATCCGGCTGTTGGCCAGCAGAAAGCTCACAATATCCTCCTTAACCTTTCCTTTTTCGCATACCCTCACCAGAGGAATTTTTAACCCTTCCTGAAAAATGCTTACTGCGTCTCCTGAGGTAGAGCCAGCCACCTTTCCCCCTACATCGCTGTGGTGGGCCAGATTTGCCACCCACCCGATCAGTGTTTCCCCTGCAAAGACAGGCTGAGCCACTGTAATGTCCGGCAGATGTGTTCCGCCTCCATTGTAGGGATCATTTCCCATAAACATATCTCCGGGATGTATTTCAGATATGGGATGCTTTCTGTAAACCTCCTTGATAATCCCTAGAAGGGAACCCAGGTGCATGGCCACATGCTCCGCCTGCGCTACCATGTTCCCCTCCGGATCAAACACAGCAGTCGAAATATCTCTTCTCTCTTTTATGTTCGTGGAATAGGCGCTTTTTATCAGAGCCACTCCCATCTCCTCGGCGATTGAGAGCAGGAGATTTCCCACAATCTCCACTGTCACCGCGTCCACTCTCTTTCCCATTACCTCTTCCCTCCCTCATAAGTCACGCGAAGATTCCTGTAACAGTCTGTATATGCCGTCCATCCCGGCGGAATCACAGAGGTAGAATCCATCTGCTCAATAATCGCCGGCCCTTCGATCTGGCTTCCCGGCACAAAATCCTCTCTTCGGTAAATGTTCGTGGGAATATATCTGCTTTCTCTGTCAAACAGCACCTGCCTTACAGATACCGGCAGGGGCGCGGCGGCATCCTTTGCAACCGGCTCCGCTTTCAGATCCGGCTTCACAATGTCTCCTACTGCGCTTACCCGGTAATTGACCATCTGAATCCGCATCGCCCGGTTGAAATATCCGTAAGAGCGGTTGTGCTCCTGATGGAATTTTTCTATCATCTCTTCCATGGCTTTTTCTGTGAAGCTTCCCTCTACCTCTATCCCGATCTCATAATTCTGCCGCTCATATCTGCACTCAATGAAGTACGTAAAGCTTCTGTCCTTCCTGTCTATTCCCTCTCGATCTAAAAGCTCGCTGCCTTCCCTTGTGAGAGAATCAAATATCTCCTGTACCCTGCAAAGATTCTCTCTGTCCGCTATCATCACACGGGAGCGGCTGATATCGAACTTTGTGTCTGCCATCAGAAGCCCCAGGGAGCACAGGGTTCCCGGTGAGGGCGGAATCAGCACAGAGGTAATTCCCATGTCCTGTGCAACCTCGCAGGCGTGCAGCGGGCCGGCGCCTCCAAATGCCATCAGCGTAAATTCCCTGGCGTCATAGCCCCGCTCTACAGAAACCACACGGATCGCTCTCGTCATGTTGGAATTGACGACTGAGATAATTCCGGCAGCCGCCTGGGCGAGAGTCAAATCGGAAGGCCTGCAGATCTGCTCCTCCACAGCCTGTCTGGCCAGTTCCGGATATACCTCCATCCTTCCTCCCAGAATCCTTTCCTGATTCAGCTTCCCCAGGATAAGGTTGGCGTCTGTCACACAGGGCTGTGTTCCTCCTCTCCCGTAGCAGGCAGGCCCCGGCGTTGCTCCGGCGCTGTCCGGCCCTACCTTGAGGGCTCCTCCTGCGTCAATACGGGCGATAGAGCCTCCTCCCGCTCCCACTGTCACAATATCGATCATGGGAATCCGGGCCGGGTATCCCTCCACCAGGCGTTCATTCGAGAGAGACGCCTTTCCATGTTCTATCAGACTTACATCAATACTCGTTCCACCCATATCGAAGGTGATAATCTTGTCAATGCCGCACTGCTTTCCAATATAAGCCGCCCCAATCACTCCCGCACTCGGACCGGATACAGCCGTCTTGATCGGGCAGTCAATAGTTTCCGCAATGGAGATCACAGAGCCGTTCGACTGGGTAACATAGGGAGCTACCGTGATCCCGGCCTCCTTAATCGAGTTCTCAAAATTGTGAACATACGTCTCCATCACGGGGCCCAGGTAGGCGTTCAGAACCGTTGTGCTCATTCTTGAGTACTCGCGGAACTCCGGCACCAGCTCGTGGGAGACTGATACATAGACCTCCGGATATTCCTCCCGGATGATCTCCTTAATCCGTTTCTCATGGGAGGGATTCAAAAAGGAAAACAGCGTACACACAGCGATGGCCTTTGCTTTCCTGTCCTTCAGATACCTCACGGCTTTTCTGACACTTTCCTCATTCAGCGGCGTCCTCACCGTGCCGTCATAGAGAATCCTCTCCTCTGCTTCGCAGTTCATTCCATCCGGAATCAGGCTTTCAGGTTTCTGTTTTGACAAATCATACAGGGAAGGACGCTTCTGCCAGCCGATTTCCATCAGATCCCGGAATCCCTTTGTTGTGATAAGTCCCAGCTTTGCCCCCTTCCTCTCTATCAGAGCATTGGTAGCCACCGTTGTCCCGTGGGCCAGATAGCCAACCTGAGAAGGGGAAATTCCATTATCTGAAAGTACATAAAGGATCCCGCTGACAATAGCCCGCGACGGATCTTCCGGCGTCGAACTCTGCTTAAAGTGCTTCAGGACTCCCGTCTCCGTATCAAACGTCGAGAAATCCGTAAATGTTCCGCCCACATCTACCCCAATCAAAAAACTCATACTGTCACCTCATAATGTTTTATGTAAATTCCGCCCTGCATCCGGCCATCAGGGCCGCCCCTCTCGCTCCATCCTCCAGAAGCTTCTCCATTGCTTCCAGCTTATCCCTGTACTCTGCATACAGATTAAGTTCAATCTCGGTATGCTCCGGAACCTTTACCATGTCTTCATCCCCTGTCTCCAAAATCCTCGCCGTGAAAAAGGTTCCCGTCGGGAGTCTCTTCCTTGCAAATTCCAGAATAATCTGAAACATCTCCAGGGCTTCCAGGGCATTCCCCATTTTGGAATTTGCTTTCCCTGTCTGCCGTTCTGCAAGCCCGTCGTCTTTTACGCCGGTAAAAACGGCCCTGATTCTCTCCTTCATTTCCTATTCCCTCCCATTTTCTGTCACAGTCCTGGCATTTAACGGAATATAAGTGTAATTTGGCCGCTTTCTCTCAAACTCCTCCCTGACTGCCTTTAACGCCTCTGGATTAGAAAACAGCTCGATCCCTGTCAGTCCCATCACCTTCGCCGCCACCAGCATTCCCTTCATGCAGATGCCGCTTCTTCCCTGCGCTACCTCCTGCCAGCTGTGCCCCAGTGTATCCTTTGCATAGCAGGCCACAACACACTGGGCGGTAGGCGTTGTCCAGCTTACATCGCAGATATCTGTGGAACCCGGCTTATGTATCTCTATTTCCCTGAACGGGTAAAGGACATCATTGTACGGCTTTCCTTTTACCCGCTCGATAATATCCTCGGCCTGCTCCTCATAGAGGAGACGCATCAGGTCGAAGGTCGGCTCTTCGCACCCATCAGGCATAGCCTGATGCATTTTTTCTGCGTACCGCCAGTCCTCTTCTGTCATGGGCACTGTACCCACCTTTTCATACTTGGAGTACATGATGCGCTCCAGGCTGCGGTTTGGCAGCAGCTCGCTGTAGCCGGTTTTGTACTCCGCCGTCAGCCGGCACCCGCTGGCCACTGCGGCGCCCTTGGCGACACAGTGGAGAAGGCTCATAGCCTCCCGGATCTGAGCCCCCGTATGGGCCCGGTAGGAATACAGAATTTTTGCCCGTTTGGGCAGCTCCCCTTCCCTCTCATCTCCTGTTTCGAGAATAGAGGAGCGCACGACAAAGCACGGTTCCAGATGATGCCTGAGATTCTGGGCCCCCATCAAAAACAGGTTTAACCCGTCCAGGGCGCTGGCCCCGTTTCCTCCCTCAAAGGTATACTCTACCTTCTGCTGGGCATGGAAATTGATAGACCAGATCCCGTTGTCATCGGTCGGATGCCAGCTGATCGCTGCCGCGCAGTCGTCAAACAGGCCCGCATTGTTCATCAGAACCTTTCCTCCTCCGCCCTCCTCCGCCGGGCAGCCGTAAAACCTGACCGTTCCCCTCCTGTGGTTGGATTCCAGATAATCTTTGCAGGCCACAGCCGCTGCCGCTGCTGCCGTTCCCAGGATATGATGGCCGCAGCCATGACCGCAGCCGCCCGGTTTAATGGGCTTTCTCTCTGTCGTATCGGCCTCCTGGCTGATGCCTGGAAGGGCGTCATATTCCCCCATAAACCCTATCACCGGCTGCCCTTCGCCCCACTCCGCAACGAAGGCGGTAGGCATACCGGCTACACCGGATGTAATCTGGAATCCCTCGTCTCTCAAAAGTCCAGCCAGGCATTCAGAAGACTTGTACTCCTGAAAAATCGGCTCTGCCCAGTCCCAGATCTTCAGACTCGCGTCAATATAGTTCTGCCTTTTCTTTTCTATCAGCTCTAAAATCTCATTTTCTGTGATCATATGCTCTCCTCCTGTTTCCCGCCGGCTCTGTGGCAGGCAGCATAATGTCCCTTCTTATATTCCCGAAGCTTTGGTTCCTGCTCCCTGCACACCTGACAGGCCAGGGGACAGCGCGGATGAAAGCGGCATCCGGACGGCGGATTCAGAGGGCTTGGTACGTCTCCCGCAAGAATTATCCGTTTTCTCTCCACAAAAGGATCCGGAATGGGGATCGCTGACATTAAAGCCTTTGTATACGGATGAGCCGGATTTTCATAGATTTCTTCCTTGTCCGCCAATTCTACCAGCTGCCCCAGATACATGACCGCCACCCTGTCGCTGATATGCTTGACCACGCTTAAATCGTGAGATATAAACAGAAAGGTCAGGTTCAATTTCTCCTTCAGCTCATTCATCAGATTCAGTACCTGGGAGCGAACTGATACATCCAGCGCAGAGACAGGCTCATCACAGATCACAAGCTCCGGGTTCAGCGAGAGGGCTCTGGCTATCCCGATTCTCTGCCTCTGCCCTCCTGAAAACTGATGCGGATACCTTCCCATGATCCGGCTGTCAAGTCCCACCAGAGTCAGCAGCTCTGCCACCCGCTCCTCCATCTCGTCCTTTTTTACAAGCCCATGAATTTTCAGAGGCTCTCCCACAATATCTCCCACAGTCATTCTGGGATTCAGAGAGGCAAAGGGATCCTGAAAAATGATCTGAAGCTTCTTCCTGTACTGTCTGAGCTCCTCCTGATTCAGCTTCCTGATATCTGTTCCATCCAGGAGGATTTCACCGTCTGAGGGCTCTGTCAGCCTTAATATACTCCTTCCAAGAGTAGATTTTCCGCAGCCGGATTCCCCTACCAGTCCCAGAGTTTCTCCTCTTTTTATTTTGAGGTTTATGCCATCGACAGCCTTTACATATCCCACGGTATGCTTAAACAGTCCTCTTGTAATGGGAAAATATTTTTTTAAATTTCTAATCTCCAGTAAAACCGGGCTATCCCCCATACTCCCCATCCGCCTTTCCCTCTTTGTACAGCCAGCATCGTGCCTTCTGACCGCCGTATACAAACAGATCTGGTTCCTTTTCTCTGCATATTTCCATGGCCTGCGCACATCTGGGACAGAATCTGCAGCCTTTGGGCATCTCATTCAGCCCCGGAACCATACCTTTTATCACATGCAGCTTCTCTACCGTCTGATCCAGACGGGGAATTGACTCCAGCAGCCCTCTTGTATACGGATGAAGCGGATTCCTGAAGATTTCCTCCACAGCCCCGTATTCTACTACCTGGCCTGCATACATGACCAGCACCCTGCGGGCCATCTCCGCAACCACTCCCAGATCATGGGTAATCATCATAATCGAGGTTCCAAACTGCCTCTGAAGCCGTCTCAGCTCGTCAAGAATCTGCGCCTGTATCGTCACGTCCAGAGCAGTGGTCGGTTCATCTGCAATTAAAAGCTCTGGCCGGCAGGAGAGCGCCATGGCTATCATCACTCTCTGCCTCATTCCTCCGCTGAGCTGATGAGGATACTCTCTCATTCTCTGCTCCGGAGATGGAATTCCCACAAGGCGAAGGGTTTCCACTGCCCGTTCAAAAGCCTGTTTTTTATCTGCCTGCTGATGAAGGACAATCGCCTCCATGATCTGTTTTCCCACCGTATAGACTGGGTTAAGAGATGTCATAGGTTCCTGGAAAATCATGGAAATCCTGTTTCCCCGGATTTTTCTCATCTCTTTTTTATCCAGCTTCAGAAGATCCCTGCCATCATAAAGGATCTCTCCCCCAGTAATATAGACAGGGGGAGAAGAAACCAGCTTCAAGATGGACAGCGCCGTCATGCTCTTGCCGCAGCCGGATTCCCCCACAATCCCCAGGATCTCTCCTCTGTTTAACTGAAAACTGACATCCTGCACCGCATGTCTGTATCCCTGTTTTGTTTTAATACTTGTCCTGAGGTTTTTTACTTCAAGCAATGGCTCCATTTCTGCCTCCTGTCCCTGCTCATCCGGCCGCAGCTAGAATCATCTCTCACGCCGCTACCGCCAGACTTCTTCATAAACCAATTTCCAACCCTTCTTCCCTCTCCTGTTACTGCTCGAACGTCCAGGCGTAGGCATTAAAATTCAGATGGATGAAGTCGTCGGCCGGAATATTTTTAATGCTGTCTTTATAAACAGGCGAAGCGTTGTCATGGTAAAGCCAGATATACGTCGGCTCATCGTGAAGAAGCTGCTGATACTCGTCATAAATACGCTTTTTCTCCTCCACTGTCATCGCGTCATGTCCCTTCTGAGCCAGCTCATAATACCTGGGATCTGTAAAATTGCAGAAATTCTGCGCGCCGTCCGGCTGCATCAGAACCCTGGAATCGTCCGGATCCAGAGAACCCGCTCCTCCCAGAATAGACAGATCGCATTCGCCCTCTCTGGCCATCACAATCAGAGTCGCCCAGTCTACCATCTGCACATTGACCTTCACCCCGATATCAGCCAGATTCTGCTGGATAATCAGCGTCGCCGCCTCCCTGGGAGCGCTGGTATTATAGCTTACAAATGTCAGCTCCCTGTCAAAATCCCATCCTGCCTCCTCAAGAAGCTCTCTGGCTCCTTCCGGATCATAGGGATCTCCTGCTATAGCGTCGTTAAAGTACTGGTTATCTGGATTTAAGGGGCTGACCGCAATCACTCCGTTTCCATAAAGCCCCTGCTCAATAATGGCATTTCTGTCAATCGCCTTGCTGAAAGCCAGCCTTACCCGGTAATCCTGAAAATATTCCTTTTCACAGTTGACCGACATGTACGTATATTTCATAGACGGCCTGGATTCCGCCACCAGCCCCTCCGTTGACTGCAAAAGCGCCAGATCCTGCAGCGGCACATCGTCGATAACACAATCCAGTTCCCCGCTCATAAGAGCTGCCGAAAAATTCGCGGGAGCCATTACCTTAAAGACAATGCGATCCACATTAGGCGCTCCCAGAAAGTAATCCTTATTAGCCAGAACTGTTATGCTCTCTCCGGAAACCATACTGTCAAAAATAAAGGGGCCTGTCCCTATGGGATGCTGCCAGTACTCGTTCTTTTCCATCTCCTCCATCGGCACATCCTTCAAAAGATGATACGGCATGGGGTAATATCTCTGCGCGTCAATACTCAAAAAGGTGGAAACTGCCACAGGGTTTTTAAAATGATACTCTACCGTGTGATCGTCTGCCGCCACAACCCCCAGTGCAGACAGATCCGTACATACTCCATTTTCATCCGTTCCTTCCAGAGAAGAAAAATAGCTTCTTCTTGTCACAGTAGAAGCCTCTGCCGATCCGACCTGCGCGGCAAAAACCATATCCTGAGCGGTGAAGGGCTCCCCATCGTGCCATTTTACGTCTGGATTCAGATGGAAAGTGATTACTTTTCCGTCCTCTGACTGCTCCCAGCTATCTGCCAGCCTTGAGGAGAACGTGCCGTCGTAGCTTGTATACACAAGCCTGTCATAGATAAAATCATAAATCTTGTCGCCTGACGTAGATGTAGCGTTATAGGGATGATACGTATTCGGCTCAGAGCTGATGCCAATCGTAATCACATCTTTGTGCACCGTGCCGCTCTCCTGCGCAGCCTGCCCTTCCTGGGAAGCCGCCTGCGTACTCCCGCTCTCTCCCGCTCCCTCTCCCTGACAGGCTGTCAGGCCAACTGCCAGGAAAATTCCCAGTGCTGCCATCCATAATTTTTTCATAACCCACTCTCCTTTTTATTTTGTATTAAAAAAAATAATAGTATCTCAAAAGACAGATTCCCTGCGTCCCCCGTTTCTCCTCCCCGCTGTATCTACACCTTCATCCTGGGATCAAGTGCGTCTCTCAGCCCGTCTCCGATAAAATTCACGCAGCATATGGTAATAACCAGGAGAAGCCCCGGCGGAATCCATACCCATGGCCGGGAGGTGAGGACCGTCAGAGACTGGGCCCCATTCAGCATGTTTCCCCATGAGGCCTGCGGTGGCTGAACACCCATTCCCAGAAAGCTCAGGCTGGATTCCTGGAGAATCGCGCCTGCCACGCGGAAGGTGGCCGCCACAATAATAGGGGCTACCGCGTTAGGAAGCAGATAGCGCGTAATAATCCTCCCGTCTTTAGCTCCCACCGCCCGCGCTGATTCTACATACTCCTTCTGGCGGATAGCCAGTACATTTCCCCTGATCAGCCGGGCAAATTCCGGCCACCCCATAATCCCGATAATTACAATCACTGACCACATGGAAGGGCCAATGATGGAAACCAGCACCAGAATGAGGATAATAGAAGGGAAAGAGATAAAAATATCTGCTATCCTCATGATCACCGCGTCTGCAATCTTCCCGTAATAGGCGGCAATCAGCCCCAAGGGTACCCCGATTCCAATACTGATCGCCGTAGAGAGGAGGCCTACCAGAAGAGATACCCGTCCCCCATAGATCAGCCTTGCAAAGTTGTCCCTTCCCGTACTGTCAAGCCCCAGCGGAAGTCCCTTCTCAGGAGTCCCATAGGGAAGCCCTCTTCCGATTGTATAGGGATCCAATGCTATAATCATGGGAAGCACCGTAACTGTTACAATTAACAGGAAGAGCACGACCGTTCCTGTAATCGCAAGCCTGTGATTTACAAACCGCTTTAACACATCATTAAAATAAGACTGCTTCTTTAAATTCCCCATATATTACCTCTCATCAATTATACGTAATTCTAGGATCCAGGTAGGCGTACAAAATATCTACAAGGAGGTTTGTAACCAGCACCACAATCGCTATGACAACCGAAATTCCCATAATCACAGGGTAATCTCTGGAGGTAATGGAATTAATCATGAGAGTCCCGAGCCCAGGCCATCCGAACACCTTTTCCACAACCACAGAGCCGCCAATCATAAAGGGAATCGATCCGCTCAGAACCGTAACAATCGGAATCAGCGTATTTCGGAAGGCATGTACAATCACCACCGCGCTTTCCCTGACTCCCTTTGCCCTGGCTGTCCTCACGTAATCTTCATTCATCACCTCCAGCATATTGCTTCTCACATGGCGCATCACTTTTCCGATTTCCGGTATAGCGATAGCAGCCGCCGGAAGTATCAGGTGCCTGATAACCACGCCGATAGAGTTAGAACCGCTGGAATCATACATGCCGCCGAAAGGCAGGAGCTTTAATTTTACCGCAAAGATGTAAATCAAAATCATCCCCAGAAAGAAGCCGGGGACTCCTGTCATCACAAAAGCTGCTGTGGATACGGAATAATCCCGAAGCGAATATGGCTTCAGCGCCGAGATGAGCCCTAAAGGGATTCCTACCAGATAGGACAGCAGAATCGCCGTCACCGTAAGAGAAAGAGTGGCTCCAATCCGTTCTGTTATCATATCTGAAACAGGCCTGTAGGAGGTATAAGAAAATCCCATATTTCCATGCAGAAATTCCTTCAGCCAGGACAAATATTGAATGTAAACGGGCTGATCCAGTCCCAGTTCTGCGGAGCGTCTGGCAATCTCCTCTTTTGTCATTCCAGGATCTGCTAACAGCGCGTCCAAAGGAGAACCAGGCGCTAATGTAGACATAAAGTAGACCAGAATGGTAATTCCAAAAAATGTGATCACCGCCAATGCAGTTCTCCTGATAATATAGTTTGTCATGGCATCTCCTCCCCGTTACCCCTCTTTTCTTAAGCACATATATTTCATATCTTTATATATAACTATATAACTTTCTATAATGTTCTATTCTTATAATAGATAATATCATGTAATAGTTGATATGTCAATATCAGATTATTTATTCTGTTTTGTTTTAATTTTAAATTTATTCAAATTAAAATTGCCTAAATAAGCTTTAAAAATAAAAAAGCTTCAGCTTGCCAAACAAATCTGGCTTTGCTAAAGCTTTTGAATTAATCTTTATCGTTCTCTATCTCTTAATTACTAAAACTTCCCACACCATATTGGTGCGTTGATCCTTGATAATTCAATATTTCAGCCAATAAAAAAAGCATAAATCTGTTCCGTTTGGTATAATGGAATTGACTAGAAACCATCTTTACAAAGGAGATTTATGCCATGTCCAGTATACCACAAAACTATTTCGTTGAGAACGACTTAATTGACTGTGTTCAGAGATTTTTTTCCAAACATCATGTTGGCAGGCTCCTTGCCAGATGTAATGGAATGAAGGAAAAAGGTGTTTCATCTGTTTCCCTGCTTCGTTATAAACTCAGCAACATTTTTGTCGGAAGAAGTATGTATATGCAGCAGCGGACTGGCTCTTTTAAGGAGGCGTTTTCCAAGAACACTTTCTACCGTTTCCTTAATTCTTCAAAAACAAACTGGCTTCGTTTTACTTCTCTTCTTGCAGCTGATATTGTCAATCATGACATTCGTGATCTGACAGATCCGGAAAGAAAAAATGTCTTTATCATTGATGACAGCCTTTTCAACCGTACCAGCTGTAAGAAAACGGAACTGGGATCAAAAGTTTTTGACCACACGGATATGCATTTCAAAAAGGGCTTCAGGATGCTTACTTTAAGCTGGAGTGATGGAAACACACTGATCCCTGTAAACAGCTGCCTGTTAGCGTCTGCAAAGAATACAAATATCATCGGCCCGGTAAAGGACTTTGACAACAGAACCCTTGCAGGAAAAAGACGTGCGCTAGCCCAAACAAAAGCACCAGAGGCAATGATGACTTTACTGAATACAGCCCTCAGTGCAGGGCTGAAAGCGGATTATGTCCTGTTTGATTCCTGGTTTTCCAATCCAGCACAGGTCACAGCCATCCATGCAAAAGGCATGGATGTGATTGCCATGATTAAGAAAAGTAGCCGGATCAAATATTCGTACGGTGGTGAACAGCTGAATATCAAAGAAATCTATTCCCGGAACAAAAAGCGCCGTGGCAGATCAAAGTATCTGCTTTCTGTTGATGTTATGGTAGGAAAGGCGAATCCAATTCCGGCGAAAATCGTATGCGTAAGGAACAAGGCAAACCGCAAGGACTGGCTTGCTTTTATCTGTACAGCTACAACACTTTCCGAGGAAGAGATTATCCGTATTTATGGAAAGCGCTGGCAGATCGAGGTCTTTTTCAAAACCTGCAAATCCATGCTGAATCTGGTTGGAGAATGCCACAGTTTATCTTATGATGCACTGACAGCCCATGTGGCGATCGTGTTTACCCGATATATGTTACTTGCAATGGAGCAGCGCCAAAATGAAGATCAGAGAACGCTTGGTGAACTGTTCTTCTTCCTTGTTGATGAAATGGCAGACATTACTTTCAACAGGTCACTTTGCATCCTGATGGAAGCCTTGATGGCAAGTCTTCAGGGAATCTTTAAACTAAGCGATGAGCAACTGAATGCTTTTACCGCTGATTTTGAAGCAAGATTGCCGGAATATCTGAGAAAAGCACTCCATTTGGAAGCTGCAGCGGCATAAATCGCTATTTTGTTAGCTGAAATATTGAATTTTCAAGGAACGAATCCCATTTTAGGTATGGGAAGTTTTAGTTAATTATAAAAAAATAGAGGCCGTTCCAAAATGTAAAATTTCTGCACAATATGGTTTGTTTTAAATAATCACATCCAATATTATGCATCAAAAGTTCATTTTTCAACAGTCTCCGCCGTAAATAAAAAGAGCGCGAGACGGGATTCGAACCCGCGACCCTCGCCTTGGCAAGGCGATACTCCACCACTGAGCCACTCGCGCATATTTCAGATAATAGGATGACAGGACTCTGTCATCTATATCTGCTTATTCGGTTATCAGGTATTCACACATACCCTCAAAACCACACATTGAACTTCCGCTCTTCCTTCTTCTTCCTACCTTCCATCCTTCCTACCCAACCTCTTGGTTAAGCCCTCGACCGATTAGTAACAGTCAGCTCCATGCATTACTGCACTTCCACCTCTGCCCTATCTACCTCGTCGTCTTCAAGGGGTCTTACTACTTGCGTATGGGATATCTCATCTTGAGGGGGGCTTCACGCTTAGATGCCTTCAGCGTTTATCCCGTCCCGACTTGGCTACTCTGCCATAGACTTGATAGTCTAACAGATACACCAGAGGTCAGTCCATCCCGGTCCTCTCGTACTAAGGACAGCTCCTCTCAAATATCCTACGCCCGCGCCGGATAGGGACCGAACTGTCTCACGACGTTCTGAACCCAGCTCGCGTACCGCTTTAATGGGCGAACAGCCCAACCCTTGGGACCTACTTCAGCCCCAGGATGCGATGAGCCGACATCGAGGTGCCAAACCACTCCGTCGATGTGAACTCTTGGGAGTGATAAGCCTGTTATCCCCAGGGTAGCTTTTATCCGTTGAGCGATGGCAATCCCACTTTCATACCACCGGATCACTAAGTCCTACTTTCGTACCTGCTCGACCCGTCGGTCTCGCAGTCAAGCTCCCTTCTGCCTTTGCACTCTTTGAATGGTTTCCGACCATTCTGAGGGAACCTTTGAGCGCCTCCGATACCCTTTCGGAGGCGACCGCCCCAGTCAAACTCCCCACCTGACATTGTCCCACTGCCGGGTCACGGCAGCTGGTTAGAAACCCAGTACCACAAGGGTGGTATCCCAACAGCGACTCCGACGAAACTGGCGTCCCGTCTTCTTCGTCTCCCACCTATCCTGTACATGCAGTACCGAATCCCAGTATCAAGCTAGAGTAAAGCTCCATGGGGTCTTTCCGTCCTGGCGCAGGTAACCAGCATCTTCACTGGTATTTCAATTTCACCGGGTGCATTGTCGAGACAGCGCTCAAATCATTACGCCTTTCGTGCGGGTCGGAACTTACCCGACAAGGAATTTCGCTACCTTAG